>JBMYRH010000089.1:0-502 GCA_049602155.1 Myxococcota bacterium | reverse complement strand
AATCGCGGCAGTTGGCGTGACGATGGCGAGGCTAGTTACCATCGCTGCGAGCGCAGAGATGCGGTGCATTAGCCGGTGTGTAGGTTGCTCAGTGCACACCGTACTCACCCATCTCTCGCGTTCTCTAATTCAGTGGGTACCGGAGGAGGGACTCGAACCCTCACGAGCAAAGCCCAACGGATTTTGAATCCGTCGCGTCTACCAATTCCGCCACTCCGGCGCCGCTGCAAGGTCGCAGCAGACGCCAACCATCGCGCTGTCCAACGACGGTGTCAAGATGGCGGAGCGCGAAAAGCGGCGCGTATCAGTGAAAGCGTCTCCGTTTCTTCTGCCGGGTGTGTGGGCGCCCCGCCAGCCGACCAACGTGGCTCTCGCGCCCGCCTCTGACTCGTCGGGCCGCCGCGGCGCTCGCGACGCGCTCACGCAGTGGGGCGGAGAGGCCGCAGCTCTTATCTAGGCAGCGCAGGCGCACGTGCATGTGGTCGGCGTGGCCTTTGAGGTG
>JBMYRH010000088.1:0-502 GCA_049602155.1 Myxococcota bacterium | reverse complement strand
CGTTCAGGAGGAGACCTCCATCACCGAGCATGAGCTCACCGTGGTCGATAGTCAGTAGCCCGCCAGAGCCATTGGCGACCTCAAGGACACGCCCCTCAAAGGTGCTCGCGCTCGCCATCGTCATCTGCGCATCCGCGCCGTTGACCCACACATCACCTCCCGTCTGGACCTTAGCGCCGCCGGCGATCACGACGTCGCGAAACACGAAGAGGCTCCCAAGGGTGTCACCGACCGAGCTGACGGCGTCAAAGGCGCCATCAGCGAGGGTCAGCGTGTCATGCGTGTTACCCGCGACGGTGAAGGCCACGTTGTCTGCGAGCGTCGCCTCACCCTGGCCTCGGTTGGGGGTGAGCAGGTAGCCCTGCCACAGGTCGGCATCCCAGGTTGCCCCCAAGACGGTCAAGGTCGTGCCATCCATCTGCCCCTCTGCAATCACGATGGGGGGCACCGACGGGAGCTCCGTGACAGTGTACGTCTGCTCACAGCGGCCTCGGTTGTCGAC
>JBMYRH010000087.1:0-503 GCA_049602155.1 Myxococcota bacterium | reverse complement strand
GACAGCTGTGACTCGGCCCAGGGGGGCTGCGTGAACACGCCCCTCACCGGCGCCTGTGACGACGACAACCCCTGCACCGAGAACGACGCCTGCGTCGACGGCGCCTGCAAGGGTGATGGCCCAGACTGCGACGATGACAACCCCTGCACGACCGACACCTGCACGCTCAAGGACGGCTGCGCCAACACGCCCAACACCGACTCCTGCTCCGACGGAGATCCTTGCACCGCCGGGGACGCCTGCAAGGACGGCAAATGTGAAGCGGGCGGCCCAAAGGACTGCGACGACAGCAACCCGTGCACCCTCGACACCTGCGACAGCAACCCAGCGGCGGGGCTGCCGGCGGGCTGCACCTTCACCTCGGTCACGGGCCTGTGCGACGACGGCGACCCGTGCAGCGCCGGCGACAAGTGCGTCGGTGGCGTCTGCAAGGCGGGCGGCAAGAAGGACTGTGACGACGGCAACCCCTGCACAGACGACGTCTGCGTCATCGAGACAGGTGA
>JBMYRH010000086.1:231-522 GCA_049602155.1 Myxococcota bacterium | reverse complement strand
GTCGTTAACATCCGACATCGAAATACCATTAGCCGCCGCAATCGCAGCAATCGTCGTGTTGTTAGCAACCGCTAACTCACTCAACGTATCTCCAGACGATACCGTGTAATTAATGTTCACAGGACCACCGCCCGTGGTCCCAGAGCCCGATCCCGATCCCGATCCCGATCCCGATCCCGATCCACTGCCGCTACCAGAACCCGTGCCCCCAGATCCACTGCTCGGTATAGTAATAGAATCCCCAGCGTAAATTACATCCGCATCCGTAATCCCCGGATTCGCATCCAACAA
>JBMYRH010000086.1:0-221 GCA_049602155.1 Myxococcota bacterium | reverse complement strand
AATCCTCAACAGTAACCCCGTTCTCCGCCGCAATCTCACTTAACGTATCACCAGACTCAATCGTCTCAGTCGTGTCTCCACCATCACTACCGCCGTCACTACCACCACCAGAACTCGTGTCACCACCACCAAAAACTCGACGGTCCAATAAAAAATTAAACAGAAAAGGATTCATTCTTGGCTCCTCTTGCGGTAATTAGCGCCTATACACTTATAACCAC
>JBMYRH010000085.1:0-553 GCA_049602155.1 Myxococcota bacterium | reverse complement strand
GACTAATTGACACAAAGGGTGAATATGAAGTTGAAATTTATCTTTGCTATCCGGTGCGAAAAGTAGGTTCTCCAAGTCATGCATTCGAAGGTGAGTATGAATGGATCGATCCGGAATTGATCAAACAAGGTTTGTACGCAAATGTTAACACTGAAATGCTTGAGTTTTTTCAGGATATGTTTGCAAAACATGTATACTGGTTTGATGACATTCCTGGCTTGAAGAAAAATTGATTTAATTGCACCTATAGCTCAGCTGGATAGAGCAACCGCCTCCTAAGCGGTAGGTCATAGGTTCGAATCCTATTAGGTGCGCCATATGGCTAAATAGTAAACATTGAATATAGAAAATGATTTTATAAACCAGTTGAAGTTAGCCTAAGCCCCCTTTACGGGGGCTTTTTTATTTCCTAATTTATCTTGATAAGTTTATTTAGCTTTACGATAACTTCTTTCTCTATCTGGCATATTCTCATTCTAGTAACACCAAACAGTTCTCCAATATCCTTCAATATCCATTTTCTGCTTTGTGATCCAACAATTGCACAATTCAA
>JBMYRH010000084.1:0-557 GCA_049602155.1 Myxococcota bacterium | reverse complement strand
ATGAAGACCACCGCGGACAGCACCGGCAAGATCGCCCCGATGTGATGCTTGCCAGACAAGGAGAATGAGCGCCTCAGGTAGAATTGCCTGAGGACAAACGACATCACGATGCACACCGCGAAGCTCGCCAGGGTGTGAACCAGGTCCACCTGATTGGTTGGCGGCTGCAGAAAAGAGCTTAATGCGTTGATATCACTCAAGAAACAACTCCTTGGTCGGCAGAGGCTATCTCAAAAGGAGGAGGGCCTCTAGGAAAAACAAGGCCCCTAGGAAAAACAAACGCTCTAGCCCGGGTATGAAGCATGGGTGCCAAGAGGCTCGCGTTAGCCTTCCATGAGCCGCTCTCTATCAGCCTGCCGGGGTGATGGTGCCGACCAGCGTGAGCTTCTCCATGGCGAACCACTTGTTGCCACCGATCACGATGCGGACCTCATGGGTCTGGGGGTTATAGCTCCCCTCAATGTCGTGATCGATGAACTGCAGCTTCCACTTGAAGCGACCGGAGAAGGTGTTGTCCGTAAGCTTCAACTTCACCATGGCATTCCAGCCCGGCCGGC
>JBMYRH010000083.1:0-596 GCA_049602155.1 Myxococcota bacterium | reverse complement strand
CTCCGGACACAGGCAGATATGTGCAAGTCCAAATAGGTTGTCAATAACTGCCGAGGCAACGGGTAGGACGCAAAGGTAAATGATAGTTTAAACAGAATCCGGGTTATCGGCTTACTTATTGTGGGGGATTAGCTCAGCCGGGAGAGCGCCTGATTTGCATTCAGGAGGTCAGCGGTTCGATCCCGCTATCCTCCACCAACAATGGGTGATTAGCTCAGTTGGTAGAGCACCTCGTTTACACCGAGGGGGTCGTTGGTTCGAGTCCAGCATTACCCACCATAACTTGGGCGATTAGCTCAGTTGGTTAGAGCACTGTGTTGATAACGCAGGGGTCGGAAGTTCGAGTCTTCCATCGCCTACCAGGAAATATATGATAGAGAATAAAGTAGAAAAATTAACGGAACAAGAACTAGTTAAACTTCATAACGAACTAAAACATAAAAAGAAGTTAATTGGTTTAAGTGATAAAGAACAACAAGAATACGAAAACATAAAAGATATACTTTGGGCAGATTACAGACTGTGAAGAAACAAGTAAAAGAATTATGGATATGGCCACCCGGTGCGAGTGGTAACTTTTTGATGATGAATCATTA
>JBMYRH010000082.1:0-600 GCA_049602155.1 Myxococcota bacterium | reverse complement strand
AGCCGTGTGTGTCGGTGCCACGGAACCCAAGGGCGACGCGGAGCATGCCGTTGAGGACCATCGTGGCCGTCCGCCGCATGACTGGGCGCTGGTCTTGTGCGTCGCGGTGCGCCTTTGAGCCGACGACCATGTCCGCTTGATCGGCGGTCAGGATCTCAAGAGCGCGCGACTGAAAGTCGACGTCACAGATGTCGATCTCATCACATAGGACCCAAGTGCCACGCGCCGCGAGGATGCCGCGCCTCAAGGCTCGACCGTAGTTGGGCTCGGGGCTGTGAAGGGTGCGGACGACGTCGTACTTACGCTCAAGCTTGTAGGCGAGCTCCAGGGTGTCATCGACCGAGCCATTCTCTGTGATGATGATCTCGTAATTCAGATCTGGGAGCCGGTCGCCCAAGTTCACGACCAGGTCGTTGATGGCGCTCGTGAGCAGTGCCTCTTCGTTGTAGACCGGGATCACGATCGACGCCGTCGGGGTCGCCGACGCCTGTGGGGCTTGCTCCACCTTGGCTGCCGGCTTTGCTGCAGGGGCCTTCTTGGCGGGAGTCGCCTTCTTCGCGGCGGCCTTCTTGGCGGGTGTCGCCTTCTTCGCGGCGGCCT
>JBMYRH010000081.1:315-684 GCA_049602155.1 Myxococcota bacterium | reverse complement strand
TCTTGGAGAGTCTCCGCGATGGCCTTCGTTGCCAGTGCGTCGAGCCGCGGGTCAGCACACACGAAATGCGGCGACAGTACGACCTCGCCATCCTCGTTCGGCAACTTCCACTTCTTGATCTGATCGAGCACTGACTCCAGCGGCGCGACAGCGTAGGACCGGCACGCGACGTCGTAGGTCTCCGCAAATCGCTTGATCTCCTTCAGTGGGTCTTTCGGAGGGACCTCTGGCTCAGCGCCCTTCTTGCCTTTGCCCTTGCCCTTGCCCTTGCCCTTGCCCTTGCCTTTGCCCTTCTTCGGCATCCCACCACGCAGCCGCAGCATCAGGTGCAGAGTGGACTCCTTCTGGATGTTGTAATCCGCGAGCATG
>JBMYRH010000081.1:0-305 GCA_049602155.1 Myxococcota bacterium | reverse complement strand
GGTTACTGAGCATGTCACCATTGCCTCGCAGTCGGAGGACGAGGTGAAGCATGCTCTCCTTCTGGATGTTGTAGTCGTTCAGCGTGAGGCCGTCCTCGAGCTGCTTGCCCGCGAAGATGAGGCGCTGCTGATCGGGAGGGATGCCCTCCTTGTCCTGGATCTTGGCCTTGAGCTGCTCGATCGTGTCCGAGCCTTCGACCTCCAGCGTGAGGTGCATGCCCGTCAGCGTCTTGACGAAGATCTGCATCGTCCAGAGCCAGCTCTGCTGGAGACCACACTTTTTTCGCCGAGGACCACAGCCGTGT
>JBMYRH010000080.1:0-821 GCA_049602155.1 Myxococcota bacterium | reverse complement strand
TCAGCGCCTTCCACTGACCTTGGGTCACCTCGGTCGCCTGCAGCGCAAACGCCCGGCTGATGGTCACGCGACGCGTCGGGCCTTCTCTATCCAGGTGACCCGACTCGGACGACGGCGAGCCCATCGTGAAGGTCCCGGGTTCGATGCGGACGAACCCCTTGCCCGCTGGTTCGCCGCCAGAGCCCAGCTTGGCAGTGAGCTTCGACAAAGTCCCGACCCAGGGACGACTTCTGAACCCATTGAGCGGGCGATAACATCCGATCGCAGATGAACCTCAAAATACACCGCCCCCATACCCCCACGGTTGGGAGCCAAATCACGCCGATCTTTGCTAGGGGTAGATGAGGAACAGACGACGCCGCGAAATCAGGCGGCTTGGCAGGTCACAGGTGGTGCCCGGTCTCCCATCACACCTGGATAGCCCCGCATCTTGTAGGTCCCCTCTGGGAAGCTCACGGGACCTGAGCGCTTACGCCAACGCTCAAAGGCCGCTCGGTAGGCGTCACGAAAGCGCCGTAGTCGCTCCAGTGCTCTGAGTCGACGCGTCCGGTCCCGGCTCGCCACAGTCGGGTGGCGACCACGCCTCAGTTCGTGGCTCTTAGGGCGCGCGTCGCGTCGCTGGCGTTTGACGCCATGGACAACTCCCCGACCCAGGGACGTATTCTGAGCGTCATCTCAACGGCGTGAAGCCCGGCGGAAGGACCATCGCTGGGCACACGTCCCCCATACCCCCAAGGCTGGGAGCCACATCGCGCGAGGTTGTGCCAGGGCTCGATTGGGAACAGACGACGCCGCGAAATCAGGCGGCTTGGCAGGTCACA
>JBMYRH010000079.1:0-1119 GCA_049602155.1 Myxococcota bacterium | reverse complement strand
CCAGGTGTGGCAAGGTGCTCCCCGCACCGCTGACCCCGCGCTCGGCGATCGCGTGGATGGACTCGGCGGGCGCACCGCCCTCTCCGCGCCGCTGAACCGGCGACAACATCTTCGTCTGAACGTCGAAGGGCTCGCCGCGCAGCTGCTCCTTGATGTCCGCAGACCTCGCGGAAGGCGCCGTCGTCGTCGTCGCGCCCTCGGCAGGTCGCTGTTGCCCATCTGGACGTAGTTCTTTGGATGCGTTGCGCATGCTCGCCCTCATGAACCGACCCAGGTGCCGGTCGCTACCCGCCGGCCGTCGGCAGGATAGCCCTTGAATGCCCTCGGGTTCAAGCGTCTCGAACCCTGACGCAGGGAGGTCGAAGCGTCGCGCTGTACGAGCCGCCCTCGGCGCAGGCTCAGCCTCTCACGTCACCCCTCTGAACCTCCGCTCTTTGGACCGGGAAAGCGTGCGCCCCTAGATGTGTCCGGCGATGGCTTCGGGGGTGGGTGCAACAGCTTGTAACCAAGCCAGCCAGGATACGCGCCATTATCGCGCCACCTCGCGTGGGTTTGAGCCGCCGAGCGGAGAATGTGTCGTGTGCTGCCGTGCTCGGTGGCCAGCTAGTGGCGCAAAAGTGGCGCAAGCCTCTTATCAGCCCAGCCAGACGCCAGCCCCCAAAACGACAAAAGCCCCCGTTTTCACAAAGGCTTTCAGTGGTCGCCAGGGGCGGGCTTGAACCGCCGACACGGGGCTTTCCAGTCCTCGAAGCGCGACTGCCGACGACACGCCACAACAGAACAAGGCAATCAAAACCAGACACTTAAAGCGCATCGCCTGTTGGGCCCTGTCGCCAAAAGCCGGCCATATTTGCCTGCTAGTGCATCAAGAGTGCATCACGAAAAACCGCCCTTCCGACAGCAGTTCGCGGCAGCCCGTGACTTGTTCCAGTGTGATCAAACCTTGGGAGAGCTCAAACGAGGCGAAAACCAGCACACTCGGGGTGAAAGCCGCTTCGTGACCCTGGGTCGGGGACTTCGAATCGATTGCTGGTACAGCCGAGCTGCGCCCGAGAGATGAACGCGGCGTGGCACACGAGGCGGTCGTCGGGACCTCGGGAGACGACCTGTTGCGATGGC
>JBMYRH010000078.1:0-1505 GCA_049602155.1 Myxococcota bacterium | reverse complement strand
ACCTAGCGTGATGCTAGCCCCTGTCCCGGTGGCAGCATCCCGACGGCCTAGCCGGTGACTCTGATTCAGAGTCGCCGGCTTTTTTAATTCAGCCTCCTCTGTCAGGAGCTCGACGAGTCGAGGCAGGGGAGGGGTGTGATGACCCCACCTTCACCACGGCTGGGATTGCTCGCAAGCGGCTGTAATTCAACATGTCTTGTTGGGTGGCAGGATGGCCCGCTCTTTGCATAACTAAGGTGTCAGCACGTCCTTGAGGTCATTTGGCCCTGACAGGAGGCACCGATGTCTACAGCACTTGAACTCGATACTTGTTTCGCTCGAGAGCCCCTGGCTCCCTTTCTCCTCAGCGGAGATGGCGCGACGGACAGCGGTCGTGTCCGTGAGATCAACGAAGACGCATACTGCATTGATGCCTTCCTTGGCTTAGTGGTTGTCGCGGACGGTGTCGGCGGCGGTGAGCGGGGCGATATCGCGAGCCGCATGGCGGTTGAGACGATTCAGAACCGCTACGATGAGGGCATGCGAGGGACCTCGAAAGAGGACGGTGAGGACGGCTGGCTGACTCGTGGCATCGCCGCTGCAAACCGCGCGATTCATTCGCTCTTCGCAGCGGGTAAGACGGCGACGACTGTCGTGGCTGGAGCCTTCGTGGAGGGCGGCGTTCACATTGCGCACGTCGGCGATTCTCGTGCGTTGAGGTTGCGAGGCGGAGAGCTCCAGCAGCTCACTCAAGACCACTCGCTGGTGAATTCGTACCTGGCCGCCGGGGTGCTGACGCCTGACGATGCCCGCACCTTTAAGCTGCGCAACGTGTTGACGCGGGGTGTGGGTCACTTGCCGGAAGTGGAGGTCGACTGTGATTTCTACAGTCATGCTCCAGGAGACCGCTACGTGTTCTGCACCGATGGTCTGACGGATTTGGTGTCCCCCGAAGAGATTGCAGCTGTGCTACATCGCTTCTCAGACGACGATGCATTGGCCGCCGAGGCGCTCTGTGATGCTGCGTGGGATGCGGGTGGACATGACAACATCACAGCAGTCGTCGTCCGACCTGGCCGAACCAGTCGCTAAGCGTCGCTTGCGCTCGTGAAGGTTACCTGGGGTTCACCAGCGCCAGCAGATGTATGGTTGGCGCCGCGCTCGCGTCCGAGCGCAGCGCCGTCGCTGGCAGCCGGATTATTTACCGATCCGTCTCAGCTTCTTGTGACGGGTGCCGCCCGCGTCGGACTCTTTCAGCTGTATTCGGCCGCCGTAGTACATCGTGGGCGACATGAACTTCATGAGCTTGATGAGCGGTGGACTTGTACCTGGCTCCCAGGTCACGGTGCACGGTGACTTTCCAAACTTCTTGTCATCGGTCTTGACGATTGCCCCTGACGGTTTCGTCGTGATCTGAACAGAGAAGAGTCCATTCTGAGTCATCGGCTTGGGCTTTGGTTCGGGCTTTGGCTCGGGCTTTGGCTCGGGCTTTGGCTCGGGCTTTGGCTCGGGCTTTGGCTCGGGCT
>JBMYRH010000077.1:0-1798 GCA_049602155.1 Myxococcota bacterium | reverse complement strand
GGCGTGGCACACGAGGCGGTCGTCGGGACCTCGGGAGACGACCTGTTGCGATGGCTAGATGAGGTCCAGCTGACTCGGCGGAGGCCTTGGACCGGCGTCGTCGGTGTCCAGGCCCAGGTGGGTGAGGATGGCCGTGACAGCGTCTGCCCTGCGCGCGCGCCCCTTGTGGGGTGACGAATTACCGCCCTCAAAAGAGCGCATAACATGGGCTTCGTCCCCCAGCGGCTGCTCCTCAGCCCGCTCAAGGATTTCAGAGCCGCCAGTGTGCTATTGAACCCAACGTTCGGGAGGGATAGCCTCGGGGCATAGGGAATAGTCGTCGGGCAGGAGAGGGATATGAGCGACGTACGCCGGTTGATCTGTGTCGGGTTGGTCATATGGCTAGGGGCGACCCTTTGGGGCTGCTCTGCAGAGCCCTTTGTGCCTCGGACAGCTGGCGAAGCTTGCAGCGCGAGCAGCGAGTGCGCTGACAGCCTCTGTTACGAATCCCAGTGCCTAGACCCCGCGCGTGATGACGATAACGACGGGCTCACCAACGCCATTGAGGGCCAGCTGGGGACCGACCCCCTGAGCGCCGACACCGACGGCGACGGTCTCCCGGACAAGATCGAGGTGGGCACCGACATCGCGAACCCGCTTAACGAGGACGGCGATGACTTCATCGACGCGGTGGAGTCGAACCTCGTCGACACGGACGGCACCCCGGACTGCCTCGTTGACCAGAAGGACAACCCTGACCTGCCCCCGCCCGAGGACAAAGCGGCGCTCTACAACATCGGCTGCTGCTGTGGTGCCCCCTGTGATGAGCTCGGCGTGAGCGTGAACAACGAAGAGACCGAATGCGTCTTCTCTGAGGTCGATGGCGTCACGATGGAGGTCCTCGCCTGCGTGACCGATGAGCCCGACAGCGACGGCGACGGCGTTAAAGACAGCTGCGACTGGTGCAGCTACCTCCCCGATCAATCCGAGGACGACCCCGACGGCGATAACGTCTGTCAGCTGGTCGATAACTGCCCGCTCATCGCTAACCCCGTCGACGATAGCGAGGAGCAGCCGGATAAGGACGGTGACGGGCTCGGCGACCCCTGTGACCCCTGCGTCTCGGCTGAGAACGACCCCGACGGCGACGGCGTCTTCAACTGCTTCCCCTCTCAGTGCGACCCATCCGAGGACGCTGAGTGCGTCATCGACAACTGCCCAGAACATCACAACCCCGACCAGCTCGACAGCGACGGCGACGCCGCGGCCACGGCCTATGGCACAGATGCGTATGGTGGCGGCGACGCCTGCGATAACGACGCCGACAATGACGGCGTGGACAACGACGTCGACGAGGACGATGACGGTGACGGCGTCAACGATGACCTCGACAACTGCCCGAACACCCCGAACCCAGCCGATGACGAGGGCGTGCAGCTCGACACTGACGGTGACGGCCAAGGCGACGCCTGTGACCCCTGCCCGACGCTCTCGGTCAACGACAAAGACAGCGATGGCTTCCTGGACTGCGACACTGATGGCGATGGAGACATCGAAGATCCCTGCGTCGACGAACCGGAGTACGTCGACGGCGACAACAAGCCCGTCTGCGAGGACAACTGCCCGGAGGTCGCCAACCCGAGCCAGTTCGACAGTGACGGGGACGGCCTCGGCGACGCCTGCGACGATAACCCCTTCGTCTCTGACGACATCGACGGCGACGGCGTCTTAAACGACGACGACGCCTGCCCCGAGAGCCCACAAGCCCAGGCCGCTGACCAAGACCTGGACGGCGACGGGTGCTTTAACAGCGAGGACA
>JBMYRH010000076.1:0-2070 GCA_049602155.1 Myxococcota bacterium | reverse complement strand
GCCTCATCGAGGGCTACTTGGTCGGGCCTGGCGCGGACCTCACCGGCGCAAACTTTACCAACGCGGACCTCAGCTATGCGGTCCTCACCGACACAAACTTAACCGGTGCGGAATTCACCGATGCGAACCTCAGTTTCGTCAAATCGGGGAATATCACCGGAACCCCCGCCGTGCTTCCCACAGATTGGCGCCTCATCGAGGGCTACTTGGTCGGGCCTGGCGCGGACCTCACCGGCGCAAACTTAAACAACGCGGACCTCACCAACATGTTTCTTTACTTCGCGAACTTCACCAACGCGGACCTCACCGACGTCACATGGACCGGGGCCACTTGCCCTGACTTAACGATTGTTGACGGTGCCACGGTCACCTCCTGCTGCGGCCACCTCAATGGCGCTACCCCGGCTGCGGGATGCCCCTGAGCGCGCTCCCATGGTCCAGTGTGTACAGAACCATCGGTCAGGACGACCACTGCGGAAGGCTGGTCGCGCCTTCCCCGTCACCCCGTCACCCCACGGACGACATCAGATGCCCCCGATGCCCCCGACCCCGATGCCCCCGACCCAGGGTCATGAAAGAGCCTGGAATCATTGAGCCGAACTTCGGCGCCTGAAAATAGTCCGTCACGCGCCCCTTCAACTCGTCATCACCCCTCTGAAGCCAGCCTTCCGCTGGCTGTAGGAGGAACCCACGATGACCTGGCCGCGTCGCATCGTCCCCGGCACGACCTATCTGCTCACCCGCCGGTGTACCCAACGCCGCTTCATGCTCGTCCCACGTGGCATTGTCCCCAAGCTCTTCGGCTACTGCGTCGCGTTGGCCGCCGAGAGACACGGCATCTTGGTGCACGCCGTCACGTGCATGTCAAACCACTGGCATGCCGTGGTGACCGACCCGCATGGCCGCATCCCCGAGTTCTCACGTGACGTCCACAGCCTGAGTGCCCGCGCACTCAATGCACACCTCGGACGTTGGGAGGCGCTCTGGAGTTCGCAACGCCTGAGCCTCGTCGAGCTCGTCGACGCACCCGACGTCTGGGACAAGCTCGTCTACACGCTGACCAACCCCGTGGAGGCGGGGCTGGTGGCCCGCTCTCCGGAGTGGCCGGGGCTCAGGACACGCCCCGTCGACATGACCCGCGACGCACGCATCTTCAAGCGGCCACGGACAGCCTTCTTCCGACGCAGCCGACTGCCGAGAGAGGTCCGGCTTCAGCTCACGGTCCCGGCAATGCTCGAACCAGGTGACACTCATGCATTCGCCCAGGAGTTCCAGGAGCGCGTCGCCGCTCGCGAGGCCGCCATTCGAGAGCAGATGGAGGCTGCAGGGCGGGGGTTCATGGGTGCGCACGAGGTACGGCGCCAGCGCCGCGACGCCCGCCCCAAGACCCACGAGCTGCGGCGCGGACGGCACCCCGCCGTGGCGAGCCGGGACCGCACGCGCAGACTCGGAGCCCTCGAGCAGCTGCGGCGCTTTCGTGACGCCTATCGCGCTGCGCTCAAGCGATGGCGGCTGCGCACCGGGCCTGTGCACTTCCCTGAGGGGACCTACAAGATGCGGGACTATCCAGGTGTCGTGAGGGACCGGGCGCCGCCCTTGAGCTGCCAAGCCGCCTGACTTGGCGGCGACGTCTGTTCCTCATCCACCTCTGTCACAACCCGGCGTGATGTGACTCCCTCTGATGGGGGTATGGGGGAGGTGTGTCCGGCGATGGTTCTGAAGCAGGGCTTTACGCCGTCTCCTGTTGGCTCAGAATTCGTCCCTCGGTCGGGACCCTCGGTCGCCACGACTGCCACACGCGGGTTGTCGTCGAGGTATCGGCGGATGACCCGCTCAATCTCGTCCACGTGCTTGCCTCGGTCCACCAGCATGTTGCCCTGCCATGACCACACAAAGGCTTCAGGAAGGTCGGTGACGCCGAGCTTCTCTCCTAGCTCAGGGTCGCAGATTGACTCATCCGGGTTCCACGGCAGCCGCGTACATCGCTTGCCCGCGCCGGGCGACTCGCTGAGGTTAACCACCACGAGCTTCAACCCCAGAGGCGCGTACTTCTTCCGCAATGCCTCCCAC
>JBMYRH010000075.1:890-2527 GCA_049602155.1 Myxococcota bacterium | reverse complement strand
CGCGACGCAGGCCCCTTGGTTGGGTTGACTCACCCAGCGCACGCGCTCGGCGCCCCACTGCGCGACGAGCCCCTCGAGGACCGCCACGGTGTCGTCGGTCGAGCCGTCATCGACCACGATGACCTCGACCTTGTCATAGGTCTGCTCAAGGCATGAGGTGACCGAGGCCACCAGGCGGCTCGCCCGGTTATAGGCGGGGATGACGACCGACACCCACCCCTTGCGACTCGACTCACCCACGCGCGTGCCTCCCTGACATCGGGCGCCATGATGGGCGCCCGAGAGGACCGGGTCAACGGCGCACAGACCCCTCCTCTCTTTACTCCCCACGCCGCATACCGTGGGAGTCAGCACATGGGTGAACGGAGGGGCTCGCCAGCCCTGACGATGTCCAGGCGGTCATGGGGCCCCAAAGGCCGCAGCCTCACGTCGGCAGCTCGGCGGTAGCCTCTGACGGGTAGAACTGGCTGAACCAGCTGCGCAGCTCGCGCACGGGGCCGTCTTCGGGGTTGAGCATGGGCTTGGTGCGGTAGACCTTGTTCTCCCAGATCTCGATGTCCCCCTGCCACTGCGACACCCAGCTCCCCACGATGTACGACGCCAAGAGGCTCGGGATGCGCTTGTCGGCGAACCACGTGAAGCGGACCTTCTGAGACATGGGGCCCAGCGGCGTGTGGGTGTGGAACATGAGGATGCGGCCGCGGTCCGGGACATCAAAGGTGAAGGCGACGACCCCGCCAGGGCCGATAAAGCGGATGGCGGCGGTGGTGCGGCTCCACTCGCGGACGCGCCCGAAGATCTCCAAGACAGCGTTGTTCCGAAACCACGCCACGTGCGCCTCATCCGGGTCCGGCTCCCAGGTCGCGTCGTGGTGGATGCGCACCGACGGGATCGGCACCTGCGTCCAAGGGAACACCATCTTGCCGTGGATGGGCGCGAAGTGCTGAAAGTCGACGCTGTTCTCCGCGAACTCGATCAAGTGCATCTTCACGGGCTTGGGGTCGTGCTTGCCCCGGCGCGTCATGCGCCCCTCTTCGACCGCCTCGTAGCGCGGGAAAGGATAAGGTGGCGGGGTGTTGGGCTTGGTCGAGAAGTAGATGAGGATGAGCCCATAGGCCTCGTCTACGGGCCACGTGCGCGCCTTGACCTTGGGCGTCTTCTCCTGACCATAAGGCGGCGCCGCGAGGCACCCATCGGCTCCAAACCGCCACTGATGAAAAGGGCACTCGATGCTGCCGTCGACGACCCGTCCGAGGCTCATGTCTGCGCCCATGTGCGGGCAGTGCGCGTCTAAGACCGCCGCCTGCCCCGCCTCGTCGCGGAAGACGACAAAGCGGCGACCCAGCGCCGTGACATTGAGCGGCTTGTCCGTCACCTCCTCAGAGCGGCACACGACATACCAGCTGTCGGGGTACGGCGGTGGATAGGTCGCCAGGCGGATCGCCTCGGACTCCGAGGTCGCTTCGTTTAAAGACATCTGCGGCAGGCCCCGAGGTCCAAGGAGGAGGCAGGCGCGTTGGCCATGTCCAGCGCACCCACCGGCCAATTGAAACACGTTTCAGCCGCCTTCGCCAACCGCCCCCACCGGGCCGGCCCCCGACGACAGGGAAGGGCTCTGAATGCCTATCGGATCTGCA
>JBMYRH010000075.1:0-880 GCA_049602155.1 Myxococcota bacterium | reverse complement strand
CACCGGGCCGGCCCCCGACGACAGGGAAGGGCTCTGAATGCCTATCGGATCTGCAGCGCTCCCTGCCAGTGCCACTCCGCGAACCCCAACCCCGCAACATAGAGCCCTTCACCGAGCAGGTGGACCAGCCCGAAGGCCGTCACGGTCTCCCAGTGCCAAGTGACAACGCCGACGCAGACCATGGCCCAGCCCATATTCGCGACCGCCAAGAGCCGGAGGAGGGCAATCGGTCGTGTCGACCGTGTGGCCAGCGCCGTCGAGGAGGCGCCATAGAGCAAGTTCACTGACCCCATCATGAGCATGAGACCGTGAGGGAGGTCGTGGAGCTCGCTTAACCAGCTGCTGGTGAGCAGCACGAGGAGGCCCACAAGTAGGCCGCCGAAACCGTCAATCCATAGCGTGTACCGCTGTAGAGTGTTCATGTGGGGTTGTGAGCCATTCGTCTGCACTTCATGGGCAGGAACCCAGGGAGGGAACCGCCCCCTCCGGTCGCGTCACTCCCCAGTCAGGGCCGCAGGAGGCCCTCAAAGTCACGCGATTGGGCTGCCGGCGTCAAGGTCCGGCGCGAGGCGAACGTCAGCTGGCTTTAGCCTCCGGACCTCAGCTGAATGACACCATGCGCAGATGTGCGCGCAGGTCGGTAGGGTGCTGATCCCTCCTCCCGAGGCGGGAGTGTCTCTGGCTCACCGAGAGAGCCTCGGTAAGGGTGACGGGCAGTTTTGGTAAGGGCAGGCCCGTAAGGGCGGGTGTCACTCACCCCACAAAGTATAAGCCTCTTGCCATGCAGTAGCCCGATTGAGGGACAAGCAGTCCTTGGCGAGTATTAGCTTGGGAAGCTGAGGGCGGTTTGGGGCGATGTGCAGCGATTCCGGGGGATTAG
>JBMYRH010000074.1:0-2614 GCA_049602155.1 Myxococcota bacterium | reverse complement strand
GTGGTTCTCCGGGTGGTTCATACCCGGGCTAGAGCGTTTGTTTTTCCTAGGGGCTTGTCGCGTTACTTCACAGCTGTTGTTTTTGTCTACACAAGGGTGCCTGACACCAGGGCCTGAATGTAGCGGAGTCCAACGAAGATGATGTTGGCATGAAGCTTGTAAAAGCGTCATGAGGTTCGATGCCTGTGCGCTGAGATGGGCCCTGAGCCACGTCCTCCCTGATGCACCGCAGGCGCTGAGCCCCGTCGCTCTACACCAGGAGTCTCTCATGCCCTCGATCCCCATGACCATCACCCCCCTCACGCTGCTGAGCCTCTGCAGCGTCGCCCTGGCGCTCCCCGCGCCGATGAGCCCCGAGGCGATGAGCGAGGCCTCGAGCCTCGTGGTCGAAGGTGAGATCACCGAGGTCGTCTGCCAGGGTGAACCCATGGTCGAAGAGACCTATACGACCACCCCCTACCTCGCTATCCTGACCATCAACGAGGTCCTCAAGGGTGAGGCGCTCGAGACCGTGAGCCTCCCCTTCGCGACCACCGAGTGGTCGCCGGACGCGCCGCCCGCCTCCTGCGCTGGGGGCCCCAGCTACGCCGTGGGCAATATCGGGCGCTTCTACCTCTTGGAGGACGCCGCCACGGGGCAGGCCACCCTGGTGAATTGGAACGGCTTCGAGGCCGCCGCGGAGAGCACCTCTGCGCCTCTGCCGACCTGCCAGGCGCCCGACGACGCAGACACCTGGGGTGCTGATACGACGGAGGACGTGGAGACCAGCGAGGACACCGAGGAGATCGGACCCGACGCAGTGGACATCGAGGAGCTCGTGGACGTGGAGCCCAGTGAGGACACCGAGGAGAAGGGCCCCGATGCAGTAGACACCGAGGGGCCCGCCGACGACGCCGGTGAGGCGCCTCATCCGGGCGAGATGGACGGGTGGGGGTGGGGAGAGCCGGATGGCGGGTTCTTCTGTGGCACCCCGGATACGGCGATGGCTTATGAGTCGGCTGAGCCTGCGCCGGAGCCGGACGCCCTCGACCCGAGCGCCTGCGAGGCTGGTGGCGATGACGCGGCTGGCTGTGGAGACCTCGGGACGGGTGAGGAGACCTCGGGTGAGGAGAACTCGGGTGAGGAGGACTCGGGTGAGGAGGACTCGGGTGAGGAGGACTCGGGCGGCGGCGCGTCGGGCGGCTGCGCTGGAGGTGGGTCGCAGGCGCCCCTGGGCCTGTCCCTGGTATTTCTCCTGATGCTAACTGGGGCTAATCGCATGCGGGTACCTCATTGGAAGGCAATCAGCGCGTCGCTCTTGGCGCTGGCGCTGAGCGGGTGTGGCGCCGCGGCGGCGCCGCGGGACACAGCAGCTGCAGAGAGTGAAGGTGCTCATGACGCTTCTATCGGTGCATCAAGGAGTCACTTCGGGCAGGGCGTGGATGCCCCTGTCCCTGGGTCGGGATGATCCGAATGATGCCACTACGGAGTGAGATGCCCCGGGGTTGGACGGCGCTCTACGGCTTGGCCCCGCCCCTGAAACCCGAGCCAAAACGATGAAGATAGTTGGATTTAGAAATGAAACACTTAGACACCGATGGGCCCTCGGACGCCGCCGCTTGCAACGTCGAAGGCTCGGGCACGCGGACGCTACGGACCCTGGTACCGACGACTGTACTGCGATGCCTGTCACTGAAGGCTCGGCAGCGTCCTCGACCCCCGATGTGCTCGACGCTGGTAGCGAGCGTCGCGGCGGCGCTGCTTCTGCCGGTGGTCGCCACGACCCCTGTCGAGGCGGCCTGTCTAGACGAGGGCGAACCCCATCGCGTCGTCTGGAGTTGGCCAACGAATGGCCTGGTGGGCGTCCCTGTCAACGCGGGTGTCTTCGTGGCGACGACTCATCGAGGCGATGGGTTCGCGCAAGTCACCTTGAACGGCCAGGGGCTGAGCAGGTTGGGCTGGAAGGGGCCAGAACGTTGGGCCTATGACCCAGGGCCGCTCGAGCCCAACACTGAGTACGAACTTGTCATCACCGTCTCCGGCGTGGAGAGCCTGCACCGCTTCACGACAGGAAGCGCCACGGCGAGCGCCGATCTTCCGACAGTGACCGGCTACACCGAGTACGACGAGGCTGAGAGCGACTTGGCTCCCTGCGTGACGAACATCTACGATCTGACCTGTCTGGACGTCGGCGGCTATAAGACCTTTAGCTTCGAGATGAGCGGTGTGGCCCGAGGCTGGGCAGTCTCTGGGACGCCTTTTGGGGCCTCATGTGATCCCGCCGCGATGAAGTGGGACAGTGACCCTTGCTTCACGATCGTCGCCCTCGGTCCCACCGTGGGGGTGGAACGAAGCACGAGATTCTGCCCCAGTACAGATGCAGGCGGTGAAGATGGTTCCGGCGCAGACGCAGGTGGTGAAGGCGCAGACGCAGATGGTGAAGGCGCAGACGCAGGTGGTGAAGGTGGTTGCAACGCTCGTGGCTCGGGCACGCCGACGCTGCCAACCCTTCTGCTGGTGACCCTGCTGCTGGCCCTGTGCCTGCGGGTTCGAACTGAACCCCCGGCCCAACCCGCGCCGCTGGGCCTGGACACCGACGACGCCGGTCCAAGGCCTCCGCCGAGTCAGCTGAACC
>JBMYRH010000073.1:1972-2619 GCA_049602155.1 Myxococcota bacterium | reverse complement strand
GGTGGGGCGCGCGATACGGAATGTCGGGGTCATAGTGATGCCTCCTGTCTTTGCGAGGATGAAGCGCTTGCGGGGCGCGCACAAGCCAGTCGCCAGCCGGCGGGCTGACCCGCGCTGGACTGGGCTAGCTCAGCGCCACCAAGATGATGGCTGCGACAGCGGGGAGGGATTGAACCACGAGGATCATCCGATCCGCGGTCGCCGCGCCGACACACCCCATCACCGCGAGGAACGCGAGGACGCCGAGCACCCCTTGCTGGTTCTCGAGCGCCATAAACACGGTCAGCATGAGCGCCGCGCCCAGGTTGTACGCCCCCTGATTAAGCGCCATCACCCGGGTCACCTCAGCCTCCTCTTCACTTTGACCGAAGAGGCGACGCACCCGAGGCGTCTTCCATAAGACCGACTCCAAGAGGAAGAAGCCCCCGTGGAGTAAGGCGACGAAGCAGACCGAGACCGTGGCAAGGGTGTTCATTGCGTCTCATTCTAAGTCTTGCATCGACACCCTGACCAGCGCCGGAGTCCAACCCCCTAGTCCAGAGAGACCCCGAGCGCGCTCAGGCGAACCATCGCTGCGTCTGCCTTCTCGGCAGGGACGAGCACGTGGTCATGGTAGTAGCCTGCGAGCATGTTTGCGCTGATGCCGA
>JBMYRH010000073.1:0-1963 GCA_049602155.1 Myxococcota bacterium | reverse complement strand
AGGGACGAGCACGTGGTCATGGTAGTAGCCTGCGAGCATGTTTGCGCTGATGCCGACGTCCGCGAGCGCACGTGAGACCGCCGCGGTCAGGCCGACCGCTTCGAGGCTCGAGTGGACGCGCAAGGTGATGCACCGGTGGGTCCCCTCGTAGGTGAGCCCATGCGCGTCGGCCTCTGATTGACTGAGCACCAACGTGAGCCCCTCGGCTTCGCGGATGCTCGCCAGAGGCCGGGTCGCGGCGAGCGCGCCATAGTCCGCCTCCGGGAGGGTGCACACGACGAAGATCTCTTCCCCGAGCGACGGAGAGAGCTCCTCTAGGAGCACCTCAAGGTTGGTCTCACCGGCCACGGGCACCTCCGCTCAGTTGTGGTGATTCGGCACTGAATAGAGCGCTTAGCGCCGCGTTGAGTCAGCGTACACAGGTGGCCGAGCAGCGCGGAGCCACAGCGCGAAGAGCGCGAGCAGGGCTAGGAGCCAAGGTAAGGCGCTTTGCGGCGCGCCATGGCAGCCACCGTAATGGTTCGCGTCATCGACAGTATAGTCGGGATCGTTAGCCGCAGCGTCCGCGAGGTGCTCTGAGAGGTTCTCTAGGGTGCACAGCGCTTGGCCATCCTCGAGCGCATCGAGGAAGTCTTGCTCGGTCAGGCAGTGCTCCTCGGTGACGCTTGAGTCGTCGATGGCGCTCTTGGTCGTCAGGCTGACACAGTAGGTGTCAGTGAGCTGTTCAGGGCTGTGGATATAGGATTCGTAGACCTTGCTGACCTTGAAGTTGTTGTGGGTTTGCGTCGCGAGCAACTCACCGGTGGTCATGACCTGACCCAGCTCATAGCTCAGCGTGCGGTGCATCCACTCGGGGAAATCAGCCGAAGGCGAGTATTGCAGCGCCATGTTCGGGGCAAAGCAGGTATAACCCCAAAGAGGGATATGGCTGATGTCGGTACGGTGAGAGACCACAGAGGCCGCGAGGAGCTCAGGGGTCTCGGTCTCCGAGACGACGAGGTCTATCTCAGCCTCATAGGCCGGCTCCGATGAGGCTGAGTGCTGGGTCAGCTCAAGGTGAATCGAGTAAGCCTCACCAGGGACAAGTTCGCCCGACGACGCGCGCCAAATGAGGGCGCTTGGCTGGTAATCTTCACCCACGACGTAGCTCGCCTCTCCCGCCACCTCGCCACCCGCGGCGTCGGTGACGGTCAGCGCGTAGACAGGCGGCTCGACGTCATAAAAGCCCGACGGGTTGTAGCGGCTCGCTTGGAGGACCACCACCCCCTCTTGAGGGATCGTCAGGGGTTCCTCCACGGCAGGGACCATCCAAGTCGGAGGGTCGGGCGGCGCACCATCGGAGAACCCCCAACCAGTCGGGGCGAGGGCGAGAGTAGCGAGGCCAATAAAGGGTCCTAAAACGTACTTCCTACCCAACACGCCGCCTCCTTGGGCCTGTGAGGTCTAAGAATAGGCGGACTTCGCGATTCACGACAACACGGGGGAGCACACAGTCTGCATCACACCCTGCTCGACTGCTCATCATTGAGCGGTCGGCGATTGCCCTGGCCAGCACCGTCGCCAGGCGTGGGCCTGACGCCTGGCCCAGTCGAGCCCTGAGTTGCTCAGCATCTGAAACATCCAGGCGGTGCCGGTCGGCGAGCTAAAGAAGCCCTCGGGGAACGCCACCTCGGGGTCGAGGAGCACCTTGAAGGTCTCAGCATCATGGGGCGAGACAGCGTCACCGAGGTGCACGCCCAAGATCTTCCACATCATGCCCTCAGCGGTCGCGTCAGGGGAGCTCAGCCCATCAAGGCCCATCATCTCGACAGCGCCGAGGCGGAGAAAGTGGCCTCGATATTCAGCCATGGCGCCTCTGTGACCGTGCTTGGCGGCGGTCTTTAAGAGCGGCAAGCCCGCGTCGATAGACGACATCATGCTGTATTCGCCCTGCATGTCTTGCTCGGTGAGCTTGACCCCCTCT
>JBMYRH010000072.1:0-3064 GCA_049602155.1 Myxococcota bacterium | reverse complement strand
GTCAGGATGCTGCAGAGGGTTGAGCTCACCTTGCGAGACCACCGAGGGCACCTTATGCTCCACAGACCTTCGGAAAGAGACGCTAGGGCGGCGCTTGCACCGGAGGGTCCTTAGCAACGTGTTTCGACGATCTCGGCGTCAAGAAGACAGCCGATGTGGTGCGTGCAAGCTCCTGTCGAACTTCGGAGACAACGCTGTGCTGTGCAAACTCAGTGATTCCCTGTGGCACTCCCTCACACTCACTCACCGCGGATGGCGTCACGCGCTGGGGCTCTTGATGCTCTCGGCGCTCATCATCACCGGGACATCGAGCACCAGCTTGGCGGTCTACCCTGCGCCATGGCCAGACGAGACCGGCATTGGCGGCCCCGGACAGTGGATCCCCTTCACCCACCACGGGATCGCGATCTCGGACTGCAAGGGGAGCAATGACCCCTCCAACGGCGGAACGACGCCACAAGGCAACACGGATATCTCGGACTGCCCAAATGTGAACGCCGCCTTCGTCCACTACGACAGCACCAACGAAGTCCTCGCCTTCCGACTGCGCATCCAGAGCGGCTCGTCTCCGCTCGTCTCGGGGACCGACAAGAGCGGCAATTCACCCTTGCCGAACGCGACCACCGACCCCTTTGCACCCAGCAACTACACGCTGACCTTCGACACCGATGGAGACGGGTTTCAGAACTTCGCGATCTCCATGGTCGGTGGCTCAGGCGGCGGGAACAGCACCGACGTAACGAGCGACGTAACGGCCACAGGCTTCACGAACTTCGCCTCCCTCCTCTTCCCGGTCAGCCACGGCCCGATGCACGAAGGGGACGACATCGCCGTCTACTATACGCCGCCCGGCAGCGCCTCTCAGACGATCACGGAGGCGAGCGTGAGCAACGGCGCCCTCTCTGACCTCGGGGGCCTGGTCTTTGTAGGCGAGGCGATCACTCAAGACGCTGTCGGCGACGGCCTGAGCGGTCAGAGCATCTACGACGGCTTCCACTGGAACTTTGGCCCAA
The DNA here is from genome assembly GCA_049602155.1 of Myxococcota bacterium. Classification (GTDB taxonomy): domain Bacteria; phylum Myxococcota_A; class UBA9042; order PHBI01; family JBMYRH01; genus JBMYRH01. The sequence goes on along the minus strand of JBMYRH010000072.1, from coordinate 2,051 downwards.
CACAAGTCGCTATCTACACCTCAGATCCCAGCGTCCCAGACGCCCCAACCGGGCTCTGCTCTGGCGACACCAACCTCGTCTGCTTCGACGAGAGTGACTGCGCCGGCGCCCAGACCTGCACCCCGGGCTCCCTCCCTCCAAACCCAGAGGTGCTGGCTGGGGACGAGGAACTCTGGGGTGAGGGCTGGTTTGTGGATGTTCAGGTCCCCCTCGCGGCATTTGCCGACGGCTTGGGAGTCGAGATCTTGTCTGCGACGACGCCCGTGGTAGTCGGGTTCTCGACGGCGAATTCCAATTCGAACCCCTATCAGAAGGACCTCGCCCTGGGTCAGTGCTTCACGGCGGACCTCTCCTCCCGCTTCATCTTCGCCGACAACTTCACCTTCGAGCAGGGGATCTTCCAAGAGCCCATCATCACGGACATCAGCGTTGAGCCTTGTGCCACCGATGTCAGGGTCAACGCGGCGGTGCTGGACACCTTCCTCTTCAGCTGCGGCGTCGGCTCGACGCTGAGCACCACGGCGGGGTCACCCGTGGTCACAGACACCTCCGCAGATCTGATCGGGATGGGCGTGTCCGCCTACCTTCCCTTCACGATCCAGACGGGCCCTGACACCGGGACATACACCATCCTCTCGGTCGATCCCGCGACCCAGACCATCACCCTCGACACCCCGATGACGACCACGTCAAGCGACCTCCAGTGGAGCAGCGAGACCGATGACGTCATTGACTCTCTTCAGTCGGTGACCTTCGAGTGGTCGCTGACCTCGTCAGGCCCTTGGACCCTGCTGACGGTCGATGAGGACGGCTCTGACGGTGGCACCGCGTTCAACACGTGGAGCGCTGACTTCTCAGCCCCTCAAGACCAGACACTCTATCACTTCCGCATCACCGCGCTGGACGACCAAGAGCTGAGTTCTCAGCTGATCGTGAGCTACGAGATCGACACGGTGGGTGGCTGCGGCTTCAAGCCAACCCTCATCACCTACGCCGATAGCGCTCGACTGCAGCCCCAAGACCTCTTCACCTCAGGCGACACCGTCTACACCCAGGGCACAGGCTACACGGTGGGGGCTAGCAATCAGGTCGCCTACTATGATGCCGAGGGAGAGCTTGTTGGTGTGACCCCGGTGAGCGTCGCAGCCGGAGGCAAGCTCCCGAGCCTCATCGACACGACGGGGGTCGAGGCCCTTGGGACTTGGACCGCCCTCGTCTACCCGGACGCAGCGTCCAAACCTGATATCCCCACAAGCTTCCCTGCCGGAGGTGACCCCGACATCATCGCGACGAGCGACTTCTTTGTGGGCTGCGCCGGGGAAGATCCTGACGTCGATGGCTGGGGTGATAGCTGCGATGTCTGCCCATCGGTGCCCGATGTCACGCAGCTCGACGGAGACGAAGACGGGGTCGGAGACGCTTGCGACAACTGCCCAGGCATCAAGAACGCCGACCAAGCAGATGGCGACGAAGATGACATCGGAGACGCATGCGACTGCGACGCAGACGATGACGGATTTGACGAGGCGACCCTCCCGGGATGCGGCCTTGCGCCGGCCTGCGACGGGACCAATGAACCTGATTGCTCAGACAACTGCCCAAGCGTAGCGAACCCCGACCAAGCAGACTCTGATGGAGACGGCATCGGTGACGCCTGCGACTGTGACGCAGACGGAGACGGCTTCGACGAGGCGACCTTAGACGGGTGCGGAGATGCGGAGACCTGCGACGGCACAAACGGGCCAAACTGCACGGACAACTGCCCCGGCCTCGATGACCCCGACCAGAGCGACACTGACGGCGATGGAGAAGGCGACGCATGCGACTGTGACGCAGACGGCGATGGATTCGACGAGGCGACCCTCCCGGGATGCGGCGGAAACCCTCCATGCGATGGCGCAAACGGACCCGACTGCGATGACAACTGCCCCGGCGTCACTAACCCCGACCAAGCGGACAGCGACGGCGACGGAGAAGGCGACGCATGCGACTGCGACGTGGACGGAGACGGCTTTGACGAAGCCACTTTAGACGGGTGCGGAGGTGCGGAG
>JBMYRH010000071.1:0-3524 GCA_049602155.1 Myxococcota bacterium | reverse complement strand
TTCGTGATCCTCGTTCATCTCGAAGGCTCTCTTGAGCCACACCCGTCTCTCAGCTCGAATGTAGCCGATTTGCGACGTGGCCACCATTGACGGATGGCCGTTGGAGCAGGAATCAACCGAGCATTGGAGAGACGGTGCCGGTGAGTCGCAAAGAAAACCGTTCGCTTTCTTAATAGAGTCTCGGGTTAGGGGCTCTTTTTGGACAGCATCTCCAGAGCAGGAAACCCTCGTGTCATTCCGGATATGGAGGTGCCTTGTGCACGCGAGATTATGTGCCTTTGTTGCGTCGCTTACTCTGATTATCGCCTCACCCGCTTGGGCGCAGACTAGGCCCTCGGCGGACGCCGTCGATGTTCAGCCAGTCTCACCGGCGACAGACACCGAGGGATCAGTCGATACGAGTGCTGCTCCTCCGTCTCCGAACGCATGGTCTCCCGCGGCCTTGGAGGCGTTTGAGGTCTGGTCCGAGGCGTTCAATCGAACTCCCAAGCTCGTGAGCTTGGGTTCCCTTGATGTCCAGGCGCAGGGGGATGAGGGGCTCGAGAAGTCGCTCCGTGCGCGCCTCGCGCTCCTGGGTCGCAAGAAGGTCTCGAACCGTCAATGGCAGGATTACTGGGCGAAGCAGAAGAGCCTCTCCGTGACGCTCAGCAAGGCGCTCACCGGTGCTGAACAGAGCCTCATTCGCGAGGGGCTCGGGGCATGGTCGACCCTGGCCAACGACAAGGTGGCCAATCAGGACATCTATCTTCAGGCGATCGAGAACGAGCGCGACGCGATCGAGGAACGCCTGGAGGCGACCCTGGCGACGGGAGTTGGTGAGTCCGCGGCGGCACAACCTGCACCCAAGCTTGCTCTGGGTGCGAATGCGTCGCCCTTTGAGGCGCGGCGTCAACGTATCGCTGAGCTGACGTATCGGATTCATCAACAGGACGACAAGCTCGCGGCGACTGAGATCGCGAAGGTCCACAGTCAGCGTCAAACCGCGACACAAGACATCATGGGTAAGGCGCTCGCCACGGATCTCGCTTTGGCCAAGCGCGAGCGAAGGATCGCTCAAGTCCAGGCGACCATTGGTCCCAAGACATGGAGGACGCTCTGGACGGGGGAGCTCGCGGGGGCTGACGATAAAGTAGCAAGCATTGCGGATGAAGTTGCCTTGGGTGAACAGCGTGTGCGGTCTCTGGAGGTCGAGTTGAGCCTCCTCAACTCGCAGATCTCCTATCGAACGAAGAAGGCGTCCGAGCTCAGCGCGTCCCTCGCTGAGTCGAGCAGCACTTCGGGATGGTTCGTCGCTATCTACGAGACTGCCTTCGCGTGGGCGGTCGTCGACGGGTGGCAAGTCGTGTTGATGCTTTTGCTGCTCTGGATGGCTGTGAAGATCGCTCTGCGGCTCATCGATGCGTTTACGCGCACGCTCCTCAAGGCGGTTGAGGATGATGATCAAGACAACATCAGCCAAGAGGAGGCGCGTGCGCAGACGATCGCATCGGTCTTTCGCAGCGTGGCTCGTGTGGGGGTCATGGTGATTGGTGTCTTGATGGCGCTCGAGATGATCGGCGTCAACACTGGGCCCATCTTGGGCTCGGTCGCCATCCTCGGTTTGGCGATCTCCTTTGGCTCTCAGAGCCTCGTGAAGGACATCGTCACGGGCTTCTTTATCCTGCTTGAGAATCAGTTTGCAGTAGGCGAGACGGTCACCATTTCGGGGACCACCGGGACGGTGGAGGGGATATCACTGCGCGTGACGCTGTTGAGGCAGGCCAACGGCACGCTCAACGTGATCCCGAACGGTCAGATCTCGACGGTTGCGAACGTATCCCGAGATTGGTCGAAAGCCACCGTCCACGTTGGGATCGCCTACGGCTCTGATTTGAGAGAAGTTGAACGCATCGTTAACTCTGTGGGGGAGTCTCTCTTTACAGACCAGGATCACAGCGAGAAGTTCGAAGAAGTTCCGACATTTATAGGTGTCACTGCCCTCGGCGATTCAGCGGTCACAGTGCGAGTCCAGGCGAAGGTTAAAGCGTGTGCACACTGGGGAATCGAGCGTGAACTCAACCGCCGCCTCCTTGAGGCCTTGACCGCTGGCGGGATCGATATCCCCTTCCCGCAGCAGGTCGTTTGGCACCAAAACCAGGCTTAGCTTTGGCCCTCTAGGTTTTTTGCCGACCACCAAATTCCATGTCTTCATAAACGTCGCTGGCGTTCGCAGTCCCGATCGATCGCCGATGGAGATGTCCGATGACCACGCGATGGTCCCTTCGAATCACGCTGACGCTGCTCGTCCTCGTGTGCGCGAGCGCGCGCGCCCAAGCCCACGCGCCCGAGGGGAGCTTCCTCGTGCCTGGTAACAGCCTGACGTATCGCTACGCCATGTTCGGCCAAGAGCTCGTCGCCACCCTAGACCGCGCGGACCAGACGACCTTCGGCTTCATGACCTGCGAGTTTGTCCCCGTCCACGGTGTAGAGCCCGGCGCTTTCCGCGCGGAGTGTGAGGCCCCGAAGGCGTCGACGCCGATCGCGTGGCGACCCTGGCGCTCCCAAGGCTACTATGGCTGGCGCGCCGATGGACTGCATCACGTCACGAGCCCGACGAGCTCCGAGCTGATCGTCGCGCTCGACGCCAAGCACACGGCATGGGTGCCTCGATCGATCGTGGTCTTGGGTGACCCTGTGGACGCGATGTGCCCAGCGAGCACCGAGCCGACGGCGGGACAATCCGTCTTTGAAGAGGTGTGCTGGACCCCGACTCATGGCCCCGTCTTCTTCGTCGGCGTCGACACCTCGGACGGTATATTCGAGGCCTCCTGGGAGCTCCTCAAGGTCCACGTGCCAGGTACGCCTCGCTCCATGAAGGTCTCGGTCTCCCAAGCCAAGAAGCTCGTCAAGGGCTGGCTCTGGGCGCAGAACACGAGCCGACTGCAGAACTACGGTTGGCTTTATGGCGCTGTCTTTCACGGTGTCGAGCGGGGTGCCGCGGGGACCGGTAGCTTTGATCGCACCGCGTGGCTTAAGGGGCGCAAGAAGCTCTTCGCGCGCCGTAATCGGATCCGTATCGAGGACATGAAGGTCCTCCCGGTCGGTGACACCACGATCGTGCTCTTCCAGCAGCACCGGGACCTGGGCGGCAAGGCCGACAGCGGGCTACGCGAGCTGCGGTTGGGCCTCGAGCGTGGGCGGGTCGTCATCGCGCGCGAGGAGATGCTCTACGCTCAAGCGCTCTAGACCTGCGGCCTGCGCACCGTCTGAGCCTGACGCGAAGTCGCCTCAGCACGTCGGGCGCTGGGTGAGGTCGACGTCTTTGCGCCGCCCCTGACGAATCCGTGTTGAGGGGCGGGAGGCGAGGCCTCCTAGTTCTCGTCCATCACGAGCGGATAGGTGCAGCCGCCGTTGCCTTGCATGGGTCCGATATGCGTCGATTTTGCCACCCCCGTCGTCGCATCGTCGACTGGAGTCCCTCCCAGATAGAGGGCGCAGCCGGTTGATGGGATGTCCGTCACCCAGCCCTCAGGCGGGGAGGAGAC
>JBMYRH010000070.1:0-3622 GCA_049602155.1 Myxococcota bacterium | reverse complement strand
ACGTAAGCGGCCCGCAGGAGTCGGTTCCAAGCAGGGTGAACTCTGCTCCCACCGCGAAGGCAGAGATGTCCAACGCGAAGCTGACATCCGCGAAGGCTTCGGACCCCGAACCGCCCATGGTCACGTGGACGAGCTCTGAACTCCCGGGGGTGGTGTGCTCGTTATCGAAGCTCGCCGAGATGACGGGGAGCGCCTCGATGATCAAGGGGGTTGAAACGGCGAACATCGTGGTTGGTCCAGAGTCAGTGACCAAATTCACGGTTGAGGTCGTGTGCGAATAGACGCCCGCCGACGCATCGACCGGGATGGCGAGGATCACTGTGAATTCGCAGGTCTCTCCGTTCTCGATATGACCACCGGTGAGGGTCAAGGTGCTCGTGCCAGAGAGCGCCGACCCCGGTCCACATGGCTCGTCTGGGAGGCCAATCGCCGTGAGCCCGCTCAAGGTCATGTTCAGGTCGCTGGAGAAGCCCAACTCAGTGAACGCACCACTGTCGCGGTCTTGGTTTGCGATGCTGTAGGTCAGGTTAATGGTCCCGCCCGCCAACCCAGGGGAGGGAGCGAAATTCGCCGAGTGGCTCGGCACCACCGAGGCGATGAGGGTCGAGAGGGCGCGCTCGGGTGACGTGAGGGAGGCCGAGATGAGGTGTTCACCGAAGGGCAGCTCAGTCAAGTACCCTTCGATGACGCAAAGGCTTGGCGTGTCGCTTGTCGACTGGAGGCTCACCTCAGTCGCCGTGTGGGACACGACAGTGTAGTCCCCACACCCATCCAACGAGGGTAAGAGTGAAAATGAGATGCCGGCAGGGAGAGTCAGCGTCGCAACAGAGGGGGAAAGATAGGCGCCCCCGCTGAAGCCGCCTGCGGTTAAGCCGCCCGCGCTCCCGTCAAGGCTGAACGTGATCTTAGGGCTTGAGCCAACCGTGACGAGCGTAGGGGCGCTGATGGACCAGTTCACCTCTGGCGCTGTGACTTGGAAGCCAAGCGGTGTCGCCCCCACGATCTCAGGGGCGCTCGCGGGACGTCCCGAGGCGCTCTCACTGTAGCTCCCCGAGTTCAAGGTGCCGAGGAGGCTCCCATCGGTGACGGGCGACGTGAGCATCAGAGAGGCGGAGATCGTGCAGTTGCCCGGGGGGAGGTCCTGGGCCATCGAGCTCAGGATCTGGCCGCCGCCACTTAGGTTTAACGTCAAGCCACAGGTCGAGGTCAGCCCCTCGCTTATGAAATGGCCACCCTGAGCCGCCACGACTTCGAGCCTTACGAGGAGGCCCGTAGTCGGCGCGTCGGTGGTGATCTCGACGTCGACATCGAGCAACTCACCCACTGCACCCGAGGTCGTGCCGGATGAGATTATCATGGTCGGCCCGGCTAGGGCGGCTGGAGCGATAGCCGTAACAAATGCCACGGCCCCGAGCAGCCGCGTCAGCGCGCGGGCGCAGGAAAGTGAGTTCATCGTCAACCCCGACTAGTTCTTCGCCGAAATGAGTCGCTCGAGTCGCGTGACGCGGCGCTCAAGATCCTCGTTTTGCTGCAGCAAACGCAGGTTCTCAGCCTCTAGGGCAGTCAGCGCTTCTCCCTGAGCCTCGAGCCACTGGAAGAGCCCCTGTACGGCCGCGAGCAGGACACCAGTGACATCTGGGAGGGAAATGCGCTTGTCGGTCTTGCCGAGACCGAAAGTCTCGAAGAACTCCTCTGCCATGGGCCCCATGTGCGGCGTGGACTCTCGGTCCCGGATGTAGCTCCATGTGTAGACCCCGAGGGACTTGATTTGGCTCAATATCGCCATCGGGTGGACCGGCGCGATGTTCTCTTTGGACGCGCGGCTCGAGGTCACCTCGAAGGCCTGCGCGTGTACGGCGCCGCCGACCGTCAAGTCTCCCGTGACCGCGTCGACGGAAAAGGACGTGTCGAAAGCGGTGATCCATGTGCCCCCTGCGTCCTCACAGTCGCCCTGAGTCGTGTAGGTGTCGGCGGCCGGCAGCCACTCAGCGCCCGCATCGATACATGCTTGCTCGTCAGCGTGTCCTGGATCATCACACTGCGCGTCGTCTCCCTTGCAGTTGGCCGCCGCGGTGGGTGAGATGCTTTCGAGCGTGAAGCCGTCGGCGGTCAGCGTCATCCCCCCCGCGAGCGCACCCAAAGTGACCGTCGCCTGCTGGTTGTCCGTCATCTCGAGTTTGACGGCGCCGATTGGGTTCTCAAGCTTGGCCGTGACAGGGTTGGTAGACACCACATCGAGCCCCGCGTCTGGTGTCGTATCCCCGAGCCCGATGTCGCCGTCCGAAGCGATAGAAAAGGCAGTAGAAGGAGCGCCGGCCATGATTCTGAAGGGTAAACTTGAGGTGGCGGCATCTCGGATGAAGAAGTTGGTTTCATTCCCAGCGACGTCCCAAATCTGGGAAGTGAACCCCGAGGAGCCGTCTTGCTCCAAGCGGAGCGTGGGTGTATCGCCGTCCAGAGTGTGCATCTCAGTGACCGGGTTAGCGGTCCCGAACCCCACCCGCCCGGTTGAGTCGATATACACCGAGTTAGAAGGCGCAGTCGCCTCGACGGTGAAGGGGATCACGCCGCTGTCGACGTCTTCGATCGAGAACCTATTCTGACCACCGGGCGCCGAGTCATTTGCTGTCAGCTGCCAGTCAGTTGTCGGGAAGGAGGCGGTGGAGCTTGTGTCCACAAACCGGATGCGGACGTTGTTCTCTTTCAGGCGAATCGTGTCGAAACCGAAGGACTCTCCGTTGACGCAGTCGACGCCCACGCAGAGACTTCCCTTGGTCACTAGGTCGTCGTTGATGACCTGATCAGCAGTGGCCACGCTCGGGAAGAGCAAGGTGCCTGAGGTGATCAACACTGTCATGGTGCGGAGTGAGGTCTTCATGTCTCTTCCTTTCGGGTCGATACGCCGGTGTTAGTCTCATCCCTTCTACGACTGTACAGATGGTTTCGGAGTGTACAGCGTCAACGGACGCGAAACCGGTACCAGTGGATAGCAGTAGGGAAGACCCCGAGGAAGCGTTTAATTGGACACTGCTTGCCAGATTGCTCTTTTCTCCTGCTCTGCTTGAGTCCGAGTCTTACGAGCGACCCCATTTTGTCGGGTTCGTTCGGGCTTTGGCAGCGCCGAATGATCCCGACCCGAAAGACCCGACCCCGAAAGACCCGACCCGGGGACGATTGCTAGGGGCACGTGGTGGAAAGCGCACGAGCCGTCGCGCAGAAGCCTTGACCCGATTCGTCAACGTCGACAATCTCTATTGGAGGAATCGTGAACTCATCCGCAGGCAGCGAAAAGCTCAAGGCGCTCACAATGTTCGTGGCGGTGTGCGTCAGCTCGGCCACCCTGAGCGGCTGGGTCGCTCTGCTGTGCATGGTCGCATGTGGTGGTTTCTGTATTCGAGCGGGCCTCGCCGACCGAGACGAGGTCTTGGCGCAGCAATCCCACCCCATGACGAGCTACTACGACAAGCGGCGACGGGACTTGGGGTGGGTGGCGCTGGGAGTGGCGCTAATCGGGGCATCAATCGCTCTTGCATGGGAATTTCGGCATACGTTCCCACTCTAGGCTGCCCTCCGCCGAGTCAGCTGGACCTCATCTAGCCATCGCAACAGGTCGTCTCCCGAG
>JBMYRH010000069.1:0-3940 GCA_049602155.1 Myxococcota bacterium | reverse complement strand
GGCGCAGTCGTCGATATCGACCTCACAGGTCTCGCCCTCGTAGCCCGGAGCACACGCGCAGGTGAAGCTCGCCACGCCGTCCGTGCAGGTGCCGCCATTTTGGCAGGGAGCGTCCGCGCACTCGTCGATGTCCTCGGCGCACCCTGGGCCTGCCCAACCGGGTTCACAGGTGCACTCGCCGGTCCCTGTCAGCCCGTCATCGCAGGTCCCGTGCATCGAGCATGGCGCGCCGTCCCCCGGACATGGGGCGCAGCCCGGGCCGAAGAAGCCGGGATCACACGGGGCGGGGGGAGCGTCAGAGGCATCAGCGCCTGCAGCGCCGTCCGGGGGCGGTGAAGGCTCCCCGTCGTCGATGGCGGTCCCGTCGACATCTGGCGGCGGGGATGTGCCGACGTCAGTGGTGTCGCCGCCGGCCCCTTGCGCGGTGTCCAACGCAGTGTCACCGCCCGAGGCGTCGTCGGTCGTCGTCGTTTGGCCACAGCCCATCACAAGGGTGCACAGCACCAGGAATGCCAATCGCTTGGTCTGCATCGCGTCTCCCGTCACGTCGCTCGCGAACGCTGTGCTCGACCTCCGCTGCTGTCGTTAGCAGGGGGTCTTACAGAGCGTCTCGCGCGGTGTTCAGCCCATGAACATCGTCGGGGGGCACGATTGCAGCTTCCTCCTTCCGAACGCAAGCATGGAAGCCAATCCTGGGGAGGTGATGAGTGATCTCAAGGGGTTGTGGGGGAAGTTGAGTTCGCGTCGGCACTTTCGGGGTGCACTGCCACGGGAGCGCGGTCGACCTGTCTCTGAGTCAAGGTGGTCTTGTCCCAAGGGCGCTGGGCACCGCGACGAGGTGTGTGACGGCGGGCATGGGTGTGGCTGGGGTGCGCTGTTCGCACCTGTGACGACCCCGTCGGGGGGAGGGTCCGGGCTGCCGAGGCGCTGGCTCTGGCCTAGACGCCTTGCCCCTTGGTCAGCGCGCCCCGAGTGGCCAATTGCTTCTGCTCGCTATAGCGCAGGGTCAGGGCCTCGCTTCGGTCTCTCAGCAGCACGGTGAAGCGAAAGAGCTCCTCGAGGACGTCGACGACCCGGTCCCGGTAACTCGATGGCTTCATGCGGCCGTCACCATCGAACTCCTGCCACGCCTTGGCGACCGAGGACTGATTGGGGATGGTCACCATGCGCATCCAGCGCCCGAGGAGCCGCAGCTGATTGACCGTGTTGAAGGACTGCGACCCGCCGCAGACCTGCATCACGGCCAGGGTTCGACCTTGGCTGGGGCGCACGGCGCCATCGGACAGGGGGATCCAGTCCAGCTGGTTCTTGAAGGCCGCGGTCATGCTCCCGTGTTGCTCCGGGCTCACCCACACATGGCCCTCAGACCAGAGCGAGAGCGCGCGCAACCTCTGAACCTCAGGGTGGTCATTGGAGGTGCGGTCGAAGACGGGGAGGTCATGGGGCCGGAAGACCTTCACCTCGGCCCCGAAGTGGGTCAGCACGCGGGCCGCTTCCTCAGCCAGGAGTCGACTGAAGCTGCGCTCGCGCAGCGAGCCGTACAAGATCAAGATGCGAGGCGGGTGCCCCGAGCCCTCGATGCCGAGCGCCTGAAGCGTCTTGGCCACGTCATGGTCAGGCAGGTCGTCTTCGATGGTCGTCATGAGGCCCCTCAGAGGTCATCAGCGCTCGGGTGATCCCGACGCTATGATGACCGGTGGCATCTGTCACCCCGAGGACGGCGCGACGCGTGAACTGCCGCTGGCGGTCGCCGTGGGCCCAGGGTCGAGGGTGACGTCTCGAAGCTCATCACCCCGCCCCTGAGCGTCATCCGGAGCGGCCCCGCGCCGCTGGCTGATCGCCCTGCGCGTCGATTTTTCGACGAGGGGGGAGCGGCGTCGGAAGGGACGCACGGTGAGGGGCCCGCCCTGAGTGTCCTCGCCGCGCCCCCTCTTCACCATGGAGCCCCCCATGCGCCCCTCGACCACGTCACGACTCTCTCGCTGGCTGACCTGTCTCGCGCTCTTTGCCTCAGTCGGCGTCCTCTGCCCGGCCTGTGACGGCGCCGGCGACGATCTCGAGACCTCCCAGCTGCCCCTGGGGTCCAACTGGGAGGAGGGGGTCGATCCCCCCGACGGTGAGGATGGGCACTCGACCCCGTGCATCATCCAGAAGCCGGTCGACAACCCCAAGAAGAAGCCTGAGGGCAAAGACGAGGCGCCCTCCGCCGGTGGCTTCGAGGCGCCGGACGAGGGCCCAAGCCACGACGACGCGCACGCCGACAAGGCCTGAACGCCCGGCGGGTTTGCCCGCGGTGCAGGCCGGTGGTATCCGGGGGCGGTGAAGACCATCCTCGACGCAATCGGTGACACGCCGCTGGTCCCCCTGGAGCGCATCAGCGCCGGGTGTGGACGGGTGGTGTGGGGCAAGTGCGAGCACCTCAACCCGGGGGGCTCGGTCAAGGACCGCATCGCCAAGGCCATCGTCGACGACGCCGAGGCTCGGGGGCGTCTGCGCCCCGGTGACACCCTCATCGAGGCCACGGCCGGCAACACCGGGGTCGGCCTGGCCCTGGTCGCCGCGCTGCGTGGCTATCGGCTGGTCTGCGTGATGCCCGAGAAGATGAGCGAGGACAAGCGGCAGGCGCTGCGGGCCCTCGGGGCCGAGGTGGTCATCGCCGAGAACGCGCCGCCGGGTGACCCTCGAAACTTCCAGTCTGTGGCGCGTCAGATGGCCGAGGACGGGGAGGGGTTTCTGCTGGCGGACCAGTTCGAGAACCCGGCGAACCCGACGGTGCACGAGGTGGAGACCGGGCCGGAGATCTGGCGTCAGACCGAGGGCAAGGTCGCGGCCTTCGTCGCCGGCGTCGGCACCGGCGGCAGCATCACCGGGGTGGGGCGCTACTTGAAGCGCATGAACCCGGATGTGCAGATCATCCTCGCCGACCCGACGGGCTCTCGCCTCACCGGGCTCATCAACGACGGCGCCCTGGGTGAGGACGGCAGCTACCTCGTCGAGGGGATCGGCTCGAGCGCGGTCCCCGCGGTCTTCGACCCCTCGGTGGTCGACCTGGCCATCTCCATCGGCGACCGCGAGAGCTTCGAGATGGCCCAGCGCCTGGTCCGCGAGGAGGGCCTGCTGGTCGGCGGCTCCGCGGGCACCTGCGTCGCCGCGGCCCTGCGCGCCATCGAGCGCGTCCAAGGCGATGGCCCCATCGTCGCGCTGCTGCCCGACTCCTGGGACCGCTACTGGACCCGCATCTTCAACCCGACCTGGATGGCGACGGTGCCCTAGGGGCCAAGGGCGGCGGGCTCAGACCGGGCAGTCGCCGTAGTTGTCCTTCACGGCCTGCACGTCGTCGTCGTCGATGACGCCGTCGCCAGTGATGTCGAGGCCAGGTGGCGGTGGAGGATCTTCGAGGCCCACACTATCCGCTGTGGTACAGCCGAGCTGCGCCCGAGAGATGATCGCGGCGTGGTTCTCCGGGTGGTTCATACCCGGGCTAGAGCGTTTGTTTTTCCTAGGGGCTACCGTAGCCGGCGGAGAGGGCGGCTACGGTGGCGAATGTGCATGCGTAGCCGAATATTCAGACCACTGCTATAGCTGTAAAACAGCCGGAAGCCGCAATAGTGATGGTGAAAACGCAGAACCTGGTCTCATACGTGTCTTCAGTAACCAATGGTAAGGGCTGTGGCCGATACCCCAACACTCCCGCCAGCGGAATGAGAGAACTCCAAACTCCAAACACTCCCGACCCATGACCACCCAAGTGCCTGAAATAAAGAGACAAGGAGCAGGAACCCCTCCACGTGAAGACACGTTGAGCGAGTGAGACAAGGGAGTGAATCGATGGGACATGCCACCACACTGATGACGCTGGCTGTGCTGCTGGCGAGCTCCACCGCCCAGGCCACAGTGCCCGAGCGGATGCACTATCAGGGCTACCTGACCAACGCGGACG
>JBMYRH010000068.1:0-4443 GCA_049602155.1 Myxococcota bacterium | reverse complement strand
GCACGGACGCGCCGCCATGCTCTGCGGGGGCGACTACCGACTGCTCTGACAACTGTGTCGCGCTCGCCAACGCCGACCAAGCCGACATCGATGGCGACGGAGTCGGCGACGCGTGCGCCTGCGACGCGGACGGCGACGGGTTCGACGAGGACACCCTCGAGGGATGTGGGGCGGCTGAGCTCTGCGATGGTACAAACGGGCCCGAGTGCACAGACAACTGCCAGGGCCTCGATAACCCCAACCAAGCCGACACTGACGGAGACGGCTTAGGCGACGCATGCGACTGCGACGTGGACGGTGACGGCATTGACGAAGCCCTCATCGAGGGGTGCACGGACGCGCCGCCATGCTCTGCGGGGGCGACTACCGACTGCTCTGACAACTGCCCGACCATCTCGAACGGGGATCAAGCTGATGGAGATGGCGATGGCATCGGGGATGCCTGCGACTGCGACGCCGATGACGACGGATACGACGACGGGCTGGGTGTCGGTGAGTGCCCCCTCAAGCCTGCTTGCGACGCGAGCGAGGCCGGCTGTGGGGTATGCACAGAGCCACTCGCTGAGGGTGAGTCAGACCTCGACGGCGACGGGTTAGGAGACGATTGTGACTGCGACACAGATGGCGATGGCATAGGAGACAGCCTCAATGAAGCCTGCTGGGGTGGCCCAGCTCCAGACTTCTGCGAGGATGGTGAGACAGAGGGCTGCCTGGACAGCTGCCCAATCGAGGCCAATCCGGCTCAAGCCGACAGCGATGGCGATGGGATCGGTGACGCCTGCGACTGCGACGCGGACGGCGACGGGATCGACGAGAACAAGGCAGGGTGTTCTGATGCGCCTCCATGCGAGGGAGGCGAAACGAGCGAGTGCTCCGACAACTGCCCCAGCACGCCGAACCCTGACCAGGCTGATGCTGAGGGTGACTCCGTCGGTGACCTCTGCGTCTGCGACTACGACGGCGATGGCGTGGTCGACAGCCTTGACTTGGCCTGCCATGACGGAGAGCTCCCCGAGGCTTGCTCTGGGGGTGTTATGGTCGGGTGCCTGGACAACTGCATCGGCGTTGACAACCCCGAACAGGATGATGTCGACGGTGACGGTGTTGGAGACGCCTGTGACTGCGACACAGATGGTGACGGGGTCACAGACAGCGACGACCCGACCTGCTACGAGAGCGGCGCGGTGCCGGCGCCGTGCGGTGATGGCCTGAGCGAAGGGTGTCGGGACAATTGCCCCTCGACGCCAAACGCCGGTCAAGCCGACGCGGATGGAGACGGCCTTGGAGACGCCTGCGACTGCGACGCGGACGGCGATGGCGTCGACGACGGCAGCGACCTTGAGGGCTGCCCGACAGCCCCCTCCTGTCAGCCCACGGACCCAGGCTGTGACAATTGTCCCTTCGTCGCCAATGACCAGGCAGACAGTGACGGGGACGGGCTGGGTGACGCATGTGACTGTGACGTGGACGGCGACGGCGTTGAAGACAACCCCTCGGCCGGGGGGTGTGCGATCACAGATGAGACGCCGCCCTGCGCTTCAGGCGAGGTCCTGGGCTGCTTCGATAACTGCCTCTTGCTCCCCAACTCCGATCAGGCTGACCTCGACGGAGACGGCGAGGGCGACGCGTGTGATTGCGACGCAGACGGCGACGATGTCTTCGACAACACGCGAGAGGCCTGCTGGGGGGGCCCTGCGCCGGACCTCTGCGCTGCGGGTGAGACGCTTGGATGCCTCGACAACTGTCCGGCCACAGCCAATAGCGACCAGGCAGACGCCGACGCAGACGGGATAGGCGACGCCTGCACCTGTGATGTCGACGCGGACGGGATCGTCGACAGCGAAGACCCTGAGTGCTGGGGGGGCGAGCAAGCTCCTGCTCCATGCGCGGGCGGGGGCGAGGTCGGCTGCCTCGACAACTGCGTCAGCCTCCCGAATTCCGATCAAGCGGACGGTGATGGTGACGGCATCGGCGACGCCTGCGACTGTGACCTCGACGACGACGGCGTCACCGACAACCCAGAGGTGGGGACATGCGACATTGGCCCAGAGGCTGAGGTCTGTCAGGGGGGCGCGACGAGCGAGTGCCTCGACAATTGTCCAGAGGTGAAAAACGCCGACCAGCTGGACAGCGAAGGGGACGGTATTGGGGATGTATGTGACGACGACTGGGACGGCGACGGCGTCCTGAACGAAGACGATAACTGTCCAGAGGTGCCGAACAGCGATCAAGTCGACACGGATGATAACGGCGTCGGTGCGGCGTGTGAGGCCGAGGTTGAGACGCGCTACGACACCGTGCTTCAGGGCGGCGCATGCAACGCCCAGGGGCACCAGCGCACCACTGGCGCAGCGGCTCTCTGGCTCCTTGGCCTCTTGGCGATGGTCATCTGGCGCCGACGACGGACAGCTGCCCCGGTGATCGTCGCCCTCACCCTCGCCTTTATGCTCTTCCCTTTATCGGGAAACGCCCGGGCCCAGAGCAGTGAGTACTTCGCAGTGGAGCACTTCGAGCCGCTGCCGACCCAAGGTGCAGATCTGCTCACGGTCGGGACGAGCCGGATCTTGCCTCACCTGCACCCCTCAATCGGGCTGACCCTGCACTACCAACACAACCCCCTCGTGTTGGTCACCCTTGGGGGGGACGGAGAGCCACTGGAGCGAACCATTGCGGGGCGCTTCAACGCTGGGCTCACCCTGGCCTTGGGGCTCTTCGACTGGGTCGAGATCGGCGCCGTGATGCCCGTCTCGCTCTATCAGTTTGGCGACCTCGCCGCTGAGGCCTTAGGGAGGAGCTCGGAGATCAGCGGGACATCCACAGGGGACCTCCGCTTCATCACGACTATCAGGTTTTTGGACCCAGAAAAATTCAGCGGCTTCGGCCTCGGCCTGCTCAACCAAGTCTATATCCCGACAGGCGATGTCGAGAGCTTCAACTCCGACGGCACGGTGCGCTGGGAGCCAAGGTTGGTCGCTGATTGGCACTACCAAAAAATGATCCTCTCCTTGAATGTGGGCTACCTCCTCCGACCGACACGTCGCGTCGTCAGGAACTTGGTCTCTGACGACCTTGTGAGGTGGGGGTTCGGCGCTCAGCTCCCCACACCAGCCGAGGAGCTCACCATCGTCGCGTCACTCTGGGGCGCTATCCCAATGAGCGAGAACGTCGACCCCGAAGACACAGCGTCGACGACCTGGGACGGGCGCGCTGCGCCGGTGGAGTTCGCTCTCGGAGCGCGTATCGCTATGACCTCGAGCCTACAGATTCAGATCGGCGGTGGAGCGGGGCTCTCGCCCGGGGTTGGTGCGCCCATGTTTCGTATGTTCACGACCCTCGTGTGGGCTGACTATGGGGGCGATCGCGACAACGACGGCGTCCCCGACGGCGACGACGCGTGCCCAGAGGAGCCCGAAGACATGGACAGCTTCGAGGACGGCGATGGGTGCCCTGACCCTGACAATGATGGAGACGGCATCCCAGACGCAGAGGACAAGTGCCCGATGGAGCCCGAAGACGCCGATGCGTTCGAAGACAGCGACGGGTGCCCTGACCCCGACAACGACAACGATGGGGTCCCGGACTCCCATGATACGTGCCCGATGGAGCCCGAGGACAAGGACGCTTTCGAGGACAAGGACGGGTGCCCCGACCCCGACAACGACGGCGATGGGCTGCTCGATACCGAGGACACTTGCCCCGACGAGCCCGAGGACAAAGACGCTTTCGAGGACGGCGATGGGTGCCCTGACCCTGACAACGACAAGGATGGGATCTTGGACACGTCGGACGCGTGTCCAAACAACCCCGAGAGCGTCAATGGCCACAAAGACGATGATGGCTGCCCCGACACCAAGATCGAGGGTGTCACGATCACCAACAATCGGATCGAGCTTGACGGCGTCGTCCACTTCGCGACCGGCAAGGCGAAGCTGAAGCGCAAGAGCCACAAGCTGCTCATGAAGGCCGTCCGGGTGCTGCAAGCGAACCCGCAGATCACCAAGCTCCGAATCGAAGGCCACACTGACAGCCGGGGCTCGGATCGGTCGAACCTCAAGCTCTCGAAGGCGCGCGCGCAGGCCGTGATGCGGTTCTTGGTCGACCGAGGCATCTCCGAAGAGCGCTTGGACTCCGCAGGCTTCGGTGAGACGAAGCCCATCGAGAGCAACGACACCCGGAAGGGCCGCGCCGCCAACCGCCGGACGGAGTTCGTCCTCAAGGAGATCAACGGCAAGCCAGTCACTGACCCGGGCACATCCGACCCGGAGCAAGAATAGCCCCGACCCAGGGACAAGAATAGCCCCGACCCAGGGACAAGAATAGCCCCGACCCAGGGACAGAATAGCCCCGACCCAGGGACGAATTCTGAGCCGTCTTGTAGCGCAAGAATAGCCCCGACCGAATAGCCCCGACCCAGAGTCATACAAACACCTGGAATCATTGAGT
>JBMYRH010000067.1:0-5409 GCA_049602155.1 Myxococcota bacterium | reverse complement strand
ACCGGTGCGAACCTGGCTGGCGCTGCCCTGGATGGCGCTGCCCTGACCAACGCGGACCTGATCGGCGCGGACCTGAGCGGCGCGTACCTGATCGGCGCGGACCTGCTCTTCGCGAACCTGAGCGACGCGGACCTGACCGGCGTCATTTGGGACAACACAACGTGCCCCGATGGCATTAACTCAAACCACAACGGGTTCACCTGTGGGACGGATTGTCCGATTTGTGGGATTTGAGCTCCACCTCAACAGGTAGCACCAGCCTCAACAGGTAGCACCCGAATGTTAAGCCGAACATTAACGCCCAAGAACTGGGTCAAGGCGGTAACAGGTCGCACCGGTAACAGGTCGCACCCGCTAGGGGCCTTTCGCGCTCGGGTTTGGCTCCCCATAGCCAGCCTGTCACGAACCAGGTTTGTGGGTTCGCCTGCCTAGCCGGTATTATCGCTCATATAGCCCCGACACAGCCGGTCAAGCGGCGCAGCGCGTGGGGGCATGGGCTGGCATGACGACGAAACACAGAATGACCCGGCGCCAGGCGCTCCAGATGGGATCGGCTGCTGCGCTCTGGGTGGCGTGCTCTGGCGGGCCTAAGGGCGCCGCACAGGATGCCGGCCCGGACGCTGCACAAGACGTCGCGACGGTGCCCGACACGGCTGCACCTCGCGACCGAACAGGGGCTCAGAGCCTGCTGGAGTGGATCTTCGAGACGCCGGCGGAGGACCTCGTCGCCGTGGCCGTCGAGAGGCTCAACGGTGGTCTGGCATACAGCGATCTGATCGCCGGCATGCTCGCGGCGACCGTGACGCCGGCCCCACTGGAGATGCATCGACGCGCGGGGATCTTCTCTGCGCATCAACTCGGTCGCGAGTTGGCGCCCCGCAACGACCTGCCTCTGATGTACGCGCTGCTTCGACTCAAGAGCGAGCTTGGCCCCTTCACCGCTGTCGACCCGATCGCAGTGGTGGGGGCGCCCGGACCGGCCGAGCTCACCGCCGCGCTAGAGAGCTGGGACGCGTCCGCGTCCGCAAACGCGGTGGCAGCCCTGGTCCAGTCCGGTCAGCTCATCGCTGCGCAAGACATCCTCTTCGAGTTCGGTGCACGCAACTACAACTGGATCGGTCACACCACCATCGATGTCGTCCAAACCCTGCGCACGCTGGCGTTCAGCGGCTGGTTCGAACCCGAAGCCGCGCTCACGGCGCTGACGGACAAACTCTGCAATTCGGACACAAAGGTCGTGGACGCCTTTGAGCGCAACCAGGAACTCGCCTTAGGCCTCCCTGAGGATTGGGCTGCCGGCACGCCCGATGAGGGCGCCGCCCTGGAGCTTCTGGCGGGCCTGCGAAGCGCCACCCCCCAAGACGCGGTGAACGCCGCGATCGGCCAACTGCAATCAGGAGTCGCGCCCGCATCCCTCTGGGAGGCCTGCCGCCTTGCCGCCGCCGAGCTGACGCTCCGCTTTCCCTTCGAAGGCTGGATCAAATTCCCCATGCACGCGGTGACGACCAACAACGCCCTGCGTCACGCCTTCGACACCACCTCGAGTGACCGCCTACAGCGCCTTCTGCTCCTACAGGCCGTTGCGTTCCTGCCGCAAAATCGCGACATGTGCCTGGGGCACAACGGGGAGAACCCAGACACGTCATGGCACCTTGACGCGATGACGCCGGCCCCCGACATCGAGCCCAGCCTGGACGACGTATTCGAGGCTCTGAGCACCAGCAGAAGCGACGCAATATCAGTCGCTCTGGCCCACTTGGACCAGGGAGGCGACCCGCAGGCCTTCATCGCACGCTTTCGCGACAGCGCCTATCCAACCCTGCTCGAAGAGCATCAGGTCAAACACCCGGTGGCCGCTTTCGAGGAGGCCGGCTTGGCCGCGCCGACGTGGCGCAACCGACTGCTGGCGGCCGCCTTCCATTACGGCGTCGAGCCCACACACAAGCCGTGGACCAGCCACGATGCGGTCGTCGCCGCTCTCACGGACCTGACAGTGTAGGGAGAGAGGGCCGCGTGACGTCCGCAGAGAGGCCTGGGGGCCCGCGAGATGGGGTGTCAGCGGCGTGGCGCGCGCCAGGCCCCTTACCTCTGCTGCCACGACTGCAACCCGGCCGTGGCCGCGATGCTCCCCTTCGAGGGGTCCATCTGCCTGCCCGAGTCGGGCACCGATCAGGTCACGGCGGCTAGGGGCTCACGATGAGGAGGTCGATGGTCACGGTGCGCCCTCCCAAGGGTGATGGGTCGTGAGGCCACGCGCCGGGTTTCGAGGCGCAGCGTGTCGAGCTTGAGTCGAATCTCTCTGCTCAGCCACTTTTCTGGTGTGCGCGCTGACGCCTCGATGCTTGCGCGCGCGACGGGGGCTCGCATACATTCCGCGCCCTTCGACACAGCGCCGGACCCTGGAGCACGCCATGCGAGCGATCCTGAGCACCCTCGTCATCACCCTCATCGCCGTCGCGGCGCCCGCCTGCGGCTCGAGCGAGACCAGCCTCGGCGGTGGGGATGACCAAGGCGCCGATAGCTTCGGCGGCGCGGATGGCGCCACCCTCGCCGACGGCCAAGGCAGTGGCGGCGCCTCGGACGCGACGACCGCCGATGTGGCTCCTCCCACGCCGGACGCGCCCTCTCAGCCTGACCCCGGGCCGCAGGATACCGCTGCGCCGCCGGCGGAGGACGTGAGTGACGCCGCTGTGCCGCCCTCCCCCGACCCGGATGCTGGCTTTGGGCCGGAGGACGTCGCCGAGCCGGAGCCGGAGGGTGACGCGGCGATTGAGGGGTGTGAAGAGGGACAGGTCGTCAATTGCGAGGGAGGCTGCACCCCCGCGTTCTCTCTCGGTGACGCGTGGTGCGACCCTGTCTTCGATTGCGAGGCTCTGGATTTCGACAACGGCGACTGTGTGCAGCCGCCGCACTTCGACAATCACCCCTGCGAGGTGGGCGTTCTTCCGTTCTCCAGCGATCCGGACATCACCGCCTGCGTCTGCGCTCAGGACGCCTGGTGCTGCACGAACGCCTGGGACAGTCTCTGCGTTCAGCTCGCCGACGGTGTCTGTGGCGCGTCCTGTGACTGCTCGGAGGATAACTGCGAGGCTGACGCCGACTGTGGTGCCTGCTTTGGCAACGCCTGCGTCGATGGTGAGTGGACCTGCGACGAGGGGATGTGTGTTCAGGGGGAGCCAGTGGTCTGCGACGACCCCGAGGCGGTGGGCTGCTTGACCGCGCAGTGCGATCCCGAGACCGGGGCCTGCGTCACGGCGGCGGACCCGGAGCTCTGCGACGACAGCTCCGCTTGCACCATCGACAGCTGTGATGGTGAGACCGGCGCGTGCACCTACGCCTCGAGTGATGTCTGCGGTGATCAGCACCCCTGCGCGTCGGCGATATCCCCCGGCAACGGCGACCCTGACGTGCAGGCCTGCGTCTGCGACCTCGACCCCTACTGCTGCAACAGCGCCTGGGACGCGGCGTGCATCGACGAGGCGCAGGCCAACTGCGGACTGGTCTGCAACTGCCTGGAGGCGAGCGAGGAGGCCCTGGCCTGTGAGACGAACGCGGACTGCGCCTGGTGCGGTGAGAGCGCCTGCACGGGGATCTTCATCTGCGAGGAGGGCACCTGCCAGTGCTGACCCAGACGGCGACCACCATGGGGCGGACCGACCACCTGGCCGAGGATGAGATTCAGGCGCTGATCGCCTACATGCTCACACTGTAGACAGCAGGTCGCCCGTGGGGCGACGCGAGTCCCGGTTCCTCCGCCGCAGGCCGAGGGCACGGACGCCGGTGCGCCCCAGGGTGTCGCGTAGCCGGCGTGCGTGCTCGACGGCGGTGCACATGACGAGGGGATCGCAGGGCTCGACCAGCCATACTCATACCCGGGCTAGAGCGTTTGTTTTTCCTAGGGGCGCAACCAAAAGGGTATTGTGGAACTGGCTGTCGAGGAAAGAAGGGGATGACACATGTATTCTAACCGCCTGAATATGCGCCACTTAACGCTACTATGCACATGTTCCATTTTGTTCGGCTGCCTCAACGGCATCCGCTCGTGTGGCAACCAAGTCAAATCCGGCCCAAAGACATTAAAATCGTTGAAGACGGCTGTCGCCGGCTTGGGCCAGAGTGACGATGTGGCGACAACTGCTCGACGCGCGGAAAGTGCCGCAGGCCGCCTTGCCCAGATTTCAAAAAGCCCAGCACACCTAGATGACTACCTAGCTGCATCAATGAGCAGCGGCACGCAGCTCACGAACCTTAGGCCCGAAAACGCGAAGCTTGTGCAGAAGTCTGGAGCACTAAAACGTCTGAAGGAGGTTGTTGATTATGTTGATGCTGGTGTTCGTGCAAACCGAGAGCTTGAAAAGCTACTCAACAAGGTCGTGGACGAGTATCGCAGTAAGTCCCGCAGTAGAGGAGTAGCTGACTTAACCCGCGGTGGCGTTTGGTGGCTCGAATCAACAACCGATTCAAGCGGTGACTTTAAGCAGTTCGGAAGGAGAGAGGAACTCCAACCCGTAAGTGACGGTATCTACACTCTCTTTGGCGAGACTCAGAGCATGGATTCGAAAGGAGACGTTTTCGATATCAACTATCGCGGGGTCGTGATTCATCAGGAAAAATGGCGCTGTGATCTTGTTCTCAGTTCAAACTTAGGAACGGAGCCCGCAATCCTTAAAACGTTGAACGAGACCCCGTGTGTAGAGGTAGTAGAGAGTTCAGACGGGCGTATGACACTTCGCTATGAAACGGACACCGTCGAGACGATTGTGTACGGCGACTCTTTCAAACCTGTTCTGCCCCTCGGCACGTGGCGGGTCGTTGATAAAGAGGAATGCGGACGCATTGCTTCACTACGAAAAGGACCTGAAGGAAGCGCAGCAGCAGTAACGACATTGCGAAAGCTTGGCATCAGTGTTCGAGCGATGCAGAGAGCGCATCAGGATGAACTTAAGAAAAGTTGCGACCGTGGTTGGACTCCCTTAGAGGCCAAATGTATCGAGAATGTGAAATACGCAAACATTGATTCGGAATGTGGCGTTCGACTGGGTCCGATTGCCTTAAAGAAACTCTAGCCACCCGCCCTAGGGATTAACTCTTAACGGCGCATGGTCACTCACAGACAAACTGTCCCGACCCCAACTGTCCCGACCCAGGGACGAATTCAACTGTCCCGACCCAGGGACGAATTCTGAACCCTCGAGATACTTCCAACCCAGGGTCATGAAAGAGGCTGAAATCATTGGCCCGAACTTCGGGCCCTGAAAAAAGTCCGTCGCGAAACTCGCCAGCTCGTCATCACCCCTACCGAGACCCGCACTCCGCTGGTCGAGGAGGACCTCCCGATGACCTGGCCCCGACGTGTCGTCCCCGGCACGACCTACCTGCTCACCCGTCGCTGCACCCAGCGCCGCTTCA
>JBMYRH010000066.1:0-5529 GCA_049602155.1 Myxococcota bacterium | reverse complement strand
CCGCTGCGTCAGGTTTGCGCTCCCCGACGTCGCTCGGCGCCGGGCGCACTGCGCCGTCAGACATGCCAGCGTCGCTTAGCGTGTCAGTCGCCGCCTCCGTGTCCGTCACGGCGTCAGCGACGGGGGCTACTGCATCTGTGCCCTGAGTGTTTGAGCCACTGCATGCGGTCAAGGTCACCCCAAAGGTGACGAGGCTCAGCAAGACGACAGAGGTGAGTCCACGCATCGAGGCTCCAAAGGCGATCGGATATGCCTCAGTTTCGCTTAACCTGCGCGGCTTTGTCGAACCGCCTCACGGTAAGCCTGCAACCTGAGAGTTGCCCAATTCCGTCGCCTCGACCACTGAGGCACTGGTGTTTACTAGGCGACGCATGGGTCATCTTTGCGACAGAGGCATATCGAGGTGTCATCGCCCCATCAATCTGTAGCCGTCTTCAATCGTGTGTCTGAAGGCCATATGAGGGTCTCCATTATGGCGAAGGCACATTAGCCCATGAATCGCATCATTCCAGCCTTGGTCCTCATCAGTCCCTACGGAAAGGCGGCAAATGGAGGAAGAGTTAGCTTGGGCCTGATTGAAACCTAGGTAATAGGTGTCAAAGGGGGCTCGCTCATATGATCCGGGTACAACTGCTCCTGAGAAGGTCTCCAACACTACTGAGTCTTCGAATGAACTTGATTTAACGACCACGTACATTCCCTGACTGGAACTTCCAACCGTCCACTCGGAAAACATCATCGACCACGCATTGGGTTGTGAGTACTCTCCAGTTGTTGCCAGTTCGTTAAAGCCTTCAGTCGTGGCCGTTCCATTGTATGACCAGCGACTATTGTCAGCCGTATTGATGCTTTGTTCCTCGGCACCGTATGTCGTCCCGTTTGCTATAAATAGGACGGTCCATCCGCCGCCATCGGTCGTCATGTCGCAGTAGACCTCGAAGGGCGCCTCGCCCTCAGCGCCGTCGGGGTCAATGGTATAGGTGCCGTCGGTGCTCTCAGGCGCCTTGTCTAAGAGGTCTTTACAGCTCTTGGCGTATTCTTGGCAGATGAAGGCGCCGGGTATGTCGGTGCTATGGTTATAAAAGGCGTCGCAGAAGTAGTCGTTCCATTCACTCGTGGGGCCGTCATAGCCCCAGGCGTTCATGTGAACACAGTTCTCCAGTGTCCCACCGTTTGGCTCTGGATCATCCCAGTTGTCGTAGTCCCCGAGGGGGCTGCCGTCGACCCAGGTCCAGGTCCCTTCGTTGCCCTGGTCGGTGAGGCCGATCCAGGGGGCGAGCTTGCCCTCCGGGTTTGCCTCGTTCATGAGCGCATAAAGCGCATCATTCACGGCGCTGCTCTTCACCGTCGCCAGGCCCTGATAACCACGCGCTACGCAGTCATCATGTGCGTCGTGCCAGGTATGGTGCTCGAGGATGAGGTGATAGGTGCTACCTTCGACCGTGACGCTGAACTGCTCGATAGCACAGCTCGCCGAGCAGCCGTCGCCGTCTGTGGTGTTGCTGTCGTCGCACTGCTCGCCGCCCTCGACTTGGTTGTTTCCACAGATGGCGCGGCGGACGAAGAGCTCCATGCGCTCGACGCCAATGTCTTCATTGGTGGTGTCCTGGTCGCTGCAGAGGCGTACCTCGAGGTCCTCGGTGGACGGCGCCGACCAGCTTCGCTCGAACCAGGGGAGGTCCGGTTCATCGCAGCAAGTGTTTCCTGCGCCGCACCCCGCCCCGTCGAAGAGGGGGTCGTCGAGGTACCACTCTGATTGAGGGGTCGTCGCGCTGTTGCCGGTCTCGCAGTAGTAGTGCTCGCCCACGAACCCAGGTGGCGCTGCGCCCCCTGCGCCCTGGTGACACGGGCAGGCCCATTCCTGGCTTCCATTGGGCACCGAGTGGGACACGGCATAGCTCCACACGTGCTCCTGAGGGGAGCCCCGGGTGACGGACAGGCCATCGAGGTAGATATCGTCGATGTTGCCCCCTGAAGAGAGGTTGAAGGCGTCCATGGAGCCGTACTGGAAGGCTCGCACGTAGCCACGCACCTCGTGATGGGTGATCCCCTTGGAGAGGAAGGTGGCGGACTGACACCCCTGGGCGCTGCGTCGACAGACCGGGGGGCTCTCGCTATACGCCCACCCGTCCGGACAGCCCGATTGCGCCTCGACGTTCGCGACCCGTGTCCAGCCCCCACCGTCGGTGCTCATGTCGCAGTAGACCTCGAAGGGGTCGAGCCCGCCTTCACCGTCGGGGTCGATGAGGTAGGTGCCGTCGGGGAGGGTCGGGTCATTGTCGTGGATGTCGGCGCAGTCCAGCCCTTCACTCAAGAGCTCACAGCTCGACGAGCAGCTGTCGCCATCGAGGGTGTTGCCGTCATCACATTCCTCACCCTCGCTCGCTTGGAGGACTTCATCACCGCAGTAGCCGCTGACGACGCCTGGCACATAGGCGCAGTCCGGGCCACAGACCTCGCAGCTGGCTTCGCCATAGGCGCAGGCCTCGGTCTCGGTGTTGCCGTCATCACAGACCTCGAGGCCCTCGGTGACATCATCGCCGCAGACAGGCAGCAGACCGGCACAGCCGCCTGAGCCATCACAGGCGTCGTGGACCGTGCTGATGTCCAGATCGTCGCAGGGTGCGCCCGCCGCCTTGTAGTCGATGTCGCAGCCTGTGCCGTTGTGGGTGGCGGTGGCCTCGCACTGACTCGGGGCGCAGAGGTAGTCGCTCCCCTGACATCCGCCCGAGCCATCGCATTGGTCGTCTTTGGTTTCGAGGTCGTTGTCATCACAGGGGGCGCCGACCTCCTTGTAGTCGATGTCACAGCCTGTGCCGTTGTGGGTGGCGGTGGCCTCGCACTGAGTGGCCTCGCAGAGGTAGGGCGTGCCCTGGCAGCCGCCTGAGCCGTCGCAGATGTCGGTCTTGGTCGTTGGATCGTCGTCATCGCAGCTGACGCCTGAGGCCTCATAGCTCACCTCACAGCCCTCGCCGTCAGGGGTGCTCTCGGACTCACAGATCCCAGGGGTGCATGTGTAGGGGGTCCCAGCGCAGCCACCGGAGCCGTCACATTGGTCGTCTTTCGTCGTCGGGTCGTCATCCTCACACCCGATGCCCTGAGCCTTGAAGCTCACCTCGCAGCCTGTGCCATCAGGCGTGCTCGAGGCCTCACATTGGCTTGGCTCACAGGTGTAAGGCGTCCCGATACAGTCGCCCGAACCGTTGCACTGATCACCCTTGGTGGTGTCATCACTGTCGTCACAGGTCGCGGTGGCCTCGGCGTAGACGATGTCGCAGTCTGCGCCGTTGGGGCTGCTAGAGAGCTCACAGAGGCCCTGTTCACACGTGTAGGGCGTGCCCTCGCAGGTGCCGACGCCGTCGCATTGATCGCCCTTGGTGCCAAGCTCTCCGTCGTCGCACGACGTGCCTTGCGCGTCATAGCTCACCTCACAGCCTTGGCCGTCAGGGGTGCTCTCTGACTCGCAGACCCCAGGGGTGCAGGTGTAGGGGGTCCCGGCACATCCTCCTGAGCCATCGCACGCGTCAGCTTTTGTGTTCGGGTCCTCGTCGTCGCAGAGCGCGCCCTCGGCCTTGAAGCTCAGCGCACAGCCCTCGCCGTCAGGGGTGCTCTCAGCCTCGCATTGGCTCTGCTCGCAGCTGTAAGGCGTGCCTTGACACCCCCCTGAGCCATCACAGATGTCGGTCTTGGTGCTCGCGCTTTCATCATCACACGGGGTCTCGGCCTGGGCGTAGATGACCTCGCAGCCCTCCCCATCTGGGGTTGAGCTGAGCTCACAGAGCCCGGGGGTGCAGGTGTAAGGCGTGCCCGCGCATCCGCTCTCGCCGTCGCATTGGTCAAGCTTGGTGCTGAGCTCTCCGTCATCACAGCTCACGCCCTGAGCTTTCGGGGTGATGGTGCAGTCTGTGCCATTGGGGACCGAGGCTGCGTCACACTCATTTGCCTCACAGGTGTAGGGCGTGCCGCTGCAGCCGCCGAAGCCGTCACAGATATCGACCTTGGTGCCAAGGTCTCCATCGTCACAGGCGATGGCCGCGGGTGCGTTCTCGATGACGCAGCCCACCCCGTCGGGGACACTCTTGGACTCACACTGCGTGGGCTCACAGGTGTAGGGCGTCCCCACACATCCGCCTGAGCCATCACACGCATCGTCTCTCGTGTTGACGTCTCCGTCATCGCAGCCGACGCCTTGAGCGATATAGCTCACCGCGCATCCCTCGCCATCGGGCACGCTCTGTGCTTCACATTGGCTGGGCACACACCCATAGACCTCACCGACGCAGGCCCCGCCGCCGTCACACTGGTCGTCTTTGGTGTTCTCATCCCCATCATCGCAGGGGGTCCCGACCGCCTTGTGCGCGACGTCACAGTCAAAGCCGTTGGGGACTGAGGAGATATCGCACTGACTCGGCGTGCAGCTATAAGCCGTGCCCGCGCATCCGCCCGCGCCATCGCACTGGTCGCCGAGCGTCCCTGGGTCCTGGTCGTCGCAGGCCGCGGAGAGCGCAGCGTAGGTGACCTCACATCCCTCTCCATCGGGGACGCTTGAGAGCTCACAGTTCTGAGGTGCGCAGGTGTAGGCCTCGCCTGCGCAGCCGCCTGCGCCATCACAGGTGTCGTTTTGAGTGGCTGGGTCTTGGTCATCGCAGGCGATCCCAAGGGCCTTAAAGCTCACCTCGCAGTCCGTGCCGTTCGGTGTGCTCGAGGCCTCGCATTGCGTGGGCTCACAGATGTAGGCCTGCCCCACGCACGCGCCAAAGCCGTCACAGGCGTCGACCTTTGTGCTCGGGTCGTCGTCATCACAGCCGATGCCTGCGGCGCTAAAGGTGACGTCACAGTCTGTGCCGTTTGGTGTCGCGCTCGCCTGACACACCTCGGGCTCACAGGTGTAGGGCTCGCCCTGGCACGCTCCGAGCCCATCACAGACGTCACCTTGGGTCTCAGGGTCGCCATCATCGCAGACAAAGCCAGTGACCTTGTTCTGCACCACACAGCCCACACCATCGGGCTCGCTTGTGGCCTGACATTCGCTTGGCTCGCAGGTGTAGGCTGTGCCCGAACATGTGCCCACGCCGTCACAAAAGTCGTTTTTGGTGCTGAGCTCTCCGTCGTCACAGGCGATGCCTTCGGCGCTGAAGGTGACATCGCAGTCTGTGCCGTTGGGCGTGCTGGAGTCTGTGCATGGCCCGGGCTCACAAGCGTAGGGCGTGCCTGTACACGCGCCCAAGCCATCGCACTGGTCGCCCTTGGTGCTTAGATCTCCATCATCACAGGCGATGCCCATCACCTTCGGCGTCGTGACGCAGCTTGTGCCATCGGGGATGCTCGTGGCCTCGCACGCGCTTGGTTCACAGGTGTAGGGGGTGCCAGCGCATGCGCCCTGACCGTCACACTGGTCCTCTTTGGTGCTCGCATCCCCGTCATCGCAGGGTGTGAGCGCCGCCCAATACTCGACATCGCAGCCGACACCGTTCGGGGTCGAGCTCGCCTCGCACGCGCTTGGCTCACACACATAAGGCGTGCCCTTGC
>JBMYRH010000065.1:0-5642 GCA_049602155.1 Myxococcota bacterium | reverse complement strand
CTCGTCGATGTTGACGTCGCAGGTCTCGCCCTCAAAGCCCGCTGCGCAGGCGCAGCTGAAGCTCGCCACGCCGTCGGTGCAGATGCCGCCGTTTAAGCACGGCGCGTCAGCGCACTCGTCGATATCAGTGCACCCAAGGCTGCCGTCTCCCGAGTAACCATCGGGACATGAATCACACGCGTAGCTATCTCCCTCTGCAACGCACGGAGCGAGGGGATCGCACCCACAGTCTTCAGCACAGCTCTGACAATTCTCATCGTCAGCACACTCCCCGTCTCCACAGCCGCATTGGTCGACAAGATCGCTGTCCTCTCCGTCAATGAAGCCGTCACAGTCATTGTCCAGGCCATCGCACAGGGTCTCTGTCTCCTCATAATGCGCGTTTGAGAGCGCATAATCAGCCGGCACACAGGGCTCCCAGGCCCCCTCAAAACAGGACACAGTGACGCTCTCGACACAGACACCACTCTGGAGCTCACAGAGTTCTTGGACGATGGCAGGGTCATCGCCGTCGATGAGTCCGTCGCAGTTGTTATCAACGCCATCGCAGAGCTCGTCCGCGTCAGCATGGATCGCTGGGTCAAGCGGCGCGCAATCGCTCTCGTCCGGGTCGCCATCGTCATCGCTATCGTCGTCGCACGCATTCAGGACGCCATCGCCGTCCAAATCGGGGGTCCCTGGTCCACCAAGCTTCTGCAAGACGAGGGCGACCAAGATCTGAAAATCCGCGTTGTTGATCTCGCCATCACAGTTGAGGTCCGTGCTGTGGCGGGGGACCTCTCCGAGGCAGGCCGCGTCATCATCACCCTCGGCGCAGCTCGGCTCGGACTCGCTGTCACCGACGCTGGAAGCTGCGGCGAGACAGTTCGGCAGACACGCGTTGTGTTCAAACGCCCGTCCGCAGAAGTGATTCGCGTTGCATTCGACGTCGGTCACACAGGCGTCTTGTGTGGGATCGACAATGGACTGCATCGCCATGTTGAGCCTTACCATGCACTGGAAGTCCGCCGAATTCACCGTGTTGTCACCCGTAAGATCCGCGCTCGGCACAGTGCTCACCGGAGCTGCAAACACAGGCGAGACGAGGCCCCCGACGACGCCCAGTGTGATGAAGAACCTCGTCATGCTTACGCGCCTCATTTTGCACCTCCCGTGAGGACAACGTTCCCGACAGGGCGCTCCACCAGCGTGGCTATGAGCGAACGATCAACGCGGTCGAAGTTCGTGTCCACGAGACTGACCTCGATCGGCTCAGTTGCTGAAGCCCCCTCGAGCAAACGGAAGCGCAAGCTCAGCAAAGTCGCGTCGTGGCTAAGCTCACCGGAGGGCCCCACCACAGCCGGGGTGAGCGGCGTATCGACCGAGGCGGGGTGGACCAAGGAGAGGCTGAGCCAATCGGAGACGTCAGCGAGATCTTGAGGGACGAGCATCACGCTGTGACCGCTCTGAAGCGGCGAAGCGACGCACCCCACTCCCGAGGAATCGCACGTCAGCGCGTCAAAAGACCAGCAGGTCTCTCCTGCACAGTAGGCGCCGACAAGTTGGCTGAGCGCGAGCTTCGAGTCATCCCAGCTGAGCCGAAGGTCCGCGCCAGTCGCGGGCAGGGCCTCCGCGCTATTCCGGGCGACGCGGAGCACACACTCCACGTGCGCGCCCTTGGGTCCAAAGACCTCACACCACACACCCGCATGGGGGCCCCGATGAGCCTCGGGGGGGGCCGGCCTCTTCACGTCGTCTAGGAGCGCGCGGCAGTCCTCCCCATCTCCGATAAAGCCCGGTCTACAGACACAGTCATAGCTCCCCGGTGTGTTGGTGCAGGTGGCATCGGCGTGGCAAGTCGTACGACCGCGCGCGCACTCATCAAGGTCTGCGCATTCCCCGCTCGCGGAGAGATAAAAACCGGCCGAGCAGCTGGGCCTCTCTGCGTTCAGTTCAACCGCCTCAACGGGAGGCATCGACGCCGATATTCCAGGGTTCGCATCTTGCCTGTCGCCCCCCCTGCACCCGGCTAGCGTGGAAAGCATGATGCCGGCAATGAGCAGAATGAAGGGCGTGCGCAATCGCGTCGTATGCATGCTGTATGTCCAAGTTGCAGAGACAACGTGCCACCAACAGCGCGACGGCTGCTGACACGTGGCGCCGCATCATCCTACAATAGACGCCGATATTTCGCTGCTCGACATGTGGCACAACCACTGACGCTTGAAACCCAAGGTGACGAGCCCGCCAGGGACCTCAGCGAGTCCACTGCCGTCACATTCACTCATCGCCCAGCGGGTACCGCTCTCCCCGCCCCCACACCCTCGTTTCGGGTTGCTCATCCCCTCACGACGGTGTACTTCCGCCCCACCATTAAGCGGTCGGAGGACACGTGAAGCTGGCAACCCGAAAGAACAACACGCGAGACGGTGAACTCCTCGTCGTCTCCAGCGATAACACCCGCGCAGTCGTGGCTGGCTCGGTCGCGCCGACCCTCCAGTCGCTCATGGATGACTGGAGCACCAAGGCCCCCGAGATCGCCGCCATCTACCGCGCCTTATCCGCCGGGGAGCGTGACGACGCGTTCGATGTGGACGCTGACACCCTCCACAGCCCCTTCCCGCGGGCCTACGCCTGGATCGACGGCAGCGCGTACATCAACCACATCGTCCTCGTCCGTAAGGCGCGCGGCGCAGAGCCACCAGCGACCCTGCGCACGGACCCGCTCGTCTACCAGGGCGGCAGTGACACGTTCCTCGGGCCACGCGACGATATCCCCTTGGCCGACACGTCGTGGGGGTGTGACTTCGAGTCAGAGATCGCCGTCGTGATGGATGACACCCCGCAGGGCGTGACACCGGACCAGGTCGAGCACTATGTGCGGCTCGTGATGCTCTGCAACGACGTCTCCCTGCGCAACCTGATCCCCGGAGAGCTCGCCAAGGGCTTCGGCTTCTTCACCTCCAAGCCCTCGTCGGCCTTCAGCCCGTTCGCCATCTCCCCCGACGAGCTCGGTGACGCATGGCAGGGTGGGCGCCTCCACTTGCCCCTCATCACGCACCTCAACGGCGAGAAGTATGGCGACCCTGACGCTGGCCCAGAGATGCACTTCAGCTTCCATGAGATCGTCGCGCACGTCTGCAAGACCCGCTCACTCAGCGCCGGCACCATCGTGGGCAGCGGCACCATCAGCAACGTGGACCGCAGCCGTGGCTCTTCCTGCCTGGCGGAGAAGCGCATGATCGAGAAGATCGACACCGGCGAGTTCACGACCCCCTTCCTGGCCCATGGTGACTCGGTCGCCATCGAGATGTTCAACGCGGCAGGAGAGAGCCTCTTCGGTCGCATCGCGCAGACCGTCGTCCCGAAAGACTGAGCAGGAGCGACACATGTCCTTGGTGCTCCACAGCTATTGGCGCTCTTCCTGCTCGTGGCGGGTCCGCATCGCATTGCACTGGAAAGGGCTTGAATTCGAGACTATCCCTGTGCACCTCGTCGCCGATGGCGGCAGGCAGCATGCCGACGAGCACCGGGCGATCAACCCCATGCGGGAGGTCCCGGTCCTCGTCGCTGATGGTGCACCAATCGCTCAGAGCGTAGCGATCCTAGAGTACCTGGAGGAGGCACACCCGACGCCCGCCCTCTTGCCCGAGGGCGCCCTGGATCGCGCACGAGTGCGTCAGATGACCGAGGTCATCAACAGCGGGACTCAGCCGATTCAGAACTTGCGAGTCATGCAACGCCTCGGCCGTGAGTTCAACCTCCCCAAGGCCGACCAAATCGTCTGGTCACGAGGGTGGATCGACTTCGGGTTCCAAGCCCTAGAGCGCCTCGTCAGCGAGCACGGCGGCACCTACACCTTCGGAGACGCCGTGAGCTTCGCGGACCTGTGCCTCGTGCCGCAGCTCTATAACGCCCGGCGCTTCGACGTCGACCTGACGCAGTACCCACGCCTCGTAGACATCGAGGCCCGCCTTTGCGCCCTGCCCGCCTTCGTCAAAGCGCACCCGAGCCAACAGCCGGACGCCGCTTAGCGCAGGTCGGGGATCACCCTCATCAGCTCGCCCAGCTGCTCACTCAATCGCCGCTGAGCCTCGGACGACAGCCCGATGTTGGCCCGCTCCAAGATCGCTGCCACGCACGGGATCAGCTGATGGTAGAGCGTCACCCCAGCGTCAGTCAGGTGGAGATGACTGATGCGGCCATCGGACTGGGACGCTTCACGGCGAACGAGCCCCATCGCCAAGAGCGCCTTGGTCGCTCGGCTCACGATGCCTTTATCCATCGGGGTCACGGTCACGACCTCCACGGAGGTGCGCCCCGGGACCTCGGCGATAGCGGCCAAGACGCGCCACTGAGAGAGGTTCAACCCATGCTCCTTCACGATTTTACTCGTCCGGCGTGCGATTCGATCAGAGAGGACGGTGACCTGATACGGCCAGAAGTCGTCCAGCGAGAGCACGCGCTCGGGTTGCGTCTTTGAGTTCGGCATGTCGTCCACATTAGTTGTAATTACAACTTGACGCAATAGCAACCAGTGCCCTAGACAGAGGGCAGGTCAGGGTTCATGCCCTTAGTGAGGTGTCTAGATGGCTGATTTATTCGAAAACCCGATGGGGCTGAGAGGCTTCGAGTTTGTGGAATTCACCGCGCTCGAGAGGGGCGTCCTCGAGCCCGTCTTCGAGAGCATGGGGTTCACACATGTCGCACGGCATCGCTCGAAAGACGTGGACCTCTGGCGCCAAGGCGGGATCAACCTCATCGCCACCTACGAGCCCAACACACCCGCTGACTACTATGCAGCGGAGCACGGCCCATCGGCCTGTGCGATGGGGTTCAGGGTCGACGATGCGCAAGCCGCTTACGACCTCGCGATCTCCAAGGGGGCCCAGCCCGTCGAGGTCCAAGCCGGGTTCAGCGAACTCCGCCTTCCCGCACTTCGTGGCATCGGTGGCGCTATCATCTACCTCATCGATCGATTCGAAGAGGGGCGCTCCATCTATGACATCGACTTCAACTACCTTGAAGGCGTCGACCGGCACCCGAAGGGCTGCGGCTTCAACGTCATCGATCACCTGACGCACAACGTCTACAAAGGGCGGATGGACTACTGGGCGAACTTCTACGAGAACCTCTTCAACTTCCGAGAGATTCGCTACTTCGACATCAAGGGCGAGTACACTGGGCTCGTCTCACGGGCCATGACGGCCCCGGATGGCCTCATCCGCATCCCCTTGAACGAGGAGAAATCGGACCGCGTGGGGCAGATCGAGGAGTACCTCCGCGAGTATAACGGCGAAGGAATTCAGCACATCGCGTTCTCGTGTGACGACCTGCTCGGCTGCTGGGACCGCCTCAAGGCCCAGGGCGTAGAGTTTATGTCACCGCCCCCAGGCAGCTACTATGACATGCTAGAAGAGCGGCTCCCCGGGCACGGCGAGCCCACGGATGAGCTCCGCGCGCGGGGCATCCTGCTGGACGGCACGACTGAGGGCGACGAGCCTCGGCTGCTCTTGCAGATCTTCTCGGGCAAGGTCATCGGCCCCATCTTCTTTGAGTTCATTCAGCGCAAAGAAGATGAAGGCTTCGGTGAGGGCAACTTCGAGGCCCTCTTCAAGTCCATCGAGCGCGAGCAAATGGAGCGCGGCGCGCTCTCTTCCGGC
>JBMYRH010000064.1:0-6036 GCA_049602155.1 Myxococcota bacterium | reverse complement strand
CCTGTTGAGCTATGAGCCCATCGGGCGGGGTTCGTGATACACGCTGCAGCGCCTTGGCGGAGTGGGGGGGATTCGAACCCCCGATACCCTTTTGGAGTATACTCCCTTAGCAGGGGAGCGCCTTCAGCCGCTCGGCCATCTCTCCACAACCCAAATTATCACCAGGCCGAAAGGCCCGCTCAGTCAGGCCACGGGGCGCAAGCGCCCCGGCCTTCTCTCTACTTTTCTCATCTGTCCCCGGGTTGCCCCGGGCTCGCTCGTTCGTTTGGCGGAGGAGGAGGGATTCGAACCCCCGGTGGGTCTCCCCACGGCGGTTTTCAAGACCGCTGCCTTCGACCACTCGGCCACTCCTCCTCAAGTCGGAGCGAGGCGGAAAGCTAATCGATCCAGCCGAGGGCCGCAAGGGTTCTGAACATGGGGACCACACGAGCGGCGAGGGGGGGGCCTCAGAGCCACGTTTTTCGGGTCATTCGTCCCAGTCCAAGCGCCATTCTCCTTGGTCGGTCGGCTCGACGAGATCTTCAAGCTGCCCGCGATAATCACTGGCCTCGACGTCCGCCAGTTCCACCGCCGCGATCTCACATGCGTGACGCTGCTCGGCGACCTCAGCGCTCTTCTCTTCCTTCTTCCGCTTTCGACGCCGGCGCTTGATCTGCTTGAGGGTCAGCCCCTTGGACACCACTTGGATCCGCTGTGATGAGTGATAGGTCAACCACAGAAGGAAGTGGATCGGATGGAAGTGGTAGAGCACCCCGTTCCACTCCTCTACATCCAAGCCCACGTGCTCCGCGACGTCACGGGTGAGCCACACGTAAGGCAAGACCTGCATCAAGGCCTCGCGGAAGATGCCGCTCTCTCGCACGATCTTTTTGAACCGCTTCACTGTCCCGCGCCAATCATCCGGGGGCGTGCCCCAGGCCTCGGAGGCGATCAGGGACTGCACCCAATCGACCTGATCGGACCACTCACTGACGTGGCGTGTGATCGCCATGCGCAGGTTGCGCTTGGCGCCCTCTGTCGTGGGATCGTCGTCGTTAAAGAAGTCCGCGATCGAGTCCTTTCGGACCACGCGATGCGCCCCTGCGGACTTGGAATCCGGCTCAAAGAGGGAGAGCAGTTGACGGTTATCGACGAAGAGATCCGCGCCCAGATCAGGCTCCAGCTCAATAAAGAAGCGCCGGTGGATGCCCATATCGATGGCGTCATCCCACCCTTTGTCCGCGAAGACCTCGACGTGAAGCGCGGGCTCCCACTCTTCGGGAGGGCCAAAGCGCCCCACGTGCCCGATCGGATCACCAGACCGGACCTTGATCGGGTTATCGAGCCACGGGATCTTCGCGATTTGCTCGCGCTCAAAAGCGGCGCGGTTACCGGTCTTCAGGACCCTGTCTAGCAGACGCACTTGGGCATCGACGTCGTCAGGATCGTAGCCCTCGTCATCATCATCCCCGTCGTCCTCGTCCTCGTCTTCGCCCTCTTCGTCGTCAGAGTCATCGCCCTCGCCTTCATCCTCATCGTCGAGGAGCTTGTCGATCTCCTCGGCGTCCCCGTCGTCTTTTGACGCATGCAGATCGCGGATCCACGGGATGATGTCCTCCCCGGTGGGCGCGGCGACCACGTCCATCCAAGCGAGGTGCATGTAGAGCGAATAAAAGATGAGCTTGTTGCCCTGGCCTTTTCGGACCGACGGGATCTCGATTTCGTGGCGCAGCAGCACGAAATTCCCATCACCCACGGCGCCAGACATCTTGGCGAAGCGCGCCGCGACCACCACGCCATCGAACATGGCCAAGACCGGTTGGCCCTCTTTCTTAGGGTGAAGATGAACCCCGCCATGCCAGTTCTGATTGTAACCAATCGGAAACCAGCCGCCGTACTCGTGCTGCTCGTTATTGTCGTAATAGACCTGGGCGTAGGACTCGACCTTCTTCTTCTCCAAGAGGTTCGAGATGTTGTCGTTAGACACCAAGGTCACCGGGAACGAATTATGCTCTCGAGCCAGCCCCGCCTGAACACGTGACCAATCAAACCCCGGGCCTGGATCCCAGCGGTTCTCCGTGATGTGGAAGTGGCCCAAGATGCCCTCAAAGCTCGCGGCGTCCTGGAGCATCGTGGGGATCACCTCACGCTTCTCATCCATCGGGACGAAGGGCTTGATGTCGAGCTTGCTCGTCAGGACGCTGAGCAGCTCTAAGAGCGCCTGATACTGTGGATCGGTGTAGCCCCATGCCTTGGTCCAAAACCCGTTGATCCGCATTCGATCGGGGCCCCCGCGGCGGAACTCCTTCTTGCTCATGTCCGCGATGAGATCGTGATCCGGGTTGTACGGCGTCTCGTTGGGTTCACGCTCCAGGTTCTTCATGCGGTTGTTGAGGTCAACACCGATCGAAGCCCCATTAAAATCACCCGCGTGATACGCCACGAACATCGGATCCAAGCCCTGATAGATCGTGCCGTCCCAGTCGATCATGAAGTGTGTCGACAGGCTGCGCTGCAAGAGGGCCTTAAAGCACAGCGCTGAGTCACTCGTCAGGTCGGTGTGCAACAAGACCTGACTGACGGAGCCCGCGAGCTCCTTGACCGTCTTCACGTGCTTCTTCGTCTCGGGGTGACGGCGCGGCGAGAACACGGGGACCGGTGACCCAAACGAGGCCTTATCGAACGACCACTGGGGGTTATCTTCGAAGGTGACGACCTTGACGCCGCCGCGCAGCTTGAAGCGCTCACCCGCTAAGATAATGCTGTCGTAGGTCGATTCGGCCATCGCCTATTTCTTCCCCTTGCCGGCCTTCTTCACCAAGCCAATCAGCACCTTTAAGAGGATCAACAAGAGCACCAAGGCGATCCCTATCACCAAGGCCATCATGCCCGTCTTGCCCAGCTTGGCCTCCCCAGAGGCATACCCCCCCAAGACCAGCCCAGAGAGCGAGACCTCGGGGCTAGGGATCATCACAACCCGATACGGCGCCCCTGTCTTTGGTTTCCGCGACTTGCCATTGGGGAAGGCCACCTCAAGGTTGAGGACATACGACCGCTCTTGCTGACAAAACCCTGCCAAGCACCCCCCCTGCTCACAGTCCGCGTGGCTGTCGCACTCGGAGCCCGGGAGCCCCTCGACTGCTTGCCCCGCTTCACTCGCCTCCCAAGGCACCGCCCCTTCATCGACAAACTCGAGCACAAGTTGGCCATTCAACTCATCGATCAGGTCTGCATAAGCGCTGTCTAAGTCGTTGATGGAGTGGGCCACACGGGCCGTGCCCCCCGTCTTGAAGCTGAGCACCTCGAGGCGCTCACGCTCATGGGTCTCCGCCATCGGGTGGACGACGCTGAAGATGCGCACCCCCGCCGCCTTGGCGAGCCCGATCCATCGCTCGGCCTTGGGCGAGAAACGTGACTGCTCTTGCACGACCGCCTTCTTCAGCCACTCATTGATACAGTCTCGCCCCGCACGGCCCCGGAGGCTGCGGCAGGGGCCATTGAGTCGCCACTGAGTCTTGCACTCGCGCAGCCGGTGTACGTAGCCGTCTTTGCCGTCGCTCAGAAGGATGAGGGTCTTCTGTTGGCCACGCCCCGCGTCTCGGATCAACATCTCTAGCGCCAGATCCATCGCGGAGGGCTCTGACACCCAAGGACCGACGGCGAGCGGATCACCCGCAGCCTCCACGTCCTCCTCGTCATCCTCCATCAACTTGCGGGGCTTGCGGCGCTTCACCTCTGGCTTGCGGCAATAGTCTCCGGGCGAGCTCCCTGACGTATAGGGCCTCCAATCGAGGTTGAAGAGCCGAGGGTAAGCGCCCTCAAAGACGTTATCCCCGGTCTCCAAGATCGTGAGGAAGTTCTCGTACTTCTTGGTCAATCCACAGGTGATCTCAGCCTCGGAGGGCTCTTCGTTAGAGGCCGAGGGGTCCTCAAGAGACGCGAGGACTGCCTGCTCGCAATCCGATCGGATCTGCGGGCTCAGGTAGGTAAACTCCCCCTGCCTGCCGGGAGCATCGATCCACATTCGGAGCGCATCTGAGTACCAGATGACGTTCATCATGTTGGCCTTACCAAGCTGCTGGAAAAAGAGGCTGACGCCGCCCAGGACGCGCGCCCCAAGTTCACTGTCTCGGTAGCCCGGAGAACTCTCATCGATGGTGCCGTCGTAGCCGTTGACTACCACCACAGAGGCCATCCCATCGAGCTGCTCTTCTCCGAGCGTCAGCGTGGGCTGAACCTCCTCATCAGCGCGGTGGGCGAACTCCTCAGGCCAGACCACGGTCTCCTGCTCACGGTCGATGGTGAAGAGCGTCGTCTTGTCCCCGTGGCGCGGTGTCTCAGTCACCGTGACCCGCTTGATGTCATCGAGGGCGACGGTCTTGAAGCGGCGATCCAAGAGGGACGCAAAGATGCGCACCTTGGGGGCCTGGCTCATGTCCACCCAGTTGATCTTGGCCTGCAATCGGTACTTCGACGACCCCTCGCCCGAGGTGATCAGCCGCGGCTCGCCGCTCGCGAGGGCGACCCCCGTCAAAGCGACCAAGGCGACGACTGCGCAGGCACACCACGCGAGCCGGCGTGGCCGCGATGATCCAAAGGGCGTCATGACAGGGGCAGCCAATCGATGACCGAGTAGGTCGCTGGCGCCGAAGTGCGCACCGTCGCCCCGCGCCAGGAGGCATCAGCGACATACCGATACTCGCCGGCGAGGCGCCCTTCGTAGGGGTAGGTCATGGTCGCCTCGACCTGCGCTTGGCCCCCGATGACCGCGACCGTCAAGGTCGTGAGGGGGGTCGTCGGCCTCTCGGGATCTGGCCCCTCGACGTGGACCGTGATCGCGACCTCGGTCCCATCGGGTAAATCAGGCGCCTGCAAGGACAGGTGGTTCGGTCGACCGGGGAAGCCCGCCACAGACCCCCACGCCAAGGTCGCACGCGCAGTCCACGGCCCTGGCCCGACCACCGCAGCGGTACCCGCTGCAGCGATGCCGAGGCCGATGAAGCGCCTTCTGTCTACAGTCCCATCACCCATCGGCGGTAGCCTACTGAGGCCACCGCCGGGTGACAAGGCGGGGCCGCCCTCTTAGTCGCAAGTGGTCTCAAGCCGCAGGGAGTCCAGGTAGGTGCCTTCAAGGCTCGACGCGTCACCGTCGACCGAGTCGAAGACGAAGCGGAGCTGGATGCTCTGCCCAGCGTAGCTCGAGAGATCGACGTCGATCGGCAAGAAGCCAGCGGTCGTCCCTGCGACGAAGACCTTGGAGGACCAGACCGGCGTCAGCGCCCCATCCCGCAGCACGAAGACTTGAAAGACATCGAGGTGCGTGTCGGGTCGCGTGCTCATGAAGAGGTCAAATCGCAGTCGGGTCTGACCACCAGCAGGGAGCGTCAACATGGGCGTCGTCGCCGAGGACTTCACGCGCTCGCCGATCCCGTAGGTCTGCGCTTGGGGCTCACCACAGTAGAGGGAGAAGCCCCCCGAGGTCGCGCGCGTCGGGTCCGGGCGCCAAAAGACACCGGTCTCCAGGTTATCAGTGACGAAGATCCCCTCCAGCGACTCGGAATCAAAGGAGGCCAGCGTCTCGGAGCCTGGTGCGCAACAGGCGTCACCGAAGACCCCCTCAAAGGCGCACTGACCAGACACGCAGCGATCGATCGTGCAAGCCTCGCCGTCCGCACAATCCGAGTCGACCTCACACCCCGCAGGGCTCCACGCAGCGACACACTCCGCGCCTTCACAGACGTTGACTGTCGCGGGGTTGCCGTCATCGCAGTCCGCGTCCGAGGTGCAGCAGTTCGCGTGTGCATCCGGGGCATCGCAAGGATCCGCAGGGCTGCCCCCCGAAACCAAGGAGCCCGAGGTGTCGGAGCCGCCCGAGGCGTCGGAGCCGCCCGAGGCGTCGGAGCCGCCCGAGGCGTCGGAGCCGTTCGAGGTATCGGAGCCGTTCGAGGTATCGGAGCCGCCCGAGGTGTCGGAGCCGTTCGAGGTGTCGGAGCCGCCCGAGGTATCGGAGCCGCCCGAGGCATTGGAGCCGCCCGAGGTGTCGGAGCCGTTCGAGGT
>JBMYRH010000063.1:0-6171 GCA_049602155.1 Myxococcota bacterium | reverse complement strand
ACTGAGGAGGCCGTTACTGTGGATGATGAGGCTCCCTCCGATGGCGT
Organism: Myxococcota bacterium; assembly: GCA_049602155.1. Classification (GTDB taxonomy): domain Bacteria; phylum Myxococcota_A; class UBA9042; order PHBI01; family JBMYRH01; genus JBMYRH01. Next base: position 6,124 of record JBMYRH010000063.1, on the reverse strand, counting down.
TGAGGTATTGCAGGGCCAGCTCCTCAAGCCTGGGGTTGTTGCTCACCACAAGGTCACCGGCGATGTGCTCGATGCCATCAAGCTGCGTATAGAGATGGGTGATGGTCGTCCCCTGAATCAGCAGGTTGCCCCCGATCGTGCTGCAGCTCTGGAGTGCCTCAAGGTAGGCTTCTGCCTCGCCGGTCACAAAGTGGTCACCAGCGCAGTCGATGACGCACTGGTTGGTCTGCGTGTCGCAGAGGTACCCCGATTCGCATCCAATCGCCGCGCAGCCTTGTCCTCCGGCGCCATCGCAGCCGCCCGTGTTCTCGTTGATGACGCCCTGGATGGCGCTCTCACCGAAGGCTTGGATCCAGCTGATGAGATCGGCCTGACACAAGGCTGTGTGGTCGAAGTTAAAGGTCACAGCACCGCTGGACGAGTTCTGCGGCTGAAGGCTTGGGAGCGAGAAGGTCTCTAGCGCTGGGTTGTCGACCACGTTGATGAGCAAGTCGACCGTCTCCAGCGTGGGGAGGTTCACCGTGGTGAGGTTCGGGTTGCTCCCGATGTGAAGCTCACCCTGGAGGACCTCTAAGCCCGAGAGGGCATCAAGGTCGGTGAGCTGGGTTCCGAGGATGTTCAGGCTCGCGTTGATGATCTGGCACGACTGGAGCGCGTCGAGCGCGAAGCCAGCGTCAGGCTCCGTCACGAAGATCTGACGCTTGCCGTTTTCATCCAGGTTGCCCTCACAGGGGCCGCAGGCGCCGGTGTTGTCCTGAATGGTGACCTGGGGCGGACCACCAAACTGAATCAGCTCGGACCCCAAGAAGGCCTGGGTATCGCTCTCACAGAGCCAGGCGTTGTTCGTCACCGAGATGTAGGTGCCCACGTACTGAAGCTGCGCCAGGCCGAGGTTCTGGAGCTTCGGGTTATCCCAAATCTCTAAAGCCCCTGCACTGACGGACTCGAGACCCAAGGCGCTCATGTCACTGAGCTTGTCGTTGTACCCGACCCCGAAGCTTCCACCGATGGTCTTGAGGTTCCCTAGGCCCTGCAGGTTGACGAGGTTCATCGTGCCCACGATGTTCAGGTTGCCCGTGATCTCGGTGAGCGCGCCGAGCACCTCCAAGCTCTCGACCGCGTCACCTTGGATCGTGATGCTCCCGTTAAAGGTGCCGCAGTCCGAGATGGACTCTAAGGCCTCCATGCTCCCCTCACCGTTGACGATGAGGTTGCCGCTGCATGGGCAGAGGCCCGTGTTCCCAGCCGTGTGGGACACCATGCCCTGGATGGTCAGCTGCTCCGACATGACAAAGTTGTCGACGTCGGTCTGACAGAGGAGGGGGTTCCATCCGATCGTGGCGCCGACCCCAACCGAAGAGAGTGACGCGAGGCCAAGGTCTGTGAGCGCCACGTTTGACGTGACCCGGAGGTGCCCGCCGACCGAGGTGAGGTTTGACGCGGCGCTCAGGCTCGTCAGGCTTTGGTTATTGTCGATCCACAGGTCGCCGCCCACCTCCTCGAGGTCGCTCAGCCCGATGAGGCTAGAGAGGTCATTGGTGTCCTCGATACGGAAGCTACCTGTCACGCGCTTGAGGCCAAAGAGAGAGAGCAAAAACGAGGGCACGTCGCTAGAGAGGGTCAGGTCGCCTGTCACCTGCTCACAGTGCCCCAGCTGCGCTGAGAGCTCTTCTCCGTTCGTGACACTGAAGTTACCGACACACTCTGTGCCTTCGGTGACGCAGTGGCCCATCGCTGCGCACTCTTGGCCGCCTTGGCACGCCCCGCAGGTCCCGCCACAGCCATCGCCGCCACACACCTTGCCATCGCAGTCTGGGGTGCAGGTCTCGTCCCCCTTCTGGCACTGCCCGGCTGCGTTACAGACCTCGGTGCCAGAGCACGTTCCGCAGGAGCCGCCACAACCGTCATCGCCACAGGTTTTACCCTCGCAGCTCGGTACACAGGTCGAACACGAGCCCAAATGACACACGAGCCCTTCATCGCAGACGCCACAGCTCCCCCCACACCCGTTGGGGCCGCACACGTGCTCGCTGCAGTCTAAGACACAGTTCGCGCAGTCGATCGCGAAGTGCTCGGTGGCGCTCACCGGCGTGTCCCCACTGGGGCCGGTTGAGATGGTCCCGAAGAGGATGGAGTCCTCGGCGTTGAGGTGCGAGATCGTGAGGCCGGCCTCTTCACCCGTCACTTGGTTTGGGTTCCAGCCGTCTCCCCAGCTGTCCACCATCTCCAATGTGTAGCTCCCAGAGCTCAAGATGATGGTGCTCTCAACGGTTTGGTCGTTGCTGTAAGGCCCACCGGAGGCGACCTCGAGGCCTTGGCTGTCCAAGACCTTCCAGGTGTTCTCAGAGGCGTACTGTCCGTTCACCATGACGAAGTGGATGTCGCACTGATCGCTGTTGGGGGGCGGTCCACACGCCCCCGAGTCAAGGTTGCATTGCTGGCCCTCGCCGCATGTCCCACATGACCCGCCGCAGCCGTCAGGGCCACACGCTTTACCATCGCAGTCCTGCACGCACGCTTCGACGCATAGGCCTCCGTCACAGCTGAAGCCCTCGCCGCATTCGCCACAGGAGCCACCGCACCCGTCATCACCGCAAGCGTCGGGGCCCTCCTTGCATTGGCTTGCGCAGAGATCGCTCACGATCTGGTAGCGCACCTGAAGCGACTGCTCGCTCGTCAGCCCAGAGGGGGTGATCGTCACTTGATAGCGCATCCCAGTCGTCAGCTCGGTCGTAAAGGTGAGATCTCCCTCCGGGCTCCACTCACTGAGGAGGGTCTCGACAAGGGTCTCTCCAGCTTCATTGCTGACGTTGACGGTCAGCGAGGCGCTCTCGCCGCCACGCTCTTCAAAGCGAAGCTCGAAGATGGCCGTCGAGCCCGCCTCTGTGCCCCCTAGATCGAACCACATCCTGTCGACATCATTGATATCGCAGAGGGCGCGGCTCACCGCACCAGAGTTCAGGTCATAGCTCACGAGCGAGGCGTCAAAGGCCGCGTCTGGCTCGCCGCTGTCGTGGCAGTCCAAGCAGCTCAGCCAAGTGACCTGCAGCTCACCGCATATCCCTGCGGCCATCTCTCCCTCTTCATCGCACTCAAAGCCCTCGCCTTCATCGGTGAGGCAGCTCTTCAAGGCCTCGAATTCGTCGACGCAGACCGGCTCTTCAGCGACCTCAGGGAAGGTGAAGGCGATATCACAGAGCTCAAGGCAGCCTTCCATATCCAGGAGGTCATCGTGTGAGCCCTCGCACTCGTCTCCGGTGCCGTTTTGGTCGGAGTCCGCTTGGTCTGGGTTGAAGTGGTTCGGGCAGTTGTCCACTCCGTTTAGGACCTCGTCGCCATCGTCGTCTGCGTTGGGGTTAGCATTCGAGCTCCCATCGGTGTTGGGGTCGGCGGCGTCCTCATCGCAGTCCGTGGCTATGAGCTTCGTGCAGAGCTGTTCGCAGGAGCTTCCACAGAGCGCTTCCTCAAGGTGGTCTTCGTCGCAGTCCGTGTCGACACCATCCCCGCAGATCTCCTGGGCCCCAGGGTAGATGCTCGAGTCATCGTCCGCACAGTCACCGCCTTCGGTGACCGTGGCTTCACCTTCGGGGCAGCCCAGGTATTCGGTCTCAGGGTCGCCATAGCCGTCCTCGTCGAGATCGAGGTAGAGGGGCTCCGGCACGGAGGTCTCGTCCAGGTCGTCGCAGTCGAATGGGCTCGCATTGTTATAGAACTCGTCTCCGTCGGCGTCGTTGTCGCAGCGGTCACCGATGAGGTCACCGTCGTAGTCGGCTTGGACGTTGTTTGGCACCGATGGGCAGTTGTCCACATCGTCACAGATCTCATCAAAGTCCGTGTCCGCCTCGCAGGCCTCATTGCTTGGGAGGAACTCGACAAGGAAGCCCGTCGCCGTCCCCGTGCAGGGGACGGCCTCCCAGCTGAGGGAGCCGTTGTGGGTGAGGCGTAAACACGCGTCTTCATCGAACTCTTGACCCTCGAGGGCCTCGAGGAGCTCGCTCATGTCGAAGATCTCGCCGGTCACCCACTCCCAGATGGGCTCCTCCTCTGAATGTCCATCGATGGAGGTCGGGTCGCTGAGGCGTCCGCCGATCCATGGACCAGCGCCGTTCTCAGAGAAGTTTGCGGCGACAAAGATCGCCTCCCCGTAGGAATTGAGGGTCGCCAAGTGTCCGCCCATGGCCTCCGCTTGAGCCTTGGCCTCGTCCCACGTGATCCCCTCGGGCACCGCCACTCCCTCATAGAGGTGACCGGTTGCGCCCTCTTCGTCGTCCTCGCCGTGCCAGACATAGCAATCGTCGCTCTCCTCGCAGACCTGCTCAGGGGCGCCGCAGGGGAAGAGCCCGTCCGCTGGGCAGGCGTCGGTCTCCATGAGCTCGATTTGGCACTGCAGCTCGCCATCGTTGGCGGCGAGGTCGAAGCCCCCCGCGGCCTTGAAGCCGACACACCCCCAGAGGCAGGTGTCTGGGCTGGTGCTCAAGTAGTAGTTCAGCTGATTGCCGAAGGGCGCGGTGACGAGCTCTTCGATGCCGGTCGGGTAGCAGGCGGTGAGGGCGTCACAGTAGGCCTGACATTCGGCGTCGGGCGGCAGGGTGCATCCCCCAGGCGCGCAGGTCTCGTCGATCGCCGCGCTGCCCGCACAGGCTGTGGGGTCATCGGGAGCTGCATCCGCGGCGTCGCTGCTCGCCACGAGTTCACAGGCGAATTGCGCGAGCTTCGTGGCGTCTGAGGCGATCGTCTCTGTGCAGGTGGAGACGCAGACCGGGTCAGCTTCCGGGGCGTCAGCCGCGTCGCCGGTGTGCCCGCAAGAGGCCTTGAGCAGACAGAGCCCATCACAGACGCGCTCGGCCTCGCTTGGCAAGGCGGGGGCAAGGGGCGGGTTGTCCACACAGGCGCAGCCAGCGTCGCTCGCCGCGCTCTTGTCCGCCTCGGGGGAGTTGACGTTGACGAGGGCGTTGGTGCATTGACCGTCCTCGGCCCCGCAGAGGTCCGTGGTGCAGGGGTCGGCGTCTGCGCAGGCGCCGTGGTCGACCTCAGCGACGCAGTCGCTCGCCTCGCTGCTGCCGGGCTCACAGGTCCCCATGCGGCATGTCGTAATCAGGGTCGAGCAGTCGATGGCCTCGTCTTGGCAAAGGGCGCTCAGGCCATCGTCGGCGCAGGCGATGACGCCGGACGCGCAGGTGTCGGCGTCATCGCCGTCGCAGGCGTCGCCGAGCCCCACAAAGCCCTCATCGGTCGCTCCGTCGCAGTTGTCGTCAAAGCCGTTGCAAAGCTCTGGGGCATCTCCGTAGACAGCGGGGTTATCAGGCGCGCAGTCATCGGCGTTGAGCACGCCGTCATCGTCGATGTCCTCGTCGCAGCTGTCGCCAGCGCCGTCCTGGTCCAGGTCAGCCTGCTCGGCGTTCTCGGTCAGGGGGCAGTTGTCGAGGGTATCCTCGACAGCGTCGCCATCATCATCGGCGTCACAGGCGTCGCCCTCGCTGTCGCCGTCGGTGTCCTCCTGCCCTGGGTTCGGGGCGAGGGGGCAGTTGTCGCCCTCGTCTTCGAGGCCGTCATCGTCATCATCGGCGTCACAGGCGTCGCCTTGGCCATCGCCGTCGGTGTCGGTCTGCTTGGCTGAGCCATCAAGGGGGCAGGTGTCCTCGCTGTCGGCGATCCCGTCACCGTCGTCGTCCTCATCCTCGGTCGCGTCCTGACACCCGTCTTGGTCGAGGTCCTGGTCGCTGTCCTCTTGATCCCACCCCGTGGCTCCAGTTGGGCACTCATCATCACCGTCCCAGAGCCCGTCGTTGTCGTCGTCCTTGTCCTCGGTCGCGTCCTGACAGCCGTCCTGGTCGTTATCCAGCCCGTTGTCCTCTTGGTCCCACTCCGTGTCGCCCGCCGGGCACTCGTCATCGCCATCGAAGAGCCCGTCGTTGTCGTCATCGTTGTCCTCGCCAGGCTGATCGCTCTCGACGCCGCTGTCCTTGCAGCCGTCACCGTCCCAGTCAGTGATGAGGTCGGAGAGCCAGCCTGTCTCGCCATCCTCACAGCTGTCGTAGGGGTTCTCGACCCCGTCACCGTCGATGTCACTGTCCTCGCTGTTAAAGCACCCGTCGCCGTCCAGGTCTTGGTCAGCGGCCTGGGC
>JBMYRH010000062.1:0-6208 GCA_049602155.1 Myxococcota bacterium | reverse complement strand
GCCGTGGCGTCGGTCTCTACTGCCGTGGTGTCGGTCTCGACTGCCGTGGTGTCGGCCTCGACTGCCGTGGCGTCGGTCTCTGCTGCCGTGGTGTCGACCTCGACTGCCGTGGTGTCGGCCTCGACTGCCGTGGCGTCGGTCTCTGCTGCCGTGGTGTCGACCTCGACTGCCGTGGTGTCGGTCGGATCATTGGTCGCCTCGGGGGCGCCGCAGGCCATCAGGGTGAGCACCAGCGTGAACGCGGCTTGACGAGAGTTCGGTCTATGCATGATGGGTCTCAATGTGATGGTTGGTCCGGAGCATCGTTTTAGGTCTCTCAGCGTGGTCGCGGTCTTTTGAGGTGTCCTCATCGACAACGGAGGGTCTTAAAGCTCGTCGTGAGGTTTTGGTTGCAGGTCATGGGCGTGCACATGCCACCTGGGCCCTCTTCGTCGGGCTCCCAGCTCCAGCATTGAATGGCGCCCCCGACCTCTCCGACGTCGTCGCTCGCGGCCTTGCAGCCTGTGCGGCAGGTCCAGCCGCCGCCAGCGCCACCCTGGCCTTGTGTCCCGCAGTCCTCAGGGGTGACCGCGTCGCCGTCACAGGTGTAGGCGCCGCAGGAGCCGAGGCCGGCGGTGATCTGCATGCCTAGGTTGCATGTCGCGCCGAGGTCACGGATCACCCCGCCGACATAGCTCGAGCCGTTGTGGAACATCTCGCCGGTCATCACGCCGTCGCTATAGGTGACATCACCCGAGCAGTCGTAGTCGTAATCACCGCAGGCGTTCTGTTCGGTGAAGAACGCCGCTTGGCCGGGGTAGGCCTCATCATCGGTCGCGCAGCAATCGTCTCCGATAGAGGCCTCGGGCTGACAGTGGGTGGCTCCGCTTGAGTCTCGCGCGCCGTCCTGATCTGCGTCTGCGTAGCAGTGGCCTGAGCAGCAGTCGCTGTCGGTGCCACATGGCGATTGAACCTCGTCACAGGTGCTCGGGGGGGCAGGGTCGTCACACGGCCCCTCTGAGGGGTCACAGGCCGAGAGCGTGAATTCACAGGCGGCGTGGTGACCATTATGGCACGCCGAGTCATTGGAGCAGTTCTGACCACTCCAATACATCTGTAGGCAATTCTCGATCGTCCCGCTGTTGGGCTCCGATGCGCACCAGGGGAGGTAGCTCAGGTTGGCGCCTTCGCCTGTTTTCCAGGTGCCCTCGTGGTTCTCGTCGGTGCCATCACTCCAGTAGCCGTGGACCGTGGGGCTCGTCTGCGTGTAGATCCAGTCTCTCTCGGCTGCGTCATCGATCGACAGCATCTTGGCGTTATAGCTCTCGCACCTCGCGCGCGTTTGGCCCCAGTTCTTGAGCTCGTCCTTGCAGATGTAATAGCCCTGATTGCCGTTGGCGTAGGCTTGGCAGCCCGCCGGGGTGACGAGCTGGCAGGTCTCGGGGTCGCAGCCCAGGCCACCGGTATCGCTCTCACAGCCCTCGCCCTGCTCGATGATCCCGTTCCCGCAGACGCTCCTGCGCACCAAGATGCTGAAGCGCCGGCTCTCTGAACAAGAGCCTCCGCCGACGTTGACCTCGCTGGTGCCGCAGGCGTCTTGATAGCTGGCGTTAGGCCCTGCCCAAAAACCCCAGTAGGGCGCGGTCGTGTCGCAGAGGCAGACGCGCCCGTGGAGCCAGCTCGAGCTGCAGCTCCCCCAGCCGCCACAGCACGGCCCCTCATGATCGCAGGTACCAAAGCGCAGCGTGCGCTGCCCGACGGCCACGCCACCGACGGTCGCCTGAACCGCCAGATCTTCAGCCGAGTACTGCATCGGCGACTTCACCACCCAGGCCTCTGGCATCGGGAAGCGCGCTTGGCTGTCGATGACCACGTCCTCGGCGTCGACGTAGGCGATCATCGCCTCGTCAGCGGCCTGCCGCAGCGCCATTGACGTCACGGTGTAGTCGATATTGGTGGCGTTGTAGTTGCCCGTCTCGGCCACAAAGAGGCGCGTCCAGCCCCCCCCATCGGTCTCCATGTCGCAGTAGACGATAAAGGGCGCGTCGCCGCCTTCACCATCGGGGTCGACGCCGTAGTGACCGCTTGGCAAGCTCGGGTCATTGGCGTGCACCTCGGCGCAGTCAGCGCCCAAAGAGGTGACGACGCACTCACCTGGGCCATCGACGCCGCAGCCGATGAGCGCTTGCCCCTGTGAGCAGACCTCACAGGGCAGGCACACCAGCCCGTCGGGCCCGTAGGTCCCCTCCGGGCAGGGCTCACAGGATGTACCGAGTGGGTCGGGGGCGCCGCCGGGTTCGCAGGCGACGCAGTCACCCAAGATGCACACCTCCCCCGCTTCACATGGCAGGTTCAGGTCCGTGATGTGGAGCCCTGCGGAGTTGTCAGCGACGTAGACCTTGCCGCCGAGCACGTCGACGCCTCGCGCGTCGCCCTGGGTCGTGATGTGGTGGCTGACGCTGGGGGCCTCTGAGTCTGAGACATCGACGATATGGAGGCCACCACTCCAGCTGGTCACGTACGCCTGGCTGCCTATGACCCGCACGTCTGTGGTGGACCCGTCGATGCTCAGCGTAGCGTGCTCGACCGGGGTTTGTGGTTCAGAGACGTCGATGAGCCTCAGGCCGTTATTCCAGTCGGCGAGATAGGCCACGTCATCGACCACGTGGATGTCTTCGTAGAGCCCGTCGGTGTTGTCATAGAAGCCGATCTGGCTCAGCGCCGAGGGGTCACTCGCGTCAAAGACGCGCATGCCGTTGTAGTAATCCGAGGTGTAGACCGTGGTGCCGACGGCGAAGACGCCATTTTGGATCGGTCCGACGTCGATATGGCCAAGCACCACTGGCGTGCTCGGGTCTGACACGTCGAGGGCGGTCAGCCCATGCTCCCACTCGGCGAGGTAGGCCACGTCGCCGACGACGTGGACATCGACCGTGTAGATCGGGGTGGCGTAGTGGCCTATGGCGACGGGGTTCTGTGGATCGGAGACGTCGACGATACGCAGCCCACCGCTGTGGGCCGCGACGTAGGCCGTCTCTCCGACCACGTGGACGCTCCGCGGGCTGCCGCTCATCGAGAGGCTCCCGACGATGCTCGGCGAGCCCGGGTCTGACACGTCGACGATCTGAAGCCCCCCAGATTGGCTCGCCAAGTAGGCCATCTGACCGACGACATCGACGCCCGCTGGCTGTCCAGGCACCGAGGTGTTGCCGAGCCCCGTCGGGTCCTGACCGGCCACACAGGGCTCGACGGTGCACACGGCCGAGCAGCCATCATCGTCCTGATTACCGCCGTCATCACAGCCCTCCCAAGGCGCCCTCATGTCGTCGCCGCAGCCCGGGCTGCAGACCTCATTGTCTGCCCCCATGAGCGTCAGGCCGGTCATGGGCTCAGGGGTTGGCCACATCAGCGATGCGTCAGTCTCAGCGAGGGATGAGGCCTTGAAGAGGTCGAGGACCTCGGCGCTTGTGAGCGCCTCGTCAAAGATCTGAGCCGCGTGGAGCTGCCCCATAAACGGGTAGCTCAAGGCCCCATCGACGTAGTTGCCGCCCAGGTGAAGCGGCGCGTCAGGGTCGGTGTAGAAGAGCCCTGAAGGCTCCACACCCGACGCCAAGGCTTGGCCGTTGACGTAGAGGACGCCTGAGAGGGAGGCCTCATCAAAGGTCAGCGCCAGATGGCTCCAGGTCTCTGTCGCCACGGTGCCGCTCGGCGCGTAGAGCTCGAGGAAGTTCACGTCCGGGTCGGCGTCGCAGGCCGGGCCACCACAATCAGCGGTCTGGAGCCGCGCCTTGACCGTGCCGTCCCCCTGGAGCTCAAGCGAGTAGGCGTTATGGCCACCCCACTGAGCGGAGTGCTTGACCAGGATGGACTGGGGCGCGCCGCCTGGCGCGGCGGTCGGGTAGATCCACACCGCCGCGGTCACCGACGTGAACGCCGCATCACCTGGTGAGTCCATCACCGCGTAGTCGTCGACCCCATCAAAGTGGAGGCTCTGGCATTGCTCGACTCCAGGCTCATAAGCGCACTCAGCGTCACATCCGTCGCCAGTCTCGACGCCGCCATCGTCACACGCCTCGCCGTACGCACCTTGGATAATGTCGTCGCCACAATAGCCCAAGATCTCGCCCTCAATCAGCGTGCAGGTCTCGCTACAGACCAGGCATGACGCCTCGCCATAGGCACATGTGGCCACCTCTGTGTCGCCATCATCGCAGGCCTCAAGGCCCTCTGTGTCGCCGTCTCCGCAGACGGGATCGACACCAACACAGCCGCCCTGTCCGTCGCAGTGGTCATCGACGGTCGCGGCGTCATCGTCGTTACACGCGACGTCTGTCCCCGCGTAGACGGGCGTACAGTCCACACCGTTGGGGCTTGAGGAGAGCTGACAGACCCCGACAGGGCATGTGTAGCCCTCACCGCCACAGAGGCCAAAGCCATCACATTGGTCGTCCTTGGTGCTAGGGTCCTCATCGTCACAGGGCGTCGCGGCCGCGGCGTACTCCACGGTGCAGTCTTCGCCGTTGGGGGTCGACGTCGACTCGCACTGGCTTGGCGTACAACCGTAGGGCGTCCCCACGCATCCGCCCGCACCATCACAGTGGTCGTCGAGGGTCGTCGGGTCGGAGTCATCACACCCGGCCTCGACCGAGGCGTAGGTCACGAGGCAGTTGTCGCCGTCAGGCTCGCTTGAGGCCTCGCATTGGCTCGGGACACACCCATAAGGCGTGCCCACGCATTCGCCGTTGCCATCACATTGGTCGTCTTTGGTCTCGGGGTCTGAGTCGTCACAGGCCACGCCGCTCGCCTTATGCGAGGTGTCGCAGTCCGTGCCGTTGGGGGCGGCGCTTACATCACATTGCCCGACCGGGCAGGTATAAGGCGTGCCCTCACAGCCGCCTTGTCCGTCACATTGATCGCCGAGGGTGCCGGAGTCTTGGTCATCACAGGCGGCGCCCTCGAGCGCGTAGCTCACGTCGCAGCCCTGACCATTGGGCGTTGAGGTGAGCTCACACAGGCCGACTGGGCAGGTGTATGGCGTGCCCATGCACCCGCCTTGCCCGTCGCATTGGTCGTCTGTGGTCCCGGGGTCCTGGTCGTCACAGTCTTTGCCATCGGCCCAGTAGTCGACGTCACAGCCTGAGCCATTGGGGGTGGACGTTGCCTCGCACTGCGTCGGCTCACAGGTATACGGCGTGCCCACGCACCCGCCTTGTCCGTCACAGGCGTCGCTCTTGGTCGTCACGTCGCCATCGTGACACGCGATGCCCGCCATCTTATCGATGACCACGCAGCCCTCACCGTCAGGCTCGCTCGAGACCTGACATTGGGTGGGCTCGCACTCGATCACGGTGCCGACACAACCGCCCTCGCCGTCACACTGGTCGTCTTTGGTGGTGAGGTCATCGTCATCGCACTCGGTGCCCTCAGCCCAGTACTCGACCGCACACCCTTGACCGTCGGCGACGCTCGAGCCTTCGCACTGCGTGGGCTGACACGTGAACGCCGTCCCTAGGCACGCCCCTTGGCCATCGCATTGGTCGTCTTTGGTGCTGAGATCTGCATCATCACAACCTGTGCCCTCGGCGGTAAACACCAGGTCACAGCCCGCGCCGTTGGGCGCCGCGGAGTCGACGCAGGGGCCGGGTTCACAGGTGTACGGCGTGCCGGTGCACGCCCCTTGGCCATCACATTGGTCGGCCTTGGTCCCTGGGTCTTGGTCATCACAGGCGGTGCCCTCAAGCTTGTCAGTGACGTCGCAGCCTGTGCCGTTGGGCGCGCTCTCGGCCTGACATTGAGTCGGTTCACAGGCGTATGGCGTCCCGATGCACCCGCCTTGCCCGTCACAGAGGTCATCTTTTGTGGTGGGGTCCGCGTCATCACAGGCCGTCTCAGCGGCCCAGTACGCGACGTCACAGCCGACACCGTTGGGGGTCGAGGTGATCTCACAAGGAGCGAGCTCGCAGCTATAGGGCGAGCCTTTACAGCCATCGGCGCCGTCGCAGAGGTCGTCTTTGGTCTGCGGGTCCTCGTCGTCGCAGTAGGCGCCCTGAGGCTTATAGGTCAGGTCGCAGTCGGTGCCATTGGGCGCGGCGTCTAGCACACACGGGCCCTCGTCACAGACGATGGGGAAGCCCCCACATTGGCCCTCGACGTTGCACGCGTCGTCGCGCGTGGTCGGGTCATTATCGTCACAGGGGGCGCCTGGGGTGATCTCGTTCGAGCAGCCGTC
>JBMYRH010000061.1:0-6251 GCA_049602155.1 Myxococcota bacterium | reverse complement strand
GACGTGATACTCATCACCACCGATGAGGTCGCACCAGCCAATCGCGCCGTTGCTGCTGGCCTCATCCAGGTTGAGATCGAACATGCCCGTGGGGTCCAGGTAGACGACCTTGTCCATCTCCAGCGGGGTACCGTGACTCAGTCCAGTCTTCACGTGGGTCAAAGTGGCGCGCATCCGATCGAGCGTCACTCCCTGATAGAAGCTCTCGTTCATCTGCGCTTCGTCGTAGCCACGGGTCGCGAACCAAGAGGTCCCATCCAACGTGTCGAAGTCGCTAATCACCTCGCATACGCCCATCTCGATGAGCGGCTGCACAAAGTAGGTCTCTGCGTCCGACGGCATCAAGCGCGGGCCGAAGGTGAGGCCATAGCGGGTGTTCATCAGGGTGCGTGTGTTCCGATACCCTGGCGCGTCCGTGCTCAGCCAAATGACCGTGTTGGCCGGGACGCCTGTCAGCTCGTAGACGCCATACTCGTTGGACGTCGTGCAGCTACCCGCGCTCGACGAGGGGTCGCTCGCCCCCTCGTCGATGACGCAGATGAACGCGTTGGCGACAGGGGTCGCGTTATCAAAGCCGTTGAGGACCTGTCCGATGAGGTTCACCGCCTCGGGCGGTTCGACATCACACTCAGCGGCCAATCGGGTCTCGTGGCCGGCCTCGACCGTAAAGCTGAAGGTGCCGTCTGCCTCGTGAACGACCCCATGACCAGGTACGCATGGTCCCCATGGGTGGGTGAAGCGTCCGCTGTAGACGCCCGCGGGGAGCATCGTAACCACTGCCTCGCCGTACGCGAAGGTCGCCGGCACCGAGGCGGAGTAGTGGGCCTCCTCGACGCGATAGTGAGGCCCACTGCCTGCGGTCGGCATGACGAGGAAGCTCACCCCGGACTGAAGCGCTGCTTGGGTGTAGCCGTCCTCGGCGACGGTCGTCTTGTCGTAGGCATAGAGCAAGGCATCGCCATGGAGGCTTGGATCGTAGGAGTCCGGGAGGGGCACCCTGGGCGCGCTGATCGGTGTCAAGGTCTGCGCGATGACGCGACTATCCCCTGTGTTCAAGGCCATCCGCGTGGTGATGAACTGTGGACTCGTGACGACCAGAGAGGCGTCGGTTTGCGGTGGCAGCGCCTCGAGCGTAAAGGCGCCGTTCGTGTTGGAGATGATGCACGTCTCTTGCGCATCGATCGTCACGCAGACCTCCGCACCCACCACGGGGGCTCCGGTCCCATGAGACTCAAGGAGACCTGAGAGCGCGACACGTTCATACACGGTGACCAAGCACTCAAAGGTGACCAGTGAAAGGTGACCGTCTCGAGCGTTGACGGTGAGCGCGCCACCGAGCGTGCCACGCTGCGGGAAACAGGCCCCGTCCGCGTGACTCGCGAGGGCTGTGTACGCCCCCTCGTCGAGGTCGAGGATCAACGCGAGCCCATCATCGCCCGTCGCGCCCCCCACACCAGGCACCTCCCCGAGATCGTAGATGGCGCCCATGCCCGCATATTGCGTGGCAGCCAACTGGAGAGACGCCGCATGCAATGGGGTATAGGAACCACCTGGGTCCTTTCCCACGAAGTGAGCGAGGATGCCTGCATCCCCGACGGTGCCTGCCGCGATCTGCTGTTCACTCCAGAACTGCTGTGAGAGCAACCCAAGCGAGAGATCGAGGCCCTCTCTGACGTCCACCTCCATGACCCCTGGGCGGTGCTCAGGTGCAGTCACCACGAGGGCGTTCGGACCGGGTGGTGCGGTGACAGAGAAGGACCCATCAAGTTCGACCTGGGCGCAGGCCTTCGACGACTCCACGCACACGAGGGCACCACTGATCGGCGACGCATCCCTCGCGTCGAACACCACGCCGGCCACCGTCACGCTGGTCTGTGAGGGGACCACATCTGGGCTCTGAAGACCGGAGTCACCATCGACGACATCGCTCGTCGTCGTGGGCCCCACGGCGGCCTCGTCGCCCCCTCCACACCCGACAAGCAGGGCGAGCGACAACAAGCACAGCAGAGGGCGCACGGCCGGCGCGGACCGTAAAGAGAAGGGACCTAGGCATCGTTCCATGCCACCAACCTCCCTCGTTACCTAGGTTTCTTCAACCTCGTTTTTGGTGACGAACGCGTGATAAATCAGCATGTTCCAGCCCTGAGCGCATCACTCAGAGGCCCCTGGTCAGGTCCCTGTGGGGGCCGAGCCTCGGACACAAAAAAGGGCGCGGAGGAGGTTGATAGGGTGCCCCCGAACCAACCTGCCTCCGCACCCGAAGTGAGGCTGGCGCCCATGGAGGTGGTGCCAGCCAATTCAACTCTCAGCGCCTCAGTTGTTGCACCCGCAGCCGTCACCGACGTTGGAGCAGTCAAGCCCCTCGTAGCCGTCATCTCCGCGAGCACAGGCCGCACACCAACCGTCAAACTCGTTGGCGCAGAAGGGGTCGAGCTCGGCCACGCTGGCGATGCACTGGTTGTCTCCACAGGTGAGGGCTCCTGTCCACTCGCAGCACTCTGCCGGGTCGGGCGGGAGGATGACTGCGTCCAACACATGCACGACGCCGTTGGCCGCCTGAAGGTCGACCTTGGTGACCTTCGCGCTGTCGTTGAGCAATACCCCGTCATCCGTCACGGTGACGTTGACACCGGCGCCGTTGATCGTCGTGACGAAGCTCGTCCCGACGACGTCAGCTGAGCCGTAGTCGCCATCAGCCGTGTGGTAGAGCAAGACATCCGTGAGCGCCTCCGGATCAGCGACCAAGCTGTCCAAGAGCGCAGGGTCCACGGCCGCAAACGCCGCATCGGTGGGGGCGAACACGGTGAACGGGCCCGCCCCTGCGAGCGTCGCGTCTAGCCCCGTCAGCGTGAGCACTGAGAGCAGGGTGGAGAAGCCCCCGTCCTCGGTCAAAAGCGCGGGGATACTCGGCGCATCAGACGGCGCCTTGAAGCGGCATACATAAGGCTGCTGAATGCCACATGGCAGGTCGTTCCAGTTGCCGTTGGAGTAGAACTCGACGCAATCCTCGTTGTTGTTTGCGTCGTTCGGCTCCCCCGAGTTCCAGTTCGTGTAGTCGACGGGGGAACCGTCAGACCAGACGAAGTTGTCCTCGTCGTTCATGTCGGTGAACCCAATCCAGAGGTCGCCGGTCCCTAAGGCATCATTGTCATCCTCCAGCTGATTCTGCTCCTCAACACTGTGGAGGGAGGCGAGCTCCGCTCCCAGAGCGTTGCAAGAATCCTGCGCCCCGGCCCAGCTCAGCTCGTTAGTGCAGATGACGAACGTGTCACCCGTAGCGAGCGTGGTGCCCACCGCGCAATCCTCGGGGAGCGCATCGACCCCGAGGCAATCGCTGGGGCAGGTCTGGGCATCTTCGTCCACAGTGCAGGTCCCATCACCACAGACAGGCTCAGCGTTACCGCACCCGGCTTCACCGCCGCAGGTACCGAGCGCGAGTAAGAGGGGGATCTCACCGTCTGGCATGCACGAGAAGGTGCATTGAAAACCACCACCCTCGACGCAGCTCTTGAGGCAGATGTAAGCATCCGCGCAGGCTGCGTCATCGAAGCAGGCCTCGAGCTGGCTCGCGCAAGGTGCAGCCAGACACTCAGGGAGACTGCCCACAGTGGCGCAGTCGTCGAAGCAGCTGTCGATGTCCTCGTCGCCCTCGCAGAAGCCATCACCACACACTGGGGGTGGAATCAGAACTGCGTTGATGACGTGAATGACGCCGTTTGACGCGGGGATATCGGTCACGATGACCTGAGTGGTGTCGTTGAGGAAGACCTCACCGGCGGCCGTCACAGTGATGGTCACCTCCTGCCCCTGGAGTGTCCCCGCTGCGGGCAAGGTCACCACGACCGATGCAGGGACCGCACCGTCGATGACGTGGTAAAGGAGGATGTCCGTCAGCGTCGGGATATCCTCGAGGAGCGCCGCGACGGTGCCGTCGGGGAGCGCGCCGAACGCGTCGTCGGTGGGCGCGAGGACCGTGAAGGGTCCACCCGTTGCGAGGGTCTCCGTCAGCCCTGCGGCGTCCACAGCTGCGAGCAGGGTCGTGAACGAACCGGCCTCGGTCGCGACCTCAATGAGGTCCCCCAGCGGCGTCGGAGTACGACAAAGGTAGTCGTTCTCCGTGCCGCAGCTCACGTCATTCCAGCGGTAATCGAAGCCCTCACGGAGCTCGGTGCAGTCCTCGGAAGAGAAGAAGCCGGCGTCATTCGGCTCATCGTCTTCCCAGTTGGTGTAGTCCACCGGCGTCCCGTCGGACCAGACAAAGGAGCCCTCGTCCTCGAGGTCATTGAACCCGACCCAAGCCGAGTCGAGGAGGTTAGCAGCCAACAGGGCGTCTTCCTCTGCGGAGTGAACCGACGCCAACTGGGCCCCGAGGTCCGCGCAAGCCGATGCCGCCGACTCCCAGGTGCGTGCGTCTGTGCAGTAAATGAAGGCGCTGCCATCGGCGTTGTCCTCGAGCACGGTGCACGTGTCGGGGACCTCCAGGCAGTCATCGACGCAGTCCTCTCCGTCCTCGCACACCCCGTCTCCACAGACCGGCTCGGGGGCGGGCGGCAAGAGCACCGCGTCAATCACATGAATCACCCCATTGGTTGCCGGGACGTCAGTGACCATCACCTGCACGGTGTCGTTCAAGGAGACACCGTCAGCTGTCACGGTGATGGTCACGTCTTGACCCAATAGCGTCGTCGCGCTCGGGAGCGTCACGACCACCTCGGCGGGCACCGCACCGTCCACCACGTGGTAGAGCAGGATGTCCGTCAGCGCCGGGATGTCCTCAAGGAGCGCCGCGACGGTGCCCTCGGGGAGCGCGCCGAACGCGTCGTCCGTCGGCGCGAAGACCGTGAAGGGTCCACCCGTCGCGAGCGTCTCAGTCAGGCCAGCGGCGTCCACGGCTGCGAGCAGCGTCGTGAATGAGCCCGCGGCAGTCGCCACGTCGATGATGTTGCCAAGAGGTGCCTCGCAGTCTGCGGGGCAGTTGTCGAAGTCTTCGCCAGCAGCGCACTCACCGTCGCCACAGTCGGGGAGTAGCCCACTGGGGATTCGGCAGACACGCCCTCGGTTCGAGGTGCACGTCCGGTCATTCCAGAGGCTGTCAGCGAGGCGAATCTCCGTACAATCCTCATTGCCCGCGAAGTTGTCGGGCGCGACGGCGTTCCAATTCTCGTAGGTGAAGTCCGCACCATCGGACCACACGAACGCACCCTCTTCCGCTTGGTCGTTCAGACCCAGCCAGGCCGGGACGTTGCCCTGAACCGCGGCGGCGACGGTCGCCTGCTCACCGGCCGAGGTGATGGAGGCCAAGTCACCCCCGATCGCCTGACAAGCCGCACGTGATGTATCCCAGTCCGCCCAATTGGTGCACAAGAGGAAGGTGTCGCCGTTATCGGCGGCCCCGATGTCCGAACAGTCGTCAGGCACCACGACGGCGCAGTCTGCGTCGCAATCTTCCTCATCGCTGCAGACGCCGTCACCGCAGACAGGGGTCGGCGGCACACCTGGCAGGCGACAGACGCGCCCACGGTTGATGAGGCAAGAGCGATCGTTCCACAGTGAATCGCCCAAGCGAATCTCCGCGCAGTGCTCGCCGCCTAGGTAGTTGTCAGGGGCGATCGCGTTCCAGTTCGTGTAGGCGGCATTGGTGCCGTCACTCCAGACCCAGGTCCCCTCTTCGCCCTTATCGTTAAAGCCGAGCCACGCCGCCGTGACGCCTTGCGTTGCGGATGCGACGATCGCCTGCTCTTCTGCGCTGGTGATCGACGCGAGGTCTCCCCCAAGCACCTGGCACTGGCTCCGGGCGGTCTCCCAGTCGGAGACGTCCGTGCAGACCACAAAGGTATCACCGTCAGCTGCGATACCGGCCTCTGTGCAGTCCTCAGGCAACTCGACACAGTCCGCGGGGCACACTTCACCATCGTCACAAGTGCCGTCGCCGCAGACCGAATCAGCCGGCGGAATCAGCACCGCGTCGATGATGTGGATGACGCCGTTGGAGGCCGCCACGTCCGTCACGCTCACCTTCACGGTGTCGTTTAAGAACACACCGTCAGCTGTCACCGTGATGGTCACGTCCTCGCCGAGGAGCGTCGTAGCGCTCGGCAAGGTCACCACCACCTCGGCGGGCACTGCACCCTCAACCACGTGGTAGAGGAGGATGTCCGTCAGGGCAGGGATGTCCTCCAAGAGGGCTGCGACCGTCCCCTCGGGGAGCGCGCCGAACGCGTCGTCCGTCGGCGCGAAGACCGTGAAGGGTC
>JBMYRH010000060.1:0-8771 GCA_049602155.1 Myxococcota bacterium | reverse complement strand
TGGTAACTCAAGCCGGCCGACGGCTTGGTTCAGGATGCGTCGCCGCGCTTTGAACCACCAGGAGTCAGTTTCGGCGGCTGCCATCCGTTCGTATTCGTTGTCTTGCATTGCCTCAGGGGTTCCCGCCAGCGCCGAGCTTGAGCCCGTCGGTCATGTCATAGCCGAACATCAGGTTCGCGTTTTGGACGGCTTGGCCTGCGCCGCCTTTTAGGAGGTTATCCACGGCGCTCGTGAGGACGAGGCGGTGCCCGTGAGGATCGCCGACGACGCCGATGAGGCATCGGTTCGTGCGCACCGCTGCGCCGAGGTGCACGTCCTCGGGGCGCTCCAAGATGCGCAAAAAGGGGGACTCAGCGTAGCAGGTTCGCAGGGCCTCCCGAGCGGCGTGCCCGCTTTGGATCGCGTCAACGCCCTCAGGCAGGTCGACGTAGAGGGTGACCAAGATACCGCGAGCCACGGGTAAGAGATGAGCCGCGAAGGTGAGCGCGTAGTCGCCGCCGCCATGTCGCTTGAGCTCTTGCAGGATCTCGGGGGTGTGACGTTGGCACCCGACCCGGTCGCTGTGGACGTCATCGTAGAGTTCGCTGTGGAGCAGAGATAACTTCGCTGTGCGCCCCGCACCCGTGGTGCCGCACTTGGCGTCGACGATCAGCCCGCGACCCAAGAGGCCGGCTTGTTGCAGTGGTAGCAGGGCCAGGAGGGCTGCGCAGGGGAAGCCGCCAGGGTTCGAGACGAGGGTGGCTTGGCGAAGGGCAGCGGTGTCGGTCCACTCGGTGAGCCCATAGAGGGCGGTGTGGTCTGGGCCGCGAGGCGTCCCATAGGCGGCCAAGTGAGCGGTGCGGTCGACGAGGCGGTGTGCGCCCGACAGATCGATGACCCGAACGCCGCGGCTCACCAGTTCTGCGCTCACCTCGGCGCAGCGGCGAGGGGGCGTGGCCAACAGGGCGAGCTCGGCGCCATGATCGCTCGCGGCCATGGCGGCATCACCGTGCCCAACGATGGTGGCCTCTCCATCCGGGCCTAGGTCCGGGAGCAAGGCGTTGACATCACGCCCTGCCATCGCGTCACTCGAGGCGCTCACCAACTGAAAGCCTGGGTGCCCAGCGATGAGCCGCGCGGCCTCCTGCCCGGTGTAGGCGGTGACACCAGCGATCGAGACTCGAATCGGTCGAGCGGTCATGAGCTTCCTCCTCGCGTTGGGGAAGGCCATGGTACACCGTCGCGCAACCGGCGCACTTTACTGGCTCATCACTGATGAACGCCGGTGTGTGGGTGGCTCCGCTCATCAGCTCGGGTCTCGGAGGCGCGGCCTCTTCCAATGTGGGCTGCGGCGTAGGCGAGCCCGAGGACGGCGGCGTGGCCCCACGCCCATCGCCCCATGTGAAAGGCAAAGGCCCTCATCTGTTTGGCCATGCTGGCGTCGGTGAGTGGCGTCGGGAGCATCGCTCGGCAGTGTGTGTGTGCCCGGGCGTAGATGGCCTCAAATCGGGAGATGATGAGGTCGGGGTGAGAGGTCTCCCGGGCCCCGGACTGAGCCGCTCGGCCCATCAGGTCGCGCCGCTTGGGTGACCGTATGAGGCTTAAGCAGGCCTCGGCGAATTCGGTGTCGGTGTCATCACGAGAGGGCCGGATTAAGAGTCCGTTATCGCCGTGTTGCACCTGGTGAGAGACCCCCATCCGATCGTTGAGCGCGACCACAGGGGTGCCGCACCAAAGGGCCTCGTTGATGACGTTCCCGAAGGTCTCGGAGAGGGAGGTGTAGGCGAACACATCAGCGTGTTGGTACCAGGACGCGAGGGCGTTGTGGTTACGCTCCCCCTTGAAGTGGAACCGCGCTCGGAACGGTGAGGTGCGGGCTTGTGCGACGAGCTTGAGGTGCTCGGGGCCGCTGCCGATCAGGGTCAAGGTGGCCTGCGGCGCGTGAGGGAAGATGTGATTCGCGAAGAGCGCGATGAGGTGATCGAGGCGCTTCTCGCGATCATGCCTACACACGACCAAGAAGCGGTGGCCTGGCGGGCAATCTGAGGAGAAGGGGTCTGCTTTCACCGTCGCGTCGAAGCGGTCCGTGTCGATGGGGCGACCGACGACCTCGATCGGGACGATGACCCCGCGCTCACGCCAGTAGTCGACGAGGTGGCGGTTCTGAACGATGAGGCAGTCGCCCCCATTGTAGAGGCGGGCGAAACGCCGCTCTGCGTCTCGCGCAGCGCGGCGACAGGTGTCCCGGATGGTCTCAGAGCCGTAGAGGGTGTCCGAGAGCACAAAGTGACTGTGGCTCGGGATATGCACTGTGTGCGTATTGAGGACGGGCACCTGCCACATGCGCCGAATCCAGCTCGCGTAGTCTGACATCATCGTGTTGGTCTGGGCGTGGATGAGGTCCACGGCCGGAGCGTTCCAGAGGTGGCCCATTGACGGGCCTGGCATGGCCACGCGCACTTTGGGGTGAGTGGGCCACGGGACGCTCGGGTACTGGTGCGTAGCCTCTGCGTGGCCGCCATCACTTGAGGGCAGGCGTGGGCCCATCAAGACGGTCTCATGCCCACGCGCTTCCAGCCCCCGCTTCAGGAACTGGGTTTGGATCGCCGGGCCCGACTGAACGCTGGGGCTTGGAAACTCTGTAAGGATGCCGATCCGCATCGTGCGAGTGTCTCCTGCCGTGTGCTGCGGCGCTCGGGTACGTATGGCCCACGAACGTAGGTTCACGGTGCGTTAAATCGCCTGGGTGAGCAAACGGAAACCCGGACTCAGGCCTGAGCGGCCTGACGAGTCAGCGAGGGACCCTCGCAGCCCTGACCGCTTGTCGTGAGCGCACCGTGGTGGCATGAGGTGGCCATGAAGATCGTCGACGTCGCTGAGTTTTATGCCGAGCAAGGCGGCGGCGTTCGGACCTATATCCACCAAAAACTAGAGGCTGGAAGAGCGGCTGGTCACGAGGTCGTCGTGGTCGCGCCTGGACCTGAGGACGCCGAAGAGCGTCGGCTTGGTGGTCGTATCATCTGGATCAAAGGGCCCCCGATGCCCTTGGATCCGAGGTACTTCGTCCTCTGCCGTCAACGCGCGGTGCATGAGGTCTTGAATCGAGAGCGCCCAGACGTGGTCGAGGGCTCGTCACCTTGGAGCGGTGGTTGGTTTGTCGCCAAGTGGTCGGGCGACGCCGTGAAGAGCTTGATTTACCACCAAGACCCGGTCGCCGTGTACCCGGAGACTTACTTGGACCGCTGGATGTCGCGTCGCCGCGTAAACCAGCTCTTCGGGTGGTATTGGCATTATCTCCGACGCCTTAGCGGTCACTTCGATACGACCGTCGTCAGCGGTCACTGGCTCGCAGATAAGCTCGCATCTCATGGGCTCATGCGGCCGGAGGCGGTGCCGTTTGGGATCGACGTCGCGCGCTTCTCGCCAACCAAACGCGACGCTGCGCTGCGCGAAGCCTGGCTTGCATTGTGTGGGTGCCCTCCTGATGCAGCGCTGCTGATCATGATGTCACGCCTCCACCCAGAGAAGCGCCTCGGGACCGTGCTTGAGGGATTTCGTCGAGCCAGTGCTCGCCGATCCATGGGGCTCGTGGTGTTCGGTGATGGCCCGCAGGCAGCCTCCGTGCGCCGTCACGCGGCGGGCATCCCAGGGGTCCATATGGCGGGGTTTATCGACGACCGCGAGCGCTTGGCCGCGTCTTTGGCCAGTGCGGACGCGTTGGTACACGGCTCGGCGGCCGAGACCTATGGGCTGGTCGTCGCAGAGGCCATTTGCTCAGGCTTGCCGCTCGTGGTCCCCAGCGTCGGGGGCGCCGCAGATCTCGCGGGTCCAGCGTACGCGGAGGTCTACAGCCCGGGTGACGTCGCTGGGTGTGCGGCGGCGATCCTGCGGCTCCTTGAGCGGCCTCATGATGACCTTCGGCGCGCTTGTGAGGCCGCGACGCGGGACAAGGTGGGGACCATGGCGGAGCACTTTGACGGGCTCTTCGGCCTCTATGCCTCGCTGTGCGAGGCCAACCGGAGCACTGAATTGGGTTAGCTGCGGCCCAGGACTTGCTGCAAGAGCCCGAGCCCAGCGCGCAGCTCGTCAGGCGCGACGCAGGTGAAGCAGACCCTCATCCAGCGTTGGTAGGCGTCGCCCGATGCACCGCCCGGTGTGACGATGACCCCTGCATCGAGGCATCGATGAAGCAGCGGCATGACGTCGGCGTCATCCGCATCCAGCCACGGGCTCGCGTCGAAGAAGAGGAAGGTGCCCCCGGCTGGCAGTGGGACCCCTAGGGCCTCCGCTGCCACTTCGCCAGCTGCGCGATACCGCTGTCGGGCGTCCGTGAGCCACCCGTCGCCTTCGTCGAGCGCTCGAGCGGCGGCGATCTGCATCGGCTTCGCGGCACAATAGGTGTGAAAGGTCTGGACGGCTCGAATCGCGGCCATCGCCGCGTCGGGGCCGTGGATGTAGCCGACTCGGGCGCCCGCTAGGCCGTAGCCCTTGGACATGCTGTGGATGACGACTGTGCGATCGATGAAGTCATCACGCGTCCACAGCGGGGCAGGGGCATCATCGCCAAGCCAGAGGTCTTCGTAGACTTCATCGCTGAAGATCCAGAGATCATGGCGCGCTGCTACGCGACTGATAGCGCTCAGCGCCTCGTCATCGATCACCGCCCCGGTCGGGTTGTTGGGCGAATTGAGGTAGATGGCAACTGTGCGCGGGGTTACCGCGGCCTCAAGGGTGGCCTCGACGTCGAAGTTCGGGTCATCGAGCTTGTCGTAGAAGGGGATCTGGACCGCCTTACCGCCGCGCGCTGCGACGATGCCTGAACTCAAGGGCCAAAAGGGCGACGGGAGGAGGACCTCATCTCCCACGTCGAGCAAGGCCTGGCAGGTGATGCTCAAGCCCCCGGTGGCGCCGGCGGTGACTTGAAGGTTGGCGCGAGGCACCGCGACCCCTGTGCGCCGAGCCAGCTTTCGCTCGATGGCGTCGAGCAACATCGGCAAGCCTTGAACGGGCGCATAGCGGTGCAGTCCCTCCAGCTCTGCGGTGCGAAGTGACTCACATTGGGCTGAGACGACGGGGTCCAAATAGGTGTCGCCAATGTGCAAACGGAAGAGTGGCCCCGGGTGCTCGCTGATACGTTGGCGCAGGGCCGTAAAGACGTAACTCTTCAGCCCGCCTGTGGTGTCTGCTGCGTTGGGAAAGCTCGGCATCCGTCACTCCTGGCGCATTCCAGACCTCAGCGGTGGGCGTTGCGCGGCTTAGGTTGTAGCCCGTCATCAGCGGCTTGTGAAGGCGGCGCAGGGCATCGTTGCTTTGAATTAGAGGTAGCCGGCTTGTATAGTTTCCCGCAGCGCTCGCGGGTTTCTTGTGTGAGCGTTCCTTGACCGCGTCATTAAGGGCGATGATGCGTACTGCGTGTGAGGCGATGCATGGGACAGCACCCACTTAGAGATGGTGTGATTTCGGGGCTCAGCGTGATCCTGATGGTCACTGTTGGCGCGTGTTCAAGCGCGACAGATTCGACTGGATTTCAGCAAGGCCCGATAGGCGTGGGTGAGCCCTCGGCGTCGAGCTCTGAGGGGCTCCTTGAGGAGCTTCGCGAGGCGCCGAAGCCCGACCCGACCGAGCCGGCCACCGTTGACGCCGTCGGAGATGACACGACGTCCGAGGGGGATGCGGTGTCGCTCGATGACGTGCCGGTTGTGCCCTCGGATGTCGAGGAAGGTGACGCGGACACGATGGCGGACGCGGGACCCGAGCCCGAGGACATCACTCCCGGATTGGACGTCGATGACACGGTCGAGGCGGACGGCTCGGAGGGGGACGCTGACGAGGGGCCCTCTGACGCGGATGTGAGCGACGATGACGGAGCGGTTGAGCCGAACTGTGTAAGTGATGAAGACTGTGCGGAGTTCACAGGTGACGACCCTTGTCGCTCTGCGGTCTGTGACGAGGGCATCTGCGTCGCAGAGTGGGCAGTCGATGGCACGGCCTGCGATGACGGTGATCCCTGCACGATCGATGACCACTGCGAACTAGGCGCTTGTGAGGCGTCTACTCCCTTCGACTGCAATGACGGCGACCCATGCACAGAGGACACGTGCTGGAGTGGCGTGGGGTGTGTGCAGCAGCCGGTCAACTGTGATGATGGCGATCCCTGCACCATCGACGCATGCGACCCTCAGAGCGGCTGCGTCACGAAGGTGATCACCTGTCCGCCCTCGGAGAACCCATGCCTCGCGAACAGCTGCGACGTGTTCACAGGGACCTGCGTGACGGTCACCCTCGACGACGGGCTGACTTGTGACGATCAAGACAGCTGCACCAGCGGTGAAGTGTGCGCTTCAGGGGCCTGCGTTGGTGAGTCGGTCTGTACCTGCCAAAATGATGTCGATTGCGCCGACGCCAGCACGAACCTGTGTGCGGGGATCAGCGTGTGCGACCTTGATACGAACACCTGCGTACCCGATCCAGCGACCGCTGTGGTGTGCCCTGCGACCACAGACGGTTGCACGGTCAACGTCTGCGAGCCTGCCACAGGGCAGTGCGCGGAGGTCGCTTTGGACGAAGGCACCATCTGTGACGCTCTCGGCCCCTGTGATGCCGCCGCGACCTGTGAGTCGGGCAGCTGCGTGAAGACCCCGGTGGTGTGTGATGACGAAGACATCTGCACTGTAGATACATGTGATCCGACCTCGGGTGAGTGCACATTTGAGATAGACGTAGGGACGAGCTGCGACGACGGTGATCCATGCACGCAAGGGGAGACATGCACGGCGGACGGCTGTGGCGCTGGCGAGAGTGTGTGCGAGTGCCAAGATAACGCCGATTGCCAACAGGACTATGATGTCTGCGCAGGTGTGCCCTTCTGTAACTCGCAGAACCTGTGTGAGGTCGACGCCTCGACCGCGCTGGTGTGCGACGGCGCGACCGACCCTTGTCAGCAAGAGGTCTGCTCTTCGACGGCTGGAGGGTGCGTCGTCGTCGATGCGCCCGCCGGGCTCGCGTGCGATGCAGGCGTTTGTGCGCAGGAGGGAGCGTGCTTGCAAGGGGAGTGC
Source organism: Myxococcota bacterium (assembly GCA_049602155.1). Lineage (GTDB taxonomy): Bacteria > Myxococcota_A > UBA9042 > PHBI01 > JBMYRH01 > JBMYRH01. The sequence goes on along the minus strand of JBMYRH010000060.1, from coordinate 1,737 downwards.
ATAGCCTCTCCGGTCAACTGTGACGATGGGGACGCCTGCACAGAAGACTCGTGCTCAGAGACGCTCGGCGGCTGCGTGAATGAGCTGCAGACGGGCACGACCTGTGATGATGGCAACCCTTGCACGAGCGGGGACCTCTGTGATGGCGGGCTCTGCGTGGGTGGCCCCTCCGTCTGTGAGTGCACGTCGAACGAGGACTGCGTCGCTGGGTGGGATTACTGCCTCGGGTTGCCCTCGTGTGACTCAGGGACCAACACGTGCGTCGCCCAGCCGAATACAGCGCCCAACTGCGACGGACCTCAGGAGGCCTGCTTGGTCGCAGGGTGTGATCCGAGCGACGGCAGCTGCATGCTCACGCCCTCTGCGCTTGGAACACCTTGTGACGATGGCGAGGTGTGCACTGTCTCAGATACGTGTGCAGATGGAGAGTGTGTCTCCGGGGCGGTCGATGGATGTGACGATTCAGACGCCTGCACAACGGACAGTTGTGTCGCTGGCCAAGGGTGCGAGCACACCGCGATCGACTGCGATGACTCCGATGCCTGCACGACTGAGTTGTGCAGCCCAGCGCTTGGCTGTCAGTACGCAGCGATCCTGTGCGAAGCACCCGACGCGCCATGCAAGATCGCGACGTGCACGTCACAGGGCGGTTGCGCAGTGATCTCCGTCGAGGACGGGGTGGGTTGCGATGACGGCGATGCGTGCACGTCAGAGGACAGCTGTGACGGGGGCGAGTGCCAAGGCAAAGCACAGGTCTGCTTGGACGGGCTCGAATGCACGATAGGCAGCTGTGAAGCCGGTCAGTGCGAATACACCCCGAAGCCCGCTGGCGTGTCGTGCGACGATGAGAACGCCTGCACAGAGGGAGACGTGTGCGATGACTCCGGTCAATGTGCCGGGACGGTGAAGGCCTGTGACGATGGCCTCGTGTGCACCGAGAGCACCTGTGTCTCGGGGGAATGTGTGAATTCGCCGCTGACCGGGCCGCAGTGTGATGACGCTGACCTCTGTACGTCCGCTGACACGTGTGAGGCCGGGGTCTGCGAAGGCCAGGAGGCGCTGCCGGAGGTTTGCGATGATGACGACCCCTGCACGACAGACGCATGCGTGGACAGCGGGTGTCTCCATGTTGAGATCCCAGGGTGTGGCGAATCTGATACGCAGTGCATCGGCGTCGTCGCCGGGACCTCTTGTGACGATGACGATGACGACACGACCGCGGACATGTGTCTTCAGGCGCAATGCGCAGGGTTTGTGGCGCACGAGCTGACGCTGGACCTCTTCGACCTCGGGTTTGACGGTCTGGACGTCCAGTTGACGGGCGTCGGTTATGGGGAGGGAGAGTGGTACGCTATCGGGTTCGCTGATGGTGGATTCGCGGGCCAGCTCTACTCGGCCTCGGCGCTCTTGCGTTTGGATACGGATGGCGAACTCGAGGTCCTCTGGAATACGGTGCAAGAGGCGCCCTTTAGGGACATCCATGACCGTGTCGCCGTAGATGACGCTGGCAAGGTGTGGTGGCTCAAAGACGACTCTTGGTCAAAGAACACACTCTTGAGTGCCGCGCTCGCGGACAGCGGTGCGCCGGACCGACTCTTGGTGGTCACGTCGCTTCGAAGAGGAAAGACGGTGCGCGTCTGGATGCAGGGTGAGAAGTCTGGCCAAGACATGTACAGCCGCGTGTGCGACGTGAGCCTGAAGACCGATGGCAGCATGTCGCAAGCCTCGTGCGAGTCA
>JBMYRH010000059.1:0-9854 GCA_049602155.1 Myxococcota bacterium | reverse complement strand
GCTTTTCTCATCAGGCATCGAGACCAGAACCCGCTTCACCGGGTTCTGCTCGGCGAAGCCCAGCACTGGATATTTTCCTCGAACACCCTGCGTAAGCTGGGTGTTCTACAGTCACTTTTCCGGTGGCTATAGCAGAGGGGCCACACCCGATCCCATCCCGAACTCGGAAGTTAAGCCCTCTTGCGCCGATGGTACTGCACAGTTTCGTGTGGGAGAGTAGGTCGCTGCCGGAGCCTTTTAGATGGGAGCCCGTTGGATGTTTATCCAGCGGGCTTTCTGCATTCAAGGCCCCCAACGGCCGCTCTATCCGCCGCTTATCCGGTGCCTTGACTGCTGGGCTAGTCGACGAGTCGGGGGGGCACGGTCGGAGCTTGTGGGTCGACGTCTCTTTGGAGGTATGGGGCGGAAACAAGACGAGCCCGGACGCGGCTTGGCGTACGGGCTCGTTGAGAGTCGGTCAGTCGGGGCCGCTGTTAGGCGGATTGCAGCCAGGTCCTCAAGGTCGCTGTGTTCGCATCCCAGGCGTCCTCATCGAGTCGCTGGTCCAAGAATGCGCCGAAGAGGTCGTCCAGCAGGTCCTCTAGCTCCTCAATGAGGTAGAGGCGCTCGTAGGTCTTGTCATCGTCTTCTCGGGACAATAGTGCAGGGATCTTGATGCCTGTGAGCGAGAGGTCACTCGACTTCACGGTCACGAGCCATTGCTTCTGTTCAAGGACGACACGTAGCCGTGCTTCGGCGACATGCTTGCCACTTTGGAGAGAAGCCCGGGCCTCCTCAGTCTCGGTCGGAGCTTCACTCTTAATGGAGCTAGTCTCTTTGATGTCGCCCGTGGCTTCGAGGACCAGTTTAGCGTCGAAGTAGACCTCAATCCATCGCTCACCAAGCTTGAAGCGACCCTCGGTCACCTCTGATTGGTGCCAAAGCCAGGTCAGGAACTCACCGCCAAGGAAGGCCGTGTTGCTGATGCGTTGCACTAAATCCATGATTAGGCTCCCTCTGGCATGGCGAAGACGGTCGCTTCTAGGCGCGCTGCGTCTGCCAATGCGCCGTCATCGAGGCCCCGGCGCTCAAGCAGGCTGTAGGCATTGCGTGGGATGAGGTTCAGACCAAAGCTCCGGTCGAAGCGCTCCTCGAATTGTTCTCGAACCGCTTTGTTGGTAGCGAATAGCCAGAGCTCTCCGCGGTCGAGGTTCCAGGCCACGTCGTGGACCTTGATAGAGGGCAGGGTCTTACGTCGCAGTTCACGCTCCAGCAAGTCCTTCATGTTGTCCTTCTCGGACTTCGCGAGGCGTTCTTTCCCAAACTCCGCCTTGTAGGCGTCGAAGCGTTGCTTCAGGTAGAGCTTGAAGAGGGACGCGGGGACCCGAAGGACGTCTTGCCTGAGGCCAAAGAGGAAGTAGGCGTCCCAATGGACGTTATCGATACGTAGGTCCGTGTCGAAAGGGTCATGGATGTTGACCCAACCCCAGCTCTCAGTGTCCTCGCTTTCCACAGAGATGTCCTCGAAGAGGTACTTCTGCATTCCTGCGAGGAAGGTCTCACGAAAGCCGCTCTCAAGCTTGCCTTCGACGTAATACGCGGTCGTACTGATGCTGCCGGCGAGTGCTCCCATGCGGGGCCTCCTTGACGCTAAGTGATGGGTGGAGTGGTCCGCGGGTTCGCGGAGTTACTGCTGAACGATGACGAACTCGACGCGACGGTTTGCGTCACGCGCTTCGTCCGATTTACCTTCCATGGCGGGCATGTCTTCGCCTTGGCCCAGTGCCTCAAGGCGTGATTGAGTGACGCCTTCCTGCAAGAGGAAGGTCATGACGGCCTCGGCCCGTGCTTGGGAGAGCTTCGTGTTCTTTCGACTAGAGCCCCGGTCGTCGGTGTGTCCTTCAATTCGGATCTTCTTGATCGCTGGGGTGACACGGAGGATCCCCGCGACAGCCCTCAGCACCTTGAAGCTCTTGGGCATGAGGTCAGCCTTCTTTACCTCGAAGTAGACTTTATCGAGGATCACAATACGCCCTGACTCGACCTTCGCGAGACTCTTGTCTGGACAGCCATCGTCGTCTTGGTAACCGTTAACCGTTTCCTTCTTGTCGGGACACTGGTCCGCGATATCGAGCATGCCGTCGTCGTCATTATCGGGATCTGGGCAGCCATCGGCGTCTTGGAAATTATCCCGGTCTTCAGGCTCACCGATGCACTTGTCGACCGTGTCCAGGACAGTGTCGCCGTCGTTGTCTAGGTCGGGGCATCCGTCTTCATCCTCGAACTTGTCGAAGTCTTCAGCGTCGTTGGGGCAACGGTCCACGGTGTCAGGGACCTTGTCTCCGTCATTATCGGGGTCTGGGCAGCCATCGGAGTCTTCGTGCTCGTCGAAGTCCTCTGCCTGCTCTTGGCACTGGTCGTCGTCATCAAGGATGCCGTCCTCGTCGTAGTCGCGCATGTGCGGCATTGAGAAGCCTACGCCAGCGAAGAGGCGATACTTCATGTTGCCGTAGCCAGGGAGCCAACCTGAGCCACCGCCGAGGGTGAAGGCCAGGCCTACGTCGGGCAGCGACACGCGGCCAGCGAGGATGCCTTCAAGGTTTGATGTCACGGGATCGAAGCCAGTTGTGGCGCCGTGCAGTTCCACCATCATGTCGAATTCGACGCCTCGCACAACGACCCCGGCGTTGCTCTCTCCCACGATGCGGTAGGAGGCACCGGCGCCGTAGGTGATCTCTTGGCCGACGGTGTAGGGCTCATCGTTTTCATCCATGACGTACTTAGCGTCGGTGGGGATGTTCTGCGCTGCGGCGCGGAAGCGGCCTCCCACGTTGAGCGCGATATGCAATGCGCCCCATTTGTAGTCGGCGATCAACGAGGGCTGCACAGAGAAGCCGTCAGAGGTGTATCCGAGGGGGTCGCCAGTGGGCAGCGCGAAGATGGTGTCCACAGCGAGCCCGAAGCCTTGGTCATCCTCACCTCGATGCATGATGCGGACCTTGGGAGCGATGCGGAGGTCACCCAGTGAGAAGGAATCAAACGCCTCGATATCGAACGGGGTGACCGTCCCCTCGATGTTGCCTTGGTTCACCACGTTGATGGGGAGCGCGATACCGATGTCGACCCATTGAAAGAGCGAATAGCTGGCCATGAGGTCCAGGGTCATTCGCTCTTGAATGATCTCGACATTCTCGACGACGAGAGGGTTCCAGCCGTAACTCGCAGTCAGCGAGGTGGTCCAAACATGCGCGGCGGGTAGGTTCGAGCCCTCAACGACCGTCATGTCCCCAGCGTGGGGACTCGGGCGGAAGATCTGCACGTTCATTAAAGAGTTGGCGAGCGCAGAGCTGGTCACAAGGATAGACGCGACGCACAACGTGAGCGTCAGAGCATGACGGAGGGCCTTGGCCATCGGTGTTCTCCTGAACGGTGGGCAGCATGAGGAGCCAGCCTGCAGTAAGCCAGCGAACGGCCGGGGGACCCTAGCATCCTTCGCCTGGCCCATCAATCAGCTCAAGAGGACTCTTTGCTGTTCCGTTTTGACGCCAGCCAAGCGCTCAAATCGACGTGGGGTGGCGTGAAGAAGCCTCGCCGTATTGCGCGGTCCAGACGGCTTTGTAGCCTTCTCCCTAGTCCTACCCCGATTCGTTCGACCTCTCCGGGAGGTTGATCAAGGCAGGTCCGTGCGATCTGGCGTACGCGTTCTTCGATCGCAGATGCCCGCGCAAACTCACCCACCGTGTAGTCCATGAGAGGCTTGACCCAATCGGTGAAGACGACATCCCCGACGTACTCGCGAATCACCGTGCATGCCATCATTTCGGCCATCCAGCGTTTGTCTTCAGGGCTCAAGGGGCTGTCGCCGATGAGGCGCTCCATTTGCGCTCCGAGTGCGCAGACCATGATCACTCGAGGGCTACAATCCACAGACGTGACCACGAGCGGGGGCGCCGCTAAGGCGACCGGCTGACCCCCGACTGCAGTGCTCACTTGAAGGTGCGGCTCAGCTGCGAGGAGTACGCCTAGTTTCAAAGGCTCAAGGGCCTGAATACGTTCCCGCCCTTGGTGCGCGACAGCGGCCTCTTCTCCAAGCTCCCATCGACGCGAAAACCAAGTCGCGTCGATGGCCTTCCAAGCTGTCTCTCCGGTCGTGAAGGCGTCGGACAGTACCGTGCGCAGCACGCCCTCGGGGGGCTCTACTGAAGCCGGCTCAACCCCGGCCGCACGCCGCAACTTGGCATCGCGTTTCGCGTAGCCCGGACCGATTAATCCCGCCATCGCCGCGACATGGAGCGTGTGGGCGACCGCCTTAGACTCACTGGGGTTCCAGCTCACTCAGTTGGCGCCGCTGGTCTTGGCCTGCTGTCGTTTCCACCAGCGTCGCCAGTACTTGCGCTGGCGCTTGGCACTTTTAGCCGAGGGGTCTATGACGTGACCGGTCACCACGCCTAGCAGGCGCACAGCATTCCGTGAGATGTGCCCGCGCTTGTCACCCGTGGCCTCTACCAGCGCCTGAATGCTCTCGGCCTCCTGCAGCTCGCCGGGGAGCTCGTAGCCAGCGGTGATCAGACCGGTGCGAGTCCAGTCGACCCATGGTTGCTCTTGGTGTGCCGCCCAAAGGGCTCTCCAGGCAGCGACGAGGTAGGTGTGAGCCGCGGCCTTATCGAGTTCTTGAGGGACGGTAATTGTGTGGCTCGTGATGTCCTCAAGCGCGGCTCGTGAGAGTTCCCGGACCTCCTCGCCTTGGGACTCAAGGAGCGCAATCAGACCAGGGACCACAGAGGGATCTCGTTCATGCCGTAGTGTCCGAATGACTGGCGTGAAGAACCCAGCGAGGTCTGCTGTGGCGACCTTCGGATGCAGCATCGCGCTCGGGGTGGCCAGAAAAGCCCGCGCGATGTCGGATGTTCGTGGCCCCGCCACCCGCAATGCAGTTCGGAAGAGGGCTGCTGCCCATCCGACGCTCGTCGTTGTCGCGACCCTGTTGAGTAAGCCATCAACAGCTTCCTGGGCCCGGAAGGAGGCGATAACGTCGAGCGCTGTGCGTCTCACCTTTCCTGAGCTGTAGTCGAGTTGCTGAAGAAGCGCAGGGACTGCGGAGTGGGCGCGGATGATGCGGAGCCGCTCCATTGCCTTTAACCGGTAGGAGGTCTGAGGCATCTCAAGGATGCGCTCTAGGTTGTCGACCTGGGCTTCAAAGACAGCGTCGCCCAAGTCCACCCAGTCCCACACCGGACCGCGCTCAATGCAGCCGTGCAAGCGGTCCTCGACCGCACAGTAGAGGCGCAGATGGAAGTGGTCGTCGTGAGGCGCTGAGTCACCCGGTTGCTTCATCACCTTCTCCATCTTCGTGACGAGCAAGGGGTCGAAGCCGCGCTTCTTCGCGTTGGCGATGATGCGGCGTTTGAGCCAGCGTGCAGCGAAAATCCACTGCACTTGGTACTCAGGGTCGGTGAGCAAGACCCGAATCAGATCCGTGTTACGCGGCACATCGAAGGTGAGCCCGGAGGGACTCTCGAGGGCAGAGTTGTACTTGGTGAAGTTGCGCGGGTTGACGTGTCGTCCGCGTTTGTCCTTCCCGAACATGGCGATATCGATGTCTCGACCGGACTGATGTGACGCATGCCAACGTGTCTTCCCACCCTCTTCGACGGACACATTCCCGATCCCAATGGCGGCCCATCGATGTTCCTTTCGGAAGCGAATCCCGGAGCGCTCGATGAAGCGCTTCATCTCGTAGGTCCCGAAGTGAGTCTCCCGCTCCTTGATGTGGTCGAAGAAGGCATAGCCGGCGCCGCGCATCCGGATACGGCGGGCGTTCACGAGTTCACCATCGTTTGTGCGCCCATGGCTCAGGGTACCTCTGGGGCGCTTCAGAAGTCGCTTGGCCTCCGAGACCGAGAGCGGAGGCAAGGGAGGACCGTGGAGCTGCTCTGGCGCTGTCGCCGCCTCTGCGTGGCGCACCGCCACGGATTGCTCGGCCATTACGACCACGCCGGGGGCGTTCGCCTTGGTCGCCTGTGAGCCATCGACCGGTTCAGCCGAGTCGGGGCTAGACACCGCAGACGTGAGCGTCTCTACAGCGTACGGTTCGCTATCAGTACCTGCGACGTCTGTCGCCGGAACATGAGCAAGAACAAGGGCTAGGGCGGTCAGCACAGGCTGCATCGCGAATCACCTCATGGGGATGCGATCGAAAAACGGGGCATTCAATATACGGGCGCGAGACGGTTCGAATCGAGGGTCCATCTCTTAAACCCACCGTATGATTGACTCGTTTCCCCGAGCCCGCCAAAAAACGTTGACACTCTTCTGAGCGAAGGGATACGTTCCTATTCTGTCGGGATAACTAGATGTTTCCCAAGGGGATTCGCCCGGGTGGCGCCACACGCGACCCGGTGCAGCGGTGCGTCTTTTTGACGCCATTTCGCTGTGCCAACCCGAGGCTACAACGTGAAAGGACGAGGTATTTGATGGGTATCAACCCAGTTGCCAAGAAGAAACTTCCCGAAGGATTCTTCTGTAAGTTCCTGAATCGCGAGGTCAAGACTGTTGAGTGCGTAGACGATTACGTCAACGCGAACTCGCTCAACATTCGGCACTCGCCGTGTTTCAAGTGCTCGGTAGGTCTCAAGACCCGCCTAGAGTACGCGAACAGCTGAGCCTAGCGGCGGGCCGTCACCCGCCGAACATTCTGATGAGGGGTAGAGGTCCTGTGGGATAACCTGGACCTTAGTGGTGGACTCTATGTTTACCACGTGGCCTCACTTGTTCTTCGACCGTCCAGTTGGTTGAGGGTTTTACTGTGCGGAAGCTGCATAAGGCCCTTGTCATCACTCTGTGGATGGTCAACCATGCCTCTGCGTGCCGGGATGGCGGAATTGGTAGACGCAAGGGACTTAAAATCCCTCGCCCCTTGGGGTGTGCGGGTTCGACCCCCGCTCCCGGTATGGCTTTGATTTCGGTGGCTTGGGCTGGTTTCCTGCTTTTGTCGTCTGAGTCCGTTTAGCCCATTTGGTGCAAATTTGGTGCAAGTGCTCTAGGTTTGACCGTGCGGTGTGGTCCCTTCGCGTCACTCGTCGTGAATCGTGGGAGATGGGCCTGACCGCCGGAGAGAGCGGTGCCTGTTCAGAAGGTTGTGAGCAAGAAGAGGCTAGCCCCTGGCGTGAAGCCCAAGGTGAAGTGGAAGGGTATTGTCCGCATCACTGGCTACCCCATCATGTGTAAGACCTTCGACCGCAAGACGGACGCTCAAAGGTGGGCTGAAGCTACCGAGAGTGATCTGAGGAGAGGGCGTCACGTCGATACGACCGACATGCGCCGCCGGACCTTGGGTCAGCTCATCGAGCGTTATGTCGAGGCTGTGCTGCCTCGAAAGCCCAAGTCGGCAAAGAAGCAGCAAAGCCAGCTTCGTTGGTGGTCTGAGCACTACGGGAAGTACACCCTGGCGCAGCTCAAGCCCCAGCTGCTTGCTGAGGCACGGGACAAGCTGCTCTCTGAGGTGACCTACAGGGGAGAGCTTCGTTCACCGGCGACTGTGAAGCGATATCTCGCGGTGCTTTCTCACGCGTTTAGTGTGGCCGTGAGGGAGTGGGGCTGGCTTGAGAATAACCCGATGGAGCGAGTGACGAAGCCCTCTGAGTCGAAGGGGCGGATTCGCTTCTTAGAGCGTCACGAGACGAGCGCACTACTTGAGGCCTGTAAGGCGTCCAATAGCCCCCACCTCTATGGCGTCGTGTTGCTTGCGGTGTCGACGGGTATGCGGCAGGGCGAGATCCTCGGGCTTCGGTGGCATGAAGTGGACCTTGAGCGCGAATCCATCCTTCTGACAGACACCAAGAACGGAGAGAGGCGCGCTGTCCCTTTGGTGGGACAGGCGCTTGAGATGATGCGCAGTAACAGTCAGGTACGTCGACTCGACACGGACCTCGTCTTCCCAGGTCGCTTCAGGCCTGGCCAGCAGGCTAAGCGCGCCAGTATCCGCACCGCGTGGGACAAAGTCATCAGCGAGCTGGGTATTGAAGACTTCCGTTTTCACGACTTGCGACACACCGCCGCCAGTCACCTGGTTATGAACGGCGCCACCCTTGCCGAGGTTGCGGAGATACTGGGTCACAAGACACTTCAGATGGTGAAGCGCTATGCGCACTTCAATGTCGACCACACTCGCTCTGTTCTGAAGTCCATGAATGAACGCTTCCTTGGGGAGGTGTGAAGATGAGCTCGGTGTTCAAGGCGAGTGATGTGCAGAAGGGCACCAAGCTGCCGGCTTTCGAGAAGAGGTTTAAACTCTCTCGCAACGCGGTCCTCAACGCTGCCGCTGCCGGTGACCTCGAGATATGCGTTCGCGTCCCGGACATGCAGCCGGTCGTCCTCGAGGTGAGAGGAGATAGCCCGGCTGCCGGTTGTGTCCGTTCGGCTCTCTTTGTGGTCGAGCCCCAGGTTGCTGGCGATCTGCTCGCTGGCGACCAGAGCTATGTGCCGATTCGGAGGTTTTTCGTTCCTGGCGCAAGGAACGAAAGGGAAGAGATTACTCGAGCCTTCATGCCCGCAGAAGAGCTGAAGAAGCCCTATGCCTTCCTTGAGGTACGAGCCGAAGAGGTGATTCGGTGGGCCCAAAAGATCGAGGACGAGGCTCAAGAACGGGCATCAATGGAATGTTCAGGACCCTCATCAACGCACGAAGAAGGGCCGATGCGTTCAGACCACCGCACCACGATGCTCCGAACGGTCGGTGGGTTAGCAACAGCCATTCTACGCAGAGAACAGGCCAAGCCATCGTCCCCCTACCTGCATAAGTCCGGCGACCCGAATGTGAGCTATCTCGCGGACAAAGTTGCCGAGTTCAGCGGCGCGAAAGAGCGCACGGTCAACAAGCACATTACTGAAGCGCTTAAGCTTCTGGAAACCGAGGCGGAATAGGCTCTGTCGCGCTCTTCCTGAGCGCGAAGTTGTTGTCGACAGCTAAGACAAGTCGCATCTGCGACGGTTCTTCCCGCCCTTTCGTGTTCCGACGCTGCCTTGCTTCTGTGATGCGTCGCTATTGCAGCACTTTCCGGCGTCGATGACGCCCCGAGTGCAGCATCTTTGACGAACCAGTGCGGAGAAGACTCACAGCGGCTCCCTACAGGACTTATTCGGAGACTCCGACACAGCCCCTTTAAACGTCTCCGACTCGCTTGGCTACGTCAGCATGTAAGGCGGTATCGTTCCGGCTCTTTCGGCGCTCTGTATTCGTTCGGCTGCGCGGATATCGGGCTTTACATCCTGTCAGGATGCAAAAAGAGATCTGCAGCCTGCAAAAGGGGCGAGAGGTCGTAGGCGAGCCTTGACGAGCGGAGGCAATAAGGCCCCGCCATCAACAGGAGCCGACCGTGCCCGAAGCGACCCCAAAATCTGCATTTCAAGGACGTCTCATCCCACTCTCCAAGTGGAATCAGTACCACGCCTGGCCGCCCCTGGGTGGCCTCCGACACCTGTGGTTCCACCGTGACACCAACGGCTTCCGGAGCTGCGCCCGCAAGGTCGGCAAGACCATCCTCATCGACGAGGACGCCTTTTTGGCGTGGGTGGCCAAGTGCGACGCGAGCAGCTGACGAACCCACAGCAGCCCTGCCGCCTACCGGCAGGCTCCAAGAACATCTGAGCGGCCACCGGACCGGGACACTTGCCTAGCTCAGCGGGAAACCTACGACCCCAAAACCTGCTGGCGCTCGTCGAGACGTCAAGCTGGGAGCAACAGGCTCGACCGAGGGGCGAAATTGGAACCCTCTCATAGCGCCGTGCAGATAGCTCCGACGGGTGAGCCTCAAATCACGCCAGACTCTTGTTAGTGTGCCGGGGCTGACTACGCTTCAAGGGTGATTGTGGTTTTG
>JBMYRH010000058.1:0-10893 GCA_049602155.1 Myxococcota bacterium | reverse complement strand
CGGGCTCGTCGCCGCCGCCGGGCTCGTCGCCGCCGCCGGGCTCGTCACCGCCGCCGGGCTCGTCGCCGCCGCCCGGCTCCTGGCCATCGCTCTGCTCACCCTCTTCTTCGGCCACCTCTTTGCCCTTGGGCCGCGTGTGCTCGACGAGCTCGAGCAGCTCCTCCTGGACCTCCGTGCTGCTGATCCCGCCGTTGACCCCGCCGGCGATCCAGAGCACCAGTTCGGTGCCGCTCAGGTTGGCGCCGACGCTCACCGGGACGGTCACGGGCTCCCAGGAGAGCACCTCGACGGTGAGCACGGTGGCGAGTCGCGCGCTGGCGCTCTGCGTCGTGAGTCCCACGATCAGCTCCACGACGTTGTCCTCGGCGGTGGCGTTGGCCGCCTCGAGGATCGCGGGGAGCTCGATGCTCTCCTTGGTGCCCGTCATGACCAGGTCGAGGTCCTGGTTCAGGCTCCCGACCACGGCCACGTCGCACAGGTGCATGTTATCGGAGACCTGAAAGCTCGGGTTGGTGCTCTCGCCGAGCCAGACATCGACGTCGCCCACGACCTGGACCGACCAGTCAGCGCTGGCGTCGAGCCGGGCTCGGATCGTCGGGTCCCCGACCTCTACCCCGTCGATGAGCTTCACGCAGCCAGTGAGCGCTGCGGCGCAGGGGTCGTCCTCCAGCGGCAGGTCGCAGGCGAGCTCCCCGAGCCCCTGGGGCGAGGCCTCGAGCGCGAGTGACCAGCCCTCAACGTCGCGCTCAAAGCGCCCCTGAAGGTCCTGGAACGCGAAGGTGTTCAGGGGCGCCGGGCCCTCCGGGAAGGGCTGCCAGCTCGGCGCAAAGAGGGTGAGCGCCATCCCCTCCTCTGTGACGCAGAGGCCGGCGCTGAGGGGCTGACCGAGGCCCGGGATGCTGAGCGCCTCGGGCATGTCCCAGTCGGCGTTGACGCAGCCCGTGAGGCTGAATACGCCCTCCCCATCGACGCTCAGGCTCATGGTCCCGTCGACGCTCACGCTGCCCAGCTCAGCGCCCAAATCGATCTCCATCGGGGCGACGCACCAGCCCGCGAGGCAGGTCTCGCCCCCTGCGCAGGGGAGCGACTCGGAGCAGCTCACGAGCTCCGCGGTGGCCCCGCCGATGCTCATGTCGAGGGCCACCTGCTCGGCCTGCGCGTCCCAGGAGAGGGCCAGGGACACGTCCATCGGCGGGCTCAGCTCGCCGAGCGGCTCCCACCCAGACGCGCTCAAGCGCAGCGTCATCGAGAGCGCGTCCTTCGACCCGGCGGCGCAGATCGTGGCGCTCACGCCCTCGACCGACGTAAAGGCCCCCACGGTCGGCGGGGCCAGGCTCGCGATGAGCTCGGGGGTGGGCTCCACGCTCGCGCAGGCCTCGAAGGTGAGGCGAGGTGGGTCGACCGCCGCGTCGACGACCCCGACCAGATCACCGGCGAAGGTCACGGCGCCGTAGGTCCCGACCTCGACCTCGAGGCCCTCGAGGGCCATGGCGCCGGTCCACACCTGGCCCTGCTGCTCGAAGTGAAGATCGACGGCGTCGACGACCAGCCAGGGGACGGGGGTCCAATCCTGGAGCGCCAGGCGGACGCGCCACCCTTGAGGGCCGACGCTGAGGTGCGCCTCGATCTCTGGCAGCGTGAAGCCGGGGATCGCGACCTCGAGGTCGAGGGTCCCCGCCACTTCGCCGCTGAAGCTGAAGACCCCCGGCTCATCGCCACCCGCGGCGAGGTAGGTGGCCTCGAGCTGCCCCTGGTCAAAGGTGACCTGGCCGACAGGCCCGAGGGAGAGCGCCGCCCCGGAGAAGTCGATAAGGAGCGCCCAGCCCCAGGCGTCGCTCTGGGGATCTTGGCGCCAGGTGAGGTCCACGGTGGGGCTCTGGGGCAAAGCGCCCAGGCTGAAGCTTAGCGTGAGGTCGTCCTGGGTCATCGCGAGGGTGAGGTCGAGGCTCGTGTCGGACAGGCCGAGGGGCGCGAGCGCCGCGCTCACAGCCTCGCCTGGGCTCAGGCTCGCGGCGACCTCGAGCGCGAAGCTCAGCGGCCCTTCACCCTCGGCGGGGATCGCGATCTCGAAGTCCCCCTCGGAGACGCTCAGGGTGCCGACCTGATCGAAGGGCGCCGCGCTGAGCCCCGCGTCGGCCATCGACGCGCGCATCGTCCACCCGTGAGGCCCATCGCTGAGGGTAGCGCTGAGCGACCCGAGGTTGAGGCCTGGCACGGGCTCCCACCCGGTGTCCCCCTCCCCGCTCAGCGCGATGGTGGCGGCAAAGTGCGCGTTGCTGACGCAGAGCTCCGCGGCGACCTCTGGGGGCAGCCCGGGGAAGTCAAAGGCCAGGCTCAAGGTCCCCTGAAGGCAGGCGTCGACCTCGAAGACGAAACCTGCGCCCTGGGTGTGGACCGCCTCGAGCGCCCCGCTCACCCCTGTGAGCTCCCCCACAGGGCCGAGGGGCAGGGTCTGAGCGTCAAGCGCGAGGGTGAAGGCCCAGTCGCCGTCGAGCCTCTTCGTGATGATGGCGGGCACCTCGACGGGATCCTTCAGAGGGACGTCGAGCTCGAGCGCCCACTCGTTGGAGGCCTGTTCCGGCACACAGAGCCTCGCGGTCGGCAGGTCGGGGAGCTCGAGGAAGTCGAGCCCGAGCTCCCCCGCGAGGGTGAAGGTCGCCTCGGCGCAGCCGCTCAACTCGGGGGGCGAGGTCGAGAGATCGATGGCGAGCTCCCCGTGGACGCTGAGATCACCGATGGGGAGCGCCGTCGTCTCCGCCTCCCAGGTGAGCTCGCTCTTCCAGCCCCCGTCGTAGGTGAGCCGGAGGGTCGCGTCCGCGCTGAGGCTCAGGTCAGGCCAGGGTGACCAGCCGCCAAGGCTCACCTCCACAGCCATCGCGCTCAGGTCCGCCAGGGTCTCGGGCGCGACCTCGACCAGCGTCACCTCTCCGCAGAGCCGGGCGCTCACCGAGCCGGGCTCGAGCCCCGGGAGGCTGAGGGTCGAGGCGGGCACGAAGCTCGCCGCTGCGCAGGCCTGCGTCTCTTCGGGCGTCGCGACGAAGTGCCCCGAGACCACGAGCTGGCCCAAGGGGGGCAGCGCGAAGACCGCGTCGACCGCGGCGGCGAGCTCCCAGCTTTGACCGACGCGTACAAAGCTCACCGCGCCCCCGTCCAGGCTCAGGGTCAGGGAGAGCTGCCCCGACGAGAAGCTCAGGATGCCCGAGACCGTCCCGGAGAGGGGCAGCCCCTCGAGGCCCCAGCCCGTGAGCTCGGCGACGTCGACGCTGACCGCGAGCCCACCGCTCAAGGTGTGGCCCCCGCCATCCTCAGGGGCGATGTTCAGGGTGCCCGAGCCGCTCACCGTGAAGAGGTCGCCGATCGCCAGCGCCACGGGCGCCTCCGCGTCGCCGAGCTGAACCTTGGAGGTCACGCTCGCCCCGCCCTGGTCGTCGACCTCCAGGCAGACGACGCCTTGGAGGCTCGTGGCTGCGAGCGTCAGGAGCCCGGAGGCCACGACGACGTCATCGGGCGCGACCAAAGCCCCCTGGAGGCACCCCAGGAAGGGGACCCCAGGCGCGCCCTGGGTGATCACCCCCGAGACCGCCGCGGCGCCGAGCATGGGCACGTCGACGCGGCCCTGGGCCACGAGCTGCCAGGCGTCACCCGACCACTGCGCCCCAAAGGCGGCCTCCTCGAGGGTGAGCGCGCCCTCGAGGAGCGACAAGCTCTCGCCGAGGCTCAAGGTGAGCGCGCCGGTGAAGAGGCCCGCGCTGCGGGAGAGGCTCCCGGTGACGAGCGTGCCAGGGAGCGGCAGCCAGAGGTCCACCTCGTCGAGCGGGCGCCAGGTCTGGCCCTCGACCATGGCGGTCGCGTCGAGGTGGAAGTCCCGGAGCCCCTCGTCGGGCAAGGGGTCGTAGCCTCCAGAGACCATGAGCGAGAGCTCGGTGCCCGCGAGGGCCAGCGTGGTCTGCCCGGACACGCTGGCGTGCTGGCCGGACTCGGTGACCTGGACGAGGGCGCCGCCCGCGAGCGAGACCGGGCCCATGGCGAGGCTGCCGCCCAGGGTGAGGTCGAGGGCCCACTCCGAGAGCTCGGCTGAGGGCGGCGTCAGGCGGGCCTCGCTCAGGTCGACCGGCGCCTCGTCGAGGAGGGTGGCGCGGCCGGAGAGGGTGACGATCTTGCCCCCCTCACTGTCCAGACACAGGGTCGCCGTCGGCCCTGTGGGATCTGCGGGGTCGCCGTCCTCGAGGACCAGCAGGGAGTGCACGCCCAGCGGCGCGCTGGTCGCCCCGGAGAGGCAGGCGAGCGTCGGGGTGTCGTCTCCGAGATCGACCACCGCCCCGCTCACCTCGACCGTCGAGAGCAAGGGCGCCGTCATCGCGCCGGAGAGCGCGACGCTCCACCCCTCATCGCCATAGAGCGCCCTCGCCGTCGCCTGGTCGAGCTCGAGCCCCGCGATGAAGACCACGGGCTCGCCAAGGGCGGCGTCAAAGCGGGCGTCCGTGACCCCGGCGGAGCGCTTGTAATGGCCGGTGACGTCCGCGAAGAGGAGCCCGTCTATCCCCGGGAGAGGTTGCCACGTGCTGCTCGCCTCCAGAGCACCGTCGAATTCGAAATTGCTCGCGTTCGTGTAGGTGCCCGAGAGCGTCAGCGCGAGGCTCGACGGCCCCAGGTCGAGGTCGACATCGCCCGCGAGCGAGAGCGCCCAGGCGTCGTCCTGGTAGCCCAGGTCGAAGCGGGCGTCCTGGAAGACGAGCCCCCCATCGAGCAGGGTGAGCGGGGCCGTCAACCCGACGCTGACCTGGCCGCTGATGGCGTCATCGACGCGCGTGAGCTCACCCGAGGCGTTGGCGTTGGCGTTGTCGAGGAGGAGCTCGACGTCGCTCAAGGGCCCCCACTGCGCCCCGTTCGCGATGGCGGACACGAGGAGCGAGAAGTCGCGGAGGCCCTCGGGGGGCTTCAGGCCGTAGCTGCCCGCGACGGCCAAGGAGAGGCTGGCCCCCGCGGCGCTGAGCTGGGTCGTGCCCGTGACGCTCGCGGCTTGCCCGGAGTCCTCGACCACGACCGAGGCGCCGGCCTCCAGGGCGAAGGGGCCCATCTGGAGGCTCCCGCCCAAGGTCAGATCCAGAGACCACGCCGAGCCCGGCTCCGGTGGCGGCCTGAGCCGCGCCTCGCTCAGCTCAACGGTGGTGTCATCGAGGAGGACGGCGCGTCCGCTCAGCGCGACGAGCCTCTCGCCCTCGCTGTTGATGCACAGGGTCGCCGTGGGCCCGGTCAGCGCCCCCGGTGGGCCATCTTCGAAGGTGAGGAGCGAGTGCACGCCCAGGGGCTCGGCGGCCGCCCCGGCGAGGCAGGCGGTGATGGGCGCCGGGGCCTGGGGGACGGCGACGATCCCGGCCACCCCGATCTGCCCGATCATCGGGGCGCTCATCGCGCCGCTCAGGGCGGTGGTCCAGGTCCCTGCCGCGTCCATGGTCGCCTCAGCGAGCGCGCCGCCGAGGCTCAACCCCTCGAGCAGGGTGATGGGCTCGGGCAAGAGCGTGGCCGTGACCTGAGCGCTGGCCTCGCCCTGCGCACGCTCGTAGGTCGCCGTCAGCTCGGGGAAGGCGAGCTCGACCACCCCGGGCATGGGCTGCCAGGGGTCCTCACCGCTGAGCTGACCCGAGACGCTGAGGTTGTCGACGTCGACGTAGACGCCGGTGAGTTCCACCGTAAGGCTCGAGGGGCCAAGCTCAAGGGTGACCTGGCCCGATAGCCCCAACTCGGAGGCCCCCCCGCTCAGGGTCAGCGTCGCCCCTGAGAAGACCAGCGGCAGCCCGGACGGGGCGAAGGTCGGCACGTCCAGCATCGCGATCCAGGTGAGGTCCTCGGCGCCCAGATCGATCATCCCCGTGACCTCGAAGGGCTCGCCCCCGAGGATCAGGTCGCCGCCATTGACCGTGGCTGTGACAGCGCCCGAGGCGTCTCTCGTGACGCTGACCTCGAGCGCGCTGAGCGTCGGCAGCCCCTCGAGGAAGGGGGTCGACAGGAGCCCGGTGAGGGTCCAGGTCGGCGCCTGCCCTTCGAGCTTGGTGGTCGTCCCCGTCAGCTGGATCCCCACGAGGCTCCCGGCCTGAAGCTCAGCGGTGAAGCTCAACTCCTCCCAGCTCGCGCCCGAGAGCGCCGCGGAGCCTGCGTCGAGGACGCAGGTCGTGAGAGGCCAGCCGAGGGTGAGCGCGCAGGCGGCGTCGCAAGGCTCGTCCTCGTCGGTCTCACCGTCGCAATCATTGTCGATCTCATCACACAGGTCGGGCTTACCCGGGTAGACCTCCGGGTCCTCGTGGCCGCCCCCTAGAGGGCAGTCCTCGGCGTTGGGCACGCCGTCCTGGTCCGCGTCCCCTGAAGGATCCAGGACGTAGGACTTGGTGTCGAGCAAGACCGGCTGGTCAAAGGCTAGGGGGTTCCAGCCCGCGCCTATCCCATAGAGGCTGACCTCCAGCGCGGTCGGCGCGGCGAAGGTGCCCCCAAGGGAGACCGTCGCGCTCCACTGCCCCGCCTCGACGCTCACCGGGACCTCGAGCCCCCCCGGGAACCCTGTGAGGAGGGCGTGGCTCGCCCCGTGGACCCTCCCCGAGAACTTGAGCGTCTGGGAAGGCAGGAGGCTAGCGGGCTCGGGGCTCTCGATAAGCCCCTGCATCGCCATCGGGGCGAGGCCAAAGAGCCTCGCATCGGAGGTCGCGACGATGAGTTCACTCACCCCATCCCCGTCAGCATCAGCGGACACAACCTCGACGATGGGGGCGCCCACACGATAGGACCAGAGCAGCATGTAGCTGCCTTCGAGGGGCTCGAGCGTGAGCGCATAGAGCCACCCCCGGCTAGAGCCCGCGACCAGGTCAAGCGCGCCATCTCCGTTCGCGTCAAAGGCGATCATGGCGCTCAGCGGCTCAGCCACGAGCGCCTCCACCTCGGGGCTCGCGCTCGTGTAGAGGCGCCCCTCGTTCAGGACAAGGGTAGGCACACCCGACACCGACTCCCCTGTCGCAGCGTCTCGGATAGCGAGCTGCCCCAATGCATCGGCGAAGGCCACCTCTACGTCGCTCGTGCCGGTCAAGTCGGCGATCACATGGCCCTTGGTGGTCCCGCTGGGGTGAAGCACATGAGTCCACTCGTCGCCCATGTCATAGGGGAAGCCGAAGGAACGCTGGGGCTGAGGCGCGACCGCCCCAATTCGGTCTTCAAGCGCGATGAGCCTCAGCCACGCCCCCGCATCTACAGGAGCGAAGGCGAAGTGGCTCGTCTCACTCCCGACATCGCTCGGGTAGGTGCTTGAGCTGACCACCCCACCCGGGACCTGCCACACGTCGAGTCGACCCGCGCAGTCGAGGGTCAAGAGCTCCTCAACGCCGTCACGAAAGGCGGGCCCAACCCCAAACACATTGGGGTCATCTTGAGAGGCATCAAAGGTGGTCTTCCCGACGTCCGCCGCCCAAAGGGCATAGCGGCCTAGCGCGCAGCTCTCCTCCATGGGCATCGTCGCCTCTGAGGTGAGCTGTCCGCTGGGCGAAGAGGGCCCGAGATCCTCGACCTTGTAGGTGCGTAGCGTCCGACTCGTCGCGGCGGGATCTTCATAGACGGCGGCGACGTTCACGCCACTGGGGCCGAAGTCCCCAAGCGAAAGCGCCCGAAAGATGTGGCCCTCAGGGACAGGTTCGCTCCACATCGGCGGCGCTCCAGTCGCGCCATCGATAGCCGAGATGTCCTCGGTGATCACGACCGGCAAACCCGCCGGCTCAACCGAACTCTCATCGCACATCAACGCTGCGCTCGA
This sequence comes from Myxococcota bacterium, assembly GCA_049602155.1. Lineage (GTDB taxonomy): Bacteria > Myxococcota_A > UBA9042 > PHBI01 > JBMYRH01 > JBMYRH01. The sequence continues at coordinate 3,104 of JBMYRH010000058.1, read as the reverse complement.
GGCCGAGAAGCGATACGAGAGGGGTTCGCTGGCGTTGGGGATGAGGTCCCAGGCGTTGCCCGAGACGATGAGCTCGTCCCCTGCTCCTGGGTCGGACATATCGGAGGTCCCCCCATCCAGATCCCCTGTCAGGAGCGAGGGCTCCGCTTCAGGGCGAAGGCAGTCCCGCGCCTCGGCGCCCGCAGCTCCAGAGCCACAGGCGGGGATCGACCACAGCGTCTTGAGCGCCCCGTCAACGACACAGAGCCCATAGTGAGATGACAAGAGGAGGTGAAGGTCACTGGCCAATGGCGCGCAGGCTTCACAGAGCTCCTCTGCGCTCTGGCTCCGCCACTGCGCGAGCATCACGTGCCCACCGAAGCCCTCATCACAGGTGGTGATAGCGCCGCCAAGGCTGACGCTGAGGCCTGAGTCATCATCGCTGATGCTCACCCAGCGTAGCGCGACGCCGTCGCTCACGAGGAGCGAGGCCCATGTGTCGGCATTCGACCGACTGGTGACGAGTCGAGCCCCTGTATCAAAGCCCTCCTGAACCCTGTCAGCGGGCCTGTTTGGAGACTCAGCGATTGGCGGCGCGAGGCCGAGAGGGAGTTCGGCTACAAGGGAGAGCCCAGGCGGCGTGTCCTCAGGGGCGCTCGGTGGCCCACCAGCCGGATCGACCAGCGCGTCCGGTACCGCGTAGAGACCGACGACAGCGTCGGCTTGGGACTGGGCGACGAGCAGGGCGCCCTGCCCGACTGGTCCGGGTAAGTGCCCCAAGGGCTTAAGCCCCGCTTCGCGCGCGATGACCTGCCCCGTTCGGGCGTCGAGGATGTGGAGGACCGGGGTGTCTGCCGTGGCACCGAGGGTCGAGGGGAAGGCGATCGGCCCGGGGCAACTCTCAAAAGGAGCCACGCTCTCAAAGCCCCCACCCTCAGCGGGGATCCCTTTCGCCGTGATGGCCCAGCTGAGGCGACCATTCCCCGTCAGGTCAGCTGGCGGCACCCCATGATCGCTCAGCGAGGGGGCGTCGGCGCCGGGGAGCGCTGGATCCAAGACACAGGCCCAGAGCCTCGGGAAGGGCGCCGCTTCCGCCCCAATGCGGGAGGGATCGAGTGCACCCAGCCCCTCTCCCCCACTGTCAGAGAGGGTCGTAGCCAGCACCTCCGAGGCCCCATCACCGTCGGCATCTAGGAGGTAGATGCTCCGGGCGTCACCCCCAAGGCCCTGTGGCGCGGGGCTCGCTTCGCCGGCGATGAAGCTCCCCTCGAGGAGCAGGAAGTTATCGAGGGAGGAGACCCCCTGTCCTACCGTGGTGATGGCGAGGTCCTGCGTTCCCTGGCTGGTGAGCGTCCCGGCGACGAAGCGATCCGGCCGACCTGAGCTGCCTTGACCGAAGCCCGTGTTCGACGAGCCCGTCTGGGGCGACCAGCCTGAAGAGAAGTCGAAGTGGGCGTTTAAGGTCACCGCTAAGGCCTCTGAGCCATCCCCCGTGACGCTCCACAAGATGTCCTTTGACGCCCCTGAGGTGGTCGCGAAGCGCCCCACCACGACCTCTGAGAGCGTCGTCCCCAGGTGCGCGTGTGTCCCAGGGGCGCTCCACAATGCCTCACCGCTGACGCCGTCAAAGAGCCAGACGCGCCCGGAGGGGTTGCCCCCCAAGGCCAACACCTGATGCTCCCCATCCCCCTTCATGTCGTAGACACCATGGAGGGCGTCGACTCCGACCGGCCCGCTATCCCAGAGCGCGCTGGGCTGGCCCTGTCCATCGACAGGCGCGCCAAAGGCACGGAGGCGCCGATGCCTCGCGATGAGCACCTCGGGGGTACCGTCACCGTCGATATCCGAGAGCCGAGCGTCGACCTCAGCGATTGGCCCGCCTGTCAACGCGTAGCGCCAAGACACACCGGGCCGGCTCTCGCTCGTCCCGATAAGAGCACCAACCCCGCCTGCCGAGCGTGAACGCCACAGGTCTCCTGAGGGGGTGGGCCACTTGGCCTCTGCACAGGCGCCGCACTCTAGGCTCCCTCCACACCCGTCCGGGGCTGCGCCGCACGCCTCCGGTCCGCAGGATGTATCGGGGACGCACACACAGGTTCCGCCCACGCAGGTGTTGTTCCAGGGCTGAGCACCTCCCACAGGGCCGTTGGCGCAGACGCCGCAGTCTACGCTGCCCCCGCACCCATCATCCATGAGCCCACAAGAGAGGGCCGCGCAGGTCTCGGGTACACACGCGTCGACACATACCCCTTGGTCGCATGTCTCCCCCGCGGGGCAGCTTCCACAGAAGAGCGTCCCCCCACACCCGTCATCGATGGTCCCACAGGTCGCGCCTTCGCAGCTAAGCTCCGGCGTGCAAAGGGGTAGGCAGGTGCCGTCCATGCACTCTTCACCTTCAGGGCACTCACCGCACTCAAAAATCTGACCGTCGCTCCCCTCAAAGAAACCGCACTGGATACCCGCCGTGCCGCATGGATCGAAGGCCCAGGTGGACGTGGCACCGAGACAGAGGAACCCGAGCGCCAACAGAAGTGCTGACGTGGCGCGATGAGCTGGGGCTAGTTCGGGAGACAAGGCGCCACCTCGGCACCTTCGGATGAGACGCCGTACTCAAAAAATTCTGTCTGAGATAGTGAGACGATAGCAAGGCCGGGGCTCTAGGACCAGTGGCTGTGGGCCGGCGCGGGCGAGTTATTGCTCACAAAAGCCCCCCCGCCGAGGACAAGCGCGCCCTCACGCTGCACGTGCACGAGGTCCAGGGCGCCCTCTCCCCTCTCCCGCTGACCTCGCAGGCGCTGAGGTGATGGATTTGGGTCTTCCCATGAGCCGACGCTTGGAGGATAAGGGGGGCGTGAGCCTTGATGAACGACACGCCCAGGCTTGTGCCGAGGGGCTTGAGAGCTATCGAGACCCCGCCACGGGCTACCGGGTCTTCACGGCGCTTGCGCTCCAGAAGCGGGGCAGCTGCTGCGGGTGTGGGTGCCGCCATTGCCCCTACGGCCACGTCGAGGTTGATGAGGCCCGACGCGCCGAGCCCAAACAAGATCCCTGGCTTGAGCTCAACGGCCCGATGACAGGCCCCTGCGACCTGCTCTCCTGGAGCGGCGGGAAAGACTCGTTCTTGG
>JBMYRH010000057.1:0-11331 GCA_049602155.1 Myxococcota bacterium | reverse complement strand
TCTGTTCCTCATCCACCTTTGGCACAACCCGGCGTGATGTGGCTCCCAACGATGGGGGTAGGGGGAGGTGTGTCCGGCGGTGGCAAGGTCTGAGGTCTTTACCCTGCTACACGAGGGTTCAGAATTCGTCCCTGGGTCGGGGCTATTGGTGCGTCGATGAGCTCGACCAAGCTCAGGCGCTGCGAGCTCCAGAGGGCCTCCCACCGTCCGAGGTGCGCGTTGAGTGTACGAGCGCTGAGGCTGTGGACGTCACGGGAGAACTCAGGGATGCGGCCATGAGGGTCGGTCACCACCGCGTGCCAGTGGTTCGACATGCATGTGATGGCGTGTACCAGTATGCCGTGCCTCTCGGCAGCTAGTGCCACGCAATAGCCGAAGAGCTTGGGGACGATACCTCGTGGGACGAGCATGAAGCGACGCTGCGTGCAGCGACGGGTGAGAAGGTAAGTCGTGCCGGGGACGACGCGTCGGGGACAGGTCATGCAAGGTTCCTCCATGAGCCAGCGGAAGGCTGGCGTCATAGGGGTGATGACGAGGTCAACGCCGTGCGCGTCGTGCAATTTTCAGGGCGCGAAGTTCAGGTCAATGATTTCAGATTGTTTTATGACCCTGGGTTGGGGGTTTTGGGCGATCATCTCTCGGGCGCAACTCAAGCGACCCCTTAGGCCCCCGCGTCCCCTGAGGGGGGAATGAAGACGTAGCCCGTGTCGTAGGCAAGGGAACGCACCTCGGCCCCATCTTGGAAGACCAAGCCGATCCGCTGTCCACCCTGCTTTGACGCCACGATGCGCCGCCCAATCAATGTGCGACACCCGTCCTCATCGGTGAGGTTTTGGGCCGTAGGCGAGCGCTCGAAGTCCGCCTGGTCCACCAGGGAGAGGTTTGCTTCCCACTCCTTGTAGTTGAAATCCGCAGCCTCGCTCTGGACGGAGAGCGACACGTACTCGTCATAATCGGCGCCACTCACGCCACACCAAAGTGTGAAGGTGCTCCCGGTATCGAGGACGAAAATCGCAGAGCCAGAGCCCCCGATATCAGAGGACTCGGTGGGGGCGTCAGGCCATCGCACGGCGACGATCTCTCGCCCCTCGAGATGCTGACTGAAGACCTGCTGCAGCTGCTTGATTTGAAAGGGCACGCCGATACCTACCAGTGGGATGGACACGCGAGCATCGCACGAGCCCCTAGGAAAAACAAACGCTCTAGCCCGGGTATGAACCACCCGGAGAACCACGCCGCGATCATCTCTCGGGCGCAGCTCGGCTGTACCACAGCGGATAGTGTGGCGCGATTCGACCGGGGCGTGGCACACGAGGCGGTCGTCGGGACCTCGGGAGACGACCTGTTGCGATGGCTAGAGCGCGCAGCCGCACTGGGCGTCATCGCCGCAAACCTCCGGTGACACGCAGCCTCCGCAGTCGATCACCTGCCCGCAACCGTTGTCCATCGGGCCACAGGCGACGTCGCTTCCCAGGCAGCTCAGCGGTGTGCACCCGCACTGACCGGCGATGCCGCCGCCTCCGCAGGTCTCTGGCGCGAGGCATGCTCCGCAATCTAGCGTCTCTCCGCAGCCGTCATCAGCGACGCCGCAGGACAGCGACAGGCTCTCGCAGGTGCCCGAGATGCAGCCGCATTGGTTCGCCGTGCCGCCACCGCCGCAGACCTCGGGGGCCGCGCAGACACCGCAATCCAAAGTCTCCCCGCAGCCATCGTCGACTAGGCCGCACGCCGCGTCGAGGTCCATGCAGCTCAAGGGCTGACAGCCACAGGTCAGCGGGTCGCCCGCGCCTCCACAGACCTCTGGGGCCAGGCAGCCGCCGCAGTCCAGCTCGCCGCCACAGCCGTCTTCGAGGGCTCCGCAGGTGGCGCCCATCGCAAGGCAGGTCGTCGGGGTGCAGCCGCACACGTTGTCTTGACCACCGCCACCGCAGCGCTCCGGTGCCACGCACTCCGCGTCCTCACAACAGGCGTCTGCTGGCAGGCAGGGCCCATCGCTTCGGCAGCGCTTGGTGCTGCCGGGGCACCCTGGCTCAGGGCCGACGGTGGCAGGGGCCGGTGCGCCGGCGCAGATCCAAGCCTTCACCTCTTCGAGCCCCTGGGCATCGAGGAAGGGACCCCCAATCGGCATCTGTGGTCCCTCCTCACTCGAGACCAAGCGCCGATATAAGAGGCTATCGTCGGGCTCACCGGGGGCGATCAAGAGGAGGGTTGGAGTGCTGACGGAGGGTACACCCACCGTGGCGGCATGGAAACTCGCAGGCGAGTCGAAGGCCAGCACCCCGTCTCCGTGACACCCTGCGAAGGTGCACCCGGTAGGGGAGGTGAGCGCAAAGTGCGTCGTATAGAGCACCTCGAGTGTTGGCGCTTCTCCCACCCCTTCGCAGGGGTGAACGCTGACGCGCGAAGTGTCAGGGTTTTGGTCCACATCGCCAGCCAGATCTCCGGTGAGGTTACCCTCACCAAACACGCTGTCGCTCTCGATCTGCACAATATCAGGAGGCTGGGGCGGCCCGCATCACTGCACCCTATGAGCGCAGCCGACAATACGAAGAGGCAGCTGATTGCACAAGGCGCGAGGGTAACTCCGTGGGCGCTCACCATAAGGTGCTGGTCACCGCAGATGTCGCGCCCCCGCCCACAGGTTCGCCCCCGACGAGGAAGATGCGAGCGCTCCCGACCCCGAGCCCCGGCAGGTAGCGGGCTACGGGCAGAACAGAGCCGCCGGGGGCGTTGAAGTTCTGAAGCGATGCCCCCTCGTTGATGAGCTTTCCGGAGAGGAAGTCGGTGGAGGGAGCTGCACCCTCACCTCCGAAGACGAAGATCTGGTTGGCGGCCGCCACCATCCCGTAGCCAGCCGCATCGGGTCCCTTGGAGAGCGCGCCCAGCCAGCCACTCAGCGTGCCGTCACTCGCGACCTGAGCGACCCCAACGTCACTTGCGATGGTGCCGTTATCTTTGAGCCCCGATCCCGCATAGATGAAGACGTTCGACCCGACGACCTCGCTCGCCACGGAGCGATCGACGCTCACCGCCGAGAGTTGCCACCTCGGCGAATGAGGTTTGCTCCCTCCGGCCAGGAAGGTGCCACCCGCGATCCAGGTGCCAATGCTCTGGCTGCCATCAGGCTCAATATCGATCTCGAGCATCTCGTAGTCGCCAAGGACCTCGGTCTCGGAGCGCCCACCGATGGCGTAGAGGTAACGCCTATTGGGGTCGGAGGGGTCCGGATCTCGCGCCACAGTGAGGCCGAGCCCTTGGCGCGCTGTGATGAGGGAGGGGAGAGCCCTCCAGGTGCCAAGGTCTCCTATCTCGCGCGGCGCCTCAGGGCCCGCCACAAGCCCGTTGTCCACCAAAGAGGTCTCAGTCGCCGGGACGGTGGCGATCCGACGTTCTTGGCCGCTCGCCTGGTCGGGCTCTGAGCTTCGGTACACGTGATAGCTGCTCGCTCCGGCGACAGGCTCCCAGCTCAAGGTCGCCACCACAGCGTCTGGGATCAGCGGGGAGACGTAGAGGGGCTGAACGCTTGAGGGCAAGGTCTCTCCCCCCGGGTTGTCTGAATCGTCAGCCGCCATGACGGCGCTGACGCGGTAGAACCACACCCCTGACTCGAGCCCTACCGGGTCAAAGAGAATGCTCAGCTCGCTAATGTTGGGTGCATCTTCAGGCTGGAGCACCTCTGCGCGTCGCACGCTCGCTGTCGCTGCCGTGCCGTCGTGGCCCCCGACGAGGTAAAGGAATCGCCCTATCCGCTCTATGCCCCCCATCGTCCTCGGCTCAGGCAGCGCGTCATCGAGGAGCTCAAAGGGTGCGCTGACGTTGCCGAACTCATCGAGGGGCGCGAACTCGATCGATGACAAGGCGCTCGCGCTATCACCCTCATCGCCGCCGAGCACGTAGAGGTTACGCGCCGAGCGACTCACCGCGGCCAACTGGACCGATGGCGCACGTCGCGCTCTCGTCAGGTCGAAGCCGGTCGAGGTCGGTGAGAGGATGTTCTCCGCTGAGTTCGTCACCGCCACAGCGGAGAACTCTCCGAAGCTCTCGTCTGGGTTGGTGACTCGGACGACGCAAGACGAGTACTGCGTGACGGCGCTCGCGTCGAAATCCGTCGCGATGATCTCGGCGCTGACGCTCTGGACTGTTGTCTCTTGGGGGGGCAGCGCCTCGCCGTCTGGGCCTTCGCAGAAGAGGGTCACACCTGCGCCCTCCTCAAAGCCTGAGCCCTGTACCTCCAAGGTTTGGAGGTTGTTCGGGACCGAGCCTGGGGTGACCGTGTCGACCAAGGGAGGCGACAAGGTGTTGACTTGAAAGCCACAGAGCTCGCAGGCGTCAGCTTCACTCACGCCGACGCTGCCGTCTGGGTTGATGACGACGACGTCGTAGCTGCCGACTGGCAGGCCCTTGGAGACGATCGTCGTCAGGCGCCCGGGTGAGACGAAGGCTGTCGCCGTCAGCTCAATCACCTCTGCTGGGCCTACGAGGTAGACCCGCGGGAGGTTGAGGAACTCGTCATTGTCGCTCAGCAGAGCGATAGAGGTCGCGCTGTTCTCACCGCCGAAGGGAAGCCTCACCTCGTCAATGGAGACCGTGACCTCTCGCGTCAGGACGACCCCCTCGTTCAGGACAGTCGGGCAGCCCAGCGCGTCGATGAGCAGAACGTCGAAGCTCGCTGAGCTCTCCTCTGTGACAAGCCCCGCTGGGATGGTCGTGCTTACCTCGTCCGCGTCGGCTGGGTCATAGGTGAAGTCTACATCCTGGAAGGGGTCCCCAGAGCCGCTCTCGCGGAGCGCGACACGCTGAACGTCACCTCCGTTGACGCCCGAGACAAAGATCGTCGCGATAAAGTCCAGGCTGTTGAACACCACGGGGGGGTCTACAAAGAAGAGGGTCGGATCTGGCACGACGAACACAGCGTCATTCAGGGTGTCTGCGCATCCCGCGCCGTTGGTCGCGGTCAGGGGGTAGGAGGTCCCCAGCGCCCCGGATGGGACCCCCTCAAAGGTGAGCGTTGCGACGCCCTCGACGATCTCTGAGCTGCTCGCCTCGATGCCGCCCAAGGTCCAGGTCGTCCCTGCACCAAAGCCGGTCCCGGTGACGGAGAGGGTCACGCTGCCGGGGCAGGCCTCGGGTGGCTCAGAGGTGGTGATCTGAGGCGGCGGGCCGATGGTGTGGACGGCGCTCCCTGTGCAGACCTGTGTCACGGGGTTTGTCACCGTCACGACGTGGTCTCCCAGACCGAGCCCAGGGGGGAGCTGGACGACCAGCTCAGAGCAGCCTTGTGCTTCGGTGAGCCCCCCGGAGATCGCCGCGCAGCTCCCAGCAGGCGAGGAGGCTGTCGTGGGGATCCCGTTCACTGAGACCGTCGCTGCGCTGCCCTCAATGGTCAGGAACCCGCGCCCCAGCGCTGTCAGGGTCACCTCGTCGGCAGGGGCCAGCGAGCACGACGCCCCCGGTGCGATGTCGGACACGACGAAAGAGTCACACCAATCAAAGGACGCGCAGCTCTGAAGACATCCGTCCGTGTTGTCGTAGTTCACGTCATCACAGGTCTCAACCCCCGCTTGAATAAGCCCGTCACCGCAGCTCGCCACCGCGCAGCTGCTCAGGCACGCGTCGGTCTCCACCGTGTTGCCATCGTCGCAGGGCTCGACGCCCAAGTGGATGAGGCCATCGCCGCAGACGGCCGCCTTACACCCCACAGTGCAGGCGTCCTCATCACTCTGGTTGCCGTCATCGCATTGTTCGACCCCATCGTGAACGAAGCCGTCACCACAGGTGGCGATCAAGCACGCGTTTGTGCAGGCGTCTGTGTTGTCTCCGTTGGCGTCGTCGCAGGCCTCCCCCGCCTGAACCACCCCATCACCGCAGCTCGTCGGCTCGCAGTTGACGTTGCAGCTGTCCGCGTTGGAGGTGTTGCCGTCATCGCAAGCCTCGACCCCATCGTGAACGATGCCGTCACCGCAGCTCGCTACGATGCACGTCGAGAGGCACGCGTCGGAGTCGTCCAGGTTGCCATCATCACACCCTTCACCTGATTGAAGGATCCCGTCCCCGCAGGAGGTCAAGGTGCACGCGTCGGAGCAGCCCTCGGAGGCGTCGTCACAGGCCTCGACGCCGACAAGGAGGATACCGTCGCCGCAGACATTCAACGCGCAGGAGTTTGTGCACGGGTCGTTGTTATCGAGGTCGCCGTCATCACATGCCTCGACGCCCGCTTGAACGACGCCATCGCCGCATCGGGCCTCAAGGCATGAAGGCAAGCAGGCGTCGTCGGCGCTGGCGTTGCCGTCGTCACACTCCTCACCCGCCTGAACGATGCCGTCACCGCAGGTCGCGACGTGACATGCAGCGGTGCATGTGTCGGAGCCATCTGCCCCCTCGTCGCATGCCTCGACCCCGAGCTGGATGATGTTGTCACCGCAAAAAGCGCTCAAGCACGCCGTCGTGCACGCGTCGTGATCGTCGGCGTCGCCGTCATCGCATTCCTCGACGCCCAGCTGCAGGACGCCGTCACCACAGCTCGCGAGAACGCAGCTCGTCAAGCAGGCGTCATGGTCACTGGCGTTGCCGTCGTCACAGGCTTCTCCGGGCTGCACAACGCCGTCACCGCAGGTCGGCGCTTTGCACTCCGGGGTGCACGTCGCCCCATCATCGTCTGGGGCGTCGCATGCCTCGACCCCCGCTTGGACTATCCCATCGCCACAGACGGCGAGGGCGCATTGGTTGGTGCACGTGTCATGGTTGTCCTGGTTGCCGTCGTCACAGGCTTCGACGCCGACCTGGAGGACTCCATCTCCACATCGGGCCGCCGTGCAACTCGTGAGACACGCATCCTGGTCGCTCGCGTTGCCGTCGTCGCACTCCTCTCCGGCTTGGACGACCTGGTCGCCGCAGCTCGGAAGTGTGCACGCTGACGTGCAGCCGTCGCTGTCCTCATCGTTGCCGTCGTCACAGAGCTCTACGCCGAGCTGGACGACGCCATCTCCACAGGTCGCGAACTCACAGGTGCTCAGGCACGCGTCATGGTCATCTTTGTTGCCGTCATCGCAGCTCTCTTGGTCAAGCCACAGGTAGCCATCCCCACAGGAGGGGCTGACGCAGGTGGACAGGCAGGCGTCCTGGTCGTTCGCGTTGCCGTCGTCGCACTCTTCTCCGGCTTGCACGATCCCGTCGCCACAGGACGGAAGTGTGCACGCTGATGTGCAGCCGTCGCTCTCGTCCTGGTTGCCGTCATCACAGGCCTCGACCCCGGCGCGCAAGATCCCATCACCGCAGGTCGCGATGACGCATGATGTTGTACACGCGTCATGGTCGTCCTGGTTCGCGTCGTCGCAGGCCTCGACCCCGAGCTGCAGAACGCCGTCGCCACAGCGCGGAAGGACGCAGCTGTTCAGGCACCCATCTTGGTTATCTTGATTGCCGTCGTCGCACGCTTCGCCGCTCTGCACGACGCCATCGCCGCAGGAGGTCAGCGCGCACGCCGAGGTGCACCCATCGCTCTCATCGGAGTTCGCGTCGTCACAGGCCTCGACACCCTGCCACAGGATGCCATCTCCACAGATTGCTAGCGCGCACTGAGCGGTGCACGCGTCGTGGTCGTTTTGGTTGGCGTCGTCGCAGGCCTCAGACTCTGAAACCACCCCATCACCGCAACGCGCCAGGCGGCAGTTGCTCAGGCAGTCGTCGTGGTCGTCGGGATCACCGTCGTCACACTCCTCGCCCATCGTCGGCTGATGAAAGCCGTCCCCGCAGACAGGGAGGGTGCAGAGCGTGGTGCACCCATTGGTGTCGTCATCGTCCCCGTCATCACAGGCCTCGTCTCCAGCGACGATGCCGTCACCACAGATCACCTCGTCTGCGCAGCCATGGAGGCCGGAGGCGACGAGGGTCAGGGTGGCCACGAGGCTCGCGAGCCGCGCGCTTTTCATGGTCGTCCTCATCACGGCCAAACGTACTCGCAGAGGAAGCCATGGTCTTCGTCGCAGCTCCGGTCATCCCAGCTCCCGGCGTCTGCAGGATCGAGGAGCACACAGTCCTCATCATTCGGAGCCGCGAGGGCCGGGGCGGTGTCTGACCAGGCGAAGAAGCCCGTCGACAGCACTTGGCCCGGCGACGCGAGCCAGACCCAGCTCCCTTCGGTGAAGGAGTCCGTGAGCCCGATCCACGCTGGCGATCCTGCCACGGCCGCCAAGTCAGCGTTGCCCGCCTCGTCGTGCGCCTGAGCTGGTCGGGCCCCGATGAGCTCACAGGCAGCGACCGCGTCGTCGAAGCTCGCCGCCTCTGCGAACCACATCACGCAGCGACCGTCCTGGGCGATCGCTTGCGCGTCACCCAAGAGGCACTCAGCCTGGCATGTCGCCGAGCACCAGTCGCCTGAGATCGTGTTGCCGTCATCACAGGCCTCGCCGGCTTGAACAACGCCGTCACCGCAGCTTGGGTCAGCGCAGCTCGGGCTGCAGACGTTCGGGTCTGGATCGTCGCATTCCTCGACGCCATCAAAGACGAAGCCATCGCCGCAGCTCGCGGGCACACAAGACGCTGTGCACCCGTCGGTGGACACTTGGTTGCCGTCGTCACAGAGCTCGACGCCGACATGCAGGACGTTGTCGCCGCAAACGTTTAAGGAGCAGTCGTTTTTGCAGGCATCAGCGTTCGAGACGTTGCCGTCGTCGCACTCCTCGCTGCCTTGGACGAACCCGTCCCCGCAGCTCGCGACGACGCAAGAGGTGAGGCAGTCGTCCGTGTTCGAGAGGTTCCCATCATCGCAGGCCTCGACGCCCGCCAACACGACCTCATCACCGCAGACATGGAGGGTGCAGTCGTCTTTACATGCGGGCCCGGCTGCCGCGGGATCGCACTCCTCGACCCCTGCTTGAACAAAGCCGTCTCCACAGCTCGCGACGACGCAGGTCGAGAGGCAAGCGTCGGTGTTATCATCATCGCCGTCGTCACAGGCCTCGCCCGGAGCCACGAAGCCATCACCACAGCTCGCGTCGACACAGGTCGTGAGGCATGTGTCGGTGTTCGAGACGTTCGCGTCGTCGCAGTCTTCTCCGGCCTGGACCTCACCGTCACCGCAGGTCGGCGCAGCGCAGTCAGCGGTGCACGCGTCGAGGTCGCCAGGCACGTCGCAGGCCTCAACCCCTACATGAACGACGCCGTCACCGCACACGTTGAGCGTACAGTCTGTCTTGCACGCGTCGTTGTTCGACGCGTTAGCGTCATCGCAGGCCTCATCTGGCCCGACGTGCCCATCGCCACAACTCGCCGGGACGCAGCTCGTCAGGCAGGCGTCGTTGTTGGAGGTATTCCCATCGTCGCAGAGCTCCACGCCGACAAGCTCGACTCCGTCACCGCAGACGTTGACTCGGCAGTCCGCGTCGCAGGCCGCGCCCTCGTCGTTCGCTTCGCCCTCGTCGCACTCCTCAACCCCAACCTGGATCGCGCCATCGCCGCATCTGGCCGACTCGCAGGTCGTCAGGCAGGCGTCTGTGTCATCGTCGTTGCCGTCATCGCATTCCTCGTCTCCCTGGACCCAGCCGTCGCCGCATGTGGCGCTCAAGCAGTTCGAGAGGCAGGTGTCCGTGTTGTCGAGGTTCGCGTCGTCACACTGCTCCCCTGCTTGGGTAATTCCATCGCCGCAGGTCGCCAACATACAGGCCGTGGTGCACCCGTTGGTGTCGTCTTCATCGCCATCATCGCAGGCCTCGACGCCCACGTGCACGACGCCATCGCCGCACACATTGAGTGTGCAGTCCGTCTTGCACGCATCGTGGCTTGAGGCGTTGCCATCATCACAGGCCTCGACGCCGATCTGAACGTGCCCATCGCCGCAGCTGGCCTCGACGCATGTGTTCAAACACGCGTCATGGTTCGAGGTGTTCGCGTCATCGCACGCCTCGACCCCTGTTAGCGTCTCGCCATCGCCGCATAGGTTGAGGCTACAGTCGCTTTTACAGGCCGCCGTGTCTGCGTTGGCTTCGCCATCATCACAGGCCTCAACCCCTTCCATGACGTGTCCGTCACCACAAGAGCCTAAGGTGCAGCTGCTCAAGCATCCATCCGTCTCGTCGAGGTTGCCGTCATCACAGGCCTCATAGGCCGGGTCGTCGGTGGAGAGGCCAAGCCGGACGAGGCCGTCGCCGCAGCGTGCCTCGACACAAGACGAGAGGCAGGCGTCTTGTTCGGAGGTGTTTCCGTCGTCACAGGCCTCGCCTGGTTGGACGTGGCCATCGCCACACCGCGCGAGCTGGCACTGCGAGGTGCAGGGGGCGTCATCGCCATTGGCGTCGCCGTCATCGCAGGCCTCGACCCCGACGTGCACGATGCCATCACCGCAACGCGCGACTTGGCATGCCCCTTCGCTGTCGACGATGCACCAATCGGAGCTGTCGACGTTTCCGTCTTCGCAGGCTTCACCGGTCTGCAGGATGCCATCTCCGCATCGCGGGGTTCGACAGGCGTTGGTGCAGCCGTTGAAGTCGATATAGTCCGCGTCGTCGCATTCCTCGCCGAGGATCTCCTGAGTGAAGCCGTCACCGCACACGGCGTGCATGCAGGTCGTGGTGCACGCCGCGGTGTCGCTGTTCGCCTCGCCATTGTCGCATTGCTCACCCTCTTCGACGATCTCGTTACCGCAGATCGGCTCCTCCGCGCAGGCACTGAGGCCCAGGGTCAAAGCGACAAGCAGCGTGACAGTGGTCTGACGTGACAATCGTTTCATGGATAACTCCTCATTTGCTCGGCTGAACTCACGGGTGCTGAGGGGGCTGCTTTGGGCCAAGGTCCGCGTTGAATCCCATGAGGGGTGCGCGCTCGTCTCCATCGCGCGCCAGCGCGACGGGAGCGCTGAAGGTGTGCATGAGCACCAGCGAGGAAGAGCAGATCTTCCCTGCGCTCCATGCAAGCGGACACCTCACGCGCTCTGCACGAGCGCGCGCCAGGGTACTTAAACACCCTGCCCCCCTTCTAAGAATCGACGATTAGCCCGGCACCGCCCTCACGAGCGGCCCACTTCTACTGAGACACCGCGTGTCACTGAACGTCAAGGGTCCGTCATCAATTCAGCGCATCTGGGCGCCACATGAGCCAGCGGACTCGGCTGGTGTAACGCGTTCCAAATCGCGGTGATGCGCTGAAGGCGAGGGACGCTTGCATGCTCAAGTTTGGCGCCTGTGTCGTAGACATGATGCGCCGCGATTGGGTATAGAGCGCGTCTCGCGTCGTGACGCCCTCGTGATCAAAGAGGGTGCGCTGAGTCGGTCGGCCGGACCAAGGCCCCTAGGAAAAACAAACGCTCTAGCCCGGGTATGAACCACCCGGAGAACCACG
>JBMYRH010000056.1:0-12722 GCA_049602155.1 Myxococcota bacterium | reverse complement strand
CGCAGCCGCCTGGCTCATGCCCGGAGCCGGGGTCCAGGGGCAGCGCCCCTGGCCGCCCCTGCGCTCGCCTTGGGTTCGCTCCGGCCGCTCCCCTTCGGGTCGCTGAGGTCTCGCGGGGCTGACCCTCTCGGTGGACGATGGGTCGCTTCGTGCTTCCCCAGGCCCTCCGCCGGGGTCCAGCGGCAGCCCCTCCGCTCACTCCGTTCCCCTCCGCTCACCCTTCGGGTTCACTCCGGCCGCTCCCCTTCGGGTCGCTGAGGTCTCGCGGGGCTGACCGTCTCGGTGGACGATGGGTCGCTTCGTGCTTCCCCAGGCCCTCCGCAGGGTTCGAGGGGACAGCTCCTCCGCTCACTTCGTTCCCCTCCGCTCACCCTTTGGGTTCGCTCCGGCCGCTCCCCTTCGGGTCGCTGAGGTCTCGCAGGGCTGACCGTCTCGGTGGACGATGGGTCGCTGCGTGTTTCTCCACACTCTATGCCGGGGTCCAGGTGGAGCCCCTCCGCTCACTTCGTTCCCTCCGGTCGCTCCCGTGGGGGGCTGGCCATCTACCCCGTGTCTGATATCGTGGGCACCTCGATCCAGATGCGGCCCTAGAGCCGACAACGCCCTACCTGATGGAGCCCCAAATGTTTCACGCCCGATGCGTCTTCCTGTGTGTGGCCGCCGCCTTCACCCTGGCCCCCCTCACCGCGTACGCCGAGTCACCGGCGTGTGAGTGCAGCACCTCGTCGGTGACGGCGACGGTCGACGACACGCTCGGGTGCCTCACGCTCGATGACGGTCCCCTGGACGTCTGCTACGGCAACGATGCGGTGCTCACCCTGACCAACGACTGCGCCTTTGAGGTCGTGGTCAGCGGGGTGGAGGACCTCGGGGGCGCGGCCGCCGACGTCACGATCGCCTCGGGCGAGGCGCACACTTGGCAGCAGGCGTTCACGCCGACCCTCGGCTATGACGGCGACACCGACGTCAGCATGAGCTGGTCGGTCGAGGCCGACGGGGCCAGCCACAGCGTGTCCCTCAGCTTCACCGGAGCCTGCGTGGCGATCGAGGGAGGGGAGAGCGGCGGCTGTCAGGGCGGCTCTGGGCCGACGACCGGGTGGCTCTTGGCGCTGGCAATGGCTGCGCTCACAGCCTCGCGTCGCCGCATGGGCCGCGCTTTTTTCGCATAACCCGCCGGGGCTATGCCCGGTGCGCGCATCATCGACGGAGCATGGCGCGCTCTCGGCGTCCGGCTGAACACCTACGTAGGAGGCTCGTGAGCCCGGGAGGTGTGAGCTAGAGGTCCTCGGGGACCATACCGAAGTAGCGCGCCATCCAGTAGGAGATCAGGTAGTCCCCGGGGTGAGTGATCTCGCTCGGGTCAGCTTGGCAGCCGCCACGGTCATAGGGGCTCGCCCACCATGCGAAGCGGCTGAGGCAGCGCTCGGCCACGGGGATGGGGTGCTCAGACTGGCTGTTGCCCAGGCGCCCATCACAGTAGTGGGGGTAGGTGGCGCCTGGATCCTTGGTGACGCGCACCTTGGACGCGGGGAACTGGCGCAGGCTGCACACCGCGTCGTGCACGGCGTCGTAGGCCGGGCCGTCGCTGTCGGGCCCTAGGCGCTTGGTGGCCGCCCACATCACGTTAAACCAGGCGTTCTCTTGGCCGATAAGCGCCCTAGGGCTGTCGGCGCGGAAGAGGCCCTCGTCAAAGACCTGCTGGACGTGCGCTTGGCGGACAGGGTCGTGCTCGAACCAGAGGAGCTCGAAGAAGTAGGTCATCGCCATGGAGAAGCCGTTGTAGTTGCTCTTGCACCCCTCGTCCCCCATGTAAGCGAGGACGTTGGTGAGGTAGTCGAGGTAGGGCTCGCCCGTCTCTAAGCCGTGGCCCAGGCACTTGCCCTGGGCCTTGTCTCCCTCTTGGAGCAGGCAGCCCTCGTAGAAGGTCTTCAGGTCTTCGCGGCCTGTCAGCTCGACGGCCATCTTGAGGAAGGCCAGGGACTGAGACGCGAGGAAGCCCGGGGTGCCCGAGAAGGAGGTCACCCAGAGCTTGCCGTGCTCGGTGACGCGCCCGTCCCAGTCGATAAACGCCATGTCGTTGGCGACGAGGTGGTCGGCCACTTGCTCGATGAGGGCGATGGCGGTGTCCCGGACGTCGGGGACGTCGACCACGCGCGCGATGGCCGCGAGCGCCAGCATGTGCCCGGCGTACTCGTCTTGGCTGACGTTATCGAGCCAGCAGTAGCCCGCGAAGGCCTCCAGCCCGCAGTGGTCGGTGTCGACCCAGGCGAGGGTCTCTTTGTCGGTGACCTGGACGCAGCCAGCCTCGCTGACCATCACCCACTGGTTGTCGTCTTTGTTGCCGTCGGGCACATAGTCTTCGAGGGAGGTCGGGCAGCTGATGCCGTCGACGCCCGGGGGGATGAGCTGGCGGGTGAAGAGGCCGCTGACGCCTGTGATGGCCATGCGCTCGACCTCGCCGGCGAGGAGCGTCCGGACGGTCTCAAGGGCCTCTTCAGAGCCCGTGACGGCGTAGCGGAAGGCCTGACTGGTCAGGTAGAGCCCGCTCCACAGGCCGTCGTTCTCGTTGGTGTGCCACTGCGCGACGTCCTCCCAGGTCGCCTCGCCCTCTGTGGCGACTGGCGCCGTGCAGGGTGGGGTGGCGTCGCCTTCGCAGGGGACCTCCTCGGTCTTCAACCTGACCGTCATGATCCACGGCATCTCAGGGTGGATGTGCAGCCGCGTGGCGATGGCGTCAAAGTGCGCGGCTTTGTCGCTCAACGACTCGGCGGTCGCCAGCGGCTCGTCGTCGCAGGTCGACCAGCTGGGCGCACCCCAGCGCCAGGGCTCCACGCACGCGCCGTCTTCACACAGGCGCCCCTGGTCGTCGGGGCAGGTCGTCGTCTCCCAGGCGCCCGCGACGCAGCGGCTCAGCGTCCTGGCGTCCTCTGAGCACAGCGCCTCACCCTCGTCGCACAGCGGCTCGGCGACCTCGCCCGTCGATGCGTCGGTCTGCCCGGGAGATTCAGTGTCTGCCTGGGCCTCAGTGTCCGCTTGGGTGTCCGCTTGGGTGGGGGGGGCCGAGGTGTCGCCCTCGGTCGTGGCGTCGCCGGCGCAGGCGGTCAGCAGGGCGAGGGCGAGCAGGGTTGAGGGGAGGCCGTGAGAGTGGTGCCGAGGCCGCATCGTGTTCTCCGAGGTGTTTAGCGCGCGGATAAGAGCTGATCTTAGGGCCCTTGACCAGGGATGATTCCAGTGGCCGGGTCTGGCACGGCGCGTGTGATTGAGTCATCGCGGCCCAAAGCGGCTTTACCACGGGCGAGGTTGACCTCCGCTGAGGGGCTGGGAGGAGGCCTGGTCTGCGGTGTGGTGAGGTGACGGTAGATACGCTGAGGGCTCGAGTCGGAGGGACTCAGTCGCCAGGCCTCGGCGTTGCAGTCACCTCATTTCACGGGCATGCTCAAGGCCTCGTCCACTTGGGCCTGGGGACTTTCTATGTGGTATCGCGGCAATCGCTTCGGCGAGGTGCTCAAGCGACGGCTTGATGACACACGGGCTTTGGCGGTCGATGAGGTGCGCTCATGAGCGGCATCTCACGTCGGCAGTTTGGCCTCGGTCTTGGGGCGAGCGTCCTCTGCGGCTCCTGGCTGCGTGGCTTGAGCGGTGTGGCCCGAGCGTCCGAGACAGGGACGGCCAAGCGCTTGGTCATCTTCTTCACGCCGAACGGGACCGTCCACAACCACTGGCGGCCTCAAGGCTCGGGGACCAACTTCACCATCCCGCAGGGCTCTATCCTCGAGCCGCTCACCGCCCACGCGTCGGGGCTCGCTATCCTCGACGGGATCGACTTCTACGGGACCTCAAACCACGAGGGGGGCATGTCCCACATGCTGACCGGCGGGGGGAGCGCGAGTGACGTCGGTGCAGGGGCGAGTGTCGATCAGTTCGTCGCCAAGCAGATTGGCTCTCAGATGCCCTTCCCGTCCCTCGAGCTCGGGGTCCAGACCAGCGCTTGGGGCGGCAACGTTCAGACGCGCATGTGCTACGCCGGGCCGGGGGCGTACGTGCCCCCCGAGGACAACCCGGCGCAGGTCTACAGCCGGCTGATGGACAAGGTGGTCGCCGAGCCGAGCGCTGGGCCGACCCCGACCGAGATACGCCGCAAGCGCGTCCTAGATCTCGTCAGTGAAGAGCTCAACATCCTCCGAGGTGGGGTTGGGGCCGCAGAGCAGCTCAAGCTCGACCAGCACCTCGACGCCATCCACCAGCTCGAGAGCAGCCTGAGCGTGAAGGGGATGTGCAGCGACATCGACGCGCCTAATGCGCTCTCGGTCTACGACAACGACAGCTTCCCGCAGGTGAGCCGCGCGCAGATCGAGCTGCTGACCACCTCGCTCGCGTGCGGGATGACCCGGGTCGCGAGCCTCCAGCTCTCTCATACGGTCGGCCCGCCCGTCTTCAGCTGGCTTGGCATCAGCGAAGGGCACCATAGCTTGTCCCACACCGATGATAACAACGCCGCGGGCATGGCTCACTTCGTCGCCGCTGAGCGCTGGTTTGCTGGTGAGTTCGCCTGGCTGCTCGACAGGCTCCAGGCCACAGAGGACATGGAGTTCGGCGGGACGCTCCTGGACAACACGCTGGTCGTCTGGGCGCAAGAGCTCGGCGATGGCCGCTTGCATGAGTGCAAGTCGGTGCCCTTTGTCCTCGCGGGCGCCACTGGCGTCTTACAGGGCGGGCAGTACCTCGACTATGGCGGCGCACCGCACCAGAAGCTCTTGGTCTCTATCTGTCAGATGTTGGGCATCAACACCCCGACGTTTGGCAACCCGACCTATGGGACGGGCGGCTTGGAGGGGCTCGTATGATGCGGCACCTCCTGGGGATGACCCTGGTCTTGGTGCTCTCGGCCTGTGGACCAGAGGACGTTGACCCTGGGGCCTCACCGGATGGCGACGCATCAGTCGGTGAGGCCCAGGTGACCTCTGACCCCGTGGCGGATGCGGCTCAAGGCGAAAATGACACCACTGTGCCGCCAAGTGACGCCCAAGAGGTCGTCGCTCAAGACACGTCGACCGAGCCCAGCGGGGCGGACGCGGCGGAGACGGCGAGCGACGCTGAGAGTGACGGTGCGGATGTGACCTTGAGCGATGGCGGTGTGACGCCGCCTGGCCCCTCAGAACCCAGTGATTGCTTGCCCAATGACGTGTTCTTCGAGACCGAGCTTTGGGCCCCCATCTTCTCGATCACTTGCGTGGGCTGCCACAACCCGAGCGGCTTGGCTCAGGCGAGCGACCTGGTCTTTGATATCTCGGATACACCCGAGGCGCTCGCGGCCAACATGGCCGAGGCGGAGAGCATCGCGCTCAAGACGCTGCAAGGCGTGCCGGTCTTGCTGCTGAAGCCCTCTAATCAGCACCCTCAGGGGCACGCTGGTGGGGAGATGGTCTCGGTCGGGAGTCCGCAGTACGCGGCGCTTGAGTCTTGGGTCAAGCGCGTGAACTCCGATGAGGACCCATGCCTTGAGGCCGAGGAGTCGCAGGAGGTCTGCGGGAGCATCAGCCCTGGGCCACCGATGCTGCGGCTCATGAATCGGGCGGAGTACGACCGGACCATCGAGGCGCTCTTTGGGTTCCCATCGAGCTGGGGCGAGGGCTTCACGCCAGAGAACGTGCTCAACGGCTTCGATAACCAGGCCGAGGTCCTCGTTGTGCCGCCTCTGTTGGCGGAGCAGATCCGCGACGCGGCCGAGGCCATCGCGGCGCAGGCGCTGACTGCGCCCCAAGCCTTCTTGACGTGCGCGCCTAGTCAAGGTGACGAGGCCTGCCGCGACGCGTTCATCACGGGCGTCGGCGCGCGGGTCTTTAGGCGACCCCTGACCGACCTTGAGGTGACCCGATACACGGCGCTCTTTGACCTGACCGATGGCGAGGATGGCTTTGAGGGCGCCGTGGAGCTCGTCCTCACGGCGCTGCTGCAGTCCCCGAGCTTCCTGTACCGGCATGAACTGGGCGTGGCGCAAGCCGATGGGTCCTACACGCTGACCCCGCATGAGGTGGCGAGCTTCATTTCGTACTTCCTGTGGGGGACGATGCCGGACGCCGAGCTCTTCGCCCGGGCTGATGACGGCACCTTGACCACCCCCGAGGTGCTCGCCGGCGAGGTTGACCGTCTCTTGGCCGACCCCCGGAGTGCTTTCAGCATCGAGCGCTTTACCCGCCAGTGGCTCGACATCGAGCGGCTGCCCTCGGTGCCTAAAGACCAGCTCACTTACCCAGAGTTCACCGGGGTCGAGCGAGCGTCGATGGGGCACCAGGCGGTCGCGCGGGTCCACGACGTCATCAGCGAAGAGGCAGGGACGCTCGCTGAGCTCTTCACGGGGCAAGAGGTTCGGATCGATGATCCCTTGGCGGCGTTCTATGGGCTGCCCGCACCTGAAGGGCCGCTAGACGACTGGGGCTTTGGCCCGGTCGACACGTCAGAGACGCCCTATGGGGGGCTCTTGACCGACGGTGGGCTCCTGAGCACTCACGCCTTCTCTAACGGCTCGTCACCGATTCACCGCGGCAAGTTCGTCCGCGAGCAGCTCTTCTGTCAGCACCTGCCGCTGCCGCCCCCGGGCATCGTAGCTGAGCCCCCCGCGATGGACCCCGACGCGACGACCCGGGAGCGCTTCACCGCCCACGCCGAACTCGAGGAGTGCGCGGGGTGCCATCGCTTGATCGATCCCATCGGCTTCGCGTTCGAGCACTTCGATGGGGTAGGGCGCTACCGGGCTGACGAGAACGGCCTGCCTATCGACGTCAGCGGCGAGATCGTCGGCACGGCGTACACCAATGAGAGCTTTGTGGGGACCGATGAGCTGGCCGAGCTCCTCGCTGAGAGCCCTGATGTGGAGCGCTGCTTTACGCAACAGTGGCTGCGTTACGCTTACGGCATGGAGGTCAGCGCGTCGATGAGCTGCATGCTCGACGCCTTATCCGAGGGGTTCGCAGAGGACGGTCAACGGATGCGAGGGCTCTTGCGGGCCGTGGCCACGTCGGTCCACGCGACCACGCGGATGGACCCGCCTGTGGTGGTCTTGGAGCCCGAGGCGCCGCCTGTGCTAGAGGCCGACGCTGGCGGCACAGGTGACGTGAGCAGCGCGCCAGATGCTGGCCCTGAGCCAGACGCTGGCCCCGAGCCAGAGCCGATGTTGGCCGTCTCGGTCAACCACGACTCGCAGTGGGCGGCAGGTTATTGCGACTCCGTCACGGTCACCAACGAGGGCCCGACGTCCACCACGTGGTCTGTCACCCTTGAGGTGGGCGGTGTGTTGACTCAGGTCTGGGAGGCGACCTACGCATCAGGCGACGATGGCATGGTGGTCTTCCAAGGGTCGACTTGGAACCACACCCTTGAGCCGGGCGCGTCGACCTCCTTTGGGTTCTGCGCCGACGTGACCATCACCGACATGACGGAGCCCGGAGACGATCCTGGCCCAGGTGGGCCAACCTCTGAGGGGGTCGACTTCTCAGTCGAGATCACCAGTGATTGGGGTGCGGGCTACTGTGCCAGTGGCGCGGTCACCAATGTGGGGGATGGGGCGACGACCTGGGGCTTCTTCTGGCCGGTCGACGGCGAGATCTACACCGTCTGGGAGGCGAACACGCAGGTGATGGGCGACGAGGTCTACTTCACAGGCGTGGCGTCCAACGCCACTCTAGACGTCGGCGCGACCACGACGTTTGGGTTCTGCGCCAACCGCTGAGCTGCGCCTAGACCGCTAGGGGTACTCGACCAGCGAGTGAGGGTGTTCACTCTCGGGCTGCTTGTCCGCCATCCAGTTCACCAGCACGTCTCGGAAGCTCCAGCCGTTGTACTGGAGCGTGGTGAAGAAGGTGCTCGTGAGGTCCACATGCGAGGTGCCATCGCGGCTGAAGCTGCCGGATCCCGCGGGCAAGTGACCGTTGGCCATGTCCATGAGCTCTCGTACGTCGGCGGCGTAGGCGTAGGCCTCGTCGCTGCTCGGGTCGATGTTCCCTAGAGCGATATTGTCCCGTTGGCTCATCTTCGCGCTGCGACGGCGTAGGCTACGGTACGCAGTGGGCTAGCGGGCACGCTTGTTCGTCAGCGTCCAGTGCCTCCAAGGCCTGGGAGGGAAGTGCCCCTACTCATAGGCCGAGAAATTCAGGTCGAGGAAGAGCTTCGCGTCCCAGTCGTCCTCCAGATCGGTGAGGATGTCGACGCGGACGCCGACCTTGAAGTCGCCTTGAACCAGTGTGGGCTGGAGGGTCTCCCAGTCCACGTCCTCTGAGAGCACGAACGCCGCGGTGCTCGCGCTGAGTGAGGTGGCATCGCCGAGGGGGTAGGTCGCGGTGCTCGACGAGATGAAGAGTTCGACGCGTGAGAAGACCTGGTCGAGTTGTGCGACGCCTTTGCTGTCAGCATGGATGCCGACGAGCGCCGAGTTCAGCTCGACATGACCTGGCTCGCCTCCGTCGAGCGCCTCCCGTGCGTTCGCGAGGAAGGTGCCATATGGGTTGCCGCTCTCGGTGTTGATGTTCTTCTCCTCGGTCGTCACGCCGTTCTTGGCGTCACCGTCCTTGATGCCTGAGAGCTTCAGTGAGACGACGTCGCTGTAGGCGACTGGGTCATCTGCGCAGTGCATCAGCAAGAGCGGGAGGACGACGCAAATTAACGCAATTCGAGCGGCTCGATTCATTGGGAGACCTTGGGAGAGAGTGGTGCCAGAACCATCATCATCGTGCCAAGAAACCTATGAAACGACAACGCCCCTGGGGTGGCTCGTCGCAGGGGCTCTAAGTGTTGCGTTTACTGAGCCGCGGCAAGAGCGCAGGCACTCGCGCTTTGTACTCAGCGAAGGCTTCACGTCGCGCGCTCATGCGCTTGTCCTTCATCGGGATGGACGCAGAGGCAAAGAGGATGACCATCCCCGTCGCCCCCAAGGTGACCCACCAGGCGCCCTGGGCGCCGAGACCGCACAGGGCGATGCCCCACCAGAAGAGCATCTCGCCCAGGTAATTCGGGTAGCGAATCACGCCCCACAGTCCGGTATCTAAGATGTCCTCGCGCTTGGGGTTTGGTCGCACCCTGAAGGCCGCGAGTTGGTTGTCCGCGATGAGCTCGAGCGCGATGCCGAGCGTGCCGACGCCGAGCCCCAGGGCCATTAACCAGGGGGTGAAGACGCTCGCGGTGGCGACGTCAAAGAGGGCCAGGCAGCTGGCGAAGACGATCACGGTCGGGAAGAGGTGGAGGCCGAAGAAGTTCGTCAGCTGAAAGAGGGCTTTGCCTTGAGCCTCGCGAAAGTCGACGTAGCGCCAGTCCTCGTGGCTCCAGCCGGGCCAACCCCGCGCCCAGTTGTGAGTGAGGCGCCAAGACCACAGGTTCAGCATCGCCATGGTCGCCCACGTCCAGAGGCCCCAGTTCTGACCGTCACAGACGATGAAGAGCCAGACCGTCAGGTAGCTCGGGATGATGCTCCAAAACGCGTCGTAGGCGCTCGTGTTGGACTTCCAGAGCGAAAAGACAAAGACGAGCCCCGTCATCGCTAAGTCCGCGACGCCGGCGCGCATCATCAGGTCGCCCTCGACAGACTGTGCGACCCACCAGCCTAGGAGGCCGATGAGGGTGTACATCCAGGTGATGTCGACAAGGGCGCGTCGTGATTCGCTCATGGGCTCACCGGGGTGTAGTCGGAGATGTCGAGGAAGCGGGGCTTAAGCCAGGGATGGGGCTCGGCCATTGAGGGCTCGAAGCGCTCGACTTTCGCGAGCATCGGGACAAGCCCGGTGCCGTGCTTGGGCTCATCATGAGTCTGCACGACGTGGGTGGGCTGAGTGGCCTCGACGAGCGCCTTGAGCCCCTCGAGACCAGGGGCCACGATGCCGCCGAGGAGGGCAGGGAGGGCGTAGCGGTTAAAGGGGCTCATCAGCACGTCACAGGGGCCGACCCCTTGGAGCTGGGCCTGATGGTCGGCGTCTAGGGCCATGCCGTGGTTGGCGACCATGACGACCTCGCCTTCGGCCTCTAGGGCGTAGGCGTCGTAGATGGGGTCGATGCGGCGCCGGGTCGGCAGGTGGGTCAGGCTCAGGCTGCCCACTTGGTGATGGCGCGTCTCTTTGTCGAAGAGGTAGAGGGTCGCCTCGGGGAGGAGCCGGCTCAAGCGGCGGCCAAGGGACGCCGGTGCGCTCACGACCTTGGGTTGGAGCTTCAGGAGCGTCGGCTCGTGATAGTGGTCGGGGTACTTCTGAGTGATGAGCACCACGTCGAACTCGGGGACCTGCTCATAGGCGATGGGCTCGGTCCGGTGCCACTGCACGTTGAGCCATCGGACGTAGTCGACCTCTTCGCCTTCGAGCCACGGGTCGATAAGCAGGCGCGTCCCCGAGAGCTCGAGGAACCAGGAGTTGTCCATGTTCAGCCGTTGAAGGAGCACCGAAGCCATCCAGTCATGTGCCGAGCGCGCGCACGTCCAGCGCTGACTTTGCCACGCCCTCGGGTGGCGCGCCAGCGCAACTCTTTGGATGGGAAGCGGGGGCTGAGGTGGGCGATGGAGGCCCTGTCTGCGGTCTTCGAGGGGGCATCAAGGGCGCCTGGTCTCGATGGTCACAGAGCGGATGATGTGGGTCGATGGATGCCCCATGGGTGAATTGGATGAAGCGCTCACCGAGGGGCGTCGACATCGCCCGCGACCTGATGAGCAGGGGTCGTGCCCTATGGGTGCGGGGCCGACGAAGAACCCACGAGCTCGCCGTGGCATCGGGAGGGTATGCCGGCAGAGGGTGTCGGCGTCCGATATGTCCAGGGCGCGCATCCACGGCCCGGCCAATCAGCGAGGAGAGGCTCGACGGGGGATGGTGTGAACTGATAGGACCATCGGCATGATTCATACGTACAGCAATGAGACCCAGACCCGCTGGAACCGTGGCGAGTTCAAGGTTCAGCTCATGGTCGCGACGAGTAACCTCCCTATTGGGTTTTGCGATGGCTCCGATGAGGACATCGCCGAGCTTGAGGGCATCGCCGAGGCCGAGGGGGCGGACGGGTTTACCATCCACCGCAAACACCTGAAGAGCGACCGCGAGATCTGGACCATGGGCACCGCGGAATAAGCCGCTTCAGGCTCCCCTAGTCTAAAAGGGTGTGGGCTCCTAACGCGCTCGCCGACCTGCGGTGACCGTTGCCTTTGTGCCCTCTACGTGGCCCTTGGCCCGAGGTTCACTCGAAGTCCACACCGGTCCGCAGCCTTCGCGTAGGATACCCTCTCAACTTGGAGCGCTCTCTATGGCCGAGACCAAAGCCGACCCCGCCGACCCGGTGACCTTCGCCTGCGGCGCCACGATGAAAAACCGCTTCATGCTGGCGCCGATGACGAACCGTCAGAGCCATGAAGATGGGCGGCTGAGCGAAGATGAACTCAACTGGCTCGCCATGCGCGCCGAGGGCGGCTTTGGGCTCACGATGACCTGCGCGTCTCACGTGCAGGCAAATGGCAAAGGCTTCCCGGGTCAGCTGGGCATCTACTCCGACGATTTGCTGGACGGCCACCGGCGGTTGGCCGCGGCGATTCAAGGCCACGGGAGCTTGGCGGTGCTGCAGCTTCACCATGCCGGGATGCGCTCTCCTCACGACCTGATTGACGGCGCGCCGGTGTGTCCATCTGCCGATGACGAGACGGGGTCTCGGGCCCTCACTATCGACGAGGTGCACGAGCTTAGAGACGACTTCATCTCAGCGGCTCTTCGGTGCAAGCGGGCGGGGTACGACGGCGTCGAGGTGCACGGGGCGCACGGCTACATCTTGTGTCAGTTCCTGAGCACAGAGACCAACCGGAGAGGCGACGACTACGGGGGAAGCCTCGAGAACCGGGCCAGGCTCATCCACGACATCCTCGTGGGCATCCGCGAGCAGTGCGGGCCCGAGTTTCTGCTGGGCTTAAGGCTCTCGCCCGAGAGCGCTGGCATCGACCTGGTCGAGTGCATGGCAGTGGCGCAGGGCTTCATCGACTCAGGGCTGCTCGACCTATTGGACCTGAGCCTCTGGGACAGCTTCAAAGCGCCAGCCGAAGAGCGCTACGCCCACCAGAGTCTGCTGGCCTACGTGAGCGCGCTCGACAAGAAAAGCGTCCGGCTGACGGTCGCAGGCAAGATTGGCACAGCCCGCGAGGTTCAAACCATCCTCGACGCAGGCATCGATCTCGTGGCCATCGGTCGCGGCGGCATTCTGCACCACGACTTCCCCGGACGGGTCATCGCCGACCCCGACTTTGAGCCCACGGCCCTGCCGGTCAGCGCCGCCTACCTCCGCAAAGAAGGCCTCGGCGAAGCATTCGTGACCTACATGCGCCGCTGGGAGGGCTTTGTCGCCGAGTGATTGGCTCTAGTTGAGGCCACCGAGCTCGCCGCCTGCTCAGTGTCTCAGGAACGACAAAAGGCCACCGCGTTCGCGCTGGCCTTTCTCTTTGGTAGCGGGTCCCGAACAAGAACCGACGACCTTCGGCCATGAGCCACCGCCAGGGGCCTTGCTCAACGTGGTGTTCCTTTCAGAACAGCAGCTTACGTCCTTGCCCAGCCCCGTCAACCCTCCGGTTCTTACCCGAATTGCCAACCCTGTGGCCCGAGATTGGCCCGAAGTAAGTTGCATGCGATTGGTGGGCATCCCAATGGGCCGTGAGACTACTCCTGGGCCATCGCTTTAGACAGGACGGTGGGGAGATTGGGTTATTCAACCTGTTGGCAGTTAAT
>JBMYRH010000055.1:0-13744 GCA_049602155.1 Myxococcota bacterium | reverse complement strand
GGCGGCGGCGGCTCGACGAGCAGCTGCAATGAGTGCCCACCGATTAGCGAGTGCGAGATACAACCCGATGTGGGCTGCCCAGTCTTTGATCCTGACATGGTAGGGCAGGCGTGCAATGGCCAGGAGGGCTCCAACTTTGAGATCCCCGGACCAGGGATCTGTAGCTGCGCCGGCGATTGCACTGAGAATTCCAGGGCGTACTGTAACCCCTAAGGGAAGTGGTGCATTGAGCGCCAAGACCCTCAGGGGCTAGCGTGTCCGATACGCGGCCCCTCAGTCGTTCTCCCAGATAAAGGTCACGCTCTTGCCAGCGATGGAGTCAAAGTCGATCTTGGCGTCACCGACGTAGTAGTTGACGCCGGGAGTGACCTTTTTCCAGAACTGCACTCGGACCTCGCTCCCGCTCGGTATGAGCGCAGGGTAGACGTTTATCACCGAGGAGCTATCCAAGGGATTGAGCCCAGTTGTCTGAGTTGAGGTATGTGTCCAGAGCATCTCCGTCGCGCCGTTCACCAACACCACCTTGATGGCCTTCCACCAGGTGATCCCTGGCGCCACGGCGAAGCGCACTTGGGCCATCCCGCCAGGGAACGCGGCCCGGTCTGCGGGCAAGTCCTCTATTTGCACGCTGATGTTGTCGTGGCCTCCGTTGGCGACATAGCTGTTTCTGATTGGGCCGTAATTGGTGCCGTCGTACTTCCACAAAAAGTTGGTGTAGTAGCCCTGGAGGTCCTCGGTCTTAATTTTGACGGCCTTTTGGTAGTAGTTGACGCCCGGGGTCACCTCTTTCCAGAACTCCACGTGGACGTGATAGCCCCACTCGCTTACGGGATCATCCGATTGGAACAAGGCCGTCGTCCCGTCCGGAACGAAGCCATCGTTTACGTTGCCCACCAGGTCATTTTTTGTGAGCCAAAGCTTGGTGCCGTCGCTCTTCCTCAGCGCGATGCCCTTCCACCAACTTATCCCTGGGTGAATCGCGAAGCCGATCATGGCGCCGGTCGTGTCGCTGTGCGCTCCCTGGGAAGAGACGACGACGTCGGATTGGTCGCCATGCAGGTCATATTCACCGGGGACGCCGTAGAAGTCCGAGCCGCTGGAGCCTTCCGTGACCCAGGTGACGGTGATGTGCTTGCCCACGAGATCTTCGAGGTTGTAGAAGCTCGCTCCAATGTCGAAAGGAACGGCAAAGCAGTTCTCCACCTTGAACTCGAAGAGGCTGTAGAAGACATTGCCCACCCACTCATTGCCGGGCGCCGCTTCGAGGGCTGAGAGCCACTCTTTGAAGTTACCCACGGGGATATAGAGCGTCATGGGTGCGCCGTCTGCTTTGACCTCTAACCCGTGTGAGTTCGGCTCCGCAGCTGGGTCTACCTCGCAGGTCGCGGGGTTGTATTTGAGCACTGAGACGTTCAGGCCTTTCCACCAGTTGATGGCCTCTGCAGCCTTTAAGGTCACCGCGATGAGCCTGTCTTTGGTGGCACCGCAGCCATCATTCCATCCTGTGCCAGGCTCCCCATTGGCGTTCCACTGGGAGAGCTCCTCATCGGTGATGTCTTTGACCTCCATGTGAAGGTGGTGGTCTTGGTTGATGAAGAGGCCCTTGGTCAATGGGAGCAGCGGCGCTGTCGCGTCGGCCGTGGTCTGGGTCGCCGCGTAGGTGCCCACTTGTCCGGTGAAGCCCACGATCTCCTCCCAGAAGGTGTTGTGCTTTGGGTGACCTGGGGCGTACCAATGCGTCGTCCAGTGGTCGAAGCTCGGCGCTCCCTGTTCGTTGCGTAGGAAGCCCGCGATGTTTCGGTAGAGCTTGCCTCTGTAGCCAGCGAGGTAGTTCCACTCCTTGTTGGACCAGAGTTTGATTGAGACTGGCATGCCCATCGCGATCCGCGTGCACATCATCAGGTTTTGAATGTTCTGGGTGTCGACATCTGTCAGCTCGTGGAGGGGGAGGTAGCCCGCCTTCTTCAGCGTGTCGGAGGCCACGGCGTAGCCCTCGGTCTTGAAGTCTCGGCTCAAGAGCTCGTTGTGGACGCTCTCTTCAAGGTTGCCGGCGACAAAGCTGGTGTTGAGCCTAGCGTAGAGCGTGTGGTCTTCGGCGCTGATGGCGAGGTGATAGTCGGCGTTGAGCGTTTCTGCCCCCGTGAGCATCGCGGCTGGAAGGTAGCCCGTGTAGAGATCTGAGACCTCCGCCTCTGTCTCAAAGAGGGGGGCGAGCTTCTCATGCAGATCCGGAGCGTTGACCCAGAGGTTATGGGCTACCGCGAGCGCCCGAACGCCACGCTCGATAGGCACGTTTTGGCGCACGTAATCCGAGACGTCAGCCTCAAAAGAGGGGTCGTCACTCAGGCGATCGACGATCCTCTGGATATGTCCACGGTTAAAAGAGACGTTCTGGGTCTCGCCCTCGTCGTCGACGATTTGCAGGGCCAGGTGTGTCCCCTTCGTGACGAGGGTCATCGCGGCGCCGACCTTGGGTACAAGGTTTAGCTCATTTTTGAAGGCCTCCCAGAGGCTTGGCTTGGTGTCCGCAAAGAAGGTCTTTGCGGCGGCATTGATGACATACGATGGCCGGTCCGATTCGGCGCTCCCGGCGCTGTTCCATAGAAACGCAGCGAAGTTGCGGAGCCGCGCGCTCTTCGACAAGCCTCCCTCTACGTCGGCCGCGATGATCTCCATGTCTTTGATGCCCGTGAAGGCAAGCGACTCAGCATTTGAGCCAAGGCTCTTTGCGAAGCTGAGGAAGCCTTTTGCCCCTCCGATGCTTTCGACGGAGCCCGCCAGGGTGTTCCCGAATGCCTCCAAGGCACCTTTGAACGCCGCACCAGCCCCATCCTGTCCACCCTTGAGTCCTCCTTCGATCATCCCGAGGGGCACATTCATGCCCATCTTCACCGCCAGCTTCTCAGCCCAGCTGAACCTGGGGCCGCCCGATGTGGTTCGAACGGAGAGGTTCAGGAAGTCGTCTTCAAAGTTCGCGGTGTCTAACCCGACCTCCACAGCGTCGGCGGTCTCTTCGCTTATCTCTAGGAAGGCGCTGGCGGCGTCGCCGGCCACCTCGGCAACCTCTTCGGCGATGAGCCCGCTGGCGGCGCCCGCTGTCACGACCGTAAGCGCGATGGAGACAACGGCCTGCACCGCCTCGGCGACATAGGTGAAGATTTTCACGATGTCGTCGTAATCACGGATGATGTCATCAGGCGTAAAGACGACGGAGCCGCCGACAGCGACGAGCTCTCGATGACAGAGGCCCGGGATGGCGTCGACGTCACAGCCGTTGTGGTAGGCGAAGAACTCGACCCGGTCGCGCGTCGGGACTTTGCAGTCGCCGCCATCCCACCCGGTCGCCGCGCAGTTGAGGTTATCGGGGTGCGCGCTGTCACAGGTACCGTCTCCGAACCAGCTCGTCTCCGTGCAGCCATCCACGCTTCCGCTCGCTAGGAGCGAGGCCGCGTGGGTGGCGCCGGCACAATTGGGTACCCGCGTGTCGCCAAAGGATTCCCAGCACGGGTTGTCTTCGGAGCTTAGGGTCGGTGTGTCGTATTGCGCTTCAGGGTTCGTGAAGATGACGATCTGCTTGTTGCCCGTCGTCGACTTGTTGACGTCGATGAGCTCGTTGAGCTGGGTCGTCTCGACCAGCTCTGAGATCTCGTCTGAGCCGCTTGTCTCATCGAGGTCCTCGTGGCAGCCCAGCTGCAGGCCAAAGGCGATGAGGAGGGCGAGGAGTAGATTCCATCGTGTCATGGGGCGGCTCCTTGAAGGGCGTCTGCGAGGTGAGCCGGGGGGCTCCAAGGGTGGCATATCCCACAGAGTGGAGTCAGACCAGTGGGATTGTGCGCGCACTCCCCGTTGTTAAAAGAGGGCAACGGATTGGGTCGCCACGACGAGAGCCCTGCCATTGGAGGGTGACCCGGGTGTGCGTGCGCCGCTATCCTCTCCCAGACCCCCTACCGCCCCTGCGCGACTGGAGCCCCAACATGTGCCGACTCCTCTTCTCTTTCGCCTTGCTCTCCCTTTGCATGACCGCCATCGGTTGTGACGAGCTCACCCAGACGGGGGGGCCTTGTACGTATGACGACTACGGGGGGCAGTGGGTCGTCACGGACATCATCGCGGCCTCTGACGAGCTGTCCCTGGTGACGATCGCCTTCACGGTCGACGCAGGCGGCGCTGAGTTGCCCTCGGACGAGCCCTCTGAGTTCGCGATGTGTCTGGACGCGCCGACCATCGAGAACGAGATGCTCGAGGTGGACGCCACCTGGCCGGGCACGATGAGCGTGATCACCAGTGGGACGTGCACCCCCTCGGTGTTCGATAACTACACGGCGACGCTTCAGGCGTTCGCGGCTGCGTGCCCAGAGGCTGTGAGCCCCTGAGGCACAGGCGCGTGACGCCTGGAGCGGTGCCTCTGGGCTCAAGAAGTGGGTGACGTGGCAGGGGGGGGGCAGCTATCATCCTGCGCGCAGTAACTCGTTCGTCCCCGGAGCACCATGAAGGCAACCCTCTCCACGTGCCTCGCACTCACCCTGGTGATGTCAGCGTGCGGCACGGACACGATCGAACCTGGTGACGACGACGGCACCACCGTCGCCGGGGCGGACGTCGAAGCGGGGGCAGAAGATGCCGCGCGAGGAGGCGGGGTGGCGGACGACGCAGGGCAGGGGCCCAGCGAGGCCGACGCCGGCGAGAGCGACGACGTCGTGACCGTCCCCGAGTACACGGGGCCGAACCTCGACGCAGCGAGCTTCAAGGTGCGCGGCACCCTGGAGCAGGTCTACATCTGGGACGCCTCGATGGGCGCCGAGTTGGAGCTCCTCGATGACGAGGGAGCTGTCGTGGCGGCGGGCACGGCGGATGACTACGGCAGCTTGATTTTGCGCGGCCTCGCCCCGGGTACCGGGCGCGTCGTGCGCCTCAAAGACACCCCCGAGGACCAGGCCACCGATGTGTGGGTGAAGTCCGAGGCCGACCTGGCGCCGGACCCTGAGCTCTACGCATCCCAGACGCTCGCCCCGGGCAACAGCTACATCACGACCCGCGATGGCACCAAGCTCCACGTCTTTGTGTCGCTCCCGGGCCCCATCGAGGACGGCCCCTACCCGACGGTCGTGAACTACTCGGGCTACAGCCCAGCGAGGCCTGGTCAGAAGCTCTCGGATGTCGCCGAGCCCTTCTGCGGAGAGTTCCCGGTGCTCTGCGACGTGCCGAGCTTTGGCGCGGGCATCTTCACGGGGCTGATGGGCTACGCGTCGGTGGGCGTGAACATGCGCGGGACGGGGTGCTCGGACGGCGCCTATGACTACTTCGAGCCGCTTCAGCTGATGGATGGCTACGACATCATCGAGATCGTCGCCAGCCAAGACTGGGTCAAGCACGGCAAGGTCGGCATGGTCGGCTTGAGTTTCCCGGGCATCGCGCAGCTCTTCACGGCCAAGGCTCAGCCGCCTTCACTGGCGGCGATTACGCCGATGAGCGTGCTAGCCGACTCGGCGTCATCGACGCTCGCGCCCGGCGGCATCTACAACGATGGCTTCGCGCTCTCTTGGGTCGACAACGTGCTCGACCGCGCCAGGCCTTATGGCCATGGTTGGATTCAGGATGTGGTCGACTCGGGGGACGCGCTGTGCGCCGAGCATCAGAAGCTCCACGGTCAGCTGGTCGACGTGGTGCAAAAGGCCCTCGATAATCCTTACTACACCGAGGAGGTCGCCGCGCCGCTCGACCCGAGCAGCTGGGTGGACATCATCGACGTGCCGGTCTACCTGACCGGCCAGTGGCATGATGAGCAGACGGGCCCTCACTTCGCGGCGCTCCTCGACAAGTTCACCTCAAGCCCACACGCGCGCTTTACGGTCTCTAATGGGGTGCATGTGGATGGGTTCAGCCCTCAGATCTTGATGGAGTGGAAGACGTTCATGGACTTCTTCGTCGCCCGTGAGATCCCGAGCATCGACGAGACCGTCGTGGGGCTCGTCCCCTTCTTCTTCGCCCAGGGCTTTGGGGTCGAGCTTGAGCTCTCGCCGAACCGCTTCGCCGACTACGACGACTTCGAGACCGCGCTCTCGGACTACAACGCGGAGGACAAACTGAGGGTCATCTGGGAGTGCGGCGGCCTCCCCGAGGGACCAGGGGCGCCGGCGGGGACCTTTGAGACCCACCACACCGAGTGGCCCTTACCCGACACGGTCGCCACCCGCTGGTATTTCCAGCCGGATGGCTCGCTCTCCACCGAGCTGCCACCGGAAGCCGGTGGGGCGAGTACGTACATCCACGACGCAGACGCGGCGACCCGCACGACGCTCCCGAGCGGTGACATCAACAGCACTGACCCGCCTTGGGACTTCCGGCAGATGGCGCCTGGGAGCGCCGCGGCGTTCATCAGCGAGCCGCTCAACGATGAGGTCGTCATGCTCGGGCACGGCTCGATCGACCTCTGGTTTCAGTCGACGGCGACCGACGCCGACATCGAGGTGACGCTCACCGAGGTGCGCGACGACGGCCAAGAGATGCTGGTCCAAAGCGGGGTGCTCCGCGCGAGCCATCGCGCGCTCCGAGATGACGCGACCGAGCTTCGCCCGGTCAAGACCCACCTCGAAGAGGACGCCCAGCCCTTGCCCGAGGGCGAGTGGTCTCAGGTGCGGGTCGAGATGATGCCCTTTGGCCACATCTTCAGGGCCGGCTCACGCATCCGAATCGCGGTAGACACGCCCGGCGACTCAAGCGCCCGCTGGTTCTTCATCCTCCTGGACTTGCCGGAAGAGACGACCCACTCAGTCGCCCACCAAGCGGCCTTCCCATCGTCGATGGTCCTGCCTGTCATCCCGAGCGTGACGGTGGAGACCCCGCCGCCCGCCTGCACCCTTCGTGGGCAGCCGTGCCGCGCGTTCGAGGGCTACGAGAACACGCTAGCGGAGTAGTAAGGGGGGCGGCCCCGAGGGGGCACTGAGCGCGCGTTTTGGTTCAGCGAGGGTCCACTTGGGATCCGCCTGGGCGCACCGTAAGTCGTGGTGTTCCTCATGGTGACGAGATAGGGTGCGCGCCTGCTCACGGTGTGAGCGAAGTCGGCCCCACAGTCACCGGGCTCCCTGTCGTGGGACCAAGCCTGGCGACCCCTGTTAGCGCAGCGACACGCGCGCAGCCACCAGGGGAGGGCGCCATGGTGTCGCTCCGCCGCTAAGCTCTGACCCCAGTGATAGACACCTTGCTCCGAGAGGAATGCGTGGTCGAGACCCCCTTGGTAGCTGGCCCCACCCTCCAGATTGGCGACGGCCTCACCCTTCGTCTCCTCGGGTTACACCTTGAGGCGGACGGTGAGGAGGTCTACGAGGTAGCGCTCCGCACCGCCACGGACGCAGCCTGGTGCGAGGGTCGCCTTGAGTACGTGAGCGAGGGCGCGTGGACCTTGGTCGATGGTCAGGGCGCGCGCCGAGGGCCGCTCACCCTTGGCCTCCCCGATGACGTGTTCGCCCAAGCGATGGGCGAGCCGGCGCTGACGACCGAGGCGGTGGCCCGAGCCACGCCACACTGGCCGTCCGCTGTGCATGCGCGCCTCGCCGGTCGCCGAGCGTCTGGGGCGTCCACGATCGCGTTTGATGGCGGCTGGTTCTTGGCGCGGCTCACCGGGTCGGACATCGACCGCCCGCTGCTCCTGCCTGGTGGTGCGGTCACGCTCGGGCTCGAGGGGCTCGTGGGCGCGAGTGAGGTCGTCTCGGCCGCCGCTGGTTTGGCGGGTGAGCACGGCGTGCTCGGGGTGCTTCAGCGTGGGTTGGAGGCGCCGTCTTCGGGCGCCGAGGCTGCGTGGCGCGGCGATGGCCGGCTCATCGGCGAGTCCACCTGGGGAGAGCTCTGCCAGGTCGGGGAAGACATCGCCGAAGGCTGCCAGGCAGCCCTGGGCAGCGGTCCGCTCCGCGTGACCTTTGACCCCGATGAGCCCATGGGCCTCGGCTTTGGCCCCGAGGTGCCCAGCGCCGACGTGGCCGCGGGGAGGGAGCCCAGCGCCGATGCCTCTGCGGGCACCGGCGTGGAGGTCGGCGTCGTCGAGCCGGGCGGGGCTGCCGAAGCCGCTGGGGTGACGGCAGGCATGGGGGTGACCGGGCTGTCTCCTCCCTCGCTGGACGTCGACGGGCGCGTCATGCCCTTCGAAGACATCCTGGACGCCATCGACGCGCGCCGCGAGGCCGGAGGCCCGCTGGTTGTGACCTTCGACACGGCCGCGCCCTTCGGTCATTGGTATGCCGTGGAGATGCCCGCAGCGGCGACGTTGGCAGCCTTGGCAAACGCGACAGGCGCCGCTGGGGCGATGCAGTCAGGCGACGCGGGGGTTGGGGCGGCCTTCGATACCTTGTGTGGCCGTGAGTTGCTTTGGCGGGAGCCCACCCCTCGGTTGTTCTTGGGGGCCCCGGGGTCGGTGACCTGCGCCCACGTCGACATCTGCCCACAGGTGCAGCTCGCCCACGCCTTGCATGGTGTGAAGGTCTTGGGGGTGGCGTCCCATGGGGCGACGGCCCGCCTCGGCGCCGAGCATGTCGGTACAGAGGACGACGAAGGGGCGGTTGACGAGGGGGCGACCTACGTGCCCACCGATCGGCCCCTCTCGGCTCGTCAGGCGCGCCTCTTAGGCGACGCTGAGGTCTCCTTGGTGTGGCTTCAAGCGGGCGACCTCGCGGTCCTCCACTCGGGCGCGCTTCACTTCGCCAGCAATGGGGCCGAGGGCCTGGGCGCGTCGCTCTACCATGGCGTCATCACGCCGGCGGCGGTGCCCCGACTGCGGGCAGCTGCCGCTGCGGGGGGCGCGGTGCATGAGGCAGATGACCCGTATGCCGGGCACTTGTTTGCGGCCGATTTGTGGGCGCTGGTGGAGCGTCAATTGCTGGCTGACGGTCAGGCGCCGTGATGATAGCGGCCGTGGCCCTCTGAGCGGGGTCGTTGTGCGGTCCACGCAGACGCTTGCCCTCCGCGGTCGGTGATGCTGAGCTCTCTCGGCGAGAAGACGCTGCACCAGCCGCGCAGACTGGCGCGGCCTCAGGTCTCAGGCCGCTGGGGAGCCCAGGGAGCCGCTGACGTCGAGGTCGCCCAAGAGGTCATCGTCTTCGAGCTTTTGCTGCTTGGCGCCGTCGCTGCGGGCGTCTTCGAGGCCTTGGAGGTAGCTCGAGTCGACATCACCGGTGATGTACTGGCCGCTGAAGACCGACTCCTCGAAGGCCTTCACCTCGGGGTTGCCCTCGAAGCCCGAGTCTCGCAGGTCTTTGAGGTCTTGGTAGAAGAGGCGGTCGGCGCCGATGGCTTGGCGGATCTCGTCCTCGGTGCGTCCGTGGGCGATGAGCTCGGTCGACGACGGCATGTCGATGCCATAGACGTTGGGGTAGCGGACCGGCGGGGCGGCCGAGGCGACGTAGACCTTGTTGGCGCCGGCGTCTCGGGCCATCTGGATGATCTGGCTACTCGTGGTGCCTCGGACGATGGAGTCGTCGACGAGGAGCACGTTTTTGTCCCGGAACTCGAGCCCGATGGGGTTGAGCTTCTGGCGGACGGACTTCTTTCGGATCTGCTGGCCCGGCATGATGAACGTCCGGCCGATGTAGCGGTTCTTGATGAACCCCTCGCGGTACTTCACGCCCAGGTGATGCGCCATCTGGAGCGCAGCCGTGCGGCTGGTGTCGGGCACTGGGATGACCACGTCGATGTCGTGGTCGGGCCACTCGCGCAAGAGCTTATTGGCGAGCTTGTCGCCCATCCGCAGGCGCGACTTGTACACGCTGATGCCGTCCATTAGCGAGTCTGGCCTGGCCAGGTAGACCAGCTCAAAGAGGCAGGGCTTCAGCTGGGCCGCCTCGCTGCACTGGCGGCTGTGGATCTCGCCGTTTTGCAAGAAGACGACGGCCTCGCCCGGCGCGATGTCTCGGGTGAGGTCAAAGCCCAAGACGTCCAGCGCGACGCTCTCGCTCGCGACCATATGCTCGGGGTGCCCCTCGGGGGAGGTGCCGGCCCCGAAGACCAAGGGGCGGATGCCCAGCGGGTCCCGGAAGGCGAACATGCCGAAGCCTGGGATCTGCCCGACGACGGCGTAGGCGCCGCGGCAGCGCGCGTGAAGCCGGCTGACTGCGTCGAAGAATGCGTCGACCTTTAAGCTGCCCGAGCTCGTCACCTCGAGCTCGCTCGCGAGGAGGTTCAGCAGCACCTCGGAGTCACTCTCAGTGTTGAGGTGACGCCTGCCTTGGGTCGAGAGTTCGCGGCGCAGCGTGTCGGCGTTGGTCAGGTTGCCGTTGTGGCCCAAGACGATGCCGTAGGGCGCGTTGACGTAGAAGGGCTGACTCTCGGCCGAGCTCGCCCGGCCGGCGGTCGGGTAGCGGACGTGGCCGATGCCCGCGGAGCCGATCAGCTCGTGCATATGTCGGGTGCGGAATACGTCTTTGACCAGACCGTTATTCTTCCGCATGTAGATCCGATCACCCTGGATCGTCGCGATGCCCGCCGCGTCCTGACCTCGGTGTTGAAGCACCGTCAGGGCGTCGTAGATGCGTATGTTGACGGGACCCTGACCGATGAGTCCGACGATGCCACACACAGGAACCTCCAGGGACGAGGATGGCTGCTTGTACACGCGGCGCGAGCGCTCCACAACCGCAGGGATTGAAATCGTTTCGTTACGGGCACAAGGCGTTCTCAGAGGGATGATTTCGAGGGCGCAGTGTGCTCCGATGCGATCGCTTTGTCGGCACCGACAGGGCGCTCTAAGCGCAGTGGACACGGGGCACAATGCAGGCTCGGGCTCCTCCTCCCAGGGCACCGCGTTGGCGCCGTCCATAGGGGGTGCGCTATCCTCCCGCCCATGACGCGAACCCTGCTGGTCGCGCTCGCCCTCCTTGGCCTCTCGGTCCCCGCACAGGCGGCGCGCTTTGATCTCGAACGCTGGCTTGACGAGCCGGACGTGAAGCTCGTCGCGGTGGAGGTCTACTCGGACTACTGCGAGCCCTGTAAAGCTGCCGCGCCGCGCTGGGAGGCGCTCCGAAAGCGCTACAAAGCGGACGGCCTGAAGTTGGTGGTCATCAACGTCGATGATTATGACTCCGACCGGCAGTGCAAGACGCTCCCGTGGCGTCCGGATCTGCTCATCTGCTCGCCCGAGGCCGGGGAGACCCTCGGGGTCTGCGAGCGCGGGCGCTGCAGCGTGCCTCAGGCGTTCTTATGGTCCTGGCAAGGCAACATGCTGGTGAGCGGCCAATCCCATGTCGTCGAGGTCGAGCGCGCCATCCGCGACTACCTCGATGACCACCCGAGGGTGCAGCTCGCTGCCACCAACGAGGCCGGCAAGCCCGACCGAGCGCTCAAGCGGCAGGTCGCGGCGGCGCTCGGGCGCTCAGGCAAGCTCACCGTCGTCGCTGACGCCGAGATGAAGAAGCGCCTGGCTGAGGTGGTCAAAGACAGCCACCGTCCAAGCGCCCGAGACGACCAACGGTGTCAGGTCGGCGCCGAGGTCTCCGCGAACTCTCTCCTCGCGATAGAGCGCTTCACCGGCGGCGCGCTCTCGCTGACGCTGAGTGACGCCGCGACTGGGTGTCAGCGCGCGGCGGCGAGCGTGACCGTCGACGCCCGTGGGCTTGAGAAGGCGGTGGACCGCGCGGTCTACGAGCTGATGGCGCAGCTCAAGCAGCGTGAGATCCAGATGCCGCGGAGCCGCACTGCGCCTCCTGCTCGCAAATCGGGTCGTGACGGCCTGAAGGTGCGAAAGGTCGGTGAGGGCGGTGACGCCTGGGAGCCTCCAGAGGCCGCGGTCCTGACCGTCGCCTTCGCCTCGGACCCCCCAGGCGCCCGCGTCACCCTAAACGGAGCGCCCCTATGCGAGGCGACACCGTGTAAACGCGAGGTCCCAGCCGGGAGTCACCAAGTCGCGATGACGAAGGCGCAGTACACACCGCGGGTTCGGAAGGTGCGCTTCGAGGCGGGTCAAAACGTGAGCTGGAACCTGCAGCCCAACTTTGGGGCGCTCACCGTGCAGTCAGAGCCGCCCGGGGTCACGGTGACCGTGGATGGTGAGGTGGTGGGTAAGACACCGATCCAGAGGGTCGCGCTCTCCGAGGGTGCTCACACCGTGGCGATCGGCGACGCCTGCTATCAGCCTCAGACGCGCGAGTTGACGCTGCCGCGCGGGGAGTCCCACACCTTGGATGTCGTGCTCGAGCCTCGACCGGCCGGCCTCAAGGTCTCCGCGGTGGACGCGCAGGGCGACATCGTCTTGGGCGATGTCTACGTCGACGGGCAACGCCTTGGCCTCACCGGTAAGGCGCTCAAGGTCGGGCTCTGTGCACAGTCTGTCGAGGTCAGGCACGGGACGCTCGGGACGTGGAGCGCCGCGCTCTCGTTGCGCGAAAAAGAGACCACCCAGGTCATCGCGCAGCTCGGCCCCGATGAGGCGCCGCCCTATGACGGGCCCATCACCACGGGCTTTGTTCATGTGAAGCGCGGGGCCTTTCTGATGGGCTCGCCAGGGTCTGAGTCAGGGCGCAGTGACGATGAGGGGCCGGCGCGGCTCGTGACCGTCAGTCGCCCCTTTGAGCTCCAGTCCCACGAGGTGACCCTCGGCGAGTGGAGGGCGCTCATGGGCACCTCTCCAGGCAAGCTCGCGCCTTGCGGCGATAACTGCCCCGTGGTCGGGGTGAACTGGTGGGACGCGTTGGCGTACGCGAACGCGCTGAGCCGCCGCGAGGGGCTCGCCGAGTGTTATGAGCTGACCGGCTGCTGGGGCAAGCCTGGCGACGGTGCTTATGGGTGCTTTGGCGTGAACGTGAAGGCGCCGAGTGGCCAGCCGACGAACTGCCAGGGGTACCGGCTGCCGACCGAGGCGGAGTGGGAGTACGCGGCGCGCGCCGGGACGACCGGGCCGCGCCACGGTGAGCTCTCCGAGGTGGCCTGGTACGGCGGCAACTCTTGGCTAAAGAGGCACCCTGTGGGCACCAAGACGGCCAACGCGTGGGGGCTCTACGACATGCTCGGCAACGCCTGGGAGTGGACCTGGGACCGCAAGGATGACTACACGCCGGGCTCGGCGGTCGACCCCACGGGCCCAGAGAGCGGCGCCAAGCGCGTGTTCCGTGGGTGCGGCTGGGAGTGGCTGGGGAAGTCCGCGTGTCGCTCGGCGTATCGAAGCGGGTTCATCCCCGTGTTCCGCAACCTCTCGATAGGCTTCCGGCCGGCCCGGACGCTCACCAGGCCCTAGCGCAGGGGCGGCCGTCGACGACGCCGTGGTCGTGGGCTCCCCTGGCGAGGCCACTATCACGGGCTTCGAGTCGGCACACACCGCCAGTGTCTTCAGGCGCTCCGCGAGGGCCACGTCTGTGCCACTGAGGTGCACTGCAGGCCGCTCTTCGGCTGCCCAGAGCGGCCCTCCATGACCCTCCATGGCCCTGCATGGCCCTGCATGGCCCTGCATGGCCCTGCAGGGCCCTCGGAGAGGTGCGAAGGCACCTCAGTAGGTCCGCACGCCATCGACGCCCCCGACAGGGCAAGGCGCCCTGCTCGCGTCCCCCACCTCTCGGGCGGGCTTGGGTTCGATGCCGGACTGTTCTATCCTCTCCCGATGCACCGTTTACTCCTCGCTTTGTGGATCGCAGCAGCGCTGTTCGCCAGCGTCGCTGTGCCTGCCGCGCACGCTCAGGCGAGCCAAGAGCTCGACGTCGAGGGCTGGCTGCAGCGCCCCGGGGTGCGGCTGCTCGCCGTCGAGTTCTACGCGACCTGGTGCAAGCCGTGCATG
>JBMYRH010000054.1:0-14332 GCA_049602155.1 Myxococcota bacterium | reverse complement strand
TTGCCAGAATGGCGGCACCTGCACCGATGGCGTGGCGAGCTTTGTCTGCGAGTGCGCAGCGGGCTTTGAGGGCGATGTCTGCGAGGTCGATATCGACGAGTGCGCAGGCGACCCTTGCCAGAATGGCGGCACCTGCACCGATGGCGTGGCGAGCTTTGTCTGCGAGTGCACAGCTGGCTTTGAGGGTGCAGTCTGCGAGCTTGACGTCGATGAGTGCGCGCTCGGCACCGCGACCTGTGACCAGCACGCGACCTGCACGAACACCTTTGGAGGCTTCGAGTGCGCGTGCAAGCTCGGATCGTCTGGCGATGGCCAGAGCTGCGTCGTCGTCAACGCATGCGTGCTTACCGATAACGGCGGCTGCGAGCAACGCTGCGTCGGCACCAGCCCCCAAGGCACCGCGTCGTGCGCGTGTTACCCAGGCTTTGACCTGGCCGCGGACGGCTACGCCTGCGAGCCCTGGGAGGCTCTCATCTTCGTCAACACCGCCTTTGACGGCGCGCTTGGGCTGAGCGCGCCAGGGGGCGCGAGCGGTCAAGGCATCTTCGCCGATGTGCCCGAAGGCCAAGGCGAGGCGCTGCGCTTTCTGTGGCGGCCCGAGGACCTCGAGAGCACTCCGGTGAGCTTATGGGACGGGTTGACCTCCCACGCGGTCGCCCAAAGCCCCGCGCTGCGCTTCGTCATGACGCCGAGCCCAGTCAAGCGCGTCCTCGACTATGTCCAGGACGAGGTGAGCGGCGCATGGAGTTTTGTCGCCTCGAGCGCCCCGCTCGCCCCTGGTGAGGTCGCTCAGGGCTATGTCTTCACCGCCGAGGTGGCGCCAGAGGCGTGTGCGCTCTATGGGCTCGCTGAGGGCTGCGAGGGGAGTTACAGGCTCTGCGCGCCACCTTCCCCGTGGGGCTCAGGGCAAGATTGGACCCTGCCGGTCAAGATGGTCGGCGACGAGGTCCCTGAGGGCTGGAATGAGCTACGCTGCGGCTGGCGCCTGAGCCTGAGCTCAGAGGGTGAGCTTCGCCTCGCATCGATGGACCAAGGCGGCGCCTACGCACCAGCGTTCCACTATCAGGTCTATGCGTCGACAGGCGCTGACGATGCCTTCGAAGGCCTCGTGAGCATCCAGTCCCCGCACCTGAAAGACCACAGCCACGCTGGCCCCTCT
The DNA here is from genome assembly GCA_049602155.1 of Myxococcota bacterium. GTDB lineage: Bacteria > Myxococcota_A > UBA9042 > PHBI01 > JBMYRH01 > JBMYRH01. Next base: position 13,173 of record JBMYRH010000054.1, on the reverse strand, counting down.
AAGCCGACGACCTATTGGCGGATCGAGCGGGCGTGGTGCGTCGATGGCAAGTACTGCGGTGCTCACGCTGAGTGCGGCACGACGGAGGGGGGCGAGCCTGGCTGCGTCTGCCTCGATGGCTTTGAAGGCGACGGGTTGGCGGGGTGCACCGACATCGATGAGTGCGCGCTCGGCACCGCGGGCTGTGACTCCAGCGCAACATGCACAAACACCGAGGGCGGGTTTGTCTGCGCGTGCCCGGCTGACGTCGTGGCGACCGACGGGCTCTGCACGACAGAGGACGCCTGCGCAGCGAGCCCGAACGGCGGGTGCGCGCACCGCTGCGTTGGCACCCTCCCTGGCGGTCAGGCCGAGTGCGGGTGCTTCCCCGGCTTCGATCTGGACGAGGCAGACTTCACGAGCTGCCTCCCCTGGGCCAAGGTCCACCTCATCAACCCATCACTCGGGGCCAGCCTCGATCTCTTCGGCCCAGCGCCTCTTCCCTCCCCTGGAACCGAGCCAGCACTCCCCGAGGGCTCTCTCGGCGGGCCATGCGCTGCAGGCGGCGCATGCGACGATGGCCTCACCTGCGACGGCGGCAACATCTGCACAGATGGCACCGTTGTGCCCAAGTGGGAGCAGAGCACCTGGACGTCGGATCCCGCTCAGGTCATGCCACGCTTCCTCTTTAGGCCGCAGCCCGCGACGAGCCCTGTGGTGAAATTCTTTCCGCTCTTCTCTGTGGACCAAGGGTACCTCTTTCCGCTCTCCCCGGGCGAGGGGGGGCTCTTCAGCATCGCCGAGAGCCCCTTCAAGGTCAGGGACAGCTACCTGCCTGTCTCTCCGGAGGACCCCGACGGACCCAAAGATTGGGTGACGGAGCTCGTCGAGCTCGGCCCCGACGAGCCCCCTGTGACCTTCACCTTTACGATGACGCTCCAGGCCAATCAGTGCGCGAGCAGGGGGCTCTCACCGGGTTGCGCCGGAGATTATCGCCTGTGTGCCCCCGCGGAGGGCGAAGATTGGACCCTCGCGCTCCGCGGCGAGAGCCCCGAGGCGTCCGAGGCCTGGGAAGGGTTAAGGTGCATGTGGAGCGTGCACACACAAGCCGACGGGGGCATCGTCCTCGCCAGGCCTCGGGCGCATGAAACCTGCCTGGACAACGTGTGCACGCCCAAGGACCAGTTGGGGCCGACCCCCACGATTCGGAGGGCGGCCTACTCCCTTGAGACTAGGCTCTATGACCCGGCGCTGCAAAACGCGTCTTGGGACGGTCAAGACTACTCTTATAAACAGAGTCAGGGCTGGTCGGCGCCCTTCTGGCAAATTCAACGGGGCACGTGGTGTACGGCGGCCTTGGAGCAGTGCGGCGCCAACAGCGCCTGCGTCGAGAGCGCCGAGGGCGTGTCACTCTGTGAGTGTCTCGAGGGCTACACGGGTGACGCTGTCGCCGGCTGCACTGACATCGACGAGTGCGCCCTTGAGCAAGGCCCCTGCGATCCACTCGCGGCGTGCACCAACACCTCGGGGGGCTTCGTGTGCGAGTGCCCGCTCGGGACCACGGGAGACGGGCTGGCCTGTGAGATGGAGGACGCCTGCACCTTCGAGCCCTACGGCCCCAACGGTGGGTGTGGGCATATCTGCGAGGGGACAGCCCCTGATGGCTCGGCGCTCTGCGCGTGTTTCCCAGGCTTTGACCTCAGCCCCTCAGACGGCGCGACGTGCACGCCCTGGCCCTCGGTTCTCCTTGAGAACACGGCCATGCACACCGCCTTGAGCCTCGTGGCGCCCGACGGAGACGAGGGGTACTGGAACCCTCTGGATCCCACTTACAACTATTCGCCCCAGACCACGTGGTCTGACCTGGCGCCCTCCGAAAACGCCGCCCCTCGCTTTAGTTGGCGCCCTGTGTCCTCAGACAAGCTAGTGCAGGTGATGCACGGCGACGCCTACTACTATCCGTCCGCGCCGGCCCTCCGTTTTGAGATGACGCCCTATCTCTTCAAGAACGTCTTGAGGTTCATCTCAGGCTGGACTGTCGTCACCGAGGCCATCGACGCCACCGACCCACCGACAGCCTTCACCTTCACCGCCACCCTCGAGGAGTCCGAGTGCGCCACCTACACCCTCGAGCCCGGGTGTGCCGGAGAGTATCGCCTCTGCAGAACGACCCCTGACTACCACCGGTGGACCCTGCCTTATCGTAAGACCGAGGCTGACACGCCAGGAGGATGGGACGAGGGCGAGTGCGCCTGGGTGCTGCGCCTCGCCGCAGAGGGTGAGGTCCAGCTCGTCCCCTTCGCCGAGGTCGCCCACGCGAAGTGCCACCCGACGGACGGCTGCTGGGACTATTTTACCCCCGGGCAGCTCGACACATGGGTGGATGACAACTTTGTGGGCAACCTCACAAGCCCTGGGTTCGAGACCTGGAGTGAGGCCGATGAGACCTCCGGGCCGGGCTGGTCAAAGCCCGCGACGACCTTCCTCTCGCAAGAGGGCCTCCTCGACACCGACCTGAACTCACCCACGACGCTCTGGCGCATCACCCCAGGGGCCTGCACTCCCCATAACGGCCTCTGTGGCGAGAATGCGGAGTGCTCCGAGGAGGCCGAGTGCCTATGCCTCGAGGGCTACGAGGGCGATCCGCTCGCGGGCTGCCAGGACCTCGATGAGTGTGCCTTGTCGAGCCCCCCGTGCTCTGCCGGCGCCCTGTGCACCAACACTGTCGGGGGCTTTGAGTGCGCGTGTGAACCAGGCTTCAAGGACGACGGCTCAAGCTGCGTTGACGTCGACGAGTGTCAGCTGGGCGCCCACGATTGCGGACCCCACGCCGCATGCAAAAACCTCCCTGGGGGCTATTACTGCGCCTGTGAGCCGGGCTTTCAGGGCGACGGCTACACCTGCCTCGATGTCGATGAGTGCGCCGCTGGCCTTGATGCCTGCGACGAAGACGCGCTCTGCATCAACGGCCCCGGTGACTACAGCTGCCTCTGCCCGGCGGGGATGACCGGTGACGGCATGACCTGTACACCCGCCGCCGCCTGCGAGGTCGACAATGGCGCTTGTCAGCAACGCTGCGAGGGGGCGATGGTCGGCGCCCCGACGTGCTCGTGCGAGCCTGGCTTTGAGCTCCAAGCTGACGGCGTGAGCTGCTTACTTCCCCATGCGAGCCGGCTCTACCACGTCGCCGAGGAGGGCTACCTCGACTTCACCCACCTTCCCCCCTCGGTATCAGAGCCCTTCTCATTCGTCTCGACCCCCCCCGAGGGCTTTGACGACGGCTATATCGGGCGCGCCATCTCGCTTTGGCAGGTCGAGGGCACCCACGACGTCTTCCACCTCGAGCTGGCTGAGTACGAAGGGCCCTGCGCCGATGGCTCGGTCAACGCCGAGTGCCCCCTCTACTATCGGGTCTGCGTGGACCTGTCCGAAGGTGGCGCGTGGCGCGCGGAGAGCGAGACCTTCCTCTCTGGCCAGTCGGCGGGGTGGGACAGCCCACAGTGCCGTTGGCGCATCCTTGAACTGGGCGAGGGCACGCTCTTGCTCGAGAGCGCGATTGACGCGCCCTACTGGGAGGGTGTCCCCCGGGTGCTCAGCTGCGACACGCCGAGCACCTGTCGGCTCACCACCGACCTCGGCGACCCCAGAGCCCGCTTCATCATCGACCGGGACGACTGCGCCGCGGGGACCGCAGGGTGCGCCTTTGGCGCGACCTGTGAAGACAGCTCCCCAGCGGGACAGAACTGCACCTGCATGCCGCCCTACGTGGGCGACGGCCAAAGCTGCACCGCCAACCCCTGTGAGTACCAAAACGGCGGCTGCTCCCAGCTCTGTGCGGGCATCGCCGAGGACGGTAGCGCGCTCTGCGACTGTCAGCCCGGCTTCGCGCTGGGCGATGACGGGGCGAGCTGCGTCGCCGAGGCAGGGCTTCACCTCTGTCAGGTCACTGGAGGGCGCTGCCTTGATCAAGCGGGGCTGATGACCGCCGATGACACCTGGACCCCGCTTGGCGCGCCCGTGGTCTTGAGCGGTCACCCGGCCGAGCCCGGGGCCATCGCCATTCAGGTCGATCACACCTTTGAGGGCTGGGGCTACTGCGGGGGCGTGACTGAGAGCTGCGTGCGCCCCGTGAGCCTGTGTGCCTCAGCCGATGGCGCGATGAGCGCCAGCCTCGAAGACCTCCAAGGGCTGCTCCCGACCCGCTGCGCGTGGCGGGTCGAGGCCCAGCCCGAGGGGACACTTCGCTTGAAGAACCTCTGGCACCAGACCGACCCCATGTTCACAGCGGGTGACACGCCGACGCCTGGCTTCCTGCGATGTCTCCCTGAGGCGACCGAGGCTGGGCACTGCTCCTTTGTGAGCCCCGATGGGCCAAACGAGCACACGCACTTCGAGCTCATCGCGCCGACCTACCCCTGCCAGGGCGATGCCCCCCTCTGCGCTTCAGGCGCGCTCTGCCACGATGTCGCGTCGCAGCCCGGCTTCGTGTGTGCCTGCCCGCCAGGGTTTGAGGGAGATCCGAGCGAGCTCGCGGGGCCGGGGTGCACCCTGATCCCAGGCTCTTGCGAGGTCGACCCAAGCCCCTGCGACCAGAACGCCTACTGCGAGACCGTGGACGCGGACACCGGCGCCTACACCTGCACCTGTTGGCCCCCCTACGAAGGCGACGGCTACACGACCTGTCAGTTGCCTCCAGGGAGCGGCACGTGCAACGCCGCTGGTGGTGCCGTCAATCAGGGCTGCGAGCACTTCTGCTACGGCACCTGTAGCTGTCTCCACGGCTTCCGGCTGGCCGCCGACGGCAAGAGCTGCGAGCGCGAGCCCTTCACCACGCTTCGGCATGACACAAGCGGCCTCTTCTTGGGCTTGAGCGACGACACGCCCAGGGTCTTCACTTGGCGCGAGGAGGCTCAGCACGTCCCCTTGCAGCCCGTCGGGTGGCCCGAGGGCTCTGAGCTCCTCGTGACCGACGACTTTGTGACCATGAGCATCGTCGCTTCAGCGCCCGAGGGGCCCTGCGCCGATGGGAGCGTCGGGCTCGGATGCCCGAGCACATACAAGCTCTGTGTCGATGCCACCGCCAGCCCGCCCTCCCTCATCACGCTCGAGCAAAACGCCCTGACTGGCACCCCCGAGGGATGGTTTGAGCCGATGTGTGAGTGGCATGTGTTCAAACACGACGCCTTGACCAATGAGCCGCTCCTCACCGCCACCCAAACAGCGATGGCCACACAGCATGGCGTCGCGCTCAGGAACCGGGCGCTTGAAGTAGACGCCCTCTACTCGGCGACAGCTCACCCGGCGTATCAGACCCCTCGGCTGACCTGCGACGCTGAGTCGGGTGAGCTCACCTGTCAGGCCGACGCGCAAGCTCAAGGGGAGCTGCCCCCAGCAGAGGGCCTCTTCGTCCTCGGCGTCGACGAGTGCCAGGGGGGCACCGCCGTCTGCGACCCGAACGCAACCTGTGTGGACCTGCTCGAGGGCTACCGCTGCACCTGTGATGAAGGCTTCGTCGAGACAGGTGATTACCTGACACCCTGGGATTGGGTAAACAGCCCCAAATGCGCACCGTACGACGCTTGTGCCGAGGCTGACCATGGCTGCGCCCAGCGCTGCGTGGGGACCTCGGAGGGCCTCGAGCCCCTCTGCGGCTGCTTCTCGGGCTTTGTGCTCGCCGAGGACGGCACGACCTGCGTCGCTGCGGGCCCCCTCAGGCTCTGGACTGCCGATGACAGCGCCTTGATGGTCTTTCAATACTACGAGAACTGGTGGAAACCTGGTGACCCGGCCTCCTGGCAGATCAAGTCTCTGGAGCCGCACCACTGTAAAGAGGAGCGCTGTGGTCAGCCCGCTGAGGTGGAGCCGACGCCCTTTGACCCGGCGCGTGTCTTCGTCACCTTCACCCGTGATGATCCGAGCTGCGCCGAGAGCGAGGCGCCCTGCAACCTGCTCCACCGCTTCAGGCTGTGCCAAGACGGCGCGAAGCATTGGCTCCCTGAGAGCCCAGAGCCCCCTGCTAATTGGAGCGACGAGAGCTGCGCCTGGTTTGTCACCCCGACTTCAAGCGACGCGTCGACCTGGACCTCAGCAGGCGAGCGGGTACACCTCAGCGTGGGGCCCGAGTACAACGCCATCGGGGCTGAGTGTGACCACCAGTGGTGCAGCTTGGCGCTGCACGTCTACGCGACCGACATCGTGTTCGCGCTCGACGAGTGCGCCGCGGGCACCGCGGATTGCGGCCCCAACGCGCGCTGCCAGGACACCCAGGGCGGCTTTGAGTGCCAATGCCTCGAGGGCTTTGAGCGGGAGGGGGACCTCTGCGTCCAGGTGGACTTCTGCGTCACTGAAAACGGCGGCTGCGCTCAGCTCTGCCAGACCCTTGATGACGCCCCAGCCTGTGAGTGTTACCCCGGGTTTGAGCTTCAGCCAGACGGGGTCTCGTGTCTTGGAAAAGACCATCAGCACCTCTATCACGAGGCGCGCTCGAGCTTCGTCGTCCCCGATGGTGTCTCGACCGAGAGCGGCTACATTCTTGGCGCTCCCACCCTGGCCCAGTCTGGAGCTTGGCCCCTGCGCCTGGTGGAGGGGCACGCCCCTCAGACGGTGCTCCTCGCCTATGACGTCTCGCCTGAGGCCTCCCTCTGTGAACCAGGGGACACCCACCCCTTCAAGGTCTGTGAGGGGACCTACATCCTGTGTAACGAGGGGTTCACCTCCCTCTCCTCGGGTGAGCCGCGCCTGCAGTGGGAGGGCGTCGGGACAGGCCTCCCGGGTGGGGAGAGCTTCGGCGAGGCGCTGGGAGCGGATTACGAGTCTGGGGCGTGTTCCTGGATCATTGAGCCCGCCGCAGATGGACAATTCCGGCTCCAGAGCTACCCTCACGCCACCTACTGGGACGACTACCTGGGCAGCAACAAGGGGCTTGATGCCTTCCGACTGGCGTGCCACGGGGAGGAGGCCTCCTGTCGATGGTCACTCGATACGGCTGACCCCGCGACGCTCTTCCGCATCGACGCTGACGAGTGCGCGCTCGGGACCGACCCCTGTGACGATAACGCCAGCTGCGCCAACGGTGGCCAAGGGGCTGTCTGCACCTGCGACGAGGGCTACGAGGGCGATGGGCTGAACTGTGCCCTCTCCAACGGCTGTGTGGTCAATAACGGTGGGTGCCCGCAGCTGTGCATGAGCGACGATGAGGCGAACGTGACCTGCGCGTGCGCGCCGGGCTTTGAGGCGGCCTCAGAAGACGGCACAGCCTGCGTCGAGAGAGAGGGGCTCCGCCTCCGCGGCGTCGACGGGGCGTGGCTCGCCTCCCAAGCGATCTGGGGCGAGGTCCCAGCCATCTACCCCGAGGCGCGCTTCTCGCCCTTCATGGAGCAAGCTGACCAGGTTCGCCTGCTGGGCGTCTCCCAGCCTGAGGGACCGCCGCGCTACGCCATCGCAGTTCAGCCCGACGCGCTCGAAGGTGCCTATCTGTGCGCGAGCTCCACGGCGGGTTGGGAGACACGCCCCGTGGTTCGCTTCCTCGAGCCCGGCGCCATCATCGACCAGTGCCTCTGGCGCATGCTCCCAAATCAAAACGGGGCCCACTTCGCCCTCGAGAGCCCTTGGGCCAAAGCCTTCATTGAGACCCAATACCCCCTGCACCCTCGGCGCATCTTCCTGGACTGGGATATGGGGCAGGTTCGCCTCAGCACGACCCCGAAAGACTTCGCCCTCAGCGCCGACGCGTGCCTCACCGGACAATACAGCTGTCCGGACCAGAGCTTCTGTGTCGCAGGCGCAGACGACCTCGCCTACAGCTGTGAGTGTCACGCGGGCTACGCATGGACGGGTGAGGAGACCTGTGCGCTCATCGATCAGTGTCAGGACGGTCAAAATGGTGGCTGTGAGCAGACCTGTCAGCCCGGGTTGCCGGGGGAGGTGGTCTGCGGGTGCTCTCTTGGCTACCACATCGATCCCGAGGGTGAGGGCACAACCTGCGCCCTGAGCAACGCTTGCCTCGACGGTCAGAACGCTGGCTGTGAACAGCTCTGTGTGCCCGATCTCGTGCAGCCTGGGGTCAGGACCTGTGGGTGTCTAACCGGCTACTACCTCGACCCTCAAGGCGATGGCACGACCTGCATCACCTCTGACGCCTGCGCATCGGAGAACGGCGGCTGTGAGCAGATCTGCTCCGCCAGCGGGCCAAGCATCGTGACGTGCGGCTGCGTCTCAGGCTTTGAGCTCGCAGCAGATGGCCAGAGCTGCACCCAAGTTGAGGAGGGGGCCGAGTGGCTCATCCCCTCGCAAGAGAGCGCTCAAGCCCTTGTGCCCCCGAGCGGCGTGAGGGTGAAGCTCAGGCATATCTCATCGGAGCGCTACCTTGGCCTCGACAAGCTCTGCCGCACCCGCGACGAGAGCTTCGCAGCCCCGACCCCCGAGGGCTTCGATTACTGCGCCCGTGACGGCGACCCAGAGCTCGGAGAGGTGCTCGGCTACACGACCTGCGGTTGGTCGGGGAGCGGCAACGAGATGTCCCCCCAGAGTGACGCAGGGAGCTACCCGCTCGAGCTCATCACCGCCAAAGACCACGTCTTCTCCTACGGCCACCACTGCGGGAGCTGCGCTGAGGGCCAAGTGTGTGCCATTGACCCGCAAGACAACGCGTGGCCGACGGGGGTCTGCGTCCCGGCGGCTGAGTGCACGCCGAGCTGTGAGGGCAAGGCCTGCGGGGACGATGGCTGTGGCGGGACCTGCGGGACATGCAACTCAGCCTCTTTCTGCTCAGGTGGGGCGTGTCACCCAGCGTGTTACGAGACGGCCCTGGTCGCAGGTGAGCTCCAGCGGATCTACCCCGCGTGGCCGACCGGGCTCTCACGGAGGGGAGGCGACGTCATGATGGCGCCAGCTTTGCCCTTCGTCGACGCCGAGTATCCGAAGCTCCTCGCTCCTCCAAGCTACACCTTCACGCTCTATGATCGACCAGGGCGCTGCGCTGATGACGAAACCCAAGAGCGCTCCGATGCGTGCGTTGAGCGTTACCGGCTCTGCAAAGACCCTGCCTATGGCGCCGCCACCACCTGGGTCTCCGAGTACGACCAGCCTGCGTCCTTCTTCGACGGGAGGAGCTGCGCCTGGCAGCTCGCGGCCCATGACCTCGGCGCAGAGGGAGAGGTGGCGCTCACCAACGTCGAGGACATCCGAGAGGACTTTCACCAAAAGGCCTCGTACACGACAGACTACCCCGGAGAAGGCGACGCTCCATGGATGTGCATCGATGGTGAGGACAACGACGGCGACGGCAGAGTGGACTGCGGTGACCTGGAGTGTCTGCAGACCGTGCTCTGCGCGGCTGAGCGCGACTTCGGGCTCGCCTACGAGGAGGTCTTTGGGCTCTACACAGGCGCGAGCAACAAGGAGAGCACGCGATGGCAGCTTGAGTTGAGCTGCCCTGCGGACGCGAAGTGCTCCCCCCACAGGGCGTGCACAGCGACCCCTGGCAATGATGCCTCCACGCTCATCGACGGCATCTGGTCTGATCCCCGCTACCTTTGCGCGGAGGCCTGCCCTCAGGGGCTCCGGCCCCACGGACCCTTCGCGTGCGTCGACATCGATGAGTGCACCGAGGACCCCGATATCTGCGGCGGTACGCAAGCCGCCACCTGCCGAAACGTCCACGCCTCTTTCCGCTGTGAGTGCAAGGAGGGTTACGCCCGTGACATCTTGGCTGGAGAGGTGATGTGCACACCGGCGGACGCGTGCTCTTACTTCAACGCTGGCTGCGAAGACCACTGCACGACAGATGTCGAGGGCACAGCGCTCTGCTCGTGCCTCTTCGACGGGACGGCCAACGTCGCTGGACAGCTCACGAGCGGGCTCAAGGGCGACGGCAAGACCTGTGACCGCAGCGACCCATGGAGCTTCCAGCGCGCCGAGCCGCTCGAGGGCTCTAACGCGCAGCCCTTCTTGGGGCGCGCAAGGGAGATCGTCGCGCTGGACGCCTGCCCAGCCGGCCAGATCCGTGACTGTACAAACACCTATTGCACCACAGAAGGCCTGCTCCATAACGGCCAATGTGAGCCTGAGCTCGCGTGCGCGAACTATGACTTCGACGGAGGCGACTGTGGGCCACAGGCTCAGAGCACACCCAAGCCCGAGCCGCTTCAGGTCTTCCCCGTCAGCACAGCCTACCAGGGCGAAGGCCAGCTCTTCATAAGCGACGTGACCCCTGCGACGCTCACAGGGGTGAACACCCGGGGATACTGGATCGCGCAGGCCGGGCTCCCGCCCGAGTTTTTGTGCGTGCGGGGCAATGGCTGGGGGAACGCTTGGTCCCTCGAATTCCGGAGCGATCAGAATCAGTGGCAGTGTCTGTGGCACTTCGACTTCCTCGACGAGGGCGCCGAGGAAGGAGAGACGCGCTTCCGGCTCGTGCACTACCCATCCCACGCGGACGCGTGGGGCGAGAAGCGCTATATGAACTGCGACACAGAGCTCTGTCAGCTGGTCGACTCGCCGGATGACGCGGAGGTCTTCACTGCGCGCACCTGGGACAGCTTCACGCAGGAACAATACGGTCGCTGCAATGACGCGACCCAATGCCCCGAGCGCCCGTGTCAGGTGGCAGATTGCCGCCCCATCGTCGAGGGTTTCGATCTGAAAGGGTGTCATTATGAGCCGATCCTCGGTGGCAGCTGCACGAGCTACAGTAATGAGGCTGGGCTTTGCGTCTCCGGCGTCTGTGAGGCAGGGCTCTCGAACGCGCTGGACTTTGATGGCGACGGCCTCCTCGACCCGGTCGACCCATGCCCCTTTGTGGCGGACGATGACCTCGACGCGGAGGATCTCGACACGGATGGTGACGGGCTCCCGGACGCCTGCGACCTCTGCCCCGAGATCCCCCTCGCCGAGGGTCAGAGCGCGCACCCCGACGTGGACGGTGACGGCGCCGGCGACGACTGTGACCTCTGCCCTGAGACCTTCAACCCGGATCCGAATAAGGCCCAATCGGACATCGACGGCGACGGCGTCGGAGACATCTGTGACCTTGAGGGGCTCTCTGCGCTCTGCGCGCAGTCTCTCTATGACAACAGCTGCCCCCAGTCTCTGAAGGTGACGGACTCCGAGGGCGCCGATGACGCCTACCCCTTCAACTGCGGTGTTGAAGGTGCAGAGGGTTTTGAGCAAGAGGTGTGTGCGGAGCCTTGCCTCCAGGGGCGGATGTTCGTCCTGGAACAAGCGCTCGAGTTCCCCATGACGCAGCTCACGCCAGCCATCACGGGGCCGATCCTCGGTGACGCCGAGGTGTTCTTACGAGAGCTCTCTCGCTTCCCGAGCGCCTGGGCGGGGCACTACCCCGAGTGCGAGAGCGACGAAGCCTGTGCCAACCCAGACCTCTGGGCAGACTACGGCGCTGCACCATCGGGGGTGACCTGCGCACCCGCGGGCGCGCTGGGCCAGCGCTGCTTGCCCAAGGTCCGGGCGGATTGGCACGCGAGGCTGAAGTCGGCGTCTGACGCGTTGAGCTGCGCGAGCTTGGATGCTTACGAGTTCCAGCAGACCTCGCTCAAGCCTGATGTCTACCTCGTCAAGACCCCAGAGGGGACCTTCTCGGCGGGACCAGGCGCGCTTCAGGATCACTTCAAGACCTCTGGCCCGGTCTACCTCATCGCCCGCCAAAAGCCCGAAGATTGCGAGACCCGCTTGCAGTCCCGGAGCGTCAAGCTCTTCAAGGTCGAGAACCACTTCGAGTTCCCGGTCACCTTCTGGGTAGGTCGCCCGAGCGCGCCCACCGAGCGCATGTGGTGGACGCTCCTCCCAGGCGAAGAGATCTCCTTTAACGCCCACGGAGACGTCGAGATCTACGTGACGACCCTGGAGCACAAGATCGCAGCCGACCGCCTCCCGGACCACTCGGCGCCGAAGCACTGGCAGGGTTCTGCAGACAAGGGCTATCGCCCAGACAAGGTGGACCAGGGGACCACGGCTGGCGCGACCTTCGTCTACCCCATCTTGAGCTACTACGACCCCAAAAATCCCGAGCACGCGAAGTTCATCGTCAGCCAACGGACGGGCTCAGCGCAAAAAGCCCTCGACGTCATGCGTTACCCCAACTACTTCAAGCTCGGCATCCCTCTCGGGGCTCAGACCAACGGCATGGCAGAGCTCACGATGTACAACCACGGCGAGCTTCAATGCCTGTGTGATTGGGCTGAGCCAGAGTGCAAAGACGACTGGGATGACTACCGCACCGGGCTCAAGATCGCCACGATCGTCGCTCAGGCTGTGCTCGCCGCCGCGGGAGGACTAGAAGAGACGAGCAACAACAAGGTTCCGACCCATTGGCAAGAATTCGCCATCGAACAGGGTGTTGATCTTTATTTCGACTACGCAGAGACAAAGGCCATGGGCGCGGACTGGTCCTTCGGGGCCTGTGATGGTCTCGACGAAGGGGAAGCGCCGAGCGCTTGGTGCCAAGACCTGCTCACGGACGTTAATGAAGCGATTGTAAGCACTGCGGGTGCGCTCGTGGACGCCATCTGCGATCCCCTCTGTGACGCCCAGTCCGCGTGCCTCGCTCCGGATGGCGCGGGGCGCGTGGAGGCGCGTTTCCTCTGTATGGCGCTCTGCGAGGGGGGCGCCCTCGGCACCCCCCTTGAGGTGCTCGAGAGCGTAACGCAATGCCAAGAGGGGACGGTCTGCAGCGACGAGAACTTCAGCTGGGTGTCGGGGTGCGTCGCGCCCTGACAAGGCTCGGCCGAGGCGCTTCCCCCTCGCTCCCCCTGAACCAGCCTAAGCCGCGCTTACCTGCTTGGCCGCTGCTCCGGACCGCGCTCGCATCCTTAGCCGCACACAAGAGCCACTGGCCCCAAGGAGAGTGCTCATCACCTCAGAGCCCTTTAGCGGTGCATCACCTCAGCGCCATTTAGGGGATAGGTCCCGATCCAGGAGAGGGGAGGGCACGGAGGCCGAGGGGCACGCACATACCAAGCGGAAAGCGCAGACCATAAAGGACTGCAAAGAAAGAATAGCCCCGACCAGAATAGCCCCGATCCAGGGATGAATTCGAAATAGCCCGACCCAATAGCTTCGAGGCGGGATGAACTTTGAGCCGTCTCGTAGCGCTGTGAAATAGCCCCGACCCAGGGACGAATTCTGAGCCGTCTCGTAGCGCTGTGAACCACATGGGAATTGCCAACGCCGGACACAATT
>JBMYRH010000053.1:0-15017 GCA_049602155.1 Myxococcota bacterium | reverse complement strand
CAAGGGCGACACGGGTGAGAAGGGTGATACCGGCGCCAAGGGCGACACGGGTGAGCCCGGTGAGAAGGGCGACACGGGCGAGCCCGGCATTCAAGGACCTCAAGGCGAGCCTGGCCAGGCGGCCTTCTCAGACCTCTCGTGCAGCGAGGGCGACACCTTGTCTTGGACCGGGGGGGCCTGGGTGTGTGGCGCTTCTTCCTCGGACTCTGCGGCCTCCATACAAGGGAAGCCCTTTTTGGGGCGCTCGGTGGCCGCTACCACGTGGATGAATAACTGGGTCTCATCGACCCTTGAGCCGCTCTATGCAGGCAACCACCTGACGCCGACTGAGCTTAAGGTCGAGGTGTATACGACCAACTCGTCGTACACGGCGTACGTCTACTATGTGCTCCACTACGCTGATGGGACGAGCTACAGCTCAGACATCTATCAGACCAATAACAGCGCGTATAAGACGGTCTTGGAGACGACCATCCCAGTGCATTCGGCGCTTCGGGGGACGGTGACCTCGGTGGAGGTCTTCACCAAGAGCGCCTACGCGAACCCGAATTCTTATGCCCACGGTCGCGTGACCATAAGCGGTCACGAGACTGTGGCGACGGGCTTGGTCTCGGGGAAGCCCTTTTTGGGGCGCTCGGTGGCCGCTACCACGTGGATGAATAACTGGGTCTCATCGACCCTTGAGCCGCTCTATGCAGGCAACCACCTGACGCCGACTGAGCTTAAGGTCGAGGTGTATACGACCAACTCGTCGTACACGGCGTACGTCTACTATGTGCTCCACTACGCTGATGGGACGAGCTACAGCTCAGACATCTATCAGACCAATAACAGCGCGTATAAGACGGTCTTGGAGACGACCATCCCAGTGCATTCGGCGCTTCGGGGGACGGTGACCTCGGTGGAGGTCTTCACCAAGAGCGCCTATGCGAACCCGAATTCTTATGCCCATGGTCGCGTGACCATAAGCGGCCATGAGACCACACCTTAGCCCTCGCGGGGGGATGACGATGAGCGCTTCACGGACTCAAATGATGGTTGCGCTGATGTGCGTCACCGTGGGCGTCGCCCACGCCTCAGTCCCTGAGCGGATGCACTACCAGGGCTACCTGACCAACGCCGAGGGCGAGGCGGTGCACTGCCCGGACGCGCTGAGCTGCCCGGACCAGACCTTCAACCTCACCTTCAGGCTCTATGACCAGGTCGAGGGCGGCGACCCCATCTGGGCTGAGACGCACCTGAGCGTCCCGGTCGTGCGAGGCACCTTTGACGTCACCCTCGGGAGCGTCCTGCCGGTGGATCCGGTCGACATCAATGACCCGAGCTGGCTCGGGGTCGAGATCAACGGGGGAGGGGAGATGGCCCCTCGTCAGCGCCTCGTCTCGTCGGCCTTCGCGATGCGCGCCGGGCAGGCCACAGACGCCGAGCGCTTGGGCGGCCTCGACGCAGCGGACTACGCGCTCTTGAGCGACGTCCCTGGGATGTGCGTGACCGACGCGGAGCTCGCCGAGGCGCTCGCTGAAGAGGCTGCCCTGGACGCCGACGCGCTGGCGGCCTACCTGACCGAGCAAGGCTACGTGACCGGGCCACACTTCTCAGGTCAGTTCTCGGACCTCGAGGGGGTGCCTGCGGCGCTCCAGTCCCTGAGCCTGACCCCCGAGGGGAGCCTCGCCTTCGCGGGTGTGGTCATCATCAACGCCGAGGGTGAGTGGGTCGGGAGCCCGACGGGGCTCGTCGGGCCCAAGGGCGACGCTGGTGCGCCCGGAGCTCCGGGTGACAAAGGCGATACCGGCGAACAGGGCCCGGCAGGTGACCCCGGCGAGAAAGGCGATCCCGGCGAGCAGGGCCCGGCAGGTGAGCCCGGAGAGCCGGGCTCACAAGGCGACAAGGGCGACAAGGGCGAGCCCGGGGATCCGGCACAGTCCGGGCTCATCCCGACGGCGCCCCCTGCGCCGTGTGACGCCACGACGGTCGGGCAGACGTGGCTCGACCTTGAGAGCCACACGATGCGCATCTGTGACGGCGAGGTGTACGCGAAGATCAAGCTCTGCACCGAGGTCTGCCCGCCCGCGAGCGCGGTGGTCTGCTTGGAGCCCGTGGTCGATGACTGTGGCGGGGTCTGCGGGGGGGAGGGCACCGCGCTCAACACCAGCCTGTGCGCCGCGGTGACAGACGTCGCCTGTGGCGAAGAGATCACCGATCCCTGCGGCAACCTGTGCTCGGGCCTCGGCGCAGGGCTCAACCTCGCGCAGTGCGCCGAGGCCGAGTCCGTGGGGTGCGGCCAGACCATCGTCGATGAGTGCGGCAATGATTGCGCGTACGCAGGGACAAAGTTCGACGCGTCTCAATGCCCTGCGGTCGAGGCGGTGGCCTGCGGTCAAGAGGTGACCGATGAGTGCGGCACGAGCTGTGAACTCATGGGTACACAGTGCGCGGGGACCGAGGTGTGCTTTGAGGGTGGGTGCACGCTCTGCGGCAATGACATCGAAGATCCCGGCGAGGCCTGCGATGACGGCAACAACCTCGATGGAGACCTTTGCAGCAAGGACTGCCTCAGCGTCCCGGCGGGCTTTGAGGCCTATACGCAGGAGGGGACCTACACCTTCACCGTCCCGCAGGGGGTGATTGAGCTGACAGCGCTCGCCATCGGTGGCGGCGGCTCTGGGAACCACGGCGGCGGCGGCCCAGGTGGCGGCGGCGGCGGCGGCGCGAAGAGCGTCATGCCCGTCACGCCCGGTCAGGAGATCGTCGTGGTCGTCGGCCGGGGAGGGGGCAACACCGGGATGGTGGACCTCACCGGCGGGACCTCGACCGTGGGGGCACCCTTTGACCTAGTCGCGACCGGAGGCCATGGCACCAACGGCGACGGCGGCATCGGCTCGGGCGGCAACCTCCACAACAGCCGTGGGGGCACCTCAAGCGGCCCGAATATCCACGCCGCGAAGATCGATGGCGTCTCGACCGAGCCCGGTGACGCGGGGGGCGCGGGGGCCGGGCTCCACGGGTTTAAACAGAACCCCATCGCGGGCGACGGCCTGGGTTACGGCGGTGGTGGCGGTGCACAGAACTGCACAAACTACGGCGGCAGCTGCAGCGGAGGCGCTGGCGGGGCCAGCGGCTTTGCCGGCGGGGACAACTTTGAAGACGGCGACGGCCCGAACGGTGGAAAGACGGGCAACGAGGCCGACAGCAACTGGTTCGAGGCCAACTGCGCAGGTCATGGGCTCTATCAAGGCGCCGGCGGCGGCTCGTTTGGGGGCGGCGGCGGCAACGACGGCTCGGGTCAAGGCGACATGCAGTGCGCCTTGAACCTCTTCTTGGGCGGCGACGGCGGTGGCGGATATGTCCGCTTTGAGTGGGGCAACTAGAGCCCTTGAGGCACGTCGTTTGGAGCGATTGCGGCGTATCGTTGGCCGTCGAAAGAGGCAGATGGATAGCGGTCTGAAGGCCTACCAAGAGGTTGCTCAGGTGCTGAGCACTCTGAAGCCGAATGCGGCCGTACCCGGTGATACAGCACGGCTGAAGCAGACGGGCGCATGGCTGGATGGACAGATTGAAGACGTGATGCCGTGGCTGCAAGAGGCTGACCACCTTGAGGCGATCGCTCGAACCTCAAATGCTGACGACAGCGCACGGGCCGGAGATTTTTGGTGGAAGAGTGTGTGGACGGACGCGCGCTTCAGGCCGACATATCGCTCTTCACACGATGCGCCAATGGTCCGGTTTGTCAGCGTTTGCGGGGGTAAATACTCGTTCGACGCATGGGCGAAGTCAGTCTCAGAGCCCCTGTTGGACCTGGTGGATGCCTCAGGTGTGACCCGTGAGGTGACACAACTCGATTTCTTTCCACGGTGACGCCCATGGTGTGGTGCGCTGCCAAACGATGGGGCCGGCGACCTGGGACAAGTTCGCCAACTTGCCGCCCTACAGGACGATGGCGTACCGCACGAATCAGCAGGACAACTTCGAGCCCAACGAAGGGGCTGACGCCGACGTGGACGGGCTGCCTGACGAGGTCATCCAGCTCCCTAGCGCGTTGACAGCCAAGAGCGACCTCTACCGTTACATCTCGGCGCCCCTCGACGACGACTTCTACATCGTCGACACGACCTGGGGCGGGAACATCTGCCTCCGCGCGCCCAAGAACCGCACCTACACCCTGTCGATCTACGCGACCAAGGACAAGATCAACACCACCACGCTGGCGGCCGGTGGCGATGGTCAGCCCGACGGGGGGCTCTGGGAAGGCGAGGCGAGCAATGGGGCAGAGACCTGCTGGTATGGCAGCCTCCACGCCCCGCCTCGTCATGGCGAATACAAGTTCATCGTCGGGATCCGCTCGACCGACGGCGACTTCTCGCCGCATTGGCCCTACTGGTTGAAGGTCCCCAAGTAGCCTTCACTTCGGCAGAGAACCAGTTACATCGGGCCACTGCCGGGCTTCAAATTTCGGTTGCCGTGGTGGTACCCTCGATAGGTTGTATCGCACGAATCGGGGTGGGGTTTGCGTCTCTCGACGTTGAGTATGGTGATCATCGTGTGGCCACTGGCGGCCTGTGGTGCGAGCCCTAGCGCTGCGCCTCAGGCGGACACGAGCATCACAGATGACGCTGAAGCCAGCCCCACGAGCGATGTCGATGCGGCGGCGCCAGATAGCACGACTCCGACGACAGACGTGGACGAGAGCGCTGACGCTGTGGGCCCCGTCGAGCTCTGTGAGGGGGCCGAGGACGGCACCCCCTGTGCATCCGATTCGCCGTGCTCGAAGGCCGGGACCTGCCAAGCGGAGGTCTGCGAACCCGACACACCATGCGCATGTTCAGAAGACTCGGACTGTGCACCCCCTGAGGACCTCTGCGGTGGCGTGATGGTATGCGACACGACTGGGGATGCCCCGGTGTGTGTCTTGGACACGGACCAAGCGGTGACCTGCGAGCCTTCGACGACCCCGTGCCAACTGAGCCAATGCGAGCCGACCACCGGTCAGTGTGCCTCCGTCGCGGCGCCCGATGGCGACACCTGCGATGACGCTGACGCGTGTACTTCGGATGATGTCTGCACGGCTGGGGCCTGCCTCGGGGCGACGCCGGTCGTGTGTGATGACGGCGCATTTTGTAACGGCCTCGAGACCTGCGCGGCCGAGACAGGGTGCGCCCCCGGGGAGCCGCCCGTCCTCGATGATGGGGTGGAGTGCACGGTCGACAGCTGCGACGAAGACGCTGATGCCGTAGTGCACTTGGCGCAGGATGCGGCTTGCTCCAATGGCTTCTTTTGCGACGGCGAGGAGGTCTGTGACGCGAGCGCAGGGTGTCTGCCTGGCGAGGCCCCCATCGTCGATGACGGTGTCAGCTGCACAGATGACGCGTGCGATGAGGCCGCTGACGCGGTCGTCCACGTGGCCAATGATGGCCTCTGCAACGATGCGCAGTATTGCAACGGGGTGGAGAGCTGTGACGCAGTCTTGGACTGTCAGTCGGGCGAGTCGCCTGTGCTCGACGATGGCGTGGCGTGCACGGTCGACACCTGTGACGAAGAGGCCGATGTGGTCGTCCACACGGCTGAAGACTCGCTTTGCTCCAATGGTCAGTTCTGTGATGGCGCGGAGGTCTGTGACGCGGCGCTAGATTGTCAGCCTGGGCTGCCGCCGGTGCTCGACGATGAGGTGGGCTGCACCGACGACAGCTGTGATGAGGAGCTGGACCAGGTGGTCCACGCGCCGAATGACGCCCTCTGTGATGACGCGCTCTTTTGCACCGGCGTTGAGACCTGTGATGCGGCGCTGGATTGCCAGGCTGGTACGCCACCTGAGCTCGATGACGGTGTGAGCTGCACGGTCGACACCTGCGATGACGAGGTGGATGAGGTGGTTCATACGCCCGAGCCCTCGCTCTGCGACGACGACAACCCGTGCACAGCTGAGCTTTGCGACGTGGTCGAGGGCTGCGGTCACGAGGCAGACGACACAGGGCTCTGCAGTGATGAGGACCCATGCACAAGCGATGACCACTGCTCGGACAGCGTGTGTGTCGGTGTCGAGATCCTGAGTGAAGGGCCGGTCTGCAATAGCGTCGATGATGACTGCGATGGCGTCACCGACGAGGACTGCTCCTATCGATTGAACGGATATGCGTTCGGCGATGGCTTTGGCCTCGGTACGGACACGACTGGGCGTGCTGTGAAAGGCACGGTTGGGGCCCCGAGGATCCTCGGAACCTCGTCGAACGGCAGCTGGACCCTCAAGTCCGGGTTGCCGACCGCGAAGGAGAAATAGAGATGGTGCGATTGACGACCTTTATTGCCGGATTGGCGTTGCTCCTGGCGGGCACCGCGCAGGCCTATGTGCCTGACCGACTGCACTATCAGGGCTACCTGACCAACACCGAGGGTGAGGCGGTCGATTGTCCGACGGCCGAGGCCTGCCCGGACGAGAGCTTCACGGTCACCTTTAGGCTCTATGACGAGGCTGAGGGCGGCGATCCGCTTTGGCAGGAGACCCACGAGGCGGTGGTGATCGACAATGGCGTCTTTAACCTCGAGCTCGGCAGCCTGTCGCCGCTCGACGTGTCCTTGGTCGCAGACCCGAGCTTCATCGGGGTCGAGATCA
The DNA here is from genome assembly GCA_049602155.1 of Myxococcota bacterium. GTDB lineage: Bacteria > Myxococcota_A > UBA9042 > PHBI01 > JBMYRH01 > JBMYRH01. Next base: position 8,413 of record JBMYRH010000053.1, on the reverse strand, counting down.
ACGGCTCGGGCGAGATGTCGCCGCGACAGCGCGTGACCTCCTCGGCCTTCTCGATGCGCAGCGCGCGAAGTGAGATGGCCGAGACGGCGGAGACCGCCGACCACGCCACAATCGCGGAGACCGCCGACCACGCCACGATGGCCGATAGCGCTGACCATGCGACCGTAGCCGACACCGCGACCGCCGCGGACAACGCCGCAGATTCGGCCAAGCTTGGCGGCTATGACGCCGTGGAGTACGCGCTCGTGACCGAGCTCCCCGGGCTGTGTGTGACCGAGGAGGCGCTCGGCACCAAGGGCTTCATGACCGGGGAAGACGTCGCGGCCTATTTGACCGAGACCGGCTACGTCACAGGTCCGCATCTGACCCTCGAAGAGGTCGGTGCGCTCATCTCGGACATGACCGTGGCGGGGCTGATGTGTCAGGCCGGCGAGGTCGCGATGTACGATGGGGAGGTCTGGAATTGCATGGCTCTCGTCGACGACGACACCCTCCGCGACCTCAGCTGTGAGGCCGGTGATGTCGCGCATTATGACGTGGAGACAAGCGCATGGATGTGCGGCCCCGACATGATGCTCACCCCCGAGCAGGTCGACGACATCGTGAGCGATAATGGCTTTGCGATGGACGCTGACCTGTCAGAGGTCGCAAAGACCGGGAGCTTCACGAACCTCGTCGACGTCCCCGAAGGGCTTGCTGACGGCGATGACAATACGCAGCTCGATGAGGCGGCTGTCGATGAGATGGTGGCCAATAACGGCTACGCGATGGCGTCGAGCGTCGATGCCTTGGCCCCGGTCGCGTCCAGCGGCAAGTTCGAAGACTTGATCGAGGTGCCGGCTGGCTTGGCCGATGGTGACGACAATACGCAGCTTGATGAAGCGGCAGTCGACGGCATGGTGAGTAACAACGGCTACGCGATGGACGCTGACTTGGCTGAAGTGGCCAAGACCGGGAGCTTCACGAACCTCACAGACGTGCCCGCTGGTCTCGCCGATGGCGACGACAACACGCAGCTTGATGAGGCGGCAGTCGACGGCATGGTGAGCAATAACGGCTACGCGATGGACGCTGACTTGGCTGAAGTGGCCAAGACCGGGAGCTTCACGAACCTCACAGACGTGCCCGCGGGTCTCGCAGATGGCGATGACAATACGCAGCTTGATGAGGCGGCAGTTGACGGCATGGTGAGCAATAACGGCTACGCGATGGACTCCGACTTGGCGGCCGTGGCCAAGAGCGGAGACTATGCGGACCTGACTGGGGTCCCTGATGACCTCGGCGATGGTGACGATGACACCTTGGCGGGGCTCGCGTGCACCGACGGGCAGTTTGCCTACTGGGACGACGAAGAAGGGGTGTGGGCGTGCGGGACAGACCGCGTGCTGACCGAGAGCGAAGTTGACGGCATGGTCGGCAATAACGGCTACGCGATGGACGCCGACTTCGCGCCCGTCGCCAAGACCGGGAGCTTCACGAACCTCACAGACGTGCCCGCTGGGCTCGCCGATGGCGATGATGATACGCAGCTCGATGAGGCGGCCGTTGACGGCATGGTGAGCAATAACGGCTACGCGATGGACGCAGATCTCTCTGAGGTCGCAAAGACCGGGAGCTTCACCAACCTCATCGATGTGCCCGCGGGTCTCGTTGATGGCGATGACGACACGCAGCTGACCGAGGCTGAGGTCGACGGCTATGTCTCTAATAATGGCTACGCCTTGGCGAGCGAGCTCTACACCGACTCCGAGGCGGTGGCGGCTGTCGCGACGGCAGATGCTTATGTGAAGAACACGGGCGATCAAATCGATGGCGATCTGACGATGGTAGGCTCCATGTTGAAAGCCAAGGCGGAGAACCTCGGAACTGACCCCGATACGGGAGCCCAGCTGACCAATGACGTCATGGTCTACGCGAACGCGCCTTACGGCACCTCGCGCCTCTACGCTGGCCAGGGGACGAACTATGGCGGCGGTATCCGCTATGACGCTAACGGCGTGGATGACGTCTCCTTTTTTCGTCGCAGCGACAACGTCGAGCACGAGGTCTTCCGCTACAAGCACAACAGCGATGAGGTCATCTTCAACGGCGACGTCAGCATCAAAGGCGAGCTGCGCTCTTCCCAAAGTAACCTCGTCCCCGACGCTGAATTCCTCGACCTGACAACCCAGCAGTGGATCAACACGACGAGCATCCCGAATGCGCAAGTGACAGCATTGCCCGACGGCGTGACGGGTTACGCGCACCACGTCGTCTCCGATGGAACGGGCTGCTACGAGTGGGCGCGCAGCGCGCGCTTTCAGATCAACCCGAACAAGGCCTACCGCTTCAGCGTGTGGATCAAGTCCAACTCACCGACGATGCATAACTACCTGGGCTTTAACGTCTACGACGCCGATAAGGTGAAGATCGATCACTACGCCCTCGAGGAGGGGGCAGCCCCCTGCTCAAGCGATGCGGACTGCGGCACTGACTATGAGTGCACCAACGGGGTCTGTGGCGACGAGGTCTACGCAAACCCTTACTTTAAGACCTCGGAGAACGACGCGAACACGTGGACGCGTTGGACGGCCTACCTCATGCCGCACTTTAGTGAGCGTAAGGCCACCAAGCCTTCGCATACCGCCATTAACCACCCAGCGACCAACGGTCAGGACTATGTATGGCCTGAAGATGGGCGTCACGCGCTCATCCGCTTTGGCAGTTGCTACGCCGAAGTCGATGGCGAGGAGAGCTGGTTTGCATACCCCTCTGTGGTCGAGGTGAGCGGTGACAGTGATCCACAACATATGGGTGACTTGGATGTCTCCGGCGGTTTCGAGGTGGAGGGTGACGCGACATTCGTGGGCGCGGTGACGCTTGAGGGCGAGACCACGGTCGATGACAATCTGAGCGTGAACAAGGACCTCGCGGTGCTGGATGATGTGACCATCAGCGATGACCTCGTGGTCTCAAGTGACGCGACGGTACAAGGCGTCATGAAGGTCGGCGCCGTGACCTCCGAGTGGTCCTTGAACCTCGGTGGGCGTGGGAGCGTGAACACCGTGGATGATCACTTCCTCATCGCTGAGATCGACCCGCCAGAGTACAGCTTGGCCTCGCTCAAGGTCGAGATCTGCTCGGCTAACCGCTACAAGCTCCCAGGCTGCGAGAGCTACGACATCACAGTCTCGCGCTTCACTGAGTTCGAAGACGATGAGGTCACAATCAACTACGAGTACCTCTTTTATCGCGTTGAGCGAACCCACATCTCGGAGAACGGGTGCGGCGCCAATACGCCCACGCCGAACTGCACGAGCGTGGGTCAAAGCGGCTCGCAACACACGGTGCTGACGCCCAGGCTGACCTGGGCGCCAAGAAACGCTGCGGCCGAGGTAGATACTGACGGTGACGGTGTCTTCGACACCCGCCCAGGGCTGCGCTCAGTCAAGGTCTGGATCCCCATGAACGAGACCGAGCCTGGATCAAGCGGCTCGTACACCGACGCGCATGTGACCTTGCGCGGCATGGGGGAGCCATCGACCATCACCCCGACGACGACGCAGACCGTCTGTGCGCCCTCCATGGAGGACGACACGGACCCAAGCTACGACGCCTACTGCGCCAACCTCGAGAGCTACGTGATGACCCTCGACCTGACCGACAACGCTGATGGCCACCGGATCCCAGCGGTGTCGTGCCCCGCCGGCATGTGGGGTGACAATTGTCAGAACACCTGCCCGGGTGGCTCGGGTGCAGACGCCTGCAACGGCAACGGGACGTGTTCGGATGGCCCTGATGGCACGGGGATTTGCACTTGTGATGCGGCTTGGTTAGGTGACGCCTGTGATGAGCTGGCTCCATGCGGAAATGGCGTACTGGACTCGGGGGAGGACTGTGATGACGGCAACACCGACGATGGCGACGTTTGCCCGGGTAACTGCACGATCTCCCAGTACCGATGGGTAACCTCAAGCGGGACAGAGTCCGTTCTGCATTCCACCTGCGGTAGCAGTAAGAGTAGCAACAGCTATGGAGCCGATTACGGTCTCTGTAGGGCTGAGGTTCTCGGTAAAAAGGTAGCGATCCCTGTTTCCAATCCGCCTTCCGGTCGGACCTGGAATGCCGCGGGTTACTCAAGCAGTGGAGGGAGTGCTTCGGGTTTCTCTGCGACACTCTCTGCTGAGGACACTTACCTAGAGTGGTTTGGAGGCTCGGGTTGCGGTGGCGATACGTTGGTCTCGACTTCTGTGACTCTTTACACGTGTATCGGAGAGTAACAGGACCACATCAGGCGACCTCTTCAGAGCGCGCTGGACCTCAATCGGTCCATGACTCACACTGAGGCCATGCGGTCGTCACTCAGCGGGGGCGCGTTGGGCCGCCTCGTCATCCTTCTCTTCGCTGCGAGCCTGTTCTGGGCCTGCGGTAAGTCCGAGCCTGATTGCGTCGCGGGCACCGCAGGGTGTGAGTGTGCGCACCCTCAGGCCTGTGATGAGGGGCTCGAGTGCCGCTGGGATATCTGCTACGGCGGCGAGGTCACCCCTCCTGATACCTACTTCTACACCGAGAGGTCGCTTCAGGATTACGACGACACCAAGCGGCTTATTCAGCGCTACCTTGACCTGAGCCCTGGCGATCACGTGGCTGATATCGGGTGTGGAAAGGGCTCGATGACCGTCGCCATGTCGAGGCTCATCGGCCCGACCGGCAAGGCCTACGCGACCGACATCGACCCGAGCGCCCTGACTCGGACGCGCGAGAACCTGGAGGCAAACACCAACGCCCAGTACTCGCCGCTTGAGACGTTCTTGGCGACCTCACCGCGGGACACCGGCCTCGACAAAGTCCCCGACGGCACGCTTCGCGTCATGCTGATGATCAATTCGGTCTTCTTTGAGCGTGACGAGGACCAGGCTGAGGCCGCGGAGTATATGGCGCGCTTTTTAAAGAAGCTCGCCCCAGGTGGGCGGCTGATTTACCACTTCGATTGGATTGAGCCACAGCGGCTCACCTTCGAGGAGACGACTCGGCTGATGCTCAAGGCGGGGTTCTCTGAGGATGTGGGTGAGATCCCCATGCTCCCTCATATCCCGGAGGAGACCTACGTGGTCAGCGGTAGCATCGCCACCGCGGTGCCCAAGCCACTTAAGCGCGGCTTTATCGCTGTCTACACCCGCCCGGGTGGACCCAAGCAAGGGGCTCAAGAGGCGCCGGAGTCTAAGCCCCCGATCTCGTCTCAATCCAAGGTCCAAAAGCGCCCGCCCATGACGCCGTCGAAAGACGCCAAGCCTTTGACCATGGGGACCATGGTCAACCAGTTCGTGGGCGCAAATCGCATCCCAGCCAAACACTCACCCGATGTGCCATTCCCGAGGGCTCTCGCCCCTGAGTGCACACGCGGTGAGGCCGGGTGTCGCTGTCGGGACGGGCGAGAGTGCGACCCCGGGCTCAGCTGCCGTTGGGAGAGCTGCTGGGGCGGTGATGTGCAACCACCAGACACGTACTACTACTCAGACAGGGCTGAGGCTGACGTCGCCGTGGTCCGTCAGCTCATCTTAGATCACATGGCCCTCGGACAAGGTGACAGGGTGGTCGACGTGGGGTGCGGCACCGGGATTTTGACCCGCGAGGCGGCCCGGCGCGTCGGAGCCACAGGGAAGGTCTACGCGATCGATATCGCTCAGGCAGCTCTTGATGCCTTGCCTGAGCGCCTCAAGGTCCTCGGTGAGAAGGGGCTTTCGCCCATTGAGCGGAGGCTCGCGGAGTCGACGCGACACACCGGGCTCGACAGCGTTGATGACGCCTCGATTCAGCTCATCTTGATGATCAATTCAGCGCAGTTTCAGCGCGGGGAGCGTCGCGAAGAGGCCGTCTCTTATCTCTCTCGCTTTTTGGCAAAGCTCGCCCCCGGTGGGCGCCTTATCTATCACTACGACTGGCTCGACCCTGAGCGCTTGAGCCGCGCTGAGCACGAGGCGCTCTTTGCGAGCGCTGGCTTTGCGCCCAAGGTGATTGAGATCCCCATGCCGACTCACATCCCCGCTGAGACCTTTGTGTGGCGCGGTGGTGGCACCGCTCAAGATAAGGTCCAGCTCACCCGTGGCTTCATCCTGGTCTTCGAGCGCCCCGCGGTCGACGCCGGCGGCGGTACAGTCGGCCGATGACGTCGGCAGCCGAGCCCAAAGGAGCTCTGGGTAAGGTCGGGCGCTGGTTTGGGCCGATGGCCTGGGTCTTTGGGGTCGCGTTAGGGATCCACGCGCTCCACGCAGGGTACATCCTCGCTGGGCTCCCGACCTGGCTCTTGGCGCTCTTGTTTCTGCCGGTCTTGGCCCTCGAGGTGGTCGGCTCAGCGCGCTTCTTAGGGGTTCAGGCCAAGGCCCTCCGAGGTGGCGATGCGCCCCGTGGAGGGCTCATCGGGAACCTCGTCTTCTGGATCTGTGTCTTCATCTTCTGGGTGCCGCTCGCTGGCGAGGCGGCCATGACGAGCCAGGTCTGGTTGCAGTGGTTTGGGACGGAGTTCTGGTGGCCGGTGGGGCTCGTCTGGAAGGGTGGGGGGAGCTGGACGTTCATCGCTGGCGCGGTGTGGTTGCTCACCTACCACCTGGTCGTGGTCAAGCGTCGGCGCGCACGGATCCTCGTCAGCTTGGTCATGCCCATCGCGATGACCTTCGGGATGATGGGGCTGATTTTGCAGATGGGGGGGCCAGGTGGCCTCGTCGACGCCGCTGAGCGCGAGGCGGCCGGCGCGCGGCTCGCCTTTGACGTGCGCACGCTGACGCCGCGCCTCGACCCGACTCACCCCGAGGCGGTCCGCAGCATGGCGGTCATGACCGACGGTGATTTTGGGACCGTCCGAGAGCACGGCGTGGTCTGCACGAACCCGCGCTCGGTCTGCGTCTCCCCCGACGGCTCGGTCGCGCACGTCTTCTTTGGGTGCACGTGGGGGCTCGACAAGATGTTCTTCCCGAGCGTCATACGGGTGGACCTAAAGGGCGGAGGCGTCGCGGCGCTCTCGGGTCATAATATCCGGCAGGTGGCGTGCCCGGGCGCCGAAGAGACCCTGGCCGTGGCGCCTTGGGACGGACCTGGGATCTACGAGCTCTCGGCCAAGGACCTCTCACTCAAGCGCACCATCCCCCGCCAGACCGACGAGGCGCTGACCTTCTGGGAGCCCCTGGATGTGGTGCTCGACCGGCCGCGGCAGAAGGTCTACGTCGCCAACAATGGGGAGACGGCGGTCCTCATCTATGACCTGACCTCTGGCGCCCTTGAGCACATCGTGAACCTCGCGGGCATGGGGCTCGTGCGCACCGGCGGCGGGGGGGTGCACCGCATGCGGCTCTCACCCAAGACGGGGCTGCTCTACGGGGTCACGGGGCCAGGGGTGAACCTCTTCGAGATCGATCCCATCGCCGGTAAGCTCCTTCGCACCGCAGACTTCGGTGACATCGTAGGCACCGGCTTCGCAGCGGACTTCGAGGCCGGGCGGCTCTATTATCAATCGGGGTTCTCATCGGACCTTCATGAGGTCGACTTAGCCGCCTTTGAGGTGCTCCGGACCTTTGAAGGTGAGGTGCATGGGCGGCGCTTGGCGCTCGATCATCGCCGCCGAGTCATCTACGTCGCGGGCTACTTCTCGGGGCTGGTCACGGCCATCGATTTGGGCTCTGGCGACCGCCTCTGGGAGCTGCCCATGGGGCCACGCCCGCAAGGGATGGACCTGACCGATGACGCGCTCTGGGTGAACACGCAAGACGGCCTCTTTGAGCTGGATCTGGCGACCGCGTGGCGCCACTTTGGCTTCACCGACGCGCGCTACCTCCCGACGGATCCTTTCGTCTACGACCCTGTGGATCCCTAGTCGGCATGGTTTGCGCCCAGCTGGGGTTCTGTTGTCTGGAGAGCCCGTGCATCCAGTGCGGGTCTCAGGCACGATAGGGGCGCTTCGATGGCACCTGGAGACCTCATGAATCGACTGATGGCGATCCTCGTACTCGGCACCCTCGCGGTCGGCTGCGGCGATGTGGAGAGCACGGCAGAGACTCAAGCCCCGCCGTTCACGGTTGGGGAAGCAGACGCAGGTGCCGAGCCGGCGACGGCCGAGGGGGATACGGTCTCTGCGGAGCCGAATCCAGAGCCCGAGTCGGACACCATCGAGCCAGAGCCCGAGTCGGACACCATCGAGCCAGAGCCCGAGTCGGACACCACCGAGCCAGAGCCTGAGTCGGATACCATCGAGCCAGAGCCTGAGTCGGATACGACCGATCCTGCGTCGGACGCGACGGACCCCGAGTCGGACGCCGGCCCTGCAGACGACGTGGAGGCGCCCTGTGTCCCCAGCTGTGAAGGGATGGCCTGTGGCGACGATGGGTGCGGCGGGAGCTGCGGATCCTGCGGGGACGATGACCTCTGCAACGGGACGGAGGCCTGT
>JBMYRH010000052.1:0-17137 GCA_049602155.1 Myxococcota bacterium | reverse complement strand
GCTTTACCGGCGACGGTCAGCTCTTCTGGATGAGCTACGACACCGGCAACCCCGAGGGAGATCCAAGAATTGGATACTTCCCCTCACAACAAGACGATCACCTCCCCCAAGCGAAGACACCTGAGGCACGAGAGATGACGGGTTCCAAGTCCGCGTACAGACAACTGATACGAGGCCAGGGTGCACTACCACCTGTCCGCGGAGTAAGAGCGCTCGTCACGACGCCTCCCCCTTTTTCACAGCGGCTCTGATATCCTTTCGACTCGGAATCAAGAGAGGAGGTGCAGTTGAGACGCCTAGGGCTAGCGCTATGCCTTTCGATGGGTATTTGGTTTACGCAGGGCTGCGAGGCCCAGCAGGCTGGTAGCATGGAGCTCATCTTCTCCTGGCCTGATGGCGCGCCGGATTTTAGCGAGGACGACCTCTACCTCCGAGGCGAGCTCCAGGTCTGGCCCGATGGGGTCGACGAAGAAGGCAACCCGAGGGCGGTCACGCAGCGCTTCTCGGGCCGCTCTTCGAGCGACGCCAGCAAGAGCTTCGTCAAGCTCGGCGGCGCGGACAACCTGACCTTTGATGGCCTGAGCTATGGCATAAACCTCGGGGTCGTCATCGAGGTCTACGAGCCCAACCCCGACGGCGGACCCGATCCGCCCGGTGACCTCGTCTATTATGGTCGCTCCCAGATGTTTGTCCTTGAGGCAGGGCGCCACAAAGAGGTCGATGTACCCCTTGAGATACAAGCCGCCCCGGGCATCCCTGCAACCCCCGTGGGCAATGGGACTAACAACCCAGGAGAGCGGACCACGCCGAGCAACGCCGCCGGTGCGGCGAGCGCCATCCGCCTCTGCCAAGCCGCCGCCACAGGTGAACCCACCGCCGCCGAGTCATGCGACGACTCAGTGGTCGCCAAGCCCTCGGTCACCCTCTACTTCGAGGCCCCCAACGCCACACGAGCGCTGCTCGCCAACGACGCGGCGTTCAGCCTTGGCCTCAAAGAGGTGACCCTCAAAGACCTCACACCTATCGAAGGCACACTCTACCGCTACCCCGGGGACTGGGACCTGAACGCTGGGCTCCCCGAGGGGACCGGCGATGGCCTTCGCTCGGTCTACGTAAAGCTCGAGAACGCGCTGGGCCTTCAAGGGAAAGCGCGCAGTCACGCTGTCATCCTCGACACGACTCGGCCGACGCTCTCAATCGTCCTCTCCCCAGAGCAAGACGCCTACGCCCCCGGATCCACGATAGAGCTGCTCGTCGCAGCCAACGAAGCCCTCTCAGCGCCCCCCAACATCGTGCTCGGTGGCGACACACTCTCCGGGGAAAAGAGCGACAGCGGCGCCTTCATCCTGACTTTGCCCCAAGCGACCGATGATACGACGCTGGCGCTTGAGGTGACGATCCAAGACGCGGCCCAAAACGCCGCTAGCTGGAGCAGAGACCTCGTCATCGACGCGACACCTCCGGCGCTCGTCGAGGATAGCGAGGTGCTCTCCGGCGGCATCGATACGCTGTGCGCCTTTGAAAAGGACTTCAACGGCAGCGCCTGTACACCGGGTGAGGAGTCCTGGAGCTACGCGCCGCTGAGCACGCTCGAGGTCAGCTTTGAGCTCACCGAGGCCGCCCCCGAGCGCGACAGCGTCACCGGCGCCATCCTAAGCCCGACTCTGAGGGTCGGCCCCTACAGCGTGAAGGAATCGTGCTTGGTAACAGAGACAGAGGGCCCGCTCTCGGTCAGCTGCAACTTCACCTTGCCCGAGAGCGAGCAGACGACTGAGCAGACCTTTGAGGTCTCCGTCAGCTTGAGAGACGCCGCACAAAACGAGTCCACCCTCTCCCTCGGTAGCATCCAGTACTCCCCCAGCGCCCCAAGCGCCTTCGCCTTGGGCCAACCCGTCCCGGCTTATAACGCCCCTGGGTGCGTCATCAACCTCTCTGTCGGTGTCCTCAACGGTGTCCCCGAGACGGTCACCCTCGCTGAGAATGAAGGCAGCGGACTGCAATGCGAGCGCGCTCAAGGCGCGCAGGTCACGCCGACGACCCACCCCTTCACTTGCACCTGCTCTGATGATGTCTCTCCCGGGGCGCACACCTTCATCGCAGAGGGCACCGACTACTTTGGTCGCACCTGGTCATCGCCGCTTGAGGCGACGATCATCTACGATCCCATAGCACCGACGGTCATCGAGGAGAGCATCACGCTCACCGGCGGCGTCGACGAAGAGTGCCTCTTTCTAACGGACTACAAGGGAACCAACTGCGAGATGGGAGCGATGGGCTGGAGCTTCTCATCAACCGACGAGATCTCTCTGAGTTTCCGAGTCACTGAGAGCTTCCCTGCCCTTGATCCGGCGAGCGGAGAGGTCCTCGCGCCCCCCCTTCGGATCGGCCCTTTTTTGGAGCCCTCTGCCTGTGAGGCGACGGCCGACGACACCGGCTTGGACGTGACCTGCGTCACCCAGTTGCCGGACACTGGGGTGAACCAAGATATCGAGGTCTCGGTCACGCTGAGGGACCTCGCAGGTAACGAGGCCTCGCCCCCTCTGGGGATTATTCGTCACGCACCGCAGGTCCCGAGCGCGGCCATCATCGGACAGCCCTCCCCGCTTTATAACCAAGCAGACTGCCAAATCTCAGTCTCCGTCGGCGTGTCAGGCGGGATCCCCAAGACCCTCGAGCTGGTCTCGTCTGCTGCGGACGCTCTGAAATGCGAGCGCACCGAGGGGCTTGTCCCGACCTTCGACACGCACCCCTTTACCTGCACGTGTACAGGCGCCATTGCCCGAGGTGGCCACACGCTCAGCGCCACAGGCACGGACTACTTCGACCGACCCTTTGACGCAGGCATCATCACGATCGTGTACGTCGATCCGACCCCCCCTCAGGTGTGGGGCCCAGCGGTGATTAGCGGCCAAAGCGAGACAATCGCGCCCCCACTCTGCCCCCTCGACTGCGAAGGCTCCCTGGCGGAGTGTCTCGCCTTCTGTGGTGGAGACCTCGAGTGCGATGCTGAATGCGACGCGATGATGATCGGATGCGAATCCGAGCCGGATATTTTGGACGGGGCTCTCCCCTTCAGCTCCGTCCCCCCGGTGCTCCTCACGCAAGATGATGTCTTCACGGTACAAATCGCCCTGAAGGCTGAGTCTATCGGCACAGACCTCGACTTCGAAAACGCAAGCTATGGGGAGAGCATTGACCCCCAGACCTCACAGGTCTCCCTCGGCCAGGTGCCGCTGACGCTCATCGACATCCAGCCCTCAACGCTCAACGCCGAGATGCTCATCAGCACCTGGCAGGCGACCATCGACAAGCAAGCTCACGCGAGCGCCGAGGGCCCCGTGCTCTCGATCCAAGGTGTGCTCTTTGACGCGGTCGGCAACGAGACCCTGCTCTCCGACGCCCTCTCATGCCCCACCCCCACAGCCATCCTGGACTTCACCAGCCCAACGGTCACGCTGACCGAGCCCTTCTGGCATGTGATGGACTACGATGACCTCCCAGCGCTCCCTTTCATCACCTCACCGGACACCGCACAAGTCAGCTATGAGGCTTGGCCCTGCCCGCCCGACGCCGGCGTGTCATGCTTCGGCGGCTTGGACACGCTGGGCAGCGGCGACCTTGGAGGATGGGCAGGCTTTGGCGAAGCCATCCCCCGCGATACCGACACAGTGAGTGGAGGCGGGACCAAGGGCCAGTGGGAGTTTGAGCCCGATCCAGATGGCATCTTGGGTGAAGGGCTTTACGGGATAAGCGCAGCTTTGACCGATGCCGTTGGGCTCCCCTCAGCCTGTGTGGGCCCGCCGGCGAGCACGGGCTGCTGGCTCGGTGTGCTCGAGATTGATCTGAGCGCGCCTACGATCGAGGTCACGGACTTCGAAGCGCCCCCCATTATTGGGGGCTCTCAAGTGGACGGATTAGTCGAGATCAGCGCGATCATCTCGGATACCTTGGCGCGGGCCAATAGCGCGCATAACCGACTCAACTATGCGCTGCGTCTAGCCAATCAAACGCTCTTTGACACCTCGCAGGAGGGCTTTGGGGCCTGCGATGGGCCGACGCCCAACTGCTGCGAGTCATCTCCAAACTGCTGCACCACAAGCTGGGCGCAGGGCGGGCAGCAGGCGTCGCTGCACTGCAGCATCCAGCTGGCACAAGACACGCCGAGCGGCGTCTATCAGCTCCTATTCGAGGCCAGCGACGCGACACACGAGGGCACCGAGGCCACGACCGTGGTCGCCGGTGAGATCAAGGTCGATAACACCCCACCGAGCGTCACTCAGGTCACGCCGGTGCCCGAACTCGGCGCCCTCATCCCAGCGGGGAGCAACATCCAAGTCAGCCTGACCTTCACCGAGCCAGTCGTCGCCTCGAACGACACCTTGCTGGCCTTTCATAACGGACACGCCCAGGGACCACCAACGGGAGTGCTCGAGCTCGCCCAGGTGACCGAGGGACTCGCCACCGTCCACACCTGGGTTGGCTCCACCGCCCCCACGAAGTTAAGCGGAGCCTACTCCCTCGCCCTCAACCAGATGACCTTCAGCGACGCGCTGGGCAATGCCCACACGCCGGACGACCAGGTTGAGGCCTTTGTGCTCGACACCAGCTTCCCAACCGTGACCGGAGCGAGCCTCTCGGTAGACCGAAGCCCAGACTCCATGTCCGCCCAGGATGGCTACGCGGGCCTGGGCGACAGAGTCGTGGTCACTCTGGAGATCGCAGAGGGCGAGGATTGGGAGCCGCAGCAGAGTCAGCTGAGCGTGGGCGGCCTGCCGATGACTCATCACCCCGCCACAGACACAGCACCTCACTCATGGGAGGCCACACTCGTTTCAGGGCACGAAATCTATAGCGGTTCGCGCAGCCTTCAAGGGTCTATCACCGACGCCGCCGGAAATGTGACTGAGCTCACGAGTGCCCTGGAGTCACCACCAGAAGTCGTCATCGACGTCACGAGACCCACGCTTAACCTCGCGACCTTCGTCCCGCTCGATGGAGAGTTGGCGGGCTCAGGGCAAGCGCTCTATGCATCACTGAGCTTTAACGAGCCAGTGACCATCGTGTCCGACTCGCTTACAGCAAAGATGTACTCCCCCCTCCAGCTTGATCCCGAGGGACCGCCAGATGGAGTCATCACGCTCTCAAAGGCAAGCAACGCAGAGCTGACCGCCACAGGTCACCAATGGTCTGCGGTCGTTAATAACGACAGCAGCAAAACACCGTCTGGGATCTACACCATCGCGCCTGTCGCCCATGACTTGGCGGGTAACCCCTATCAGGACGAGGCGATCGAGGCCTTCGTCGTGGACACGGATCACCCAGAGGTCATTGACGTCCACCTGACGGTCAAGTCCGAGGGTGAACTCGCCAATCACCCCCCGATGGCGGGCTATGCCGGCATTGGCGACCGAATTGTCATCCTCCCCGACGTGGAGGGGGAGATGGGCGAATCTTGGGAGCCCACCTCAAGCTGGATGAGCCTCGATGGCGTCGCGCTGACCTTGGCGGGCGAAGGTGCGGGCTTCGAGCTCTTAGTGACTGAGGAGGCTCACCGTAACCTCATCGGAGAGCGGACCTTAGAGGGGGCTATCATCGACGAGGCTGGCAACGAGACCCTCCTCACCGCGGCGCTCTTAGACGCCCCCCCGGAGGCTTGGCCCACCATCACGATTGATGCGCGGGCTCCCAACCTCGTGGTTTCCCCTCAACTGGACCGCTGCGATGGCTACGCGCCAGCGGTCGAAGCGGACAATCGCCTTCACGTCAAAGGAGACTGGGATGTGGCGATGGACTGCCCGACCTCCTGGGGAGCGCAAAGCTGCACAGACCCGGCATCACCAGAGGAGACGCGGATCAGCGCCCCGATTCGTATGACCTTCGTGCTCGACGAAGCGCTCAACCATGACCTATCCAGCGTCTATGTGACCCAAGGCGACACCATCCAAACGGTCACCGTCGACCGCTGCGCAAGCGAGGAGAACAAGCTCGTCGCCTGGTATACGCCTACCGGGGAGATCACCTGCTTGGCTGACAGCTGCTGTGACGGCGTGTGTGGCGAGGGTGAGCATTGCGGCAATTGCCCAGAGGACTGCGGTGCTTGTCCCGAAACAGGCTGTGGGAACAAGGTCTGCGAACCCTACCCTTACGCGGTGGTGCATAGCGTCGCCCTACCTCCATCCGACGTGGACGCCACGGGATACACCTACCTCGACATCAACGCCGGCGACACCATCCACTGGACCTATACAGGAGCGATCAGTGACCCTGGGATCGCCGAGCACGAGCTCTGGGTCTTCGGCGATTGGGGAGAAACGTACTTTGAACGCATCCTCGAGTGGGGCGAGGGGGTCGACCAGCGCTTCGAGGTCCCTGGGCACTACACCACAACGGCCGAGATCCTCACTGACGATGGCTTTTTGACTTATCAGGTATCTATCTACGTCGCACCCACGGACGACACCGAGGACTGCGAGAGCTGCAGCGACGACTGTGGCGAGTGCGCGTGTGTGCCGAGCTGTGAAGGCAAGACCTGCGGCGATGATGGGTGCGGCGGGAGCTGCGGCGTCTGTGGTCTCGGGCACACCTGCGAAGACGACGTCTGCGTCAACCCGGGGTGGATTAGTGAAGACGTGGTGACCATCGAGGTGAGCGACCTAGCCGGGAACCTCACCACCCTGAGCGATGCCACCTTGGTACGGGACCTCTCGCCCCCTGAAGCCCCCTCAGTCGCAGAGATCGGTCAAATCACTTACGAGCGCTACCCTTGGGGCGCTGACGGTCAGGAGTTGAACTCCTCGCGGGTCTTAGGGCTTGAAGGCTCTGTAGAGCCCAATGCGAACGTGCAGATCTACAGTGGCGCAAACCCCGCCCAAGCCCAGCGACTGGTTCCTGGCGCTCTGGATGGCTTCCAGGTCGCCCATGACGGGAGCTTCATCGCTCAACTGCTCCCCGGTGATGTCGGCTCCGTGTACATCCAAGTCCAAGACCGAGCTGGAAACCTTCACGACGCCGACCCTCACCAAGCAGGCGCTCGAGCCTCACTTGTGCGCGACGTGAGCTGGACGGCGAGCCTTGGTGGGAAGGTCAGCGGGAGCCTCGTCGAGAACCCCCACGGGTTTGACGCGACCCGCGCATGGGAAAAGACCCTTCATTCCAATGACGCAGAGACGCCAGATGACGTGTCAAAGCTCGGCCAAAGTGACGATAGCACCCTGCGCACACTCGGCGCCTCCAATTGGCACCAGCTCGCCAACCTGACGCGCCCCCTTGATCGCCTGGGCCACGCCATGGCCTACGACTCCGCGCGTGGTGTGAGTGTGAGCTTTGGCGGCTTAGATCATACCTTTAATGGCCCATCGGGCTACTTCATGGACACCTGGGAATATACGGGCGAGACGTGGACAGAGGTCACGCCGGCGGGACAACGACCGAGTTCCCGCGCTCGTCATGCGATGATCTACGACTCGCAACGCGGCGTCACCGTGCTCTTCGGGGGGAGCCAGGTAAACGAAGACGGCTGGTTTGAGTATCGAGGGGACACCTGGGAATGGGACGGCTTGAACTGGACCGAGCGCACCTTCAGCGGCCCCACCCCGCCAGCCCGCGCTTGGCACCAGATGGCCTATGACTCAAAACGCGGCGTCACCGTGCTCTTCGGCGGCTCCGCCGAAACCATTGAGCACAGCGACGGCGACGACACTGTGAGGTTGACGATCTTTGAGGACCTCTGGGAGTACGACGGTGAGAGCTGGGTAGAGCGCGACGTCGCCCCGGACCCTGAGACCCTCTGCGAGGAGGTCGGCGGCTTCTGGTATGAGTGTGCTATTTGGCAGTCATGCTGTGGCGCTTACACCTGTGAGAGCTATCTAAACGATGAGTACGGCAACTGCTGTGACTGGGGTGAGTCCCCCCCCGAATGCACCGCGGGGTGTATCTGCCCGTATGGCGAGGTCTGGGACAGGCTTATCGGCTGCAGGCCAACTGACACCTGTAACGATCCAGGTGTACGTCGACCTCGTGGACGTGAAACAGGCGCGATGGCCTATGATCCCGAGCGTGGTGTCATCGTGATGACGGGTGGCTTTGGCAAGGATTCGGACCTCAACGACCACTGGGAGTGGGATGGCACCACGTGGATAGAGGGTCCCGAGCCCCTAGGCCAAGGAGGGGAGGGACTTTTCGACCACGACCTCGTCTATGACCCCATCCGACAGAGCCTTGTAATGTTCCTCGGCTTAGATTTACTCCGTTACGAAGCAGGCGACCTTGAGGGGCTCGAAGAAGGCGAACTCGCGTGGATCTCTGAGCCCGTGAGCGATGGTGCTGGGAGCACTGATCCTTCTGATTTCATGCACGCGGAGATGATCTATGACGCCCGACGAGACCGTCTCGTATTTTACACCGGAGACAAGCTGGGTGAATGGGATCGTGAGCGTCTCTCGGAGCGCCCGACGGTCCTCGATGAGGACCTATCTCCCAGCACGCGGATCGGTCACGCGATGGTCTACGATCCAGTCCGTGGTCAGACCTTGATGTGCGGAGGAGACGTATACTCATTCGCATCTGTCCCCAATTACACCAGCTCAGCGACATGGGGTTGGGATGGCGGTCGATGGGAGAAACTTGCCAACGCATCCGGTATCATGGAGCCGAGCGGTCTGACGCTCTCCTTTGACACCCATCTCGGTCGCGTGTTGGCGGGCGCTCATGACAGCTCAAGCGGCCTACTGGGTGTGTGGGAGCCCACCTACTATAGTTCAGGTCTCGCATGGTACGATGTCATTCCGCCTTCAGAGGGCCCCCTTGGAAGAAGAGACCACGCCGCAGCCTATGACGCCGATGAGCAGACCCTGATCATCCATGGAGGCGCCAACATAGGGGGCACCATGGGCATCTTAAACCACGAGACCTGGCTCTTTGATGTCACTTCACAGACGTGGAGCGAAGGCACTCAAGGCTCAGGGAGCACCGAGGGCCCAGGCGCGCGCTACGGTCACGCGATGGTCTACGACCCAGCCACCCAGCTCACACTCCTCCACGGCGGCATGTGCCCAAGCTCCGCACCTGAAGAGGAAGAGCCCTTCACACTCTGCCCGGCTGAGGACCTCTGGCAATGGGGGGAACAAGCCCACCAGTGGACCAGTATCTCGATCCAAGGTGGCCCCGACGCGCAAAGCCCCACTCCGCGCTCCGAGCACCTCATGGCCTCAGCTCCAAACCTCGGCGGCGTCTTGATGATGTATGGCGACGGGCAGGAAGACATCTGGCTATGGGAGCACGAGGGGAACACGTGGACTGAGATCCCACAGACCGGCTCCACCCCCGGGGCGCGAATAGGGAGCGCCTTGTCATGGGACACGGACCGTCAACGTGCCCTGCTCTTCGGCGGCATCGCCCCCCTCTCTGCAGATCTTGGGTCCCTCGCCGGACTAGATCTTTTGTGGGAGTGGAACCCTCAAAGCCAAGGCCGGCCCGGGCAAGCCTTCAGGGTCGCGTGGCCTTATGCCAAGGTTGAGCGCGAGGTCACCTTTACCTCAATCTCCCTCACATGGCGCGCCTCAGGCCATGGCTACGTGGAGACGGAGGGAGGTTGCACAGAGCAAGGCGGTGTAGAACTCCATGCCTGGATAGATGGCAGATGGACCCCCCTCACGACCCTCCCCGAGGGCCCCGACACCCTCACATGGTCAGCCTCCGATCCTGAAGAGAGCGCCAGCCTCTTCTTCGGTCAACCCGGACAAAAGAGCCTGCACTTCGGCGTGACGCCACAGCACCCCAATGGCTGTGGCCCCAACTATGGACGCATCGAGAGTGACTATGTCGCCGTCACCGTCCATTACCGCTTGCCTGCGGAGAGCCCCTGAGCTGACTTGTCTCGCGGGCTGGGATCACCGATAACGATGCGACCCTTATAGTCCCGAGCGGAGGCGGCGTGTCTGACGAGCTAGACGAGGTCGAGGAGGCCATCCAGCGCCTGGCGCAGACTCGGCAAGAAGATCAGCTCCCGGCAGGCACGGTGGTCGCGGGCCGCTTCGAGGTCGTTCGTCGTCTGGGGATGGGGGCCATGGGCGCGGTCTATCTGGCCAACCAGAAGTCCATGGGCAGGCAGGTCGCGCTCAAGACACTCCAGACCCACTACCTGCAAAACGAGCAGCTCCTGAGGCGCTTTTACCTCGAGGCCAAGGCCGCGAGTAAGCTCGACCACCCGAACATCGTGAAGATCTACGACTTCGGGATCGACGAGGACCTCGGCCTGCCCTTCATCGCCATGGAGTATCTGACGGGCGAGGACTTAAGCGAGCTCATCGCTGAGCACGGCCCCTTCTCAGAGCAAGAGGCCACGGGGATCCTCGCCGAGATCGCCAAGGCGCTCGTTGAGGCCCATGACAAAGGCATCGTCCACCGCGACCTGAAGCCCGATAATATTCACGTCCGCCGGCTCGTCGACGGTGACAGGCAGTGCAAGGTCTTGGACTTCGGCATCGCCAAGGTCGTCAAGGGCGCCACCGAGTCCGAGGCCAACATGACCGGCACCGGCATGACCATCGGCACGCCGATGTATATGTCGCCCGAGCAGGTCTGTAGCAAACCCGTAGACTTTCGAGCCGACCTCTACGCCCTAGGCTGCATCCTCTACGAGCTGCTCACCGGAAGCCCCCCCTTCGGCGGCGATGAGCCAGACCGCATGAAGGTCTTGCTCGCCCAGATCAACGCGCGAATCCCGGAGCTGCCTGAGGCCCTCAGTGACGGCAAAGCGCCCAGTGTGCACTTGGGCTACACCCTTCAGAGCTTGATGGCCAAGAGCCCTGACGACCGCCCCGGCTCCACCACGTCCATCGTCCGAGCCCTCAAGGCGCTCAGCAAGGGCGAAGAGTTCGATGTCAATGAGCTCCTCTCCTCGGCAAACGCCTCTCACCAAGCCCCGAGCGCCGAGATGGGCGGGGCCATGTCGACCCTGGTGGCCCCCGGCCTCTCGGTCGACGACGAGTCCATCGAGCAAGCGGCCAAGAGCGATGCGCTCATCCACATGACTGAAGAGGCCGGTGGGGGCCTTGGGACCGACGAGACCGCCGCCTTCGCGGCCCTTGATAGCGCGACCCCACAGAGGGTCAACGAAGCAGCGGGCACCGTGGACACCGCCGCCTTCATCCCGGCCCCACTGGTCAGCCCCCAGCCGGAGCCAGAGCCAGAGCCGGAGTCGGAGCCGGAGCCCGAACCAACGCCCGAACCAGAACCCCAACCAGAGCCAGCGCCAGAGCCGGAGCCAGAGCCCGATGCCGTCGCCACCGAGGTCTCAGGCAGTGCGCCCGCGGCGTCAAAGGCCGAGGGTGGCTCAAGCATGCTCTGGATAGGGATCGCCGTGGTCGTCGTCATCGGTGGCATCGCCTTTGCCACGATGGGCGGCGAGGAGCCGCCAAGCGCCCCGACGCAGACAGCCACCCAGGTCCCCGCTGATCTACCTGCCAAGGCCAAGCCAGAGGGCGCCAAGGCCAAGCAAGAGGGCGCCAAGGCCCAAGCGCCCCCCTCGCCGAGCGCATCAGAGGCAAGCCTGACCAAGAAAGCGCCCGCGCCTGTGGTGGCAAGCGCAGAGGCGGATAAGGCCAAGGCGGAGCCAGCCCGTGCCTCTGTAAACGCCCAGGCCACGCCCAAGGCCACGCCAAAACCGACACCAAAACCCGCCGCAAAGGTGAGCCTAAAGCCTGCGCCTGCCAAGCCCGCCCCTAAAAAGGGACCGTCGCTTGGCAGCGCACGCGTCCGCACTGGGGGCCTCGCTGCTGACGACGCGAGGCGCGTCATGGGGCGGGCCTCGGGCAAGCTCAAGTCCTGCTTTAAGCAAGCCAACCTGACGAGCCGCGTGCTGATCAGGGCGCTGGTCGGGGGCGACGGAAAGGTGAAGACCGTCTCGGTCAAGCCCGCCTCTGCGCCCTTCAAGTCGTGTGTAAGCGGGACCATTCGGGGGCTGACCTTCCCGAAGACCCCAGGGAGCGGGTTCAGCGCCGTCGAGGTCGCACTCACCCCCTGAGGGCCTTGAAGATTGGGGCGCTCGAGCTTGTCCCCTCGTGTACACACGCGTTAACTTAAGCGGCGTCCCCCATTCCCCCTCTCGGAGGTCAAGCCATGGCGTTGATGAAGCGACGCGTGACTACCTGTGTCATGAGCGCGCTCGTGTGCCTTATAGCGTTCGATGCCCAAGCCGCGAATGCCCGCTACACCACGCTCTTTGACGAGTTCGTGGACGGGAAAAAGCAGGCGACCTCCTCGGCGGAGACGACGGTCGTCAAAGAGCTCTTGAGCGCCGGCATACACTTCGTCGACGAGTCACAGAGCCGCAAGATCCGATCGGTGACTGACGCCGGCCAGCTGATGGGTGGGAACATCAGCCCGGTCATCACTTCGCTCGACGCCGACGTCATCATCGCCGGGCTCTGCCACCTCGACGTGCTGAAGAGCGATCTCCTCGGCCCCCATACCCACCGCTATGATGCGAGCATCGAGGCGAGGGCCATCTCAGTTGCCACTGGCCAGGTGCTCGGCGCCTTCCAGGCCCGCGGTCAAGCCATGGCCTTTGTCGCGCGGCAGGCCGCGCAACAAGCCGCAAGGATCGCGGCCAAAGATCTCGCCAAGCAGCTCTTAGAGATGACGAAGAAGCCACGCGCGATGCCGAAGGTCGAGTTCACCATCACGGGGATCCCTGACCTGCGCGCCGGAGAGCGCGTGCGCAAAGGGGTCGAGGGTGTCGACGGCGTCACCAAGCTTAGCGTCGCTCAGGCCGGGCGAGGGATGACCAAGCTCACCTTTGAGACCTCGGGTCGCGCGCCGCGAGACATCGCGCTGGATATCGACGGGATAAGCGGCCTTGGCGTCGTCGTGATGGGCTACAGCGACCGGGCCATCAAGGCTGAGTACCGCCCAGAGGCCGCCATGGCGCTGGACGTCTTGATGGGGCGCTTCGCCAACACATCTCAACACAAACGAGACGAGTGGATGCGTAGCGGGCTCTCCGAGGTCCTGGGCACTTCGCTCTCCAACCTCTCTTTTTTACGCTTCCCCGCCGAGGGAAAATCACAGCCACTTGGGACCTCAGCAAAGGGCTGGAAAAAAGCGCTCAAGTCAGCAAAGGCCGACCCAGAGAAGAGCCTCGTCGTCACCGGCTCGCTTCAGCGGAAAGGAGACGCCTTGTCAGTCAAGGCCAGTATCCGCGCAGCGAAGACCGGCCAGGTGATCCTCGCTGGGCAACGGAGCTGCCCGGCCTCCGAGGCGACGCAGTGCGCTGAAGAGCTCGCTGACAAGCTCGCTGACAAGCTCCTCCCGAGCCTCCAGAAGAAGCGGCACCTCTTTAAGGCCAGCCTGGCCAACGTGAAGCACAGCGACACGGCGAGGAGCGGAAAGCCGCTCAAAATAACCAAGGTCGAGGCGGGTAACCTCTTCCCCACCCGGCTCGGCATCTACTCAAGCAAGGGGGTCGGTGACCTCCTCGTGAAAAACGCGAGCGATCAGACCGTCAGCAGCGTGGTGCTGAACGCTGATCTACCGGGCTACACCAAGAGCGCGGTCGACACGCGCTTTGACGCCATCGCCCCTGGGCAAGAGGTGCGCATCCCCATTCGTCTGGTCTTGGACAAAGGCGCGTTGAGCACCCATCGAGAGAATCAGCCCGCGGTGCTGACCTTGACCCTCAACTACGAGGTCGAAGACTTCACGGTGGTCGAAACGCGGTCCAAGCCGCTGGTGGTCTACAATAGAAACGCTGTCTCTTGGAACACCCCGGACTCGGTGGCGGCCTTTGTCACCCCGCAAAGCGCTCACGTCCAGGGCATCGCCAGGGACGTCTCTGCCGCGGTGCCCAAGGACCAAAAGACGCACCCTCTGGCGCGCCCCGCGGCGCTCTTCAGCGCGCTGACGCGCCAAGGATTGAGCTACGTGAAAGACCCCATGAACCCTCACGCGGGGGAGGCGCTGGACTACGTACAATTCCCCGAGCAGACGCTCGACGCCAAAGCCGGCGACTGCGATGACCTCGCGGTGCTCTATGTCACCTTGAGCGAGGCGATGGGGCACCGCGCGGTGCTGGTCACCACCCCAGGGCACATCTTCGCCGCGCTGGCGACCGGGCTACCCGTTCAGAGCGCAGCGACGCTGTCTTTTGACCCGAACGCGCTGCTCCATCATGAAGGGTCGCTCTGGGTGCCTGTCGAGACGACGCTCGTGGACAAGGATCTGACGACTGCTTGGAAGGCCGGCGCCAAGGAGCTCGCGCGCTGGGCCGATGAGCCGAGCAAAGTACAGGTCGTCGACATCCGACGCGCCTGGGCAAGCTACCCGCCCGTGGACCTGTCTGAGCGCGCTCGCAGCGTTCGCGCCGTCGTGCCTGCTGCGCTCACCAAGGACCTCAACGTTGCCTTAACCACCTCGGACGGGGCGCGGAGCGACTGGCTAAAGAGCCGCCTAAAGGCACTCGATAGCGAGCTCAAGAAGGTCGGAGATAACGCTCAGACCCTGCATGCAAAGGCGCAAATTCTCTATCACCAGGGTAGGATCGCCGAGGCTCGAGCGCTCTTTGAGCGCGCGAGCAAAGACCCGGCGACGGCCAAGAACGCGTTCAATAACCTCGCCAACCTGCAGCTCGTCGAAGGTCAGGCCAGCGACGCGCTCAAGACCTACCGACGCGCCGCCGAGCTGGACGCCGAAGACGCGCGCATCCAGCTCAACGCGGCGATGGCCGCCTTCGCCTCGGGAGATGAAGACGCCTTTGGTGAGCACATCTTCAACAGCATCGATCTCGGCGCTGAACAGGCCGTCAACCAGCTGAGCCAATCCGGGGTCATGGCGAGCTCGGGGACCACCGGGTCGGACGCCTCGGGGCTCGCCATGCGTGAGCTTCAGACCGCCGTCGAGAAGGCCTTCAAGCGCGCCGGACGCACCATGAAGCAGGCGCCGAAGACCGTGGCGAGCGACGCCGCCGAGACCAAAGTGCCCATCGAGCGCTACCTCCATTGGCTCTGAGATAAGGAACACCCTCGTGAGACACATTGCACCGCCGCTCTTCGCGCTGCTGGTACTCTGCCTAGGCCTATGTACAGCCTCCGCAGAGGAGCCCAAGCCAACCAAGAAGGCCCCTATCCTCAAGGTCGGCCAAATCGCGCCCTCCTTTCTGCTCAAGGCGATGAACCCCAAAGCAGGCGGCCTCGCGGTCGTGTCCACCAAGAAGCTCGCGGGCTCGACGGCCACCGACAGGCGCCCGGCCATCGTCTTGAGCTTTGGAGCCTGGTATTGCGGCCCCTGCAAAAAAGAGCTCCCGGAGCTGAAGACCTTCGCGGAGCGCAACAAGGCGCGCGGGGTCTTGGTGACCGAGGTCATCATCGACAAAGAACCTGAGTCGGTCGCGCTGATGCGGAAGCTCACCATCGATGAGCTCAAGCTCCCCTTCCCAGTCGTCCATGATCGCTTCGGCATCGTCAGTCGGCGCTATGGCGCTACAGAGCTCCCCTACACCGTCGTCCTCGATGGCGATCGCGTGGTCCGCTGGATACACTCCGGTTTCACCCCAGACGCGATGAAGAAGCTCCAGCACGCTGTCGATCAGGTCCTTGACACCGGGAGCGCGTCCGACACGACCAAAACGCCCACGGCACCCCATACAAAGCGGTGAGTTCATGATGCATGCTCCACACAAATGGCTCCTCAGCCGATACCTCCTGATGCTCGCGCTCATTGCAAGCCCCGCTGCCCTTGCAGAAGAGGACCCCGTTAAGCCAGCCGAAGAGGAGGCGCCCGCAGCGTCGACCTCAAAACCTGAGGAGTCCAACGCGCCCAGCGCCTCAAAGGTCAAACGCGTCGTCGTCTACAAGCTCAAGAGTGATGCGTCTCTGAGCGCGCTCGCGAACCAGCTCACCGATGACATGCTCTTGCATCTCGGCAAGAAGTCGGGGGTGAGCGTCATCGGTGAAGACGAGATTCAGGTCATGCTCTCCCATGAGAAGGATAAAGAGGCGGTGCTCTGCGAGGACGAACAACGCTGCCTCGCGAAGCTCAACGAGGCCATTAACGCTGACAAGGTCATCACGGGGCATCTGGGGCAGATCGGTGAGAGCTATCTCATCACCCTCAAGCTCGCCGACGCCGTCAGGGCGGTCGTCGAAGGAGGCGAATCAGCGGAGGCGCAGAAGTCTGGTGAGCTGGCCGTTGGAATGCGCGAGGCCCTCGACAGGCTCCTTGGCGAAGGTGGCGCCGAGCGTGAGCGCTTTAAGATGCAGATCGCCGCAGAAGGCACCGCCGCGGCGGTCATTGACCTCGCCACCCATGGCGTCGATGAGCGCCTCGGTAAGAACCTCACCCAGCTCCTCTCACTCGAGCTCAAGAAGTTCGATGGGCTGAGCGTCATCAGTCGCGATGAGGTGCAGACGATGCTCCGCTTTGAGGCGGAAAAGCAGATGCTCAAGTGTACAAGCGACACCTCGTGCCTGGTTGAGATCGGCGGCGCTCTCGGCGTCGACTACCTCGTGAGTGGCTCCGTTGGTCGCTTGGGCGACGCATTCGTCATCATCCTGAAGCTCATGGATGTCCACGAAGCCAAGGTCGTAAGTCGCTCGTCAGAGTCCTTCAGAGGCCAAGAGACCGATTTGGCCTCGGCGCTCCGCTTCTCGACCTTTCAGCTCTTGGGGCTCAACCTTGAGGGTACCGGGGCGCTGAGCATCTCCGCGAACGTCGATGAAGGCAGCGTTCAGGTCGCCAACCAAGACGCGCGCGACTTCCCCCTCACGGAGGCGATCGCGGACCTGCAGGTCGGCAAGATCGGCGTGTCAATGACGGCCGACGGCTATCACCCGCTCTTCCAAGAGACCTATGTGTTCAATGGACTCCAGACAGATCTCCAGCTCAGCCTCGAACCCTTGCCCCAGGCCTGGTACGAGCGCTGGTACCTGTGGGCGGGGGTCGGCGCCGTGATCGTTGGGAGCGTCACAGCGGCCATCTTGCTCGCTGAACCTCCGCCACCAGGGGTCGCGACAGTCAGCGTTCAATAGACGCTCCCTCGATCGCTCTCATCGGCCTAAGGAGAGGCTCCCCGCAGCACCCAGGGCCCCGAGCCCCTAGGAAAAACAAACGCTCTAGCCCGGGTATGAACCACCCGGAGAACCAC
>JBMYRH010000051.1:0-17575 GCA_049602155.1 Myxococcota bacterium | reverse complement strand
GTGTGGTCCGCTGCGCTCGGAGGGTGCGCGGCGGAGGGCGCCCCGGACCCGGGCGACACGCTCACAGCGCCTGATGAGGGCCCAGCCGCGACCGATGACGGTGACCCTCCAGACACCGCGGTCATCGTGCGTGAGCCGCTGGTCTTCCCGGAGGGCCTCACAGGGGGCTTCGTGGACGTCACGGCGACGTTGGCGTCGCCGCCCTTCCCGATCGACGTCGGTGACGCGGCGGTGTCCCGCGAACCCGAGGTCACCTTCGGGGTCTTCGCGGACCTCAACGGTGGCAAGAGCCTCGAGGTCATTGTGTCTGGGGCGGTCCGCGAGGAGGCGGGGCACCAAATCTATAGCTATGACCGGGACTCAGGGACGCTCACACCGTGGGAGACCGACCCCTTGCCTCCCGGGGCCGTCTCCATCGCGGAGGATCTTGACGGCGATGGACACGTCGACCTGGTCATGACCCACGGTCAGGGGATGAGCGTGCGCTGGGGCGACGCTCAAGGGCAATTCGCCGAGGCGACGGCGTTGGCCGAGAGCCTGGACATCGGCTACGACGATCGGACCACGTATCAGCTGGTCGACTTGGACGGTGACGGCTGGCTCGATCTGCTGATGAACAGCCCCTGCGACTTGCTCGCTTTGATGCGCACAGGCCTCCGGACGTGGGAGGCCCGCCCCGAGGCGCTCCAAGGCTTCCAGTCACTCGATCCCTACGCCATCGGCACTTGGTCTCGACCGGATGAGCCTCTGGTCCTCCTCGCCCTCGGTCAGCCCGAGTGCGGGTTCTACGGGGCGTTTGAGGCCAGCGACCTCGATGCCGAGGGCTACCCTCGCTTCGAGCCGTCGCACCTCTTTGAGGACGCCACGTTGCAGCGCCGGGCTGACGGCGTCGTCGGCCTCGCTCGGGTGGCGCCGATGGGATCCGACGTGGCGGACCTGAACGGCGACGGGGTGCTCGATCTGGCCATCACGACCGACCCCGCCCATGTCCTGATCGACGGGACTGAGCCCTGGCCCGCCACCTCGGTTCACCCCGACAGCGGGCTCTACCGCGTCCTGAGCGACTCCGGGCTGCCCCAAGTGGGCTGGGGTATTGCGCTGGTCGACCTAGACCTCGACGGCCGGGACGACATCCTGACGGCCCACGGAGATGACACCAGCCGCTTCGTCGGCACCGACCCCTCACCGGGCCCTCAGTGGGTCACGGCGCACCTCAATGGCGGCGACTTTCGCTTCCTCGACGCGACCGAAGCGCTGGGCCTCGGTCGCCGTGGCGGGTGGCGCGCCCTGACGATCGGGGACCTCGATGGTGACGCCGACTGCGACCTCATCGTCGGTGGGCTCGGCGAAGAGCCTCGCCTCTACCGAAACGAGATCGAGACGCCGAACCGCGGGCTGCATCTGCGCTTGGTGGGTCAGACCAGTAACCGCCTCGGGGTCGGCGCGCGCGTCTCCATCACGCCGCTGGGGAGCGACGTCGCTCAGCAGCACGTCGTGGGGGCCATGGGGAGCCCTAAGGTCGTCTCGGCGCCCCAGGTGTTCGCGGGCCTCGGCACCGCCGCGGGCGCGGACGTCACGGTGTCTTGGCCCTCGGGACAGGTGCAGACGGTCACCGGGCTCCTCGCGGGTCAGTCCCATACGATTCAAGAGCCAGACCTCCTCACGATCACCCCTGTGGGGCGCCATGTGCTCCCTGATCAGGTCGCGACGCTGACCCTGCGCCTCGCGGACCCGGCGGACAGCGTCACCGCGCAGATCACCCATGGCGATGGCGTCCCTTCCGTGGTTGATTTGGCCAGTGATGGCGCCTGGACCTTCACGGTCAGCCCGCCCCCAGGTGGGGGGTCAGCGCGGGTCGAGATCCGCGTCGACGGTCAGC
The DNA here is from genome assembly GCA_049602155.1 of Myxococcota bacterium. Lineage (GTDB taxonomy): Bacteria > Myxococcota_A > UBA9042 > PHBI01 > JBMYRH01 > JBMYRH01. Next base: position 15,696 of record JBMYRH010000051.1, on the reverse strand, counting down.
CTCTACCCATCCGCCCTCGTCTGTGGTGGGATACCCCCTGAGACACGGCGAAGTGCCCAGTATTCGGGCAACTGCGCGGATGCGGCCCTCGCGGCCAACCTCAGGAGAGCGCGATGACATTGGAGATCGGGCCACGCCCCATCACAGAGGTCGCCCAAGAGCTTGGGCTCACTGAAGACGAGCTTGAGCTCTACGGTCGAGACAAGGCCAAGGTGGTCCTGACCGGTCGCCCGACTCGCGGCTCCGACCGCCCACGCCCACGCTTGGTGCTGGTCAGCGCGATCACCCCCACCCCAGCCGGGGAGGGCAAGACGACGACGAGCATCGGGCTCGCGGATGGCCTCCGCCGCCGCGGACATAAGGTCTGCGTCGCGCTACGAGAGCCGTCGCTTGGGCCGTGCTTCGGGATGAAGGGTGGTGGCACCGGTGGTGGCGCCAGCCAGCTCACCCCAGCGGTCGACATCAACCTGCACTTCACGGGTGATTTTCATGCGGTAACGGCAGCGCACAACCTGCTGTCGGCGGCCATTGATAACCACTTACACCGTGGGAACCCGTTGGGCATCGACCCGAGGCGGATCTTGTGGCGCCGCGTGATGGACGTGAACGACCGTGCGCTCCGGAACCTCGTCATCGGGCTCGGCGGCCCGACCGACGGTGTCAGTCGAGAGAGCGGCTTCGACATCACAGCCGCGAGCGAGGTCATGGCGATGCTCTGCCTCGCAGATGACGCTGCGGACATGCGCCGTCGCCTGGACCGGACGCTCATCGGCTACACCTACACGCGTGCCCCCGTGACGGCCGGAGACCTCGGCGTCTCAGGCGCCATGATGGCGCTGCTGCGCGACGCCTTGAAGCCAAACCTCGTGCAGACCCTTGAGGGCACCCCGGCGCTGGTCCACGGTGGCCCGTTCGCCAACATCGCCCATGGCTGCAACAGCGTCATGGCCACGACCCTGGGCTTGGCCCTGTCCGACTGGGTCGTGACCGAGGCGGGCTTCGGGTTTGATCTCGGCGCGGAGAAGTTCTTCGACATCAAGTGCGCAGGCGCCGGACTAGACGCCGCGGCCGTGGTGCTGGTCGTCACCGCGCGCGCGCTCAAGATGCACGGCGGGAAGGGCAAGGGGGAGCTCGACACGCCGGACGTCGACGCGGTTCTGCGCGGCATCCCGAATATGGAGAAGCACCTCGAGAACATCCAGCACTTCGGGGAGCGCCCCATCGTGGCGATCAACCGCTTCGCCACCGACAGTGACGCTGAGTTGGCGGTGATCCGTGAGCGCTGTGATGCCCTCGGCGTCCCCGTGGCCATCAATGACCACTTCGTCCGAGGAGGCGAGGGGACCTTGGATCTGGCTGACAAAGTCGTGCAGTTCGCTGAAGAGCGCCCGACGCCATTCAAGCCGCTGTATGACTGGGCGTCCCCGGTCGAGGAGAAGATCCTGACCGTGGCCCGGACGATGTACGGCGCCAAGGATGTCTACTACGAGCGCGAGGCCAAGCGGGACTTGGCGGCCATCGCCAAGCATGGCTATGCAGGCCTGCCGATCTGCATCGCCAAGACCCACAGCTCGCTCTCAGACGACCCCAAGCGCCGCGGCCGCCCGAGCGACTTCGAGGTCACCGTCTCACGCATCCACATCAACGCCGGAGCAGGGTTCCTGGTCGTCCTGACCGGGGACATCGTGCGCATGCCAGGGCTGCCTAAGCGGCCCAGGGCCGAGCGCGTCGACCTCGTAGACGGCGAGATTCAGGGGCTACTGACCTGAGTTGGCCTCCAGCGCCTGGATATTCAGGGTGCCGGCGCCGAGCCAGAGGATCCCTTGGGGGCTCAGCGAGACGGCCTCGAGCGTGCCCACTGAGCCTGCCACGAGGCTCGGCGTGATGGTGTCGTCCGCGAGGTTCGCGCTGAAGACGCCGGTCTTGAACTCGCCTGTCTCTGGCATGCCGATCCAGGCCACGACGCCGCCTAACACGCTCGGTCGCTGCCAGAGCGCCGGGGTCTCCCAGCTGCTCCAAGCGATAAGCCGCTCGGGGCCGAGCGTCATCTCGGGGGAGATGGCGCGGGTGTAGACCTGAAACTCGCTGTACTTCGGCTCGGGGTTAATCCCTCGCCAGTCGAGCCAGACGACGTCTTCGCCCTCGATGGTCGGGCGCAGCTGCTTACTCGGGTCATTGGTGACGATGAACTCTTCGTCGAGGGTGAGGTCATAGCCGAAGATGTCGCCGTTGTTCTCAAAGGGATCGGCGAAGTCATTGTAGGTGCCCTCGGGGTCATTTCGGAAGTCCGTCCAGATGACTCGATCGCCGTGGATATGCGGGTAGCTCTGCTCGGAGAGATCGCTCACGAGCGCCGTGGCGGTGCTCATGTCCTCGAGGTCGATCATCCAGATGTCGGCCTCTTTGTCCGTGTAGGGCTCCACCGAGCGGTTGACGAAGGCGACCCGTGTCCCGTCGATGGTGGGCGCGTCTTGGTCCCCAGGCCCGCCGAAGAGCATCACCGGCTCGCCGCCCGAGAGGTCGATCATCCAAAGGTCCTGGTCTCCGCCGCGGTCGTCAGCCCACACGAGGATGTCGCCGGAGAGCGCCGGGTCCGTCTGATGGGCGGTGTGCTCCGCCACGACCTCGCTCTCCCCTGTCGAGAGTGTGTGCACCCAGAGTGCGCCACCCTCGGCCCAGACGGCCCGGTCTCCTGACACCGAGAGGCAGCAGGCGTCTTGTCCGATCTCAAAGCTCCCGCTCGGGTCGATGGGCTCTGTGATGTCCTCGGGCCCTGGTCTGTGCACGTCCTCGGGGACCGTCACGGCGTCCTCCGTCGTGGAGACGTCGTCCACGGCCTCAGGCGCGACATCGTCGATGGCGGCCTCACCGTCGGTGACCGCAGCGATGTCGTCTGTGACGGGCCCGCTGGCGTCGTCGGTCTCCACGGCGTCGCCCTCGGGCTCCGGCGCTTGGCCATCGTCGCTGGTCGACACGTCCTCTTGGATGTCCATCGCGGGCGCGATGGCCCCCTCGTCACCGCAGGCCATGAGGCTGAGCACGAGGCTCAGCGCGAGGAGTCTAGGGGGCGTCATTACGTGGTTCATCGCGTCTCTCCATCTCGGGCGCGTCGCGCCTTCTGTTTAAACTCAGCCGCGTCGATGCCGTAGCGATCGAGCTTGCCGTCGAGCCCGGGTCGGCTCAACCCGAGCCCCCGCGCTGTCGCTGCCTTTTGACCTTTGAAGCGCTCGAGAGCCTGGCGGATGACCACCGCCTCGACGCGCTCGATCACGTCGCTCAAGGGGCCCTCGCCTCGCCAAAGCGTGGTCAAGGTGTCCTCGTCATCACGCCCTGCATCTTGGCCCGTGACCCGGGCTGAGAGGTGCTCGGCGGTGATGACCTCGCCGTCGCAGAGCACCGTGGCGCGCAAGAGCTCATTGTCGAGCTCGCGCACGTTGCCGGGCCAGTCGTGGTTCATGAGCGCGTCGACGGCGCTCGACGAGAGCTTGAGCGATCGACCGAGCTGCTCGGTGTGGACCGCGAGCAGATCTTGAGCGAGCGGCACCAGGTCGTCTCGGCGCTCTCTCAGAGGCGGGATTGGGAGCTGAACGACCGCGAGCCGGTAATAGAGGTCCTCTCGGAAGGCACCCTCGGCCACACGCGCCGCGAGGTCGCGGTTCGTCGCCGCGACCAGCCGGAAGTCCGCCTCCAGCTCCTCGGTGCCACCCACGGGGCGATAGCGGCGCTCTTGGAGCACCCGCAAGAGCTTGACCTGGTGGTGAAGGGGGAGCTCTCCCAGCTCATCTAAAAATAGCGTCCCGCCTTTGGCCGCCGCGATGAGCCCCTCTCGTGGTGAGTCAGCGCCGGTAAAGGCACCTCGGACGTGGCCAAAGAAGACGCTCTCGAAGAGCTCGTCGGGGATGGCGCCGCAATTCTCGGCGACGAAGGGGCGCATGGCGCGGCTTGAGTGGCTGTGGATGGCGCGCGCCGCGACCTCTTTGCCGACCCCGCTCTCGCCCAAGATGAGCACAGGGATGTCTCGGTCGCTCACCTTATCGATGGTGCGCAAGACCTTCTGCATGGCCGCGCTTCGATGCACGATGTGGCTGTAGTCGTAGCGCAGTGAGAGTTCGCTCCGCGACTGGTCCAGCGCCTCGCGCAGGGTGGTGATCTGTTGGCGGTGTGCGTCCACCATCGCCTCGTGCTCGCTCGTGAGCCGAACCACCTGGGCACGGAGCCGCTCAAGTTCATGGGTCTTGACCCGTCGGTCTAGGCTCAAGGCGAGCCAGCGCGCGACCGGCTCAATGGTGTCCTTGAGGGCCGCAAGGTCTCCCTCGCGGGCTGGACTCCAGCTCAAGAAGAGCGCGCCGACAGGCGGGGCATCAGCGCGCACGCGCAGCGGCATCCCGAGGGCGGCCAGCTGCCCTGGCTCGGACTCCGCCACATAGGGCGCGCCGCCCACGATGACCTCAGCGGCCACGTCACTCCACCGGCTCCTGTCTGCGTCACCGTCCAGGCTCAAGGGGCGCGCGTCATCATCGAGGCGGATCAGCCACGCATCGACCGCACCGAGGTCGGCCCCGAGGGCGTCCGCCAGTCGAGTGGGCTCCGAGAGGTCGTCACCGAGGGTCGCCTCCAAGGAGCGCGTCGCCGAGGGTGGGGAGGTATCGGAGAGCAGGACGGTCTGCTGAAGCCCCATCGCGGCTTGCGCTGGGGTGGGGCTCTGGGTCAGCCCAAAGGCGCGCTTCAGGGCGCCCAAGCTCGGCGCATCGTCGCCCAAGATGGCCACCGCTGCATCGTGGCGCGCCTCGAGCGTCGCGCGGCCGGCTGCACGAAAGGCGGCCTCGGCCTCGGCGTCGCCGACGAGCTTGGCGGTGGCCTCGAGGAGCTCAATGGCCCAGAACTCTCCGGGGGCGAGCGGTGTGCTCTGTGCCTCGAATGACGCCCTCAGCGGCGCGCGTACTGCGCTCCAGTCCCCGCTTCGAGCCGTGGCGTGGAGCCAGGCGGCTTGCACGAGTGGATCGCCTTTGGGGTCCTGGGTGAGCGCTTGGGCGGCGGGGTCATCGGTCAGCGCTTCGGTCGCGACGGGCATGAGATCGCGGCCCCCCTCTGCGCGGTGGCTCGCGAGGTAGATCAGCCCCCAAGCCTCCCTCGCGATGGTTGGCAGGCCGCCCTCGATGGCGTCGTGAAAGAGCGCCGCTGCGGTCTCCGCGGCCTCGACAGAGGACCCCTCTTCGAGCAGCCGTCGCACGCCTACGATCCGACCGTCGGCCTCGACCATCGACGACGCGACGGGGACGGATTGGGCGGCGGTCAGGTGGGCTTGGGCGCCTCTGGGGTCTCCGACATCGAGGTGCAGCTGGGCCAGCGCCAACAGGCCAGTGGCCTCCCCTCGCCGATCGCCGATCCGGAGCGCATCCGCCAAGGCCCCTCGCGTCGCCTCGATGGCCTCGGGCAGCCTCCCGAGCTCTCGCAACGCCAGGCCACGGTTGCTCTCAGAGATGCGCTTACCGCGCAAGTCACCCACGCGCTCTTTGGCCGCCGCAGACTGGCCCCAGGCGTCGGCCGCCGCCTCATAATTCCGAGCGTGATAGGCCGCGATGCCGAGGTTATTCGTCACCCGGCCTTCACCGTGGTCGTCATGGCGCTCGCTCGCGATCTGAGCCGCCTCCGTCAGCGCCTCGACCGCCTCATCGCGTCGACCCGTTTGGGCATGCGCGGTGCCGCGGCAGAGCGCGAGCTCAAACTTCACCTCGAGGCCGACCTCGCTGTCGATGGTCGCGATGAGCGCCTCGGCGCGCTCGGCGCATAAGAGCGCGTCCTCAGGGCGTGTGTTGTGGACCGCGACCCTGGCCTCGAGCAACACCAGCCGCAGGCTCACTTGCTTGGAGTCTGTGCCCTTGGCCGCCTCTTGCGCCATCGCCATCGCGTCAGAGAGCCCCTCGACATCTCCGGCGACCTGCAGGCGCCGAGCCGCCTGGTCCGCGCACTCATAGGCTTGGGCGTGGTCTTCAAGGGCGGCGTGGCAGGCGGAGGCCCTCGCGAACGCTGCCCCTGCGGCCCCGGGATCGAGGTGATGGTCGTGGTGCGCCGCCACGGTCAACCACTGCGCCGCAGCCTCGGCGTGACGGGCGAGCCCTGAGAGCTGCACGGCGAGGGCTTGCTTGGCGTCGATCTGCGCCCCCGGGGCCTCCAGGAGCGCGACATAGATGCGTCGCTGCGCGTCGGTCGGGGCGGGCAGCGTGACCTCGTCGGCGCGCAGCGCAGCGCTCGCCGAGGGCTGCAAGCGCAGCCCATCTGCCGTGCCTCGAAACCACCCCTCCTCCAGGAGTCTCCCCTGGAGTGCGCGGTGGAAGGGGCCCCCCGGGAGGTCGTCGAGCTGATCCAATTGCACGTGACCGCCCAGGTGGTGTGCGTGGGCGATGAGCGCCTGCCCGGCGCCTGGGAGGGCCCCCCAGAGCGGTGGCCAGAGCGCCCCCAAGGCTGGGACATCCAGCGCCCCCACATCGACATCACTCCGCCAGGCCCACCCGGTGGCGGGCGCGTGTACGATGGCCCCGGCAGCTGCCCATGCCCGGAGGAGGAGCCGGAGCCCCCGGGCGCCCACCGGTGCGCGCGCCTGGAGGAGCTTGATGGCGTGGTCTGGGGTTCCCCTGGAGAGCCCATGCTCGGCGACAAAGCGCTCCAGCGCCGCGGCGTCCGGCGCCGTCACGCGCGTGCTCGTGAACCCGGGCTCGACCCCGCGGCCCAAGCTCAAGGGCGTCCCGACACGCTGGGTGACCACCAACCGGCTCAAGGTGCCGGCCTCGATGAGCCGCGCGAAGAGATAGCGCCCAGGGGCCTTCAGCTGCGATGGGGTCGGCATCAAGAGGGTAGGGGCGCCTCCATTGGCCTCACGGAGCGACTGGATGAGCGCGACTGCGCGGGCGTCCAAGAGCTCCTTATGGTCGTCCGCGGTGCGCACCTCTGGGACAGGGAGCGCCTCGTCTGCGCCGGTCATGGCAGCGACCATACGCTCCAACAGGTCAACCCCGGCGCCCGCGACTTGGTCGGCGGAGAGCCTGAGGCAGGGCTGACCGTTGGCCTCAAGCGCGGCGGCCAGGTCGATGAGCAGCGCGTCGGCGTCATCTTCAGCGACGACCTCCACGCAGTGGTGGCCCGGAGCCTGGGCAAGCGCGCGCGTCAGCGTCTGGACCGTCGTCCCCCAGAGCGCCCTCAGCCCGCGCCCCCCGAGCCGCCGCTCTGGGGCGCCGTCGGTGTCATTGAAGAGGGGGACGCTCAGGGCCTCATCGGCGTCGAGTGGTCGGTCGCTTGGTGCGGTGGCCGAGAGGGCGCCGATGAGCTGAGAGAGGGGATGCGCGGGGTGTCGCTCCGCCCAGGGGTGCAGGCTGACGCCCAGGCTATACAGGTCTGTACGCGGCGAGGGCCTCGCCCAGCGGCTCTGCAGCAGCTCCGGCGCCATGTAGCTGAGCGTCCCGCCTAGAGGGGCGCCGCCTCCGCCGTCGACGCGGGCGAGCCCGAAGTCGATCAAGACGGGCTTGGGGTGCGCGGTGTCCGTGTCGCTCAGGAGGATGTTCGCGGGCTTGATGTCCGCGTGGACGACGCCCTCACCGTGGAGCCACGAGAGCACCTCGAGGAGCTGCCAAACCACCGCAGTCACGGCCGCAGTGCTCGGCTCTGTGTCCAAGAAGTGGTCCAGTCGGAGCCCCTCGACCACCTCTGAGGTCATGTACAAGACGCCGTCTGCGGCGCCGACGTCGAGCACGTGGACGACCCCTGGGTGGTCCAGCGAGGCCAGCAGCGCGAACTCCTCTTGGAGGCGCGCCTCTCCAGGTCGTCGGTCAGGGCGGATCACCTTCACCGCGACGTCTCGAGCGAGCAAACGGTCATGTGCTGCCCAGACCTCACCCATCCCGCCCTCGCCCAGGCGCCGGAGCGGGGCGTAGCGCGCCAAGAGCCTTGAGGGCCAGGCTGGGATCGCGTCCAACATGTAAGGCGATATTACATGTTGTCGCTCTATGTGTAAGTTTGGATTACATGTCATCGGGTCATCTCGGAGCTAAACGCACGACTGAAAACTGGCACGCGCCTTGCTCAGTACTCATGTCATGCACACTCCGAGCCAAGCTGAAGATCGCCAAGACGCCCCGCCCCACATCGGCTGGGTCGCCCGCACCCTCATCACCTGCCTCTCGCTGACCCTGGGCGTAGTCATGGTCGAGGGCCTCGCGGGCCTCGCCCGCGACCACGCCTTCCCCTTCCTCAACATCTACGAAGCCGACGCGACCTTCGGCGTCCGCCTCAGCCCGAGCACATCGACTGCGACGCGCAGCCGGGAGGGTCGCGTCACGGAGGTCACGACTAACGCGCTGGGCTTCCGTGGCCCCGAGTGGCGCCCCGCGGAGGGCGCCTCACCGGTCGCCGGCCGCGTGATGCTCTTGGGGGACAGTCAGGTCTTCGGCTACGGGGTCAATGAGGCGCACGCCATGTCGACCTACCTCCAGGGTGAGCTCGGCGCTGACTACGAGGTGCTCAACGCTGGGGTGCCGACTTGGGGGCCCCATGAGCAGGTCTTGGCGCTCGACACCCATGGCCCCACCTACCGCCCTGAGGTCGTGGTCTACTTCGCCAACGTCGCCAACGATTGGTTTGAGGCCAAGCTCCCGAACCTAGAGCGGACCACCGCGCGTGACGGCTGGGCCGCTTTTGTGCTGAAGGGGCAGCCGGAGGTCACGGACTTCCCGGGGCGCGCGTGGTTGATGGGGCGTTCGCACCTGGTCTTCGGCGTCCGTGAGCTCCTCGCGCACGCCAGCGGTCCACCGCCGCAGCGCGCGGTCAGCGCCGACCGGCTCCTCAGTGATCTGCCGCACCTCACCCGCCCCGATGGACGCTACCGTTCACGCCTGACTGCGCCGCTGATGGCGGTCCGTGCGCGGTGTCGGGCGCTGGGCTGCCGGGTCGTCGTCGCCGGCTTGCCCATGGACGTGCAGGTCCACGCATCGGAGTGGAAGAAGTACGCGGGGGGCCGCGTCGATCTGCGCCCGACCGAGGTGCTCTTAGACCTCTTCTTAGGAGAGGCACGCCACCACGGGCTGCGGGCTGTCGACCTGCGCGGGCCACTGCTGGCCGCCTCCCCCGGTGCATTTCTGCCCGACGACTACCACCTCTCGCCTCAAGGGCACGCCGCCGTGGCGCGCGCCTTGGCCCCCGCTGTCGTCACGCCCTCGGGCGCTGACGCTCAACTCGCTCACCAGGAGGTCCGCCCGTGATCGCAGATGTCGCCAGGCTCCCACGACTGCTCCGCTTCTTTGCCCCACTCGCGTGGCGCCGTCGCGCGACCATCGCCCGAAAGCTGATGGGCTTTAGCCACACCGAGCGAGGCAGCGCGCTGGACATGTTCCGCGCCGCTGAGTTGACCGAAGACCCCCGCCTCCGCCGCCTCTTCTACCGCCACGGCCTCGATGAGGCGCGCCACGCGCAGCACTTCGCCAAGGTGGCCAAAGAGGTCGGAGGGCCCGAGGCCAACGCGGGCCATTACGGTCGCATGCACGCCATCCGTCAGGACCTCTACGAGCGCCTGGGTTTGGTGCGCTTTGTGGCCTTTGTCTGGCTGAGCGAGTCCCGCGCGAAGGCGCAGTTCGAGGTCCTAAGTGAGCACTTCGCCACCCACGACGTCGATGGGCTCGGTGACACGCTGCACCACCTCTTTGAGGACATCGGCCGCGATGAGCACTTCCACGCCAGCTACTCCAAGAAGCTCCTCGACGAGTGGCGTGAGGAGGGCCGCGGTGACGAGGTCGACCGCGCCATCCGCAGCGTGCGCATGGACGAGGCCTGGATGGCCTGGCGCCGGTCGGGTCGCCGTATCGGGGACGTCCTGGTGCGCGGGGTGCTCTCGGCCCTCTTCTTGGTCGTGCTCCCACCGTTCGCGCTCATTCAGCGCGTGGTCGACCGCAGTAAGCCGACCGGCTGGCGCCCCCCTCATGCCGCTCCCCTGACGATTGAAGACCTCCGGAGGCCCTACTAATGAACGTCTTAGGAATCAGCGCTTACTTTCATGACGCCGCCGCGGCCTTGGTCGTCGACGGGACCCTTGTCGCCGCCGCTCAAGAGGAGCGCTTCACCCGGGTCAAGCACGACAGCTCGACGCCGGTCCACGCGGTGGCGTTTTGCCTCGAGACCGCCGGGCTGACGATCGATGACATCGATCATGTGGTCTTCTACGAGAAGCCCCTCCGAAAGTTCGAGCGCCTGCTGACGCATCAGCTCCGCATCTTCCCGCGTGGGCTGGGGCAATTCGTCTCGGCGATGGGCACGTGGCTCTCCAAGCGCCTGTGGCTGCAAAGCGACCTCGCCGAGGCGCTCGGCTGCGACCCAGAGCTCGTCTGCTTCTCTGAGCATCACCTCTCCCACGCCGCGGCGAGCTTCTTCAGCTCTCCCTTTGACTCGGCTGCGGTGCTCACCTTGGACGGCGTGGGAGAGTGGGCGACAGCAGCCATTCACCACGGCGTGTCCGACGCCGACGGGTGCCGCTTGGAGCTCGTCGAGGAGCTCCACTTCCCGGACTCCATCGGGCTCCTCTACTCGGCCATCACCGCCTACTTGGGCTTCGAGGTGAACAACGGCGAGTACAAGGTCATGGGCCTCGCCTCCTACGGCACCCCGCGCTACATCGACGTGATGGAGAAGGTCTGCGCCATCGGTGACGACGGGACGCTCACCCTAGACATGGACGTCTTCTGCTTCGATCGAGACCCTCAGCGGAGCTTCACGCCAGCGCTCGAAGATCTCCTGGGGCCAGCCCGGGTGCCCGGCTCGCCCATGACCCTCCCAGCCGTCGATGAGGCCGACCAGCGCTTCGCGGACATCGCCGCGTCGCTTCAGGCGCACTGTGAACGCTATGTCTTCGCGGCGGCCAAGCGCGCCCAAGCCAAGACCGGCGAGACGAACCTCTGCCTCGATGGCGGCGTCGCGTTGAACTCGGTCGCCAACGCCAAGCTCGCCAAAGACGGCCCCTTCGAGGCCCTCTATGTCCAACCGGCGGCCGGTGACGCGGGCGGCGCGCTCGGCGCGGCCCTCTACGTCGCGCATGTCGTCCTGGGTGAGCCTCGCGGTGGGGCGCTCAAGACACCCTTCCTCGGTCAGGGCTACGGCCAGGACGAGGTCGAGGGCTTCTTGACCGACACGCGCATCCGTCACCGGGTCTTTGAGGATGAGGCGACCTTGAACCGCCACGTCGCCAGTCGCCTCGCTGATGGCGAGGTCGGTGGCCTCTTTAGCGGTCGCTTTGAGTGGGGCCCTCGGGCCCTCGGGAACCGCTCCATCATCGCGGACCCGAGGCGCGAGGACACCCGAGAGCGCGTGAACCGCTCGGTGAAGTTCCGCGAGCCCTTCCGGCCCTTCGCGCCCGCGGTCTTGGCGGACGAGGCGGCCACCTGGTTTCAGGTCTCGACGACCCGCCCCGACTTCCTCACCGATCACATGCTCTCGGTGGTCCCCGTGACCGACGCTGGCCGAGAGGTCCTCGGCGCAGTGACGCACGTCGATGGTACCGCTCGGGTGCAGACCGTCAGCGAGGCCTCAAGCCCTAGGCTCCACGGCGTCCTCGAGGCGTTCCGGGAGGAGACCGGGGTGGGCGTCCTGCTCAACACCTCGATGAACCTCAAGGGTGAGCCGATGTGCGCCTCGCCCGCGGATGCCTACGCGACCTTCGCGCGCTCCGGCCTCGACTTCCTCGTCATGGAGCGCTGCCTCGTCGAGCGCGCGGCCTAACCCACAGTCCCTTGGAAAGGAGCCTCACCATGTCCCGATCACTTCGCCGAGCGCGCCACAAGCTGCGCACCCTGGGCGCCCTCTCAACCTTCTTCATCTCGACGGGCCGCTGGTGGCTCTTGCCGATGGTCGGCGTGCTGCTCCTCGGAGGCATGCTCATCGGCGTCGTCCAGGTGGTCGAGTACGCCGCCCCCTTTGTCTACACCATATTTTAGGACCCAAGGAGCCCCCGATGCGACACCCCCTAGCCCCCCTTCTGTGTGTCTGCGCTGCCCTCCTCGTGACGGGCTGCGCGGACAGCTTCCCTGCCCACCCCTCGGTCGATCAGACCGCTGGGGAGGGCACCGCGGCCCCCGTCATCGACTCGGGCGCTTCAGCCAATCGCCAGGCGCGCGATGAGCGCCCCGATGAGCCCGTCGGCGACAGCCCACCGATGACCGATCCTATGACCGGCGACCCCGTGACCGATGACCCCTCCAGCGATGCTCCCCCTGCGGACGAGCCCCCCAGCGGTGATCCCCCCACGGACGATCCCCCCAGCGGTGATCCATCTACGGACACGCCGCCGTGTCAGGACACCACGACCGGTGGGCTCCTCGGCTGCTACAGCGGCACGGACTGCTGCGAGGGCTTCTGCACCTACGACGGCTCCTCCTACATGCCTGGGCACTGTCAGCTTCAGGTCGATGAGGGCGGTCACTGTGAAGGCGACGTGTGGTGCGTCAGCGGCCACTGCGTCGACGGCGCCTGCCAGCCCGAGGCGTGCGATGGCGCCGGAGACGGCTGCTGGAGCAACTCCGACTGCTGTGGTGACCTCTTCTGTGCCGAGGGCGGCGGCTACGTGCCGGGGAGCTGCATGGCACCCCTCGCTGACGGTCAGGCCTGCTGGTACCACGACTGGTGTGAGTCCGGGACCTGCACCGACGGCATCTGCACGTCCGAGTCCTGCACCGACAACGGCGCGATGTGCTACGAGGGCGAGGAGTGCTGCAGTGGGCTCTGCACCTGGGACCAACAGAGCCCCTACATCCCTGGCGAGTGCTTCAGTGCGCAGGGCACGGGCTCAGCGTGTCTGGATGACACGTGGTGCGTCAGCGGCAGCTGCGTCGACGGCGCCTGTGGTGAGCCGACCTGTGTCAGCCAGCAGCAGCCGTGCTGGAGTGACGGCGAATGCTGCGATGGGTTCTGCACCTACTCGGGCTCGATGGCCTACACTCCGGGCGTCTGTCAGCCGCTGCAGCCCTTGAATACGTTCTGCCTCGAGGGCTCTTGGTGTGAGAGCGGGGCGTGCGTCGATGGGCTCTGCAAGGTCGATGGCTGCCAAGAGGTCGATCAGGACTGCCACGCCGGCAGCGATTGCTGCAGCGGGCTGTGCACCTACAGCGGGCAAGGAGAGCAGCACGGGAGCTGCCTGACCCCTCAGCCACAGGGCGCGCCGTGTGTCGCGGACATGTGGTGTGCGTCCACGAGCTGTGTCGACGGCGTCTGTCAGGCTGTCGATGAGGTCGCGGTGACCTTTGAGGTCGTCTACGAGGCGGTCTTCGAGGTCCAGGGCTGCGCGAGCGGCTATTGCCACAGTTCACCCTTTGACGGCCTCTACTTGGGCGAGATGGAGGAGGCGTATCACAGCCTCACGAACGGACAGAGCGCGGCGACCAACCTGGCGTACACGGCCTACGTCGTCCCGGGTGACCCCGAGGCGTCGCTGCTCTTGCACAAGGTTCGGCCTTATCAGGACGGTGATGAATGGATCGGCAACAAGATGCCGCTCGGCACCGATGGGCTTGGGCCTGATGACATCGCACTTATTCAGGCGTGGATCGCTCAGGGCGCGCTGCCCTGAATCACGCAGTGCGGCCTCGGGGGCGCCCCGGGGCCGTGCGCCATCAGGTTGGTTTATCGAGCCCGTCGTGGCTCTGGGCTGGGCTCAGTGGCTGAATTGGGGGCGGCGGCGGACCCACACGAAGGCCCCCATGACGGCGACAAGTAGCCACCCTCCACTGAGCGGGGCGCGCGCACCCGTGCCGCATCCCTGAGCCTCTGCTGTGGGGGGCGCTGCGACCTCGACGACGGTCACCGGCTCCGGCTCAGGCTCGGGCTCAAGTTCGGGCTCGGGCTCCGGCTCAGGCTCGGGCTCGGGCGCGACGCAGATCACCTCTTCGATGGGTGGATCCGGGACGTAGGGCGGCTCTTCGTGGAAGGTCTGAGTGTTCTCCAGCCAGTCAGCGGCGGCGTCCCAGTCGACGTCACTGAAGTCCTCGACGTCACCGACCGCGACCCAGAGCTTGCCTGTTTGGCCCTCGGGGTGCCAGGCGACGATGTAGCCGACGCCCGCCTCGGGCAGGCTCTCAGTCGTCTCTTCGAGGATCCATGACGTGGTCTGCGTGAAGGGCTCGAAGAACTCGTCTGGCGCCTCGATGTCATCGGTGTGGGTGATGATGCCGCCGAGGCCCTCGGGGACAACGAAGGGCAAGGGCTCGTCGATGGCCGGCAGCCCCGGCGCCAGCAGCGCGATAGAGGGCCGGTAGTCACTCAAGCGGTCGATCTTAGGGACCCCCAGCTGATAAAAAATATCGCGGGGATCATCAGCGCGGAACCCGAGCCAAAGCTGCGGCGATTCGCAGGTGACCGGGTGATAGACGACGATCGAGAGGTCGATGTCACTGACCGCCCAGGCGCTCTCTGGCGCGCTATGTTGGCCCTCAGAATACGACGGCTGATGCGCCTGCGCGGGCGACCCGACCATAACCGACACCGCGATGAGCGCGGTGAGCCGGGTGACGATGGCGCGTCGCGCGATGCCCTGCGGATGCTTCATAAAGGAGCCCCTCCAGCGTGTCGGCCCGGCGTGATAGCCAGCACAAATCACGCGGTCTGATGTGGCCTAATCTGCCAGCAGCGAAGCCCTTGGACAAGGATAAGACGGCGGAGATGGCCCTGCAGTGCGTGGCGCTCTTTGCTCAGCCTGTCGCGTTAGAAGACGCCCAGGAGCTTCAGCGCGACGACGGCGATGACGACCCAGACCGCGACCTCGACGAGGCCAAAGGAGGCCGCCTCGGGGGGACCTTGGCTGGGCGGCAGGTCCGTGACGTCGGCGGGGGGCTCGATGAGCACCTCGTCTTCGGTCAGCTCTGGGGAGGTGTCTGACTCCGGGGGCTCCGAGTTAAGGATCACTTGGGCGTCGGCGAGCTGGGACGCGGGCACCTTGAAGCGCTGAGTGACGATGAACTGCCCCATCCCTATCCCAGCGGCGTCCTCGGTGCCGTGGACGCGCAGGTCGATGCCCGCGCCGACCAAGAGCTCTTTGAGCATGTGCGCCCTCAGGGGGTTCGACTCCTTGGTCAGGAGCACGAAGGGCTCTCCCTCGTCGCTCCCGGCCATCTTCGCAGGCAGGTAGACGTGGAGGCACCAGTAGACCGGCGTGACGAAGGCCCCAGCGATGATCAGCCCCGCGGTCCAGGTCGCCTTGGCGAGCAGGCCCAGCAGGCGCGTCTCGCGCTCCCTGAGCCACACATGACCGACACTCAAGACCGCCACGACAGTGAGCACGATGGGGCTCAGGGTCCGCTGCGCCTCTTCGACCCCCGCCTCGGCCAAGAGCGCGGCGACCGGCGTGAGGCTGATGAGCGCGCTCAGGGTCAGGGGGACTCGGTTCATGCCACCTCATTTATGGCGGTGATTGTGCAGAAGGCTCCGGGCCCCCTGCACCTCACACACAGTCTCCCTCAAGGGCCACGATGGCAAACCTGTGGGCGCTTGCCTCGCTACACATAAGCTCCTGTCCTCCATCGCACCCCTGCCCGGATTGTTGTCCAAGGGGCTGAGGTAAGGGCGCCTAGGTAAGGGTCAACCGAGGCCCTCGATTAAACCGTCACACTCCGAGGCGGTCTATCCAACCGACCCTTAGATGGGTTGTGTGAGGGTCGGCATAATTTGCAGGCTCAG
>JBMYRH010000050.1:0-17916 GCA_049602155.1 Myxococcota bacterium | reverse complement strand
GTAGAGGAAGCTGCAGCTCGACGAGCACCCGTCGCCATCAAGGGTGTTGTTGTCGTCGCATTCCTCGTCTTCGTCGAGCGTGCCGTTGCCGCAGCAGGTCGTGGAGAAGTTCGGATCGTCATCATCGCAGTCGCTGAAGCTGTCGACGCCATCATCATCGTTGTCGGTGGGCAGGGTACGGGCGGGGCGGAAGCCCATGTCGTCGGCGCGGTGCCCTGGCGTGATGCCGCGGCGGAGGCCCGCCCGGCAGTAGCGGGCGTTGCTGAACCAGCCGCCGCCACGGAACACGCGGCCCGAGCCACTGGAGGCACCGACCGGGTCGGTCGACGAGCCGCTCGAGTACGCCCCCTGCCAATCCCAGGTCCACTCATAGACGTTGCCCAGCATGTCGTGGAGCCCCCACGCATTGGCGTGCTTCTGCGCCACCGGGTGGGTGGTAGAGCTACTGTTCTGGCGGTACCACGCGATGGGCTCCAGCACCGGCGAGACGCCCAAGCAGTCCCCCTCGGCGATGTCTCCGTTGTAGGTCGCCGTCGTGGTCCCGGCGCGCGCCGCGTACTCCCACTCCGCCTCCGTCGGCAGCCGGTAGCCCTCACAGGCATAGGGGTTCTCATCGGGCGCGTTCACTGTCACACCGGTGCACGCCATGTCGTCCCCGGCGGTCCCCGTGCAGGTCAGCGTGTAGCAAGGGTCCAGCCCCTCGGCGGCGCTCAGAGTGTTGCAGTACGCAAGCGCCTCGTACCAGTTGACCTCCTCCACCGGGCACTCGTCGCAGCCCCCGCTCATCGTCGATGGGTTGTTCCCCATGAGTGCCTGCCACTCAGCTTGGGTCACCTCCCTTGCCTTCAGCTCAAAAGACCGGGTCAGCGTCACCTCGTGCTCGGTCTCGTCGGAATAGCGGCACGGCTCGCTCTCTGGCGAGCCCATCACAAAGCTCCCCTCGGGCAGGGTGACGTAGCCGTCGCAGTCGCTGTCGACGCCACTTGCGGCTGTCTCAGGCGCGCCAGGGTAGATGTCCGGGTCGCTGTCATCGCAGTCGAGGTTTGCTGTGACGCCATCATCGTCGCTGTCGACGCTTAGGGACCTGACAAAGGTCGCCATCGCACCGTTCCATCCACTGCCGCACCAGCTCGTCCCCTCTCGCTCACGTCCAGCCACTGCGTGGTCGTAACACCCGTAATCGTTGTTTTGAAAACAGGCGCCAGATGGATCGATCGCGAGGTAGTAGTGTCGGCATCCGCTCGCGTTCCCGGAGTTGGTCGCGGCGAGCAAGACCTCAGGTGTCCCGCCCTCCCAAATGTTGGCCCCCCCCGGTCCGACATAGTCATCGCTGTTGATAACGACCGCGTCTGCGAGCTCGGCCCCATAACGGACCAACCTTTGGTTGAACGAGAGCGCCGTGGCTGCGAGCTCCAAGCTGTAGTTGCTGCTGAGGCTCGGCGTGCCAAAGTCTTCGTTCTCAGCGATGAAGGGGAATGTGTTGTCCGCCAGGTGGGTGACGAGCGTCCATCCGCCGCCCTCGGTCGTCATGTCGCAGTACACCTCGAAGGGGTCATCTCCGCCTTCCCCGTCCGGGTCAATGGTGTAGATGCCATCACCGACAAGGGGGTCATTGGCGTAGATATCGGCGCAGTCGATGCCTTGCGTGAGGAGGGCGCAGCTCGATGTGCACCCGTCGTCATCGAGGGTGTTGCCATCATCGCATTCCTCGCCCTCATCAACCTTGCCGTCACCGCAGACATTACGCCTCAGCCAGATGGCTCTTACGTAGCGGCGACTGTAGTCGTATTGTTGCTGGTAGCCATTCATGGCCACCCGGATCCAGTTGTTGTCGGGCGTGGCGATCGTATCTTCTCGGTTGTCGAAGACGACGAGTTCTTCGATATAAATGGCAACACCCAGGATATAGAGTGACTGTCCTTTAGCGTCTTCTACCCAGGCGTCGACACTGTAGAGGATGGTCCCGTTGTCACCGCGAATTTGGAGCCTCCCCAGTCCGTCGGCGTAGTCGCCTGAGTGGATGACTCGCATCTCGTCGTAGTTGAAATTGACCTGGAAACGGAAGGGCTCGCTAGCCCATTCATCGTCTGTGCTGACGGTCGTTCCCCAGCTGACCCCCTGATTTGAGTCGATTTGGTAGCTGTTCACTGTATTGGTCGTCACAGGAAAGCGCTCCATGTAGCTCTGCGAGTGGTCAAAGGGATTGATCAAGGCTGTCCACCCACCGCCATCAGTGGTCATGTCGCAGTAGACCTCGAAGGGGGCCTCTCCGCCCTCCCCGTCTGGGTCGATGAGGTAGGTTCCGTCAGGGAGTTCAGGGTTGTTGAGGTGAACCTCCGCACAGTCGACCCCAAGGCTCTCTGACGCGCAGCTCGCCGAGCAGCCGTCGCCGTCTGTGGTGTTGCCATCATCGCAGGCCTCACCCTCACTACCCTGGATGACCTCATCGCCGCAGTAGCCCGTGAGGGTGCCAGAGACGTAGCTACACTCTGGTCCGCAGACCTCGCAGCTCTCCTCGCCATAGGCG
This sequence comes from Myxococcota bacterium, assembly GCA_049602155.1. Classification (GTDB taxonomy): domain Bacteria; phylum Myxococcota_A; class UBA9042; order PHBI01; family JBMYRH01; genus JBMYRH01. Next base: position 15,389 of record JBMYRH010000050.1, on the reverse strand, counting down.
CAGGCCTCGGTAGCCGTGTTGCCGTCATCACAGACCTCGAGGCCCTCGGTGAGGTCGTCACCACAGACCGTCGGGATACCGGCGCAGCCCCCTGAGCCGTCGCAGGCGTCATCGACCGTGCTTAGGTCCAAGTCGTCGCAGCCTTCACCGCTCTCTTTATAGCTCACATCACAGCCGGTGCCGTTGTGGGTGGCCGTGGCCTCACACTGGCTCGGCGCGCAGACATAAGGCGTCCCCTGACACGCCCCAAGCCCGTCACAGACGTCATCGAGGGTCGTCAGGTCGCTGTCATCACAGCCTTCGCCGCCCGCTTTGTTGGTGATGACGCAGCCCTCTCCGTCATGGACCGAGCTCAACTGACATTGCGTGGGCTCGCATACATAAGGCGTGCCGCTGCACCCGCCCGCGCCATCGCAGATGTCGGTTTTGGTCGTCAGCTCCTCGTCGTCGCAGCTCACGCCTGGGGCCTCAAAGCTCACGACGCAGCCTGTGCCATCGGGCTCGCTCGTCGCCTCGCACTGGCTGGGCACACAGGTGTAGGTCTCACCCATGCATCCGCCCGCGCCATCGCACTGGTCATCCTTGGTCGTGACCTCGCCGTCGTCGCAGCTGAGGCCCTCGGCCTTGAAGCTCACCACGCAGCCCGTGCCGTCAGGTGTGCTCGAGGCCTCACATTGGCTCGCTTCACACGTGTAAGGCGTGCCGATGCAGGCGCCGGAGCCGTTACACTGATCACCCTTGGTGCTGTCCTCGCCGTCATCACAGGCCGCGGTGGCCTCGACGTAGACGACGTCACAGTCTGTGCCGTTGGGCGTGCTTGAGAGCTCACAGATCCCGGGCTCACAGGTGTAAGGCGTCCCGCTGCAGGTGCCAACACCGTCACACTGGTCGCCTTGGGTGCCATCGTTGAGGTCATCACATGCGCTCCCTTGTGCGTCATAGACGACCACGCAGCCCGTGCCATCAGGCGTGCTCGAGGTCTCACAGACGCCCGGTGTGCAGGTGTAGGGCGTGCCTGCGCAGCCGCCAGCGCCATCGCACACGTCGCCTTGGGTGGTCGGATCTTCGTCGTCGCAGAGCGCGCCCTCGGCCTTGAAGCTCACTTCGCAGCCCGAGCCATCAGGCGTGCTCGAGGCCTCGCATTGGCTCGGCTCACAGGCATAAGGCGTGCCCTGACACCCGCCAGCGCCATCGCAGATGTCGGTCTTTGTCGTCGGGTTAGCGTCATCACAGGGGGTCTCGCTTTGGGCGTAGACGACCTCGCAGCCCTCGCCATCGGGGGTTGAGCTCAGCTCACAGAGCCCGGGGGTGCAGCTAAAGGGCGTGCCCGAACACCCGCTCTCGCCGTCACATTGGTCACCCTTGGTGCCAAGCTCTCCGTCATCACAGCTCACGCCCTGAGCTTTTGGGGTGATGGTGCAGTCTGTGCCGTTGGGGACCGAGGCAGCGTCACACTCATTTGCCTCACAGGTGTAGGGCGTGCCTGCGCAGCCGCCGAAGCCGTCACAGACGTCGACCTTGGTGCCAAGCTCCCCATCGTCACAGGCGATGGCCGCGGGCGCGTTCTCGATGACGCAGCCCACCCCGTCGGGGACGCTCTTGGACTCACACTGCGTGGGCTCACAGGTGTAGGGCGTCCCCACACATCCGCCTGAGCCATCACACGCATCGTCTCTCGTGTTGACGTCCCCGTCATCGCAGCCGACGCCTTGGGCGATATAGCTCACGGCGCAGCCATCGCCATCGGGCACGCTCTGCGCCTCACATTGGCTGGGCACACACCCATAGACCTCACCAACGCAGGCCCCGCCGCCATCACACTGGTCGTCTTTGGTGTTCTCATCCCCGTCATCGCAGGGTGTTCCGACCGCCTTGTGCGCGACGTCACAGTCAAAGCCGTTGGGGGTTGAGGAGATATCGCACTGACTCGGCGTGCAGCTATAGGGCGTGCCCGCACATCCGCCTGCTCCGTCGCATTGGTCGCCGAGGGTCTCCGGGTCCTGGTCGTCGCAGGCCGCGGACTCTGCAGCGTAGGTCACCTCACACCCCTCACCATCGGGGACGCTTGAGAGCTCACAGCTCTGAGGGCTGCAGGTGTAGGTCTCGCCTGCGCAGCCGCCTATGCCGTCGCAGGTGTCGTTTTGGGTCGTCGGGTCTTGGTCATCGCAGTCGACGCCGAGGGCCTTAAAGCTCACGTCACAGCCGGTGCCGTTGGGCGTGCTCGAGGCCTCGCATTGCGTGGGCTCACAGGTGTAGCTCTGACCGACGCACGCGCCAAAGCCGTCACAGGCGTCGACCTTCGTGCTCGGGTCACCATCATCACAGCCGATGCCTGCGGCGCTGAAGCTCACGTCACAGTCTGTGCCGTTTGGCGATGCGCTCGCCTGACACACCTCGGGCTCACAGGTGTAGGGCTCGCCTTGGCACGCACCCAGCCCGTCGCAGACGTCACCCTTGGTCTCAGGGTCCTCATCATCGCACGCAAAGCCAGCGACCTTGTTCTGCACCACGCAGCCCTCGCCATCGGGCTCGCTCGTCGCCTGACATGCGCTTGGCTCGCAGGTGTAGGGCGTGCCCGAGCATGTGCCCGCGCCGTCGCAAGCGTCGTTTTTGGTGTTGAGCTCTCCGTCGTCACAGCCGAGGCCCTCGGCGCTGAAGGTGACATCGCAGTCGGTGCCGTTGGGCGTGCTTGAGTCTGTGCATGGCCCGGGCTCACAGGTGTAGGGCGTTCCGACGCAGGCCCCGAGGCCATCGCACTGGTCGCCTTTGGTGCCAAGCTCGCCATCATCACAGGCGATGCCCAAGACCTTCGGCGTCACAACGCAGCCCGTGCCATCCGGCTCGCTCGTGGCCTGACACGCGCTCGGCTCGCAGGTATAGGGCGTGCCCATGCAGCCGCCCTCGCCGTCACACTGGTCCTCTTTGGTGCTCGCATCCCCGTCATCGCAGGGCGTGAGCGCCGCCCAATACTCCACATCACAGTCCACCCCGTTCGGGGTTGAGCTGGCCTCACACGCGCTCGGCTCACAGGTATAGGGCGTGCCTTTGCAGCCATCAGCGCCGTCACAGAGGTCGTCTTTGGTGCCGATGTCCCCGTCGTCACAGAAGGCGCCTTGAGGCTTGTAGGTCACCTCGCACTCGGTGCCGTTGGGCGTGGCCTCGAGGATGCATGGGTTGTCGTCTGGACAGACGATGGGTTCGCCGATGCACGTGCCTGCGCTCGTACACGTATCTCCGCTGGTCGTCACGTCGCCGTCGTCACAGGGCGCGCCGCCGGTGACCGTGTGTGTGCAGCCCGCCTCGCCACTGCACATGTCCTCTGTGCACGGGTTTTCATCCTCGCAATCGACCTCGTCGGTCTCGCCGTCACAGTCGTCATCGACGCCGTTACAGACATCCTCCGCTGGCGTGGGAGCGTCGCACGCGCTCAAGCCCTCCGCCGTGCAGGTCCTGAGCCCCTCACAGGTCCCAAAGTCATTGTTGAGCGCGCACTTTGTGGCCAGGCCGAGCTCTGTCGCGATGTCCGAGCATTCACAGACGCCATCGACATCGACGCACTGGCTCGAGGTGCCGCCTCGGGTCGAGACCGACTCTTGGCACGCGAAGCCCTCGGGGCAGTCGCTATCGACCTCACAGCCTGCGCCGCAAAACCCGCCTTGACCGTCATAGTCGATGCACGCGGCCTCGCTCGTCTCAGAGACGCAGTCGTCTCCGCTCATGCATGGCCGACAGAGGTGCTCAAAGGAAGAGACGCAGAGGTAGATCGCGTCACCGCCTGAGATCGTCACCGACTCGCACGACCAGCCCGCAGGACACTCATCTTCGCAGGTCTTGGTGCAGACCGTATCGCCCATATGCTCGGTGCAGAGCCCTGAGAAGCAGTCGTCACCCGAGTCACAAGGCGCGCCAAAGGCGTGGTCGTCTGCTTGGCCAGCGTCGGTCACCTGACTGTCTCCGCGTGCCTCGATGACATCGTTGCCCGTGCCGCTGTTGGCGTCGCTGAGCCTGGGCTCAGCGGTGTCCTCTGCCCAGCCTGCGTCGCTCACCGTCGACGGTGTGGTGGAGGTGTCGGTGAGCGCATCGACCCCAGGCGTCGTGGGCTCGGCTCCCTGGGTGTTCGAGCCGCTGCTGCACGCCGCGAGGCAAAGCGGAAGGGCGAGCAGGCTGAGGATGGCGAGGGACTTTAGTCCACGCATGGGCGATCTCCGGGCGCATTCAGGTTCCCTCTACTCTCCCCCATTCTCAGCGCATTTGTCGAGCCACTGAGGCCGCGCGCTGCAACCTAAAGAAGCGAGTGATCTCTTCACTCTGTGCGCTACGGACAGACGGCGTCACCACAGACGCTTGAGGGGCCAGCTAGGTCGCAGACACAGGGGCAGGCGCCATCGGATGTCGCGATGACCTCACCGAGCTCATAGGTCTGGCCGTCGACCTCACATTGGAGGTCCCACTTGAGCGCAGTCGGGCCGTCGGGGCTGGTCCAGGGCGTCTCGGTGGCGAGCAGCACCTCTTGGCCCTCGAGCAGCATGTCGCTCATCAGGTGAAGGGTCATCGCCTCGCCGAGGGCTGTGACCGGGATCGTGCCGAGGGCGACTGTCATCGTCATCGCCTCGCCGGGCAAGAGACCGCTCAAGTCACCATCGCTTAAGGCCACACCGTCCAAGGCGTCTGAGCTCAGGCCCAGGCTCAGCGGGTAATAAAAGGGCGCGACGCCGCTCTGGGTGATCTCCAGGGTGACCGTCGCGTCGAGCTGCCCCTGGTGAAGGCCGAATAGGCTTATCGAGGCCTTGGTGAGCTCAAAGGTGTAGCCCATCATGAGCGCTGAGGCCTCTGCTGCGGCGCGCTCGTCCCCTTGATAGCCGGCGCCACCCTCGTTGAAGGCCTGGTAGTTGAGCATGTAGCTCGCGTGGGTGGTCTGAATGCAGGTGTTGAAGTCTTGCGCGTAGGTGTCGAGCGTGTAGCCCTCCTCAAAGATGCTTGCTTGCAGCTCGGGGCGGAGCTCACCGCCCATCATCACCTCTTGCCAGCGGGTGTCGGCGCCTGCAGTGATTAAGCCCGGCCAGAAAAACCAGTCGATGTCCCCCAAGGTGGAGTAGGCAAAGGAGTCGTCGTGATAGCCGATCCTCAGGCTCACCGCGTTGGCTGCGGCGCGCCTGACCTGGAGCAGCGTGACCTCAAAGGCATCATCAAAGGCGGTCAAGACCGCCTCTTGGGTCGCGAGAGAGGGGAACCACTCTGTGTGCGGCCAGGTGTGCCACTCGCCCCAAAATCCCAAGAGCCCTACCTGGATGACGCCGAGCCTCGGGTCTGCGTCATAGCGCTCGCCCAAGGCGTTGATGAGCGCCACCATGGCGTCCACGAGCAGCGGGTGGTCGTAGTCGGGTGAGCACCCGCCCCCGTGGTCGCTGTAGACGCTGCAAGGGACGGTCTCAGCGAGGTAACCTGGGAGCCCTGAGGTCTTGTTCGGGTAGTCGATGTAGATGCGCAAGACCACCTGATGCTGCCGCGCCGCAGCGGCGACGAGGAGCGGCTCGAGCCCGGCTTCAAAGGTGTCGCCGTCAGCGCCCCAGACGTCCGCCATCGGCAGATAGAGGAACTCCATTTGGTCTGGGAAATCGTTGGCGGGCGCGCTCCATGCGTAGGACGTGATGAAGCCCTTGAGCGGGTTGTGGCGTGTGCGCTCAAGGTCTTGAGTGAGCGCCTCAGCGGCGATGGCGTGCTCAGCTGCGGCTTCAGACGGTGGGCAGGTGGGGCAAGGGTCGACGACGGCGATGTCCTCGGTGTCCTCGGTGTCTGCCACGGCCTGGGCGTCCTCTTCGACAGTGCTGTCCTCCTCGGCTGCGCTGTCCTCTACGTCCCCGAGGCTGGTGTCCGGCGCGGGACTCTGTGCATCACTCTCGAGTGCGTCCGTGATGGTCGTGTCGTCAGCGCCTTGGGTGTCCGCGGCGTCAGGCGATGCTGGGGCGGCGTCTGGCTCCTGCCCGTCGGGTGTGTCTGTATCGAGTTGCTGTGCGTCAGGTTGCTGTGCGTCGGTCATGGGGGCCTCGATGACGCTGCCTTGCGTATCGAGGGTCACCGTGTCGACGGCTTCAACGACATCGGCTGGTTCTCTGGGGCCAGGGGTGACCTCCTCAGCCGAACTCTCGGCGTCGGCCACGCTCGAATCGGGCCCTGGCGCCGGCTCGGCGGCCTCACCGCAGGCTGCGCTGAGGGTGGTCGAGAGGAGCAGGCCTAGCAGGGCCACCCAGGAGGTGTTGGGGCGTGCAGATCGCATGGCTGGAGTCTGTCGGTTCACCCGCGCCTTGTCGACTGTTGGGTCTCCCTCGTGGCGTCACGCGCGCTGCCGTGAAGGAATCAGGAGGGTGACTCGCTCCTTTAAAGGCTGGGCGCGGTCGAGGGTCTTGATGACGCGCCCCGGGAAGTGGGTGTGGCCGTGTGGAGGGCGACGTTGCTGGCTGTGGGGTTCATCTGCGCGATGGCGACGTCCGCGTGGGCTCATGGGATATGTCAGGTCGCGCTCCCTGAGTACGCGAGCTACTGCGAGCAAGACGGTTCAGGCATGTGTTGCGTCATCGATCGTGAACCAGGCTGCTATGAGGTCGTCTGCCACGTCTTTGACTCGTGCGCCTGGGCGTCCACGTTTCGGCTCTGCTTCTAAGCTCAGGGGACCAGCGGGATGACCATGGTCGCGCCGCCCGGCCAGCCGGTGGCCTCGACTTGATCGAGGAGCTCGGGCTCGGCGTCAGCGGGGTAGGCAGGGTCTGTGTTCAGGCCCTTCGGGATGCCGCCGATGATGATGTGGGTGGGGACCCCGTCGACGACGATGAGCTGGGGGCGCTCGCAGGCGAGCCCGGTCTCGGTGCCGTCGGTGAAGGTGACTATGGGCATATTGGCCGGGTTATCGGCCGAGAAGACCGGCCCGGTGTAGGTCCATGTGACGCCGTCTTCGCTGTAGGCGTGGCTGACGTTGTCGGTCGGGACGAACATCTCGTGGAAGATGGCGTGGTAGACGCCCGGGCTTCGACTGTCGCGGTAGACCATCGGGTCCTCGATACCGAGGGCGAGGCGCTCGGTCGGGCTCACGGTGTACTCGGCTTCAAAGAGCCAATCGAGGTCGCGCTTTTTGTCCGCGATGACGTAGGTGCTTGGGTCCTCCCAGTCGCTTGCTCGCACCGCGTGAGGGACGCTGAAGCACGCATCCGACCCTCGGCTGTAGGCCTCGGCCTTGTCCTCGACCAAGTCCTCGACGCACTGCCAGGTCCGCCACAGGCCGACAAAGCTCCCGTCGTCCTCAATGACGCCGTTAAAGTTCGCGTCGATGCTCTCGGCCGGTGAGCCGTCCTTAGAGGTGTCTGTGAAGTGGCTCGCGGGGTCGAAGATCTGCACCGGCTCACTCCAGCTCTCTCGATCAAGCGGCGTGGCGGTCATGCTCATCCACGTCGGATCGTTTGAGCCTTTGTGCGGATCCCCCGGACACTCACACGGCGCGTCTTCGCTCACCCGCACACACACCTGGTCATCGGCGTAGTCCGCGTCGCCATTCGCGGGGAGACCGCCCTCGAACACGCTCGCCGTGAAGTAGACGACCCACTCGCCCCCAGGCCCTCGGCTCAGCATCGCTTCGTGGCTCATCACCCCAGTGAGCCGGAACTCTTTCTCATAGGGGCCCTCGGGGGCCTCCGAGGTGGCGACGACCACTGTCGAGTTCCAGCCCCAGTTGGCGCACTCCTCGACGTACTCGCTCACGAGCATGATGTAGAGGCCGCTGGCCTCGTCATATTGCACACTGCCACCCCAGCTGGTGGTCAGCGGGAAGCCCTCTCGGTAGCCGTAGACGGCCTTGTCGACCGTGCCCATCTCGAGCGTCGTGCACGTGGCGCCGTGCCAGGGTGGATGACAGACGCAGAGCCCGCCTTCGCACGCACCGTTGTGGGCGCAGTCGCGTGCCGTGGTGCAGTCGTCTCCCTGCACCCCGATGCGGTTGGGGTCGTTGTCCTCCTCCTCCTCGCCTTCTTCAGGGTCGTCGTCGCAGGAGTCGGTGGCCTCACACGCCTCCGTCTCGTCCGTAGGCTCAACCTCCTCATCGCCGCCACACCCCGAGGTGAGCACAAGGCAGAGGGCCACGAAGAGAGGCGTACATCTGGTCATAGCGAAGCTCCTTATGATGAGCAGATGCGCTCGTCTATCCTGCGAGACCGTTCAGCGTGCCGGTGCTGTCACCGAAGCTCTGGTCCGTGACGCCGACCATCCCCAACATAGAGAGGAAGAGGTTGGCGACGGGCAGGTTGTCATAAGTGATGTGTCGCCCTGGAGCGAGGGCGCCGCTGCCGCCCCCAGCGAGCAGGACGGGCATGGACGCATGCTGATGGCTGTTGCCGTCGGCGATCTCGCTCGAGAAGTAGACCGCGCAGTGATCCAAGAGCGTCCCCTCTCCCTCTGGCACGGCCTTGAGGCGCGCCAGCAGATCGGCGAAGCGCGCGACCTCCCAGGTGTCGATGACCGTCAGCTTCTGGAAGTTCTCCTCCAGGTTCTGGTGGTGGCTGATCTCGTGGTGCGCGCCGCTGACGCCCAGAAACGGGAACGACCAGTTGCTGCCTGCGTTGCCGAACATGTATGAGATGACCCGCGTCTGGTCGCACTGGAACGCCAAGACCATGAGCGCGTTCATCAGCGCGCTCCGCTCCTCGAGGGACCAGCTGGCGACCCCTGGTGCCTTGCCTGGGTCACAGATGAGCTCCGCCGGGCCTGCTTCGAGCTGAATCTCGAGCGCCCGGACGGCGTCGAAGTACTCCTCGACCTTGTGCTGGTCTGTCTTGGCCAGCTTGGGTTTGAGCGCGTCTGCGTCCGCCATCACGAAGTCGAGCACGCTCATGCGGTACTGCCGTCGCTTCTCCGCGGCCTCGGCGCTCTCTGCGGCGTCGTAGGCCCCGAAGAGGCGGTCGAAGACCAGCTGTGGGCTCACGAGCTTCGGGAGCGGGGTCTGAGGGCCTGCCCAGGAGATGTTGCGCGAGTAGGCGCAGCTGTAGCCGGAGTCACAGCCGCCGGTGCTGGCGCCGCCCTCCATGCCGAGCTGCATCGACGGCCTGGCGGTCGCCTCCCCGATGGCGTTGGCGGCGACCTGGTCGACCGAGATGCCGAGCTGAATGTCAGCCCCCTCGGTCTTCTTGGCGTGCGCGCAGGTCAAGAACGCGCTGGTGCCCCCGGCGTGGTCGCCGGCGCCGTCCGGCTTGCCCTCGAGGTTGTCGAGGCCGCTCAGGACCAAGAAGTCGCTCTTGAGGTCCGCGAGCGGCGTCAAGATGGTGGGGAGCTCGTAGTTCGCGCCGTCCGTGCTCGGCGTCCAAGCGGGCATATGCATGCCGTTGGGCGTGTAATAGAAGAGCAGCCGAGTCGGCGGCGCGAGCGGATCTGCGGCCTTGGCAGCGGGGGCGTGGAGGCTGTGGAGCCAAGGCAGCGCGAGGGTCGCCCCTGCGCCGCGCAAGAGCGCCCTGCGTGTGAAGGTCTTGCGACTCATGGGGTCACCTCCTCCTCGTCGATAGGTTCGCCACGGCGGGTCCTGAAGATGGGGCTCTGCACCAGGTGGGTCGCCAGCGCCTTGAAGCGGTAGCCGTCGTCGGCGAACGCGCTCGTCACGGCCTCGATGAAGACCATGTCGCTGCTCTCGAGTCCGCGCCCGAGCGCGTAGGTCGCGAGCTGAATCGCCATGCATTGGGGGATGGAGTTGTCGGCCACGAGGATGTCGATGAGCCCCTGCGCGTCATCGAAGGCGTTGCCGTTCGGGAGCTCACCTGTGGCGTCGACGGGCAGGCCGTGGACCTCATCGCGCCAGGCGCCGATGCCGTCATAGTTCTCGAAGGCCAGGCCGATGGGGTCCATGAAGCTGTGGCAGGCGTTGCAGGTGGGGTCCTCTCGGTGGAGCTCTAAGATCTCACGGATGCTCACGAGCCCCTCCGACAGGTCCGCCTCGGGCAGACCCTCGACCCCTGGCGGGGGTGGCGGCGGTGCCTGACACATCAGCTGGCCCATGATCCACTTGCCGCGCTTCACCGGGCTAGTGCGCGTCGGGTACGACAGCGCCGTGAGGAACGCCCCTTGGCGCATCACGCCGCCGCGCTTGCCGTCGGGGGCGGTCATCTGGACAAAGCTCCCAGGCGGCCCGAAGAACCCGCCGAGGTCGTAGTGGTCTGCCAAGCGCTCGTCGACGAAGACGTCGTCGCCGTCCAGCAGGTCGAGCATGGACTTGTCGCCTGTGACGTAGGAGTGGAAGTGCAGCCACGCCTCGGTCCGCATCGACGCGCGGAGCTCTTCGCTCCAGCCGTCAAAGACCCAGGGGTCGGGGATGACATCGTCGATGGCCTTGAAGTAGAGCCACTGGCCCCCGAAGTGCTCGACGATGGCCTGCGCCTTGGGGTCCGTCAGCATGCGGTCGACTTGCTCGGCTAAGACCTCTGGCTCCTGGAGTTTGCCCTCTTGCGCCAAGTCCAAGAGCGCGTCGTCGGGCATGGACGACCAGAGGAAGTAGCTCAGGCGGCTGGCGAGCTCGTAGTCGGTGAGCGGGTGGGGCTCGAGAGAGGTCGGGTCGGGGTCGATCTCGATCCGGAAGACGAAGTGAGGGCTCGTGAGGATGGCGGTGAGCGCCAACCGAAGCCCGACCTCCCAGTCGTCGCCGTGCTCGGCTGCGACGTCGATAAAGCCCGTGAGGCGGAGGAGGTCGTCTTGGGTCAGTGGGCGTCGCCATGCGCGGCGTCCGAAGGCCTCTAAGATGTCTCGGGCGCAGTCGAGCTCTTCAGCGGGCTTGGGGTCGCAGATCATGATGGCTTCACGCAGCGGGTTGACCAGGTCGGTCTGCTCAAGCTCGACCGGGCCATAGATCTCAAACCAGTCCAGGTAGAGGTTCCTGTCCGCAGCCTGGCACGTCCCATCCGCCTTGCAGATCCCCGTGCCACAATCGTCGCCGGTCGTGCACGGATCACCTCCAGCGATGTAGAAGTCGTTGATGAAGCCGACGCCCAGGACGGCCTCGTCGGTCGCCTCGAGCTCGAGCTCGATGGTGTAGGTCTCGCTCCCCACGCTCGTCGCGGTGATGTCGACTGTACCGACCACCTCGCCGTCGATGGTGAAGCTCGCCCGGGTCGGGTCAGGGCCAGCTTGTTGACCATAGCCATGGACACTCAAGCGATAGGTGCCCGAGGCCGGGATGCTGATCGCGGTCGTCACTGCGCCAACGGACCAGAAGTTCCAACCCCAGTCGCCAGCCGGTCCACCGACTGCATCCAGCACGTCCGCCATCAAGACCTCGACCTCGAAGTGCTCAGTGACCGGGTCGACGATGGGCTTAAAGAGCGCCTCGTCTAAGAGCTTCTCGGCAGCGTACTCGTAGAACTCAAAGAGCAGCGGTGACATGGCTAAGACGTCGGCGTTGTTGTCGTAGCCATAGCCATGGTCATCGCTCGGGAAGTCGTCGGCGGGGGTCTGCTTCGTGCCCAGCAGGTCGCGCACTGTGTGGTTGTACTCGGCGCGGTTCAGTCGGTGGATGGTGACGCGCCCGGGGTCGCCCTCGACGGGCTCTGGGCCGGTCTCCTCTTCAGGCACATCGACCCCGACGATGGTGTCGTCTTCGGGGGCCGTCGCGTCTGCCTCCGGCTCGGTCGGCTCGGCCTCAGCGTCGTCTCCGGAGGTCCCTCCGGCGTCCTCTGAAGGCGCCTCAGCCGTGTCCTCGCTCGGAGCTTCAGGGGCGCCCTCGGCGTCCTGGTCATTGCGGGATGGGGTGTCCGTGGTGGGCTCTGGCTCGGGGTCAGAGGCCGCTTCGCCGCACGCGCCCACGAGGGCGAGGGCGAGGGCGAGGGTCGATAAGCCGAAGAGGCGCGTCATAAATTCTCCTGTCGGATGGCGATCACGACAGCGTTGAGGTCGACGGCAGCGTAGCAGCTTCGCGGTCTTATCCCAAGCTGTGGCGCACCTCGACGTGCGCGCCTGTTGAGCAAGGTGCTAACCTGACAAACGTGCTCTGGACCCGATGATCCGCACGGATGACGAGAGGGGATGTGATGGGTAGAAGCATGGTTGTGTGCCTGATGGCATGCCTCTTCTTCGGTTGTGCTGACTCAGAGGCTCAAGGCGGAGACGCGGGCTCTGAGGGGACGACCCTCGACGCTGACGCGTCAGCTGTAGGGGCCGATGAGGGTGAGACGCTGGCGAGCGATCCCTGCGCCGACTGCCCCGATGGCAGCTGGTGTGAAGACGGCGAATGCATCCCCGAAAGAGGCGACGGCCACTATGACTGTGGGGGCGGGACCTACTGCGAAAATGGCCAGATCTGGCAAATCCCCATGGGCGACGCCCCTGACGCTGTGGACCCCTGCGCGCCCAGCCTGATGGAGACCTGCGCGCATGGCTGCGATGCGCAGGGCGATATCGACCCCTACGATGACTCCACCTGGTGCTTGCCCGCGCCCTGTAGCCCCGAGGCCCTCGGGCTTGAGGGGACCCCGGTCGACTTCCAGGCCTTAGAGGTGACCTGCGCGGAGGGTGACCCGGAGCCAGAGCCCGCCGATGGCGCGGAGCCAGAGCCCCTGGTCATCGCCACGAGCGCCGAGGCCCTCGCCGAGGCCCTCGCCCCCTGCACCGCCAGTGAGGTCGACTTCGAGACCCAGCGGGTCGCGATCATCCGCGGGTGGAGCGAGAACACACCGGACGAGCCCACCTGGGTCCTGGACGTCGAGGGGACGATCCACATCGAGGTGACCTTCCCGCCCTTCTCAAGCGGCATCGAGGTCCAGCCCGAGCCCTACACCCTCGCCGTCGCCCTGCCAGCCGGCGACACCCCGGTCACCGCCGATCCCTGCCACATCCCCTACGACGGCCCTGAGCTGCCTTGAGGCGCACGCGCCTCGTTGTCCATTGAGAGTGAGAAAAAGCTGTCGACGGCCACGGGCGCTATCAGCTCTCCTTTCTCTTTGTAGGTTGAGGTGAGTGACCGAGCACCGCCGATGAGCTGCTAAGCCGCCTGACCTGGCGTCGTCGTCTGTTCCCCGTCCACCTCTGCTCTGGCACAACCTGGCGTGACGCGACCCTCAGGGGGGCCTGGGGGAGGTGTGACTGGTTGTGCATCACAGACGGGGCGTCACCGCCCGCTCGATGGGCTCAGAATACGTCCTTGGTTCGGGACGTCCTGCGGGACGTCCTTCAATAGCAACACAGCGCTCCGCAGTTCCCAAAATCGCAAGATACGTTGCTGTCGGGAGAGTTTGAGTGAGAGTCACGACCGTAACGTTGCTCGATGGGTCCCCCACACGAGTATATGGCCCCGACCCTGTATATGGCCCCGACCCTGGGTCATGAAAGGTATATGGCCCCGACCCTGTATATGGCCCCGACCCTGGGTCATGAAAGGGGCTGAAATCATTGATATGGCCCCGACCCTGGGTCATGAAAGGGGCTGAAATCATTGAGCTGGACTTCGGGCCCTGAAAATAGTTCGCCGCGAGACCACCCGAACTCGTCATCACCCTTTTGAAGACAGCCTTCCGCTGGTTTAGGAGGAACCCTCGATGACCTGGCCCCGTCGCATCGTCCCCGGCACGACCTATCTACTCACCCGTCGGTGCACTCAACGCCGCTTCATGCTCGTCCCGCGGGGCATCGTGCCCAAGCTTTTCGGCTACTGTGTCGCGCTGGCCGCCGAGAGGCACGGCATCCAGGTGCACGCCGTGACGTGTATGTCGAACCACTACCACGCGGTGGTGACCGACCCGCATGGACGCATCCCCGAGTTCTCTCGAGACGTTCATAGCCTGAGCGCCCGCGCACTCAACGCCCACCTCGGTCGCTGGGAGGGTTTCTGGAGTTCACAGCGCGTCAGTCTCGTCGAGCTCGTCGATGGCCCTGACGTCTGGGACAAGCTCGTCTACACGCTGACCAACCCGGTTGAAGCCGGTCTTGTGGCGCGCTCGGCGGAGTGGCCCGGCCTGAGGACCCGGCCCGTCGACATGAGGCGCGACCCACGCATCTTCAAGCGCCCGCGAACGACCTTCTTCCGCCGCAGCCGACTCCCGAAGGAGGCTCGACTGTGCCTGACCGTTCCACCGCTCCTTGAGCCACTGAACGCCCGCTCGTTTGCACAAGAGCTCCAGGAGCGCGTCGCCGCTCGGGAGGCCGCTATCCGAGAGCGCAGCGAGGCAGCCGGGCAAACGTTCATGGGAGCAGCAGAGGCCCAGCGACAGCGCCGCGATACGCGCCCCAAGACTCACGAACTCCGACGCGGAAGGGACCCTGCTGTAGCGAGCCGAGACCGGGCCCGAAGGCTCGGAGTGCTGGAGCGACTGCGGCGCTTTCGAGACGCCTATCGCGGTGCGCTCGAGCGCTGGCGGCAGGGCGCCGGGCCCGTACGCTTCCCCGAGGGGACTTACAAGATGCGGGACTATCCAGGTGTCATGGGAGACCGAGCGCCGCCGGTGAGCTGCCAAGCCGCCTGACCTGGCGGCGTCGTCTGTTCCCCGTCCACCTCTGGCACAACCTGGCGTGACGCGACCCTCCATAGGGGGGCTTGGGGGAGGTGTGTCTGGCCGTGCATCACAGACGGGTCGTCACCGCCCGCTCGATGGGCTCAGAATACGTCCCTGGGTCGGGACCTTCCTCGATCCACGCTTCGGGCGTCTCATCGGTCATCAAGGGATCGGCACCCAGTCCAGTGCCCCCACAGGCAGCGAGATCGTCGGGAGCCGGCAAATGTAGGGGAAGAAATAAGTATCTTGATCCTTGTCTTCCCAACCATTGATGTCCTTGTAGATGAAGCCATGGGGCTCACCGTCATGGGTATTAAAGACGGGTGGCGTGTACGTGATCGCCTCGCCGCTCTCCCAGTGCGTCCAGGGCTTCTTCAACCCCAACAGGCAGCCCCAGTTAGAGGTCGAGTTGTCAGCACAGAGAACGCGGGCGAGCTCGTTCTCGCTCGACGAGAAAATGGAGGCCAGGTTTCCGCCCAATGAGGCACAGCTGTCTTGGGACTCCGCGTAGGTCAGTCCCGCCGGGAAGATTGCGAACGCATCCCCCTCCAAGGCGCAAGACGCATCGCACCCGTCACCGTTAACGAGGTTGCCGTCATCACAGGCCTCCGCACCCTCGATGACACTGTTGCCACAGCTGTAAGCGTCGGGGACATCGGTCTGGCCATGAGGGTTATGCCCCCAACAGGCGATAGCCCCGTGGGCCTTCCGCGCGCAGGCGAAGTTCTGACCCGAGTCGACGATAGAGAAGTCGCCGCTCGGTGGGGAGGCCTGGCCGTAGGTGTCGTCTCCCCAGCAGCCGATCGTGGCCCCCTCCAGCGCGCAGGTGTGGTTGAAGCCCAGGGTAACGGCTCCATAGCTCCCCGCCGGCGGGCTGCTCTGCGTATC
>JBMYRH010000049.1:0-18456 GCA_049602155.1 Myxococcota bacterium | reverse complement strand
GTCGGAGCCGTTCGAGGTGTCGGAGCCGTTCGAGGTGTCGGAGCCGTTCGAAGTGCCGCGGGGCGCCTCGGTCTCTGAGGCCGTGTGGGTGCTCTCACCTGCCGTGATGGTGTCGGACGAGCCGCCAGTCGTGTCATCTCCGACGGTGGAGGGGTCACCCGGACCATCGTCGGAGCCCTCACGGGCGTCCTCTGGGCAGCGGGTCGTGATCTCCAGGTCATCGATGAACACCCCCTGGCGCGCAGCGCTAGGTGCGACGATGCTGTCGAATTTGAGGCGCAGGCGCACTGTGTGACCGGCCAACTCATCGACCGGGAGGCTGAGCTGAACAAAGCCATCGTAGGCCTCAGACGGGAGCGCCTCTTTGCCCATCAAGCGGACCGTAGCGATGGTCAGACCGCCCGGCATCACCAGGTCCGCAAAGATCCGCAGGGTGTCCCGATTCGGAGACGAATCGATGTCGGTGTAGATCCAGAAGCTCAAGGTCGCGAAGGGCTCGGCGGGCAAAGTCACCTCGGGGAGGAGCAGCGTGCCCCCCACGCGCTCACCGCCCCCCATTCGGCCACTCGCCGGGTCACCAAAGTGGGCGCTGGTCGGCGGGCTCACCGCCCTTGAGGCGCTCAAATTCCACTGCACGTCACCCGTCCCTCCCAGGACCTTCAGCTCGGCCGCCGATTCGGGGTCGAAGGCATGAAAGCTCAAAGGGGTTTCCTGGCAACACTGTTGAGGCGGAAGCGCCGCGCGCTCACAGATCCCATCGATGCACAGGTCTTCTGTGCATGGGTTGGCGTCATCGCAGTCAGCGACCTCGGCGCAAAAGGTAGGCGACGCCTGAGGCCCATCGATGATCGGCGTGTTCGCGAGCGCCTCGGGGCTCAGCACCCCAGGGCCATCGATGGCCTGGCTCAGGTGAGTTGGTGTGCTGCTCCCACACGCCGCGAGGAGCAGCGTGGCCAGGGAGATAACGCAAAGTGAGTGGAGAGCATGCGGTCGGTCTGTGCGTCTCATGAGGGTCTCCTCGGAGCGAGTGGCTACGAGGTGAGACGGCGACACGGGTCACTTATTCACGGGTGGTGGCGATTTTTTCGCCCCTCAGTCGATCATTTGTCCGAGCTACGCGCGAGCGCGCGCTGTCGAGCGATCCGCGCGCGCATCGCAGTCAGGAGCCCAAAGACCCCAAATATTCTCCCCACAATGCCGCCCGATATCCAGGCGAGAGAGCGACGCGCAAAGGCCACGGCGCCATCTCCGCCAGGGAACCACCAAGGCTCGGGATCTCTTCCATGATCGACGAGGACATACTTAGGGACCACCATCTCCAGGATCGCGAGAGGAGAGTTCGTCACCCCACCACCGCTGACCCCGCGCCCTGACCAGGGTGCAAAGGGCATGCTCGCAGTCATCGCCACATTGTTCACCGTCACCACGCCGACCTTCGCGCGAGCAGCCAAGCCGCGCGCACGGGCCTCATCTCGCGTCCAAATGCTCATCGTCAGCCCGAACTCGCTCGTGTTCGCCGCCATCAACCCCGCCTCGGCGCTCTCGACCGCAACGACAGGGCACAGGGGGCCAAAGGTCTCCTCTGTGAGCACACGCGCATCAGCAGGCACATCGGTTAAGACGACGGGGCCAGGGTACGTGCCGTGTGCCACTGCGCCGCGAGAGACCGCGTCCTCCAGGTGCGCTCGGACGATCGCGTCCTGCGCAGCCGTCGCGACGGGAGCCAACTCAAGGGTCGACGCCGCGGCGATGAGGCGAGCCACGAAGGCTTCGTAGCGCGCCTTGTCGACGTAGACCCGCTCGATCGCCGCACAATTTTGCCCACTGTTCGTGAAGGCCCCCCAGAGCACGCCGCTGACGGT
This sequence comes from Myxococcota bacterium, assembly GCA_049602155.1. Taxonomy (GTDB): domain Bacteria; phylum Myxococcota_A; class UBA9042; order PHBI01; family JBMYRH01; genus JBMYRH01. The sequence continues at coordinate 16,594 of JBMYRH010000049.1, read as the reverse complement.
CCGCTCTAAGTCGCAGTCACCCAGGACGAGCGCCGCGTCGTTGCCGCCGAGCTCAAGGCTGGCTGAGATCAACCGCTCTGCCGCGCGCGCCGCCACTGAGCGCCCCGCCTGCGCGCCGCCAATGAAGACGACATGATCCACCACATCGACGACAGCCCGACCGGTGTCGGCGCCCCCTTGCACCACTGAGATGAGGCCCCCTGGCAAGATCTCTTGAAAGAGGGAGGCGACGAGCGCCCCCGTCTCGGGGGTCACCTCACTGGGCTTAAACACGACCGCGTTGCCCGCCAAGAGCGCAGGCACCAGCGCTCGCATCGGCAACGCCGCGGGATAATTCCACGGCGTAATCAGGCCGATGATCCCCTTCGGCTCATAGTGAAGCTCGCCCTCTTTCGCCGGGTAACGCAGGGCGGATAATCGGCTCCGCTCATGCGTGATCACCTTGGCACCAGGGCCCGTCCACCAAGTGAACAGGTCGAGGTTCGGGACGACGTCTGCGAACCACGCATCCGCCGCGGACTTCTTCGTCTCTCGCTGGACCACTGCGGCGAGCTCATCGGCGCGATCTACGAGGCGCCGGCGCACTTGAAGGAGGTGCGCAGCGCGCGTGGCTATCGGCATCTCTGCCCACGCACGCTGAGCGATACGCATGGCACTGATCGTGTGATTGAGATCCATGAAACCTCGCGAGGAGGGGGTGCGCTAGTCCGAGGTCGGGCTGGCGAAGATCCCGTTCAGCAGCAAATTCGCGATCTGGTCAGCGATGGCATCTTCGCTCATCCCAAGCTCGTCCGAGAGCGACTGCTCAAGCATGACGCTCTCCAGATAAAAGTGGAGGAAGAGCGCGATGACCGAGCGCGTGAAGACCGCCGGGTGAATGTCCCGCAGCGATCGCTGCCCTTCACGGCGCTCCAAGAGCGCATCCGAGTTCTGCACAAAGGCGTGATAAAGCGCGTCGATCAGCGGCTTAATGTTGCGCCCTTGAAACTCAAGGATGTCGATGTAGACAAACTTGAAGTCGTCTTTGTAGGAGCGGACGAGCTCAAAGATCGCCCTCCCGATCGCCGAGAGGTTCTCGGGGAAGTCACGTGCACGAAAGAGGGCCGCGATATGAGGCATGCGCTGGGCGAGCTGTGTCGCAGGCAAGAGCGCCTCGTAGATCTCCTCCTTCGACGCGAAGTGATGATAAATCCCCCCCATCGAGACCTGAGCCTCTTTGGCGATATCCCGAAGATTCGAGCCGTTAAAGCCCTTGGTCAGGAAGAGTCGACGCGCAGCTTGCAGGATGCGGTCACGGACCGTGGAGGTTGTTTCGCTCATCTGGCGCTGGATTATATGGGTCCCAGCGAAGGGCTGCAAGGCGCCACGAGAGGCACGAGAGTAGGGTCAATTACGGACAACAATCGCAGCATGTGCCAGTGGACTTGAGTCCGGAGGGGGGGGATCGCTATGCTGACGCATCCAGTCCCGCATGGCACCTCCTCTCCCCGGAGCCAACCATGGCGCAACATCGCAGTCGTTGGAGCGTGTTATTAGCGGTCTCACTGGTCTGTTTACCGCTCGGGGCGTGCCCTGAGATGCCCGCGAGCCCGGCCAGTTGGGCCGACGAGGACACTTGGGTCGACCCCAATGATCCCGACGCCCTCGATGGCTCAGAGTATCCCGATGGTGTGGTCCCCCTCACCTTGGAGCGGATCTTCGCGAGCACCGATGACGCCTCGGGCGGCGCACGCGTCACGCTCACCGGCACCGGCTTTGAGCAAGGGATGACCGTGCGCTTCGGGGAGGCCGAGGGCTCATACATCCTCGCCATCGATGACGCGCGCCTGAACGTCGACGTCCCCCCACACGAGCCTGGGCTCGTTGACGTGACCGTCGGCCGCGCCGATGGCATGAGCGCGACGCTCACCCAGGCCTTCCTTTATCGAAGCCCGATTCAGCTGACCGATGTGACCCCCACCGAGGGGCTGATCACGGGGGGCGGCATGATGACCGTCACCGGTGAACACTTCGACGATGAGACGCGGATCTTGATCGGAGGCCGCCAGCTGATCGATGCGAAGCGCCTCGATGACCAGACGATCATCGGCCGCATCCCTGCCCGCCTCAAGGGCTGGCACGGGGCCGTCGACGTGATCGCGAGCGACGGCTTCGAGCAGCGGACCCTGACCCGCGCGTTTCACTATCATGACACCCTTGAGATCTCGTGGATCAGCCCAAACTCAGGGAGCGTCGCGGGGGGCACCTATGTCACCCTCTACGGAACCGGGCTGACCCCGAGCACCGTGGTCCGCGTCAACGACGTCGTCGCAGAGGCCCTGCCCGCCGGCGCTGGTGATGTGCTGACGATCCGCGTCCCCCCTGGGCACCACGGCGCCGTAGACATCGAGGCGCGTGATCCTCTTCAGACCCTCAGGATCCCGAAGGCGTTCGTTTACCTAGGGACAGATGAGCTCGAGACCACCGCCGTCGTCAGCGCATGGCCTGCCATCGCTGATAGCGCCGGCGGCACTCAAGTTGCCCTGACCATCACCGGGCTGCCCGCGAACGCGACCCGCGACAACGTCACCGTGAACATCAACGGGACCACGGCAACCGTGTTAGAGGTCCGACCCACACAGCACTTGGTGGTGTTCTCCGCGCCCGCTGGGCAGACCGGCCCAGCGACGATCGGCGTCTCTACCGACGACGGCTCATTCACCACGGAGGCCGTGCTCACCTATGGTGCTGGGCTCCATGTCGACACATTCTCGCCCGGCTCCGTGCCCCCAGAGACGGAGAACTCCGTGACCTTTGAGGGGCGCGGCTTTGATGCCGAGACACAGGTCTGGATCGACGGTGTCGCCGGGGCCCCGGAGAGCGTCACCGACACCTCGATGAGCGTCACGTTGCCGTCATGCAGCGCAGGGCGCACCGACATCTTAATCACCTCGGGAGACCGGCGCCACCGCATCCCAGCTGGGCTCGCATGCAAGGAGCCAGACGCCGCCAGGGCGTTAGCTGTCGCGAGGGCGGACGCCGCCCAAGCAGGTGGCCGACTGATGAGGCTGCACGGCGAGGGCTTCTCCACGCTGAGCGCGCCCCCGACGATCATGATGGAGGGCGAACCAGCCGCGGACGTCAGCATCGTCGATGACGCTGAGATTCGCTTCACTGCGCCCGCGGGCAACCTCGGTGCCGTGACGGTCAATGCCCAGGACCTTGGGGTCTTGGCGATGAGCTTTGAGCGCTTCGACCCGACGGTCAGCTACGGCGGCGCCTGGGGTGGCCCGATGTCCGAAGCCCTCAACGTCACTGTCCTCGACATGTTCACCGGGGCGCCGATCGATGGCGCCTTTGTCACCCTCTGGGATGACGCCTCAACCCCCTACCAAGGCCTGACGAACACCGATGGAGAGCTCACCTTATCGGGTCCGCAGATGCGCGCGCCGCAGATGGTGACGGCTTCGAAGGCGCTCTACACCACAGCCAGCATCGTCGACTTCGACGCCCGGAACGCGACGGTGCTCCTGATCCCATTGACCAGCGCGCCACCCGCGCCGCCGGGGCCTGGTGGCCTCGGCCCACAAGAGCTCCCAGACGGGACCTTGGCAGGCGAGGTCGTGACCATCGACAAGTTCATGCTGCCGCCACCAGGGGAGTGTGATCCCAAGCTCGCCAACGGCAGCATCGACGACCAGAGCGATCTCTGCCGCGCCTGTGAGAACGACGACGACTGCACCGACGATGGCGCCCGCTGCGTGGACCTCGGCGAAGAGGGCAAGCGCTGCACCACAGCGTGCACGACCGAGGACGACTGCCCCGAAGGCTTCATGTGCACGGGTGTGGGAGGCGGCGGCATCCAATGCTTGCCTCGACCAGGGGACAAGGGGGTCTGGTGCGGGACGACGATCGAGGACGTCTTCAGTCGAGATGGCACCCAATACGGGGGCTTCTCCGACGACCCGACGACCTACACCTTTGAGGCCTCCCCCGGCGAGCATGCCGTGGTGTGCCTCGGCGGGTTCACGAACCCTGATACGGGGGTCTTCAAGCCCGTCTTGATGGGGGTCCGTCGTCATGTCTTCTCCATGCCCGGCGACTTTGTCGGCCAGCAAGACTTGATCTTGGACATCCCCCTGAACCGCAGCTTGAAGATGCGCCTCGACGACCCCCCTACTGGGCCCGGCGAGATGAACCAACACCGGATCGACATCTTCCTCGACCTCGGCCCCGACGGGGTCTTCCCGATGCCGCAGCAGGTGATCGGTGAGGACGTCGTGGACGTGATCGAACTCCCGGGGTTCCCCGCGGCGTTCGAGGAGAGCCTCTACGATGCCAGCTACAGCATCTACGCCTCGGCCCTCATGCCCGAGACTTTATCAGGGGTAAGCGGGACAGGCTCGTACACGCTGCACACCGACATCACCGCCGTGCATGATGACGCGGTATTCGAGGTATTCGAAACCGGGGCGCGGGTGACGGCGACCGGGATTCACCATGATGTCCGCGCGATGGATGGCGCCGGAGACACGTGGGCATGGGCCGTCGGAGATGGGGGCAAGATCCTCGCATGGGATGGCACCTGGTGGGGACTCCAGCAAGCCCCCACTAAAGAGACCCTCCACGACGTCTATGTCCGCTCGACGGTCGACGTCTGGGCCGCCGGTGAGCGTGGGACTGTGGTCCATTGGGACGGCCTAATCTGGCGCCTCGTAGAGGTCCCGGAGGAGCTTGCGACGGCGAACTGGCGGGCCGTGAAGGGCCACGCGAGCGGAGCCGTATGGTTCGCCGGTGACAAGGGCGTCTGGACGTTAGCAGACGGCCTCTGGAGCGCCGTGGACCTAGGCGAAGGCAGCAGCCCAGGCGCCGTCCACAGCATCTGGGTCGCTGGAGCTGATGAGGTGTGGTTTGTCGGAGCCGGAGGCCTGATTCGTCAGGTGGTCGGTGGACAACCAAAGACCCTCGACGTCCCTGGGGCGGACTTACACGCCGTCGATGGCGTGGATGGCGAGGTCTGGGCAGTCGGCGCACGAGGCCGCATGCTCCGCTACAATGGCGAGGTCTGGTTCGACTACCTCCCAGTCACCCTGCGCGACCTTCACGCGGTGCACGCCCCAGCGACCGAGGACGCGTGGGTCACGGGCGACGCGGGGACCGTCCTGCGTTGGGATGGCGAGCGATGGCGCATTCACGCCGAGGTCGAGCACGTCGACCTGAGGGGAGCCCACGTGACCGCAGAGGGCCGCGTGCTCATCGGGGGGATGCACGTCCTCGTGATCGGTCCGTTCCTGCGGGCCCCGGTGACCGACAACCCGCGGCGTGAGTCGACGATGAACGGCAACGAGCTGGCTTGGTCGATCGAGTCCAGTCACCCGGCGAGCTTCACATACCTGCAGATGACAGAGAGCCAGGGGTTCCCGTTCTGGATCCACATGGTGGACGGCGCGCGCACCTCGATCCCGCTGCCCGACCTCTTCGCGATGCAGGGGCTGATGTCGATCTGGCCTGGACCGGGGTTCTTACGTTTCGTGAGGGTCTACGCCCCAGACTTCGACATCGACAGCCACGATAACAGCATGCTGAGTCAGTTCTACTGGCGCTCTTGGATCACCCATGACGTCCCCGTCGTCTGGGGGATCCCAGACGCGATGGACTTTCCTGGTGTCGGACAGAACTAGCCGATCTGTGAGGTGCCCATGTACGGGATCAAGGCCTCAGGGATCCGGACTGTGCCGTCCTCCTGCTGATAATGCTCAAGGATCGCCATCAGCGTGCGACCAATGGCTAAGCCAGACCCATTGAGGGTGTGCGCATAGCGCGGCTTCTCTCCCTGTCCCGGCCGATAACGGATGCTCGCTCGACGCGCCTGAAAGTCGCCGAAGTTGGAGCAGCTCGAGATCTCGCGCCAACACTTCTGCCCTGAAAGCCAGACTTCGAGGTCGTAGCAACGCTGCGCTGAGAAGCCTAGATCGCCCGTGCAGAGCTCGACCACTCGATACGGTAGACCAAGCGCTTGGAGCACTGCCTCCGCGTGACCAGTAAGCTGCTGATGGGCCTCCTCGGAGCTCTCCGCGGTCGTCACCTGTACCATCTCTACCTTTTGAAACTGGTGCAGACGGGTCAACCCATGGGTATCTCGTCCATAGGAGCCCGCTTCTCGCCGAAAGCACGACGAGAAGGCGACGTAGCGCTTCGGGAGCGCATCGGCCTCCAAGATCTCTTCGCGGTGAATATTGGTGACTGGGACCTCTGCCGTCGGGATAAGGAAGAGCTCCTCGTCGGCCGTCTTAAAGGCGTCCTCTTCAAACTTCGGGAGCTGACCGGTGCCGATCATCGCGTCCCTGAGCACCAGGAATGGTGGCAAGATCTCCTCATACCCATGCTCAGCGGTGTGCAAGTCGATCATGAAGCTCGCCAGGGCCCGCTCAAGGCGCGCCCCCAAGCCGCGATAGAGCGCGAAACGCGCGCCGCTGATCTTCCGAGCTGACTCAAAGTCCAAGATGCCCAAGCGCTCGCCGAGCACGTCATGCTCTTCTGGCTCGAAGCCATAGCTCGGGATCTCTCCCCAGCTGCGGACCACAGGGTTGTCCGCATCACTGCGCCCATCCGGAGTCGCCTCCGCGGGCAAGTTCGGCATGTGCAAGAGCGCGTCCTCGAGCGCGTGATCAAGCTCCTTGGTCCGGACCTCGAGCGCCTTCACCTCATCACTGAGCGCCTTAAGCTTGGTGTGAAGCTCGGTCCGAGCCTCGGGCGTCAGGCTCTTGTCCTTAAACCCGAGGGACGTGGTCTTCTGCTCATGGCGCAGATCGTTGAAACGTGACACGACCTCCCGACGCTCGGCGTTGAGCGCGAGGAGCGGCGCAAAGCTCGCGTCCGGAGCGCGTCGCTTTAGGGTCGCCTCCGCCCCCTCAGGATCGGAGGCGATGCGCTTAATATCCAGCATCAATCATCCCCATTCGCAGCGCGCGAAGGCGCAGACGCACGAAGGTCCAACACGCCGCCGGGTCGAGGCACCGCAGGGGGCGGCGAGCCCGCCTTGGCGCCCGCCGGCTTCTTCGGCGCGATCTTGTTGGCGGTGGGCTTCTTAGCGGCTGTCCGCTTCGCTGGGGCCTTCTTAGCCTCAGCGCTCTTCGCCCCCTCACTTGCCTTCTTCACCGGAGCCGCGGCCTTCTTCTCGACCGAACTCTTAGCAGCCGGTGCAGCGGCCTTCGCCGGCGCCTTCGCGGCAGGCTTGGCCTCACCATCGGTCGACTTCTTGGCAGACGGACGGCGTGACGACGGCTTCTTCTCAGCGGCAGGCTTGCTGTCGGTCTTCTTCTCCACAGCAGGCTTCGCAGCCGCCTTCTTCTCCGCAGCAGGCTTCGCAGCCGCCTTCGTCTCAGCGGCAGGCTTGCTGTCGAGCTGCTTCTCCCCGGTGGGCGTGCTGTCGGCCTTCTTCTCGGCGGCAGGCTTCACCTCACCCTCGGGGGACTTGCGCCCCCGACGCGACGAAGAGCGCCCCTCTCCATCCCCAGACTTACGGCCAGAGGACCGGCGAGACGACTTGGACTCCGCTTTCTTCTCGGGGCCCCCCTTCGCGTCTGCATTCGCTGGTGCGTTGTCGCCTGCAGCTGCTGGCTCTCTCTCTCCCTTTGCGGCGCGACCTTGCTGGTTCTGCACCTCAGCGCCGCCCTCGCCGCCGCCCTCACCATCGGAGCGACGACGACGACGACGACGACGACGCTTCTTCGCCGGTGCGTCATCTCCGTCCTTCGCTTTGATGTCCTTGGGCGGCTTAGGGACAACGGCCTTCTTCTCTTGTCGGTTGGTCTCGAGCTTGGACCTGCGCCCATCTCCACGGCGACCACGATCGCGATCCCGTCCTCGACGACGGTCGTTACGATCGCTGCGCTCACTGCGCTCACTCGATGCCCGGCGGGCAGGCGCGGGAGCAGGCAACGCTGCGACCTCGACGACCTTCTTCTCTGGGGGTTTATCACCGTACATCATCCGGTTGTACCAACCCACGAGGCCGATCTTGGGCTTCACCTCTTCCTGCTGAGCAGCGGCAGCAGTCGCCTTCGCGTGCGCATCCTCAGTCGCCTCGACAGCCTCAGCCACGGCGCGCTCTCGCTCGGACTCGTACTGAGCCGCGACGATCTCTGCGTCAGCAGCCATCTTCTCTTCAATGGCGCGGTACAGTCGACTGAACTCATTCTCATCCAAGCTGACGCCCCGCGCGACGGCCGCGTTCACCAGCACCTCGTCGAGGTCCCCGAGCTCTCTGCGGTCCACGTCACTGCGGACGAGATCGAAGGTCATCAGGATGCGCCGCGGTCGCTTTCCGCGGCCGCTGGTCGCCAAGATCTCCACGAAGGCTCTGTTCGGCGCGCAGTCTACGGTCCCCTTGATGTCGATCGTCGTGCGCGTCTGCTGCTGAAGGTCGATCAGGTCAGGGCGCTTGCGGTTGAGCACGTAGTTGGCCACATCCACCGGCATCGTCGCCGACAGGTGCATGTAGTTTGTGCCGCGAATCACCGTCTCTTTGATGCGACGCAGCAAGTAGAGCGCGCTGGACTCGACGCTTCGGGTCTTGCCTGTTCCACCGCAGTGGCTGCAAGGCTCGAAGCTGCCCTTCATGATAGATGACTTCAGGCGCTGCCGGCTGATCTCCATGAGGCCAAAGTCGCTGATGCGGCTGAACTTCACCTTCGCCTTGTCATCCGCGAACGCATCACGAGCTGACTGCTCGACGTTGCGCACGTTGTCGCGGCTCCGCATGTCGATGAAGTCGACGACCACGAGGCCACCTAAGTCACGCAGCTTCAGCTGGCGGGCGATCTCGCTCGCAGCCTCAAGGTTCGTGGTCAGCGCAGTCTTCTCGATGTCGTCCGTCTTCACGCGGCCACTGTTGACGTCGATAGAGACCAGCGCCTCGGTCTGCTCGATGACGATCGAGCCACCGGAGTGCAGGTCGATGCGGCGCGCGAACACGTCGTCGATCTGGTCCTCGATCTGGTAGCGCGAGAAGAGCGGCGTTGCGTCCGTGTAGTGGCGGATGCGCCCCCGCATCTCCGGCATCAAGATGGTGCAGAAGTCGCGGATCTCCTCGAAGACGTTGGCGTCATCGACGAAGACCTCGTCGATATGGCTCGTCGCGTAATCACGGATGAAGCGCAACGCCAGGTCACGCTCGCGGTGAATCAAGCCCGCGTTCTTTCGCGCCTCAAAGCGCTCCTCAAGGTTCTTCCAGAGCCGCTTGAGGTACTCGAGATCTTGGCTGATCCCGAGCTCATCGCGCTCCACACCCGCGGTGCGGATGATGACCCCAAAGCCATCAGGGACAGGCAAGCTGTCGATCAGGTCCTTCAGGCGCTTGCGCTCATCCCCAGGGAGTCGCCGAGACAAGCCTGTCTTCCCGCTGTCGGGCATCAGCACAAGGTATCGCCCAGGGATCGACACGTAGGTCGTCAGGCTGGCGCCCTTGTTGCCGATCTCGTCTTTGACCACCTGCACCATCAGCTCTTGGCCCTCGCGGAGGACCTCCTGAATCGGCACGCGCTTACCGCGGACACCCGCGGAGTAATAGCGGTCATGAATTTCAGACAGGGGCAAAAACCCCTGCTTATCCGCCCCGTAGTCCACGAAAGCGGCCTGCAAACTCGGGTTCACGCGATGAACGATGCCCTTGTAGACGTTGCCCTTGGCGTGAACCAGGCTTCGGGTGTCGATCTCGAGGTTCGAGAGCACACCGCCCTCGACCAGCGCGACGCGCGTCTCCTCGACGGTCACATTGACCAGTAGCTTCTCAGCCATGTTGTCCTCCATTGTGCGTGAGGACGACAGAACGAACGCTGTTGATGAACGGGTCGCCTCTTAGATGAGCGTCCCGCGGAGATCCCATGCGATCAGGCGGCTCTTAGCCACCCTCTCGACCGATGATCTCGCTCCACGTGAATAGGCGGGCGCCACGACGGCGCTCCTCTCGAATCGACGTGTTCTCCAGGCTGCGCCGCACACTTGGCGGCGCGTTCGTGTTCTGTCGCGCGGGCCAAGCGCACCGTGAGCCCTCCTTCGCACACCCTATCTCGGGGCGAAGTGAGCCACAGCGCATCCGGCGCCTCTCGCAAAAACTGTGTTGTTGTCTCTGTCTCATCAGACCCCTCGGCGTCGTCCGCACCCACATCGGGAGCAGGCGCCACCAAGGCGTCGTCGTTGTCACGATCCTGAGCTGCCTCCAGAACATCCGGAGGCGCGCCCAAATCATCTGTTGGAAGGCACTGCGCTCCACCCGTCCCAGCGGGGCAGATCGCATCACTTCCACATGCCCATGTCAGGGCTGTCATCACGAAGAGGACCAGCACATGCCAGCCCTTCGTCATTAACTGGACCGGACCGACAGTCACAGGGCGCAGCTCTGCGCCCATTCTGTCAGCTTGGCGGTAAGAGAGTCGGCCCGTGACCCGCCTGATAATCGTTGTCCTGTCGATGGCGCCGGCCGACTCGTCGTCACACGAATCGGTCAGCCTGGGTTGGGTGCTCCGGGGCGAATGTGCCTCCTAGAGCTGGGATGACCGTACGAATATCGCCCTACGTTGTCAATGAAGTTGGGCCCCTGGACCCCCTCCCTGACGGAGGCTATAAGCGTCCATGATGACGTTTCGACGCGCCAGCCGGGACTTAGGTCTCCTTATAGTGTCCGCCGTAATTCTCGCCGGCTTGACCGTAGAGCGGCCGATGCCCGCCGCCGAGATCGACGCCCTGGCGGGGGGTGGCGCGCTCATCGACGCCGTGTTCGACCCCGATCAACCCGCCGACACGCGATTGCGCAGTGGATTCCGGGTCGATCCCGACCACCCCCGCGCCTCGAACTTCAAAAAACGACGCAGCTGGAGACGACAGTACATCGACGCACCGCTCCCTAGGTGGACCGCGGGCATCGCCATCCTCCTCGCCCCCGGCGACCTCAGCGATCATCACGCGGCCCACGCGCTGGCTTGCCTCGTGATGGTGTTGACGGCCTTCGCCGCGATGGCGCTGGTCGGAGGGGGCGCCGCAGGGGCTGCCGCTGCCCTCGCGACCCTCGCCTCCTCGGCAGCCTTAGACGCAGCCGCTGGCGCGGGAGCAGGGGCGATCGGCGCGGCGGCGATGATGGCGTTCCTCTTCAGCACACAGCGCATGCTCACCAGGGAGGGCGGCGCCATCCCCATCGGCATCAGCTGGGGGTTGCTGCTCGCCTGCCACCCGGGGGCGCTCTTCCTCTTGGTGCCCCTCTTTGTGGCGGTCGCCATCGCCTGGCGCACCAACTCAATCCCCTCTCCAGGGCGCTACGACACCGCCACGACGCTCCCCCTGCCCGCGATCCCGTTGACGCTCCTCGCCGTGCCGATCGTGGGGCTGATCGTGCTCATCGCGCTCTGGCCGACCCTCTGGGCAGACACCGGGCGGGGGCTCGGGCAATGGCTGACCGACACGTGGTGGGCCGTGGCGCCCACACAGGCGGCCCTCGGTCAGGCCTATCATCCCCCGAGCGCCCGCGCTCCCCAGGCCTTCCTCGCCCCGATTCAATGGCTCGTGTGGACACCATGGCCGCTGCTGGTCGCATGGTTAGCCGGGCTGATCACCACCGTCCGCGCCGGACGAGCCGGCCTCTGGTCCCCCATCCTGGTCCTCGCCAGCACCTTGGTCATCGGGGGGATCGACGGGGGGCTGTTCGGCGCACGACGCTCTCTGATGCCGTGGCTCTGGGTGTGCACGGCGCTGACCGCCGGGGTCGGCCTCGCCCACCTCGGTCGCCGCGTCGGTCCAGCGGTCGCGGGGCTCTGTGTCCTGTGGGCCCTCATGGCGCAGCCGTGGGGCATCACGTCTGCAGGGCCCGAGGCGCAGCTCTCCACGCCCACCGCTCAGCTGAGGCATATCGCCGAGGCGCAGCCGCACGCTCGCGTGCACATCGCCTCGAAGAATGCCGGCCAGCGCTACGGCGTGGAGACCCTCGCGTGGCGCGCTGACCTGCAAGTCCAGTGGGCCAAGCCAGACGCGGCTCAGTGGGTGATCGCGCTAGGAGAAGCCGAGAAGAGTGGCGCGTGGTGGTCCGAACGCGAGCCAGAGTGGCGCGGTCAGATCGCGGGCGTCGAGGCGCGGCGCTACCGACGCTGATGCGACTGAGTCCCTCGAAGTAGCGCGCGGCTAGAGATCCCGATGCAGGCGACGGATCCGCATGATGTCGCGGAACATCTGCGCTGAGTGTCGAATCGGGTCGACCCGTGACGCCTCATCGTTGATCCACAACACGGGCACCTCGGCGACCTCATAGCCAAGCCGTCGGGCGATGAACAAGATCTCCACGTCGAACGCGAACCCATCGATCTTCCGACGACCAAAGGTCGCCTGAGCCGCATCGCGGCGGAAGAGCTTGAAACCGCACTGCGTGTCCCGGATGCCCGGGAAGACCATCGCCTGCACGAAGAGGTTGAAGGTCCGCCCCATCATCTCGCGATACAGCGGCTGACGCTTCTCGAGCCGAGAGTCCGGGAGCGCCCGCGAGCCGATCGCGATCGCGTGACCGTCGATCGCGGACTCCAAGCGCTCGAACTCCCCGAGCGGGGTCGAGAGATCGGCGTCGGAGAACAAGATCAGCTCACCGGTCGCCTGAGAGACCCCGTTGCCCACGGAGTACCCCTTCCCACGGTTCGAGCCGTTGCTCACGAGGCTGATCCGCTGATCTGACTCGGCGACCGAGGCCACCAAAGCCGCCGTCCCATCACTCGAGCCGTCATCCACGACGAGGACCTGAATGTCTCGCTCTGCAGCATCCATCCAAGCGCGCAGCAACTCAAAGGTCGGCCCGAGCCGGTCCTCCTCGTTGTACGCAGGGATGATGATGCTGAGCGACGGAGCCGAGTGAGCCATGAGGTTGGATTAGCGGAGCCCAGACGAGCCTGTCAACCGCCGGACTGTGGTATGCCCTCTCCATGGAGCAAGAGCTCAAGCTCGGCCTGGTCGATCCCCAGGCCCTCGACGACCTACTGGCCGCACTGCCGCAGCCGCGGGCTGTGTGTGAGCAGACGAACTACTATTTTGTCGACGCGGCCGGTCACCTCGCCGCCTCACGGACCATGGTGCGCGTCCGAGTCTCCCGGCGCCTCGACGTCGCGGGCCCCGACGAGGTCATCCTCACGCGGAAGCGGCGCCTCCAAGCCAAAGAGGGCTACTTCATCGCCGAGGAGCGCGAGGAGACCCTCGATCTTTCACGGTGGCAGGCTGTGCGTGACGGTGAGCGCGACCTCCTTGAGCTCGACCCCGAACCGCTCCGAGACCTGGCCCTCTCACCGCCGCTCACCTGCCACGGCGTCATGCGCAACGTCCGCCACGTGATCGACTGCGAGGGCTTCGTCCTCGAGGTCGACCGGACCGAGCTGCCAGGCGATCGGGTCGACTGCGAGGTCGAGGTCGAGACCGACGATCCCGAGGGCGCGCGCCGCCTCGTGACCGAGCGCGCCACAGCCGCCGGCGTGGCTCTCTTCGCTCAAGAGCGCGGCAAATATAACCGCTTCCGCGCCGCCCTAGCCGGCTGAGCGCTCCAAGGTCACGACCAAGAAGCCGCCCAAGCGCCGAAGCGGGCTCTTCATCGCCAAGCGCTCGACCTGGGCCCACCCAGGCACCTTGAAGAAGCCCGCCATCGGGGTCAGGACTCGGATCCCGTCCACCTGGATCACCCGCAAGGTCTCCGGCAAATAGCCCTCGATGTCAGACAGGCTGTCAAAGCGCGTGAAGACATCCGACTCATCTGTGTCCCCCGAGGCGCCGATGCCCCCCGAGGGCCCCAAGCGCTTCACGAGCGCCCGCAAGCTCACCGAGTTGTAGAACTCGACGATCACACGGCCACCAGGGCGCACCACGCGCGCCATCTCCGCCATGGCCGTCTGGATATCTTGGACGTGCGCCAGCACCTTAAAGCTGCAAGCGACGTCGAAGCTCGCGTCCTCGAAGGGCAACTCTGTGGCGCTCGCCTCGTGGACCTCGAGGCCCCGCGACCTGGCGTGCTCGAGCATCCCTGGGGACAGATCGACGCCGACAGCGCGGCTCGCGACGCGGCTCAGGCGCTCCAAGATCAGCCCCGTCCCGCAGCCGATCTCAAGCACAGACTTGCCGCTGAGGTGCGGCGCCACGAGCGCCACCTCCGCCTCGTCCAAGAACGCATGATAGCCCGCGTCACGGCCGTGGTCATAGGTCTCAGAGAAGGTGTCGTAGTAGCTCTTGTTGTCACGCATCGTGGACTCCAAGATCGCGGTAGATGGCCTCGTAACTCGCCGCCATGGCGTCGAGGCGGAAGTGACTCTTGATGGTCGCGCGCGCCCCACGCCCTAGCCGCGCGACCGTCGACGCGGACTCAGCGAGGCCGCAGAGCGTCGTCGCCAAGGCATCGGGGTCACTGCGCTTGACCACCCGCGTCCCCTGCCCCAAGCCCGCGAGCTCGCTCAAGCTGGGCAGGTCGCTCACCACCGTCGGTGTCCCGAGCGCCATCGCCTCGAGCAGCACGATGGGCAAGTCCACCTTGGCATAGAGCGTGTCGACGGGCAGCACGACGGCGGTGGCCGCGCCGAGGAGCGCCGGCATGTCATCGACGACCCCTAGAAAACGGACGACCTGACTCAGACCGACACGCTCGACGCGCCGCTGGAGCCCGTCGGCGACCAAGGCGGCCGAGGGCGTCTTGGGGCGACACGCCAGCGCGAAACGGGCGCCTGGCACGGCGTCTGCGACCTTCGTCGCGGCCTCGATAAAGGTTCGGGCGCCGTCACTAAATTCGAGGTCACCGGCGTAGACAAAGACCGGTGCGTCCCCCCAGTCGAGGTCCGGTCGGGCCACGGCGAGGCGGGCTCGGGAGGCCATGGTGTCAGCGGGGGCGTCTGGGATCGGCACCCCTGGGCGCACCACCTCGACGGACTCCACACCCGCAGAGCGTAAGCGCACCGCCGACGCGTCACAGAGGACCACCGTCCTGTCCGCGAAGATGAGCTCCGCCGGGTCCGTGCCGTCGGCAGGCTGACTCGGCATCGTGTGCACCGAGCGCTTGCGGTTGACCGTCAGCGCCCCTCGAATCGCCCGGACCGCCTTGCCATGCGGCGAGAACATAAAGTGGTGCACCGAGCAGCGATCAGGCTTGAGCAGACGGGCAAAGACCCGCGCCTGATCTCGCCAGCCGCCGCGCGGCGCTGACCCAAAGAGCGGCTCAACCTCACTAAACGGCCCAGGGGCCGCCTGTCGGCGCACACCGAGCAGGCGGTAATGAAAGTCGATCGCGCTCGCCGCCAAGTGACGGGCGAGGAGCGTGGTGCCGTTGTGCCAAGGGGGCGTCGCCGGTGGCGTCACCAGCAAGACATGGGGCCGTGTCGAAGAGACCCGACCGATGAGCCGAGGCCCCCTCATGCCCGTGGCGTGCCCCCCACCTCGGTCGAGAGCGCCTCCCAGACGGCGACCTCGAGCGCTCGGACGTCGTCGTCGTTGAGCGTCGCGTCCTCATCCAGGAAGGTGACCGACCAGGCCATCGATTTCTGCCCCTCCGGCACCCCTTGTCCGCGGTACACAGACTGGAAGGTGACGTCCCGGACGCGGCTCGGGTGAGCACCTCGGATAGCGTCCGCCACTGCGCCGGCGCGGATGGACTCCTCGACCAGCACAGCGAAGTCACGGTTGGCAGACGGGAAGCGCGGCAAGGGGCGGTAGGTCGCACCCTGCTCGTCGCCCGCTCGCCACGCGTCGAGGTCGACCTCAAAGAGCGCTGCGCGGTGACCAAGGTCGAGCGCATGGAGGACCGCCGGGTGAGCGTCGGCGAGGTAGCCCAAGACCGCGCCGTCGGGGCCGAGGAGCTGCGCCTGGCGCACAGGGTGGGCCCAGGGGTGGGTCACGCCGCCCTGGACGATGCGGAGCGGCGCGCGCTCCACCGCGCGGGCGAGGCCCATGAGCGCGCCCTTGAGGCCCGCGAAGAGCTGAGCGTCGGCGTCCTCACCCAGGGTGGTGTCGGCGACGAGGCCACCGAGGGTGACCGGCTGATGCGGCAGCGCCTTGGGGTCGGCGTCGGGCTGAAAGACGCGGCCGACCTCGAAGATGCGCAGGCGCTCTTCGCGGCGCTCGTTGCGCTGGAGCGCCATGAGGAGGTTCGCCCCGAGGTGCGTGCGCATGGCCGGCATCTCGGCGTTGATAGGGTTCGCGAGCAGGACGCGGGACTCTGGCACAGCGCCGATGGTCTCCAGGTGCGGGTCGGTGTCGAAGGCGTAGGTCATGATCTCGTCCATCCCCGCGGCGCGGGTCAGGTAGGTGCGGGCGGCACCCTCGAAGATCTTCTGCTTGTTGGGGTGCGGCCGGCTCAAGACCACCGCCGGCGGCGCCGGGGGGATGTTGTCGTAGCCAAAGCTCCGCCCGACCTCCTCGATGAGGTCCGCCGGGATCGAGATGTCCTTGGTCGCGCGCCAGCTCGGCACCGCGACCTCGAGGACATCCCCGTCACCCGTCACACCGAAGCCCAAGCGCTCCAGGTAGTTCACGATGGTCTCGCGGCCCAAGGTGACGCCGAGGCGGCGATCGACCAGGTCGATAGGCAGCGTGATGACCGGCAGCGCCGCGCGCGGCGCCT
>JBMYRH010000048.1:0-20738 GCA_049602155.1 Myxococcota bacterium | reverse complement strand
CCGATAATGACTGTGATGGCACCACAGATGAGGACTTCGGTGACGGAGGCTCGGTCACGGCGACCGACGTGGACGGGTCGGGCAGCCTGCACTTGGCGCAGGCCTGTGGCGGCATCGGGATCTGCAACGCGGGGACGGTGGTCTGCCAGGGCACGGGTGGCTTGGTGTGCTCAGCGACGAGCGCCATCGAGAGCGAGACCTGTGACAACCAAGATGATGACTGCGATGGCGACACCGATGAGGGCTTGGCGCTCGACGGCTCGAACCTCGGCGCGCTGGCTGACGCGGGCTGCACCGTCTTGGGCGTCTGTACGGCGACAGCCCCTGTGGCCGCCTGCTCATCTGGCAGCTACAGCTGCGATTACTCGGGGGTGACGGACTACCAAGGCTCCGAGACGCTCTGCGACGGCAAAGACAATGACTGTGACGGTCAGGTCGATGACGTCGATCCCGCGAGCGACAGCACGTGCGACACCGATGGGGAGTGCGCCGACTTCACCGCGACATGCAACGGCGACGGCGGCTGGTCGTGCGTCTACAACGACAGCGACTTCGAAGACGGTGGCGAGACCGGCGCCCACCTCTGCGATGGGCTCGATAATGACTGTGATGGTCAGACCGACGAGAACTGCAGCGCGTTCGGGGATGCCTGCTCGAGCGGAGAGTCCTGCCCCGGTGGGCACTGTGTCGGGAGCATTTGCTGTGACACTGCGTGCGATAGCGGATGCGGTTCCTGTCACCTCAGCGGCACCGAGGGGACATGCACGCCCTTCGATGCCGGCACAGATCCCGACAACGATTGTGGCGAAAAGCCCTGGATCAACGAGGTGAACTGGGTTGACACGGATCCTGCCAACTACTTCATCGAGGTCGCCGGCCGCGTCGGCACAGACACAAGCGGATGGAGTGTCGCAGGCGTCAGCGTCGGCGGAAACCTCCTCTCGAAGCAGAACCTCTCCGCGAGCATCAGCGACGGCGGAACCGGCGCTGAGTTCGGATACAACGCCATTCAGATGCTGGTCACCAACAGCTTCAAGAACTCTCATGGCGCGGTTCTGTTCGACGACAACGGCAACATCATCGACTACATCATTTGGGAAACTGTGACCCCTGGCGAGGGCAGCGCCCTCGAGCCAGGGGTTCCGCTAGTCATTGATATCTTGGATGACGACGGCAGCAACACATCGATTCGCCTCTCAGGGACCGGTGCCTTTGCGTCGAACTTCACCTGGCAAAACCCGGCAGCGTCTTCGCCCGGAAGCCTCAATGATGGGCAAACCATGGACCCGCCAGGCATCAACGTCTGTGACGGCGCCTTTGCGTGCATCAACAGCTGCCTCGATGGGACTCAAAACACAGGGGATGAAGCGGAGAGCGACGTTGACTGTGGTGGTCAGTGCGGGGCGACCTGCGAGGTCTCCGAGGCGTGCGACACGGACTCAGACTGCGTGACGGGAGCGTGTATTGGGTCCACCTGTGAAGACCCTCCATAAAGCGGAGCCATGCGCCACTTTGATGCGATCACCCTGAGCATGGGCGACATCACCCACGCTCAAGGCGACGCCATCATCAACGCTGCGGCCCCTGAGCTGCTCGGGGGCGGGGGCGTTGACGGCGCCATTCATGACGCGGCGGGCCCTGAGTTGCTCGCCGCATGCCGTCGAGTACCAGCGCTTGACGGCGTCCGTTGTCCCCCCGGCGAGGCGCGCATCACGCCGGGGTTCAAGCTCGACGTCGGGCACGTGATCCACACCGTGGGGCCGGTCTATCGAGGCACCGAGACCTCGGGACCTGTGCTGATACGCGCCTACCGCGCTTGTCTGAACATGGCGCGCACCCATGGCCTCAAGCGCCTGGTGTTCCCTGCCATCTCGTGCGGCGTCTATGGCTACCCGCCCCGTGACGCGGCGGACATCGCGTTGACCACGTGCCGCGACCACGGTGACGACCTGGATGAGATTCACTTCGTGCTCTTCAGCGCTGCGATGTACAACGTATGGGTCGAACGCGCTGAGCGTCACCTCAGCGGTCCCTCTTCAGCCGCCCAGGAGTCAGCACCATGAGAAGATTTTCACGCGCGCACTGGATCGCGCTCTGTGCGGTGGCCACCTTAGTGACCGGCTGCGGCGACTCGGGCTCGACGGCAGCCTCAGGCAGCGGCTCGGACCTTGACGCGTCGACCGCGGCTGAGAGCGACTCAGAGGGCGGCAGCACCGCCGGCTCCGACAGCGCCGAGGCCACAGACCCGGGGCAAGGGGACACCGTCGCCACCGAGGAGGACACGGCGCCGAGTGACCCGACAGGCGACCCTGTGGATGACACGAGCAGTGTTGAAGCAGACACCTCGACCACGCCTGAGCAAGACGTGCCCGCGACGCCAGAGGACACAGGTACGACCAATCCAGAGCCAGAACCAGAGCCAGAGCCGGAGCCAGGCCCCCAGGAGACGCCGATCCCCTGGAATGCGGGCCCTTATGGGGTTCAGATCATGGACCCCGCTGGCGACTTCACCGTCCCGACCCTCGACGGCGACTGGACGCTCTCGACCAACTGGGATGGCCTCTCGAGCTACCTCTTCGTCTTCCGTTACGCCGCGAGTGACTACAACACCGCGGTCTGGAATTCTGACGTCAAAGCCCTGCTCGAGCGTGCGCCCGACGGCACGCACCTCTTCTTTGGCTCCTTTGACACCTCCTGGTCATCAGACATCACCGGCATGAAGGGCCGCGTCGATGCTGCCCTCGCTCAAATGGGGACGGATGCGCAGGCGAGCTGGGCGAACCGGGTCCACTACATCAACACGGCGGGCTTCTCGGTCACTGGGAGCCTCGCGGCCTTCCTCGGCGAGCAGCAGATGTTCTGGTTCGCGCTGGATCGCTTCCAGCGCTGGCGTGAGATCGGCTCGCTCTACGACTGGAAGAACGACAACTACCCGATGTACTTCATCGCCAACGAGTCGCTCTACTTCGACTATGAAGCCAAGATTCAGGCCGAGATGACCGCCATGGCGCCACTAGAGGTCACACTCTGGGACAACCACACCCACCCCGGTGGCTGGGGGGGCGGCTACTCATCCACCGTCGAGATCACCCTGCCGGACGCCGAGACCTTGGCTGGCTACGACGGCATGGCGATCTACCTCTACACCGCGTGCCCCAACCATAAGCAAGGTAAGGACGCCGGGTGTAACGAGTGGGACTACATCCAGAACCTGAAGCTCTGTGACGTCGCGACGCCAAACCCGGAGGTCAGCGCGCAGACGAGCTGCACGCCTGCAGATGAAGACACCGGCGTGACCGCTGACACGATGGCGTGCAGCTGCGAGGCCCCCGATGGCACGGTGAGCGAGAGCGTCCACACCTGCAACGCTGAAGGGACAGGCTACGGAGACTGCGCCTGTGGGTGCGGCACGGAGTTCGCGCGCTGGGTCACGCCCTATGGCCGTGAGGGCAACTGGCTCACGGACCTGAGCGCGCTCTTGCCTTTGGTGAACAAGGGCGGCACGCGGCGCTTCCGCTTCGCTGGGGCCAATGGCTACACGCTGCACGGCAAGCTCCTCTTTTATGACGCGGGGACGGGCAAGCGCCCGGTCGGTATCCGCTACCTCTGGGGCAACCCAGGCGGCACGGGCTTCAACGAGACCTACAACGACGGCAAGCACGGCGACGTCGCCTTCAACCTCCCCGAGGGGGCTGACAGCGTCAGCCTGACGGCGATCATCTCCGGCCACGGGCACTCGTCCACCCAGGCCAACTGCGCCGAGTTCTGTAACCATCAGCACGCCTTCACGGTCAACGACGCGAGCTACATGGAGGAGCACCCCAACGCCGGCACCTGGTACGGGTGCATGGACCAGACCTCTGAGGGCGGCGTGCCGAACCAGTTCGGGACCTGGCCCTTTGGGCGCGCGGGCTGGTGCGCTGGCATGGACGTCAAGCTCTGGACGGTCGACATCACGAGCGCCGTGAACCCAACGAACAACCTCTTGAGCTACGAGGGGCTCTTCCAAGGTCAGACCTACACCCCGAACATCACCGACCCAGGCGGATACCTCCCCGAGGTCAAGATGACGAGCTGGCTCACGTACTACGCGACCGCGCCATGAGGCGCCTCTTCATCACAGCGATCGCCGGGCTAAGCCTCGTCAGCGCCGCCTGCGCCAACCCAAAGCCTGTCACGGACTCTCCCACAGAGACCGCAGAGACTGCCGACAGCCAAGACGCCAAAGAGGCCCCCTCGGACTGCGTTCAAACCTGCACCGATGCGCGTCGGGCAGAGGCCATGGACTGGTCGGTCATCGTCAGCGAGTGCGAGGCGAGCTGCGCTGAGCGCTGAGCCGTTTCAAAAGCTGCACAGCGTGAGTTTTGAAATGGACGTGAACCCCCATTTCAAAACGTCGCTGACCTGTTTTGAAACACAGCCAAGCGGCGCGTCAGTTCAGCGGCAGCCCGTGGCCAGGGACGATGATGCGCTTTCGCCACGTCGCGAAGTCAAACTTCGGTGAGTGGTGCGCGTTATGACAGGTGACGCACATGGCCTCGGTCGGCTTCGCGATGATGTCTGCGATGTCTTCACTCTCCGCGTGAATGGACCCTGGCCCATGGCACGCTTCGCATTGGACATCCTCGCGCCCCTCGGTCTTGCCGAGGATCGAGCCCCCAGGCTTGCCGTAGCCAGTCACATGACAGCTGACGCACTCCACGTCGAAGGTCTTCTTCAGGCCCTCGAGGGTCTCCCAAGCGTGGTGGTGCTGGTCGTTATCCCAGTAGGCCTGGGTGTCTTCATGGCACGACAGACACTCATCCACCCCGACGTAGACCGCCTCTCCGGGTTTGGCTTCTGGGAGGGTCCCCGCGTTCGCGAGGTTGATCACCTTCAGCTCTTCGTCGAAGGCGTCCATCAGTGAGAGCACCTCGGGGTCTTGAGGCAGGTCCCAGTTCAGCGGCGTCACGCGGTAGCTGTAGGTCGACTTACCCTTCGCTTCACCCTCGGCAGCGCCACCCTTCAGGGACCTCAAGCGCTCCCGCTCCGCAGTCAGGCTCGAGAGGTGATGGCGCGCGGAGCGCACGGCGCGGTCGGTCTCCGCCACGCCTTCTTTGCCCCAACGGGCGAGCGACGCCTCAAGGGCCGAGATGCGGGCGGTGAGGACCTTGAGCTCGGCCTCACTCGGGCTGCTGACGTCCACAAACGCCCTCTGTCCATTGACCTGACGCACGGTCAAGCGTCCGACGAAGCGCCCCTCACGATGAAACTGCATCACGCGAGTCTCTCCGACCAGCTCAGCTTCATCCGTCGCGATGGGGTGCTCGCCGAGGCCACCGACGATCGCAAAATCGATCCCCTTCACCTTCCGCACGAGGCGCTTGGTTTGACGTAGACCGAGGCCGCTCAACAAGACGATGACGTCGGTCTTGGGGGCCATCTCGGCGATGACTTTCGCCGCCGCATCTTTGGGTGACGTCACGGTCGCCTGATCGCCTAGGGCCTCGGTGTGTGCATCGGAGGCCAAGGCTAAGATACCAACCTCCAGCCCGCCGATGCGGCGGACCAAGAAGCGTGGATAGGAGTGGCCCTCAGGGACGGTCACGTTGGCGACCGTGGCGCCGACCTTTGCGGTGTCCAGGAGCGCATGCAGTTTGCCGTGCGAGGCGGCGAGATCCACGGCGGTCAACGCCACGGTGTCGATGCCTGCACGTCGCACCAAGTCGGCGGCGACCTCCACCTGCCGTGAGCGCTGCGCTTTCTTGGCAGCTTCCACCTCGGGGCCCTCGTAAAAGAGGGGGCCCGCGTGGAGAAGGTGCGCACCAGGGAACGCCGCGCGCTCGGCCTCAAGGTGCGGCTTCAGGCGCTCAAACCCGCCCTTTTGCAGGTCGACAGTGCATCCACACGGCCGGAGCACACCGCGAATGTCTGCCATCAAGAGCAGCGTGGCCTCACCGGTGGTGTTCCGAGCCGCTCCCGCTTGGGTAGCGGTCGCCTCGCCAGCGGCCACGGGGATCGCGGCCATCGCCGGCTTGGCGTCCATGCGCTGTGAGCGACACGCACCCAGCGAGACGAGGGCGCCGAGGACGATCACAAGCAGAGATGTGGGGATAAGAGAACGCAAAGGGACCTCAAGACAAGGGCGGTGCCCACGGTAACGATGCGGCGCCGCAGAGGTCAACGCTCAAGCCACAGTGCGCGAAGACATGGCCCAGAACGCAGGGTTAGGTTAAGTTCCGATCACGTGAATTACCTCGTCATACCGATAAGCCTGCTCATCACCGCTCAGGTAGCTGGTCAAGCCCCCGTGTTGCCTGCGTCAGCGACCGCACCGTTGCGGTCGGCGCTGAGCACAGATGAGGCGCTGCTCGACGGGCGATTGAGCCTAGACAACGCGATCGTCGAGGCCTCGACCGTGACGGTCAGCTTCGCCCCTCAAGAGGGCAACACTGGCGGCATGACCGTCGTCTTGGGCCACCCCAGTCAATCACCTAAGGGTCAGGCCGCGGGCCCCTTCGTGATCCTGCGTCAGGACGGTGACGATGCCGCTGGCGTGGCGGCGCTCGTCACGCGCCTCGGGCGACTCAGCGACTCGGAGATCTGGCAAGCGCAAGCCGACCAAGCATCCACAGCTCAGGGCGCCAAGGACGGCAACAATGCCCCAGACACCCTCGCCATGCGGCGCGCTAAGCGCCTCCTCTGGCAAGGCATGCAAGCCGTCAGCGTGAGCGCGAACACCCTCGCAAAGGCCCACTTCGACACCCTCTCTCTCGATCCCCAGATGCCCTCGGGCGCCATGCTGGATTTGGCCGAAGGGTTTCGGCGTCTAAACGCGCTGAACGAGACGACGAAGACCCTCGAGCGATGGAAACAGGCGACCATCAATGACATCACCTCGCCGATCGACACCGCGCGATACGAGGCCCTCAGTGGCCGTGAGATCGCGGTGCTGAAGGTCCTCCAGGACGCTCGTGTCTCCCACAACGCGTGCGGCTTCGATGCCTTGGCCCGCGCGATGGACGCCATCGGGCGCCGCACAGAGGCCTACCTCCTGCTGGACTCGGCGGCGCGAAAAACGGACTGCCCCGAGGTCGAAGCGACCATGCTCGAGTGGTTCGTGGCCGACGGGCGGCTCTACGAGGCTGAGCAACTGAGCGGCATTCTGACGCAGCATGACGGCGGAAACCCGCGCATCGCAGCGGTGCGCGCGATGCTCCTCTTGGGGATGGAGAAGCCCGAAGCCGTCGTGGCGCTCCTCAAGCCTCTTCTCGAGCGGTACCCCTTGAGCAGCCTCCTGTCCTTTTACCTCATCGCGCAGCAGGCTTTACTGAGCACAGACGGGGCGCTGGAGGCGCTGGGCGCCCAAAGCGACGAGACCATCGAGAACGGGCTCTTGGCCATGACCGTGGCGGTCGCCTATCAGCAGCGTGGCAATGACGAGGCCACGGCGCGGTATCTACAGCGCGCTGAAGCGCAGTTTAGCGGCCACCGGATGATGGTGCTCCTCAAGGCCAAGCTGACCTTCAACCGCGGAGATCGCCTGTCGGTCGCCACGCTCCTTGAGCGGATCGACAACATGGACGCCCCAGATGTCGCCAGCCCCTTGGACGCCGAGGTCGAGGCCCTCCGCGGGGAGCTCCTCCGCTGGACAGACCCGCCGGCTGCTCGAGATGCCCTCAGGCGAACCGTCTTGCTGGCGGCGAAGCACCCCCACGGGGCGAACCGGTTGGCGAAGCGCGCGAAGGCTCAGGGGCTGGCCCTCGACGAGTGCCTGAAAGAGAAAGCGAACACCCCGTGTCGAGGGCCCTTCCTCTACCCGGCCGAGCACCCCGCCAACGAGGACTTCGACGACAGCGCATCAGAGTCCGGGGGCTTCGGGAACTGGATGATCATCTTCGGCGTCTTGCTGCTCTCCATGATCATCATGAGGCAGTCCCGGATGAACCGCCAACGCGACTCGCGGTGGAAATGAGCGGGCGGCGCCTGATGCTGCGTCTGACGACGCGCTGCAACAGTGGCTGCGCCCACTGCACGATCGCCGACATCGCTCACCACCCCGATAAGACCCTCGACGAGGCGACCGAGGAGCTCGTGCGTGGCCAACAGGGCGGCTGCACCGAGCTGGTCATCATGCGCGGTGAAGCGACCTCACAACCGAAAGTTCTGCTGAAATTGACCCGACGAGCGAAGCAGCTCGGCTACACCCACATTCAGCTCCAAACGAACGCCCGGATGCTCTCCTACGGCGAGCTCGTCGACCGCCTCCTGCAAGCGGGGATGACCTTCTTCGAGGTGTCCATCTTCGGTCACGACGCCGACCTACATGACGCAGTCGATGGCACCGAGGGGGCGTTTAATCAGGCGATGTCGGGCCTGTGTAACCTCATCGATCGAAGCGTCCCTTTGATGGTGACGGTCCCGGTCGTGAAGCGGAACTACCTGAAGCTCCCTGAGATCGCGGAGATGCTTGGCCGCGTCGGCGTCACCCGTGTCCAATACAACTTCAGTCGGCCCGTTCAGATCGGCCCTGAGTGGCAGACCAAGGTCCTCGTGCGCCTCGATGAGGCGTCCCCGTTCATCCGAGAGGGGCTCCGTCGGGCGAGGGCCCTCGGCATGGTCGCTGAGACCGAGGCTGTCCCGCTCTGTCACCTCGACCCTGATGATGCCGGTGGCGCTGACGTCCATGAGGACTTCGGTCGACACGCGGTGAGCGACGTCCATCGACGCTCGGAGGACCTGACGGATCATCGGCAGACACAGCGCCCGGTCGCCGAGCCATGCGAGACCTGCGCCGCGCAGACGCGTTGTCCACGGACATGGGCGGCCTACCAGATGCTCTTCGGCACTTGGGAACTCCGCCCCATGACCGCAGCGCCGTGACACCTAAAGCTCAGGTCGAGCGCTGGCTCGACGAGGCGATCATTGGCCTCGACCTCTGCCCCTTCGCTGCGAAAGTTCGGCGCGCAGACGGCATACGGATGGCCTTTCTGAGCGTCTCCGAGCCGCTGCACGCCGTGCACGCCACGCTCGAAGAGGCGAGGGCGCTGCTCAACCAAAGCTCCGAGAGCCCGCGCACGACGCTCGTCGTGGTCACGGCGGGCTTAGGGTCCTTTGAGACGTACTTGGACGTGGTGGCCACCGTCGAGGAGGCGCTCGCTGAAGTCGGCGCAGAGGGGATCTTGCAGGTCGCCAGCTTTCACCCCGACTATCGCTTCGAGGGTGAAGCCGAGGATGGTGTGAGTCACTTCACCAACCGCGCCCCCTTCCCCATCCTCCACCTGCTGAGAGAGGAGGACGTCAGCGAGGCGATCGATCGGCACCCTGATCCCGGGGGCATCCCCTCCGCCAACATCACGAAGTTGGAGGAGATGGGCGCCGCGAAGGTTCGTGAATTGTGGCGACGCTGGTCTGCCGCGGACTGAGCCGTTACGGTGTCCTTCATGGACACCACGATGGTCGAGGTGAATGGGCGATGTAATCTGGGCTGCGCATTTTGCGAGCTCAAAGACCGCCCCGCGCTCGATGAGGCGCGGCTCGATGCCTTGCTGGAGCAGCTGCAACGGGACCGCGAGGCCGGTGCGCACCGGCTCCGAATTGGGGGTGGCGAGCCCACCCTTGAGGCGAACCTGCCCAAGTTGATCGCCGGGGCCCGTGAGCTCGGCTACGAGAACATCGTGCTGGAGACCAATGGGACCGTCGCGTCGCTAGCCAAGGTCGCGCCGGGGCTCGCGGCTGCGGGGGTCACCGAGGTGCTCTGGGCGCTCCCATCGATGCACACCGACCGCATGGATGCCCTGACGGGGTTGCCCGGCTCGCACGCCGCAGCCCTGGCTGGGGCTCGGGCGCTCTCGGAGGCAGGTGTGCGGGTCATCGCGCGGACGCCCTTATCAGCCACCGCCCTGAGCGAACTCTCGGAGATCGCCGAGTGGCTCCAAGCTGAGGTGCCTGGACTGTGTGGGTGGTGGCTTCGGCCGCTAAAACGCAGCCCCCGATCCGACTTCGATGCCGATCACATGCCGACCCTCGAGGACCTGAGTCGTGGCGTCGTCGCCGCCGCCAAGCGGGCGAGGAAGCTCGGCCTCCCGCTGGAGATCGACGACGAGGTGGGGCTCCCCCTCTGCTTGCTCCGAGAGGCCAGCGATGCGCTGGCAGGGTTGAGACGACACCCTCATCGTGACCGACGAGAGAGCCACTTCAAGAGCGACGCCTGCGCGGGCTGCGCGGCCAGCTCAGACTGCCCTGGTCAGCCGAAGGTCTATGAGGCGCTGCACGGCCCCTGGGAGGTCAAACCCTTCCGCCGGGCTCCCAGGGCGCTCATCGCGCGGAAGAGCCGCCCGGAGCAGCTGGTCATCTACGACAACACCGTCGAGCAGGGTGACACCCTGATGGGTCCGCAGGTCACCATCCGGGTCGTCATGCCGTGCAACCAAGACTGCAGCTTCTGCTTCGTCGATCGCACGAGTCCGAGCCTCTCGGACGCGGCGATCGAGGCGGCGATCGACGACGCCGCCAAGGCCGGAGCGAGCCGCATCTCACTCTCGGGTGGAGAGCCGACGCTGCACCGCCGCTTGGCGCAATTCGTGGGGCGCGCCAAGGACGCTGGCGTCGCCGAGGTCGAGCTCCAAACCAACGCGCTGCTCTTGGGGGACGCGACCCGCTGCGACGAGATCGTCTCGGCCGGGCTCAACCAAGCGGTCGTCAGCCTGCACGCTGTGGACCCGACTCGCTACTTGAAGATCACCGGCGCGGGCACCCCCGATGAGGTGATCGCCGGGGTCCGCAACCTGCTGGATCGCGGGGTCCGGGTGGAGCTCAACGTCGTTCAAAACGCCGACAACATGGATCACTTGGCGGACATCGTGGCGGTGGTCGCGGCCCGAATCCCGGAGGTCGAGGTCTTGTTCAGCGTGACCTTCATCGTCGACGGGCTCCCCCGCGCTTGGGGCGAAGTCGCGGTCCGTTATGCCGACGCAGTCCCTCACCTGGCCGAGGCCATGCAGGCCGCCAGGGAGGGGGGAGTGACGTATCGCCTGACCGGGCGATGCGGGACCCCACCGTGCAGTTGGCGTGGACGCCTGGAGGAGCTCGAGCGGTTTGGTCTCTTGGAGATCGCTGAGGAAGCAGAGACGAGCCACACCTACGTCGAGGCCTGCGAAGGCTGCGCCGCGCGAGGGCACTGCTACGGCATCAACACCTCGTACTTGCGGCAGTTCGGCGGCGACGAATTTCAAGCGCTCACCCCGAGTGAGTGGCAAGGCCGCCTCGCCACCTAAGCGGCGCGCATGACGAGCTAGGGCGCGGGCGCACCGCTGGGGTCACACTGGACGGCCACATCATGGCTCCCCAGCCCATCGAAGACGTCTGTCTCGAGGACGGCCCAGGTCGTGACTGAAGCGCTCCAAAGGGCATCGCCGACGGTGAGGTAAGGGTCTCGGACCAGGGTGTGATCTTTAGTCGCGTTTACGGTCCCGGCGACCTCCCAGCCGATCCCGGGGTCGTCACCTTCACCACCGATGACGTCGACCATCACGCCCGCATGCACCAACGCAAGGGCGTCATCACCGTTGAAGTTCAGCGGGTTGCCCCCGCTCTGAAAGTCACAGCCGCCCTCGATGATAGGGGCGAGGTCGTTGTGACATGCGACGTAGACATCCCCGGGGCCGATCACCCCCTCAAGGTCGGTCACCTTCACGTCGTCGTCGGCCCAGAGCCCTCCGTTCGTGATCTTCCAGATGGCGAACTCCGCAAGGTCCACAGGGACCCCGGTCGGGTTGTAAATCTCGAAGGCCTTGTTGTTGCTGCTACCCTCCACATACTCCGAGAAGAAGAGCGATGAGCCGCAACCGTCGCCTAAGCAATCGCCGCTATCAAACCCCTGCTCAAGGCAGTTGAGCGCCGCATGGCAGACCCCATCACCAGCCAACTCTGACGGCAAGCAGTCGCCAAAGCAGTCGGTGATCTCAGACGGCGCGCAAGGACATACACCACAGTCCAACACACACTCACTGCAGGCCTCATCTTCAGCACAGACCCCATCTCCGCAGACGCTGGGCGGCGGCTCACCACAGGCCAGGTTGACCTCCCCTGGGCTGCCCAAGTCACCTTGGCCGAACGCGACGACGGCCTCGCACCAATGACTGGGGTCGTCGTTCAAAGCCGCGGTCATCCCCGAGATATCCAGGCTCATCGCAGCCCCGGTCGGGTCCGGCCAGAGCGTGCCACCATCGTAAGCGACGGCGTCGATCAAGACGTCCCCATGGGCCAAGCGGACGATGTCACTCGCGTTGCCTAAGTAGAAGCCACTCCAGACATAGTCGGCGGCGCCCCCCACCCCGAGATCGACCGACGCGGCGAAGACCAACACCTCACCGGGCGCGATCGTCAATGGAGCCTCGATCAGGTGCGCATCAGCGGCACCATCGCTGAGGGTGACCCCGGTCAAGGAGCGCGCCACCTCAGCGACGCTCATGACCTCGAACCACTCACCTTGAGCGTCGCTGACCGACTGCGGGTTCTGCATGATCTCCGTGATGACGAGCTCACCAGCCTCGGGCCGACACAGCGGGCAATCAGCGGCACAGGTCGCGCAGGTCTCACTCACCTCACAAAGCCCATCACCGCACACCACCGTGGGAGGCTCAGGGGCGTCTGGCACCTCCTCGACGATGTCCGCCACCTCCTCGACCGCGTCCGGAGCCGGCACGCTCGCATCCAAGGGCTCCGTGGGGGGCTCGATGACGTCCGGGACCGATGCCGTATCGGTGGGCTCTGGGCCAGATCCGACGTCGAGGTCCGACACGTCCTCCAGCGCCTGGTCAGCGTCGAAACCCTCCACCGCAGTGTCAGCCTGAGGGCGCAGCTCGGGGGGCCTCGTCGTGTCATCGCGCCGCGCTGGGAGCGCGTCTGCGGTGCCCCAAGAGGTCACGGCGTCAGGGGCGATGGTCAGATCACCTACCTCTAGCCCCGTGCACGCTCCGGCGCTGACCGCCAAAAGAATGACCGCGAGAAAAGGCGCTCGTAGACCTGTAAATCGGGACCCCATACGCCGTCTAAGGTAACCCCTCCCGGAGTGACGTGTCGACGACGCTCTGGGAACGTCTTCGTTTCGCGGGTAGGATCCCGCCCATGATCAGATACACGCTATCGCTTAAAGCCCCCCTCATCCTCGCTCTGTGTGCACTATTGCTCGCCTGCTCTTCCGCAGATGGCACCGGTGACGGGACCGAAGCGATCGAGATCGACACCGGCGCCTCGGTGGAGACAACTGACGCGTTGACGCCCTCGGATATCGGGATCGAGGTCGACATCACCGACCCTGATCCGATCGACGATGCAAGCGTCGAAGACACCCAAGGCCCCGCTGAGGACAGCGGGGGCACCGACGCAGCGGGAACCGAAGCGGACATCGGCGACGGCGATCCGATCCTGACAGGCTATGCCTACCTGGTCGTCGAGCCCCCCGCCATCGACTTCGGACAGCGCATCCCTGGGGAGGTCGTGACTGAGGAGCTTGAGCTTGAGAACGCGGGCACGCGCGAGCTCTTGATCGAGACCGTCGGCTTCACCCTTGGCCTCGACGCCTTTGGCGCCAACGTCACGCAGGCCTCACTCGGGCCCGGCCAGACCAAGATCGTGAAGGTGACCTTCTACGCTGACGAAGAGGGCCTCCATGAAGACACTCTGCGCTTTGAGTCCGACGCGATCAACGCGCCGGAGCTCGACGTCGACATCCGCGGAGAGGTCATCGAGCCGGTCTGTGAGGACCTCGACGGTGACGGTCACGGTTTAAACTGTGCGGCAGGCAGTGACTGTAACGAGAGCGACCCGAACGTCCACGTCGGCGCCATCGAGAAGTGCAACGGCCAAGACGACGACTGCGACGGGCTGCACGACGAGGACTACGTGGGGCTCGGCACGAGCTGTGAGGTCGGCCTCGGGGCCTGCACGGCGCCGGGCTTCAAGGTCTGCGCCGACGATGAGGTGAGCTTGACCTGCTCGGTGAACCCTGTGACGGGCGGCAACGAGCTGTGCAACGAGCTGGACGATGACTGCGACGGGGCGACCGACGAGGACTTCCCGTCGAAGAACCTCCTCTGCTCGGTGGGCGAGGGAGCGTGCGTTCAATACGACAAGTTCATCTGCGCCGAGGACGGCTTGGCGCTCATCTGCAACGTCTTTCCTGGGGAACCGAGTGAGGAAATCTGCGACGACGGCATCGACAACGACTGTGACGGCATCGTCGACGAGGGCGCCCTCGAGGTCTGTGACGACGGCATCGACAACGACTGCGACGGCGAGACCGATGAGTCAGGGTCGCTCTGGGGCGAGGTCTTCTTCGCCCGCGACTACTACTACGACACCGTGGCCATCACCCCCTCCAACGGCGACGGCACCTTTGGTGACCCGATCCCGCTGGTCTTCCCCGATGACAACCGCTACTCCGTCTACGCCGTCGGCGACTTCAATGGTGACTTCTACCTGGATCTCGTCGTCACGCGCTCTACCGTCGGCGACAAGATCATCTGCTCCTCCACCGCGGATTGTGGCCCTGGGCGCCGCTGCTACGCCGGGGTCTGCGAGACGCTCTGCACAAGCGACGCACAGTGCGACCTGACCCTCGGCGAGGTCTGCATCGACGTCACCGCGCCCGGGCAATCCAACAACACCACCGACTCCTTCTGCATGCCGCCGCGGGACGTGTTCATGGCCGTCTCGAGCTGCGAAGGCGACGGTATCGAGCTGACCCAGCTCTTCACCAGCCAACCCGGAGAGCGCCTAGGCCCCGTGATCGACGCAGATGGCAACGGTCACTTGGACTTTGTCGGCACCAACCACTGGTCGAACCCCACCGGGTTCATCTGGATGAACGACGGACAAGGGGGCTTCACACGCACGGACGACGCCTTTAATTACGGCTCCCTCATCACCTGGTCCTACGCCGTAGACTTCCAGTCTAAGGACCTCGACGGCGACGGCATCGTCGACCTGCTCGCCCACCGCATCACCAGCGGCGGCAGCTCACCGATGAGCCTCTACCGACTCAAAGGGCAAGGTGACGGCACCTTCGCCGACCCCGTCGCCCTGAGCGAGAAGGCCCCATTCCCCGCCAACCTTATCATCGCGGACGACTTCGATGGCGACGGTGACCACGACATCATGGCGGGCCTCGATGACGACGGGCAGCCCGGCGCGGCGTGGATGCTCATGAACCTGGACGCCCCGAGCGGAGACGCTTGGGTGCCGCCTTATGAGATCGTCGACGTGGTGCCGACCTACAACTCCGGCGGGGATCACCCGGGCGTAGGGAGCGGCGCCAGCTACGACTTTGACGGCGACAACCGCCCCGACCTCGTGCTCGCGTGGATCCCCGAGGAGTGCGGCTCCTACATCTGGGGCTGCACCCAGATCAGCGACCCTGCCCACATCTGTTACGGCGGATCATGCCGCAAGATCGGCTACCTGAGGAACAAGACGGAGAGCCCCTGCGTCGCGGGGACCTCCTGCGTCGATGGCACCTGTCAGATCGGCTGTGAAGCCGACTGCACCGGCAAGCAATGCGGGAGCGACGGCTGCAGCGGGAGCTGTGGCACCTGTGGCGGCGGACAGCTCTGCGCCTCTGGGCAATGCGTCGTCGACTGCGTCCCCAGCTGCGACGGCAAGACCTGCGGCGACAACGGCTGCGGGGGCATCTGCGGCGCGTGTGCACAAGGGGAGTCTTGCCTGCAGGGCAACTGCCAGGCGGGCTGCATCCCGAGCTGCAACGGCAAGCAATGCGGTGACGATGGATGCGGCGGCAGCTGCGCAGTCTTCGAGCCCCCAGTCGTCTTGGCCTTTGACGACAACCCCAAGCGGACCATCCGCACCCCTACGAACGTCCCACCGACCACCCCCGAGGTGGCGATTCAACCTGAAGAGCCGACCGCTGATGACGATCTGCTGTGCGCCATCACCACGCCAAGCATCGACAGCGACCTCGTCACTTATCGCACACGGTGGACGCGAGACGGCGCCTTCGTGAAAGAGCTCGGGGAGAGCCCATCGGTGCCCGCCGTGTTAACCGCAGCCGGCGAGAGCTGGGCATGCACGGTCCGAGCGACCGACGGTGTCGAGTGGTCTCGCGAGGTCGGCGACTCGACCAGCATCGCGCCAGGCGCGGAGCCCGAGCCAGAGCCCACCAACGACGCGGAGGCCACGAGCGACGCCTCAGAGGAGACCCCCGATGGCGACGCCGGCCCCGAGGAGGACACGCCATGAACGTCACCGCGCTCATGACGGCGCTCATGCTCAGCGCCACGGCGGCCCCTGAGATCACAGAGCTCTACCCCACCCCGCTCGCCCTCGGGGCCACCATCGACGTGACCGGCTCGAACTTCGAGCCCGACCAAACCAGCGTCGCGCTCATCAGTGACCTCGATCCGCTAGCCACCCCTCACCCACAGACCCTCGTCTACGTCTTGGAGAACAACGTCCGCTTCGTCGTCTCGAAGTCGATGGCGGTGGGCAGCGCGACCTTGAGGGTGACGACCTCAGCGGGGAGCGTCGACGCGCCGGTGGAGGTCGTCCCCGAGCCCCCCCTCATCGCTAGCGTGAGCCCCGACCCTGTCGTCCTCGGTCAGCTGGTCACGCTGAACGGCACGGCGCTCGACAGCGTCGAGAGCGTGACGCTAGGGACCCTCGGATGCGCCATCACGGCTCAAAACGTGAGCTTGATCGTGTGCGAGACCCAGGCCGCCGCGGAGCTCATCGGGGCCGAGGTCGAGATGACCGTCAGCGGGCCCTTTGGAGACGACACTTTGCTGGTCACGACGGTGCCCCCTATGCCCTCGGTGGAGAGCTTGGCCCCGAACCCGGTGCGCCAAGGTGATCTCCTGACCGTGACAGGCGAGATTTTGCCCTACCTCGTGAGCGCGACCATCGCGAATCAAGAGGCGATCATCGTCGAGGCCACCGACGGGCAGCTCGTCCTCGCCGTCCCCGCGAACACACCGCCGGGGGCCGCAGAGGTCATCGTGAGCATCGACACCCAGAGCTCGGCCCCGGCGGGGCCGCTGTGGATCGAGCTCGCTGACCCCGATCGCCCTCACGTCGAGGCAGTCTACCCCTCGGTGGTCGTCAACGGCGGGACCGCGTGGGCCGTCGGGACAGGCCTCGACGGCCTCAGCTGGAGCAGCGACAACGTCACCTACGACGCCTGCGACGACAAAGCGTGCCGCCTCACCTTTGAGGAGGGTCCAGAGGGCCCCGTCACAGCCTCGATGGGGGGGCCCGAAGGCACCGCGGTCGTCAGCGTGCAGCGCCTCGATGACACGGGGCAAGCCCGGCCCACCCTCACGGGCACAGAGCCCAACCCGGCATTCGTAGGCGAGACCCTCTCGCTCTTCGGTGAGGACCTTTATGACGTGACCCACGTGGTCATCGGCGGGGTCGTCCAGCCCATCGACTACCTCGGGAGCGACGAGATCCGGGTGACGGTCTCGGACCTGACCCCACGAGGCGCCGAGCGCGCCTTCGTCGCCGGAGCCAGCGCCTCTGACGCACTGACCCTGACGGTCCTCGACCCCTTCCCCACCCCTGATGAACCAGACGTCACCTCCGCAGACGAAGACGCCGGGGCCAGTGAGGGTGACGCGGGGCCCGGTGTCGAAGACGACGCGACGACGGCCACCGAGAGCGACGGCTCCGACCTCACCGCCACCGACGCGAGCTCCGACGGACCACCCGCGGAGGACACAGAGCCCCCGACGATCACGGACGAGGGTGACAGCGGCGCAGGCTGCGCAAGCGCCCCCAGCGCCAACCCGCTTGCGTGGTTGATTCTCGCGGGGCTCATGATGATGGCCGTAGCGAGGCGCCGAGAGGTGGTCTAAGCTCCCCGTCTCTACAGGAGGAGTCTCATGGCCACCATCGATTGGTACTATCACCGCAAAGGCTGAACGTCGTGCACCCGCGCCCAGGAGTTCCTGGGACCCAAGAACGTCACGCAGCCTGAATTCGTCCTCGCCAACAAGGTTAAGTTCGATCGAGACGCCTCGTTGGGCCTCTTGGACGGCGTCTCGACCGTCATGGTCGCGCGCGGCAAAAAACTCCTAGAGTTCAACATGGCCGACGCGGACACCGATGAGATCGCGAGCGTCATCCTCGGTCGCAGCGGCACGCTCCGAGCGCCCGCGATGCGCGTCGGGGACACCTTCGTCGTCGGCTTCCACGCCGAGGGCTACGAAGGGCTCTTCGGTTAGAGCATCTGGTCTTTGAGCGCCACCATGCGTTGGCGCACGAAGGCGCTCACCTCGGCCTCCTTGCCGCAGACGACGCGCATCTCGAAGCGAATCGCCGGTGTGTCGCCGGGCTCGATCTGAAGCTCCATATAGACGACGTCACCCACCTCGGCCTCGATCGGCTGGGGGAAGGCGTTAAAGCCTTGGTGCCAATGCGTCTCGGGGTCATCAGGGAAGGTCCGCAGATGCACCGAGGCGCTGAGCTTGGCGTCGAAGGCGGTCGCGAAGCCCAGGATGGTCCCCGCTCGGGTCACTGGGATCAGCAGCGGGACCAAGCGGCGGTAGGTCGCGTTGTCGAGGAAGTCGATCGTCTGCCAAGGGACCCAACCGCTCAGGAGCTCGTCATTCGAGATTGAGAGCGTGTGTTTGCAGTTCTTGAACTGCTCTCCAGCCCGGGCGTAGTCAAAGCCATACACGCTCGGCATCGTCTCATTCCAAAAGGCCATCTCAGAGGCGTAGCCATCAGGGCTCGCCAAGGCCACTTGGCAATCAAGAGAGGCGGGGAGGAACACCGCATCGGGCTTCATGAGCCGGGCCTGTGCATCCGCCATATAGACCGCGGTGTTCTCGCCGATGCCCATCGAGTCGAGCGTCTCTGAGAGGAGCACGTCGACGCGCTCGGGCAAGGAGATCTTGGTCGAAAAACCATGGACGGGGATGAAGCGGTCGGGCCGGTAGCCATTATCCGCGATGAGCTGAGTCGCGACAGCGAGGGTGTCCGCGCTGCACTCGATGCCGTAGACCCGAGTTGCACCAGCCCTAAGCGCCATGAGGCTGAGCGGCGCGAGGCCCACGCCGATCTCGCAGACGACCTTGCCGGAGCACACCGCGGCGATCGCCTTCTGATACGCAGCCATCCGCACGGCGTCAGCCATCATGGCCCTGTAGTCCTCAATCGTCCGGCGATCCATCTAGGCCTCCGTGACCTAGAGCGTACCGCGTTTGCGTAAAAATAGCTCACAGTGCGATCCACAGTAGGTCACGTACGTCGATTCAAGGTGCGCAGCCCCGGCGTCGCGATCTACGCTAGGTCCTTGTCCTCTCCGAGGAGCCCTTCCCATGCCGCTCAAATCACTCATCATCCTGCTCACGACGACAGCGCTCGTGGCCTGCTTGCCTAAGGAGCAGGCGGACATGGACGCCTCCCTCGACGTCTCCGCGCCAGACACCTCGTGGTCGATCAATGACACCACCACGCCCCCGGATACGGCGGCGCCAGCTGACGAGGACATCACGACCTCCACAGATGCCGACGGCCCCACGCCAAGCGACACCATGGCCCCGGAGGACGCGCCGAGCACCCCGGACACGGCGCCCACCGAGGACACCAGCTCAGCGCCGGAGGACACCGCAGCACCCAGCGACGACGTCCAGGCCGACGAGGACACCGCAGCACCCAGT
The DNA here is from genome assembly GCA_049602155.1 of Myxococcota bacterium. Classification (GTDB taxonomy): domain Bacteria; phylum Myxococcota_A; class UBA9042; order PHBI01; family JBMYRH01; genus JBMYRH01. The sequence goes on along the minus strand of JBMYRH010000048.1, from coordinate 1,080 downwards.
GACACCCTCGATGACGACGTCGGCGCAGACAGCTCCCAAGGCGAGGACACCGAGGCGGGCGAAGACACCGAGGACGGCGACCCCGATGTGCCCTGTACGCCCGCAGATTGGTACGTAGACAGCGACGGCGACGGCTTCGGCGACCCCACCTCCGAGCCAGTGCCGTCCTGCGACGCGCCAGGCGACCTCTACGCGACTAACGCGGATGACTGTGACGACACGACGGCGGCGCTGACCCCCGAGACCCTCTGGTACCCGGACACCGACGACGACGGCTACGGCGCCATGATCTCGGACGGAGACGCCGGCTGCACCCCTCCCTCTGACACCCACACCCTCGACAACAGCGACTGCGATGACGCAGTGACCGTCGTGAACCCAGACAGCGTCTGGTACCCAGACGCCGACGCCGACGGCTACGGAGACATGGCCGACGAGGGCACCACACAGTGCGAGCCACCATCAGCCCTCCACACGCTCGACCACACCGACTGTGACGACACCCTTGCCGCCATCAACCCGATGAGCGTCTGGTACCCAGACACCGACGAGGACACCTATGGCGACATGTTCGCCGAGGGGGTCACCCAGTGCGTCCCACCCACACCGGAGTACAGCCTCGATCAGACGGACTGCGACGACGATGATCCCAACCTGAACCCCGACACGCTCTGGTATCCAGACACCGACGAGGACACCTTCGGCGACATGAACGACGACGGCACGGCCAGCTGTGTCGCCCCGACCCCCACAGACACCCTCGACCACACCGACTGTGACGACACCCGCCCCGAAGTGAACCCCTTCAGCGTCTGGTACCCAGACACCGACGAAGACACCTACGGCGACATGAGCGACGACGGCACCACACAGTGCGTCGCGCCGACTGAGACTCACACCCTCGACCACACCGACTGCGACGACACCCGCCCTGACGTGAACCCCTTCAGCGTCTGGTACTCAGACACCGACGAGGACACCTACGGCGACATGGACGACGCAGGCACCACCCAATGCGAGGCGCCCAGCGCCACACACACCCTCGATCACACCGACTGTGATGACGCCCTCGCGGAAGTG
>JBMYRH010000047.1:0-25944 GCA_049602155.1 Myxococcota bacterium | reverse complement strand
GACTCGCCGTCGGTCAGCATGTTGTCAGGGAGCCCGTCACAGTCGTCATCGAGGCCATTGCAGATCTCGACATCGGAGGTGCCGGCTTCAGCCGAGCAGACGACACCCGCAGCGTTATCGGCGCAGGTGAGTGTCCCGGTGACGAGGCACGCACCGACGCCGACTTGACATACTTGACCCAGCTGAGGGTAGGGCTCGTCGACGAGCCCGTCACAGTCGTTATCGAGGCCGTCGCAGGCCGCCTCCTCGACCTGATAGTCGAGCCCGTATTGAGCGACTGAGCATTGGCCCCATCCCCCCGGGCCGAGGCACGGAGTGAGCGTGCCGGCGCAGACACCCTTTTGGAGTGGGCAAGGCTCTGCAAAGAGGTCCTCGTCAGCCTCACCGTCACAGTCGTTATCAAGGCCATCGCAGCTCAGCTCTGTGGGCTCGTAGTTGGGTCCGTAGCTGCCCGGTCCGCACTCAAGCCAGCCTGAGGCTCCGCCGCAGGAGCGCGTGGCGCCCGAGCAGACCCCGAGTTGATTGGTGCATGACTCGACGTCGGTCAGGGTGTTGTCCGTCACGCCGTCGCAGTTGTCGTCCTCACCATTGCATGTCTCTTCTTGCGGCTCGCCTGGCGACTCAGAGCAAGATGTACCGGCCCCAGAGTCGTCGCACAGCCAAGTCCCGGAGCGGAGGCAGGCGCCTACGCCCACTGAGCAGACGGAGCCGACGTTCGCGAAGCCTTCGTCGACGAGCCCATCGCAGTCATTGTCGAGCCCGTCGCAGGTGGTCTCCTCTTGCTCCCACTCAGCGCCATACTCGGCTCCAGCACATTCGCTCCACCCTTCTTCACCGCTGCAGCTCTTGGTGGCCCCTGAGCAGACGCCCTGTTGCGAGGGACAAGCCGGGGCGAACAGGTTGTTATCAGCCTCGCCATCGCAGTCGTTGTCCAGCCCATCGCAGGTCAACTCGGTGGGCTCGAAGTCTGAGCCGTACTCCACGCCAGTGCAGGGGCGCCAGCCGGACAGTCCACCGCATGTCTGGACTGCGCCCTCGCAGACGCCCTCTTGCTTGGCGCACTCGGGAGCATCCGGCAGGTTGTCGTCGATCTCGCCGCTGCAGTCGTCGTCGATACCGTTGCAATGCTCATCCCCAGGTGGGAGAGGGGTCGCGGAGCAGCTCACGGCGGTGGCGTCTGCGGTGCAGATCCAGGTGCCAGCCTGCGTGCACGTCCCGCTGCCGACGGTGCAGACCGTTCCAAGCTCGGGGAAGTCCTCGTCTGTCAGCCCGTTACAGTCGTTGTCGAGCCCGTCGCAGATCTCAGCCTCGCCAGTGCCCCCAGAGGCGGAGCACTGGGTGCCGGTCCCGAGGGGGTTGCAGATGATGAGCCCCGAGTTCTTGCATGCGCCGGAGCCGGCCTCACAGATCTCGCCAAGCTCCGGGAAGTCTTCGTCGGTCTCCCCGTCGCAGTTGTCATCAAGGCCGTTGCAGCTCTCGCTTCCTGCTGCAGCGGGTTCCGCGTTGCACTCCGTCCCGTCGCCCTCGTCGGTACAGACCTGGAATCCAAACCGTTGGCAGATCCCGAGCCCTACTGAGCAGGGCTCATAGAGCGTCTCGTAAGGCTCGTCGGCCTCACCGTTGCAGTCGTCATCAAAGTAGTTACAGGTCTCTACACCGGGGGCACCGGGCTCTGCGTTACACTCCGTTCCGTCGCCCTCGGCGTTGCAGACCCGGACGCTGGCGACCTGACAGGCTCCCTCTCCGACCGTGCACACCTCTGAGAGGTCCCCGAAGTCCTCGTCTGTGGCGCCGTCACAGTCGTCATCGGTGCCGTCGCAGATGTCCACTGCTGAGGCTTCACTCGGGGTGGCCGAGCAAATGGTCCCCTGGCCCTCTGGATCACAGATGACGTTGCCGGAGACCGCACAGGCGCCCTCTCCCACGGTGCACAACGAGCCAAGCTCCGGGTAGTCCTCATCCGGTACGCCGTCGCAGTCGTCGTCGAGGCCGTTGCAGGTCTCGACGCTCGCCTCCCCTGGCTCGGCCGTACAGAGTGTCTCTAGTCCGTCTGCTGTGCACTGGACGAAGCCATAGCGAAGGCACGCCCCCACGCCGACATTGCAGGACGAATAGAGCAGCGGGAATGTCTCATCCTGCTGACCGTTGCAGTTGTCGTCCTGGTAGTTGCAGATCTCGATGCTCGGGACCTGCCCGGAGCACTGGAGTGCCGTGTCGCCGGGGAGGCAGTCGAGGGTCCCCGAGCATGCACCGTACTCGTTAATCAACCCACACGGCGCCCCGCGGTCCTCCACGTCGTCCACCAGGTTATTGCAGTCGTCATCAACGTCGTTGCAGATCTCCGTCATCGGGATCGTAGCGCTGCAGTTTACCCAGCCCTGGGTGGGATCGCAGCTCTCCTCGCCGAAGCATGAGCCGACCTCATTAGCGGCGACACACGTGCGGGTGTCGCCGGCCTGCTCGGACAGGCAACTGCAGGATAAGCTGTTGGGTTGGCATTGGCTGGAGCCGTCCTCAAGGGCGTTACAGGAGAAGCCATCTGGACACGCACCAGCGGGGGTGCCGTGGAGGTTGCCTTCGCTGCAGTCACGCCCACACACGGTGGTGTTATCCAGTTGCATACATCTGTCGCCCGGGGTGGGGCAGTTCGCATCGGACTGGCAAGGCATGCAGAGCGCCTCGGTGGCCACCAAACATGCCAAGGGTCCGATGGGGTAGTAGCCGGAATCGCACGTGTCGATTTCACAGCGTGGGCCGGCATCGGACATGGTGCAGGTCGCCGTGGCGTTGGGGATCGCGTTGGCGCAGCTGACGCCGCACGCACCGCAATGATCGTCGTGCAGGTACGCGCCCGTCGCCGCGTCTTTGAAGGGGCCATCGACGACGCCGTCACAGTCGTTGTCGACGAGGTCGCAGACGTCCTCACCGGGATCTGCAGCCGAGCACCACCACTGCGTCTCTACCCCCGCCTCCGGGACGCTGCAGCTCCAACTGCCACTGCATGTGCCGAAGTCGTTCTCTTGGACGCACGGCATGAGGGGCGGGCTGACGTTGTCATCCACGAGGCCATTGCAGTCGTCGTCGAGACCGTTACAAGTCTCGGCGTCTGGGATGGACGCTGTGCAGCCATCCCAGCCGACGAGGGGCTCACAGGTCTCGAAGCCGAAGCACATGCCATGGTCGTTTTCGTTAGCGCAGGTTCGCGTCTGTCCGGCAGTAAGGTCACCGCACTGGCAGGAGCCTGTCACGGGGAGGCAGCGGTCTAGGGGCGCGTCATCGTCGCCGATATTCTGACACTCGTAACCCACCGGGCACGTCGCTCCGATGAGCTGGCAAGGTCCGGCGCACACGAGTTGACCGTCGAGTTCCGTGCAGGTGCCGTCAAAGCAATCGCTGTCATCGATGCATGGTTGACACGAGACATCGGGGGGGAGTGCACACTGGAATGGGCTGATCGCGACGTAGCCTGCGTCACAGGCGTCGACGACACACGCTGGCGCATCGCTGGTGCCGCCGCAGGCGCCTGTTCCGTTAAGAATCTTATCGCTGCAGTCGTTGCCGCAGGTGCCGCAGTGGATGTCGAGGGTCCAGCTCCCGTCTGGGGCCGTGAAGTCTTCATCGATGCTCCCGTCGCAGTCATTGTCCTGAAAGTCACAGAGCTCGAGGGATGGGGCAGGGCCCACGCAGGACCAACCTTCCGTACCGTTGCACACTTGGACCCCCGCACAGCTGCCGATCCCGTCGGCGGTGTTCTCGCAGGGCTCTCCACCGGCTAAGCCGTCGTCTATGGTGCCATCGCAGTCGTTGTCGGCGCCGTCACAGACTTCGTTGAGGGGGGCCCCGGCGGTGCAGCCGAGCCAGCCCTCGGCGGCGTCACAGGTCTCGGTCCCAAAGCAGATCCCGTACTCGTTGGCGTTTGAGCAGGAGCGAACCTCTCCGTCATTGGCGGGCCCACAGGAGCAGGTTCCATTCACCGGCAGGCAGCGCTCGACGATCTCAAGGTCGACTTCGATCGATTCACAGCTGTAACCCAGGGCACAGCCATCCTCCGAGTCGGCGAGCCCACAGGGCAGGGCGCAGGCGCCTTGGCCCTCAGTTTCGACGCATGTCCCTCCGAAACAATCGGCGTCATCTAGGCAAGGCTGGCAGGGGCTGGCGGGGATCACACCACACTGAAAGTCGCTGATCTTGACGAGACCCGCGTCACAGCTCTCGACGACGCACTGAGGAGCCTCGGGGGTCCCTGCGCAGGTGCCTACGCCGCCGTCAAACTTGTCGGTGCACGCGTTGTCGCAGCTGCCACAATGCTCAATGAGTGTGTAGGCGCCTGCGTCGTCCACGAAGGTCTCGTCGACGACGCCATCACAGTCATCATCCGAGTAGTTGCAAGTCTCGGTGCTCGGCACCGGACCTTGGCAGAGCCACCCGTTGGGGCCCTGACAGGTTAACGAGCCGTCGCAGGTCCCGATCCCCTCGACCGTGTTCTCGCAGGGGACATCGGTGACCAAAGACTCGTCGACGAGCCCATCGCAGTCATTGTCGAGCCCATCACAGTCTTCGACGACCGGTTCGTTTGCGTCACATCCGACCCAGCCGAGTTCAGGATCGCAGATCTCGAAGCCGAAGCAGCTCCCGAGTTCGTTGGTCGCGTTGCATGAGCGTTGGCTCCCAGCGGTACCGGCGCCCGCGAAGCAGGTGCACGTCCCTGTGACAGGGACACACCATGTTCCCTCTTCCCCCTCATCGGTCGCGTCGTCACAGCTGAAGCCACTTGGACATGGGTTCTCCTCGTCGCAGGCGTACGTGCAGTGCTCTGAGCCGTCTGGCATGAATCGACATGAACCACCATTGCACTGTAGATCGGCGGTGCAGGGCGCACAGTAGCTCTCCAGCATCGGCACGCAGAGGAACACGACGTCGGTTGAGCTGGAGAGGATGGACTTACATTCCCAGCCGTCGGGGCAGTCCTCCTGACACGTCTTTGTACAGACGTAGCCGTCGTCGCCTTCGACGCACCAGCCGCTGAAGCAGTCGCCGTTTTCGCTACAAGGCGAGCCGAACTGTCCGGGAGCGATTGAGGTCTCGGTGTTGCTGCTGACGTCGCTTGGTTCATTCGACCAGTTCGCGACATCTTGCGTTACCGATTGTCCCTGGTCGTCATTCCCGGCCGTCACAGTCTCCGTCACCACCCCCACGTCCGATATGACATCTCCGGGCGTGGTGCCCGAGCAGCCAAAAACGGTTAGCGCGATTGTGACGCAGACCAAGAGATGCCAAAAAGCCCGCATTGCCCCCTCCCTACGTACGGTCTCGAATCATACACAAGTTTGCGTGCGTTTGTTGGCGTCGTGTTCGATTGTAGGGCTCCGGTGCTGGAGGACGGGACGTGTCGACGCTGCAGTGGTGGGGGCTAACTGTCTGGATTGATGGGGATAGTTGCACGGCGTCAGTCGTCATGCGTTCGGTTTCACAGCCAACAATAGGCGATCCACCATGGGGGCGGGCATGAACGCTCAGGGCCTAGTTTGACTGACGGTTGAGGCGTACGTACGCGACCGCTGCTGCAGGCGCAGCTAGTTGGGTGGCTCTGGGATGCACGGCTTGCCTTCGCTGGCCCGCCAGGTCATCTGCGTGATCCCTAGCGTGAAGGTGGGCATCGAGGCAGCGATTTCTGGCGCGAGATCACCCGATTGGACCAGATCCTCCAGGATCTCTAACCCGATGGGGCGCAGGTTCACTTGCATCGTTACCGTGTCGGGGGCCGGCCCTTCGAATTCGTAGACCTGCGTCCGATGGGGATCGGTATACGCGGGATCGAGGATGCTGAGGGCGGTCGGTGCAGGCAGTGTGGTGCTCACATAGCTCGCGACCTCCCAGAAGAACTGAGCGGGCTCACCATCCTCATCGTACGTGAAGTCTCGAAGCTGCCACAGCGACGGGTCTTCCAATGAGTCGACGGGCTGCCCATCCTCGACGACGCCACTTGAGAAGAGCACGGAGTCGTCCCCGTCGCGCGCGACAACCTCGACCCAGCCTCTGCGGTCCGGTGCCGAACCGCTCGGCCAGCCATGTCCAGCGGCCATGTTCTCCAGGGTGATGGTGATGCGGTTCGTGCCATCCAGGCTGGCGACGCACATCTCTGCCAACACGGTGGTGTTAAGTGCGCCCTGAATCGCGCTCAGTTGCGCACTCTTCATCGGGAACGGGGTCAGGGCCACGTCGACGCCTACCATCTGATGACCATGGACCCGTCGAAGCGGTGCATCGGGGTAGCTGGCCGCGACGTCATCTCGCCCCGGCATATGACAGCTACCGCAGGTCTGTTGCTGGTTCGCGACTTCATGGCTGAACAGAGACGCTTGCCACTCCGAGTAGGTGCGCTCAAGGTGGACACCCCGTTGGGTGACGATGTCATGGCAAGAGCCACATAGCGCAGCGGACTCCGGGCGATCCCTGTCCAAATGCGGTGAGTAGGAGGATGCATGGGCCGTGTTGGGGATAGGGTCCAGATGGCCGCCGAGCATGACGCCGTCTCCAGACAGCGTGAGGGGGTTATTGTGTGCGCCATCGACGGACGCCACGGTGTGGCAAAAGTAGCAGGTCACTCCTTGAGCGTAGGCTGGGACCTCGTCCAGGTTGAGGCCGTCGGTCGTGAGCCCCAAACGGTGCGCCATCGGGGCATGGCATTGGACACAGAAATCACCGAGTTCGCCGCCTGTCTCACGTTGGCCACGGGCGTTCATCGCGAGGAAGACCGGATCGAGAGACGCGTAGGCGTGCATGCTGCCGGACCATTCGTCGTAGTGCGTGGCGTGGCACCCGCGGCAGCTCTCGGGATCCATGAGCTGCTCTTGGCTGAGGCCCGCAGGGACCTCAGTGACCAACTCGTCGCTGCATGCGGCTCCCGCGACGAGACACCCCGCAAAGGCCACCGCCATCAACATCGGTTGATTCAGGGGAGCCCTCGGCGACCTTGAGCGCGGAACAGGGTGCGCCTCGAGTTCGGTCTTGCAGGGCTGGCGTCGTGCGATGTTCACACCGAGACGTTACTGAAGCGGCTGTCACAAGTTCAAGCTTCGCAGTGTTCGAGAGCGCTGACGCCGAGTATGCTGGCCCTTATGACGACCTACGCAGCAAACTTACAAGCCATTCAAGCCGCCGCGGTTCGCATCGCGGGGGGCGTTCACCGCACTCCTGTTTTGACCAGCTCCGCGCTGGACGCGCGCGCCAACCGCTCGCTCTTTCTGAAGTGCGAGAACTTTCAGAAGATCGGCGCCTTCAAGATGCGGGGAGCGCTCAACGCGGTGATGCTGCTCGATGACGATGCAGCGCGTTGCGGCGTTGTGACGCACAGCAGTGGCAACTTCGCTCAAGCGGTCGCTTTGTCTGCGCGGGTTCGCGGGATCCCGGCGCACATCGTGATGCCTGAGAACGCCCCCGAGGTGAAGCGGCGGGCGGTCTTGGGGTACGGCGCGCGCGTCATTCAATGTCCGGCTACCCTGCCTGACCGTCAGCGCACCGCAGATGCGGTCCAGGCGGAGACGGGGGCGACGTTCTTGCATCCCTATAATCAGGCTGAGGTGATCGCCGGTCAGGGGACGGTCGCACTAGAGTTGATGGAGCAGGTCGCCGACCTTGACGCAGTCATTGTCCCCGTTGGAGGAGGGGGGCTTATCGGCGGGATCGCGCTCGCGCTGCACGAGCTGGCACCTCATGTGCGTGTGTTTGGTGCCGAGCCGCTGGGGGCGGACGACGCTGCGCGCTCGAAAGCTGCAGGAGAGCTGATCCCGCAGACGGGGCCGAACACGATCGCAGATGGTCTCCTGACCAGCCTGGGAGATCTGACTTGGCCGATTGTCCGCGACCTCGTCGAGGAGATCGTGACCGTGGACGAGGATGAGATAGTCGACGCCATGCGTTTCATTTGGGAGCGGATGAAGATCATCATCGAGCCCAGCTGTGCGACCGCCGTCGCGGTGGCTTGGTCGGAGCGGTTTGCCCGTCACGAGGGTCTCGGTCGGGTCGGGGTCGTGATCACCGGAGGCAACGTCGATTTGGGTAAACTACCGTGGTCCTGAAGGGCGGACAGGCGCAGGTTGGCAGTGCATGAAGTGGGGGGGCATCAGTGGCCTCCTCGTTGTCCTTGTGTCGTTCGGGACTGCGACGGCTGGGGCCGCGATGCTGTCGATCCACGAGCCCACCGCGTTAACACAGCTTGAGGCTGAGGGGCTCTCCTTTGCAGAGGTCTTGACCGGGCAACCAGGGGCCAACAACGCAGAGGTTGTTTCGGGCTTTGGGTTCGAGGCGGTCGTGTCTGCCCTGACCGGTGATTTGAAGCGAATTGCGCGTCGTGATCCCAAGGCTGGTGTGGGTACGCGCTTCGCGCATCGGCTCTTCGATGTCCGTTGGCTCACCTCAAAGGCGCACCGCTTCCAGCTGGTCGGGGTGATCAACCGTCTGGACCGTCAGCCCTTCGCAGCAGGGCGTTGTGGAGAGACGCGGCTCGTCTATCGCTTGGCCTACACCCGGGCGGATGGGCTCTCCTCTCGATTACCGATGACGGTGAACCTTGTTTACTGGCAGCAGGGGGAGACCTGCGATGCGGTGGTGGAGCGTTGGGCCGGTCACCCCTCTAGCGAGGCGTCGTTAGCGCGTCTGCGGTCAGCGGACGGTCCACTCTCAAAGGCACGGCTTGAGCGCGCCTCTTTGAAGAGCGTCGAGGTGAATCTGCAGAGCGTCCGGTGGCCCTCCACCGTTCACCCTTCGCTCGGGGGGCACGCGGAGTACGTGATGCGCGTCTTTCATCCGAGTGGGCGCAGGTTGGTCGTCGCGCCCCTCGAGAACACCCCGGATGTGGCTCGCCTGAAGGCACGACCCAAGTTGAAGGCCGAGCTCCTCGCGTGGCTTCGCGACCCGATGCACCGAGATGGGATCGCCCGCGGTACGTGGTTGCTCCCGGAGCGCTTCCTCGCGACAAAGGCGGTGAGCGTAACCCCACGGGGACTCGCGCGGCTCGCAAACCGACCGTTCGCTCAGCTCTTCGAGGCGTCTGACTTGGCCCCGGACTCGGGGCAGCGAGAGGGCGGCGAGCACGAGGGAGCTCGGACTTTGCGACGTCTCGATGGGCGGACCTGCGTGGGCTGTCATCAGAGTCGCAGCCTCGCGGGGTTTCATCTTCCCGGAGAAGATCCTGACGAACAGACACTTGATGCGCTCGCAGTCGGGCGTTCGCCACACTTTATCGAGGACCAGCCCCGCCGCCTGGCCTACCTTGAAGCGGTACGTTTAGGTCGCGCGCTTGGCATCACGGGCGACGCGGAGCTAGGCAGACCTGAGCCAGCACGGGGGGACGCCGAGCGAGGGGCGTATGACGGAATGGGGGCGCGCTGCGGGCTCCCCGGGTCGGCTTTTCAGGCGTGGACCTGTGGGACGGGGCTCAGTTGCGGGCATGTAGACGACCCCGATGTCGGGGTATGCGTGAACGCGGGGCTCGGACGTGTGGGGGAGCCTTGCGAGCCGGGGCGCCTGAGGACGAAGCGTCGGGGCGCGTCTGACAGGCTGACGCTAGGGGCCACTCGTCCCTGCGCCAACGGCCTTCAATGTGAGCGGACCTCGGTGGGGTTCCCGGGCGGGATGTGCGCGGATGTGTGCGGCGGTGACGCTCCTGATTCGATCTGCGGCGCCATCGCGCTGTTGACGCCCTTTAATCAGTGCATTGCGCGGGGCGAACCGTTCACCCGCTGTCTCGCTGAGGAGACCCGCCCAGCCGGGCTAAGGCGCTGCGACCCGGAGACGCCGTGCAGGGACGACTACCTTTGTGCGCGTGTAGAAAGCAGTACGGGGGCTTGTTTGCCCCCGTACTTTCTCTTTCAGATGAGAGTAGACGGACACTAGGTCCGGTCTTTTGCGCGCTACTTTCCTGCGGGAGCCGCAGCGGGAGCCGCAGCGGGAGCCGCAGCGGGAGCCGCAGCGGGAGCCGCTGCCTTGGCGGGTGCAGCCCCACCGCCCTCGACCGACATCTTCTTCATGACGTAGGCATACACGGCCTTCGCACCGAAGTTGTTCGCGATTTTCTTGGGGATGTCCACGCCGTCGACCTTCTTCAACTCTTTGCGCATCTTACGCAGGGTGGTCTTGGTCGCACCTTGAGTGACACCCATCATCTGTACGTCGAGAGGGTGGTCTGGGTTCTTCTCATTCCAGACACCGGCGCCGTTCTCGATCAGGAAGACGATGCGCTCTTCAAGCTTGGCCAGGTCTCCTCCAACAGCTTTGTAGCCCTTCCAGGTGCTCGGCTTGGTGAGGTCAGCAGCTTGCTTGAGGCGACCATTATTGCCAGTCATTCCGTGGCAATCGTTGCAGGTGTTACCGCCCTGCGTGTTGTAGATACGCTCGCCGAGCTCGACGATGCGGGCGTCACTCAGGCTGTCAGCACCTTTAAGGTTTCCAGCCGGTTTGGCGGGTGCGGCTGCAGCACCGGCAGCAGGCGCTGCGGCGACGACGGGCGCTTCACCTGGCTTACCGCTGGGGCGCGCGTCGCCTCCGGTGTTGGTGCAACCGAGGCAGGTGAGGGTGGTGGCGATAAGGATAGTCATGAGCCGGATGAGCATCTGCATTCTCCGTAAATCTGGCGTCATCGATGGTTGACCGGTGGTCTGTAACCACCTCAGCGATAGGTGATAGCGGTCCGTGAGCGCCTCAATAGCGCACGCGTCACGCTCACGCAATGGCCTTGGTCATCTGGGGGTGGGTTGACGGAGCGCCCGCAGGACTCCCTCCGCGAGGTCGGCGAGGAAGCGGTCCGCGAGTTCGTAGTCGTATTTGTCGTCATTGAGGACGCCGTCCATGTCGACATGGAGGCCGGCGGTCAGCAAAAATGCTCGCCCAGTGCGACGGTCTTCGATGTACGCGTTGTCGACACGGAACCCGTACGCCTTGCCTGCTTTGCTGACGACACGTAACGAACTCAGCGGTTGGACCCGCTCTAGGCCTCGTAAGAAGGGCTTGAAGCGATAGGGGTCGAAGTCCTCGCGCGACCAGACCGGCCATTTGGAGAGGTGGGGGAGGGTGGTCAGGGCATCGATCACAGCCTCCCTGTGAGTGCTTCGTAGGTCAAAGCCCTTGAGCCCATGGTCGGTGTCTGGACGAATCAAAAGCAGGAGCATGTCTTGCAGGTCTCGCAGTGACATGTGGTTCTTGTGGCTGAAGTCCATGGGCGCTTCGACCCGCTTCCCCCGCTCGATGTATGCCTGCCCGACCTTTGTGCGCTTCGATGTTCGGTTGAGCAGATCGAGCCGGGAGTGTCGCGAATCAGCCTGCAAGTCAGCGCCATGTTGTCGCGTCGTCCACGCGGGTGTGCGTCGATTATCGTCGACGCTGAGGATGCGGCTGAGGCGATGATTCAAGCGGACTCCAGTGAGCCCTGCGTTCCACATGGAGCGGTTTAACCCCTCTTGTCCCGCGACGTCGTAGAGGTGGTTGTACCCTGTGTTACTGGACACAATGAGCGTCTTTCGGATCGCCACAGCGAGGCTGGTGCGTTTCGGGCTGTCCCCGTCCAGCACAGGGGCTAGCATGATCCGCTGCTTCAAATCGATGTCTTGTGCCGCCGCACCTGCGCTGGCCTGGATGGTCTCCACAGCCGCGATCGCGGCAGCGGGCTTCAGTGCACTGGCCGGGTAGAGGTACTCAGCGCCTGACCGAAACTGATGGCGGATGAGGGTCCTTGGGTTTGTCGGGGTCCCGATCTCCGTCACAAGCACTTGAACACGTCGCTGGCCCGCGTGCGCCAGGACCGAGCGGAAGGCGTCGGGAGAGGAGGCGAACACGCGCTGGATGAGATCCGGTGTCTCAGTTGCCGCTGAGCTTCCTGCCGCCAAGAGCATGACGGCGACGAGCGCTGTGCTCATGGTGTGCCGCAATCCACGATCTCGACCGTGTAGGAGACCGGGGGGGTGATCCCGGTGACGTCAACCTGATAGGTCACCCCGGCTTGAGGGCTCCACCCGGAGGGGTTGAAGGCCAGCGCCTCGGAGCCACCATAGCCCCCCAACAGCGGCCAGACGTCGATCGGGAGTCCCTCGCCGTCTTGCGTCACTGTGACTTCTGCGTCCTCGAGTGAACCATGGGTGTGGGTGTGGAAGCTCCATCCGACGGGCTGAAGGGTGAAGAGCGCACCACTCGGGAAGCGACCCTTTGGGGGCCACGAGGTCCACGCGACGCTGTCCACAGAGGTCGACTTCAACACATGGAGGCAGCTGAAGTCGTCTGTCGAGCCCACACCGAATGGGCCTAGCCCGTTCTGAAGGATCCAGCGTCGGTGCCCGAGGGTGGTCTCGTTCCCGTTATCACCCATGTAGAGATCGACGGCTTGAACTGCAGGGGTTGTGGCCAAGTTGCTCTCGCCGGCCCCTTTGGCTCCTTCGTAGGAGTAACACTCCCAAGTCTCGGGGGGCACATGATCGATGGTGTTGTTCGCGTCCATGAGGGCTGAACAGGCCTGCGCGAGTGCGTTGTATGCGTCATCGAGCGCAACCGCTGGGAGCCCGGAGAGGGCGCGGTAAAGGTTGACCTGCTGCAGTACGCGCGCCCGACCCGCGGCATCGATCTCGCCCGACTCGCAGGTCGTCGCGCTGCCCAACCAAGTCGGCTCTGTGAGGTCGGTGCGCTCTTGCGCCCAAAGTCCACAGACATCGTCTACAGGGCCGGTGGATGGGGGATCGGTCGGGTCGGTCGGATCGGTCGGGTCGGTCGGGTCGGTCGACGGGGTGACGGGCTCCGGTAACGCCTCGACGAGGACCGCGCTCCATGTTCCGCTCTGACTACAGCAGCCGGGAGCATCGATTAACCACTCGCCCTCGACCTGCTCCGGGGTGCTAAAAGACCCGCTCAGGATGAGGTCCCCCACGTTGAGCACGAAGGTGTCGCCCGACAGCTCGGCCGACGCCGTCGGGATGCCTTGGGGGGTCGCCAGACAGCGGGCTGCTCCCTGACCCGCTTCGCAATACATCCCCTGGAGCCACCAGCCGTCGAGGCGACCGTCTTCAAGGTGGAATCCGGCTTGCTCTCCGAGCCACTCTCCCTGAGCGGGGCTGGCCACGTCACTCGCCCCTGAGCAGCCCGTGATACCGAGCAGCAACATAATGGCAACAGCCCAGGTGTTGCAGCGCGCCAAGTGCTCTAGGTGTTTGTTTCTACACATTGTTTTCATTAGCCGACCAAGCGGTGTTTTCTGTTTGACTCTCAGGCGCTCAAGCGGCTATTTTCGTACCACTCGGGTCGGAAATCGGCAATCGCCGCGTTGGCTGCAGCCGCGCACTCACGGGCTACTCAGACATCAGGGCCAGTATCGGTCATCTCGAACACAAAAAAAAACCCCAGCCAATCACGGCCAGGGTCTTATTCAACGGCAAAGCATCCGCTATTTCAGATGCTCAACGCCCTGCTTCTTCACGTTGGCCTTCCAGACGGAAGACGGCAGCCAAGACGGACGGTTGCCCGGTGCGCCAACCTTCTCGCGCCAGCCCTTGAAGACGTGAACGCGCTTGGTGCCGCGCTCGCGGAGACGGATGTCCGTCTCGCCACGGCTTGCAGCCTTGAGAGCCGCGCCACGGGGTTGAGCGTTGTGAAAGACGATGTCCGTGTCTTTCCCACTCTTCATCAAAACGAAGTACTTCTTGGGTCGTGCAGCCATTATTCTCCTCCATGAGTTCTTAGGCTAAAACGTGACCTTCCCTAATGGTCACGCACGATCGACACTGCTCCCCGCGTGTGAGGCCTGTCTAGTCGCAGAGCCTTTAAAAATGCGGCACTGCGGGCCATGCCTAGTGATTACAGGCACTTAGGCGGCGGTCTTTTCTGTAAAACGTTGTACTGAAACCTGTTCAGTATTTGTGATATGCCCCGGTTTTGATCAGAAATGGACCGAAAATTCCGATTTGAGAGGGGTTGCAGGGCCCGTTTAATCGGGGGCGTCAGGCTCAACCGAGGAGTCGAAGCACCGCGTCTGGGTTTTGATTCGCTTGCGAGAGCATCGCGACAGCGACTTGCTCGCGTATCCCTGCCCCGGCCAGGGCTGTGCTCTCGCTTCCAAAGTCTGCGTCTTGGACGTTGCTCAGTGCGCTGGAGTTCGCAAGGAACTGGGCCGACAAATGTTCTGTTGCGCCACCGAGGGCGTTCATCGATGAGCCCAATTTCGAGCGGTCGGCGGCGAGTTGCTTGATCGCACCATCGATCGCGCTGATGGCTGAGGACGCTTGGACGGGATCCGAGACCCCGGCGGAGGTGAGGCCGAGCGCATCGGTGTCCTGAGCGTTGAGCATCGCGGAGATGCCATCTGAAGCGGTACCACCGGTGCCGACTTGGAACGTGACGACGCCCGCCGATCCCGCTTGGCCATTCATCAAGGGGATGCCGTTGTACTCAGTGGAGCCCGACATCCGGTTGAGCTCGTCAGCCAAGTCCTGGAACTCGGTGTTCATTGCCTTTCGATCCTGGGCCCCAAAGGAGTCAGAGGATGACTGGACGGCTAGTTCTCGCATCCGGATCAACACATCGGTCATGTTCTGGTAGCCGGACTCGGCTGTTTGGAGCATAGCCACGCCCTCTTGGGCGTTGCGATAGGCTTGTTTGACTCCACCTTGCTCGCTCAGCATGGACATCGCGATGGCGATGTTGGCAGCGTTGTCAGAGGCGCTGTTGACCTTCTTGCCAGTGCTGATGTTTTGGGATGCGTCCAGCCGAGCCTGGCCCGCACGACCGACCTGCCTGTTCGCCATCTGCGACGCAGAATTACTCGAGTATCCGACCTTGGCGGGCATAATGTTCTCCCCTAATGATGACGGTCAGTACCGACCTGGTGGACCGTCATTCGCCCCCGGAGCATAGGTGTCGATGCGCATGGCGCCAAGGGAGAGTCACTTTCGGGGTGCAACCCAAGGGACCGCCCCCATGATGAGCGCAGGCTCTTGGTCAAGGGTGGTGAGCCGGTCAAAGACGACGAGTAAGAACCCGACATAGGTGCCGACCATCGCGAGCAGGTGCCACCACGCATGCAGGTGTGTGGCTTGCAGTGGGTGTGCACAACCGAGGCTGCGCTCGGGGAGCCAGAAGAGCGCGACACCGGTGACAAACGCGATAGCAGCCACGAGGTACAGCCGCTGTAACGAAGGCGATGCGCTGAGTCGGTACACGACGCGCCAACCCTGAATCACCAGGTAGGTCACGACGGCCGCGAAGGAGCCGATGAAGAGCGCGAAGTAATCTTCGCTTGAGAAGTAGGCCGCCGTGAATCCGACGGCGTAGACGGTGAACCCGAGCTGCCATCGGCGAAGGAGGGCTGCATCTCGCTGGGCATCCTTGGTGCGGACCACAACGCAGTATGTCATCACCAGGCTGCAGTACACCATTGGGAGCTCATCTAGGGCTTGAGCGACCTGGAGCAATGTGGCGTGGAATGCCATCGACCCCACGCCGACGACCGTCAACCCAAGGAAGCAGAGTATGAAGCGAGGCTCTGTACGACGCGCGGAGCGGTGGAGTCGCCACAGCGCTAGGAGCCCGATGACGACCATCGGAGCGCTCGAGAGGACGTTAAAGAACTCGGCGATCCATGGTGACCAAGCGTAGTTAGGTTCGCACCAATCGACCGAAGCAGGGGCCCCTTGGCTTGTCCAGTACCCGGTTGCGGTCGAGGCGGCCTCGTGGCCAAGCTGGACAGAGGTGCTCATGTCGCGAACTTTACGGTGGACCGAGGGGCTTGGGAAGGGGGCGCGTCGGAGAGGGGCAGCGAGCCCCCCCTTGTGACGTCAGCGTCGCCGGATGGCACTTGACGGGAGCTTTAGGGATTACTCGTCGTCAGGGTGAAGTCGCTGGCTGCATAGCCGTGCACCATGAGGTGCAGGGTGCCGCCGACGGACGGCGTGTAGAGGACCTTCTCATGGCCGGATGCGGTGTATCCGCGTTTGTCATAAGCCGAAGTGGTCGGCGCCTGATGCATCTTCACGTAGACGTCGACGTCCGCCTCAGCCTGTGTCTTGACGCTGACGGTTTGTCCCGCTCGGACTTCCAGGGTGAAGTAGGCCATGTCGCCGAGCGCCAGGGTCCCACCCTCGTTGAGGTGGCTGGTCGTCGGCTCGTCCGCAGGTGCGGGGGCCGGGGCGTTGCCATCACCCACGAAAGTGATGCTCAACGAGAAATCGCTGCCCTGGCTGGAGTAACCCTGGACGCTCACGTAGAAGGCGCCGGGGC
Source organism: Myxococcota bacterium (assembly GCA_049602155.1). Taxonomy (GTDB): domain Bacteria; phylum Myxococcota_A; class UBA9042; order PHBI01; family JBMYRH01; genus JBMYRH01. Next base: position 9,696 of record JBMYRH010000047.1, on the reverse strand, counting down.
CAGTCTCTGTGCAACGCTCATCAGAGCCGTTGAGGTACGGGCGGCAGTCGTAGTCGCTCGCGCCGGGCTCGGCGCCTTTGCTGACGTAGAGGTCTGCGTCTCCAGTGCCTGTCATGACGACTTCGATATCACCGTTGCTGACCTCGAAGGGGCCGTAGTGCTTCCACTCCCGCTTCCCCACGGAGCCGCTCTCTGTCACGGTCGTTGGGCCGACTGCGTCCTCCGCGGCGTTTGGGCCAGCGATAGATGCGTCTAGGAGCGCTTTGACCTGCGCGTAGGTGATCTTGCCGCCCGCTGGGGATTGGTGGCTGCGACCGGTCGGGAGCCACAGGAAGTCGGGGTGAGCTTTCTTGCTGCTGCCGACCCACTCGCCACCGATAATCTCGTCTTGGTCGTTGACCTCGAGGATGTACTGGTAGCGATCCGTGCGGGTGTAGGTCGAGATTGTGTCAGACAGGTTACCGTCGATGTGTTGGTCGGACTCAGCGATGTAATCGAGCTCTGTCTTCACGTGATAGAAGGTCACGGCCTCATCATTCCAAATGTAGTCCTCAGGGATGCTGGTCACGAGGCCTGAGGTCGTCACAGAGATGATGAATTTTGCGGCCTCATAGCCGTAGACCTTGACGTGCACCTTGCGCGCGGAGCTGCTGTTAGTGAGCTCACAGAGCTCGATTGCGTCTGAGGTGTAGGGGCGGCAGGTGTAGGACTCGTTGTTGGGGGCCGAGCCCCAACGCACGTAGAGGTCTGCATCACCTTCAGTGTCCATTTGGATGCTGACCTTGGCGTCTTTCGGGACCTCGAAGCTCCCAGCGTCGAACCAGGCACCTTTCTCGACCTCTCCCTCGACGGTCTTCATTTCCTCCTCAATGCCGCTTCCGTCGACCTCTTTGGCGCCAGCGAGCTCATTGGCCTCCTTCGCCGTGACCTGGTTCATCTGTGTCACGCGGTAGGCCGAGACGGGCTGGTTCCAGACCTCGTCGTCGTAGGTGCGGTCCTCGACGAACGATTCACCCTTGAGGCCGAGGTAGTTGGCGACCACGACATGGAAGGTCCCTGCGTTGGTGTCCTTGCATTCGACGTCCTCTCCGGTGGGGTTACCGTACTCGTCGGTCGCGATGTCGCTGCTGTTCTCGTTGCAGCGCAGCGAGAGGAACTTCGAGGTCGAACGGTTGTACATCAACTCGACCAACGCCTTGATGTCATTGACCTTGAACTCGACCCCGTTTCGCGTAACTGGGTGGACGGGCTCGGGCTCGAGGATGGCGGCGGGCGCCCAAGCGTGGCAAAGGCCCCACCACGTCGGAATGCAGCGTCCTTTTTCTTCGCCGTGGCGCTTGGCGCATTTGCCCTCTGATGACTGTGAGTCACCGTCACAGTCGGAGTTGGACTCGCAAGCCTTGCGTGTCTCAAAGGAGTCGATACCGTGGTGCTTGGAGACGATGTCCTCAAGATCCTGGATGCCGAAGGCTTCACCGTACTTCGCTGCAGGTGATTGCGTGTCCGAGCCGTTCCACCGGTCGTTGATGCTGTCCTTATAGACTGGCCAGTAGGTGCCCGCCCAAGGCGTGTTCACCGCGTCTCCCTCCAGCGGGAGGTCGTTCAGCTTGTACTCAAGCTCGTCAGAGAAGAGGCTCGGGGCGTCCCTGTCACTCCACTGGTCTGCCTTGCCGCTATTCAGCTCAGTTCCCTTTTCGGGGAGTGTGTTCTCAACCTCGGGCTGTCCATCCACAGAACTAGAGCATGCGCCAGCAAGGATTAGGAAATGAACCAGGGCAATCGGGATGAGCGTTCTCATTGTGGATGTCTCCGGTGAGCAAGCGGCTCGAAATGCGTCCGCATTAGGGTTCGAAAGCAATCCTCGTGCCAAGTGTCCGGATGCCGTGCGGCTGGTCGAATGCAGTCTCCGCAGCGTGGTCGCTGGGGTCAGGTGACCCCCTTGAGAAGGCCAGAGGGGTCCTTGTGGCTGGTGAGGTGGGGTCATGTGTTCCTCAGGTGAAGGACGATTCAGGGTTAAGGTTCTCCATGTTTCACACGTAGCACCTCGTAGCCCAGAGATGGGCCGGGACATTTGTGAACACGTTGGGATGGTAATTCGTAGTGCTTGGGATACGGCACAACGCGGGAAGTCAATCCGTTCAGCGCCATTTGGGTGTCGCCGGGCGACGAGCGTTGAGATCTGCCTCGCAGCTCAGCTCTGGCGATGCGTTGAACTCCGCAGCTGATAACGCAGCTGGGATGGCCGTGAAGACCAACTTTCGGGCTTCGCTTGCCAGTCGACGCCAAGCGCTCCGCAACACGCACGAAGCCTCGAACATGCTTCAAACTGCTGAGACGGGCATCGATAGACTGTCTGAGTTGTTCACCCGAGCCCGAGAGCTGTCGGTCCACGCGGCGAATGACTCCTTAGGAAAACGCGAACGGACGCAGTTGGATGTTGAGTTTCAAGATGTCCTGGACCAAGTCGATAGGGTCTTTCAGAGCACTGAGTACAATGGGCGCAAGCTCCTGGATGACGGGGCTGGAAACTATACCCCCCCTCCTTTGACCTTTCAGGTCGGGGCGTCGATGGGGGATCAGCTCTCTCTGACGATGAAGTTTGGTCTGATCAAGGTGCGATTTGATGCGGGCAGCGCTGCGGGGACCTTGGATTTGCGCACCCAGGCTAGAGCTCAGCTCAATATCGAACTCTTCGATCGGCAGATGGTTGAGCTTGACCGCAACAGGACGCGTATTGGGTCGACTCTGAATCGCCTCACTGCGTCTGCGGATCAGGTGGGTGAGGCCGTGAGCAACGAGTCAGCGTCACTGTCTTTGATTACAGACACGGACATGGGCAAGGTGAGCTCGGAGTTGGCCCGGCAGCAGGTCCTCCAAAACGCAGGTGTAGCTCTACTCGGGCAGGCGAACAGCAATCCACAGATGGCGCTGCGTTTATTGGGCTGAGGGGTGACGGCGATACCGCCTCAGGCGCCTTATTGGCGAGCTGGGGGCGCCGTCCAACGGTTACCCCAGTCCTCATAGAGGCGCTCTACGAACGTACGCCACGCCTTCTCTTTCCGTGAGCCTGGGAAAGGTTCGGCCTCGATGGCCTCCACAGAGGCATAGACCAGCTTCAGCTTACCCTCAGCCTCGACTCGGGTGATGCGCGCGAAGTTCGAACGGTGGGCGGTAGCTTTACCGAGCGTTGTCTGACCGCTCGGTGAGTTAAATGTGAGCCCCTCTAGAGCGGAGCGCACCTGTTCAGGCTTTGCGCTCTTGGCCTGTGTGACGGCCTTTGCCCAAAGGTGAACGCTGGTGTAGGCCGCAACCATCGCAGGGCTGATAATGCGCTCATGCCCGTACTTGGAGCGGAACTTTTTCAAGAAGGCCAGGTTTTCAGCGTGCTCAATGAGCTGGAAGTAGGTCCCGGCGAGGTAGTGTCCTGTGAGGTGAGCCGACGTCATCGAGGTGAGGTCTTGCTCTGTGATGTTGAAGGAGATCACCCTTGGCGTATCGTCTCCCTCTCGTCCGTGCAATGTACGGAAGAGGGCGGCGTTACTCGCTCCTATCAGGGTGTTCAGGATGATGTCTGGCTTCTTCTTCTTCCGATAGAAGAATGGCGTGAGCTGAGAGAGGTTGTCGCTGCCCGGGGCGACTGAGATTTCACCTACGACCTTACCCCCCATCTTCTTGATCGCGTCCTTTAGGATGGCCTGAGAGGCTTTTGAGTAAAGGGACTTTGTACCGATGAGGAGGAAGTTTCGTGCCTCCTTCTCCGCGTAGGCCCACTTGACGGCAGGGAGCATGGACTGATTCGGCGTCGCACCGACGTAGACGATATGGGGGCTCGCCTCGAGCCCCTCAGAAGCTGCTGGATAAAAGAGCAGGTTTTGGTGCTCCTCTACGACTGCCTTGATGGCTTTTCGTGAGGGTGAACTCAAACCACCGAAGACCGCGACCACCTTCTCTTCTAGGATGAGTCGTTGCGCCTCCATCTTGAAGTGTTCAGGATCGGAGTGGCCATCCGCGCTGAAGGCGTCGAGCGTGCGGCCCAAGACACCGCCGTCGTCATTTAGCTCTCCGATTGCCAACTTGAGTGCCTCCGAGATGGGCTCCTCATGAGCCTTCATGTCCCCCGATAGCGAGTTGAGGAGGCCGATTCGAATCGGTGGCCCTGCCTTCGCGGCAGGTGGCCTGTTGGATTGCTGCGCCAAGTGCGGATTGCCGCCGCTCATCATCTCACCTAGAAGCCAGACGGTCCCGGCGGATGCGGCGCCTATGATGGCGAGGGCCGCGACCAGCTTGCCCAGCTTTGCACCCATGCTTGGTGGAGGTGCCGGGGGCGGCTGTGGAGGTGGCTGCGGGGGCGGTCGCTCGGGTTCCCTGTCTACAGCAACTGTCCGTTCGCTTTGTAGAGCTGCGGGTTCGGGCTCGGGCTCGGGCTCGGGCTCGGGCTCGGGCTCGGGCTCGGGTGCGCTCGCCATCAAGCGTGGGACCGTAGGCTTTCGTGCGTACCCCGAGCTGGGCTTGATGATCGTCCGAGCCTTCGGGAGCTTGGGGGGCGTGTCTGTGCTGGTGCCGTCTCCTGAGCTTGGCGCCTCGTTGTGTGCGCGCGCGGGGACGACCGTGGTTTCGCCGTCCGAGCCTGTGGCAAGGGCTGCGGTCGCCGCTGGGAGCGTCGGCATTGTGCTGGTCTTATGCCCCTCCAGCACTTGTACGATCTCGTGCAGAGAGTCGGGGCGGTCATCAGGATCCTTGGCCATGAGGCGCCCGATCAACGTGTCCATCCAAGCCGGGTGCTTTTGCGTTGTCTTATCGGCGATCGCTGGGATGGGCTCACTCACATGCTTGAAGAGCACAGACATCGGCTCTGTACCTTCAAAGGGGGTTCGCCCCGTAGCCATCACGTACATCAGCACGCCGACGGCGTAGATGTCGCTTCGGTGATCCATCCCCTTACCCATGGCGCGCTCAGGGCTCATGTATGAGGGGGTCCCGAGCACCGTGCCGGTCTGGGTCAGGCTTTCGCGGCCGAACTCGCCAGTTGATTCACCGATTCGCGCGATCCCAAAGTCGAGGACCTTGACCCAATCGGCGACGCCGTAGCTGTCGAGCAGCATGATGTTCTCGGGCTTGATATCGCGGTGAACGATCCCCTTGTCATGCGCGTTCGCGAGGGCCTGGGCGATCTGCTGGGTGATGTGCGCGACGCGCGCCGTCGGCATTGGTCCCGACTCCACAACTGCCTCATGGAGCGTCTTGCCACTCAGGAGCTCCATCACCAAGTAGGCCTCTTCCTGCTCGGTGGTACCGTAGTCGTAAACTGTCACTGTGTTTGGGTGCGAGATAGCGCTTGTGGCCTGCATCTCGCGCACGAAACGCTTCCTCGATGACTCGTCCCTCAGGAACTGGCGGTGGAGGACCTTGACGGCCACGTTGCGATCCATCGCGACCTGACGCGCGAGATACACGGCCCCCATCCCACCGGCCCCAATGGGCTCAAGGATCTCATAACGGTCGGCGATTGTCCGACCGATCATCGGATCTGAGTCTTCTTCGCTCACGGTCTCTAGTTCGTTTAGGGCAGCTCAAAAACTGACGTGTCTCACCGCTGCGGTCAACTGCAGTCTGAACGCGGGGGTGCCAGCTCGGCCTTTGGAAGTATCCAAGCAGCCCGCGGTCGTCGCAAGGAGGGCCACGAAGAGCCATTCAGCATCTTCGTGGCCTTGGTGTTGTGGTGGAGCCGATGGGGATCGAACCCACGACCTCTAGAGTGCGATTCTAGCGCTCTCCCAAACTGAGCTACGGCCCCACAAGGGCTGTCCATTGCAGTCGAACGGCTTTGGACACTCCAAAATCTAGCATCGGCCTAGCGGCAGTACAACCCTGCAATACAGTCTACAGGAGGGTGACGGAGCGCGCGCGTTGACCAGGGGAGGGGGCTCCTGAGTGCGTGTCTACGTCAGGGCGCTTGCTCGGTGTGCCTCTTTCGGACGGAGGAGGTCTGCGACAAGAGCGCGCCTAGGAGGAGCGAACCGTGTACTCTCCCCTTATGCACGATGACGCCGAGAGAGCTTTAGGCGATGTCCAGGTCCTGCTTGAGGACAATCATCTCCTCGTGATTGATAAGCCGGCGGGCTTACTGAGCCAAGCGGCGCAGGCTGGCGACGACTGTCTCCTCGAGCGTTGCCGAGAGTACATCCGTATCCGTTACGACAAGCCGGGGAAGGTATTCCTTGGCTTGGTTCATCGCCTAGACAGGAACGTGTCCGGCACGATGGTGCTTGCACGGACGTCCAAAGCGGCGAGTCGGTTGAGTCGTGCGTTCGCCTCTCGGGCCGTTGAGAAGCGCTACACAGCCTTGGTCTGCGGTCGACCTGCTGGCGAGGGAGAACTCGTCGACCGGCTCGGTCCTCGACTGGAGGGGCGCGGTGTCGAGCGACGTTCAGACGGGAAAGAGGCGCGGCTGCGCTTCACTCGCTTGGGTCACACCGTGACTCACGCAGTGCTTGAGGTCGAACTCCTCACGGGCCGAAAACACCAAATCCGTGCCCAGTTGGCCTTCGCGGGGTGCCCCATACTAGGTGACCCACTGTACGGAGTTGCCTCGCGATCACTTAGGCGCCCGGCGCTTCATGCTCACCGACTGGCCTTCGAGCACCCTGTTCGAAAGGAACCAGTCGTCGCTTTATCACCGCTGCCAGCGGCCCTAACTCACGCGGCTAGCAGCCTCGGATTAGCCATGGAATGGCAGCAATTTTGAGTCGAAGCCGCCTATCCCGCAGGATGAATATATCGCGAGGCCCCTCGTGGAATGTTGGCTAGGCCTGGCAGGTTGATCCTGGTGTGTGTCGTCTCCTCGGCATACGGCATGTGGTGAGCCCGCCATGGCGGGTGGGAGTGCACGATGCAGATGGAGCAAAAGGTTCTAGAGAACATGGTGCGTGACGTGCTCGCTGCGGAGTACCGTGAGTTTGAAGTGACGCGCTACGTCCTGACTGAGGACATCCGTGAGCAGCACGCGACCATCGTGTGTCAGATTAGACAGACGGGTAGCGACTCGGGTCACGCCGTAGAGGGGAAAGGGGTGGGGATGATCGACGCCCTCTTTAAGGGGCTCAAGAAGGCGCTGTCCCACGATTATCCGTCTCTGGAACACATCCACTTCGTCGACTTTAGAATCGATGGGGATTTTAAGAGCAGTAAAAGCGCAGATGGCTCCGATGCTCTCAGCTGTGTCCGACTCGTCGTTCAGAATAGCTCCGGGCGGACCTTTGACTTTGAGAGTCAATCCCTCTCCATCAGCGCATCGTCTGTCGATGTGGTGGTGAAGGCTGTGGAGCATTTCGTGAACGCCGAGCATGCGGTCTCGAAGGTCTACGGATGGATTCAAGACGCAAAGCGGCGTCATCGACCAGACCTCGCAGAGACCTACACGCATCGCCTCGCGAACTTGGTACACAACTCGTCCTATAGCGAGAGCATCGAGCGCCTGAAAGACAGCTTAGGCCTGTGAATGAGGCTGACGCCTGATGCGCGCTGACGTACTTGGGGTGTGGCTCTTCGCGCTCATGGTCACCTCCTGCGGACAGCCGACCACTGACAAGGTCGCTCGACGCGCGACTGTGGTGGAGATGCCGGGACCCGTGGCGGAGGAGCCCGTATCGGTGGAGGCCCCTGAGGAGGTCGTCTCCAAGGCACCTGTCCCTGTTGCGCCGCGTCGAGAGCCGTCTTGTGAGCGGCTGATCAAGCGTGCCTGTGAAGCGCTCGGGGAGCACTCTGATGAGTGCCAGGAGGCGCGCAGCCTGATCAAAGGGCCGGTGACCCCGGAACAGCACAGTGGCTGCTTCAGCATCCTCGAGACTCACGTTCTGCCTAACCGGAGCGGCAAGCGGACACGACGATTGAACCCGTGTCGTCGGTTGATTCGAGCGGTGTGCCGTGCCTCAAAGGCGTCGACGTGGGCGTGTAAACAGACGCGCGCTGATGCGTCGCGCCTGTGGCGCACGGGCAATGGCGAGGCCTGCCTTGGGGACCTGCTGCTTGTCGAGGCACGGGGCGTGCTCAGCGTCCGGCGACCGGTAGATTAGACGAAGTGTCTCGCTGCTTCTTGGCGACGGGGAAGCGGAAGATCACCTCGCCGGGCATCAAGAGGCCGTGCTCGCGTCGCGCGACTGCCTCCCAACCGCGGTCGGTGGTCTCGAGGCCTCGAAGCTCTGCGTCGAGGCGCTCGTTCTCTTGTTCAAGCTTCTGGTTCGACGTTTGAAGGTGAGCATGGTGCCGCTCCAGCATCTCGAATCGAGCGTCGCGAGCGGGGTCGAATGCGCGAGCCGTGACGGTCCCGATAGCCACTCCCATCACCAGGAAGACCAGGACACGACGAATTATGATGGCGCTGCGCGCTTCGAACATGCGACTCCCCAGCCACGTTCGATTTGAACGTAGTGCCGTGGATCCGACCTGGCAAAAAACTCCGTGATACCCAGAGAAGAAGGGCGCTCTCAACTCACCATGGCGCGATCATTTCTCGAGTTCGTAGGGGAACCAGATGTTCCGGAAACCGGCCCGCTCCACAAGGGCTACGACGTCGATCATCTTCTGATAACTGGTGTCCTTTTCGGCGCGGATGCCGATCGGAGCATCTGGTCGACGCGCATGCAGCGCCCCGAGCTTTGTGATCAGCTCTTCCCGGCTGACTTGGTGTGTTTTCGCGAGCTCGGGAGCACCGCTCGCGGCGTCGGCAGGGACCAGAAGGAGGTGGAGTGCGCCCGCCGTCGTGACGAAGATGGTCGTCTTGTCGCTGGTGACGACGACTTGCTCGACACCGGCAGTGGGGAGCTCGATAGGGAATGCATGCTCCTCACGCTTGAAGGTCGTGGTCACCAAGAGGAAGATGAGCAGGAGGAAGACCACGTCCACCAAGGACGTAATGTCGATGGTCGCTTCAGTGCGACCACGCCCTTTGGTCGAACGAAAGTTCAATTGACCTCGCCCTCGCTGGGGGGCGAGGCGGACTCGGAGGGCGACGCGTAGAGGGCGTTGAGCACTTCGATAGCGGCCTCCTCGAGCCCTCGGCCATGCCGCTCGATTCGCGCCTCGATGATGCGGAACGCGACGTAGGTCGGGATGGCGACGGTGAGCCCGAAGCCAGTGGTCAATAAGGCCTCCCAGATGCCACGCGCCAAGATAGCGATATCCGGGTTGTCGACCCCAGCGACATCGCGGAACACTTGAATCATGCCGGCGACGGTCCCTAAGAGCCCCAGCAGTGGTGCGATAGCGGCCACCGTCGAGAGCACACCGATGGCGCCGTCCAGCTCCCCGACCGCCACTTGGCCGCGCTCCTCCATGGCCTCTTTCGCAGCCGAGCGGCCCTCAACTCTGGTGCTCAGCCCGGCTTCGATGACTTGGCTCAAGGCCGAGTCGTTTTCACGACACAGCTGTGCGGCGCGCTCTGCGTCGCCTGACACACCGAACCGTCTAGTAGCGCCAGGTAGACCAGATGGCACGCTGGAGGACACGTACTACCAGCAGCTGCGGCCTCAAGGTTCGGTGGCAAGTAGCGTTGGGGGTCGCGGACTGTCGTCGTCAGACAACCGTCGCCCTCGCTCGCAGCATGAATGAATTGCTATGTGACACCCACATGGACTTCCGTGAAAGACAATGCATCTATGGCATTATTCACCTCACAATTTGGCGAGAGCAGAATGGAGA
>JBMYRH010000046.1:0-26790 GCA_049602155.1 Myxococcota bacterium | reverse complement strand
AGAGGGCCTCCCGGGCTGCATCGAGGGGGTCGTGCAGACCTGTGACGCACACGAATTGACTGGCGCGAGCGACGAGGTCTGCGACGGCGTAGACAACGACTGCGACGGAGAGACCGACGAGCCCTTCAAAGACGGCACGGTGACGCTGACTGACCTGAACGGCACTGACGGCCTGGTCTTTGGAGATGCGTGCGGGGTCTCGGCCTGCACGGGCGGTACCGTCATGTGCCACCCCGAGGACCTGACTCAGCTCATCTGCAGCACGAGCGAGTACGCGGCCCCGGAAGCGGGCAATTGCGATGAGATCGATAACGACTGCGACGGTGCGGTCGACGAGGACTTCGTGGGCAAGGGCGACGCCTGCGACAGCGAAGATGACGACAGCTGCGCGTCGGGCATCTTGGCCTGTAAACCCGACAACTCGGAGCTTCACTGCGAGGGCGACGACGCTGACAACGCGGTGGAGCTCTGTGACGAGCAAGACAACGACTGCGACGGCGAGACCGATGAGGGCTACGACCTCACAAACGACCTCAACCATTGCGGGGCTTGTGGTCACGCCTGCGAGGTCGAGGGCGCGGGCACCGGGGTCGCGGCCTGGCTCTGTGACGCGGGGCTCTGCACAGTCGCTCAATGCGACATCGGGCGCTGGGACATCGACGGCGAAGGCGCAAACGGCTGCGAGTACAGCTGTGACGAGACGGGAGACGAGGTCTGTGATGACGTGGATAATGACTGCGATGGAGCCACCGACGAAGGCTTTGACCTTGAGAGCGACGTGATGAACTGCGGGGCCTGCGGCGTCGCATGCGATGAGGCCTTCGAGGGGCCCCATACAGCGGGGTGGGCGTGTTCAGCGGGGGCGTGTCAGATCTCAGCTTGCTCAGAGGGGTACTACGACGACGACGAGGCCCCGGAAAATGGCTGTGAGTACGCATGTACGCCCTCGGGCGAGGAGAGCTGTAACGGCGTCGACGATGACTGCGATGGGGAGGCGGATAACGCGCCTGAGCTCTGCTCAAGCACAGGCATCACCACCCTCAGCTCCTGTGACGACGGCGTCTGCGAAGAGAAAGCCTGCGGCGCCGGGCTCTACGACATCAACGGGCTCATGGCCGATGGCTGTGAGTACGCCTGCACCACGACAGGCGACGGGGTAAACGACCTCGGCTGTGACGGCGTCGACGACGACTGCGACGGCGAGATCGACGAGGACGGTGACGCCGAGGGTGCGCCGTGTCCGCCCGCGGACACTGAGGTGGTGGAGCTCGTCCACGCTGGTGGCAACAGCTACTGCGCCCTCCGGCAGGACGGGTCGGTGTGGTGCTGGGGAAGAAACGACAAAAAGATCGTAAGCTTTGGCGCTTACGGCAGCAGCCACTATCACACTCCGCAGCACATCCCGCTACCCGGACAGGTCGATGACTTGGTGATGGTGACCGACGTGGCGATGGCGCTCGTCGACGGTATGGCCCACGTCTTTGGAACGGGGAACAACGGCCTTGCCAACACAGGGAGTTCCACTACTGATGCCTACCACAATCTCATCGGGGTCCAGGGCGAAGCGGCCTTCAATAACGTCATCGCCGGGGACATCAACTATCGCCGGGGTTGCGTCTTGCGAGGCACCGGCACCCTGTATTGTTGGGGCACAAACGACAGCGAGGGATCGATGGGGCCGGGTCTCGACGACAGCTCAGCCGGGTACTGGACCGCCACGCCGCTCACCCGCACCAAGGGCGGCGAGGTGGTCGAGAACATCACTGACTTCTGCATCGGTCAATGGCACGGCTGCGTCCTGACCGAGACCGAAGAGGACCATGAGAACCTGTGTTGGGGCTATGGGATGGCGACAGGCACCGGGGACAGCGCCAATGACCCCGAGCCCGACACGGTCAAGGGCGGCTTCGGCCTCGTTCTGGAGGTCCCCCTGGTCGACATCGCCTGTGGCACCTACCACACCTGCGGCCTCGACGCGGACGGTCAAGCCTATTGCTGGGGCATGGGCTACTATGGACAGCTCGGCTACGGCAGCACGACCAATACGACGATCGCCTATGAGGTCAAGGCGACCGTCGCGGCCGCCAATCCACCCTTTGTTTCTTTGGAGCTCGAGGGCAACCGGAGCTGCGGGCTCACCGCTGAGGGCGAACGCCACTGCTGGGGAGACCTCGCCGAGTTTGGCCTGGGCGACACGCTCTATGCGACCCTCATCCCTGAGACCGACGTGAAAGACGTGGCTGGCAGCTGCCACCTCTCGAGCGAGGGGAGCGTGAGCTGTATGGGCTATAACTACGTAGGTCAGCTCGGGCAGAGCGTGGTCGGCGAATATGCTTCAAGTGTCGCTATCCCGATGATCGTCGAAGGGATGAGCGTGAGTGATGTGGCCTTTAGCTACCAACAGATGTGCGCCATCGACGCCGATGAGACCCCTGGCGAGGTCCGCTGTTGGGGTAGCGGAAACAAGTACGGAAATGGTGGGGTTGAGACGCCGCGCAATAAGGATGAGGCGCTGCCGATCTTGGGCGAAGACGAGAGCCCGATCAGCGCAACGGAGATCGACGCGGGGTATGACCAGCTCTGCGCGATCTTGAGCGATGAGAGCGTGGCGTGCTGGGGAATACAGACGACCAGTATGGTGGGCTCCAACGTTGGAGCTGGGCTGCACGCTACGCCCATCTATCACGGCTTGGCAGACACACCGACCGAGGCTGATGGCCTCCTTCAAGACGTCACGCACCTCGAGGTGGGCTACCAAAGGGCCTGCGCCATCCACGGCGAAGATAAAGCGGTCGTCTGCTGGGGTGGCAACTCCGGCTACAAGATCATACCGAGCGCTGGCTACGCGCAGCCCATCCCGACGGAGACCGAGGGCGTGTTTTTGACCGGCGCCGAAGGGCTCGCGCTCGACGTTGAGAGCGGCGGGGCGCACGCCTGCGCCGTCTTGGGGACGCCTGAGGCCGAGGCAGGCCCCAAGGGCGAAGTGTGGTGCTGGGGCTCACAGTATAAGGGCGCCCTAGGCGATGGCGTGACGGAGAGCACAATGCGTGGCTGGGCCGAGCCCGTGATCGACATCCTCAGCGATGAGGTCCTCACAGGGGTCGAGGCTGTCGCCATCGCTTACGATACGACCTGCGCGATCCTCGCCGAGGACGGCTCGATGCGCTGCTGGGGAAGCAATTCGAACGGCATGCTCGGCAATAACAACGTCGGGGGGATCGCGGGCTACCCCAAAGCGGCGCCTATCCCTAACGTCGCGGGGGTCGAGTCCATCCAGGGTGGTTACCGCCACTTTTGTATTGGGATCGGAGAGGTCGTCGCCTGCTGGGGGTCTAATAACGCCGACCAGATCGGACCGTCTAGCCCCATCTCCAGCCAACCCGCGCCGCTGGCCATTCAAGGCCTCGGCTCGGTGACTGATTTCTTCGTCGGCCACCAATCGACCTGCGTCACCGACGCGGGCGGAAACCTCATCTGCTGGGGCGATAACGGTAAGGACTACTTCGGCCAGGGCATCTACTACAGCGACGACTACCTCGACGTCATCGGCCTTGACGAGGCCATCCCCGAGTAAGGGCGAGGCGATACGCCCAGCGCTCAGAGGCGCGGGGTGACCTTGAACCACGCGCCCAATGGCGCGGGGTGACCGGAGCCACGCGCTCAAAGGCGCGGAGTGACCGGAGCCACGCGCTCAAAGGCGCGCTGCTGAGCGATGATGGCTGCGCGCAGACCATCCCGACCGAAGATCCGGAGATGCCTCACCTGGTCGGGGCCGTGGACCTGGCCCTCTCGAAGAAGACCTCGGGGACGGGTTCATCGCAGGAGCAGTACCAAACCCACGCCTGCGCCGTGCTCGGCACCCCTGAGGCCGAGAGCGGCCCGAGGGGTGAGGTCTGGTGCTGGGGAGATAATCACGTCGGCCAGCTCGGCGACGGGGCGCCCTTCGAGGGGTCCCGCACGAGCGCGGCGCCGGTCATCGACCCGGTGAGCGGCGAGCCCTTCGAGGGCGCCACGAGCGTGTCCATCGCCAAGACGACGACCTGCGCCACGACAGCCAACGCGGGCGAGGTCGTGTGCTGGGGGAGCGACACCTACGGGCTGATGGCTAACGGCGAGGGGGTGAGCGAGCTCCACCCGGTCGCCATCGATGCGCTCACAGGCAGCGATCTCCTGACAGGCGGCTACCTCCACGCCTGCGCCCGCCAAGGTGGCGGGGTCATCTGCTGGGGCCAAAGCGCCTACGGGCAGACCGGGCAACTCAGCTTTGACCTCGTCCAGACCCCCTCGCCCATCGCGGGACTCAACGGGGTCGTCGCCCTGGCCTCGGGCTTCAACGCGAGCTGCGCGGCGACCGCCCAAGGGGTCGTGTGCTGGGGTGAAAACAAGGCCGACATCTTCGCCCAAGGGCTCTACGAGAGCCCGACATCGCTCAAGGTCACCGGGCTCTACGAGGAGCTCTTCGACTGTGACGACGGCGTGGAGCTCTGCGAGGGCTTTGACGATGACTGCGACGGAGAGATCGACGAGGGCTTTGAGGGCCTCGGGGAGAGCTGCACCGAGGGTGATGGCGCGTGCATGAACGAGGGGATCATCGTCTGCGACCCCGGCGGGGAGAGCGCCATCTGCTCGGTGAGCGCCGGTGAGCCGAGCGACGAGCTCTGCGATGGGCTGGATAACGACTGCAATGGCGAGACCGATGAGGGCTATGATCTGGGGACCACATGCACCGTCGGCGAGGGCGCCTGCGCGGTCGAGGGCACAAGGCTATGCGCTGACGACGGCGAAGGCACTCTCTGCTCTGCCACCCCCTCTGGACCGATGAGTGAAAGCTGCAATAGCGTCGATGACAACTGCGATGGCCAGACCGACGAGGGCGAGCTCTGCCCGAACAGTGACCCCTCTGTGACCACACTCTGCGACGGTGGCCAGTGTGTGGCGCAGGGCTGTGACGCGGGCACTTGGGACATCGACGGGCTCTCCGAGAACGCCTGCGAGTACGCCTGCACGGTCACAGGCGATGGACTGAGCGACGCGACCTGTGATGAGGTCGACGACGACTGTGACGGCGAGGTCGACGAGGACGCGTTAGGCTGCGGACTCCCGAGCCCGGTCATTCAGCTGGTCCATAACGAGGATGTGACGCTCAGCGGATTTTCCTGGGAATACGCCGACGCCGTCTACTGCGCCTTGAAGGCCGAGGGGAGCGTGTGGTGTTGGGGGGAGAGCAGTGAACACTGGATCCCAGCGGGCGGTGTCACAGAGCAGCCACCCGAGGGCGTGCCCACGGAGATCGCGCTCCTCAAGCCCATCACCTCTGTCGCCTTGAGCCTGAGCGTGGCCTTCGCGCTGGATGCAGACGGATCGCTCTGGGCCTGGGGAGGCCAGAGGCATGGCCTGCTGGGAGACGGTGTGCATAGCGACGATCCGTATGACATCAGCGCCCCCTTGGCCCTCATCAACCCGGTTGATGACGCACCCTTCACCGACGTCGTCGACGTGGACGTGAGCGAGGCGCACGCCTGCATGCTGCACGATGACCAGACCCTCAGCTGCTGGGGGCGTCGGGCTCAGGCGCTCTGGGCCATGGCGTCGATGACTCCGAGGGTGACTACTGGCGCCCCACGCCACTTTTAGCCAGCGAAGGGGGAGAGCCTCTCGGCGGAATCATCGACTTCTGTACCCACAGAGCGGGGACCTGCGTGGTCGTGGAGGGTGAGGCAGGCAATGAGACCTATTGCGTCGGCTCGCCAGAGCACTTGGGCGCGGGACCGGGGCTCACGACCACACAGCTGACCCCCATCGAGGTGCACCTGGGCGTAGACCAGGCGCTCCCCGCCCTTGAGTCCATCAGCTGTAGCCCCAACCACGCCTGCGGCCTGGATGCAGAGGGGCAGGCGTACTGCTGGGGTAGTAATGACTCGGGGCAGCTCGGCTCGGGTACAACGGGCGGGACGACCTGGGCAAGTAAGGTCGGCACGAGCATCTTTGATCAACAGGTCCCTGAGCCCCTTGTGCGCCTCTCACTCCGTCAAGACCTGAGCTGTGGATGGACGGCCGAGGGAGCGCAATACTGCTGGGGAGACCTGAATGCGCTCAGCGTCGCGAAGGCACCAGCGTTGGCAGAGCCCACAGCCTACGCCACCTTGGTTGAAGGCGAACCCTACCTCGTGCAAGCGGGCAACTGTCGCCTACACGCCGAGGGTCACGTGAGCTGCCGCGGCAAAAACAGCGCCGGAGAGCTTGGCCAAGGCGAAAAGGGAAGCTTTGAGGATGCCTACGCGACGCCTGTCTTGCTAGAGGGGCTCATCGCCTCGGATCTGGCCATGGAACCGGGACAGCTCTGCGCGATCGACGCCGACGAGCACCCTGGGCAGGTTCGCTGCGTTGGGACCTCCCAAGGCCACTACGGTGGGATGGGCGCCTACGACACCGGCGGCCACCTGCCTCAAGTGATGGCTGGGGCCCTGCCCATCATCACTGAAGAGGGCCCCATCGAGGCGGTGGAGATCGACGCCGGCAGTGACCTCGCGTGCGCTATTTTGACGAGCGATGAGCTCGCGTGTTGGACCGAGAGTGGTGATACCACCGTCACGGGGAACGTCAGCGTCTCGGCCTCGAACGATCATAAGTACGCGCATCACGTCGAGCACCACCAGACGGGGGCGCGCCTGACGACGGTGAGCGACCTCAGCGTCGGAGAAGAGATGGGCTGTGCAGTGGTCGGCGAAGCGAGAGAGGTCCTCTGCTGGGGTGATGACCCGATGATCGTCAAAGGCACCGGCGAAAAAGGCGCTCACCCCGTGCCAACCGAAGACCTGGCCATGCCCACCCTCCAAGACGCAGTCGCGGTGAGCATCTCCAAAGTGAGCTGGCACTGGCAAAACGACCCCAATCAGCACGCCTGCGCGGTCATCGGCTCTGCGGACGCGCCAAGTGGACCCCAAGGGGAGGTCTGGTGCTGGGGGAGCAACCTCGACAATCAGATGGGCCGGGGTGAAGCCTCAGCGCTTCAGGAGTACCCAGCGCCTGTGCTGAGCGCACCCAGCGTCCCACTCAGCGGCATGAAGGACGTCCAGGTCGCCTACGGGGCGACCTGCGCTCTCCCCGCAGCTCCCGACGCACCGATGGTCTGCTGGGGTTCGGATGCCGAGGGCTTGATGGGTAATGGTGCGCAGGGAGATCACCCCTACGCGACGCCTATCGCAGGGATCGTGGGCATCACAGATCTATCGGGCGGCCAAAACCACTTCTGCGCCATCGGCCAGTCGGTGACCACCTGCTGGGGAAGCAGCGAGCAAACAGGTGCGACGGGCCAGGGGAGCTTGAACGGGACGACCCCTTCACTCGCGCCGGTCGCAGGGATAGTCGACCCGCTCTCTGTGCATAGCGGCGCCCACGCCAGCTGCGTCATCGAGGCGAGCGGCCAGACCAAGTGCTGGGGCACAAACGACGGGGACCGCTTTGGCCAGGGCATCTACTTCTCGAACACCTTCTTGCCGGTGCTCGGCCCCAACGGGCTGGTGATGGGGTGTACACCCGAGGTCGAGAGCTGCGATGGCATAGACAATGACTGCGACGGGCTGACCGACGAAGACCTCCCCTCCGACGGTGAGGCGATCGACGGTCCCTGCTCAGGCGACTGAGCGCTCAGGCTCGACGACGGGCGACGATGACCCAGGCCTTGGCGTCTTTAAGACCTGCAGCGTCAAAGGCGGCCTCTGTCAGCTCGACGAGCTCAAAGTAGGGCTCGAGCGCGCCAATCATCTCAGTGGCGGTTCGCCTGGGCGGCCCCGAGTCTCTCGGCGGCCCATCGGTTGAGCCCGAGAGCGTGTGATAGAGCGCGCCGGGGACAAGCGAGGCCGCGAGGTTTGCGACGTAGCGCGAGCGGTGCTCGGCGCCCTCAAAGAGGTGCATCACCGCGCGGTCATAGGCGAAGCTATAGGGCGCGCCCTCTGCGGGGCCATCTAGGAGGTTTCCGACCTCAAAGCGCGCCTGTCCTTCCGCCCCGGAGGCCAGGGCTCGGGCGGCTTCGATGGCGGTGGGGGAGAGATCGATGCCCAGGACCTCAAAGCCTCTCTGAGCGAGCCAAAGCGCGTTATGGCCGTTACCGCAGCCGACCTCAAGCGCAGAACAGGGCTTAATGCCATAGCGCTCGACCACCTCAAGCAGGTGCGGGTCGGGGCTCCCGAGGTCCCAGGGGGTATCTCCCTTCCGGTAGCGCCCCTCCCAGTGCGCAGGGTCAAGCCGGCGCTTGTCCGTCTCATTCATCGTCTGCCCCTTGGGAGGTCGTGAGGGCCTCTAGCGCATTGACGTAGCGCACTTGCCGCAGGTTTCCCCGGGCGTTGAGCAAGATGAGCACGACCACGACCGCCTGAAGCCCGGTCGGGTCACCAGGCTGATGGGTCACCGCGAAGTAGAGCGCGAGGCCCAGGCCGACCGCCACGCCGAGCGCAGACAAGACGCCGAAGACGCGCTTTCGCCCGATGGCGCGCTTGGCGAAGGCGGTGAGCTCGCCTGGCTTACCCTCCACGCTCATTCGCTCACCTTGGCCCAGCGGCCGAGCCAATAGGCGATGCGGAAGTCGACCGCGGGCAGCATCTGGCCGCCCATCTCGCCGTGCACTCCGCCGCTATTGATGCTGTAGGGGTTAGACCGCCAGTGGTAGTTGCTCGCCGGGCGGATGGCCATGGGCACGGGCGTGTCGGCGATCATCGTGCCTTTCCAGCCGTAGCAGCCTAAGACATTGAACTCAGTGCCGTCAGGGGCTGTGCACGCGTGGACCGCGACCTCTTTGTCTGACCCTGGGCAGTCCTCGCTTTGGCACTCGCAGACCGAGAGTGGGCAGTTGACCATCGAGACGTCGTAATAGGGCGGCTCGCTGAAGCCGTGGAGCGTGCCCAAACCGCGGTCCATCGCATCCTTATCGACCGCTTCATTGGCCAAGTGGTGAGCGCCGAGCCCGGCTGAGCCCGCGGCGTAGATGAAGTCGAAGTAGGACTGGGCGGTCTCGACGGGCAAAAACGTCGCGCCCTCGATGTCGTAGAGGCTGGTATTGACCGCGACCTGGAGCGCGTCACGGGCGTCCGCATGGGTGAGGTAGCGCTGAGCAGACCACATGCCGCCAAAGGCCATATTCCAGGCCGACCAGTTGGCGCCCTCCCCCATGGCCAAAAGATCAAGTGAGTCCCGGCCCATGACGTGGAGGTCGCGCTCGGCGATGAGCTGGTCGTTGAGGTAGGCGATGAGCTCGGGGTCTTCAGAGACATAGGCCCAGGTGGCGATAAAGCCGAGCGCCATGACCGCGTTAAAGCCGTTATCGATGAACTCGAGCACACCGTTACAGTCCAGGTCGTGCTCATGCAGGCACCCGTGGAGTGTCCTGCGGCCGTCGGCGTCTGGGATCTGAAGGTCATAGCCCAGGCCCAGGTGACAATTATCCAGCCCCTGACAAAACGCTGGATCGGTCCGGACCTCCATCAGCGCATGGCCCAGGTCCTTGGCGTGGCCCTGGAGCTGCGCTTTGATAGCCTCATCAAAGCTCGGGTCATCGGCCATGACCTCCCAGGCCGCACCAGCGGCGGTCACCCAGCCCAAGAGATAGTCACGGCTGCACGAGTCCTCCCAGATGATGTCGGGATAGAGGCCAGACTCATCAGCGCGCCAGGTGCCGTTATTTTTCTTCTCAGGGAGCGGGTTGCCCTCTTCGTCAAAGAGCGGGGTCGTCTCGTGGCCACCGACCCGATCGAGCGAGCGCGCGATGACGCCCTTAACCCCAGGGACGGTCGCCGCCTGGTGGAAGACCTCAAGGCCCATCAGCAGGTGCTGACGCGCCAAATCGACCTCTTCAAGCGGGTAGCCCTGGTCACGCAAGACGCCATAGCGATACGCGCTCGCCGCGATGCCGACGCCTGCGTAGAGGCCAGCGACTTTGCCGCTCCCTGGGAAGATGTCGAGCGGCGCCTTGCCGGCGAAGGCCTCAAAATCCCAGCCGTCGTGCTCGTCGATAAACGACTGGATGAGCGCGCGGTCTTCGGTGTTATCGACCGAGATGCCCAAGTCCACGTTCGCGCCATGGAGCGCGGTGTGAAAGGTCACCCAGGTCCGCTCATAGCGCCGGGCCTTAGCCGCCAACTCAGCGTCATAACCCTCCTCACAGGGGCCCGCGATGAGGTAGGTGCCGGTATAGGGACAGGTCGACTCGGTCGCGTCTGGCTCTGTAGATGAGGAGTCCTCTTCAGGCGCCGTGACATCATCACTTGAGGCCGTCGCGTCTGACTCGGCGCTTGAGCTATCAGTCGTGCTCTGAGCGTCAATCGCTTCAGTAGGGTCGACCGGAGCGTCGCTGCCGCAGGCGCTGATGAGAAAGAGAGAGATGAAACAAAGCGTCGTGGTCTTCATGGCCCGGACCATAATCGGGCGCGCTTAAAGGCCGCAAGCTCAAGCCATCACAGGGCGTCCATCGGGCCCTTCAAAGGCTTAGCGCTCGAGGCCCAGCCTCCGAGAGCGCATCGCAAGCCCGATTAGCCCCAAAGCGAAGAGGGCAAGCCCGGCGGGGGTCTGTGAGCCTTGGCAGCCACTTGAGACCTCCTCGTCTGTGCCCTCACCGCCCTCATCGGCGGACGCGCCCTCTTCAGCGCTCTCAGACGCCGCGTCGGCGTCCTCGGAGCTTGAGGGGCTATCGATGCAGGCGCCAACCGAGGCGTCGGGGTTCATCGCGCAGCTCTGTCCCTCCGGGCAGTCCGCGTCGCTCGAGCACGCATCGGGACCCGGAGGGGGCTCCCACTCGGTGTGATTATCCATCGCTTCGCCGCCTTCACAGCCCATCACGCCACAGGTCTCATAGCCCCACTCCTGACACTGCTCGTCGGTCTCACACTCCGGTGGCGCGCCGGCGAGGGCCGGTGTGGATAAAGCGAAGAGCAGCACAGCGAAGAGCGAAATGAAAAGACCGTCTCGCATCGAGGCCTCCTTCCAGGTCAGGTGGTGTGACGCGATCGATGGTAGCATACGCGAGACGTGCGCCCTCACAGCCAGTGTTGTCAGCCCAGGTCCCCAACCTTGCCAGAGGAGAGCTGCTCGACTTTGATGCGAGTCGGTTGCGGGAGCACTGCGGGGTGATCATGGCGTCGGTTGGGGTATCGACGCATCGGCCACTTGGCGGAACCCTCGACCATGAGACTGGTCAGCTTGGACGCCCCTGTGCTGCAGGGGTGTCAGCGCTTCGACACTCAAAGGTTGATCCAGACTCACCCAGCGTGTATCCATTCATCCGAATCGACGGATTAAGTTTCAACTTGGCCGTGTTTCACCCCCCATATCCTTGTTCAACGGCACCCTCAGGAGGCCTTGATGTCCGCGTCACTTATCCCCCAAATCCCAACGTTTATGGACACTGGGCTGCCGCTCTTCGCGGGGCTTGAGTACAAGATCGCCGACGAGAGCGCCGAGGCCGTCGCCTTTGGCCGCAAAGAGCTCGACCTGGCGCTCCACGAGATGCCCGGCCTGAAGTCACTCCGCGAGGAGTTCGCCGCGAGCCAGCCGCTCAAGGGCGCCCGCATCATGGGCTCGCTGCACATGACCATTCAGACGGGCGTGCTCATCGAGACGCTCACGGCGCTCGGCGCCGAGGTCCGCTGGGTCACTTGCAACATCTTCTCGACCCAAGACCACGCTGCGGCAGCGACGGTCGCTGGCCCGGGCGGCTCGATGAACGACCGCAAGGGACCGCCCGTCTTCGCGTGGAAGGGCGAGAGCCTCGCTGAGTACTGGTGGTGCACCCTTCAGGCGCTGACTTGGCCCGGTGAGGTCGGCCCGAACCTGATCCTTGATGACGGTGGCGATTCCACGCTGCTCGTCCACTTGGGCTACGAGTACGAGCTGTCCGGCACCATCCCGGCTGTCTCGACCGCCGACAGCGCCGAGCACGCGGTCATCCTTCAGCTGCTCCACGATGTCCGCGCCGCGAAGGGCGACGGCTTCTGGACGCCAATCGCCAAGGCCATCCGCGGCGTGAGCGAGGAGACCACCACCGGTGTCCATCGGTTGGTGCAGCGCCACGAGGAGGGCAAGCTCCTCTTCCCGGCCATCAACGTCAACGACTCGGTCACGAAGTCGAAGTTCGACAACCTCTACGGTTGCCGCCACTCGCTGGTGGACGCCATCATGCGCGCCACCGACTTCCTCATCAGCGGCAAGCGCTCGCTGGTCTGCGGCTTCGGCGACGTGGGCAAGGGCTCGGTCGGCTCACTTCTTGGCCAGTGCGCCAAGGTGTCGGTCACCGAGGTCGACCCGATCTGCGCGCTGCAAGCGTCCATGATGGGCCTCGACGTCATCACCGTCGAGGACGCCCTTGAGGACTTCGACATCTACGTCACCGCGACGGGCAACAAGGACATCATCACCACGGCCCACATGAGCCAGATGAAGCACAACGCCATCGTCTGCAACATCGGTCACTTCGACAACGAGATCGATGTGGCTGGCCTTGAGCAGATGCGTGAGCGTGGCGAGGTCGAGAAGATCGAGGTCAAGGACGGCGTCCACGAGTGGCGCTTCCTCAACTCGACCCGCGGACCGGACGGTGGGCCGCACAGCATCATCCTGCTCGCCGAGGGGCGCCTGTGTAACCTCGGTTGCGCGACGGGCCACCCGAGCCTGGTGATGAGCGCGTCGTTCACCAACCAGACGCTCGCCCAGATGGAGCTCCACGCGAACGCAGACAGCTACGAGACCGGCGTCACCGTGCTCCCGAAGTACCTCGACGAGAAGGTCGCGCGGCTCCACCTCGAGAAGTTCGGCGTGAACATGACCAAGCTCACCGAGGAGCAGGCCGCGTACATCGGCGTGACCGTCGAGGGCCCCTACAAGCCGGGACATTACCGGTACTAAAAGTGGATCAAAGTGCGGCTCTGGCCGCTTGAGACCTTGGCCCTGCGCCTGGCGCCTCTCACGAGGCTCAAGGCGTGGGGCTTTGTCGTGTAAGGGCCACAGTCCGCCAATGACGGCATTGCATTGCGATTCCGGTTCTGCTGCAATCGCACGCAGTCGCCTGTTGGATGACGCAAGGAGTCAACGATGCGTAGACGGATCTTTGTGGGGCTCGTCCTCTTCACAGCCCTCAGCCTCGTCGGATGTGGCAAATCGCTCAGTGAGCGCGTCGTCGGCACATGGCAGGGCTACGAGGACGGCAAGCCTCGTGCGGACGGGTTCGAGCTCACCGTCGCCGCAGATGGCACAGGCAAACTCTCGACCAGCGGGGACTTCACGTGGAAGCAGTACCCCAAGATGGCCTACATCGACATCAGCTTCGGCGACGGCGGGGCCATGTCGATGAAGCTCACCACGGACGACGCAGGAGCGCTCACCATCGCGGGAGAGGACCTCGAGCTGCGCCGAAAGAAGTGAGCAAACACAGCCCTAGATGCGTGCGCTTCACCGGGTGAGTGGCGGTGCACTTCACAGTACAAAACCGTACAAAGCTGCAGTATGGTCCGCGCCATAATCCGTCTCAGGGGTCGGTCACCCCTCAATGGCGTGGCAGGGATGACTCCGAGTGATGGCAGGCCGGACAGGGTGGGGAGCGACGCTCAGGCAGCACCTCGCTGTGCTGTTGATCGCCTCTGGGTGCTGCCTCATGGGGTGCGAGAAGCCCTTGGGTGAGCGCGTTGTCGGCACCTGGGTGTTTTATGACGCGGGCATGCCGCGCGGTGATGGACTGGCGATGACCATCGAGGCGAACGGCACCGGGACGCTCTCTGGGGGCGACGGGTTGGCCTGGGTGCAGTACCCAAACATGCAGTACATCACGATCATGTTCGCCGATGAGAGCGGGAACATGACGATGCGGCTGAAGACGGACGACGAGGGGACGTTGCGGATCGCCGGGGCGCTCCAGCAGCTCAAGCGCAAGGGCTCCCCAGCCGACAAGCCGGCGAAGCTCTGACGCCCGCTTGAGCTTACTCGAACGCCCGGTCGACCCGCTGACTGAAGAGCTGGGTCGCGTAGACCCGGTCGCCTTCACCGTAGACGCCGACCCCTGAGAAGCGAAAGTCGTCGCCGAGGATGTTGTCGCGGTGGCCCGGGCTGTCCATCCACAGGTCCACGAAGCGCTCGGCCAAGTCCGCACTGTCTGGGCCCATGACGAGGTTCTCACCGGCGCTTTGGAAGTTCTTGATGCCCTCGCGCTGGATACGCTGGTCGAACTCCGCGTGGTCAGCGATGGGTGACGTATGGCTGAAGTAGTTCATCCGGTACATCTCGGCCGAGTGCTTCACTGCGCCAGCCTGGAGGCGTGGATCATAGGTGAGTTCACTGAGGCCGCGGTCGGCGCGGATGGCGTTAATGCGCGCCATGATCTCCCACTCCACGCGCTCAAAGTCGCCGTTGACCGCCGAGGAGTCCCCCAAAGCAGGCGCCTCGATGATGATCTCGGGCGCTTCGATGGCCTCCGGCTCAACGGCCTCGTGCGCCTCGAGGGTCTCGAGCGTGTCGATGAGATCGGCGACCTCAGGGATCTCGTCTTCGACAGAGAGCTCAAGCGCGTCCAGGATCTCCGGCTCCATGGCGGGCGACTCAGCGAGCGCGTCCTCGATAGCCTCCTCGATGTAGGGGACGACGATGCGCCCGTCTGCGGCGTCTTCCTCATAGACCTCGACATCGTGGCCGCAGGGGTGGCCATCGGGGCTCACGTTCAGCGCGACAGAGAACTCTGAGGAGGCATCGAGGCCTGATATCGAGCCCTCAAGAGAGAACGCGATGCCGTCGTGGGTCGGTGCCCGTCGGTGCACCTCGCGGACCCGCTTCGCTCGAGGCGTGCGCGCCAAGCGACGGCGAGCCGCGCGAGACTGCTCCATGAGGCGACGGCGCGCCGCACGGGACTGCGCGCGGAGGCGGCGGGCAGCAGCCCGAGACTCGGCGATGGTCCGCTCATGGATGGCGCGGGCCTGAGCGATGATCCGCTCGCGGTGCTGCGCCGCCTTGTGAAGCAGCCGCTCATGCGCAGCGTGGGCCCGCTGACTCGCCCGCTCAAGGCGCCGACGATCCCCGGGGTCAAAGGCCGATGCGCTGCTCACCGGGGCGAGCAGCATCGCCAAGAGGGCGAAGATGATGAGGGGTGAGTGGGGCCGGTGCGAGCGCATGAATTCCTCCGTCGTTGCGAAGGTGTGACGCGCGCCTGGCGCCGCTATTCAGATCTTTTTCAGCGCGCGAGGCGACGCTCAGGTGATGAGCGCCCCGTTGACCTGCAAGACCTCGCCAGTGATGTAGGCGCTCGCCACGGGGCTCAGCAGGTAGGCAGTGGCCCAGGCGATGTCCTCGGGTTGGCCAAAGCGCCGCATCGGGATCTCACGGGTGAGCTTCTCCCGAATAGTGTCCTCTAGCCCCTTGACCATGTCGGTGTCGATGAACCCAGGGGCGACGACGTTGACCCGGACCTGCTTCCGCGCGAGCTCCCTGGCCATGGACTTGGCCATGGCGTGGATCGCCCCCTTGGTCGCCGAGTAGTTCGACTGACCAAAGTTGCCTCTGTCAGCGACCACCGAGCCGATGAAGACCATCGAGCCCTCGCGGCGCTCGGCGAGCCTGCGGGTGATGGGCGCCATGAAGTTCACCGCCCCAAAGACGTTGGTCTCAAACACGCTCCGCCACTGGTCTTCACTGAGCGTGTGGAACAGGTTGTCGGTGTGGATCGCGGCGTTGGCGACCGCGCCATAGATCGGCCCAAGCTCCTCTTCGACCTGATCCAAGAGCGCCTCCATCCCGGCTTTGTCTGTCACGTCTCCTTGAAGCGCCAAGGTCCCACGAGGCCCCGGCGTCGTCCGATACGTATAGGCGACACGCGCGCCGTGGTCTTCAAGGAGCGCGACGATGGCCGCGCCGATACCGCGGTTGCCGCCGCTGACGACGATGACCTTGTCTTCGAGACCAAGCATGGGATCCTCCTGTGCGCAGAGTTGGTCCGCGCCAATGGGCCGTGATAGGCCTTTGATGAGCCTGAGGAGCGCCGATGACGACGACCCCTAGCGAGCCACGCACAGCCTATGCCATCAACCCCTCGATGGGCGAGGCGCAATGAGCGACGCCCCCTCAGCGCATCGCCAGGGCGCGCTCATGATGCTCATCGGTGGGTGCGCGACGGTGACCTTGAGCCTTGGGCTCGGTGGGCCGCTGCTGCACCACGTCCCGGGGGCAGACGCTTGGACCTGGCACCCCCCCGAGGGGGTCGCGACGGTGCGCGCCTATGGCCTCGCGCTCAACGGCCTCCTCGGCAGCCTCTTGGGTGCCATGCTCAGCCGCGCTGCCTGGGTGCGACGGCGATGCGCCACGGCCACGGGGGCAAAGCGCCTGGGCTGGGGGATGGTCGCGATGCTGAGCGTGACATTGGCGACCTCCCTTGGGGTGCAGACCGGTCAAGAGGCTGCGACGACTGAGGTGAGAGACCGGAGCGTCCGCGTCGGTGATACCTTCCCGGACTTCACGCTCAGCGACGCGTCCGGGGCCACGGTGACGCGAGACGGGTTGCTCGGCAAAGGCCCGGTGGTCCTCTACTTCTACCCGAAAGACGAGACCAAGGGCTGCACCATGCAGGCCTGCGCCTTCCGGGACCAATACACGGTGTTTACGGACGCCGGCGCCGAGGTCGTCGGGGTCAGCTCGGACTCCGCCGAGATCCACCAGGCGTTCGCCGACCACCACGACTTGCCCTTTGTCCTCTTGGCGGACCCCGACAACAGCCTGCGGCGCGCCTTTGGCGTCCCCAAGAGCCTGGGGCTCGTGCCCGGTCGGGTCACCTACGTGGCCGACAAAGAGGGCGTGGTCCACCACATCTTCGACTCCCAGCTGGACGTCCTCACCCACGTCAGTGAGGCGCTCGCCGTGGTCAAGCAGCTCTCGGCACCCTGAGGGGCGCGACGGGCTCAGTTCTCGAGCATGCCTGTCGCGATCCACTGCGTGAGCGTGTCGAATTCCGAGTTCGTGATGCACATGAAGGCGTTCGGGGCGGCGTCATCGACGACACCACCGCAGCCTGAGCCAGCGGGCATGTCACCGGCCTCGATCCGAAGCAGCGCGCACTGGGCGAGGTTCATGCCCTCACAATCGGCGTGCGCCGGAGCGCTCGGTGCGTCGACGTAGTTGACCCCGATGTCGTGGCCACCCACGCCTTCACCGGTGTGACACCCTGCGCATTTGTTCTCGAGGATCGGCTGGACATGAGCGTCGTAGGTGATGTCAGGCTGAAATGCCGGGTCCTCTTGGCAGACACCGACCGCGACCTCGAACTGCTTGTCGTTGGCGCCGTTGAACAGGATCGGGTCACAGAGCTGATCTTCAGCACAAGTCGCGCCCTCACCTCCGTCCGTATCGCAGAGGAGGTGGCACTCACCGTCCATCCCAGCTGGGGTCATGAAGCCGAGGCAGAAGAGCCCAGGGCCGCAGGAGTTCTGGAGGCCCACCTCGGTGCAATCATCGCCCTCGTTGAGCTCCCCAATCACGCCCTTGCACTCACCGGCGTGGCTGTTGAAGAGCATGGGCTCGCACCATGAGCCGCCTCCGCAGCCGGAGAGCCCTGGCTCCGTCCAGGGGGTGCAGCTCGGGATACAGCTGCCGTAGTCCATGATCTCAACCAGCTCGCCTAGCTCGTTGACCATGAAGAGCGGAGAGCACCCGCGACCGGGAGAGCAAGAGCCTGGCTCACCGTCTGGGGCGCTCGGGTAGCAGAGGTTCTCGCAGGTCGCCTTTTCATTATCCGGTGAGAGGACGCACATGGTCCCGTCGACGCAGCTGTTGGGGTCGAGATCGCAGAAGACGCCGGGGAGGGCATAGCCGTCACTCGGGACGCAGTAGCCGTCGATCGGCCCAGCCTCCGGGATGTTCGCCAGAGGGAAGCACCACTCATCATCTTCACAGCCCTCGTCTGTGAACACCGTGCACTCCGCCGCACAATTTCCGACGGAGAGCTCGTCGACCCCCACGGTCCACGCGAGACATGAGACGCCGTCCGCGCAGGGGATCTGATTGCTGTCCACGCTGCATGTCCCGTAGGAGCAGAGGTTGTCGATGCAGAGCAGCCCGTGCGCGCACTCGTTGTGCACGCCGCAGGAGTCGCCTTCATCGTCGGGGCCGTCGGGGACGCAGGTGTTCTGGCCGTTCACGAGCGGGAGGCAGGTCGCGTCCGGCCCGCACGCATCGAAGTCATTGTCGAAGTAGCCGGTGCATTGAGAGGGGACGCAGTAGCCGTCTTGGCCGGGCAAGGCGCCGCAGATCCACTCCGCGCCAACGCACGGGTCAGGATCGCCGATCGTCGGCCCGATGCACGCTGTTCGGCAGATGCCCTCCTGCCCACCATAGTCGATACAGACATAGTCATCGGGCTGCTGGTAGCCGTTCGGGCACTTGTCTCCGACGAAGTCGCACATCTCGTAGATGGGGTCGCAGTAGCACCCTTGACCGTCCTCCTCCATGAGGCATTCCTCGAAGACGACGTTGCAGAGCAGCTGGTCACAACACGCGCCCTCGCACTCCCCGCAGTCCGCCTCACAGCTCTCGCAGGTCTCGGTCGGGTCGCACAGATCATCTCCGCACACGACAGGGCACGCGCCGCAATCCTCTGTGCAGGTCGCGCACGTCTCGCCCTCGTCGCAGAGATCGTCTCCGCAGACGGTCTCCGGGCACTCGCAGTCCACCGGGCAGGTCGCGCACGTCTCGGTCCAGTCACAGGCGCCGTTGCCGCACGAGGCCTCACCGCACTCACCACAGTCGTCAGGGCAGGTCTCGCACGTGTTGTCTCCATCACAGATCCCGTCACCACAGGTGCCTGCCGGGCAGGCCGTCCCGCAATCATCCGGGCAGGTGAGGCAATCCTCGGACCCAGTACAGTCGCCATCACCGCAGACGGATGGATCCGAGGGCTCGGACGTCTCGCCGTCGGGGCCTGACTCACCAGACTCGTCGGTAGACGGAGGCTGGTCGCCTCCACCGTTGGCGTCGGACTCACCACCTGGCGCTCCGTCGAGGGTCTCCCAGCCCGCCCCTTCGTCGTCGGACTCGTCTCCGAGCGCCGGGTCTTGAGGGCCCGAGGGGGCGGAGGTGCCCCAGCCGTCAGCACCAATTTGGCCCCCGGGTGGCTCAACGCTCACGACATCAGTGCATGCCGCGAGCGGCGCCATGAACAAGAGAAATGCGATGCAGGTCGTACGTGTCATGGCTCCATGATACCCAGCCGCCCACGTCGCGACGAGTGACAACGTCTGACACTTTACGAAAGACGCCCTTAAACGCACGACTGCGGACCCTCACGCCTCGACAGAAGACTCCGCTCGACGCCGCGCCATCAGCCGTAAGTACAGCCCAGGGTGGTCCCATAAAAATTCTCGGAGGCAGGCTGCATCGATCCGATAGACGGTCCCAGCCGTCGTGACCCGCAGCACGGCGCCCGGCGACTCACCTTGCACCAACGCGTCGATGCAAGCAGCAAAGGAGCCCGCTCCATAGAGCCTGGGCGCGGCGTCCAAAGAGCGCTCCTGGAGGGCCCCGGAGTCGACTAAATATCCAGGCGCGTCGACGTCGTCCGAATGCCAAAGTAGGGCGCCTTCGGGCACCTCTTGGCGTACCATGGCCGCCTGAAGACGCGTCCGCTGCGCGGTGTTCAACGTCGACAAAACCGGGTGCCTATCAAAGAGCGTCCAAGTGCGCTCGGCGCGGTTGGCCGCGAGGCGCTGCATCTGCTCGGCGATACCAGTCTGCGCGATCAAGCGCAGGTAGCCCGCCTTCCCGATGATCAACAGGTTCACATGGGTCGCCGCCTCGACGTCCGCGCTGCGGGGCGTGCCAGCGATGAGCGAGGCTTCACCGAAGTACTCGTGCTCCTCCAAGAGCTTCTGAGCGACCTCCCCGAAGAGCACGCGGCAGCAACCATCGAGGATGATGTAGAAATGGTCGCCGGGCTCACCCCGGCGGATGATCGCCTCACCGGGTTCGTAGGCACGCTCTTCGGCGACCTCAAGGACCTGGACCGCCTTCTCAAGGGGCAGGTCTCGGAAATGCTCGATGGCCCGGAACGCATCAAGCCAACGCACAGCGCGGCTCTCTGGGGGAGGGACAGCGTCGATGGAGATGGTCCCGTCGAGGCCAGCCTGAGCGAGCTTTAAGCCGCTCCCGCTGGGGATCGCGTCCTCCGTCGTGTGCACCAGCATCAGGCGACCCTTCACCTCGTCAGACAGGGGCTCGAGGAGCGCTGGTGGCGTGTGGATGGGCGCCACCCCCGCCTCGTGAATCACCAAGTCGTGGTCCCACGGGAAGTCCAGCAAGGCCTCGGCGCGCCCCTGACTCAGGACCCCCTCCTGACGCCAAAGCTCGATCACCTCGGGGTCGGCCAAGGTGTCCGAGGAGTAGATGAGGCTCTTTCCCCCGTACCAAACCTCAAAGCGGATGGTCGGCAGGGAATGCAAGGTGTACGCGAAGGAGAACTCCGCGCCCATCAAGCGCACTCGCTTACGCACAGGCACGGGGACGAAGTCGACGATGTGGGCGAGGCGCTCGGAGGGGAGCCCGGTGATGGCTGAGGACTTCCGGAGGAAGCTCTCAAGGATGGTGTGGGTCGTGATGATCTGAACGCGCTCACGCTGAAGCGCACGCTGCAGGCAGCCTGCATCGTGGTCGGCGTGGCAGTGCGTCAGCAGGATGGCCTCGACACGCCGCGGTGAGATCCCGTGCTCAAGGAGCCACTCGGTCGTGTCCACAGGGGGGTCGACCAAGATACCGCGTCCCCCAATCCAGAGCACAAAGCCCGTCGTCTTGCCGTCGGGGTCAAAGCCATGACCGGCGCCGAGCACGGTCACGCCGAAGGCGGGGGCAGAGAACACGCTGGACTCGGGATCTTCACGACGGAGGCGGGGGCGGTCGGTCACGCGAGAGACGGCCTCGAAGGTGACATTGTCCGCGAGGGATCGATCCTCGACCGTGACGATGTCGCCCTCTTCACGCCGGATCGTGAGGTCCCCCACGGTAGCGACCCCCGCGTCGTCAAAGAGCACAAAGTCGACGATGCCCTCAAGGGTCAGGGCCTCACCGTCTGGCCCATCAGGGGGCTTCAAGAAGCGGATCAACTCTGCCTTGAGGTCAGGCAACCACGGGCACTGATCGGCGGGCACAGGGAGTTCACGAGTCAGGTCGATCTCCGCCGGCCCGAAGACCGCCTCTTGAATCAGGCGACAGATCGCGATCTTTTGCTCAGCGCTGGCGACGATCACCGCGCGACTGCGGCGGATGAAGTAGTGGTAAAAGATCGGAAACTCGACCTCCGCGACGCTCACACCCCGCTCGTAATCAAAGAGCTCGCGGGTCACCACGAAGACCGGCGGCACGCCCTCTGGCAGGATCATCGTGTCCTTGATCGTCTCCGGCGGAACCCCGACCTGAAGCAGCCCGGCAGAGGTCTTCACCACCACACCACCTCGCGGGAGAGGTTGCGGCGTCATAAGCGGCATCGGCGAGGTCATGGTGAGTCCAAGCTGGAGCATGGGCGCGGGAAGGAAAACGACGGGCCGGCAGGTCCGAGCGTTAAGCTTCGCTAATCGGCCTCGAGATCGCAAACGGCCCCGTCGAGGCTGACCTTGGCGTCGAGGAGCGGCAGCACCGAGGCCACGATCGACGCCGCGGCGCCGAGATCAACGCTCAAGTGTTGGCCGCCGCCATACGCAGCGATGCTCTGATTGGCGCCCTCAATACCCGAGGCATCCACGACGTGGATCTGGACGCTGACCGCGCGGCCACTGGCGTCCGTCAGCCGATCCCCGTCGGCGCCGTCGACGTGGGTCACCTCCGCGAGGCTGCATTGCCCTAGGCACTGCTGGCCAGACCCGCACGCGAACGCGGGGCAATCATCGTCGGTAGCGCACGCCAACTCGGACACGGCGCACACCTTGGTGCCAGCCTCGATGACGCCCTCTGGAGCGCGGCAGATACCCCCCTCGCAGGTCGCTCCGCCGACGCAGTCATCGAGTGCGGTGCACCCCAAGCCGTGATGGAGGCGCTTGGCCTGAACACGAGGGTGGTAGAAGTCATCAAGCTCATAGTTAGCGCTCTCGACCCCGTCGGTGAAGACGATGATACGGGTGCTGCGGCACTTGCCCAGGGGATCGTGGCACGCTCCGTCGACGCAGCTGTGATGGGGAGAGCCGCACTCCGCGTCGGTACTGCACGGCGCCCCCTCAACGAAGACCGCGTGGCGCAGATATTCCCCGGCGTAGAAGAGGCTCCGCCCCAACGGCGTCTCGGGGTTGCTGCCCCGCAGCTCGGGGTTGTCGTGCTGTTCACAGCCACCGAACCAGCAGAAGCCATCAGCACAGTCATCGTCTGTCGCGCAGTTCGTGCCGGTCTCAATCGCGGTCTCTTGAAAGTCGACCCAGGGCAAGAGCGCCTCAACACCGGCAGCGCCCTCACCATCAAAGGGGACGATGACGACCTCGTTGAGGTAGATCTGAAACCAGTCCTCACCCACGGTGCTATGGGCGCCGTTGTCTTGGGTCATCGTCTCGAGTGGACCATAGTTGCCGTCGAAGCAGGTCGGCGGGCTCGCAGGAGACTGCGGGAACCGCTGGAGCGCCAGCCGTAGGCCACTCTCAGCCCCCTTCGTGACGAGCTCTTGGAGGATCTTCTTCACCACCCCTAGGCGGGTCCCAGGCGTCTCTGAATCATCGCATTCCGGGAAGGTCCAGGGAGGACATCCCTCCGCGCCGAGGCAGGAGACAGGCGTCTCGTCATCACCATCGACGAGGCGGTTCATCGAATAGGACGTGTCCACGAGGAGCAGAATGTTGGGCTGCACGAAGATGCATTCGCCCCCCTGACAGACCTCAGCCTCCGCACACGGCAAAGCGGCCCACCCGGTCCCGAGCGAGTTGCAGGTGACACGCAAACCCTCCGAACATGACGTCGCCCCAGAGGCGCACACCAAGGGCATGCACTCACCCACCTCGCAGCGAGAGGTCTCCGGGCAAGGCTCCAAACTGAAGCCGGCGCCGGTGTCGTCACAGTGCTTAATGGCCTCGGTCGTCGCGCAGGTCGACTCACCTTGCACACACACATCGGGCTCACACACGCCTTCTGCGCTGCAGTGCTCTTCCGGCAGACAATCGCAGGCACCTTCGAGCGAATCGGCCCCGGGGTCAGCGGAGTCCTCGGGCCCTCCCGCCCCCTCGATCCACGTGTGCCCCGCGGCCTCACAGGACTCTTGAGTGGCGAGCGCCCCCCAGGTATGGCCGGCGCTCTCACAGGAGGGCTTGGTCATGAGGCCAGCTTCAGAGCAGCCCACGCCCGAGCAATAGGGGTCGGCAGCGATCTCAGGGTCACCCGAGCTACATCCCGTCACCACAAAGAGCGCGGCGAGGATTACATGTCTTGGACGCACCACGAGACTACTTTCAGGGCACTCGTCTACGAATACAAGGTCGCGGCGAGATGGTTGACCACGCCTGTAACCACGTTTCTGCCCTCAGCGGTCCGTCTGTGCTAGCTTTCCACCTATGATCCGATACGCCACAATTGCACTCTCGATCGCCTTCTTGTTCCACGGCTGCGCCGAAGACACTGCGGCACCCGCAGATCCGGACGCTACCGTAGCACCTGTCACGGACGTCGTGACGGACACGGTGAGCGACCCGGTCATCGATGCGACCACGAACCACGACCCCGACGATGTAGGCACCGTGCCCGACACCGCAGAAGACGCCATCGAGGACGTCGAGGACGTCGAGGACGTCGACGCCCTCGAAGACGCGGTTGAGGACACCGCAGACGGCGGCGACGCAGAGGACGCCGAGATCGCAGAGGACGTCCCGCCGCCACCTCCACCGTGCCAAAGTGACGACGACTGCGCTGAGAACATCCCGTCAAACGCGTGCAAGCGTCCGGCATGTAACCCAGCCTCAGGGCTGTGCATCGAGGTCGATCAACCCGTCGGGACGCCCTGCGACAACGGCGACATGTGTAAGCTTGGCCAAGTCTGCCAAGCCGGACAGTGCATGGGCGGCACCAACCTGGACTGCAGCGACGACGACGACTGCACCACAGACATGTGTGACCCCGCCCAAGGCTGCATCTTCGCCCCTGTGCCAGACTGCTGTGTCCCGAACTGCGACGACAAAGAGTGTGGCTCGGACGGCTGCGGCGGCACCTGCGGCATCTGCCCGGCTGAGTGGTCCTGTAACGCTGAGAGCGTGTGCATCAACTGTGTCCCGAACTGTATCGGGCTGACCTGCGGCGCAGACGGCTGCGGCGGGGTCTGCGGTCTCTGCCCTGAGGAGTGGTTCTGTGTCGATCCTGGCATCTGCATGGAGTGCTTGCCGAATTGCGAAGGCAAGACCTGCGGTGGCGACGGCTGTGGCGGGAGCTGCGGGGATTGTGGCTTCGGCAAGATCTGTGACGGGGTCGAATGCGTCGACTGCGTCCCAACCTGTGAGGGCAAGGTCTGCGGCGACGACGGCTGCGGTGGCTCTTGCGGCATCTGCGCCGAGAATGCCTCGTGCACCGACGAAGGGCAGTGCGCCTGCATCCCGAACTGCGGCGGGAAAGAGTGCGGCGATAACGGCTGCGGTGGGACCTGCGGAGACTGCGCCGTCGGCGAATTCTGCACCCCGCTTAACCAATGCCAGGTGGTCGACACCGCCAAGACTTGCCAAAGCCCTATCCCTGTCCCTGACGTCCCCTACTACACAATCCAGAACACCAGCGACGCTCCAAACTCGCTGAGCATCCCTGGGGGCCTCTGCGGGTTCACGAGCGATGTGGGCGGCGGCTCTCCAGAGCACGTCTACGCCTTCACGCCCTCGGTGACCGACACCTACACCTTCCACGTCGAGCCGCTGACCTTTGATGCGGCGGTGTACCTGGTCAACGACTGCTCCAATGCGCCGGGCAGCTGCTTGATGGGCAGCGACGAGGACATCGACGAGATCTTGGTCGCGCCGCTGACCGCCGAGAAGACCTACTTCTTGGTCGTCGATGGCCACAGCGAGCTCAGCGCCGCCGAGGGCCAGTACTCCGTCAGCATCTATGCGGGCCCCCCGGTGAGCTGCACCGCCAGCTGTGAGGGCAAGACCTGCGGCACCGACGGCTGCGGCGGCTCCTGCGGCGCATGCGCCGACGGTGAGGAGTGCAGCGCCGATGGCGCATGCGAGATCATCAAGCTCGGTGACACCTGTGAGCAGCCGATCGTCGTCGGCGACCTCCCCTTCACCGCCGCCGGCAACACCTTGGAGCTCAACGCCGACTACAACATCAGCAGCGGCGGGTGCGCCGGCGTACCGACCTCGACAGGTCAGGGCGCTAGCGACGTGGTCTACGCCTTCACGCCCACCGTCGAGGGCAACTACGCCGTCACGGTCCCGACCATCTTCGATGTGGTCGTCTATATCGTGACCGACTGCAGCGCGATGGCCGACACATGTGTCGCCTACAGTGACGACGCGATGCCGAACACGGCCGAGACCTTCGTCACCTACCTGGCCGCAAACCAGACCTACTACATCATCCTCGATGGCAACTCGTGGAACACCAACCTCGGGGGTGACTTCACCTTCAAGTTGACCGACTACGATCCCGGAGACTGTACGCCAAACTGTGCAGGGCTCCCCTGCGGCGAGGACGGATGCGGCGGCTTCTGCGGCATGTGCGCAACAGGCACCTTCTGTGAAAATAACCAGTGCGTGGGTTCGCCCCTCGGCGACAGCTGTGAGTCGGCCTATAACGTCAACGATTTGCCCTTCTACGCGAGCAGCGACACGACCGGTGCACAGGCTGACTACAGCTTCTCGAGCGGCGCCTGCCCCGGCAAGCAAGGGGGCTGGGGACTCAAGGGGAGTGACGAGGTCTACAAGTTCACCCCGCAAGACGATGGCATCTACGTCATCGATGTCGCGGTGCAATACGACGCCATGGTCTACGTCGTCACCGACTGCTCGGACATCGACTCAAGCTGCATCGTCGCGACCGACAACCCTGGGACCTCCTCTGAGTCCATCGTGTTGCAGCTCGACAAAGGCACGGATTACTTCATCATCGTCGATTACTGGTCCAACTCGGTCGACGGGACGGGCGAATACGCCATCACCATCTCGCAAGACTGTGTCTCGGATTGCGCCGGGCTGCAGTGCGGTAACGACGGATGTGGCGGGTCCTGCGGAACGTGCTCGGGCAATGACGCCTGCGTCGGCGGCGGCTGCAAGCCCCTAGGGAGCGGCGGAGAGTCTTGTACCTCGCCCTTCGAGATCTTCCTCGGCAGCTCGACCTTCTTCGCCAACGGTGACACGACGGACGCCAGCGCCGACGTGACCCATGATGGCCCCGACTGCTCAACCAACGGTGCGACCGCTGACGGCCCCGACCACGTCTACGCCTTCAACGCGCTTGAGGACGCCACCTACACCGTCACGCTCGGCATCCCCACCGACGGGGTCGACCTGAGCCTCTGGATCGCCACAGACTGCGGCGACCCCGGCAACACCTGCATAGGTGAAAGCGACGTGACGAACTTCGCGAGCAGTGAAGAGGTCATCACCTTCGACGCCATTGCGAACGAGCGTTACTACATCGTCGTCGACAGCTTCTACACGAGCGGTGGGCTGGAGAGCGGCCCGTACACGCTCGAGATCTCGAGCGAGGTCGACGAGGCGGCGATGGACGCGCTCGAGACTACCACCCCCGCGGCCGCTGCCTGCGCGGGCGGCCGATTGCTCGAGGCGACGACACCATTGTTCTCGGTGCTACGCCAGGAGGCAGATCTGCGTGCTCTGGTCG
>JBMYRH010000045.1:16144-29031 GCA_049602155.1 Myxococcota bacterium | reverse complement strand
TGCAGTCTCCGGCGCAGTCCTCTACTGCGGTGCCGTTGCAGTCTCCGGCGCAGTCCTCTACTGCGGTGCCGTTGCAGTCTCCGGCGCAGTCGGGGGAGCAAGGGGTGCAGATGCCCTCGATGCACGAGCTCCCATCGTCACAGGGCGCGCAGTCTGGTCCACAGGCGGCGTCTGTGTCACAGGGCCCAGCGGACGTATCGGCCGCCCCGTCGTGGTCGGCGGGATCCGCAGAGTCTGGGAGGACATCTGCCGGATCGTCCACGGGATCTGGTGTGGCGTCGGTGGCGACATCATTGACCTCGATATCTGGCCCCAATATGCCGTCTGAGGGGGCGGGCTCTTGTGTGTCTACGGGGCTCCCCACGTCATCCAAGGTGGCGGTGTCCACGGGGTCCGTTGTGTCGCTCGAACCGCCCTCTGAGGTGTCGGCGACGACGGGCGGATCCAGCGCAGCGTCTGAGGGCTCCTCGGTGCTAGTGTCGGAGGTGATGACGATCGAGGAGTCTGAGCTGGAAGAGCCCTCATCCTCTGAGCACCCGGTCAGGGTGAGGAGCACGATGCTCAGCCCCACTACACTCTGCCTAGAACCGTTCACAGCGCCCCCTCATGACGTCAGAGCCGCAAGGTTAGAGCCTTGTCGACCTCTGTGCCACGCTAGAATGTGGCGCAGCCTTCGAATGCGCGAATCTCACCCACGGCCTCGGTGTGCATTGACGTCGCCGGACAAGGAGGCAGAATCGCGCACGGGGCACCACCGCATCTTTTTTTGGATCGAAAACGGGCGCTGCGCGTCAGCAGTGAGGGTGGCTCGAGGGGGCCACGCGCTGCTGTCTCATCGAGCCAAGAGGGAACGTCATGCATGCACTTCGTTACGCCGCCTTACGAATGACCCTGACCGCTGGCATCGCGCTCCTCTGCGCCTCTGCCTCGGCGCAGTCCCGCCGTCCAGCGCCCCGACCTGCACTTCAAGTGAAGATGGGGGATCGCTTCGAGTCCCTGGGGGTGCGCAAGCTGGCCGTCGACACTCGGATCGTCGGTCACCTCGCCGAGACTCGGTTGACGACCACCTTTTACAACCCGCATGGCCGAGCGCTCTCGGGTGAGTTTGTGATGCCCCTCCCCGAAGACGCGACTGTCAGCGGTTATGGCTTGGACATCGGTGGTGTGCTCGTCGATGGCGTCGTCGTCGACAAGGATGAAGGGCGCCGAGCCTTTGAGAAGGAGGTGCGAAAGGGCGTCGATCCCGGGCTCGTCGAGTGGACCGGGGGCAACAGCTTCAAGACGCGCGTGTTCCCAATCCCAGCCGGGGGCACGCGGACCATCATGGTGCGCTACATCGCCGAGCTCAACGAGGGGAAGGACGGGCTCGTCTATGACCTGCCGATGAAGTTCAAGGCGGCCATCGCAGACTTCTCGATGCGCGTCGAGGTCGTGCAGAGCGAGGGACCCCCGACGGTGACAAAGGGTGGCCCCAAGGGGCTCACGTTCAGCCCCTGGCGCAACAGCTTTGTCGCTGAGAC
Source organism: Myxococcota bacterium (assembly GCA_049602155.1). GTDB lineage: Bacteria > Myxococcota_A > UBA9042 > PHBI01 > JBMYRH01 > JBMYRH01. Next base: position 27,511 of record JBMYRH010000045.1, on the reverse strand, counting down.
GCAGAAGAAGAACGTTCGCCTCGGGCGCGACCTGCGCATCACGTTGCCTCGGGCGTCCGCGGACAGTGTGCGCGTGGAGCGAGCCGCGGATGGGGAGGTCTACTTCAGTGTCCGCACGACGCCACGGACCGTGGTGCGCGACGCGCGCTCGACGCCGCCGAAGCGCCTGCGTATCGCTTGGGATGCCTCGGCCTCTCGGGCCGACGCGGACTTGACCCGTGAGCTGGGGCTGTTGAAGCGCTACCTCGCGTCGCTTGGCTCGGCTCCGGTGAGCGTGGACCTCGCGGTCGTGAGAGACGCGGCGGCGCCGGTACAGAGGTTCTCGTTACCAGGTGATCGAGATGCGCTGCTGGCAACCATTGAGGGAGTGTCATACGACGGAGGGACGCAGCTCGCTGCCCTCGCCCCTGAGCCCCAATCTGCCACTTTCGATCTCGTCCTTGTGTTCACCGACGGCGTCTCGAACTTCGGCCTCGAGGACCCCGGCGGCCTTGGAGGCCCTGCGTGGATCTTCAACAGCGCCTCGACTTCGAATCACGCATTCTTGCGCTTCCTAGCGATGCAGAGCGGCGGTGCGTACCTGAACTTGAACAGGCTCACGGATACACAGGCCCTCGCCTCGGTCGGGGCGGGCGTGTTGACGTTCCTAGGTGCACGTGTGGCGCGCGGCGGGGCCGTCGAGGGGTGGCCGAGAGCCTCTCGCCCGGTTCAGGGGCCCTTCACCTTCGCAGGCAAGCTCGAGGGGCGATGGACTGAGGTCATCTTGGCCTTTGGCGTCGGTGGCCAAGTCCGTGAAGAGGTTCAGGTCACGGTGCGGGCCGCGGACGCGTCTGAGGGCGGTCTCTTGCGCCAGCTGTGGGCACAGAAGCAGCTCTCTGAGCTCTTGATCTTCCCCAAGCGCAACAGCGCCGCGATGACCGCCCTCGGCAAGGCCTTCTCAATCGTGACCCCCTCGACCTCACTCATCGTCCTCGAGAACCTCGGCCAGTACCTCGAGCACGCCATTCGCCCTCCGGCCTCGCTCACCGAGATGCGCGCCAATTGGGACAGCGAGATGGCGCGCCGCGCCAAGCTTACGCAGACTCAGACGACGGACAAGATCGCGTCGCTCATCACCCTCTGGGACGCGCGGATGAAGTGGTACGACACCACGTTCACGTACCCGAAGGGCTTCAGGTCTGGTGGGCCCCAAAAGAAGGGGGAGCGCCTCGAGGTGGGGGGTACCGGCGGCATGGTCAGCAGCGGGCGCGGCTCTGGCGGAGGGGGCTTCGGGGCTGCGAGGATCGGGGGAAGGGCGGCCGCCGCACCCTCGGCAGAGGTGGCAGGGGCCGCAGAGAGCGCCTATGAACTCGAGGACGAGAGTATCAGCATGTCGAGCACTGGGGCTGGCAGCGGGTCCATGCGCGTCGCCGCTGAGCCGATGGTCCTGGGCACCGAAGCGAAGAAGAAAGGGCGTGGCAAGGCGAAGAAGCCCGCAGCCATCGTGCTCGCTCCTTGGGATCCCAAGACGCCCTATCTCGCCCTGATCAAGGCCGCCCCGAAGGCGACGCGCTACGAGACGTACCTCGGCGTACGAGGGGACTACGGCAACTCCCCGGCGTTCTTCCTCGACTGCGCAGCATTTTTTCAGACGGAGGGAGATGAGGCTCTCTCTATCCGAGTGTTGAGCAACATCGCCGAGATGGAGCTCGAGGATCCTGCGCTGCTCCGGATCTTGGCGCATCGGTTGGCGCAGCGCTCGGCGCTTGACCTCGCCATCCTGCTCTTTGAGCGGATCTTGGTGCTTCGACCCGAGGAGCCTCAGTCATTTCGTGACCTCGCGCTCACGCTTGAGCGCCGCGGTGATGCGCGCCGCGCTTCGAAGTCGACGCTGGCAGCGGCAGACTACACCCGTGCGCTCGAGCTCCTCGGCAAGGTCGTCATGAAGACCTGGGATCGCTTCGTCGAGATCGAGCTCATCGCGCTGGTGGAGCTCAACCACATCCTCCCGAAGGCCAAGCGCCTAGGGGTCAGTGACTTACCTGTGGATGTCCGCCTTATTCGCCCCATGGAGCTCGACGTGCGGATCGCGATGAGCTGGGACGCGGACATGACGGACATGGACATGCACATCGTCGAGCCGAGCGGCGAAGAGGCCTACTACTCACACAACCGGACGACCATCGGTGGCCTCGTCTCTCGCGACTTCACGCAAGGCTATGGCCCCGAGGTCTATCTGCTCAAGAAGGCGATGCCTGGCGCCTATCACGTGAAGACCAAGTTCTTTGGCAGCTCCGCGGCGCAGCTCGCTGGCGCGGTGACGTTGCAGGTGGACATCTTCACCGACTACGGGCGGCCCAACGAGAAGCGTCGCTCGATGACCTTTCGGCTGACGGAGAAGAAGCAGATGTTCACGGTGGGCGAGGTGACGCTCTAGAACTGCCAGCCGAGGGCGACGGTCAGCGTCAGGGCATGCACATAGCGCGTGATGATGTCGTCGAGGTAGAGCTCGCCGGCCAGCGCCAGCTCGTCGACCTTGGCCTGCGTCGGTTTGCTGACCTGCCACCCGGCCTCCAAGGTCGTCGCTGCATCGACGGTGAAGGTCCCACCGAGGGCGAGGCGCAGCAGGAGGTGGTCGAAAAACAGGAGCTCCCAGCCCACCTCGGCGTCGAGCATATGGACCGCTGCGGCGGTCTCGAAGTTCAGCTTGCCCTCGACTTGGTCGGGGAGTGTGACGCCCGAGGCGGCAGCGATGACCTCGGCTCCGCTTAGACCCCCGCCAAGGGTCGCGAGGCTGTACCCCGCGCCGACGTAAAACCCGTAGTCGCTCAAGGGTCGCCAGCTCGCCCGCAGTCGCCACACGAGCGAGTTCTCGAGGGCCGCGCTGATCAGGTCCGCGGTGAGCTGATCGTACCAGCCCATCTCGGTGCAGAGCGCGTTGATCGTCTCAAGGTAGGGGCCAGGCATGACCCCTAGGCTGGTGTGGACCCGAAGGCCCAAGGGGAACTCAACCCGGGCCCCCGCGCCCATGTGTATCGGGAAGTCGGTGAGCACCTCGGCCGCGTAGGTCAGCGCCTCGGCGCTCTCGGGCTCTGATTCCTCCGAGGCGAACGCAGGCATCGCGGCGGAGAACGTGAGGGCCGCGAGGGTCAGAATTGTCGCGCAGTGCTTCATGCAGGGGATTCTAGCATAGCATGTTGGAGGCGGAAGAGAGCGTCTTGAGCGCGCCCCCTCACGGAATAGGGGGAGCTGGGTTATTGTCGTGCCTAGTGCTCTTTATCTGGAGGAGACCATGCTCGCGTCGTTCGTCTCTGCGCTCTCTTTACTTGTGGTCACAGCGCATCCTCCGGTCATGGAGGGCGACATCGTCTTTCACGTCTCGGATACGCCACAGGCGGCCGCGGTCTCAGCGGCGACCGGGAGCCCGATCGGCCACGTCGGCATCGTGACCCTTGTCGATGGTGAGCCGCATGTGTACGAGGCCGCTGGACCTGTGGGGATGGTGTCTCTCGCTCAGTTCAAGCGCCGCGGGGTAGGCGGGAAGCTCTGGGTCAAGCGCCTGAAGGACCGTGACCAGGTCCTCACCCCGCAGGTCCTGGCGCGCATGCGGAAGGTCGCTCGGTCGTATCAGGGGAGGCCCTATGACCTCTACTTCCAATGGAGCAAAGCGCGCCTCTATTGCTCGGAGCTCGTCTATGACATCTACCTCGTCGGTGCGGGCGTCAGTATCGGTCAGGTTCAGCAGGTCGGTGACCTCGACTTGACCTCGAAGATCGTCAAGCGCCTCATCACTAAGCGCTTCAAGCGGCAGCTCAAGAGGCCACTGGATAAGAGTGAGCTCATCATTACCCCGGTGGCGATGTTCGAAGATCCGCGGCTGATGACTGTGTCAGCGCCCGAGGGCGACTAGCGAATCTTTCCGGTCAGCGTGACCGCCTCGCCCTGGTGGCCATCGGACCACCACGGGGTCACCGTCACGGTGTACCTGCCCTGGTTGGGGGCTGGGGTCGACGTCGCTTGGCATGGCTGGGTGGACGCGAATTCGGCCTTCGTGCGGTAGGGGATGACATGCTCCAGGACGGTCGGGTCGTCGTCGTCTCCCCCGGTGGGCCAGAGGCGCGCAGAGACGACGAGCACCGCGGGAGCAGTCTTGCGTTTAGCGTTCGAGACAATAGAGGCAGAGCGTCCCTCATAGCCTCGGGTCTTATCCGGTTCGTTTGGATCAGGTGTTCGGGCCTCAGAGAACACGACGGAGAGGGCGGGCGTGACCGGTGTGACCTCTTTGTCGAGGGTTCGAAAGCTCTTCATGCGGCGGTCTTTGAACCAGAGCCCATAGCGGTGTCCCGGGGTGAGCGCTTTGGTCGGGGTGATGCGCAGTGGTGCTTCTAGGCGCTCGAATCGGATGGCGCGTTTGCTCTTGGAGTCGATGAGTCGCACGTGCTTCCACTCAGCCTCAGAGAGATCCTCCTGCAGGTAGATGTGGACCTTGGTGGAGACGAAGGAGGTGAGCCCCACGACCTGAAGGGCGGGTCGTCGTGCACACTGAAAGGCGTCGACAGGTGGCGCACACAAAAGGAGCGCGAGGGCGAGCATCAGATGTTTTGGAATGTGCATCATGGGCGGAGATTAACACGGAGCGTGACCGGTGGCGTGGACCCGTCGGCGCCAGAGGGCCTTCACGGCAGGCTGTGGTCCAGCCGAACAGCCTCTCGTGGGATTCCGTACCTGGGTTTGGTCTAAGCTAGGGTAGACTCTGCCGTCCCACGGAGGTCGACCATGTTGACGCGGCGCCACAGCATCCTCTTGACCGTCAAAGGCCTCGCCGCCTTGGTGGCCTCCGGGCCCTTCCTCTCTGGGTGTGGCGATGAGCCCCTGAGCGCGCCCTCGCCGGGCGCGGGTGGGCCTGACGATGAGCGCTCAGGAGGCGCACCGCGTGCGATGGACGCGAGCGCTGGCAGTGGTCGGGGTGAGGACGCGATGGGCGCCCGTAGGCCCGATGACGCGGTATCAGGAGAGCGTGGGCGTCTCGAGGACGCCGCGGCCGAAGCGCAGCCTGTGGAGGATGTGTTCTCACGACCTGATGACGTCGGCCCGAGCGCGGCGGATGATGCGCCGCAAGAGGCCATGGACTGGGCGAGCTTCATCACCGCGCTGAGCGCGCTGGCCAACGATCAGTTCTCCGATACGTGGGAGCAAGCAGACTACGTGGAGGAGGTGGCGGCCCTCATGAAGCTCCTCGACTTGGACGACGCATACTTTCAGAGCCTCTACGACGGCTACGTGGCGGTCCTCGGGACCTTCCCCGAGCTCAACACCGTGCACGAAGGCGGTCACTTCGAGGTCGCGAGCCTGGAGTTCGACGCGGGGGACGAGATCCCGCTGCATAATCACCCAGACATGACCGGCGTCATCTTGTGCCTCAGTGGTAAGATGAAGGTGGAGGGCTTTGACCTCCTCGATGAGCCCAGCTCGGACGGTAACCTGCTCCTGGAGCGGGTCGAGAACCTGACACTCGTCGCCGGCGACCACTGCACGTTGACCGCTGAAAGGGGCAATATCCACACGGTGGTCGCCCTTGAGTTTACTCAGCTGCTCGACGTCTTTACGCCACCCTATGACGACGAGAAGTTGTTGCGATACCGCTGGTATGAGCGCGACCCGAGCCCCTACGAGGGAGAGGACATCTTCGAGGCGTGGGAGACAAACTGAGCGTCCTGCGCCTTCGTGAACCAGGAGCGACAACGGTGTGCGGATAACACTCCGGGAGCGTTAGTCCGTGGTCAAGGAACCCAAGGGTCGGTACACTCGCTACTGCGGGCGCGTGACGCGCTGAACGGGCATAGCGGGAGTGGTTGATGAAATGCGCGGTCTTTGGTGGCTTCTTAGCCCTGTTACTCTTCTGCTTCTCCGGGTGCAGCGGCTCCCTCATCCCAGAGGGACAAGTGGGCGCTGTGTGCTCGCCGACGAACCCATGCAATGATGGTCTGGAGTGTGACCAGGGCCTCTGCAGCCCGGTGACCGAGCCCGGCTTTACGAGCCCGGACTGGGAGACCTCGACTGGCGACAACGTCGAGGCGGACGCAGGCGACAACTGGGATGACCGAAACACGAAGCCGGAGCTCGAGGACATTGATGACGGCATGGATGAGCTCGAGGACGTCGTGACAGACGCATCGGGCCCCGCCGGGTTGGGGGACTTCGGAGACCCCTGTGAGGAAGACCTCGATTGTTACTCCGGGCTCTGCGCCGAGCATATGGGGGACACCGTCTGCACAAAGACCTGTGAGAGTGAGTGCCCCGCCGGCTGGTCTTGTGAGCAGGTCATCTTGGGCGGAGGGGACCCGATCTACCTCTGCGTGTCCCTCTTTGAGCGCCTCTGTCAGCCGTGCATGGTGTCTGATGACTGCGAGTCACTGACGAGCGTATCTGCGTGCGTGGACTATGGCGCAGAGGGCTCGTTTTGTGGTGCGAGCTGCGACGTCGATGAGGACTGCCCAGAGGCCTTTGTCTGTCAGGACGCGGTCTCGACCCGTGGTGGTGGGAGCAAGCAGTGCGTGCACGAAAGTGGCGTCTGCAGCTGCTCTGAGCAGGCCACGGCCTTGGGCCTTCAGACCCAGTGTGAGGTCACCAATGAGTATGGGACATGCAGCGCGCTGAGGACCTGCACCGAGGAGGGGCTGAGCGCCTGTGACGCGCAGGCGGCCGCGGCCGAGGTGTGTAACGGCGTGGACGATGACTGCAGCGGTGAGACAGATGAGGGGGAGCTCTGCGACGACGGCAACCCGTGCACAGACGACCTCTGCGAGGGAAGCGGCGGGTGTCAGAACGTGATCGTCGCTCAGGCGCCTTGTGATGACGGTGATCCGGCGACCAGCGGTGATCTTTGCAACGCGCTGGGTGAGTGTGGCGGCGACCCTATCGAGTGCCCCGTGGGCGTGTGCGAGCTTGAGTCGGTCCCGAACGGCGAAAGCTGTGATGTGACTTACCAGGCCGCAGGTGCCCTCTGTGACGACGGAGATCCTGAAACCAAGGGCGATCAGTGTGACGGTGAAGGTGGATGTGAGGGGGCGCCCTATGCGTGCACGGCGACACAGTGTGAGGCGACCAGCACCGCCAACGGTGAGGGGTGTGATGTCGACTACTGGGCGCTTGGGCACCCGTGTGATGACGGTGAGGTGACGACCAGCGGCGACCAGTGCGATGGCCAAGGGGGCTGCTCAGGGACCCCCTACACCTGCACCCCCACCCAATGTGAGACCTCCAGTGAGGTGGACGGAGAGGGCTGCGTCGTCGCGTACAAGCTTGAGGGCATCGCGTGCGACGATGGAGATCCCACGACCAAGGGCGACGCCTGTGACGGCCAGGGGGCCTGCGCTGGGAATCCCTACGTCTGCGAGCCCACTCAGTGCGAAGCGGTCTCGACGCCGAATGGGCAAGGCTGCGACGTGACCTACATGGCTGAGGGAACGGCCTGCGACGACGGCGATATCGACACGAAGGCCGACCAGTGTGATGGCTCAGGAGGCTGTGCGGGTGCCCCCTATGCATGCACGGCGACACAGTGTGAGGCGACCAGCACGGCCAACGGTGAGGGGTGTGACGTCGACTACTGGGCGCTTGGGCACCCTTGCGATGACGGGGACATGGCGACTAGCGCTGATCAATGTGATGGCCAGGGGAGCTGCGCGGGCACGCCCTACGTCTGCACCCCCAGCCAATGTGAGCTCTCCAGTGAGGCCGACGGTGAGGGCTGTGTCGTCGCGTACAAGCTTGAGGGGATCGCGTGCGACGATGGGGACCTGACGACCAAGGGCGACGCCTGCGACGGTCAAGGCGGTTGTGCCGGAAACAGTTACACCTGCGAGCTCTCACAGTGTGAGGCGACCGCGACGCCCAATGGCCTGGGATGCGATGTGGACTATTGGGCCCAAGGGACCGCGTGTGATGACGGCCTGGAGGCGACACAAGATGACGTCTGTGACGGACAAGGCGGCTGCGCAGGCATGCCCTACACGTGTGCTCCGGGGCTGTGTGAGGTCAGCGCGAGCCCTAATGGCGTGGATTGCGACGTCACGTATGCCCTTGCAGGGGCAGCCTGTGATGACGGTGAAAGTGCAACGCTCGGTGACCAGTGCGATGGTCAAGGCGGGTGCGCGGGCACCCCGTATGAGTGTATCCCAGGGACCTGCGAGATCGCCTCGACCCCGGACGGTCAAGGGTGCGTGCCGTCGCTGGCGGTCACCGGCACGACCTGTGACGATGAAAACCCTGGGACCAAAGACGACGCGTGTAACGCGCAAGGCCAGTGTGTGGGGACGCCTTTTGGCTGCTCACCTGGGATCTGCGAGCTGACCAGCACCCCCGACGGCGAGGGCTGCGCGGTGACCTACGAGCCCTCTGGGGCGGTCTGTGATGACGGGCTGATCGGTACGCAGGCTGACCAGTGTGACGGTCAGGGCGGGTGCGCGGGCACCCCGTACGAATGCACCCCCACCCAGTGTGAGCTGAGCTCGACGCCGGATGGGTCGGGTTGCGTGGTCGAAAATGCGCCTGCGTCAGTCGCGTGTGATGACGGTGACCTGAGCACGAACCTCGATGTCTGCAACGGCTTTGGGTCCTGTGAGGGCCAGCCTTACACTTGTGCGCCTACCCAGTGCGAGGCCTCCAGCACGCCCAACGGGCAGGGGTGTAGCGTCATCAACCAGGGCTTTGGCGCCCTCTGCGACGACGGAGACCCTTCGACTGTGGGCGACCAATGTGACGGCGCAGGGCAGTGCGTTGGGACCCCGGCGGTCTGCGGTGACGGGGTCACAGAGGGCATCGAGGTCTGTGATGATGGGAACCAAGTCACAGAGCAGAGCTGTCCTTACGGGACGCCCAACTGCACGCACTGCCGGGCGGGGTGTAATGAGATCCTCAACCTCTCGGGCGCCTACTGTGGCGACGGCATCTCGCAATCTGAGTGGGGCGAGGAGTGTGATGACGGCAACGACACCAATGGCGACGGCTGCTCGACCAGCTGTGAGAGCGAGCTCACCGGGTGCGTGGTCCTTGGCCAAGACGTTCGAACCCTTGAACAGGCCCCTCAGAGCTGGCAGCAGAGCTCGTGCCAGACCTTGTGTGAGGACACCGGCGGCGTCATCCCCGCGGGCTTCAGGATCGCGACCTCTGAAGAGGTTGAGTTCCTGGTCACGGTGCTGTCTTTTGGCTCTTGCGCCGCCTGCGGCATCGGCACCTGCTGGTGGTACGGCGCGCCGGCGAGCTTCCTCTACGATGGGGGCGTGACGGGCTACACGTGCACGACAGCAGGCTGCTACGTGCAGGCTCCGTTTTGCTACACCCAGGTCTTGCTCGTGCGCGATGGCAAAGACGGCACCTGCGCCTTTTAGACCCACTTTGAGGTAGCGCTCGGTAAGGGTGAGCGCCTCTCCAGCAAAGCAACGGGGCGCGTCACGACCTCGACGCTGTGGTGCGTTTGAACCCGAGCGCTCGATGATTTGTGGGCCCTGGGTCTGGCAGGGCGCTTGGCGTCGGAGCTAATGGGCCCTTCGAGCCGCTCTCAGGGCACCAAATCTCCACAGTCGTATGGCGAGTAGTGGTACCATCGAGGCGAGAGGGAGCTCGAGACCTCACCGCCAGAGCGACTGGGATCGAGTGAGGAAAGGGGGCCCTCTTGCAGAGGCACCTCGGATGCCGGAGGAACGATGCGCGCAAGGACGTTATTTGGTTGGGCGTTAGCGGTGTGCTTGCTCACCCTGACAGGGTGCTCGACGGTCGATGGCGGCGGGCTTGGAGGTGCCTCGGACGTGACGGTGAGTACGCCTGACGTCACGGCGCCAGCGGACGTCACGGGCGTCGAAGAGGTCGTCGAGGCTGATGTCACCCCCGGCCCCTGCGATGGCTTAAAGGACGGAGACCTCTGCGACGACCAAAACGCCTGCACCGCAGATGACCAATGCTTTGAGGGCATCTGTACTGGCTCCACAAGCGTGACCTGTGATGACGCGGGGCCATGCCGAGCCGCGGTCTGCGATCCCGTCACGGGGTGTAGTTACTCCGACAGTGACGACGGAGAGCCATGTCAGATGGCGTGCTTTGGCAGCGCGACTTGCCTCGCCGGTCAGTGCGAGGCCGACCCGGAGAGCGCGGTGACCTGCCCGAGCCCCGACGCCGATGAGCCCTGCGTCTTGGAGCTGCGCTGTGAGGCGGTGACCGGCGCCTGCACCAAGAAGATCTTCCACCCCGTCGAGACCGCCTGTGACAACGACGAAAACCTGTGCACCGTTGAAGCCTGTGATGACACCGGGACGTGCCTGAGCAACGACTCGGTCGTCAGCTGTGAGAGCGCCGCGGCCACAGAGCCATGCTGGACCTTTGAGTGCCAACCCGTCACTGGCGATTGCATCCCACAGCTCTTCGTCGAGGGGAACTCCTGTGATGACGGCAACCCATGCACGGCCAACGACACCTGTCAGTCCGAAGAAGACGACCCCAAGGGTAACTACTGCCTCGGGCAGCCCGTGCCGGTTGATGACCAAAACCCATGCACCGATGACCAGTGTGTTCAAGGAGAGGTGATTCATTCGGCCCTCGACGGGGTGCCCTGCGTCTCGGGTGACACTTGTGCACCGGTGGGGCTGTGCACCGAGGGGACCTGCGTCTTTGAGGGCTGTGAGTGCTACACCGACTCGGATTGCCCCCCCGATGATCCATGCCTGGGCGCGAGCAGCTGTGGTCCGAGCGGCACCTGTGTGGTCGACCCTGAGTCGATCGTCACCTGCCCAGCACCAGAGGACCCCTGCACCGTGGCGCTGTGCGATCCCACAAGTGGCGAGTGCACGACGGCCCTCAAGGAGGTCGGCGCGAGCTGCGAAGATGGCGACCCATGCACCCAAGAGGACAGCTGTGACGCAGACGGCGTCTGTGAAGGGCAAGCCTACAGCTGTGAGGACCCAGGCCCCTGCTCGACCAACGTCTGCCTAGGTGATGGCACCTGTGAGGTCGTGTCCACCTCCGCCTCTTGTGACGACGGCGACCCCTGCACCCAGGGCGACCTATGCACCGACGGCACCTGCGCGGGCATGCCCTACGTCTGTGGTGACCCCGGGGTCTGCTTTGACACCAGCTGCCAAGGGGATGGGACCTGCGAGGTCACGCCGAACACCGCCGCTTGTGATGACGGCGACCCTTGCACCCAGAGCGACCTGTGCAATGAAGGCACCTGTGCAGGCGAGGCTGTCCTCTGCCCTGCCTCAGACAACCCCTGCTCCGTGACGACCTGCGTCGACGGCGGCTGCGTCGAGGTCTCCGCCGAAGACGGCACGGTGTGTGATGACGGCGACCCATGCACCCACGGCGACACCTGCGCCGACGGGGCGTGCACGTCGA
>JBMYRH010000045.1:0-16045 GCA_049602155.1 Myxococcota bacterium | reverse complement strand
TTGAGCTGCGACGGGCAAGGTGAGTGCACCCCTGAGTTCACCACCTCCGCGTGTGATGACGGTGACCTTTGCACGGTGGATGACCTCTGCGCGCAAGGCGTCTGTGAGGGGGCGCCAGTGGACTGCGGAGGCGGCGAGTGCATCGCTGAGACCGGCGAATGTGAGACTGTCGATGACTGTGATGACGGTGACCCGTGCACGACGGGCACCTTTGATGACATCACAGGGACGTGCATCTTCACCGCGGTGCCCTGTGATGACGGAGATCCATGCACCCACAGCGACGCGTGCGTCTCTGAAGACGGGTCGTGTCAGGGCGTCACCTACACCTGCTTTGCGGACGACTGCGCGGTCGGGACCTGTGTGGGTGATGGCACCTGTGATGTTGAGCTCTTGGTCGAGCCGACGACCCACGTGTGGGTGGGAGACGATGGCGCATGGGAGGACGTCGATAACTGGGATCCTCCGACGCTCCCTTGTGGCTCTGAGCATGTGGTGATCAACGTGGAAGGCGCCGAGGTCACCTCGGACATCCCGATCGCCTTTTTGACCCTCCAAGTTGGCGGCACGACCACCTCGGCGCTGACTGTCTCCGACAGCGTCGCCTTCCCTCACGACCTGGTGGTCGATAATGGCGGGACCGTCATACAGGACAGCGAAGGTGCATTGACCCTGGGCGACCTGCACATCGCCGCGGCTGGTCAGTTCACACACAGCGACACCGGCGCCCGTGGCGTGGATCTATTCACCCAAGGTGACGTCTCAGTTGAGGGCCATGTCGACACCACGGGCCGCGGTCATGAGGGCGTGGGCGCCACGTCGATGTCCGGGGGCAGTCACGCCGGCATCGGTGGGTATTCCTGGACGAGCACCGGGGCGACGAGCGCGAGCGTCCATGGCGATCTGCTCAGCCCGATGGATCAGGGCAGCCATGGCAACGCGGCCTGGGGAGGTACGCCGGGCGGTGGTCGGATCCACATCGAGAGCCTGGGGGATATCACGGTCACTGGTGCGCTTCTGGCCGAGGGCTCAGATGCCCCGAGCGAGCACAAAGCGGGCGGCTCTGGCGGCAGCATTTGGCTCCAGGCCAAGCGCCTCATGGGGGCCGGCATCGTCAGCGCCAAAGGCGGTAACGCGACGCACTATGGTGGCGGCGGCGGCGGTGGACGCGTGGCCTTCGAGGCCACCGAAGACCTCTTCAATGGCGCGGTGGATATCTCTGGAGGGAGCGCCGGAGGAAGCGGCGGGCCGGGGACCGCAGGGACCTGGGTCAGGCACATGGAGCAAGCGGTCCGCTTTGTCTTCACCCAGGCACCGGTGAGCGGCAAGGTCACAGACACCCTGGGGCCCTTTGTCGTGAGGCTGGTGGACGCAGCAGGCGAGCCGGTGACCATCGCTGGCGCCGATCTGGCGCTCGAGCTCTTCACCTCATCGGCCGACGGGACCTTCTCGGCCAGCGCTGACTTCTCAGAGACCACCGATCGTGTCTGGTTCACTGTGGGGAGCTCTGAGGCGAGCTTCTACTACCGCGACACCCTGGCCGCGACGGCGGTCTTAACCGCCGGTGGACCCGTCTCCGGGGGCGTCGTGCCTGCAGAGGCCGAGGTGCTCATGATCCACGGCCCCGCCACCCAGCTCGCGGTCGCCTCCGAGCCGAGGACTGTGCCGGTCAACGCCGCGTCGCCGCACATCGTGGTCGAGCGGCGCGACATGTACGGTAACCAGGCCTTCGTGGGGGAGCTCACCGTCAACCTCGAGAGCGAGGCTGTCACGGGGCGTTTTGACCACAGCGCTGAGGGCCCCTTTGACGGCAGCGTCGTCGAGGCGATCATCGTCGATGGTCAGTCAGGCGTGTGGGTCTATTACATGGACTCAGTGGCTGCCGCTCCGAGCCTCACGGCCTCAGCGGCGGGCGTGTCGTCGGCGAGCCAACAGATCTTGGTGGTCGAGGGGCAAAACCTGAAGATCTGGGTCGGAGATGACGGCCCTTGGACGGAGCCCACCTCTTGGGACCCCGCGGGCGTCCCTAACGAGACCAACACTGCGGTCATCAACCGTGAAGGCGTCTCGGTCACCACCGACGCCCCGATCATCTTCGGAGGGCTGCAGGTTGGTGGGACCGTCAGCAGTCACCTGACCGTCTCGGGCGCATCTGGTGGATCCGTGACGGTCGGAGACGGAGGGCGCGTGACCCTGAGCGGCTCCGAGCCCGTCGAGATAGACGCCCTGACCATCACGAGCGATGGGACCATCACGCACACCGACAACAACCCCTCGGGCGTCACCCTAGACGTCGCGGGCGACGCGACCATCATGGGCCTCATCGACGCCAAAGGCCTTGGCCACGCGGGCGATGGGGCTCAAGGGATGGCAGGTGGGAGCCACGGCGGCATCGGCGGCTACTCATGGACCGGAGGGGTCCCTCCCGACAGCAAAGTCCACGGCTCTATCCTCGCGCCTGCCGATCTCGGCAGTGACGGCAACGCCGCCTGGGGAGGCACCTCCGGTGGCGGCCGAATCAGGCTCATGGTCGGTGGCGCCTTGAGCCTCGACGGTCAGCTCCGCGCGGACGGTGAAGACGCCCCTAGTGAGCACAAGGCAGGTGGCTCAGGCGGCAGCGTGCACATCACCGCGAACCAATGGGCCGGGAGCGGTCGCATCTCCGCGGTGGGCGGGCAGGCGTTCCACTATGGCGGAGGTGGAGGCGGAGGGCGCATCGCCATCGAGACGCACTCAGGCGAGTTCAACGGCACCGTCGACGCCCAAGGGGGCCCCGCGGGTGGCAGCGGAAGCGCTGGGGCCGTCGGGACCTATATCCACAACATGGACCACGCCGTTCGTTTCGATGTCATCGATGCCCCGACCACAGCGCTGGTCAACGAGGCGTCGAGCGCCATCACGATACGCCTTATGGACAGCGACCTGGCGCCGGTCACAGTCCAGGGGCTGCCCCTCGTCGTGGAGCTTTACACGAGCACCGAGACCGGGAGCTTCGCCACCGACGCTGGCTTCGGGGAGACCGTTGACCGAGTCACCATCCCTGTCGGCCAGTCCGACGCAGTCTTCCACTATCGGGACACGACCGCGACCATCGCCACCTTGACCATCGGCGGCCCTATCACCCACGGCATCGCCGCGGCGGACTATGACCTCACCATCAGCGCAGGGGTCACCGACCACCTGGCCATCGTCTCCGAGCCCCACACGACCCCCATCAACGTCACCTCGCAGGCCATCTCTGTGCAGCGACGAGACGTCTTTGGGAACCCGGTGTCAGTCGGTGATCTCCAGGTGACCGCGAGCACGGTGACGGGCACGGGCAGGTTGGACATCACCCCCGACGGGGCCTTCTCAAGCGACACGGTGACCCTGACGTGGACCGACGGGCAAAGCGACACCATGGTGTACTTACGCGACAGCGTGGCCGGCGTGGTCGATGTCACCATCACAGATCCCCAAGCGGTCCTAGCGGCTGTCGTCGAGCCAGTCTTGGTGGTCGATGGCCCCGACGTGAAGATCTGGGTCGGTGACAGCGGCGACTGGGCAGACGCAGCGAGCTGGTCGCCCCCCGGCGTCCCCGCGGCCAACAACAGCACATTCATTAACCGGCGCGGCGTCACCGTCGCGGCGACTGAGGCCATCAGCGTCCATAGCCTACAGGTCGGCGGCACGACCCACACGGCGCTGCAGCTCGGTGACGCCTCCGCTGTCGCGGCCACCGTGGCCCTTTACGGGACCCTGGTTCAGCGCTCTGGTGGGCTGATGGACCTGGGCACGTTCACCGTGGACGAGGGTGGCTTGGTCACCCATGAGCCCGAGGCGGGCATCCACGCCATCGTGGCAGACGACATTCACATCGCCGGGCTCCTCGACGCCCAAGGGCTCGGCAACGACGGGGCCGGCCAAACCGGAATGTCGGGAGGGAGCCACGGCGGTATCGGAGGCTACTCCTGGACTGGGAGCCCGGCGCCTCACACTGCGGTGCATGGGCACCTCCTGACGCCGCTAGATCGCGGCAGCGCCGGCAACGCGGCTTGGGGCTCCACCCCAGGCGGTGGTCGGGTTCGCCTCGCAGCTGCGGGTGACTTCGTGCTCACGGGCAGCGTCGATGTGCGCGGAGGTGACGCCCCCTCAGAGCATAAGGCTGGGGGATCCGGCGGCAGCGTCTACGTGACAGCCGCGACGCTCTCTGGATCCGGTGACGTGCTGGCGAGCGGCGGCACAGCCACTCACTACGGTGGTGGAGGAGGCGGTGGCCGCGTCGCCATCGAGGCCCAGGCCGGCGGATTCTCAGGCAGCGTTGATGTCTCTGGCGGGAGCAGCGGCGGCAGCGGCTCCGTCGGCTGGCCGGGGACCTACGCGCTGAACATGCAGGACGCGAACCGCTTTGAGTTCAAGACCGCCGCGCAGTCCATGTCTGTCCTAGACACCTCGGAGGCCTTCACCATCGCCCTCGTGGACGACTCCGGCCAAGCCGTCACGGTCTCCGGTCTGCCCTTGTCCGTCGAGCTCTACTCGACCACCGAGAGCGGGCTCTTCTCAGCGACCCCAGGGTTCTCCGAGACGACCGATCGCGTCGTCATCCCTGTCGGGGCCAGCTCCGTTCAGTTCTACTACAGGGACACCCTCTCGGGGGTCGCGACGCTGACCGCCGGTGGCCCCATCGCCGGTGGCATCCTACCAGGCACTCAAGACATCACCTTGGCCGCTGGCCCGGGGACTCAGCTCGTCATCGCGACGATGTCTATCAACGTCGTCGAGGGGGGCGTCAGCGACGCCCTCGAGTTGGTCCGACATGACGTCTACGGGAACCCGGCGATTAACGGTGACCTGGAGGTGCTGGTCACAAGCACCTCGCCCACAGGCACCTTTGATCTGACCGAGGGTGGGGGCTTTGGGGCCGCCCAGCTCACGGCGCTCATCCTCAACGGCGAGAGCCAAGCACTCTGGTACTATAGCGACACCACCATCGGGGTGTTCGAGCTCCAGGCGACCGACCCCACGGACACCCTCAGCAGCGGCACGCGTATGGTCAATGTCGCCCCAGAGAGCTGAACCCTGGCTCTATTCGCGCGGCGCCATGTGAGTGGGGCAGGTCATCAAGGGCAATAGCATCGCGATATTGGACAGCGACGCGGAGGGCAAGATGAGCCAACGATCCGCCGAGCTCCCGAGGACAGGCTCAGCGCTCGTCTCCATCAGGGCGTCCCTGAAGCTTGGGCGCGCGATGTAGCTCAAGCGGCCGAACTTGGCCTTGCCCTTCACGTTGAACTGCTCCCCAGAGGGGCGCTTGACCTCACTGTCGAACACCAAGTCGGCGAAGATGTACTCCTTGGAAGGCGTCTGCGCTGCGCTCGCCGACGCCGTCAGGGTGAGGAGTATCGAGAGGCTCAAGATAAGGCGTGTGGTCAGGCGAATCATCTGCGTACCCCGTGTGTGCGGTTCACAGGGCTAGACGCGGGGGAGCGGCGGGTATTCAACGCGAAGAGGTTTCAAGGGGGGATAGTCGATGCTGTAATTTACCTCTATATGTGTCACCGTGAGCCCTTCGAGCTAGGAGGGGTTGTGGATAATCGGGTAGCAATTACGACCTTGGTCGTCTGGTTCTTTTCGGCCTGTGGCGGGGTTCAGGCGCCGAGTCAGCCCGCTGGGCAAGGTGACGTTACGACGGCAACACAGCCGCCCTCGGGTGATGCGGTGGGAGGTGACGCAGACGGCCCCTTGGAGGGTGACGTGGTCGCGGAGGTCGACGCGGTTGAACCGCAGCCAGACGTCACTTCACCTCATGATGACGCCGACGCAGCGGTGTCTTCAGACGTCGTTGAGCAGCCAGACATTGTGAGCCCCTCAGACGTCATCGAGCCGACAGACGTCTCGGGCTCAGAGGCGGACATCAGCGACACAGAGGGTGACGCGGGAGAGCCTTTACCAGATGGGGATGCGAGCTCACAGGCGGACTGTGAGGTCGAAAATGGTGGCTGCGCTCAGCTCTGCACCGAAGGTGATGACGGAATCGAGTGTGCGTGTGAGGAGGGGTATGAACTCGCGTCAGACGGCTTCGAGTGCCTCAATATCGACGATTGCCTTGGTGGGCCGTGCGCAAATGACGGCGAATGCACCGATTTGGTGGCGGGCTTTAGCTGCGAATGCGCGCCGGGCTATACCGGCGAGACCTGCGCTGAAGACATCGACGAATGCGGTGACGCGCCGTGCCTAAACGGTGGGACGTGCGTCGACGGCGTGGCGAGCTACACCTGTGAATGCATGGCCGGCTACTCAGGCGAGGTGTGCGAGACAGACATCGACGAATGCGGTGACGCGCCGTGCCTAAACGGCGGGACGTGCGTCGACGGCGTGGCGAGCTACACCTGTGAATGCGCGGCGGGCTATACCGGCGAGACCTGCGCTGAAGACATCGATGAGTGTGCTGATTCGCCGTGTCAAAACGGCGGGACGTGCGTGGACGGCGTGGCGAGCTTCAGCTGCGAATGCGCGCCTGGCTACTCCGGTGAGACCTGTGGGGTCGAGATCGAAGATTGCGCAGGTGGCCCCTGTCAGAACGGCGCGACATGCGTGGAGGGTGTGGCGACCTTCACCTGTGAGTGCGCCCCGGGCTTTGCCGGTGATCTCTGTGAGACCGACATCGACGACTGTGTTGATGCGTCGTGTGCAAACGGTGGGACGTGCGTCGACGGTGTGGCGAGCTACACCTGCGAGTGTGCGCCCGGATACTCCGGTGAGGCGTGCGAGACCGACATCGACGAGTGCGCTGACGCCCCTTGCATGAACGGC
This sequence comes from Myxococcota bacterium, assembly GCA_049602155.1. GTDB lineage: Bacteria > Myxococcota_A > UBA9042 > PHBI01 > JBMYRH01 > JBMYRH01. The sequence goes on along the minus strand of JBMYRH010000045.1, from coordinate 9,253 downwards.
GGGACCTGCACTGAGGGGCTGGCGAGCTTCAGCTGCGAGTGTGCGCCGGGATACTCCGGTGAGGCGTGCGAGACCGACATCGACGAGTGCGCTGACGCCCCGTGCATGCACGGGGGGACGTGCATCGATGGTGTGGCGAGCTTTGCCTGCGCGTGCCTCAATGGGTGGGAGGGGGCGCTCTGTGGCCTCTGTCCTGCGGGCTCGTTTGACGATGGCGAGGGGCTCTGTGCGCTTTGCCCAGATGGCTTCACCTCGCCGGAGAGCGCCACGGGGTGTGTCGTCGCCACGACAGGGGGGTACACCCATGTGCGTGACTACGGTTACACTTACTGGCCGACCAATCATTGGTTTCAACAGCCCGCATACAACGCCGTACGCCACGTACAGACGGGCTATTATGGCCTCGCCTTTGATGTGAAGGCAGGGAACCTAGACACCCTCGGGATCTTTGATGAGGAGCGCTCCGCCGAGGACGCCTTGCACCAAGACAAGGGCCTTGTGGATGGGCTGGCCGAGGCCTCGGTGACGTATGGCGTCAGTCACGGAGGGGCGGACCGCGTGGCTGCAGCGTTCTTGGGGGTCGATGGTGATGCGCAGAACCCGTCTCGCTTGACGGATATGGGGCGCTTCATGCAGCGCTTTGAGATCCCTCAGGTGACCTACGAAGACACCTCAGATCTGTCGGGGAGCGTGGAAGTCGCGGCCATGCCTCGTCACTTTGTGCTCACGCACCGCGCGACCAGCGTGGCTGGTGGGGGCCCGATGGTCGTCAGCGTTGAGCTCTCAGGTGAGGCGGTCGTGCAGTTCGGCGAGACCGAGTGGCTCGACGGCGCACGCGCGGTCTCGGTGACCGATGGGGCAGGGCGAGGCTGGTCCTTCATCCTCGCTGAGCTCTCTGGCGCGACCCCTAACATCAGCCGGAGCGCTGACGGGACCCTGCTCTTTGAGATGAGCTACGACGTGGCCTCGGCGGGTCAGGAGCGCACCCTCTCTCTCATCGCGGTGCCGTCTAACGCCGGCGGCGATGCCCAGCGCGACCTTTGGCTTCATCCGCAAGAGGACGTTCAGGTTCAGTATGCCCAGATGCAGCGGGATGGCAGCGGCGGCGACGTGCTTGAGGACGCGAGCTGGGATCCGGTGCGTGGCCTCTTTGTCGTGGCGCTCCACAACCTCGGTGAGGTCGGCGGAGGGTGGGGGAAAGACTGGTCAGACCCCTCCAAGCACAACTGGTACAACCGCCACCGCTTGGTCATCCACAATGAGACGGAAGAGCCCGTGTCGGTGCCCATCGCCTTCGATGGCGGGGGCAACGCGGCGTACTACATCACGGGCGGCATCCCGCTTTATCGAGACACTCAAGGGGAGCCGATCGGTGCCCCGATTCAGATCTCTAAGAACTGGCACGATCCGCCGGCCTGGTACCACCTCTACAGTGCGCTTCAACTTGAGCCGGGCAGCCACGAGTTCGAGCACACCTTTGCTCACTCGAAGTGGGGCGAGGCCTACGCGGCCCAACATTCGCAGCTCTCGCTTATCGGCTGGGGGAAGAACCAGCAGTGGGACCAGTCGTCCCTCGGCGCCTTCGGGGAGTCCATCACGTATGATCCGGATATGACGCTCAACCGCGCGATGGTCGATGACGTCCGGCCCTTTTTGGTGAAGACGAAGAACAAGTGGGATTGGACTGGCAACGTGGGGGGCGCGACCTTCCTCGTCTACAAGAGCGACACGACGGATAACCGCCCAGAGCACCAGCTCGGGCGGCTCAGGACTCACTACAACTACACGGGCCCGAACCTCACGGATGTCGTCTACGCCGGCGTCACTCGCGACCAAAAGATCTCAGCGCGTATCGCCACCCAACTCGGCCGTACGGACGACTTGGTGCGCGCGTACTACCACCTTGAGTACACCTTCCATGAGACGGTCCCTTACGACCGCTTGGCGCTCTTCCAGATGGCGGCTGATCGCTACGGCGATAACGGGTTTTCCCGTTATGCCTATGGAAACGCCTCGCAAGTCTTCGCCGATAAGCCCGTACCGAATCACGGGACCACCGGCTATGCCTCCAACGCAGACAGGGGTATCGCGCTTGAGGGCGACGCCCCTTGGGTGATGCTCTACGACAGCGACCACAGCTCGGGCGAGCTGCCGGAGCACCTCGCCAACATCGCCTTCGTCGTCCGTGACTACGAGGCCACCCTCGGCGACACCGTCATCACGACGCCGCACATCAACATCATGCGCACCTCCAACAATGGTTGGTCTCAGATGTCCTTCGAGCTCGGTGTCCCCTTCGACCCGGCGAACGCCAGCATCCCGGCGGGGAGCGTCATCCGCGCGACCGTCGAGTACCTCGTGCCACCGGCGGACAAGGACGCATACTACGGCGAGAGTGATTACCTCACAGAGCTCTCCGCCTCGAGCTACCAGTCGACCGATATGGCCATGATGCTCGCGGCAGACAACCAGCTTGAGGTCACCCCCTTTGTCGGGACGTTGGTCAGGACGCACCCGCTCGAGTTCGAGGCGTCACAGGGCGCGACCGCGGTGCGCTTCACCTTGACCGGTGGCTTGGGCTACACGCCGCTGACGATTCGAGGGTTGGCGCGCCCGGACGGCTGGCGGCTCGAGCGGCAGGTCGACGCCGCCTGGGAGCAGGTGGACCAAGCCGTGGAGGGCAGTGACTACTGGCAGGCCTTTGACAACGCCGCGACCAGGGACTTTGACCTCGTCTTCAACGTGCATAATCGCGGGACCCATCACTACCGATTGGTCCGCGGTGACACGCCCTGTGTGGGCGTCCTCGAGGGTGACGCCATCGTCTGCGATGATGTCGATGAATGCCTGACGGATAACGGTGGATGCGCGCACGGGTGTGAGAACCTAGAGGGGACGTTTGTCTGCTCATGTGACGCGGGCTATGCGCTCGCCGTCGACGGTTTGAGCTGCGACGATGTCGACGAGTGCATGAGTGATAACGCCGGGTGTGCCCAGGACTGCATCAACGTCGACGGCGGCGTGAGCTGTGGTTGCCACGACGGCTTCACCCTTAATGCTGATGGCGTGAGTTGCGACGACATCGATGAGTGCGCGGACGCTGCGCTCAATGATTGCGCACCAGATGAGCCCTGCGCGAACACTTCGGGGGCCTTCGTCTGCGGTTGCGTACCGCCTGCGTGCCAGCCCGAGGGCTGCACGAACCCTGACGCCCCAAACTATGAGCCTAAGGCCCTCCTCGACGATGGCTCCTGCTTTGAGTGTGCAGAGGGGCATGCGCATGGGAGCCGCGTGACCCAGTGCGATTGGGATTGTGAGGAGGCGTGGGGGGCCTGCTTGGTCGTCCCGGGCGACGGCGCTTGCACGTTCTACTTCTGCGAGGTCGAGACCTCATGCATGGATCTCTCTCCGACAGAGGACGCGTTTGCAGAGGAGCGCGCCCTGGTTCAGGCGCTTGGGGCGCTGACCGACGCGCCCCTGATGCGTGTAGACGACACGACGGACGAGTTGGCCGAGCTCGCCTCGGGGCAGTCCAAGGCGATCTACTTTGACGCGCTGGACTATGAGGGAGCGCCGACCCGCGTCTATGCGCGGATCGCGTTGCCGGTCGGCGCCAGCGCGGACGCACCCGTACCCGGGGTCGTGCTCGTGCACGGCGGCGGCGGGACCGCCTTCTCGATGTGGGCGAGCGAGTGGCGAGCGCGGGGCTACGCGGCGATTAGTATCGCTGTCGAGGGGCAAAACGATGACGCGGCCACCCAGGACGACATCGACGCTGGGATGGCGGTGGGGTACTGGAAGAGGCATCAGATGGCGGGCCCCGCTCGGGACGGCGCCTATGGGGACGTGGACGTCCCGCTCACCGACCAGTGGATGTACCATGCGGTGGCTGACACTGTGCTCGCCAACTCGCTTTTGCGGGCGCTCCCCGAGGTCGACGCGGACCAAGTTGGGGTGATGGGGATCTCCTGGGGAGCGGTCATCACCGCGACCACCATGGGGATCGATGATCGCTTTGCATTCGCTGTGCCGGTCTACGGCGCAGGGCACAAGTACGACATCCCAAACTACTTTGGTGACGCCCTTGAAGGGAACCCGATGTACCGAGAGCTCTGGGATCCGATGCAGTGGATTGAGAGCGCCGAGATGCCGGCGCTCTGGCTCTCATGGCCCGAGGAGAACAACTTCTCCCATGACAGCCAGGCGGCCACCTACCACCAGGCGAGTGGCCCTCGGATGGTCTCCCTGGTGCCGGGGATGGGGCACGGACATTCACCGGCTTGGGACCGCCCTGAGAGCTATGCCTTCGCTGAGAGCGTCGTCGACTTTGGTGCGCCTTGGGCCCAACAAGTGAGCGTTGGTCTAGACGCCGGCGTCGCCGAGGCCGTCTTCACTTCCACCAAGGCGCTCGGGGCTGCGTCGCTCTTTTACGCCACCGAGAGCGGATGGACCGGAGAGATGGCCTGGAGTGAGGTCGGCGCGTCTCTGAGCCAAGGGCCAGAGGGGGCGTGGACCATCACCGCTGAGCTGCCCATAGACGCCACGGGGTGGTTCATGCACGCGACGACGGCAGAAGAAGCGCTCGTCTTGAGCTCGGATTATATCGAGCAGCTCGCGCTCGATGTGAGCCCTCAGGCGGGCGTCTCGATCGGGCACCCGCTGTTTATGGACCAGTCTTTGGGCACCGCGCTTGTGAGCTTCGAGGCCCCGTCTTACGTCGAGATAATCGACGTCACCGTCCATGGCGAGACACACCCAGGCGCCTTCTGCAGCCCACAGCTGCTCCCGTGGGTGCTCAAGAGCCCAGCGCCCGCTGTCTCGACCCTTGAGGTCCTCTTCGATAACACCGTCGCCGGTCTGTCTGAGGGGCAGACCGCTGAGGGCACCATGGCCCTCGTGTTCGCGCGCCTTGATGGCACGACAGGTCATGTGGAGGTGCCCCTCTACGCCGTCGCCCAGTCCTCCTTTGAGGTCGTCTATGACGTGAGCGCTGACTGGTCTACGCAGACGGTGTATTCGAGCGATAACGTCACCATCGAAGGCGGCGCGGTCGTCGATGTCGATGTCGATCAGTCCGTCGCAGATCTCACGGTTTCCGACGGCACTCTGCAGATGGATGAGGGGGTAACGCTGGCCAGCAGCGGCGCGATCGCGGTCGCTGCGGGGGGAGAGGTGGCCCTTAACACCGGGGTGCTCGGGGCGAACGGCGCGAACCTGAGCGTAGATGGCACCATCGTCGTCGACGGGGGCACACTGACGCGGGATATGTCGGGCGTGAGCAGGACGATCTCTGGCGGCGGGCTTATCGACGTGCGCTCGGGGTCGATGGCGTTCACCGGCGGCGTACCGACCAACATCCTGAGCCTGAAGACCGATATGCGCATCAGTGGTGGCACTGTGGCGCTCTCCGGGCAGCTCTATGTGGGCGACGGGACACAGACGGTCTTCGAGATCGTCGGCGACGCACCGACCGTAAGCATGGTGCGCTTAAACGTGCACAACGGGTGTGACGGGATCTTCCGCTTCACCCTCAACGCGACCGGTGTGAGCAAGATCAACGTGCCTGGTTGGATGAACCTCGGGAACGCGACGATTGAGGTTGACGGGGCGGACTACGAGGGCGGCGCGGGGAGCTTTGTGCTCATCGACTCGAACAACCTGACCGAGCTCATCAACCCCGCCAACGTCGTCATCACAGGCTTTGAAGAGCAGGGGCTCACCGCCTCTGTGGTTCAAGACCAAGCGAACGGGAAAGACTGGGTCCAGTTGGTCATCGAGGCGCTCTAGGGGCGCGATTAGGGCGTGGCAGGGCCAGCTGAGGGCTTGGTAGCTCGGGACAACGGGCGCCAGCACAGGCGCCCAGATGAGCGGATGCCACCTCGGCTTTACGCCGATGATGAGGTCCCCCGATATGAGTTACGGGGCCCTCTGAGCTCACGACGCGACGCGCGCGGCCCCTTCTGGGACGCGCGCGTAGACAACGACATCGCAGCATGGTGGAATGCGAGATTGTCGCGAATCAACACGCGATCACAAGGGACAGTCATGCACAAGCAAACCCATTTTATCGCTCCGAGACGACTGGTCTGGGGTCTCCTCGCGACCAGCCTCCTGGCTCTCTCGGGCCTGGGTTGCAGCGGCGACGCCGGGCTCTTACCGGCCACGGATGACGCTGGGGCAGGGGCCGAGCAAAACACCAGCCCCGACGGGGCGGCGCAGATCGTGCAGATCGCGCCACAGGGCGCGCCACTTGGCGCGGCCTGTCACACGGCCGAGGAGTGTGAGAGCGCGTTCTGTGCACCGAGCGCGATGGGCGGCTTATGCAGCACGCCGTGCGGCGCTGAGGGGTGTCAGCCCGGGTGGTTCTGCGAGCCGTCGCCGTGGCTTGAGGAGACTGAGGGGTTCTGCCTCCCCGCGCACACGCTCGGCTGCCGAGCTTGCAGCGAGGATGCCGAGTGCGGGAGCGATGCAGGGCGCTGTGTCGCCGTCGGTGGCGGCGCTCAGACCTACTGTGCGTCGACCTGTCAGGATGGCCTGCCGTGCCCTTCAGGGTACGGGTGCGGGCAGCTGGAGACAGACGGTGAGTGGCTCTGTTTGCCGGACGCGGGTCGATGCGTGTGCACCGGCAACGACGAGGGCTTGGCGCGCCAGTGTGCGTCGACCAACGATCACGGGACGTGCTTGGGCGTCGAGGTCTGCGCGGGGCCGGATGGGTGGACCTCCTGTGACGCTCCTGAACCAGCTGCGGAGGCTTGCAACGGGGCCGACGACAACTGCAATGGCCTCATCGACGAAGGTTACCCAGACACGGATCAAGACAGCCTCAAAGACTGTGTCGACGACGACGATGATGGCGACGGCATCGCTGATGCGGACGACAATTGCCCGTTGACTCCAAACCCGGGTCAGGAAGACTCGGGTGGAGACCCGGCCGGTGACGCGTGTGACGCAGCCTCTGTGTGCGGTGATGGCGTCTGCGGAGCGGACGAGACAGATTGCCCAGCAGACTGCCCACCACCTCTCGATGATGCGGGGAGCAGCACGTCGGACGCGAGCTCGGATGCCGGCCCTCCGGCTCAAGAGGACGCGGCCGCGGATGTCGGTCCCTCGCCTGACACTGGGGGCGTGGACGCCGCCGATGACGGCGACGCCGAGGCGCCCTCTGACGACACCTTGCTCTCTGACGCGGAGGGCCCTGTAGGGGACACCTCCGCCGTTGGCGAGGACGCTGAGGGCCCTGTGGATGATGCGTCGCTCTCCGACGTGGACGAGGCGACCGTGGACACGTCGCTCCCGGACGAAGACGCCGGCGAGCCCATCGACGATACATCCACGCCCGAGGAGGACACCGAGGCGCCCGCCGATGACACTGCGGAGCCAGAGTCGGACGTCGAGGAGCCCGAACCATTCGAGCCATTCGACCCCATTGCGCTCCCCTACACGGAGGACTTTGACGCTGCAGTGTCGTTCGCAGAGGTGGGCTGGACTCAGTGGAGTGCGGCCGAAGACAATGGCCTGTGGATCCTCTCCCTCGCAGGGGATTTGGGCGAGGATAGCCACCCGCGCTTCATCCACGACGGCTTCGCGACCGCGACCCAGCATCAGCTCATCTCTCCGCCGCTCAACGCAGAGGGCGCCGCGTTCGTGACCCTGCGCTTTGAGCAAGCCGTCGTCGCCGGGAAGTCCGCCGGTGGCGTCACCCTCCGGGTCCTCGCGTCCCCAGATGGGCAGGCGCCCTGGTCAGAGGCTTGGTCACAGGCACTCGATGCCGATGCGCCCCCACATGGGAGCGTCGTGGTCGATATGAGCGGGGCGCTGGCAGGGATGTCTTCAGCTGCCATCGCCTTCGAGGTCGAAGCCAGCGACGCAGAGGCCTTCATCTATTGGGACATCGACACCGTGGAGGTCCTCGCGGCCGCGGCCCCGACCATCGCGCCGGTTAGCGATGTCACGCTGCTCGCAGGAGAGTTGTTCGAATTCGGTGTGTCCGTCGAGGACGCGGACACAGCCGCCGAGACGCTGAGTTGGTCGCTGGTTGGTGCCCCGGACTTCGTGACGTTGACCGTGGACGGTCTGGGCATCCCGACGGTCCGCGTCGCGCCAGACATCGGCGATGCAGGCACCTTTGAGGTCACCGTTCAGGTCACCGACGGGCTCTTCACCGATGCGGCCGACTTCACCGTGGTCGTCGAGGCAGTGGAGGTCCCCGAGGTGGGCTCTCTGACCTACCTCGTCATCCGTGATGCGGCGGGGGGCGCGGGTGACCCGGTGGGTTCAAAGACCCTTGAGCTCGACCAAAGTCTGGCGCTCTTCGCAGCTGGATACGATAGCGACATGGTCTACCTTGAGGACGTGTCGGTCCTGTGGAGCGTGACAGGGACGCTCGATGCGCTGCAGGGCCTCGACGGGCCTCAAGCGTCGGCCACGTTCACGGCGCTGACCCCCGGCAGCTCCGGGACGATTCGAGTCGATCACCTTAACTCGAGCGTCGCCGGCGATGAGACAGGCCTCATCTCCGTCCCCTTCCCGGAGGGAGGACCGTTCTCGGACGCGACCTCCACGGTGCACACTTCCCAGAGCGTGATTGAGGCGGACGGTATCGACAGCGCGACGGTCGTCGTGACGCTGCGGGATGCTTACGGCACGCTCTTGACCACGGACCACGCCGTCTCCCTCCAGACCACCGCAGGGGAGCTCTTGGGCGAGGTCGTGCACCAACCGAATGGCACCTGGACGCAGACGCTCCGCGCGAGTGATGTCGCGGGCCTCGCGACGATCTCTGCGAACGTCGACGGCACACCGCTTTCCGATGATGCGGTCGTCGAGATGATCGACGTCGAGAACACGATGGACAGCGGAACTTTCACGATCGACTGCACGAACAGCTCTGATTACACCGGTGAGACGGTGGTGGTCGACGGCGCCACCCTCGTGATCGATGTGACGGACTGCGCGCCGCTCGACCTCAATCACCTCATCGTCAATTCCGGCACGGTGACGCACAGCGCGGCCGCAGATGGGCAGTCCCGTGGGCTCAACCTGCGGGCAGACTCCATCTTCGTGGACACCGGCGCGACGATCACCGGCTCCGGCAAGGGCTACCCGAGCAAGACGTGGTGGAACTGGCAGAGCCGCGAGCTCGCCAACACGATGGCTGGCAGTCACGGTGGCTTCGGTGCCCGCGGCAACGCGCCGAACTCGGAGTACTCGGTCAACCCGGTCTACGGGAACCTCTATGCACCACAGACCATGG
>JBMYRH010000044.1:19784-30795 GCA_049602155.1 Myxococcota bacterium | reverse complement strand
TGCCGCGCCCTCGGTGACGAGGCCTACCAAATCATCGCTGTCGAGCGGCACTTCGGTGTGATGCGCGTCGTGGGCTTCGACCTCTTCGGCTCGGACCCCGCCGGGAGCCGTCACGCGGCGAAGCTGCACGTCGAGCTGGTCTCTGAGCTCGACGGTAAACCCAACCTTGAGGGCATCACCTTTGGACCCGATAAGGCCATCTGGCTCGTCGTTGATAACGCCTGGCGACGCGTCCGGGGCCCGAACGAGCTCGTGAGGATTGGTCGACTCCCCCAGCGCGAACACCCCTAGAGGCCACGACCCGCGCCTCCTCTCGCTCCGCCACGCTCGGAACGCAGGGCAACAGCGCGACACGCTCCCATGCGCCTTATCGTGAGGGAATTGTCTCCGCCATCGCACTGTCATGTACCATGCCGGGGCGATGCGAACTCTCTCACGATTTACCCTTGTGTTCCTCCTAGTCGCTGCCGCCCTGTGGTGGTGGCGAGCTCCTCTGCAAGAGGCCGCTCAAGACATCTTGGCTCCGATAGAGCGCAGTGAGGGTGGGGAAGGTCGAAGCTTGCAGCTCTTCCCCTCCGACGATGATGAGCCCCAAGCGCAAGGGAGCCGTGACAGCCGGGGCGGCGATGGCCCCATCATCGAGCCCGGGTCCGAGCTGATCGTCGAGCTCGTCGAGCCCCCAGCGACGCACTATGGCCAGCCAAAGAAGACCGAGGCGGACAGACACTATGCGAACCTCGCCCGGCGGCGTGACGGGCTGCGTTATGACCCCACGATGGGGCACGCCGCGCGAGAGCTCGCTGGCTTCCACAGTCAACATGGTCAGCTGGCCAGCGGAGAGGTCCTGAGCTTCTTACTCGACTCTGGGGGCGCCGCTGAGTGGACCGTTGAGCAGTTGGTGACGACGACCTCGCGAGAGGGAGATGACGCGATTGAAGACCTGCTCGGGCGCGTCGCGGAGTCATGGCAGCGAGGCAGCCCACCGTTGCGAGTCGGGATCGGTGAAGCCTGGACCCTCGGGCGACCCGCGCGACGACACCTCATCGCCCTCGTCAGTCGTGGCCAGCTTGAGCTTGACCGGGTGCCTCGTGAGGTAGAGGTCGGATCGAGTCTACGAGTGACTGGGCGTGTCCCCAGCCACATCTCAGAGGTCAGCATCTTAGTGATGGGGCCCGACTTGGTGGTGATGGACGCCTCGGTCAGCCGCCAAGGCGATCGATTTGAGAGCAATGTGCCGATGGGGGACCTCGTCGGGCAAGCCTCGGTGGAGCTGATCGGCGTCAGTAGCCAAGGCCCCAAACCCCTCGCTCAGCTCTCTGTTCAGATCGGGCGAGATCTCCCGTGGACCTTCGAGACACACTGGCCCGCCGATGAATCACACCTCAAGACCGTGGCCCAGGCAGAGGCACACGCATTCGCGCTCTTCCAGGCCGATCGGAGGCGCTTCGGGCTCCCTGAGGTGAGGCGATCGAGCGCCCTGGACGACGTGGCTCGTGGGCACAGCGAAGACATGGCACAGGGGCGCTTCTTTGCGCATGTCTCGCCTCACACAGGCAGCGTGACTGACCGACTGGAGGCCGCCGAGGTCGCGACGGTCTTCCACGGCGAGAACATCGCCCGCAACGCGACGTTATCCGATGCGGAGGCGGGTCTGATGCGCAGCATCGGACATCGTCGGAACATCCTTCACCCGCGCGCCTCTCAGGTCGGCATCGGCGTCGCAGCGATCGGCAACCAGGAGCGTCGACAGTGGTTGCTCACTCAGCTTGTCGCGCGCCCGGCGCCGATCATCGACCCGGAGCAGATCGCCGAAGACGTCTTTCAGGCCATCGACGACGCGAGAGAAGCCGCGGATGTCCGACGCTTCAAGCGAGACGCGAGGCTGAGCCAATACGCACAACGAGAGTCCTCGGAGGGGCGACCGTCCCCCCAGAGCGCGCTAGACCGCTCGGAGTCGCGCCTGCGCCGCGGAGGGTGGGCGTGGATCTCAACCCTCGGTGAGCTCAGCGACCTCCAGGTGCCCGAGAAGGTGCTCAACGCGCGGTGGCGCCGCCTCGGCGTGGGGGTCACGCAGGACACGGAGCGTCGCGGGCCGAACATCGTCGTCGTGCTCATCGTCGGGGGCTAATCGGGCGCACTCGAGTTGGCACCTCAAGGCGCCGCCTCAGTGGATCTCGTGCTCGCCGGGCGTCAAATCGCAGTGGAGATGATCGTCGTGGTAGCTGTCGAACTCGGGCGTCAGGATCGTGTTGAAGATCCACTGCGCATAGAGCTGATTCGCGAACCACTGCAGCCATTGGCCACCAGGAGCCTCGGGGTCCATCACCCCATCTTCCCAGTCATCGAAGATCGTCCAATAGGTGCCGTCATCGAGGCGCACTCCGGCGATATCGATGGCCTTACCCAGGCCGTGCTGGCTTATCTTGGAGGTGCCCGCGATCGTGCGGCAGTTGTAGGCCCCGAGGTGCACAATATCAGTGACCCCTTGAGCCTGAGCCAAGATCGCCGTGTCGTGCATCGCCAGCGCGAGCGCACAGGAGACAAACACGCGGTTCACCGAGGCGTCAGGGGTGGCGTAGCGGAAGTTCACACCTGCCAACGTGCCGTCGACCATCACCGCGTCCTCAATCGTGCAGAGCAACTCAGGGTGACCGGGAGGCGACTCATCTGGGCTCGCCGCGATCTCGAAGCCCACGCCGCGCTCCATCAGCTCCGCGATACAGTCCTCGATAGGCTCAGGCGGATCCATGTCCACGGGCCCTGTCACTGTCTCTGAAGGCACACACGCGTACGCTTGCGTGTCCGCCATCCCGACGAGCTCGGTCGTGTCACAGATATAGCCACTGCGACATGAGGTGGTGTCGTCCGCGCTGGAGCAGCCGGTGAGGCACCAGCCACCATAATCGCCGACCGGTGTGCACACCGCTGGCAGAGCATCACCTTGCGGCGGGCAAATCCCCTCACAGGAGGCCGAGCACACGCCGTCAGGGAACCCAATCTCAGGGCCGAGGCAGACCGCCCCCGTCCCGACACAATCGCTGTCGATGACGCATGGCTCCCCTACGACGACCGGGACGGGATCCGCCTCGGGCTCGGTCCCCTCGGAGGGATCCGACGGGTCGACCCTCATCGGCTCCTCCAAGATGGGCTCACCATCAAAGGCCTGCCCACAGGTGATCTCGTTCATCGCCAAGCGCGTCATTTGAAACTGATGGGACTCGGCGAGGACAGTGGTCTCTGCGCGGGTGGTGGCCAGCGAGGTCGCCACGTTGATCAACGGGACGGTGTCACCGTAGACCGCTGTGTCCATGCTGATCTCGGCCTGGCCCGAGAGCTCACCTTCGCCCTGAACGGTGCCCTGGAGCCGGAAGAGCAACCTCATCGCGCCATAGATCTTCCAGCTCTCGAGGTTCATCGTCACCCCGGGCTCGCCGTCCTGCTCGACGTCGACGACGCGCACATCGTGACCCTCAGCTGGGAGCACCTCGGTTAGCGGATCTGTGAGCATCGCGCCGATGACCCATGCGCTCTGATCGGTCTCGAAAGTCGTCAACTCTGCGCTCTCGAAGCGCTCGCCCCGGATGTCGATAGAGGACAGGCTGCGGATCGTGGACTGCTCAACCTTCGGCTCATAACCAGAGACCTCGGGGAGCGCGATACCGCAGAATTGAAGACGAAGGGCGAGCTCAGATCCCTGAGCATCCACGGTCACAACGCCGAAGAGCTCTGTCCGGCTTGTCTCCTCGGTGGGCCCCGAGAAGAAGCCCCCAGGCTCCTGCGTCGTCACCTCGCTGATCAGCTCGAGGCGGTAGCTGCCGTTCAGCGGATCCGGTGCGGGCAATACACCGACGACAGTGTCATCGGACTTGTTGCCCGAAAGGCCGCTCTCCGAGGCACCATCCGAGGCCGCATCATCGGCGCAGGCCGGCGCCAACACGACGCTGGCGACACACGCCAATACGCCGAGCGCCCGACAGAAACGCGATGTCCACGCGGAGCACATCCCCAAACCCTCCATAGAGACGCCATGTTAGCCGATCCAGGTAGGGTCGCCAGGGAAAAGCGTCATCTCACGGTGACCCGCGCCGGGATCGCTGCACTCAACGCGGCACTGCTCTCCACATCATAGATGGTCCACGACCCCACCGTAGAGCCGGACCCGGCGCAACAGGACATCCAAGAGTAACATCACGAGCGCCGCGTAGAGCGGCAACGGCCAGTGCGGCGTGCGGGCCTCTGTGACGCGCGCCTCGGTATCAAAGAGCATGGCGTTGGTGGGAGCGCGCACCCCCTCTGTGCGGGCTGAGAGGTCTTGGATAGCCGTGAGGTTCGGCGCCCCCAGAAGGTGCTCGGTGGGGAAGGGCCAAGCCAAGGCTTGATACGAGCGGTGCACGGCGCCCCCGCCTTCTGTCCCCTCTGTGAGGGCCTCCGGGTCATCACTCGCGACATGTCGACCCCGGATCACGTAGGGCCCAAAGTCGGACAAGGGCAGGCTGCCCTCATAGTGCCCGGGGGCAGTCTGATGCAGGGGCAGGGGGTGGGCCTGTCCGAGGGGGTCGGTCACCGTCACCTCGCTCACTAAGCCCTCGATGAAGCGGTCTTCATCATCCACCGCGTCGACCCCCACTGAGAGGACCCCTTGCGCGATGTCGGCGCGCATCGCGAAGGTCGGCTCGGGCCGCTCAACGCGCAGCGTGTCGCGCACCAGCTGGCGCCAAAACTTGGCGTAGCCCGACCACCGCAGCCAGCCATGGGCCCACTTGTTCTTTGTGTCGCTCGTCCAGACCACGGCTTGGCCCAGGCCCAGGCGCCAGCGCGCGAGCAGGGGCTCACCGAGGTGCGTCCGGAGCATGACCTCAGCCCGACGCTTGGGGCGCGTCGAGACGTAACCCAAGAGCGCCGGGGCCTTCCGAAAGTCGATCCCTTTGAAGACCTCGTGGTGTCTGAACCGTTTGACTAGGCGGGCACGAAAGCGATCTTCGACCAACGCCTGGCGGCTGACCTCGCTGGCCTCTTTCAAGAAGAGCTTCGGGATGTTGTCGGCGCGGTCTGTGAAGTAATAACGCCCGCCACCCTCCTCGGCGACCTGCATGAGCAGCTGCTGGTCGCTCCCCATCCCGACGGCCACGGTCGAGATCGTGATCCGCTCGCTGTAGGCCTGCGCCACAATGTCCAGCACCCCTGAGCGGTTTGACTGACCATCGGTGAGCAGGATCATGTGCTTCACCTTCGCCTGGGTCCCGGAGAGCATCCGATACGCCTGATCGAGCGCTGGGAAGATGGCCGTCCCACCGCCGGGGTTGAGCCGACTGACGCTGTCGGTGATCTTCAAGCGGTTTGCTGCCCGCTGAAGGCGCACCACCGTCACGGGCGCAGAGTCAAAGGCGATGATGCCGAGCTTGTCCGAGGGTTGAAGTACATCCAAGGTCGCCCGAGCGGCCTCCTTGGCGAGCTCGATCTTGGGCCCCGACATCGAGCCCGACCGATCGATGACGAGCATCAACGCCAACGAGGGGATGTCCTCTTTCCGCGCGACATCAAAGCGGACAGGGAGCACGTTGCGCTCGAGCACGGTGCCCCCGTAGCCCCCGGGGCCGAAGCTGTTCTCGCCGCCCGCCCAGATCAAGCCCCCACCCCCCTTCACGTAGCGCTCCAGGGCGACCATGTGGCGACGCGCCACCTGATCACCGCCGAGGTCACCACCACGGGGGACATCGCTGATCACGATAGCGTCAAAGCGCTGCGCATCACGGAGCGTCGCGGGGACGCCACCAGGGCCGCGCATCTCCACGTCAAAATCACCATGAAGGGCCGCCATCAGGTTCTTACGGTAGCGGCGCTCGCCTTCGACATAGAGGACCTTGGGCTTGGCTGGGACATGGACCGGCACGACGAAGTGGTTGTTGGAGGCGATCCGATCGCTCGCCCCGTCGAGGGCCTCGCAGGCGACAGAGAGGCGCCGATCGCCCCCCTCGCGCATCCGCACAGAGACCTCTACCGCGTTGTCGCCGGCCTCTAAGGCCGCGTCGACTGTCTCCGCCAATACATCATCGACCAGGAATTCGCAGCGCGCCGACATCGACCCGGTGGCCTTGACCGTGGCCACCGCCTGGAAGGCGATCCTCGGGCGCACATCCTCCGGCGCCTTCAGCCCGGTCACCATCAACTCGGAAGGGCGAGGCACGTCGCTCACGTCGAGGTGATGGACGCGCACATCGAAGCGCTGCGCGGTCTCGATGGCCGCGGCGCTCGACCCGCGGGTCTCTAGTCCGTCCGTCACGACGACGACGCGCTTGAGGTGCTCATGAGGGAGCAAGCCGAAGGCCAAATGAAGGGCCCCCTCGAGGTCGGTGGCGCGCCCCGAGACCTCGCTCATCCGCTCTAACGGAGCGATCGGCGCGTCGGGGACGCTAGGCAAGACGACCTCTTCGGCCTCGGCGGCGAAGCGCACGACCCGCACCTCGTGACGGCCGCGCACCGACCAGGCCTCCTCGATCCGATCTCGGGCCCGCTCCAGCGCTTCATCCGGCATCGACTCGCTGACGTCGACGACAAAGACAGTGGCCGTACGCACAGGGACACTCTCCAAACCTTGGACGTCGATCATGGCCCCCACGAGCGCACACACCACCCCCGCCCGAAGCAGAAATGACGCCGCCTGCTGTCCCACTGGGAAATCGCTCAGGGAGAACCCACGCAGCACGAGGAGGAGTGGCACGAGGAGGAGCGCCCAGAGATATTGGGGTGAGCCAATGACCCACCCCATGGGCAACAGCGCCTGAGCGATGTCCGCCCCCAATCGTGTGGCGATGAGCCACCCAGAGACGCCGAGCGCCAGCGCCCCGAGGAGATGCCACGTCACGATGCGACGGCGTGGGGTGCTCATACCGTCACCCGCCGATGCCAAGTCCACCACTCGATCGCTATCAGCGCGAGCGCCGCCAAGAGGAGCGCACGCCATGGAGTCCCAGGCCATGGAGGTGACGGTGGCACCCAAGGGGACGCCGGCTCCCACGCCGCGTAGGTCCCACGCGGCGACACGTGGCTCTCGGCGGCGTCCATCAGGTTCACAGCGACGGTCAAGCGCGCCTCATCCTCTCCGGTGAAGTCGTAGATGCCGATCTCAGGGGCCGTGAAGTGAAGGCGACCCGGGACGCGCCGCAGCGCCACATCAGCCGGACCACGGGTCGACAGCGCTCCCTCAGCGAGCGTCGTTGCCACCGAGAGAGGGACCCCTGCTCGGCGCGTCGGTAAGAGGCCATCGGGTTGGGGCTGGTACCAGTTCAGAGCGTTGACCACGAGGAGAGGGAACGCGTAGCTGACCGGCAAGAGGCTGCGACGAATATCAAAGGCCACCGCGACGAAGAGGCGGTCCCCCTCCCGGTCTCTCCGCGTCACGATAAGGGGGGCGCCCTTGGGCCCCGCGACCACCACCTCGTCACCGCGGACCGTCTTCAACTTCGAGGCCGTCGCAATCCCGGCGTCGGCGAAGGTGAGCCCTTTCACCAAGGGGTGCCCATCACGGACGCGCGTCACTCCGGGGGTATCCAAGCGACCAACATGTTCAAACACCCCACCCTCGGGGGGGTCGAAGAGCACGTAGCGCCCCGGGGCCCTGCATAGGCTTCGGGCGTCACCACAGTGAGGTCCACGTTCTCGCGCAAAAAGAGGCTCGCCTGAAGGAAGAGGTTGCCCTCGGTGACGAGCTGAACAGCAAGACGCTTCCGAGGCGGAACCACGGCGAAGGCCACGTCGTCCGTCTCGAAGACGTCATGCACGGGCTCATCTGCGTCGATCGCGACGCGCGCAGCGAGGCGGCTGCCCTCAAAGCTCACGTCGGTGAGGACGTGGCGGAGGAGAGAATTCGGCGGGACGGTCAAGGCCACCGAGGACACGATCTGAGCCTCTTGAACGAAGTCATCAACAGAGACACCTGACTCGTTCGCGTAGAGATGCACCGTCGTTTTGAGCGGCTGAGGGCTCGTGTTACGGACGGCGAAGAAGATGGCGTAGGCGAGCCCATCGTCCAGCGCTGGGCGCACGTTGAAGCCCTCGAGCCCGACGTTGACCCCCGGCTGGCCGACAGACACGACCTCGAGCGGAAGCTCGGGGTCGATCGCGGCGGGCTCAAAGGCCTGATCGGTGATCCAGACCACCTGCGCCCCCTCCCGGCCGCGGAGCACTTGGTCCATGACCTCAAGGGTGCGAGGGACGTCTGTGGGCGTGCCGCGGGGGCCGTCTTGGCGCAAGGCCTCCAAGGCGTCTCGCACGACCGCTCGCTCTGTGGTCCAGAGGGTCAACGGCCGAACGGTCACATCGGCGGCGGCGAGCATCAGGCGGTGCTCAGGGTTTTGACCCGCCGACTCCAAGACGCGCTCCGCCGCATCCAGGGCGGCGTCAAACCGACGCTCACCGGCTGAGAGGCTGTTCATCGACGCGGAGGTGTCGACGAGCACGAGCGTGTGGTGCGTCGGAGGGGGCTCCGGCGGGGCGAAGCCGCACCCGCTGAGCCCGTCTGGTCGCGGATCTCCGAGCGCCCCGACGACGAGCCCCAGGAGCACCAGCTGGAGCAAGAGGCTCCACAGGCGCTTGAGTCGGCGGAACAAGGCGGAGGACTGGCGCTCACTGATGATGGTCGCCCAGAGCGGTGAGAAGGGGACCGCGACGCGGCGGCGTCGCAGCTTCAGGACGTAGAGCAAGACCATGCCCAAGGCGAGCCCCCCATAGAGGCTAGCGAGGGCGCCCCCAGACAGCCCAGCGAAGGTCAGGCCCAGCATCACCGGACCAGCCCTCCAGCGCGGAAGATCCCCAGCATCACGTCCTGAAACGCGACGTTGACGGGGGTCTCGAAGTAAGGCACCTGCCGCTGTGTACAGAAGGCCTCGATCTCCTCGCGCCACGCGGAGTGTGCCGCGCGATAACGCGCCATCAATCGAGGCGTCATCGTCACGTCGCGATGCACACCTGTCTCGCAGTCGACCAAGCGCAGGTCGCCCCTCAAGCCCAACTCCAGCTCCCGTGGATCGGTCACATGCAGCACCGCGGGCTCAAAGCGGTGATAGCGCAGCGCGTTGACCGCCGACTCCACCCCGTCCTGGCTGTAGAGGTCACTCACCAAGATGGCTAAGCCGCGCCGCGGGGCCTGGTGAACAAAGGACTGAACCGCGTCACCGAGCCGGGTCTCACCTCCCGATTCGAGGGACGAGAGGAAGCGCAAGACGTGGAAGATCTGCGCCTTCCCGCGGGCGGGCAAGAGCCGCTCAGAGACCCGGTCACTCAAGCCGACCAAGCTGACCCGATCGAGGTTCGCGAGGGACACATAAGCGAGCGCAGCCGCGATACGGCGCGCCTGATCGAAGCGGGCCCCATCGCCGAGGCCCATCGACGCTGACGCGTCCACGAGCAGGTAGACGGTGAGGTCCTCCTCCTCCTCGAAGAGCCTCAAGAGCAGCTTTCCGAGCCGCGCATAGACGTTCCAATCGATGTGGCGGAAGTCATCGCCAGGCGAATAACGGCGATGGTCAGCGAACTCTAGCCCAGCGCCCAACCGCCGTGAGCGACGCTCACCGCGGGTGGCGCCTTGAAAGGCACGCTTGGCGACGATCTCCAGGTACTCAAGGGCCGCCAAAAACGACTCGTCAAAGAGGTCATCATCGCTGGAGTGCTGGCGAAGCGAGGACATCGTGACCCCTACCCTCGCTCCGGCACGGCGCTCAAGAGTTCATCCAAGATGTGATCCGTCGAGACCCCCTCGGCCTCGCCCTCAAAGTTGCGGATGATGCGGTGGCGGAGGGTCGCCTTGGCGACCCGCCGCAGGTCCGCAATGCTCACCGCGAAGCGCCCATCTAAGACGGCGCAGACCTTGGCGCTGATGACGAGGGCCTGGGCGCCTCGAGGCGACGCGCCGTAGCGAATATAGCGGGCAGCTGCGACCCCCGCTGCGGAGGGGCTCTGCGGATGTGTGGCCTCCACCAATCGCACGGCGTAGTCCTGGACGTGACGCGCTATAGGGACATCCATCGCCAAGTGGCGCAGCTCAAGCAGGCCCTCGCGGGTGAGCACAGGCGTCAACTCCGGCTGCTCCCAGCCAGTGGTTCGGTCCAAGATGGTGTGCATGTCCTCACGCGTCGGCTGGTCGACGTGGAGCTTGAAGAGGAAGCGATCGACCTGCGCCTCGGGCAGCGGGTAGGTCCCGTCCATCTCAAGGGGGTTCTGAGTCGCCAACACAAAGAAGGGCTCCTCCAACGTGTAGGTCGTTCGGCCCACGGTGACAGAGCGCTCCTGCATCGCCTCCAGCATCGCGGATTGAGTACGAGGCGTAGCCCGGTTGATCTCATCGGCCAAGACGACATGGGCGAAGATGGGGCCCTTCTCAAAGTCGAGCACCGTGTGACCGCGCTCATCGGTCATGGCGACCTTGGTGCCTGTGATGTCTGAGGGCATCAAGTCCGGCGTGAATTGAATCCGCGAGAAGTTCAGATCGAGGGCCTGCGCCAAGGTGCGGACGAGGCTGGTCTTCCCGAGCCCAGGCACGCCCTCGAGCAACGCATGTCCACCTGCGATGAGGGCGATCATGACCCCCTCTACGACGGCGTCTTGCCCCACCATCACCTTGCCAATCTCTTTACGCAGGCACGCTGTCGCCTCTTTGAAGCCAGCGACCCGGGCTTGAACATCTCCAGACATCAGTGCATCTCCACGCGTGACCTCAACGAGGTCGAATCAGATCAAAGTACCGTCGTACGTAGCGGCGCTTCCCCGCGGGGATCGATTGGGCATCCAAGGCCTCCTCGACCACGGAGGTGTAGTCCTGGTGCACCGCACCCCATTCTCGAGAGGCGAAGCCCTTCTTGGCAGCCGAGAAGACCACGCGGCTCTTCGAGCTGCCCTCTCCGTCGCGCCCGGACACACGCGACTCCACCGTCTCGACGTCGTTTTGGGTCTTCTCTGCGAGGAGGTTCGTGTCATGCCCCTGCCCGACCCCGTCGCCCTCACCTTGGCCCTCACCTTG
>JBMYRH010000044.1:10605-19685 GCA_049602155.1 Myxococcota bacterium | reverse complement strand
GGCCCTCACCTTGGCCCTCACCTTGACCCTGACCTTGGCCCTGACCTTGGCCCTGACCTTGGCCCTGACCCGGCATCAGGAGGTCCACCTCGGCGCCGCCCTTGCCCCCCATGCGGAGCTCTTCAGGCCCATCGTCTCCCTCTTTACCCTGACCTGAAGAGGGGCGCCCTTTGCCCCCCTTGGCCAGCACGAGGAAGCGCTCCATCTCATCGCCCTTGCCGCCCTTGCCGCCCTTGCCGCCCTTGCCGGCTTGCTGGCGTCTGTTGGCGCGACGAAGCAGCTCTTTGAGATCGATGAGGCGGCTCGAGGCCGCGCGCATTTGACGGCGGCCTTGGGCGTTCTTCGACATGCGCCTGAGCATCTCAGCGGCTTTGCGCAGCTCACTGGCGCTCATCTGATTCTGCTGCTCGGCGAGCCGCTTCAGCATCTCCTGAGCGGCCTTGTCCATGCCCCGCTGGAGGCGCTCAAGCTGTCGCCGCATCTCACCGGCTTGTTGGCGCTCCCGCTCCAGGCGGTCCAGCTGTCGTTGGGTCCGCTTGAGGCGGTCTCGGTTGCGTTTGGAGAAGCGGTCGCGCTGCTTGGCCTGCTTGCGCTTGAGGCGATCTTTGGACTTCTTGAGCCGCTCTCTCGTCCGCTGGCGCTCCGTCTTCAATCGATCCGCCAGGGACCTCATGTCCTTACCGAGTCGCTTGCGTTCCCCGCGACTAAGCGTCCCCTTCTCCACCCGACTCGCCAGGCGCTCCATCGCCTCGGCGGCTTCGCGCCAATGCTTCGCGCGCAGCGCCTCCAGCGCCTCATTGAGGGCGCGCTTGCGATGAGAGCGGGTCTTCTTTGCCGCCTTCTGAGCGTGGTCCGAGAGCGCCGCTGCGTCACTGCCCTGGGTACGCGAGAGCTCCGTTTGAGCGCGCTCAAGTCGCGCCAACGCCGCGTGCGCCTCCGTGGGCGTGACGCGGCCAGCGTGGAGCGCACGTACCAGCTCGTTGAGCTCGGATATCCAGCGCGACACCCGTGGGTCTTGTGCACGGGCCGCCTCCTGCTCAAGGCGCTGCCTCTCCGCAGCGAGGGCCTGCTTATCGGCCTCGGTCAGCGCAGGCTTCGCCCGCTCTCGGTCGGTGGGTGGGGCGAGAGCGGCCAGGGTCTGACCGGAGATCGAGGGCGCGGGGATCACGACCGCCGTCGCCACGACGAGCAGCACGGCGCCGCCCGCGAAGTGCGGCCCGAACACGGGCATGCGCCATGGCGCCGCTTGGCGCGGCGTCACTTGGTCGACGAAGCGCCCGGCGTCCGCGATGGCAGCCTGCTGCAGCGGCGTCTGCGTGGACTCTTGAGAGAAGGCCCACGCCGAACCCAGGCGATCGAAGAGGCCCCCTGCTTGATCGAGCCGTCGAGCGGCTTCCAGCATGCTCACCGGGCGGGTCACACCGTACAGTAAGGCGGCACATGTGACGCTCAAAGCCCCTGCGACCCAGGCGCCCTCAGCGCCGATGTCAACCCAACGCAGGCGCTGAAGCAGCACGAACACGCCACATAGGCCGAGCGCTAGCGCACCCCACTGCGTCGCGAACCGGAGGCCTGCCTGAGCACGCACCCGACGGCGGACGCGCCTCGACAAGGCTTCGAGCTGGGCCAAGGCGGCCTCAGGCTGGTGGGGAGAACGGTGCATGGTCTTATCGTAAAGCAAGCGCGGAGGTCGACGCCCTATTCCCGCCTGATTTCGCTGGAGATAGCTCGTTCGACGGGCGCAGACTCATGGGCGCCCCGGCGGACTCAAGGGCAACGCGAGGAGGTCACCCCCCTCATGTAGCCAACGATAACGCGCGACTGACCGCGTCACGCGCTTGGCGTAGCCGCGCGCCTCTTTGTAGGGGATCTTCTCCACGAACTCATCCAGTGGCAGCGATCCCATCGCCTTGCGCCACTTCGAGACGGCGCCGCCGCCGGCGTTGTAGCCGGCGCTCGCGAGGGGCAGCACAGGGTGACGCTGGAGCAAACGGTGGAGGAATTTCGTGCCGAGCTCGATCGACACCTCCGGGCGTCGCAACGAGGTCGCAGTCGGCGTGAGCGCTGTCCCCTTCGCGAGCCCCTTGGCCGTGGGCATGATGATCTGCATCAGCCCAATCGCGTTGGCCCAAGACTCGATCTTGGGGTTGAACCCCGACTCCTCGCGGATGATCGCGTAGACCCAAGCGGGGTCAATACCGCGCGCCTTCGACCAACTTGTGACGAGGTCAGAGAACCCCCGCTGATGTGCGAGCTCCCACAGACGTCGGTGCGCCCCGACCGGCCAATGGGCGCCGAAGGCGGGCTCTTGGCCTCGGGCCAAGTGTGTGGCCAGATCGTGGGCCTGAGCCATCTCGTAGAGGGCGATCTTCGTCCAGACGAGGACGTCCTCTGGGACGCCTGGGTGCCCCTGGGGGCCTTCCTCGGAGACAGCGACCTTCACGGCCTGAAGCTCGCGACGCGCGCTGGTCGTGAGCCCCATGCGGGCCAGCTCAACCCCCCTTCGAAAGGGGCCGTTGGACCAAAGGGAGTCGGGGATCCCGACCAAGGGTGACGCGGGGGGCGCTGCCTCCTTCATCGCCTCGGCTACGGCAGCGGCGGCCTCCTCTTCGCCATAGCCCTTCAAGCGCTCGTGGGCGAGCAGCGCGTACCAACTCAACGGATACTGCGTCAGGGTGGCACGATACCCGGCCATCGCATCATCGTGTCGCCGCAGGCGCTGCAGCGCGCGAGCGCGCCAATAAAGAGTGCGCCCCTCGGCTCGGTAAGAGCGCTCACGGGGGACATGGGTCAAGATCGTGTCCGCGGTCTTCACCGCCGCACGCCATCGCTTGCGCTCGATGAGCGGCCACAGGAGCGACCAGGCCGCTTCGTCGACGAGGTCCCCATCTGGGTGGGCCTTCAAGGTGGCGATTAAGGTCGCATCAGCGGCCGCATCATCACCCATCGCCCGCTGACTCTTGGCGATCATCACGCGCGCATCGTCGGCCGTCGAGCGGTCCGGGAATGCGTTGAGGTGGCGGGTGAGGAGCTTGATCGCCGACTCATACTGCTCCGCCCGCCATCGATTGCGGCCCCCGGCGAAGGTCGCGTCTGCGAGGGGCTCTCCTGTACACCCGAGCGCCTTGACGAAGTGCCGCCATGCGACCGAGCGCTTCTTCATCTTCTCGTAGGTCCGCGCCATCTTGACCCGCGCTTCACAGTGGATCGCGTCACCTGGCTGGGTCGCGTCCAAGACGGCGTTCAGGCCCTTCAGTGTCTTTCGATGAGATTGAGCGCGGTAGGACGCCATGGCGATCGAGAGGAGCTGCGCTGGGGTCAAACCGTGGTCTTTACCGAGCGCCTTGCGCGCCGCGCGCCCCTCGACGCTCCGAGGCATCCGAGAGGCCAGCTCGCGCCGGGCTGCCGTGACCCCTGCCTTGTCTCCAGTCTCTTTCCTCAACTCGATGAGCTGAAACCAGGTCGCGGCCCGGGCGTTTGGATGACGCTGCACCGTCGCCTCAAGGGCTGCGATCGCGCGATCGGGGCGCTTCAAGGCCATCCAGCTCTCTGCGAGCTTGTCCCCCGCCCGAGGCGCGAGCGGAGAGTCAGACGGGACCTCTGCGAAGGCCTTCCTCGCCGCATCGGGCTGCCCCGCTTTAAGGTGGCAAGAGCCGGCGTAAAACCATGCATAAGCGGCCATCAGAGGCCACTCCGTCGCCATGGCCTCAAGGCGCGAGGTCGTCGGGTCACACTGACCTGCATCGTGATGCGCCAAGAGCGCCATGAAGCCTGCTGCCCGCGCAGCATCCGGGTCTTTAAGCGTCGTCGCAGCGGCCTCGAACGCCACCGCCGCCGCGGCATTACGCCCTGCCCGGAAGTCCTCCAAGGCCCCCCGGAGGTCCGTCCCTTCAAAGTAGGGGACGAGGTCGTTGACGGTCACCTCCACAACGGGCGGCGGGGACGGTGTGGGGAGTAACGCCGGGGCCGGCTGAGGGATCACATTCGCGACCGGCGGAGCGTCGGGTTTGGGCTCTGGACCGCAGCTCATGACCGTGCAGCTCAACACCGCAGAGACGCAGAGGCTCCACATTGGCGAACAGGACCAAAGACGACGCTTAAACATGGGCGTGAGAATACCCCCGGCTCCCCAGAGTCGTCGAAAAGACAACCCACCAAAAAGACGGACGCACAGGGGGCGCTATTCCGGAGGTGCCGCGATGGCACAGCCAGACAGCATCGCGTGAGGACAAGCGCACGTTATCACTTGGCCGCGCGCGCGCTCAGTGAGCTCAACGAGGGGATCGAGAGGGCGCACACTCAGGCGCACCCAACCGCGCCCAACCCTCGGGCGCGATCGGGAGCACCTCGTGTCACTAGGCCTCGAGGTTCATGCGTCGACGGGTCGTCCAACCCACCACCATCATCGCGAGGATCAGCATCCAAGAGCCCTGCGCACCACCCTGGCAGCCGCCGCTGTCAGCGTCGTCATCCTCGGGGACAGTCGGCTCGCCGGCGCCATCGCCAGAGCCGTCACTGGAGCCATCGCCAGAGCCATCGCTGGAGCCATCGCAGGTGCTCTCCGCGAAGCAGCCGTCCTCGTCGCTCCAAAGCGGCGCGTCCGCCGGGCAGGCGCAGCCCATCACGCAGACAGCGAGGCAGTTCTCCACCTCTTGCGGGGGGTTGTCACACGAATAGGGCGCACAGCCGCTCAAGCAATCGTTCATCTCACCGCCGGTGGCCTCGCAGAGCGCGGTCGGGTCCGAGGTGGCATCGCCCTCGCACTCCGTCGCCGCGAAGCAGCCCGCCTCGTCGCTCCAGAGCGGCGCCGAGTCTGGGCACTGACAGCCATACTTGGCCTCGGCCAAGCAATCCTGTGCCTCACCTGG
Source organism: Myxococcota bacterium (assembly GCA_049602155.1). GTDB lineage: Bacteria > Myxococcota_A > UBA9042 > PHBI01 > JBMYRH01 > JBMYRH01. The sequence continues at coordinate 14,817 of JBMYRH010000044.1, read as the reverse complement.
GAGGTTGTCACAGGTGAACGGTGCGCAGTCATCGATGCTGCCCATTTGACCGCCCGTCGACTCACAGAGGACCTCTGGGTTGCTGGGAGCATCTCCGCACTCGCTGACCGCGTAGCACCCTGACTCGTCATCCCAGAGCGGCGCGTCTTCGGGGCATGCACAGCCAGCGACACAGACCGAGTCACACGCCACATCGGCCTCGGGCAGGTTATCACATGAGAAAGGCGCACAGCCGCTCAAGCAGTCGGCCATCTCACCACCGGTGGTGACGCAGAGGACCTCTTCGTCCGATGGGGTGTTCTCACAGCCCTCATCGATCGCACCGTCGCAGTTGTCGTCGATGCCGTTGCAGACCTCGACAGCGCCTGGGTACACCCCGGCGTTATCGTCGTCGCACTCTTCGGAGGCGGGGTAGCCGTCTTGGTCGGCGTCCTCGCTCAACCCTTCACAGTCGCTCTCGGCGATGCAGCCCATGGTCTCGTGCCACAGAGGCGCGCTCTCAGGGCATCCGCACTGCTCGAGGCAGACCGCGGGGCAGGCCTCAAAGTCTGCGGGGTCGTCACCGCAGCCCATGGGGCCACAGCCAGACCCGCACTCCTCCCAGGTCCCGCCGGTCTCCGTGCAGAGCGTGACTTGCGGGCTCTCACCCCCGCCACACTCGCTCGCAGCGATGCAGCCCTCCGCGTCGTCCCAAAGCGGGGCCTCCCCAGGGCACGCACACTGCTCGATACACACCGCTGGGCAGCTGACAGGCTCATCATCTTCAGAGGGAGGGGGGTTATCGCAGGTGTAAGGTCCACAGCCCGAGCCACACCAGTCCCAGGTGCCGCCATCCGCTTCGCACATGGCCATGCCAGGCGGCATCGGGTCCTCACCGCCCGCACACTCTTTCTCTGAAATGCAGCCCATGCCTTCGGCCCATAGCGGCGCCTCAGCGGGGCATTCGCACATCTCTGTGCAGACCGAGGGGCAAACCCCCCCGGCCGCCGGATCGGGGGTGTCACAGGTCGCCGGACCGCATCCAGAGCCACAATCTGTCCACGTGCCCCCCGTCTGGTCACAGAAGGCGACGGGGTCGTTGGCGATAAGTGCAAAGGCCGAGCCGCTTAAGAGCGCCACGGTACAGAGCGCAAACAGGACAGTGATTAAGCGCGACAACATCGATGACTCCTTGGAAAGGACAGGTGCGCCAAGACAGACGCTCAGCAAGGGCGTAGGTGAAAGGAGTGTATCGGTGCGAGCGGAGCGACGCGAATTCTGCGAATTCGCAGCGCCATGAACCCGTTTAAGGGTGTGGTGAACGGATGAGGGTGCGGCGTCGGAGCGTCAGCCCGAGGCACGCGAGGCCGAGCATCCAGAGCAGCGAGGCCTGACCACCGCCGCCGGAACAACCGCCACTATCGTCGCCCGACTCGGGAACCTCCGGCCCTGAGGCGCTCTCGTCCTCCGGGGACTCGCTGCTACCCTCACCCTGACCAGGCTCATCGGACTCTTCGGGCTCCCCGGACTCGTCGGACGCTCCCGGGCAGGCCACCTCGGCGACACACCCCTCAGCCTCGTCCCAGTACGGTGCTGAGTCTGGACACTCACAGGCCACGACGCACATCGCGGGGCAATCGAGGGCCTCAGCAGACTCATCGGCGCATGGATCTGGCGGGCAGGCGCTCGCACAGTCACTCATCGCGCCGCCGGTCGCCTCACAGAGCGCCGTAACAGGGTCTTCAGGGCTCCCACCGCATGCAGCCTCGGTGATGCACCCAAGCTCTGCGTCCCAGACAGGAGCGGCGGCGGGGCACTCACAGATGGCCAGACACACCGCGGCGGCCGAGCACGGCTGAGGCCCGTCAGAGGGCAGCGCATCGCAGGTATAGAGATCGCAGTCGTTACCGCACTCATTGAATGTGCCGCCAGTGCTCACGCAGAGCGCGACCTCCGGGGCCACGGGCGGCGCGCAGGTCTCTGGATCTACGCAGACGTAGCACCCCTGCTGAACAGCGAGCAAGAGCCCTGCATCACAGGTCGGGGGCTCCATGTCACAGAGCGCATCGATGTCATCGTCGCACTGGGTGGGGTCGATGTCGCACGCCCCCTCGTCGACCTCGCCATCACAGTCATCATCGACGCCATTGCACAGCTCAAGGGCCCCTGGGTAGATGGTCTTATCCCCGTCGTTGCAGTCGACATCCGACGTGTGACCATCGGAGTCATCGTCGGTGAAGGGGTTCTCACCGGCGGGCACACACTCACACACGTAGTCCAAGACACAGCCTTGCTCGTCCAAGACCGGGGTAGACTCCGGGACCATGGGACTCTCACATTCGCAGCCAGGCGAGGCGCTGGTGGCCGCGCAGCAAATCTGTGCATCGGCGTTCCACTCCTCATCTTCTGCACAATCCTGAGCCCCATCAGGGACACACTCACAGGTGTACCCAATCAGGCAGCTGTTCTCGTCGTACACCGCCATGTCCCCGACATATACGAAGCCATCTTCACAGCCACAATCGGCGACGAAGAGCGCTTCAGGGCAGCAGGAGGCGACCTCGGCATTCCAGCTCTGACCGGCGTCACAGAGCCCGTCACAGTCCATGGGACCGTGGCACCCGAGCGCGTCGCTCCAGTAGGGGGCCTCAGTGGGGCAGTTGCACATCAGCTCACAGGACGGTGGGCAGACCTCGAAGTCCGCAGGGTCAGCCCCGCAAGGCATCGGTCCGCAGCCCGAACCACAGTCGGTCCACGAGCCACCGGTGTCTGAGCAGAGCACCTTGGCTTCCGCGTCTGGGTCTTGTTCGGCCTCGCAGGCATCCTCCGGAATGCACCCCAGGGTGGGGTCCCAGAAGGGGGCGTCCACCGAGCACGCACACTGCTGGAGACACACCGCTGGGCAGTCCATCCCGGCCGTCGGATCGTCCCCGCACATCAAGGGCCCACAGCCAGAGCCACACTCGGTCCAACTGCCACCGCTGTCGGCGCAGAGCCCTTGCTGGCCCATCGTCGTATCCGCGTCACAAGTGTCTGCAGTGACGCACCCGACCGTTGGATCCCAGATCGGGGCGGCGTCCGGGCAGGTGCACTGCAACGAGCAGTCATCCGTACACAGCAGCCCCTCACTGTCGGGCGTGGGCGGGGGGTTGTCGCAGGTGAAGAGCTCGCAGCTGGCGCCGCATTCCGTCCACGCCCCGCCGCTCACATTGCAGAGCACGAGGTCGTACACATCCTCTTCATCCATCTCGCAGGTCGCCGCTGTCACGCACCCAAGCTCGTCTGTCCAGATCGGAGCAGACGCCGGACAAAGGCAGTGCTGGCTACACACAGCCGGGCAAGCGACAGGCTCATTGGGGTCTTCGGGCGGCGGGTTGGTGCACGTGTAGGGACCACAGCCAGAGCCACAGTCGGTCCAAGCCCCACCTGTCTCTGCACAAAGCGCGGTCCCTTCTTGGGCCGCAAAGGCTGACCCAAAACAGAGCGTGGTCATACAGAGCGCGAACAATAGGATGCGTATCGGCTGCATTGGATGTCCTGGTTGTGAGGGGGAGGAGATGCGTGAGGAGCATCGTCATCACACTCCCTCTTTCCCGCACTATCCAAGGTTCTTCAAAAAAAAGTCGGACTCGTAACAATTCCCTCGAATGGACACGGCCTTACCCACACTGTCGCGCCCCTCAAGCTCCCCCGCGTGTCGGTGAGCAGGACAACACCGTGTCGCGTGTGCCAGACTTCTATGGGGCGATGATGGGAGCCTACGTGATGCGAAATCTGGCGACATTGGTGACCGCGACGCTTCTCATCGTCGCCTGCAGCGCGGAAGATCCGACGCAGATCCCCGACTCGTCGGCGCTCCAATCGGTGGGCGCAGAAGAAGGCGACGCTGCCCAACCACCGGTCGTGGTCGATGCGGGCCCGAGCGACCCGGTCGCGGACGCCATCGGGCCCGCCACCGACGCGAGCGAATCAAGCGCTGATGGACAAGGCGCTGCCTCGGACACCGCGCCTGACCAAGACGACGCGGCCACGCGCGCCGACATCGACACGCCATCGAACCCAGACACCTCAGGGGGCGCCGACGCTGAAGACGCCACCTCCACGCCTGAACAAGACAGCATGTCATCCGAAGACACGAGCCCAGAGCCACACTCGGACGCGGACGGTCCAGACGTCCAAGGGCCCACGGACGATGTGGAGCCCCCTCCATGTCAGCCTGATTGCGCAGGCGCA
>JBMYRH010000044.1:0-10506 GCA_049602155.1 Myxococcota bacterium | reverse complement strand
GGGGCTTGCACCTGTGAGTCCAGCTGTGCCGGCATCGACTGCGGTAACAACGGGTGTGGCATCAACTGTGGCACCTGCGCTGACGAACAGCTCTGTGTCGACGGCGCGTGCACCTGCAAACCCGAGTGTGACGGGGTGAGCTGTGGCGATGACGGCTGCGGAGGGAGCTGCGGGGGATGCGATGATGGCAACCCCTGCACTGTCGATTTCTGCACGGCTGAGCAGACCTGTGGCGCCACAGAATTGGCGCTGATGCCCTGCCCATCGCCTCCCTGCTCGGTCAACAACCACTGCCTCTATGACCTACCTCGCAGTGGTCTGAACGGGCTCGAGCGGATCGCCGCCATCAGCGCTCAAGGGGTGCTGGCCCAGCACCGCCCGGCGATCTGGCTCGGGGGTGGGCAAGCCATGCCCTTACACCGCGCGCGACTGGTCGCCGACTATGGTGTGAATTTCGTCGAGGAGCCCGACCTGTGGGCGCTCATCGCGCGCTTCAAGGATGCACTCTCCGGGTACGTCCTCTACGACCCGTATACGAGCAGCCAGTCTGTCGCACTGAGCCTAGCTGGGGTCTTAGGGACCGTCGCTTTGAGCCCGGACCTCGAAGCGCAAGCACAGGCGGCAGGGTTGGAGATGGTCCTCGACGCCCGCGGGCTGGACGAGGCGTGGTGCTGGGAGACGTACAGTGGCCAGTTCTCACCGGACATGCTCGCCGAGCAGTCAGAGACCCCAGGGCATGGTGAGTGGCTTGTCGACTTCCCGATCTCTGAGCGCGCCTTCATCTACTTTGACGCGACCTGCGGGGACCTAAGGACCGAGCTCGCCTCCCAACTCCAGAGCCCGGTCATCTACGGTTGGGGAGCCGACTGCGGCGAGTACGACTTCGTCAAAGGCGCCTCCCTCGGAGGTGGGAGCGTCGTCGCCTCGGACTTCTCATCGAACCTCTCGGTCCTCGCCCGAGTCGAGGGTGCACCGATCACAGGGAACAACCACGCTCCCGACGATGAGGTGACCGAGGACGGGGTGCACTATGTCGCCTTCGTGATGTCTGACGGGGACAACATCCAGTTCCTGCAGAACGCCTTTGACGACGAGCGTTGGTGGGGGAGCCCTGAGCGCGGGAGCTTCCCGATGAACTGGGAAGTGAGCCCCATGCTCCCACAAGCCGCGCCGACGATCTTGAGCTGGCTCTATGAGAGCGCGACGCCCAACGACTATGCAGTCGCGGCGCCCTCCGGCTCCGGCTACGCGCTCCCAGCGATCCACAGCGATCCGCTGAAGCTCGCCCAAGACACCGGAGAGGTGATGGCCCAGACCGACATGCGCATCGTCACAGTCTTGGACGGCGAGGGCGACCTCACCTCCTGCGATCCCTTCGCCGCACAGCCAGGGATCGATGCCGTCATGTACAAGGATTGGGACGACTACAACGCCTTCCAGGGCGCGCTGCACTGGGCTTACGGGAAGCCCATTTTATCGTTCCGCTACCTCCTCTGGAACAACGGCGCCTATCAAGACTCGCCACAGGGGGTCGCGGCGAGCCTCAACGCCGCGCCCGCGAACCCCAAAGAGGACATCCACTCTTACTCACTGGTCAACGCCCACGCCTGGAGCGAGTGGCCCGAGAGCCCCAAAGGCACCGGCGCGATGGGCGCAGTGGCGTGGACCGTGTCGATGCTCGATGAGCACGTGCGCGTCGTCAGCGCCGAGACGCTCTTCGCTCACCTGACGAAGAACCTCCAAGGGGTCACTGAAGGCGGCAGCGCCCTCGTGCTCGAGGCCGAGACCGACCTCTCTCACGTCGTGGGCTACCCAGACGGAGACGGTTGGGCATGCAACACCGCCGACCAAGAGGCCGGGCACATGTGCTACGGACCGTATACATCGGCGCTCGGCCCCGGACCCTACACCGCTGACTTTGACCTGATGGTCGACATCAACGGCGCCCCAGGCGTCGACGTCGCCGTCGCCACCATCGACGTCTTCGACAGCCAGAACCAAACAGTGCTCGCCGCGCGAGAGCTGACGCGCTTCGAATTCAACGCACCGTGGACCTACCAGACCTTCTCACTGCCCTTCACCAATCCCGAAGGGAGCGTCTTGGAGTTCCGCGTCTTCTGGCACGCTACGTCGTACGTGAACGTCGACAAAGTCGTGGTCCAATGAGCCTGACTTAGCCGTCAGAGCGACCAATGCGGCGGCGGAACATCACCAACGCCATGATGCCCAAAGGCACCCCAAACCACAGGGTGGCGAAGCGCATCATCAGCGTCCCAGCGGTGGCGACCTCAGGGCTCGCTTGAATGCTCGCCGTGATGCCGAGCAGCACGATCATCGAGCCCTCGGCGGCTATCAACCCACCGGGGAGCATCGAGAGCGCCCCTGCCACGGTCGAGAACGCGTAGACGAAGGTGGCCTGCTCAAGGGTCGGAGACATCCCGGGTAGGCCATTCAAGATAAGCCAGGCCCCAACACACTCTCCCGCCCAGGCGACAAGGGAGAGGCCGAGGGTCACGGTCAGCACCTTGATGCCGACGAGCTGCTGCATCGCGTGGCGGGCCTCCTCGAGGCGCGGGGCGAGCTTCGAGAGGACAGGGACGCGCGCGCAGAGGCCGATCGCGAACTTGCCCCCGGCGGGCCACGCGAAGACCGCGACGATCGAGAGGACCAGGCCAGCGCCGATGACGATCGTCGGCCACCCGTAGCCGCTCCCAGCGACGCCAATCGTCGACAAGATGAGCAGGGCGAGGAGATCTGTGAGCCGCTCAGCGACCACGATCGGCGCGGAGCGCGCCACGGGCGTGCCGTAGGCCTCCCGGAGCAAGAAGCTCTTCAGCACCGAACCCGCCCCTGCTGGCGTGATGCTGCCGATCATCCCCGAGAAGCTGCAGAGCGCGCTCTCCCACCGCGGTAGGCGAATATCGAGGCGCCGCAGGTACGCCTCCCACTTCACGATGCGCACGAGGTAGCCGAAGAACGACAACCCAAGCGCCGCGACAAAGGCGCCGCCGTTGAAGCTGCCGAAGACCTCTGACAGCGCGGAGATGTCACCATAGGCCATCAACCCGATACCGACAGCGCAACCCAAGATCACCCCGACGACGACACCTCGCGTCAAGCCGCTCATGGGGCCACCTCGCGATGCGCCACGCGCTCGATCGTCGGACCCGAGACCTCGTCAAATCGAATAACTGCCTGTGTCCATGGCTCGGGGCACTTGGCGACGTCGTAGGTCATGACCGTGTCGAAGTCTGGGTCCCAGCCCCAGTCCGCCATCAGCGCCCGGCCGCTCCCCGCCGCCTCGTAATGACCCGCTGAGAAGGTCGCGTAGCCCTGGGGTCGCTCCTCACGCCACACGGTGCAGACGTTGTGGACCGGTGGACCCTCCCATTGTGCGGAGAGCGTCGCGCGGACCTGCTCGGCGCCCTGACAGGTCGCCACCCAGGTCGTGTACTTGTGCCCGGTGGCCCCCAGCGCACCCACAACCCACAGCCCAAGCGCGACGCGACCCAACGTGCCACGGAGCGCCGCGCCGTCCACGATGACCCCGAAGATGATCAGGGTCGCCGCGAGCAAAGGGTGTGTGTGCATCTCACTGACGCGGCCAAAGATAGCGTGCGGCCCCATGAGCGCCCCCGCGCCGAGCACACAGCAGGCGAAGGCGATCGTCGGCATCCTCAAGCGACCATGCCAAAGCGCGAGGACGAGCAAGGGGACCCCGAGCGCCCCCGTCAACGCGCTCACCCACACCTCACGATCCATCACAGAGACCGCCGCGACCGTCTCCACAGTCGACCACGCAGCGCCGAGGAGCATGAGGACATGCTTGATGGTCGTCACCAATGAGAGGTTAAGCGCGTAGCGACCCTCGCGGGCGGTGATGGTCCCATCCACCGCGAGCGCCTTTCGCACCACGAAGTAGAGCGCCAATAGCAAGAGGCCGAGCCCCACGGCCTTCAGCGCGCCCGCGATCCGAGGTCGCTCAAGGCGCCCGTCCAAGACCAAGAGCCCCTCGGTCATCAACGGCGCCGCGATGAACCACGCTGCGCCGCTCTCCTTCCAAAAGAGCGCGAGCACACACCAGATGAGCCAGGGGCCGAGGGCGCGATCGGGCTCCTTGAGGCGCCACCAGAGCGCGCCGAGACCGCACGCCGTCGACCAGGTCTGGTTCGCAGAGTCGAGTGACCACGCGGCCATCATCACCGCGGGGGAGATGATGAAGAGGGTCGCCAGCCACGACGCTGTGACGCGAGACCGTGTAAAACGAAGCCCAAGCTTGACCAGGAGCCAAGCGGCGAGCCCGTGACCTAACATCACCACGAGGTGCATCGCCCACGGGTAACTCGCCGGCCAGGCCCCGACCGCGAAGCGGAGCGCGATCTCAAAGGGGCGCCAGAACACGCTCGGGAGGAACGCCGATCCATCAAACCGGGTCAGGGGCGTCGCAGCCCACCAGTCATCGAGGGTCGGCGTCAGGGCCAGTGCGCAGGCGAGGCTGACGACCCAGGCCGCCACAGGGAGCCACAGCCAGCGGGACTCCCCCGTGACATCCCCCATCGGGTCAGCGACTTCTGGTTGGTCGACTGTCATCCTCTATCAGCACCGCACGGACGAGACATTGTGGCCTTTCGACATGGGGAACTCAGGAGCACCCCGGTCGGACGCCGCACCTAAAGCCGCCGCTGGCGTGGTGTCAAGACAACCCTCAGTCCCCGCAGCTCGTGGATAAGCCTGGGGCCGAACGCCGCGCGATGCGATGGGCTCTGGTCCCTACGCAGATGGAGAGGCGCCTTGAGGGCGCCCTGGGCACACCGTGACGACGACGTACTTCGAGGTCGGCGTGTAGCTCTTGTCCGCGTAGCTCCCGAGGGGGACCAAGGGGTTCGCCTCGGGGAAGTACGTCGCGATGGTGCCTCGAGGGAGCTCGTGAGGGACCGCCAAGAACCCGTGGACCTCTCGAACCTCCCCCTGGAAGTGGCTCTGAATGTCGACACGCGAGCGTGAGGCGATGCCGCGCTCTTCCATATCCTTCGCGTGCATAAAGACGACACGTCGCTCACCCAAGACGCCCCGATAGCGATCATCGAGGCCGTAGATGGTCGTGTTGTATTGGTCATGACTGCGCACGGTGATCATGACCAGCTGCCCAGGCCCGAGCGACAGGTCTGGCAGGGTGTGACACGTGAAGTGCGCCCGACCGCTCGCCGTGGCCCACTGACGCTCACGGACCCCGTTAGGGAGCATGAAGCCGTTGGGTTGGCGGACACGGGCGTTGTAGTCATCAAACCCTGGGATCACCGCCTCGACCAAGTCTCGGATAGCGTCGTAGCTCCCGCCGAGCGTCTCCCAGTCCACCACGCTCGCCTCTCCGAGCGTCGCCCGCGCCATCCGCGCGACGATGTCCGGCTCACTCAGGAGCTGAGGCGACGCCGGATCGAGCTTCCCCTGCGACCGATGCACGATCCCCATCGAGTTCTCGACGGTGACGAACTGAGGCTCTCCCCCCTGGAGATCCCGCTCAGTCCTGCCTAAACAAGGGAGGATCAGCGACACCTCACCTGGAGCGACATGCGAGCGGTTGAGCTTGGTCGAGACGTGGACCGTCAATCGACAGCGGCCCACAGCCTTGGCAGTGCGCGGCGTGTCGGGCGCCGCGCCCACGAGGTTGCCCCCCATGGCCACGAAGACCTCAACGTCGTCGGTGAGCATCGCCTCCAGCGCCTCCACCACGTTGTAGCCATGGGCCTTGGGGGCCTCGAAGCCAACGACTGACGACAGTCGATCGATGAAGCCTGCGCTGGGCCGGTCCCAGATGCCCATCGTACGGTCGCCCTGTACGTTGGAGTGCCCGCGGACCGGGCAAGCGCCGGCGCCGGGCTTTCCCAGGTTGCCCTTGAGCAGCAGCAGGTTCACGCACTCCTGAATGTTCATCACCCCATGGCGATGCTGGGTCAACCCCATGGCCCAGCAGATGATGGTCGCCTTGGACGCGGCGTAGACCTCCGCGATGGCCTCAATCTCGGCCTGACCGATGCCCGAGTCCTCAACGATGCGCCCCCACGGCAGGGCAGCGATGCTCGCCGCGTAGTCCTCAAAGCCGACGCAGTGCGTCTCGATGAACGCGTGGTCGAGCACCTCACCCGGGCGGGCGGCCTCGAGCACCAGCACCGCCTTGGCGATCCCTTGAAGCAAAGCCGCATCGCCCCCCACACGGACCTTCAGGTAGTGGGTGGCGATAGGCGTCCCGGAGCCCAGGAGCCCCATCACCTCTTGGGGGTGCTTAAAGCGCCTAAGCGCTGGCTCCTCCAGCGGGTTGACCGCCACGATCGCCGCGCCATTTCGAGACGCCGCCTGCAGTGATGTCAGCATCCGCGGGTGGTTTGTCCCCGGGTTCTGGCCGATGACGAAGATCGCCTCGGCCTGCTCGAAGTCCTCGAGCTGCACCGTCCCTTTGCCGATCCCGATGACCTCAGACAGGCCAACGCCCGAGGACTCGTGGCACATGTTCGAGCAGTCCGGCAGGTTGTTCGTGCCGTACTCGCGGGCAAAGAGCTGGTAAAGGAACGCGGCCTCGTTGCTGGTCCGCCCCGACGTGTAAAACGCTGCTCTGTGCGGTGAATCAAGGCCGGCGAGCGCCTCACCGATGAGCACCATCGCGGCGTCCCAGGTGATGGGCTCGTAGTGCCCCGTCCGCCCCCGTAAGACCATCGGCTCCGTGAGGCGCCCTGCCTTGCCGAGCGCCATATCGGACCACCCCTGGAGCTCCTCAACGCTGTGCTTCGCGAAGAATTCACGGGTCACTCGGGCGCGCATCGCCTCCTCAGCGACCGCCTTCGCGCCGTTCTCGCAGAACTCCGTGGTCGTGCGGTGAGCGGGATCCGGCCACGCACACCCAGGGCAATCAAAGCCCTCTTGTTGGTTGACCTGGAGGAGGAGCTTCGTGCCTCGCCACATGCCCATCTCGCGGGCCGCGTGCTTCATCGTCTGAGAGATGGCACCAAACCCCGCTGCGGCCCCTTTATGAGGGACCAGCTTTAGAGCGGCGTCGGGTTTTCCATCTGAGTTAGACATCGAGGGCGATTCTCCCGGATCATTCGGCGCGAACCGCCTGCTTCGACGGTGTCAGTGGACCGTGATCTTGTCCATATTCGCACAGGAGACCGTGATGCGCCCATCCGTCCCTCGATCTCCCCCTGAGAAGGTCTCAGCCTCTCGACCACGCGCCCCTCAGAGATCCATGCGATACACACCGTCGCGAGAGGCCGTGAACCCCATGCGGCTCAGGTAGCGCTGATGACCCGGGTCCTGGCTCGCGGTCAACAGCGCTCGCGTGCCCGTCTCCCTGAGCTGACCGACGCCGTGCTCGAAGAACCACTGCGCCGTCTTCAGATCCCGATACGCGGGGATGACGAAGTCACAGGTGATCTCTTCGTGGCCCTCACCGACCGCGCGGTGCACAAAGAGCCCCACCGGCTGGAGATCCCTCAAAATCCACCACCCCTTGAAGTCCGCCCCCTGGGTGTCAAACGCAGGGAAGATCCGACCGATCTCTTCAGCATGGAAGGCCAGAAAGCGCGTCATATAGGTCGAGCCCGTCTGCGAAATCGCGAGCAACGAAAAGTAGTCGCGCTGACGGTTAAGGCGGTGCAGGTACCAGATGTCAGTTAGGACGATGTAGCTGTTGAGCGCGACCACCGGCCACGCGTTGATCAGCACACCGTAGGTCGCGAAGACAGACGCACCGACGAGGTTAATCCGGCGCAGAGTGCGCAGGTTGCTCATGCTGAAGGAGAGCGCGATGAGGCCTGAGCCGAGATAGCCTATCCCCTGCAACCACCACGCTACGTCGTCCATGCGCTCACGTCCCCGAGTCTGTCTCCCCCCCTCTGTACCTCAAACGTGCCCCTGATGGGCAGAAGGAAGACACCTTCTTCAGGACGGCAGGTGAAGTCGGAGGGTCACGGGGACGCCGTTGAGGCCTGCGTTTCCAGTGAGCTCATCGAGGAATGACTCATCGGTCAGGTCATTGACGCTCTCACCGCCGGTCGTATTCGCGACCGAGAGCTCGGCGCCCTTGCGCTTGTGTCCCCACCCATGCGGGAGGCTTATGACCCCGGGCATCATGTCGTCATCGAGCTGCGCAGTGACGACGATCTTGCCGACCCGCGAGGTCACCTCCACGAGGTCTCCGGGGGTGATCTGGCGCACGCCTGCGTCCGTGGGGTGAACCAAGAGCGTGCAGCGCGGCCGGCCGCTGACCATCTTGGGCGCGTTGTGGAGCCAGGAATTGTTGCTGCGCAGCTGACGGCGACCGATGAGGTGGAGCTGCTCTGTGCCCCATTCGCCCGCCTCCAGGGTCGCATCGAGGCGCGCGATGTCGCCGCTCAGGGCAGGGAAGATGAGCTCGATTTGGCCCGACGCTGTCCGCAGACGCTCGGGCAAGCCGGGCTTCAGCGGTCCAAGGTCGACGCCGTCAGGGGTGTCGATGAGCGCCTTGAGGCTAAGGCGCTTGCCGCTCATCGGGTGACGCCAACGGCCGTGCTCCCCGGTCTTGAGCAAGAGATCGAGGAGGCGCTTGGGGCCAAGCCGCCGCGCGACCTTCAGCGCCGCGGGCACCTTCGGCGCCCCAGGGAAGCGGCCCAGTCGGTCGCTCAGCTCGCACAAGATCTCCCAATCGTCTTTGCCCCCATCCGGGCGCTGAAAGACCGGCGGGCTGTACTTCACGATGTCGCGCACCGCGAGCGCCTGAAACGCCAGCCCGTAATGGTCCCGCTCAAGCGGCGAGCAGGCCGGCAAGATGAGGTCCGCGCGGCGGCTCGTCGCGGTCTTGTACATGTCCAAGCTGATGAGCGTGTCCAAGGAGTCGATGGCGCGCGCCAAGCGCTCACCGTTCGGGGTCGAGATGACCGGGTTGCCCGCTAACGTGACGAGCGCCCGGATCTGCCCCTCCCCCGGCGTGTCGATCTCCTCAGCGAGCGTTGAGGCAGGGTACTCTCCGCCGAACTCCGGCAAGCCCCGCACACGCGTCCGGCGACGGCCATAGCTGCCACTCTGGCCATTGGACGCGCTCAACCCCACGAGGTCGACCGCCGGCGAGGTGAACATCATCCCGCCCGGCCGATCCAGGTTGCCCGTCACGAGGTTGAGGACATTGCCGAGCCACACCGAGAGGCCACCGAAGCGCTGCGCACAGGCGCCAAGGCGGGTGTAGACGCAGGCTGAGGGCGCGTCCGCGAGCTCACGGGCTAGGGCGGTGATGGCCTCCGCAGACACCCCGACCGCCGCGCTGATCCGCTCCGGTGGGTAGGGCCGACAGAGCCCCTCGACCTCATCGAGGCCCTTGGTGAAGCCCCGCCAGCGCCCGGCGTCGACGCGCGACTCAGCGAAGAGCACGTGGAGCATCGCGAGGAAGAGCAAGGCGTCTGTCCCGGGGCGCACAAAGTGATGGGCGTCCGCCAACTTCGCGGTCTCCGTGCGCCGTGGGTCACAGACCACCAAGCGCCCGCCCCGCTCTCGCAGCGCCTTGAGGCGACGGACGATGCCACCCGCGCTCATCAAGCTCCCGTTGGACACCGCAGGGTTGCCCCCGACGACGATCATGAGCGAGGTGCGGTCGATGTCCGGGATGGGCAACATGAGCTGGTGCCCGAACATCTTCAGGGCGGCGAACTGGTGAGGGAGCTGATCGACCGAGGTCGCCGAGAAGCGGCTCTTGGAGCCGAGGGCCCGGGCGAAGACGAGCCCCATCAAGAGGCTCGCATAGTTGTGCGCGACGGGGTTACCGGCATAGACGGCGACGGCGTCGCGCCCGTAGCGAGCCTGCACACTCGCCAAGCGTTCGGCGGCCTCATCGAGCGCCGTCTCCCAGGCGATCTCGACCCAGCGTGATCCCTCGCGACGCACCGGCTGACGGAGGCGATCGGGGTCCTCATGCAAGGACTGAAGCGCCGTCGCTTTGGGGCAGATGTGACCCTGGCTCAAGACGTCGCGGGGGTTGCCTCGGATAGAGGTCACCTGGCCGGCGTCGTGCTCAATCTCGAGTCCGCAGAGGGCTTCACAGAGGCTGCATGTGGCGACAGACAACATGGGCGGCAGCATACGCGCCACTGCCCCCAGGAGCGAGGGTCTCGCTGACTTGCCGGGCAGATCGTGTCATGCTGAGAGCATGATGCGTGCCCTCTTAGCCACCACTCTGGCGCTCGTAATGAGCACCGCGGCCCATGCTGATGTGCCTGATGCGCCTCAGCCTGAGGTGAGCCCCGTCGTCGCGGAGGAGGTCGTCGCGGAAGAGACCGCCGAGCAGGAGGCCCCAGCAGACGACTCAGCTGACTCGCCCTTCAGCGCCTCGGTCCTCGCCGAGGTCTCCATCGGCGCCGGAACGCTGACGCCTGGCCCGGCGGGGCGACCCTACGTGAACCTCCTGACGAGGGTCCGAGGGAGCTACCGCTTCGAGGACCTCGGCTTGGAGCTGGGGCTGAGCTTCTCGGTCAACGTCAACGCCGTCGA
>JBMYRH010000043.1:235-33343 GCA_049602155.1 Myxococcota bacterium | reverse complement strand
GAAGGTCGGGAGGAGGGCGGAGAGCAACCGGTGCAGATCGGTCTGCTCCGGCCGCCGACGGGCGTATCCAAGTGGGAGGGGCGCGGGCACGGTGTCCTCGTGCTCTCGCAAGGACGTGGCCAAGGCGCACAGCCTGTGCTTTCAAACACCTCGCTGAGGTCCAGCGGCGCATTTGTGTCATCAAAGTGCACCACGGGACGCCCCTCGACCGACCAGATCGGCCCTGATGACCCTACAAGGTCCTGGGGGCCCTCGGAGAGGGGCGAAGGCATAGAGGCAAGCCCGCACCTCGTCGACCATCAGGACAGGCCAAAACGTCGGGGGGGCGCGTGTCACGACCAGGCCGGAAACGAGGCGACGACGGGCACCACAATGTGACAAGAGTGCATCACGGCGCGATCTGGCCGCCCTGCCCTGCCAGCCCAAAACGACGAAAGCCCCTGCGATTGCAGAGGCTTTCTGTGGTGGCCAGGGGCGGGCTTGAACCGCCGACACGGGGATTTTCAGTCCCCTGCTCTACCAACTGAGCTACCTGGCCCCAGTCGGGACGCGCATCCTATCCAGCGCGTCGACGGTGTCAAGCGGTGAGTGCGCTCAAGGGCGTTAGCGTAGCGCCAGGACCACGAGCAGCTGCAAAAACCCCATCACGCCGCCGAGCAGTCCACCGTAAATGATGAGGTAGAGCTCCTCACGCTCGAAGAGGCCGCGGATAATGCCCTCAAAGCCCCCCTTGTCCATCGCCTGGAGTCGAGACGCCAGGATCCCAGCGACGTTGACCTTGTCACCGGCCACGGAAGCGAGCTCGCCGAAGCCTGCTGTCCGGAGCTCGGGGAATCGAGCCACCGCCTCGGCGCGGAACGAGTCACGCTCCTCCTCAGAGAGCATCCCATCGAGGACTTGCCCGACCGGCGGGATCTTCTCGCGGAGCCAAGCCTCGGCGCCCTCGATGTGCGCCTGCTCCAAGTCCTCGGGGACGACACCCGCGGCGAGGTTCTTAAAGATCTCGGTAGGCACAATGAAGTCCCGCGCAGCGACCGAGCCGAGGCCGGCCGCGATCTCTTGCTGCCGGGCTGGGAACATCCCCTGATATTCAATGATGCCCAGGTAACGCTTCTTTTGGCGCGGGTAGAAGAGCATCTGGATCGCGAGCCAATTGGTCACAGTCCCGACGAGCGCACCGACGATAGGTAACGCGATGTCACCCAACACCCAGAGCACCCCGAACTGAAGGAACCCCAGCATCGCACCGAACACGGCCCCGTAGATCTCGATGAAGACGAGCTCCCGTCGGCTGATCTCGTAGATGACGTCCTCGAGCCCCTTGGCCCCAAGGCTGATGAGCTTCTGAGCCACGATCTCCTCGAGATCGAGCTGAGCATCTGCCTCGGCCTTGAGGTGCGCGATGATGGTCGGGACCTCAGCGCGCATCGCAACAGCGACCTGCCCCATCAGGGCCTCGATCGTCGCGTCCCCCAGCATCGCCCGCTTGGGCTCTGGAAGGGTCTCGCGCAGCTCCTCCACCATCGCCTTGGCCATCGTCTTCGCGGCGCCCTCGAGCTGATCGACCGCCTCCGGCTTGGCGAGCTCCTCAACGAGATCTCCTGCGCCGACCAAATCTCTGACGATGACCGCCGCCAGCATCCGAGCGAAGTGCTCCTGATGCTTCGCTAAGACCCCCTGAAAGCCGATCCCCATGAACGAGACACGCTCGTAGGGGCGAAAGATCATCTTCACCGCCACGAGGTTCGTCAGATAGCCGATCACGCCGCAAATCAGCGGGAAGAGCAGCAGCAGTATGACCCAGTTAGCCATCGGGAGTCAGGACCGTCCTGAAGAGAATCGACGCAGGAGCAGGGACTGTAACGCAGACAGCGCGAGAGCTGAACCAGAGACTAGAGACCGAGGTCCCGGAGCGCCTCGATTGCCGCCCGCTGTTCCTCAGTGAGGTCCTCTGGCCCGGCGATCATGATGCGCACAAAGAGATCTCCCTTGGTTCCGCCTCGCTTCGGGAACCCCTCACCTCGGAGTCGAATCTTCCGACCGCTGGGGGTACCCGCCGGGATCTTCGGCTTCTTCGTGTCACCTGAAGGCAGCTCGATCTCGACCGAGCCCCCGAGGGCGGCCGTCGAAAAGGGCACAGCGGCGTCGAGCTCGATGTCGTCACCACGCCGCCGATAGACCGGATGCTCCGCCACCGTGACCTTGAGCATCAGATCACCGCGCCCACCGTGACCAGGTTCGCCTTTGCCGCGCACGCGCAACTTCTGCCCGGTCTTGATCCCCTTGGGGATCTTCACGGAGATGCTCTCGACACCGTCAGGGCCTGAAATTTGAAAGGAACGCTCACCGCCGATGAACGCTTCATGGAAGCCAATCGTCATCGGGTTCTCGATGTCTCGACCCCGGCGCGGTGGTTGAGGACGCGGACCACCTCCGCCACCGAATGGGTTGAACCCGCCCCCACCACGCTGAGGACCACCAGGTCCACGCTGGGCCCCTCCACCACCACCGAAGATGCTCCGCAAGTCGAAGCCCCCCATGCCCATGTCCTGAAAGATCCGTCCAAGGTCGAAGTCCTGGAAGATCTGCTCTTGGCTGAAGCGCTGCCCGAACCCTTCGGCACCGAACATGTCGTACTGACGACGCTTGTTGGCGTCGCTGAGGACCGCGTAGGCCTCGCTGATGTCTTTGAAGCGCTCCTCGGCCTTGGGATCGTCGGGGTTGCGATCCGGGTGATAGGTGGCCGCCAGCTTGCGGTACGCCTTCTTGATGACCTCCGCGCTGGCCTTCTTGTCGACGCCTAGCGCCGCGTAATAGTCCTTACCCGCCATGTCGCTCTCTCCTCGCGCCGATGTGGCTCGCCGCAACAATCGTCACGGCGACGCTCCGGTCAACCCACCCTGAGGCACATCGCCTACACCGCCAGCCGTGCCCTCCCCTCGCGGGTCCGCAGCGCCGGTCAGAGTCCCATCCTCGAGGCGCCAGAGCGCCATCGCGTTGCCATAAGGCTCACGGGGCTTAAAGGTGTGCCCCAGCTCACGCAACATCGCTCGGGTATCAGGCGACAGCGCGTCGTCCTCGATAATGAGCGACTCGGGGTACCACTGATGGTGCACTCGGGGCTCTCCGATGGCGGCGCTCACGTCCATACCGTGAGTGACGACGTTCAAGATCGACTGCAACGTCGTCGTGATGATCGTCGAGCCCCCCGGCGTCCCAAAGACCCCGACTGCTCGCCCATCTTTGAGGAGAATCGTCGGCGTCATGCTCGACAGCGGACGCTTACCGGGTGCCACTGCGTTAGCGACGTCACCGATTAAGCCGAACGCGTTCGGCGCCCCCGGGAGCGCCGAGAAGTCATCCATCTCGTTGTTCAAGACGACCCCGGTCTTACCCGCCATGCGGCCGCTTCCATAGAGCAAGTTGATGGTCTGCGTACACCCGACCGCGTCCCCGTTGGCCATCAAGACCCCAAAGTGGCTCGTGTCCGTGCGCTCCTCGGGTCGGACGACAACTTGCCCAATCTCGGCGCTAGGGGTCGCCCGCTTGGCCGCGGCCACCTCCGCACTCAGGCGCTTGATCACCTTCGCGCCCATATAATCGGCATTAGCTACGGGGTAGTGGTCCGGGTCCCCGAGCCCCTTCGCGCGCATCGCGTAGGCGCGCTTCATTGACTCAGCCATCCGATGAATCGTCCAGGCCGAGTCGTTGCCGTGCGCCTTGAGATCAAACCCCTCCAGCACACCGAGCATCTGTACCAGCAAGACACCACCGGAACTCGGTGGAGGCATGCTTTGAACCCCGTAGCCCTGATAGGAGCCGGTTACAGGCTGCCTCTGCTTCACCTCGTAGCCGGCGAGGTCCGCCATCGTCCAAATGCCCCCGGCAGCCCGGACACCGCGCACCATCTCGCGCGCCACTGCACCGGTGTAGAACGCCTCACCATCGGTGGCGATGATTGCCTGCAGCGTCTCTGCCAAGGCGGACTGCTTGATGACCGTTCCGACCGACCAAGGTTGCCCCTTCTCATTTAGGAAGATCCCCTTGGCCTCTGCATCAAAGTTCCCCTGAGCCCGCACTGTCAGGCGACGAAAGTGGCCGCTGACCGCGAAACCGTCGCGCGCCAATGAGAGCGCCGGAGCGCACACCACCGAGAAGGGCAAGACACCATGGGCGCGATGCACTGCGACGAGACCACGCACTTGCCCCGGGATCCCGGAGGCCAAGGCAGAACGTGTACTGGAGCCCTTCACGACCTTGCCGTCGGCCACAAACATGTCTCGGGTCGCCGCCGCGGGGGCGACCTCTCTGAAGTCCCATGCCACGGTCTTGCCGTCCATATGAACGACCATGAAGCCACCGCCACCAAGCCCAGAGGACCAGGGCTCGGTCACAGAGAGCGCAAATGACACGGCGACAGCCGCGTCGACAGCGTTGCCTCCAGCGGCCAGCATCGCGCGACCTGCAGCGGTCGCGTGAGGGTTCGCGGACGCCACCATCCCGTGATGAGCCTCTGCAGGATGGCGCCACGCCGCTGAGGTGTGAGGCGCTAAGGATAGACAGAGCGCTAGCACGCTCCACAGACTCCAACAGGTGCAACGGTTCATGACGAGACGCTGACACGCGGCGCCTGGCTTTACAAGAGCCACCCCCGCTTGCTATTCGCACCCCACCGAGGAGGACCACATGGCGACAATCGACATCCGTAAAGCTCATGGTACCAGCACAGACGAAGCCGCGACCAAGATGCGCAGCATGCTAGAGCGCTTCGTCGAGAAGCGGAGTGACCTGATCAAAGACGTCAACTGGGCGGCTAATGGCCAGCGCGCCGACATCAAGGGAAAGGGCTTCAAGGGGAGCTTCGCCGTCGACGCCTCGAGCGTGACCATTGCCATCGACCTCAGCCTCGTCGCGCGCGCCTTCAAGGGCCGCATTGAGGACGAGCTGACGCGACGCCTCAACGACACCTTCACCGCGTAAACGATGATGCCTCGGGCCCCCCGTGGCGCCCACATCGCTCTGGTGTTGGCCCTCGCACTGGCGTCCTTCGGGTGCCAGAGCGCCGATCCAATCGGTACGGCGTGCCCGCTCTTGGCGTCAGGCTCAGCCCCGGGCATGACGTGGGGCTCCACGCTGACCCTCAACGCCGCGACCGAGGAATCAAGCGTCGCGCCGGGCACGCTCCACGCGCATGGGCTTTGGCTCACGGAGGGCGCCGATGTCAGCATCTCCGCCCTCCTCAACGACAGCCACGCCTCCCTCTTCCTCTACGGTCCACGCGATGCCCGTGGCGCGTTCTCGCGCTGTATCGCGGCAGGTCAGGAGGACGGCGAAGGGCTCGTCATCTCGCTGCGCAACGCCGACCCGGGTGACTACAGCGTCGTCGCGGGGCCCGCTGTAGGCGCTCTCGGCGGCGTGCTCTCCCTAAGGGCAACCTGTGATAATGAGGCCTGCGGCACGCCCGATGTCCCCCCCTGCCCCACCCTGGCTGAGCGTGGTTGTGAGTCCATTCGGTGCGACGGGGAACTCGCTCGTGATTCGCAAGGGTGCCTGACCTGTGACTGCCAAGCTGGGCGCGGCTGTGGCGCGGACCGCAGTGATGGTCCATCCGGGACCTGCATTCTACCCGCGTGCGACTGTTCGAGCGTATCAAGCGCCGCGGTCTGCGGCGCAGATGGCCGCACATGGCCGAGCGCCTGTGCCGCGCGCTGCGCAGGCGTCGCGGTCGCAGCTGGGGAGCCATGCGACGTGTCTTGCCCCGACCTTACGGACTGTGATGCGCCCTGCCGAGGGCTGCGCACAGTCGACCCTGCGACGGGCTGCCCGACCTGTGACTGTGCCCCTGCGACTCCGACCACCTCGGAAGATTGCTCGGCTTGCTCCCTCGACGAATCGCCGGTGTGTGGCACTGACGGCGTCACCTATCGGAACCGCTGCGTGGCGCGCTGCGCGGGGGCTCGCATCCTCTACCGCGCGGCGTGTGTGGAGGGCTGCCGACAGGCGCCCGACGGCTGTGAACTGGACTGCCCGCATGGGCTGCGGCTGAGTGACTCCTGTGTCCAATGCGACTGCGCGCCGGCCCCAACCGTGGGCTGCGTCGACGCCGGCGATACGCTCTGTGCGACCTTCCCAGGGCTGAGCGCGCCGACAACGGTGGGCTCCCCCTGCTTGGCCAACGCCATGGGAGCGACAGACGGGGTCTGGGGACCTTGCGGCCTGACATGCACGACCGATGCCGACTGCCCTATCGGGAGCGGATGCCGAGCGACAGGGGCGCTCGCTGACCGCTGCGTGATCTTCGGTGAGGTCAAGCTTGGCTGCAGCGCGCTCGTCGACTACGTCTGCGGCAGCGACAATACGACCTACGCGAACAGCTGCTTGAACCGCCTAAGCGGGGCAGATGAAGCGCACCGAGGTGCCTGCTGTGAACCGGACACTAGCGCCCCCTGTGACGTCGGCACCGCGCGCCCTGTGATGTCCTCGGGGTGCCCTGAGCTTGAGGCCCCTTGTGCGCCTATCCCCGAGGCGACGTGCGTGACAGAGGAGGGCCCCCTTCAAGAGGCCTGCACCTCCGACGCCACCCCGGTCGGCTCCGTGTGTGCCGCCCACGCCGAAGGCTTACAGGCGAGCCCGACATGGTGCCTCCCATGAAGGTGCTCTGGCTCGCCATCGCGGCCCTTGGCCTCACCGCCTGCCAAGGCTATTGGGAAGCCCCCATCCAAGTGCGTGAGCAACTTGATGGTGCCCTCGAACGCGTCGACCTTTACCCCGGCGCCGTCGGCACCATTCAGCTCCGCTTCGATGCCCCCGACGACCTCTCTGGTCCGCTGTGGATGATCGGGAGCCCCGAGATCTTGGCGGAAGATCCCCGGCTGGCCGTCATCGGCTGGGCCTATGGTCCGTGCAACGCATGGCCTCAGGCAGCTGACGCCCCGACCTACGAGCCCGCCGACGAGTCGGGAGACGCCGAGCAGGCCCTCCGGCTTTGCGTCGCAGTCTATTTGCCCCTCACACCTCCAGCGTCTCCTTTCTATATCGGAGCCGTCGTGGATTCCCGGCTTGAGGGCCGCCGCTTCACCGCCGCTGCAGAGGTCGTGCAGCCATGAGGTCGGTGTGCGTCATGCTAGGGCTGCTCTGCGCGCTACCCTCACCTTCCGCTCACGCGACATCACCAATCGATGCCCTCGATGCCGCCTCGGCGTGCCATCGCCGAGGAAAAGCCGCCTGCACCTTGGAGCACGCGGACGCAGCGCTGAGCGCACTGGGGGACACAGCGAAACCCAGCCTGCTTCGCGAGGCGCTGCGGTTACGCGCAGAGGCGTTGGCGCAGCTCGATCGCGCTGAAGAGGCTGAGGCTGCGTGTATCACGCTCATCCAAGCTGACACCTCGTGGCGGCCCTCCCCCGACGCCGACCCCCGAGTACTCCGCTGCTTCAGTGCAGCCTCTGGTGCGCGTTCGGCGCCCCGAGCCGAGCAGGCCCCTTCGACCACCGATGCCTTGCCCCCGCCGCCACCCACCGAGGACGTGCCACCCGTCACACCTGGACCCGAGCCGACAGCGACCGATGCACCACCACTGGCTCCTGAGGACATTGTTCCTTGGCATGCGCGGACGAATTGGCGGTTCTCCTTGGGCGGCGGGTTAGCGGTCCCCTACCCCTATTCACCGACACTCTTTGCGCCAGGGCCTGCCGCCGTCCTTGATCTCGGCTACCGCCTCTGGGGCGACCTCGACCTCTGGGCGCAGGTCACGATGTCCCTCCTCAACTTCGACGACACTGTCCCTATCGAGCCTGGCTTTGGCCGCAGCCTCACGGTGGTGTCCGGGGTCATCGGGCTCGCTTACGTGCTCCCCATCCTTAGCTGGCTCGACATGCACACGGCTGCCGGGATCGGTACCGGGGCGTTCGGCGTGACCGACCTCGAGCAGCGTGCAGGGCTCGCGCTGGACCTCTCCTTGGGGGTACGTGTCAACGTCGACCGGCACTTGGCGGTCCGCCTCGATATCATCCCAACCACGGTGATTCCGTTGAACGGTGAAGCGATTGGCGGCCATATCTCAGCGGTCGCTCGCTGCGAATTTCGATTCTAGCGCCCGTGCGAGGACGGCGCACCTCAACGCAGGAGCGTCTTGAGGTGCGGCATGATGAAGTCCACAGCGCCCGGCCCCCTAATCGCGCCTTGATGGAGCCGCTCAGAGGCGCTCCCGTCCGGCTTAGGGATGGCAAAGAGCGGCACAAAGCGACGCAAGTAGCCGGCTGACTTCAGCCCCTCTTGGTGCACATCATGATCGAATTCCAGGAAGCGCACCCCCTCGAGCGCGTCATTGAGCTCGCCAGCCTTCACCGCGTCATGGAACCGACGGCACGGCTCACACCATGGAGCACCGACGTACACGACGAGCCGTCGCTCGTCCGCCTTAGCCTCAGCCAGCGCCGAGACCACGTGCGCCTGAACCGAGGTCGTGAGTGCATGAGAGACAACGCGCATCTCAGGGGCGCGACGAGGCGCATCGACTGACGGCGGCGATGGCGTAACGACCGCGCGCTTCGGCGGCGATGGCGCCCGCTCGGAAGCCTCGGGGGCCTGCGGTGACGGCGTACATGCGCACAAGAACAGCAAAGAGAGGATGGCAGAGGTACGGCTCAACATGCCTCTACCATGCCACAGTGTCTCGCAAAGCGGGCCTCGAGGCGCTCGGGCTCAATCGTCCTGCCCACCGCTGACACGCTCTGTCAGCAAGTAGTCAAGCCCCTCTGCGAGCCCGTAAGCCACGACGGTCTCTCCGTCCTCCCCTTCCGGGACGCGGCTCGTGACAATGTAGGGGCGGTCCTTACCGAGGAGGCTACGTAGTCGAGAGACGGCCACCTTGACCTTCGTCTGCATCGCCTTCTTCGCGTCTGAACTTCCCCATACCTGGGTGGAGAGCTGCCCCATCGTAAAGACTTCACCAGCGTGACACAGGAAGTGCCTGAGCAGAGGCAGAATGACACGCTTCTCCGCCAGGCTCGTACGCACTCCTCCGTTGAGGAGCACCTGCTCATCGACCAAGAGCACCACGGTGCTCTTCGGAGCGCTCTTTACAGCGCTCTCGACATCGCGTGCATTTGCGCCGCGGCGACCCGTGCGGTCGACGAGGACAAAGTCATCTTCCAGCTCGGCCCGGCGTCGGTAATCGCGGTAACGCTCAACGACCGCTGTATCGAGCGCTGAGACGCCGCAATCAACCGCTTCGAGGCCACGGGCTGCCAATATCGCCATGCAACGATCGCGCACCCCTTCGTCACCAAACGCCGCCCCGACATGCAAGGTCTCTAGGACCGCTGCGGGACCCGCCGTACGGGCCCCACCCGTCAACGCTTGTGAGGCCTGCGCCATGAAGCTCATCGCCAGCTCTGGGCTATGTAGGGCTCCAGAGATGAACGCCTTGTTGAGGTGCCGCGCTGCATGCCAGCTCAGCCGAGCGACATGGTAGCTCGACCCGATCCGCTCCGCGCGCTCGATGGCCTGCCCAAAGTGGAGCGCGACCTTCTCATAGTCGTGATTCGCAGCGGCGCACTCCGCGCGTGTCTCGTAGTGATGCGCGTTGAGTTGAACCTGTGTTTTAAACTGCCCCGCGAGCAGCTCACTTGAGCGGCGTAGCTGCGCTCTCGCGGCCACCACCTCACCAATACGAGCTAAGAAGATAGCGTGTCTATCGAGGACCTCCGCGCCGATCTTGGCGTCGGCGACCTCCGCTGCGTGCGTCAGAGCGACCCCAAACGCATCGCGCGCGCCCCCAATGTCTCCGTCCTCTCCCCGCGCCTCGCCCAACCAAGCGAACACACGAGCCACGACCCCTGGGTGCGCATATTCAGCGACCTTAGGGGTCGAGAGTTCCAGCAGCGAGCGACCACCCTCAAGGTCTCCTTCTCGGCGCATCAATCGAGCGAGGTCAAACGAAGCGAGGGCGTGCTCCTCCGGCATCTGAGCGGGATCCAGGAGCGCGAGAGCGGCCTCAAACGAGGCACGCGCATCGTCAAATTGACCGCGGTAAGACGCCACAACGCCCAACTTCCGCAGCCCAGCGGCTTCGGCCTTCGGCGAGCCTGCCGCCTGCGCAAGCTCGATCGCCTCTGAAGCGAACGCCTGCGCCTTGTCGTAGATGCCACGCTCAAGCTTCAGCGTCGCGAGCAAATCTAAGAGCTGCAGCTGCAGCTTGCGGCACTCCGCGACGTCACCCTCGGCCACGGCGCCCTTGCGCCAAAGCTGCCGCATATAATCCAGACCGCGCCGGCAGTACGTCCGCGCTTCATCTCCCAAACCACGACGCCAACTGACCGTCGCGAACCCAAAACAGAGCCTGGGATTCCAGCGCCAAAGTACCCCAGCATCCTCCCACGTCTTCATCCCCTTCTTGCACTGTTCGAGGTAGCCCTTCGCCTCCTCGAGCCGGCCTTCTTCGGTGTAAATGCGAGCGAGGTGGTAGGAGACCCAGAGTGGTAACCGAGTGAAGTGAACCTCGAGGCGCTTGAGCCAGCGCGAGAGGGTGACGCCCTCCCCGTCTTCTTGGAGTCGATCGATCTGCCCCTCAAGGAGCGACATCGCCTGCTCCAAATCACCGGCTTCGACGAGGTGCTCGATAGCCGAGAGCCCGCTCCCTGCCGGCTGAGCCAAGTAATGCTCAGCGACGCGGTGATGCGCCATGCGAAAGGCGCGCGGATCTTCCCCCTGAAACAGCGCTGCGAGGACCTCACGAATCGCCGGGTTGAGCTCCTTCGCGTCACCCTCATCCTCGCGCGCCAAGACGATCTGATCTGAGTAGAGGGCCTGTAGATGCCGAGCCAACTGAGGCTCTGGGACGCTGATGAATCGACTCACCGGGCCGCGCAGTTGGCGGCCGTTTACGGGCTGTGACAGCAGGGCACGCGCCGACTCAGACTCGATCCCATCTAAGATAGAGACCGCCTTGAGGACATAACGCAGAGGAGGTCGCAGGTCCTGAAGGAGCTCCTCGACGACGAAGCGACGCAACGCAGCTGCGGCCTCCTCTTCAGCTTCTCCAGCAGCCTCATCGAGCCCCAAAAGCCCGACCACAGCGGGCCAACCTCGCGTGCGCTCCCAGAGCCGCTTCACGTGACGCGGAGAGGGTGGTCCGCCTAAACGCAACGTCAGGAGTTCGGCCAGCTCGTCACGCCGAAAGGCAAGGTCGCTCGCTCTCAAGCTGAGCAGCTCGCCACGCTCTTGGTAGGCCGAGAGGTCGAAGGGGAGCGGACGTCGAGACGCGAGCACGACCCGTAGTCGACTGGGCTCGCTCTCAAGGAGCCCACGGATCAGATCACTGAGCGGCTCATCAGGCTCGATAGATTGGACGTCGTCTAGGGCCAACAGCACAGGTGTGGAGACCGTGGGCTCGAGCACACGCGCGAGGACATAGGGCAACCGCTCGCCGTATTGCTCAGGCGGTGCGGCCTTCTTGAGCATCAAAAGCGGTCGCAGATCAGCGGTCGGCAGTCGCCGATGGACCGCAGTAGCGAGCAGGTCCAAGAAGAGCGATGGGTGGTGTTCACAGTCACGCAGCGAGAGGTAGAGCGCGTCGCTCGAGTGTGGCCCCACGAGTTCACACAGCAGAGACGACTTTCCGTAGCCCGCGGGCGCGACGAGGCTCGTAACCCTCGGCTCTTCGCCTCCATCGGATGCAATCAGCGCACAGAGATGCGGACGGTCAATCACCGCCGCAGTCCCTCGCTGCTGCTCCGACGTGGGCGGACTCTGTAATCGAATCGCCACGATGAAACCCCCGCTCAACGCTACTCAAGTTAGCGGGCTCAACTCAGTCAGAGCAAGCCAGCCTCGACCCGCAGAGAGAAAAAGCGTCAACGGTGCGGCCCCACATCAGCCCAGTCAGCTGATTCCCGCCCGGGATCCCCACCCGTCCTCAACGCGAAACAAACGTCCGCAATGGGGCGCAATGACCGCTACACAATATCGAGCGCGAGGTGCTGGGCATGCCAGGCGTTAAGGTCAGCCAGGACCTGGGCGCCGGCCTCGCTACACTCCGCGTGGGCATTCAACACCGTGAGTGCCTCGTCATTGTCCCCAATGATCTTCGCGAAGCGCTTCATGAAGCTCCCGCGAGACACAAACGCGTGATCGTCAGCACGCATCCTTCGATACAGCTCTGCGACCGGCACAAAGGCGTGAGCCGCTAAGAGGACACCGTGGAGCGGGCGCGGGTCGGGGCGCACTGGAGACGGGTAGAGCGGCCAGAAGGCATTGCTCATGACCGGATCGAGGTGGAAGAGCGCGTTCAGCTTGTTGTGCTGAAACTCATGAATCAAAGCCTCTGTCATCGTCATCGGTTGCGGATGCAGGGTCATGTAGACCGTGCCGATCGCCTCGCGATAACTCGCGGAGAGGTGCTTGTGCGCATCGGTCCCGACAGGGATCACTTGGCGGAGCATCAGCCCCATCTCCGCTCGAATCCCAGGCAAGTATGTCCCGATAAGCTCGAGTGACTTCCGTAACACACCGACCCACTCCGTGACCGGAGCGTCTCCCAAATCGAGCTGATTGCCGTCTTTATCGGGGTGAGCTTCGAAATCGCTGATTGGGTTCGTGTCAGCCAAGGCCAACATCATCCCGTCGTCGATGACCTGAAAACTCTCGGACGGCGGCGTCGGCAGCGCCATCTCTTCGGGGTCCGCCCCCTCGGCCACGCACACGCCAGAGCGAAAGACGAAGCCCTGTGCACAGCTTGGTAAGCGCTGATGAACGCGGTGAGCGGCGCTAATGAGGTGCGTCACGGGGGCCGCTCCTGGCCACCTCACGGGCTCAGTAAGCGCCCCCTCCATGGCCAGCTCAGCGAGCAACCGGAAGACAAACTCTTGCGCCCGTTTACCCGCTGCGTCTCGGTTCCCTTCGGCGAGGGCGCCGATCGTGCAGGTCAGCAAGACATGCAAATGCGGCCGCCTGAGCACCGCATAGAGTGGACGCGGATCGCTCGCACCGAACTCGCGTAAGAGCCGCGCGAGCGCGCGACCGGCTGGCATCGCCTCCTCGCCTAAGAGCTCCACAGGCAGGGAGGCAGCGTCGCGCGCGAACTTCTTCAGGACGCGCGCGAACACCCGGCGGGTCGACCGGGCCTCATCCGCCGGCAAGACGAGCGAAAGGGCCCCCTTGCTCAAGCCGCGCTCGACACGTCTTCAGAGAGAGGGATG
The DNA here is from genome assembly GCA_049602155.1 of Myxococcota bacterium. Taxonomy (GTDB): domain Bacteria; phylum Myxococcota_A; class UBA9042; order PHBI01; family JBMYRH01; genus JBMYRH01. The sequence goes on along the minus strand of JBMYRH010000043.1, from coordinate 20,144 downwards.
GGCTCGAGCGACGCGAACCCGTGCGCGCGTAAGAACTGGATGTGCATCCCCTTACAATGGTCGGTGAAGGCACACCCCCGACACCGGAGGCTCTTCTTGTAGTACTCGCCGGTGATGTATCGCTGGACATAGGGGCTGACCTTCATCTGTCCCTTGTTATCCAACATCGCGCGCGAGAGCTCGAAGTGAGCACCAGGCTCGGCGCGCTCGCCGCCAAGGCACCGCGCGACGTTCATGAGGCGCATACCGAGCGCGGAGAGCTTGGCGAGTTCCTCTGGACCGACCCCTGTCTCACGCATGGCTGAGAGGTACTCAAAATTCGGGAGATTCGCGACCAAGAGCCCGGCCTCAATGAGTGGCTCATACCGAGCTGTTTCAGCCAGGAGCCATGCAAGTGTCTCGGCACCGAGCACGACCTCTACCTCGGGGGTCGCCTCTCCAGACGCCAACCGGGCGATAGCTGCATCGACAGTCCCTGGCAATTCGCTCGCCTCACGGACGACGACCCGACCCACATCGGACCTCGCCTCCGAGAAGAGGCCTGCACTCTCGCCCTCACCTCTTAGCTCCACCACGACGTCCAGGTCATCACTCGCGTATGTGCCCTCAGCGAGGAAGGCGTCGACCTCGGCGCGCGTATCCCCCTGAACGATCAAGGTTGACGGTGTTTGGCGCGCCAAGGACTCTGCTGCGGCGTCTCCGTCAACCTCTTCAGCGAGGTCGACGCGGAGTCGCTCAAAGGTGCCCGCCTCAAGGCGCTCCCGGTACATGAACATGTGGTCGTGGCACAGCCCCTTGAGGAAGCAGAAGTCACAACGCTCACCATGACAATCCGGTGCGACCCCCATCTTCATGAAGCCTTCGAAGTTGTGTAGGCCACCCTGCACCTCCGAGTGAAGCTTATGGGGGGCCTGGATGAGGTCCTCGAACTTCTCAAGGTGTTCAGGGGGGAGCCGGTTCGTCCAGATGTAAACCCCTGGCTCACGCGACGGCTCTAGGGCGCGCTGGAGGTCCTCGTGATGGTCATCCAAGTTGAAGTAAAGCTGCTTGCGATACTCCCCAAACCCGCGCCCGAAGGGGACCATATAGAGGAGATCGAACTCGTGGATCCCGAAGGTTCGGAAGAAGTCGATGATCTCCCGCAGATGGGAAATGTTCTGCTTGTTGATCACGATGTCGATGTTGATGACGGTTCGCCCGCCGGAGAGGGCCTTGATGTTCCGGATCCCTTGGATCGCTTGCTCGAAAGCACCTTTGACCCCAGTGAGGCGGTCTTGAATCCGTGGCGTATGCCCGTGAATGGACATCGTAACTTCATCTAGCCCGGCCTGGAGGCACTTCCGCGTGAACTCAGGGTAGGCGAACATCATCCCGTTGGTGACGGTCTGGATCCAGTCGTAGCCGACCTTGCGTCCGTGCCGAATGAACTTCACATAGTCGGGGTGAATTGTAGGCTCACCGCCCGAGAGGATGAGGCGCTCACGCCCCAGACGATGCCCGAGCTCGATGTACTGAAAGAGCTGAGCCGTGTCGACGTACGTGCCGTTGTGGTTCCAGGAGTCGAGACAGAAGAGGCAGCGCTGGTTGCACAGGCGCGTTAACCGCACCCAGTGCCGCTTATGGCGGACGGCTGACTCCTTCGTCAGATCCTTCGCCTGCGACGCAGCTGACAGCTCGGCCGCCATGCCCTCATCAATGACCGACCGTAGGTCTTTACTGCGAGACTTAACTTGGAGCGACGACATGCTGCGCCTCCGTGGATGACGCCTCATCGAGAGAATCGATGCTGACGTGCCGAGTGAGCGACGGAGCGATGGCCCCAATCCGCTCAAGGTTCGATGCGACCGTCACACGCTGCAGACGACGCCTGTGGACTCCTGAGAGCTGGTCGCCCCCCAAACTAAGGTGCCGTGAGGAGGTCCCACTCGCAGCCCCAAGGGGGGTGAAGCGTTTGAAGTTGGTGCACGTGGTCACTCCCTTCACATACACCACACGACCGCATGATTGCACGTTTCCGATCCCCGTCAGGCGTCGTAAAACGTCGGCCGCCGCTGCGAAAGTTCGACCACGACTGAGGCAGTCGGGGGTCGGCTGACGCACGAGGCGCCCGTGTGCGCGCGCGCGGCGTGCGCTGAGGTGATGCACCCCGCCCCCTCGAGGGATCGCCGCGTCCGGCCATGCCGCCCCCAAGAGCCGGGTCACGGGATCGCCCTTGGCACCTGGATGCTCCGTCTCCGGACCTTGGCAGACGCTTCGAGACACACGCGACGGGTCGACCGACATCGCCCCCACGCGGCCCGGCATCGCGCAAACAGAGCCGGCATTGCCGCCTCCATGAGCGCGCGTCCGACGGCCTAAATTACCAGCCAGTCCGCTTCTCACGAGCGGAGCTTCTCTAAGGCATTGCGCCACGATTTTTTCTGCCCCCTGTGGCCATAAGGGTACCAGCGCAGGCACATCCAGGACAACACCAGAGGCGCTCCGTTACATCCCAAGTCGCTACAATGCGTCGGTTGCATTGACATCAGGCCCCGACCGGCACTATCTTTGATGAGCACACTACGGGGGCATTGACAGGCACCGGTGCAGGAGAATCTCCATGGCCACCCATCGACCCGATCACTCAGTTGACCGCCGGGCTTTCCTGGCGTCCACCGCTGCTGGTGCAGCCGTTGTTACGGCAGCTCCCACGGCGCTCGGCAAGCTTGTGCAGGGAGGCGGCCTCAGCGCCGACATGTCCCTCGCCGGCGGCTGGAGCGTTAAAGAGCTACGCCCAAACGAGGCCGGCGCCGTGCGCGTCATCGCCCAGCATGCGACGTCTGGCCGAATCGCAAACATCGCGATTTGCCGGCATGAAGCAAACAGCGGGGCCTTGGCCTCGACTGGTGCTGTCGACCTCTTCATCATGAACGACGGCGGCAACGGTCAGCGTCGGACGCCCGCGGACGAGGTCCAGCTGGTCAAGCATATCGCTCGTCGCCTCACTGGCGCCGAGGAGACCTTGCCCGGCGCGAGCCGTCTGTTGGGGCGCTCCGAGCGGCAGAGCACGTTCGCTCCCATCGACCATCTGGATCCGACGGCCCCGATTCAGGGCTAGTCTGACTCGGGCATTACTTCGGAGCGGGCACTGCTGTGGCTGCGCCTGATCGAATGAACGGCTCTGCCGAAAGGCGGGGCCGTGTTGCGTTTGTTGAACTGTATCGTCAGTGGCCGGCGTACTTCCTCGACAGCTTCATGGCGATTCAAGCTGCGGACCTCCGCGCAGCGGGTCATGAGGTAGTGTGGTGTAAGGGCTTCTTGCTCGACGACACCCAGCGCACTTTGCAGTCGCTTGAGGCGCGACTGACTGCAGAGGGCCCATGGGACCTCTTGGTCCTAGAGCGCCTCTGGTCTCGCGATCTCCTGCAGCGTCTTGTGCGAGCCGCAGGGGATCCCCCGGTCGTGATCTCCCCTTGGATGCCACCAGCTTCATGGAAAGAGGTCACCTACCGCATAGCGCCCCCCTCCAGAGCCGCGCTCAGCGACTTGGTCGAGCAACTTTGCGCAGGTGCGACTCCGGAGTCACCCAACCTCTTCACCCGTCAACCGTCCGGGCGATGGACCTCCCCATCTGACACACGGCCGTTAGCGATCCGTGAGCAGTTCCAAGCACCGGTACACTTCGCATACGACGCGGTCACCGTCTTTGGGCTCCCGGCTGAAGAGGTCGCGAAGACCCGCTACCTGATGCTGAACATGGGCTGTCCTTACCGGACTGCAACCAACCCGACGCGCTTCCTAGAGGGCCTCAAACTGTCCACACCTTGGGGGGCTGCAGGCTGCACCTTCTGCAACGTCGGGCCCTACGAGGTTCAGACAGCCGATGATCGCGCTGAACTGGTAGACGCGCAATTGAAGGCCCTCGCTCAGCACGGCGCATATGAACGCCTCGTGGTGATCGATGAATTTGTCTTTCGCGATCTCGATCTGCTCGCCACCGCGCTCCTCGCTCACGCCCCAAAGGGCGTTGAGGTCATGGTGCGCGCTCGCGTCGACTACCTAGAGACCTACCAAGACGTCCTCGTTCAAGCGCTCGAGATCCTCGCCGATCACGGGAGCATCACCCCGTACCTCGTGGGCTTCGAGAATTTCTCGGACGATGAACTGCGGCGGTACAACAAAGGCCAATCTGCAGAGGAGACTCTCTCTGCCGCGCAGGCGCTCATCGCGCTCTCCGAGCGATGGCTGAACCTGAACCTCTCCCCGTCTCAGGGGTTCATCCTCTTTGGTCCATGGACCACGCTCGAGGACCTCAAACGTAACGCCGACGCCCTTGGTCGGGTGGACTTCAGGGCCCTCCGCGGGGGGATCACCCGCTCGAAGCTCAGGATCAACCCTGACGCGGCCCTCGCAGCGAAGGCCCACGCCGACGGGCTACTCATCCAGAGCCACCGTCGCGACGACGAAGACAACGCCGCCGAGACAGGCTACCAGGCAGAGCTCCCTTACCGGTTCGCCGATCCCAGAACCGAGCAAGTCTGGGCCCTATTGAACGGCCCTAAGCCCATCCGAGGGGATTCGGAGCACGGCCGACTTTGTGCAGCAATTGCTCAGGTGGAGGGAGCATGAGCACCGCCCTGCCCTTCAGCCCGACACCACTGCTTGAAACGCACTTTGACCACGAGCTCGCACAGCTGGAATTGGGCCTGCGGCGCGTGATCAAACGAGAGTTCTGCCGTGCTGGAGAGCAGGAAAAAATGCGCGCACGTGGTTGGGCTGTCGTGCGTATTGACGGCGGGTATCACGTCGGGGCGCGCTCGGCAGACGTTCAACATGACTCAGGGAGCCACCACACGGTGTTCGTTGGGGCTGCTGAGGCCGTCGAGGCCGCCTGCATATTAGAGTCGACAGAGCGAACCGCGCGAGGCGAGGCGAGGCGGGAGGCGATGATCGGCCTCGGTGAGCTCCTCGGATACCCCGCCTGTTGCACGCATGCGTACCTCACGCAAAACGAGCAGGGAGAATCCGCGAGCTTCGCCAGGCTCTTCGAGGTCGGCCCTCATCAAACAGCCTCGCCGGGCAACAACCTCTTCGTGCTGAGCCATGCGCTCATCAGTCACTTCCCTTGTGCTCTGAATTGCGAACACTCCGCCTCCCTCGCCATGGCCACATGGGCCCGTATCTACGAAGAGTCTCCCGAGCGGGCGAACGCACTCCTGCGCCTGCTCAGCGCCCCAATCACGGTCTGGGATCGTTACCGCTTCCTGGTAGAGCACCCTGAGCACGGCCTCTTGGCGCCCCACCAAATCGACAGTCACCCAGTGCTGCTTAACCACCCCCCTCTTCATGACTTTGTGCGCTCCATCGATTCGCCACCGCCTGGCGGCACGCGCTTCGAATTCCTCCCCGCTGGATAGATCCGAGACATGGCAAACCAACGACACCTAAAACGCGCTGTCCTGGTCAGCGCAGCCGATCACGGCATTGGCCGAGAGACCGCCCTCTGGCTTGGAGAGCGCGGCCACCACGTACTCGCCGTGGGCAATGATCTGCGCGCGATGGATGATATGCCGCGAGAAACGGCACCAGGAGGTCTCGTCGAGATCATGGCGCTGAAGAGCAACGACGCCGCTGCTTACGAACAGGCCGTCGCACGAGCCGTCACCCTCTTCGGGCGCCTCGATGCCATCATTTGCGCGGGGGGCGCAGCCCGACGTGGACCGGTTGAAGAGGTCTCGGACGGTACAGCGCTCGAACTGCTTACCGACAACTACCTTGCCCCTCTGCGCCTGATTCGACCCGCGGCGCGGCTCTTTCGTCAGCAGCACCATGGACGCATCGTCTGCTTATCCGCAGGGACAGGCCGTATCGCGATGCCGATGTCGGGGCCTTATTGTGCCAGTCGCTTCGCCCTCGAGGGCTTATGCGACGCCTTGAGGCTGGAATTGCGGGGATTTGGCGTCGATGTGTCGCTTATCGAGCCCGGACTTGTTCGCGATCGAGTCGCCATTGATGGTGGGACAAATGAGCCGGTCGCTGCGCTCTTCGAGGTGCCTGACGACAGCCCTTACGCCACGATGGCTCGAGCCTTGACCACGGCATACAACGAGTTGCTGTTGAAGGCAGCTCGCCCACTGGATGTCGCCCGCGTGATCGAGCGGGCGATCACGGTGAAGCGACCTAAGCCAAGGTACGCAGTCACTCGAGGAATGGCAGCACTGCTCCTAGCCCGGAAGCTCCTCCCGGACCGTATGCTCGACCGCCGCCTCTCAAAGGCCTTGGGGCTTTAGCCCAGTCGGGTCACGTCACAGCGTGGAACTCGTCATCCCCGAAGCGATCCATGTAGTCGATCCAGAACCCTGGACAGACATCTTCCCACTTGCACCCCGCGCACCCTGGCGCATGACGCATCTCGGGCTCTTTGATGGTGTGGTCGTCTGCTTCTAGACCGATCTCTTCCACAGCCTGGCGCGAGTGCGCGTACTTCGAGTGATGCTCGAAACCTCGCATGTAACAGGGAGGGAACCCGGCGAGGTTATCGACCGTGATCGGGACGCCGAGCTCATCGACCACGGCGAGCGCCTCGTACCAGTAGGGCGCCACATCAGAGAGGCGCGGGTACATGTCCGCGTGCTTGAGGCCCTTCACCGACGGGTAGACGAAGAAGAAGAAGACCTCGATGCCGGGGAATCGATTGGCGATGTAGCGCACCCAATCGGGCAGCTGTTCGTAGTTGTAGGCATTCACGACGTGACTGAGCAGGGTCGGGATGCCCGCCGCACGTGCGTGATCGATGGCTTCGCAGGTCCTCTCAAAATACTCAGGCTGCGTCGACGTGACCCTCGCGAAGGTCTCGGGGTCAAAGGCATGCAGGCTGATCATCGTGCTCGTCAGACCTGCCTCTTTCAGCCCCGCCGCGTAGCCCGGCTCGATCAGCTTCCAGCCGTTGGTGTGAAGTTGGATGTCCCGGATCCCACGGGAGCGGGCGTAGGCGACCAGCTCATGCAAGTCCTCTCGCAAGGTCGGCTCACCGCCAGACAGCGCGATGCCGCTGTGTCGTAGCCGTGCGACCGCGTCGATCTCCGCCTTGGCCTCTTCATGAGAGAAGTCAGGGGCCCATGGCTCTCGATAGCAGAACCCGCACCCAAAGTTACAGGCCTCGAGCAACGACACATCTTGTCGACCCGCGCTCATCTCTGGCAGCTCTTCCAAGCTCGCTGCTCGCGGATCCTCAAGGAACCCCATGCGCCTCTTGAAGGCCCTCAAGCCCTCGTTGATCCCCTCGCTGATGCCGTAATCCGCCCAGCGGATCCCTTGGGCGATCGCGTCCCTGAGGATCTCTCGGGTGAGGAAGACATCAGCCATCAAGGGCGCACTCGGGTCATCCCGAAGCGCCGAGCCCTCGATGATCCGGAGGTAGCCATCGGCTGCCAAGTACACTTTACCACCGACGACCCTCCCCTCTTGCTCGGCGAGGACGAGGCGGAAAGCATCCGGGGCTCTGTCACGCTCATGGGTCAAGAAGGTCCGTGGGAGCGGTCGCAGCGCGAGCCGCTCGCAGGTCGCGACGTAGATAGCGTAATAGGCATCAATTCCTGCATCGGATGCGTCCCAGCGAGCGACGAGCCCACCACGCTCACCAATGCGCGCGTCGCGACGCGCGCTCTTGGTCATCAGCGCGTCCGGCTCTTCGATATGATCCGGGATCGGCATCAAACTGGCGACGAGATCATCGCGCAGCAAAAGCCCTCGCTCCACGAATGCCAGCCGCGCGGCCTGACCGCCCGAGGAGCCGAGCATATACGCCGGGGAGGACATCGCGCGCACCGTAGAGACCAACCCTCGGTACCAATCCGCACCACCGGGCTTCTCATCTCCAAGCTGGCACCGCTGCCCACATGGCAACTGCGGCAACAAATGATAGGGCGTATTCCACGCGCAGCCGTCGCGCTCTCCATCGCAGTCCGAGGGCGTCTCTATCCCCTGCGGAAAGCTGGCAAGGGGCTCCGGCACATCGGTCGGGACGCCTTGGGTTCGTGAGCCCTGAAAGAGCCGCTTGGTTGGGATCATGGTCAACTGGGGAGCCTCTCGACGTTCCACTCGGTGTCGCTATCCTCGTCTTCGGACCAGCTCCCTTGCAAGGTCAAGCCGTCACTGCGAGACGCACCGTGGCGTGTATCCGAGGGCAAGGTGAGCTGCCGGGGGTTGAACGGGAGCCCCTGCAGCTCGCACTCAATGAGGGCCTTTAAGTCCGTTGCGCAGGTCTTGCACTCCGTGCACGCGTTGGTCGCGTCGCGGAGCGCGCGCACGGTGGTCTTACCCGCCCGGATCTGCTCCCGAAGCTCTCCCTCCCGCACGACCACACATTTACAGACGATGAGGCGCCCTTGATCCGCCCCATCTGGGCAGACATCACGCCCGAAACAGTTGTCGCACAAGACATCGTGGCAATATGGAGGATCGTGAGGCATCCGCTTGAGCACGTAGTCGAAGTACTTCAGCGCGCGGATGTTGTCGTCGGTCGTCCCGGTGGTGTCGAAAGGCGGAGACGGGAGCCCCATCGTCGTGATGTCGAGCCCCAGCTCAACGCCATAGCGAATCGACGCATTGACCAATGGCGCTCCGACCTCGAAGTCATAAAAGACACGGTCGCGCTCAGTGAAGGCGCCCCCGAAGGGCTTGATGCCCATCATCAGCATCCTGCGCACACCGAGCCCCCATACGTGGTCCATATAAGGCGTCAGGTGTTCATAATTGCGCTGACTCACCACAACAGAGCAGCTCACATCAATCCCAGCAGCGACCAGGTTGCGGATCCCCTCGCATGTCTGCTCGAAGCTGCCCCGTACTTTGGTGATCCCATCATGGATCACGCGCTCGTGACCAAAGAGGCTGATGTTCGCGTGGGTCACTCCGGTGAGCTTGGCCCGACGGGTAAACGACGGATATGCAAAGCGACGCCCATTGGAAGCCACGATGATCCGCTCATACCCCTGCTCGACGCAGGCCGCGACCGCTTGAAAGAACGTCGGCATCATCGTGGGCTCACCGCCCGTGATCACGACGTCTCTCCACCCCTCATCATGGAAGGCCGTATAGAGCTCTGGTGCAAAGGACTCCGGCGCCGCCTCGAACTCATGCGGCTCACCAAAGGGGCTGATCTCATAACAAAAGCTGCAGCGCAGGTTGCACTTGTCTGTGAGCGTCAGGAACTTCGCCATCAGGGTCTCCCTTGAGCGGTCGCCGCGCGCTCTTGGGGCGCCAGTGACAAGAGAGAGGAGGGGTGACCCGCCGGCGTGTATTGCATGCTCGGGAACATCGCGCGGACAATCTCACTGTCAGGGCGTCGATCAAGGCGGCGGCCGTGGTACGGGTCCAGCTCCTCTTCGCCGTACTGCCTGAGGTACTCGTCTTGTATCCCAAGGCAGACCGCGTTGTACGCACAACGACGGCAGCTCTCGGCCTGAGTGTAAGGGCTACGCTCGGTAATATTGTCCTCGGGATCGCTGTTCGCGATGACGGTCAAGTCGTCGACCCCGAAGTGATGCTCATACCCCTTGAGGACACAGTAAGGCAGACCACCAATGCCCATATTGCGCCCCTGTCCTACGCCAAGATCAATGGCGTCCTTCAAGTACGGGAGCACCTCTGCGATCCGGGGCACCAGCGCACGCTGATAACGAGCGGCGTTGCCGATAATCTGAACGAAGCTCAGGTTGATGTTCTGAACACCTAAACCGCTGAGGAGCTCAACCAGCTGCGGCAAATACCGGTAGTTCTTCTTTGTAATGACGCTGTTGGTCATCACCGTCAGCTGAGGGAACTCCAGCAAGGCTCGCAGGCCATCAATCGTCTGCTCGAAGCTCTCTGGGGTCCGCGTGATCGCCTGATGCGTCCTCGCCGTCGGCCCATAGACGCTGACCAAAGCGTGGGTCATCCCCGCCTCGACCGAGCGCTTCGCAAAATTCGGGTAGGCGAACATGCGTCCGTTCGTGACCAACGCCACGGTATTCATCCCAGCGCGGCGCGATGCCTTTAAAATCTTGATGAAGTCGGGGCGAATCGTGAGCTCACTCACGGCGAACATCACGCGCCCTTGCGAGCGCGGTGCCAAGGTGAAGAGGCTGCGCGCAATGCGTGCAAAATCGACCACATTCGCCGTGGTCATGATGTCGGCGACACCGCAGTGCAGGCAGTTGTCGTTACAAAAGGGCAGCTCCTCATCCAAGATGGGGATCTTCGCAGGGGCGCGCGCCTTAAAGACCGTCCACGCCAATCGATTGACACGGTCGACGACCTCATCCGCAGAGGGCGAGTAGCTGCCCCCTGTCACGAACTTCGAGGCGAGACTTTGTAGTTCACTAAAGGCGTCTGGCAGCGCCTCCGAGAAGTGCTCCAAGGTGACGCCGTGAGCCTCGGGCCTGAGCATGACGTCCGAGCCATAGATGAGGTTGAACGGGTTCAAATTGATACGCACGTTCGGGTAGTTCGCCATCAACTCCTGAACGGTCCGTCGGGTGATCTCGAAGTCATGCTCGGTCTCACCCGGATGACCAATGATCACGTCGAGGAAGGCCTCAATCCCAATCGAGAGGGTGTCATCAAGGATGTCCCTCAGCGGGTCTGGCTTCTCGCGCCGCCCCATCCGCGTCAACATGGCGTCCGAGAAGTGCTGGACGCCATAGGTGATCTGCACACACCCAGCCTCTCGCATGAGCAAGAGCAGCTCTCGGGTCATCTTGTGTGGCCGACACAGACCTTGCCATCCAAAGGGAGCGCCGCGAGCGATGAGCGCTTCGCAAAAGTCCCTCAACCAGCGCGCATTGCCGTTAAGCAAGTCATCATTAAACTCAAAGTGGTGCTGTCCGGTCGCTTCCGCGTGCCGAGCCATCTCATCAATCACCGACTCCACAGAGCGCTGCGCGAACTTCGGAGAGATCGTCTGCTCGCTGCAGAAGCTGCACTTCGTGACACACCCACGGGCCGCGAGCACAGGGCTGAAGTCCATCGGGAGGCTTTGGCCGCGCCAGATCGGCTCCGCCAGGGCATCCAGCGCGCGATTGCGACGATTCGCTGTCGTCACGACGCGACCCGCATCCAGTCGCTGCAACCCGGGCACCTCTGCGACCTCAAGGGAGTCCCATCGCCCCTCACGATGTGCAAGCGCGAGGGCGACCAGAGACGCCTCGCCCTCCCCTACCACGAGGGCATCCGCGACGCCGGCTCTCAAGGCCAACTCCGAGATGAGCGGATAGGAAGCCGACGGCCCCCCGAGGACCACCCGACCACCTCGGGCCCGAATCGCAGCACCGAGCGCGAAGGCATAGGTGATGTTGCTGTCAGCGATCGTGAGCCCATGAAGCGCTCCTGGATCGGTCACACGATCCGCGTCACGCTGAGCAGACTCGTGCACCCGACGCGCCAGCATCGGGCATTCCTCCCCCCAAGCATCTGGTGCCACGACCTGGAGAAGGAGCGGCATCCTCGGACCGTAAAAGCCACCGTTTGGCTCTGGCTCACCCACGATCTCGAGCGCCTCAACGAGAGATGGGTCGTACTGACGCAGTTGGCGCGCCAAGTCCACCACATGGCATGCGAGCTCTGCTTCCTCAAGGGCCGCCGCCAAGTACGCGATCCCCAAGCTCGTACGGTTATCTTTGGAGCCCCAATTCGGCGCGATAATCAGGCGAACAGCCTCGTCAGCGGGCACCTCAACTCTGCCGATCGCGGGCTCTGGGCAGCGAGATCTTGTGCGGGCCATCTCGAACCTGTCAGGCGCCTCGAAGCCCTCCAGCCAAGCAGGGCGGCGCGGAGGTGCGTCGACAGCGGCTGGCCCCACAGCCAACGCCGCCGCCGCAGAGACAGCTGTCTCATAACGGCCATCCAGGCGGGTCGTGATCAAATCGAGCCGCTCTGGCGACTTGACCCGTGCGACGTCCGGTCGAACGTTAGCGGTCAGGGCAAAGTCTGGGCACGAGTCCACACAGACGCCGCAGCGCAGGCATCGCTCGTAGTCGAACACGACAGCCTCAGAGGTCTCCTCTGGGACCAAATGCACTGCGCCAGTCGGGCACAGCGTGGTGCATGTCCCGCAGCGGGTACAGAGCCGCGCGTCGACACCAGGGAGTCTGTCCGGTGGTTGTGGCAGGGACTCTCGAGCCGAGAGCTGAGCGCGCTGCACCAACGCAGGCTCAAGTCCTTCAGGCGTCACGTCGCCAGCCAGGCCATGACATTGCTTCACGACGTCTTGAACCGCGACGAGATCGGAGCCACCGCAAAGCGCGCTCAACTCTTCACCGAGCCAGGCCGCAGCCCACCCGGGGGTGAGCGCACAAGCGACCTCTTCGAGCATCGCGCGTAACGTCTCTGCGTCGCCACCACGAGACCAAAGCCGGTCTCGCGACTCAGGATCAAGCGCATTGACTAGGGCCACCAAAGGTCCGCTCAGCGTCAGTTGCCGATGTGGCGCGACGCTCGACAGCACGGCGACATGGTCTGCGTCAGCGACGATATCCAGTACGCCGATCTGCCCAAGGAGCGGCCCCTCAAGCGTCATGGTCCGCTGCGCTGCTTCGGTGTGAACCGCCAGGCCTCCCCGTGTCAGGAGGCTGATTTGCTCGGCAAACGCTCCTGCCTCGTCAAGCCGACCGGGAACCGCGACAACACGAACTGTAGCCCCGTTGATCGCTAAGCGGCTCGCTGCCGCCCGTATCAGCCAAGTCGGCACCGCTCGCGGGCCAAGCTCCCCTTGCGGACCAACCGGCATCGCCAAGAGCGCGACTTCCCCACCCTCCGGCGGGGCCGGCCACACGCTCTCCAACGCCTGCTGCGCCTGCGTCAGCTCTTCTAAACGCGCCAATCGAACCATCACATCACTCAACGGATCGGTATGCCGCGAAAGGCAGCGCCAGCATCGAATCGCCGCTCGCCTTCGCTAATATAGGGGGCTACGGAGAACGGTTTTCGAAGGCGTCGCCCGTTCTCAGGGAAGGGTGCAGGGCGCAGCTCCTGGTGACCAAAGTGCTCGTGGTAACGCCCCCAGAGCCCGAAGCAAACATCCTGCATGTAGCAGGTCTCACATGCCGGCGTCTTGACCTTGTCCTTGTCCATCGTTGTGGAGAGGTGACACTCCCCACACGTGTTCTTGTTGAGGCGCCCTACGATGTACTTGCGAACCGCAGGGGTCGGGCTGATATCAAATGTGTCCAGCAACCAGCAGAGCGGGTTCTCGCAATAGCTCAGGTAGAAGTGGATGTCTGCCGCGTAGAGCGACTCAGCCGCTGCCCTGACGGGCGCCTTCAGCTCGGTATAAGAGGGGAACTTCTCCATGCGATTCAAGATGCGCCCATGCGGCTGCATCGGTGAGATGATGACGCCTTCCATCTCGGGGAAGGTCTTGATGGCGTAGTCCATCGTCTCGCCGAAGCTCTCCATGTTGTCTCGAGAGATGACGGAATTGAGCGAGACCTGAAGGCCTGCATCGAGGGCGTTACGGATGCCCAGGTGGGTCTTTGCCCAAGTCCCCGGCGCACGGGTCATTCGATCGCTGATCGCCTCATCGTGACTGTGAAAGCTGATCAACGCGTCGTCCAAGCCGGCGCGCATCAGTGCGTCCAAGTAACGCTTGTCCTTGAAACGGATCGCGTTGGTTTGAAGCACAACACGCTGAATACCGAGGTGCTTGGCGTAAGCGACAAGCATCACGAGGTCCTTGCGTAGCGTCGGCTCCCCTCCCGTGAAGTTCACGACCGCGTCGTCAGGCTTCACGCTCGCGATTTGCCGCAACATACGCTTCACGTAACCGGTCTGGGAGGTGAAGTCGCTGCCCCCCTCTTCGAGGATGTTGCAGAAATCACAGTCCTGATTGCACCGGCCATCTATCCGGAGAAAGAAGGCCTTAGGATGCAAACAGTTCGCCCTTGAGTAGATGCTCCTAAGGAACACACTCTCTTTTGGCGTTAGCGCCTTCTGTACCCCCGCACTCATGCGCGTAAGAATACCACGCGCGGGGGAGCCGACGCGAGCAGAGGTCACCCTCCGACGCGATAGAGCGCTACCTCGCGGCCGCCCATGTGGTCTTTAAACCTCAAATCGCCCGCACCTGGCTCTGAAAATCCGTAGTCAATACGGCCACACCCAGCATCCACCAGCGCACCGACCGCTGACCACACGGCGAGGTTATTTGGGTTCTTATCCCAGTGCGCACGATCAGACGCCCCGTCTACCAACATGCCGTAGCCCTCCACGTGGAGGGACAGGACCGCGGCCGCGACCTCCTCATCCACGACAGCTCCGGTGATTGCGACGGCCTCCTCTCCGAAGATCTCGCGAAGGGTCCTCACCAACTCTGGATGAGGGCCCTCACCACCGAAACGCTCCGCCTTGAGAGAGGCGAGCGCGAGGTAATCTTCGGCCTCTACGGCGCGCACGCGACACCCCTTGCGGCGAGCCTTGAGGACCCCTTGGCGCCCGACGCGCCGGAGCGACGACCAAGCAGACTCGCGATCCGACGCCGTCAGCTGATGCCCCACTGCGTGAAGGACAGCGCCCTCTGCGGACACCCCTGGAGGGAGGTTGACCGAGAGACCAGCTGGCAGGGTGAGCGGATCAAGCTCCCCTAGGTGAGAGGTCACTAGACCGTACATTCGGTCAGGGAGCGCCTCGCGACGTCCGTCAGGTGACGTCCAAATCACGAGGTGCCCGACAGAGGTCTCGCAGCGCTCCCAAGTCCCACCTGCCAAGCGGCTCCAGACTTCGGCGAAGCCCTCGACAAGCGCGAGAGGCAGCGGCACCTCGCCGCTCACCTGGGCCTCAGCTCAGCATCACCGAAGCGCAACAAGGCCTCATGGCTCAACCCGTCGCACTCTGAGCGGGTGTCACAGCCTTCACATCGCAGCCCGTAGTCTCGCGTCTTCCCGGCGCTGAAGGTGCTGAGCCACTCCGTGAACGGCAACACCACAGCGTCGGCATCGCGCTCCGCCGTGTCACGCCACCGCGACACATTCCCGTCATGGTTGGGGAGCAAACAAGGGGGGACATCTGCGACACGGACAGGGAAGTCAGGTGAGACAGCGTCCAGCGCTCTGGCGACCGCCACCGCCACAGTGGCGGGGCTCGGCGCCACGCGCTCGTAGGTCCCCGGGAACCCGACTTCACCGGTCACTTGGAGGTAAACGCCGTCGGGCTTTAAGCCCGCCATGAACTCCAAAAGCTCCGTCAACATGGGTAAGTTGGATTTGAACAACGTCACGTGAAGCACGATCCGGACCCCGAGCGATTGCAAACGCTTGATGCCGCCCACGGTGGCCTCAAAGCTCCCAGGCGTAGACGTGATCTCCTCATGCACCTCAGCGGTCGCTCCATACAGGGGAACATCAATCGCAGTAAGACCTGCCTCCACGAGCGACCTGGCGAACCCTTCGTCGGCTGCCCGTCCCGCGTGGCTCTGCATTTGAACACGCGAATAGCCCAGCTCAGTCGCGCTCTGCAGCGCCTCGAAGAGCCAGGGCAACTGAGTAGGTTCTCCTCCGGTAAAGAACACCCCCGTGCTGCGACCAGCGGTCGCGATCAGCGCCGCTTGGACGCCTTCGAGAGAGGACGGCGGGAGGCTCACGCCATCTGACTCCCCCTCGCAGAAGATACAGTTGAGGTCACACCCAGGGACGATCAACGTCACCAAAGAGGTGTCAGGGTAGCGGGGGGAGATGTCCAAGCGCTCCGTCTCTGCCGGACGCGCCTCCATCACTTGAGCCGAGATCGGCACACCGCGGAGCGACGGCGCAGCATTCTCCCTCTTTTCCACGCTGACTGGGCGTAATGCGGCCCCACCATCGCGATGGACCGCCTCAGCCGTGACACCACTGCAGACCACGTGATGATCGCATCCAGCGCAGGCTGCAGGCTTCAGGTGGCGCACGGCCGCCACCGCTTGCCAAGCGCCCCAGCCTACAGAGGTGTGCCGCTCTACGGGGCGAGCATCGGGGACTAGGCAAAGCGGGAACCCTACCGCTGAGACTCGCTCTCGAGGTAACGCGTCGAGGAGCCTCTGGGCAACCTCTGCGCTCACTTGGAGTTCATCGGCTGGACCTGGCAAGAGCCTCAGGCGCAGAGCAGGGAGGCGCTTCAGCTGCGCAGCCCAGCTGTCGACAACGGCTAAATCGGCGCTGCTCGCGGGCAACTCCAGCGTCACGTCTCGCCCCTCCCCGAGGAGGTGCTCCGCGACGCGGATCCCGGTCTGAACCCGCTGAACTCCTGAGAGTGTCGCCGGCCGCAACCGCACCTCCCTGATCTCCCCAACGTCCAGGCTCAGCCCCTCTTCCGCCACCTCGTGTGCCATCAGCTGATGCGTCAGGATAAACTCATGCCCCAGCCGTTTCAGGCCTCGCACCAGCTTCGCAGTCCCCCGCGGAGATAGTGCCCGTCCATGCATCGGACGCACTGTGACACGGCTCCCTGGAGCCAAGTCAAAAGCCTGCACCGCTCTGAGCAAGCCGCCCACGGAGGCATCCGGCCCTGTCGACAGTGCCAGCTGCACTTCTCCGACGTGAGCGCTCAGATCAGCCGCCCTGGACCGCGAGATCACCACCACAGCAACCCCTGCTAGAGGCTCTTCGAGCCTGGATACCCTTGGTAGAGCGCATCCGCGACAGAGTAGTAGGCTGGTCTCCAGGAACCACGCTCACCCCTCCGGCTGCGATCTCCGGAAACAACGAGAGCAACCGCGGCGACGGAGCGACAGGCTTCAAGGCTGTGTCCCCGTATGCGTCGAGGTACTCTTGCCAGAAACCGTGACACACCCCGGAGAAGAAGCACTCACCACATTGAGCGCCTTTGCGTTTGTGCCCCTGCATGTAGCGGTAAGAAGATAGGTCATCGCCCCAGAAGTTCTCAGGGTGAACGAGGAGGTCGCGGTCCACCCGCTCCTCGAAGCCCCCCATCACGCACATGGGTACGCCGCACTGCACATCGGTTGTGAACGGTAAGCCCAAATCATCGCACCGCCGCATCGCGGCGTGAAGCCTGGGACGAAGCTCATCAAGATCGGGGTACAGCCCAGGGTACTTCGTGGCGCGTCCCTCGGGCTGGACATAGAGCAGACGGACGCTGCTGACAGTAGGGAAGTGCTCGGCGACGAACTCCACGAAGGGCTCAACGTCTTCGTAATTCGCCGTGCACATGACATGCGCAATCGAGACACGCACGCCGGCGTCAAGCAGGTTTCTAATGCCCTGCAGTGCAGCTTCGTAATAACCACGCGTCGCGGTCAGAGCGTTGTAGACCTTCTCGCGATGCCCCGGCAGGGAGATGAGCGCCGAGCAAAGGCCCGCGCGGGCCAGTCGCCGCACATTCGCTTCATTCAAGAGCGTGGCGTTGGACTGCAGCTCTACCCGGTTGAAGCCGAGGAGGCGCGCGTACTTGACCATCCGCACCAAGTCGGGGTGAAGCGCGGGCTCGCCTCCCGAGATCGAGAGGCCATCGAAGCCATCGCTGCGGACCTTCCTGAAGGCTGCACGCCAATCCTCACCAATGAGGTTGGAATAATCTTCCGTACCCCTAGGGCGCGAAGCCCACATTTCGGGATCCGCAAAACAGAACAGGCAGCCTTCGTTACAAGCGAGCCCAATGCGGACAGTTTGGCTGGGCATGGTGATAGACTAGCACTCCGTCCAGGCTGGGGAAAGCACTGTAAGTCGTCAGAGGAAAACCGAGACGGACTTTAGCGCCGCATACACTTATATCATCGCGACTGCGCGGCCGTAGATGTGCGACTGCGCTCCCAATTAAACCGAGGTACGCAGGCAGAGTTCAAGACGAGGGTGTCGCGATAAACATCGGGCTCAAGCCCCAAAGCGACTTCTTGAACGATCCCCCCACTCGATCCTGGCCCTGAAAACTGGAGCGTCTGTTGGTTGACCATGGCGTCTCCACGTCGAATCGAGACATCCACAGAACAGCTGACTGGGACGTTACTGGCACTTGCGACCAAGAGGTTGGCCCCCGTACGGCCGGGGACGAGTGCGCCGCGCACACTTGCATACATCTCAAGTCCAGGGGTCTCACGCGGCTGGCACTCTGGAGTCGCCGTCCCCGCGGTCTCGCGCCCCGCGCTCCGACGCTTGGCCTCGCACTCGGTGTCCCCAGGTGGGCAAGACGAGTGAGGCCTCGGCGGTCCACGGCGGGGGCCTAACACCATCCCCACCAAGCTCGTGATCCCTCGACCAAATTTGCGCTGGTGTTTTCCAGCCTTGGAAGGCTTCTCGGCCTGCCCTGGCTCGGGACATGGCGGCAAGGAAGTCCACGTCATCCCCTCGCCCTCTTTCGCCTTAATCCACGCCTCCCAGTCTTGGCGCGAGTCACGGTCCAGCACCGCGCGACGCTTCGCCCACTCCGACTCCGAGACCTCGAGAGCATCTTCGATCATCCCGTTAGAGACGGTCACAAACGCCAGATTACGTGCGTGCTTCAGGTCCAGCGCGGCCCGCGCTTCGTCCTCGGGGACAGGGGGACAGGCCTTCCCTGGCGGTGGCACGGTGGCACGTCGGATCCGCTCCTCCGCGCTGAGTGTGCTGCCCTTCGCGGGTGCGTCAGTCCCCGTGACCGCTGCTTTCTGCTGCGCCGTCGCCACAGCCGGGAGACACAAGGTCGAAAGCACCCAGACGCCGCAGAGCCCAATACGCTTCATTGTCGTGACCTCCGACCTCATATTAGAGCTCCAACAGATAAGGACCCAAAACGATTCCGTCCAACCCGATGCGCTGCGCTGACAGGATAGCGTCCTCCGGCGAACACACGATCGGCTCGCCGCGCCCATTAAACGAGGTGTTGAGCAGCATAGGGACCCCGGTGGCATCGTGAAACGCAGCGATCAACGCACGCCACTCAGGTTGCGCATCCTCGTCGACTCGCTGTGGTCGTGTACTGCCATCGGTGTGCACAACTCCTGCGACCTCTGCCCGTCGCCCCTCTCTCACCGTCGAGGTGAAGGTCATGAAGGGCCCGAAGTCGTCATCTTCAAACCATGCATCCACGTGCTCTGAGAGCACACTTGGCCCGAAAGGTCGCCATGATTGACGCGACTTGATGCCGTTGACCTTATCTTGAATGCCGCGCCGCCCCGGGTGACCAATGATGCTTCGGTGCCCCAAAGCTCGGGGGCCAAACTCCATCCGCCCCTGCACCCAGCCGAAGACCTTACCGTCGAGGAGCCGAGATACGACGGCCTCAAGCAAACCAGGACCGTCATCGGTCACGGTCGGCGTCAACCCATGAGCACGCCACGCGGCTTCGCAAGCCTCGGGGGACGTCTGCGGACCAAGGCCTGCCGTGCGGAGCGGTCCACAGGCCGGCTCACCGAGGACATGCGCGGCCTCTAAAGCGGCCCCCAAGGCCGTCCCTGAGTCATGCGCCGAAGACGGCACCCACAACGGAGCTCCCAACGCATCACGCAGGACGCTATTCGCTCGACAGTTGAGCGCCACACCTCCCGCGATAGCCCAACCAGCGCCAGCCGAAGGAGACGCCGAGCCTGCCAAAGCGATCATCGCTTGCTCTGTCGCAGCCTGGACATCGGCAGCCAAGTGACGCCCCGCCTCAGAGAGAAAGGCGTCACCCTCGACCGCGCGGTCCTCCGCGAGGCACTGGAGCCGACCTTCATCCAGGGTCCACTCATCGAAGCTGTGAATCGCGTAGGCTTCGCTGAGACGCTCAGCCGCCCCCTCTGCGAATGCTGCAAGGGCCATGGTCTGCCCCTGCCCATGAGGACCAAAGCCCAGGGCGCGGGTGACGGTCTCATAAGCCCCACCGATCGAGCGTCCGTCTCCTGCTGGGAGCTCGGCGCACCGCCTAATCTCACCGCCATCGACCTCAAAGAGTGCGGCGGTCTCATACTCACCACGCCCATCCACCGTCAGGGCATGCCCGATCGGTCCTG
>JBMYRH010000043.1:0-225 GCA_049602155.1 Myxococcota bacterium | reverse complement strand
GCGTGTGCCAAGTGGTGCGGAACGTAGACATAGCGCCCCTCCACGACAGGCTCTCTTGCCCCCAGATAGCGGTGGGGGATCCCGTTGAGCGCGATCACGTCGACATCAGAGAGCGTCAACCCGTGCTCAGCCAACATCCAACCCACCGCGCCTCGACAGACCGCGTCATTGAGCGTCAGCCCGGGCGTGTTGATCAGGTTTGCACCAGGTTTCCCCTCAGGGGAC
>JBMYRH010000042.1:0-36715 GCA_049602155.1 Myxococcota bacterium | reverse complement strand
GGTCTGGGTCTGGGTCTGGGTCTGGGTCTGGGTCTGGGTCGCTGGAGGTGTCCGGGGAGGTGTCGCCTCCGGGCTCGGTGTCGGCCACATCGATCGCATCCGGCGCAGGCCCCGGCGTGAGGGTGTCTGAGCCCGCTTCGGAGTCGCCGACCATGGTGTCCAAGGGCTCGATGTCTTCGTCTAAGGTGCTGCCCGAGGCGTCGCGCGTCACGGCGTCGTCTTCGGTGTCTAGCGCCAACCCAGGTGCAGACACATCGGCGAAGCTGGGGCGATTGGGAGGGCCACCGTCGTCTTCATGCGCTTGGATGGTGTCCTCTGTGGGTACATCGATGTCGCCGCTCGTGTCGCCACAGGCGGTGAACAGCACCGCGACGAACCCGATGATGAGTCTCCTCAGGGTCATGCTGAATCTCCTTTACAGCGACAGGCTACACAATCTCTGACCCTGGCGTCAGGCGAGAAGTCATGAGGTGACCCGCGGCCTCCTCTCCAGGCGGTTCGCTCACGCATGGGGGTCTGCGTTCCCATGCGCAGGCAAATCCGGTTGGCCTGGTGTCCGTGAGCGCGTAGGCTGCGCCGCCAGCGCTTCTGATGCCCGGAGTCCAATGTGTCCCAAGCTCTCGTCCCGCTGCTGACCCTGAAGAGTGTCGGCCATGATTTTGGTCACGGGACCCTCTTTGGCGGAGTGGACTTGGCGGTGCGCCCCGGCGACCGGCTGTGTCTTATTGGTCGAAATGGCTGCGGTAAGTCGACGCTCTTGAGCATCCTGGCCGGGAGCCTCGCCCCTGACAGCGGTGAGCGCTGGGCAGATAAGGCGGCCCGAATCACGTACGTCTCTCAGTCACCGGAGGTCCCGACGGGGTGCACTGTGCGAGAGGTCGTGGAAGAGGGGCTCAGGCCCGAAGACAGCGACAAGGCCTACCTCGTGGATGTCTTCTGCGCAGAGGTCGGGATCGACCCTGAGC
The DNA here is from genome assembly GCA_049602155.1 of Myxococcota bacterium. GTDB lineage: Bacteria > Myxococcota_A > UBA9042 > PHBI01 > JBMYRH01 > JBMYRH01. Next base: position 35,750 of record JBMYRH010000042.1, on the reverse strand, counting down.
AGATGACAGACGGGATGTCCGGTGGCGAGCAGCGCCGGGTCGTGATGGCGCGAGCCCTCGTCGGCAGCCCCGAGGTCTTGCTCCTCGACGAGCCGACCAACCACCTGGACTTGCCGGCGATTGAGTGGCTCGAGGACACCCTGGATCGGTTCCGAGGCTCGCTCGTGATGGTCAGCCATGACCGACGATTCCTGACCAAGCTCACGCGCGGCGTGGTGTGGCTCGATCGGGGCAAGGCGCGGATGCTCGATCAGGGGTTCGCCAAGGTCGAAGCCTGGATGGAGCAGACCTACGAGGAGGAGGCCCAAAGCCGGGCCAAGCTCGATAAGTTCATCGCCGAGGAGACCCGCTGGTCCCGCGAGGGCATCAGCGCGCGGCGCAAGCGCAACCAGGGGCGCCTCAAGCGCTTGCACGTCCTGCGCGACGAGCGCTCGCAGCAGCGCAAGCGCCTTGGAACGGCGGCGCTCCGCATCGAAGAGGGCAAGCGCTCTGGGAAGATCACCATCGAGGCAGAGGGCGTCAGCAAGGCCTACGGCGATAAGGTGCTCGTCAGTGACTTCTCCCTCGGCGTGATGCGCGGCGACCGAATTGGGCTCATTGGTCCAAACGGCGCGGGTAAGACGACGCTCTTGAAGCTGCTCACCGGCGACATTGAGCCGGACACCGGCAGCGTGCGGACCGGCACGATGCTGACCCCGGTCTACTTGGACCAGCACCGCTCGGTGCTCGACGACACCTTGACGGTGCAGCAGGTCCTCTGTGGCTCTGTGGGGGACAAGGTCGAGGTGCATGGGCGGACGCAGCATGTCGCCGGCTACCTCAAGGACTTCCTCTTTGACCCGCGCATGGCGAGGAGCCTCGTCAGTGATCTGTCGGGTGGTGAGCGTCACCGCTTGCTCTTGGCGAAGACGCTCGCGCAGCCCGCGAACCTGCTCATCTTGGACGAGCCGACCAATGACTTGGATCTCGAGACCCTGGACTTGCTCCAGGAGCTGCTCGCGGACTACCCGGGGACCTTACTCATGGTCAGCCATGACCGTGACTTCTTGGACAGGGTCGTGACCCAGACGCTGGCTTTTGAGGGCGACGGGAAAGTCGTCACTTACGCCGGGGGCTACTCGGACGTCGAGACGCAGCGCGCCCTGGCCGCGAAAGAGGCGAAGGCAGCAAAGAAGGCTCATCAGGCGAAGGTGGCCGACAAGCCCGAGGCCCCCGCAGCCAAGGGACCGAAGGGTAAGGTCAAAGACCGCCTGAGCTACAAAGAGGAGCGCGAACTCGAGTCGCTCCAGGCTGAGGTCGAGGCGCTCCAGACAGAGATTGAGACCTTGGACGCGCTGCTCGCTGATCCCAAGGTCTACAATCAGGATCGTGACGGCTTTAACGCCGCCGCAGCGCGCATTGAGCCCGCACGAGCAGCCTTCGCGAAAGCCGAAGAGCGCTGGCTAGAGCTCGAGATGCTGAAGGAAGAGTATGAGGCAGCTCGCGGCGACGTTTAGCGGCAAAGGGCGCCAAGGCTGATATGCCATGGGGGCCTCCCCGGTCGCCCTTGTGCCTAGCCCACAGGGGCGGATCGCCGTCACCAAGGTGCTGCGTGACTAATCCTTGGGTGCCTTCAGTGTCTGGATCTCTTCAAGGAGCTCGGCCTGGGTCTTAGCGAGCTCGGCCAGCTGTCCGGAGACCAGCTCTTGAAAGGCTTCGTGGGTCTCTGCGTCGAAGCTGTCGATGGGCTCAGGCATGAGCACTGTGGTCAGGGTGGCGGTAAAGACGCCGACTAAGATGATGCCCATGATGACCAAGACGACAGTGAGCACGCGCCCGAGTCCGCTATCGGGGTTGTGGATGTCGCCAAAGCCGCCAGTCACGGTGGTCGTAAAGCTCCACCAGACGCTGTCCCACCCGCCACCGACGGGCTCAGCGTGACCTTCGGCCATGTTGATGGCGAGGGCTCCGAGGAGCACGACCCCAATGCAGAGCACGAGGGAGCGCTTCATAAGCCGGACGTCTAAGACGCTCGTCAGCTGGTCGAGCCCTCGCCAAAAGAAGAAGACCATTCGCAGGACACGGAGGGCGCGCGCGAGGCGGGCGAAGCGGACGATGCGGATGAGGCGTACAGCGCGCCCTGAGCGGATCACCTCGGCGCTCCCGAAGGCTGGCGGGAAGGGGATAGAGGTCACGAAGTCGATCCAGTGGGTCCGCCAATACCAGCCCTTGGCGAGCGAGAGGCGATACTCGAAGTAGAAGTTCACGAGGAAGATTGCGCAGCAGGCGGTGTCGATACCGAAAAATAGCCAAGCGAGCTGAGGGCTAATCTCGTTGGTCTCCTCGTAGAGCATCAGGCCGAGGACCAGCAAGATGAGCCCCATGATGAAGGCCTCTTTGATGTCGACGGCGCGCTGGCTCCCCAAGACGCGGACCTCGGCGGCCCGCAAATGCGACTCGAAATATGCGTCGTTGGAGTCTCGGAGCTCGGTCTTCAGCGTCTTCCACTCTTGCTCGAGCGCACGGATCTCGTCGTGTACCTCTTTCGCTGCAGCCCCTTCACCCGCGGCGATCAGGCTGGCCAGGGTGGCTCCGAGGGTCTGCACGCGCTCTTCGACCTCTTGCACTTCTGCATACCGAGAGTCTCGTATCGCCTTCATCACCTCGGGAGAGGTCTTTCCAGGTGTGAGATGGCAGCTCGTCACGAATTTACGCATGTCGAAATCAGAGCCCAATGGAGTTCCCCTCGGCGATGGTTGTGATTTGCTTTGCCCCAGCCTATCTCGAACTGGGGGGCTTTTCTATTCGGGCCAAGGGCCAAGGCGTTGGCGCGACCTCGGACCGGCCGCGCCGCGCGAGACGATGGAGCGTTCGGTCAGGAGCCGGGGCGCTCACCCTCGGAGCCGCCGCAGGGGCCCTTCAGCGTCGATTTGGCCCCGCTCCGTTCTCTCCCGAGTCCGTCTGTCAGCGCCTCCATCATGAGGCTCGTGTTAGAGTTCCTCACGGTGAGACTCGCTAAAACGGAGAAGTCAGTGACGCGTCGTGAGGATGCCCGTTTGGGCTGGAAGGTGTGCGTTTACGTGGTGGCAGGCTGTGGGTTTCTTGGCCTCAGCGCGTGCGGAGATTCCGACCCATCGCCGTCGAGTGAGTCGGACTCGATGGCCTCGATGGCGGATATTGCGCTGATGGATGTGATGACGTCTGCAGGCGCCTCCGGCGACAGCGAAGCGATCGAGGACACCGCAGTGGAGCGCGACACCTCCAAAGTCGACCAGGTTGACCCACCCGACACGGTGACCGAGCCAGATGTGCCTGTGTCCACCGCGGACATCATCGTGGATGTCACCGAGGACACGAGCCCGGACGAAGGCTTAGACGCAGGGCCCGACGAGGACACGGTCGGCGCGCCGGATTCCGTCGTACTGAGCGATGTGGAGGAGCCTGCGGACGGTGCTGGGACCGGCAGCGGTAAAGATGTCCCGATCCTCGATGTCACCGGTGATGTGGGTGACCCCGAGGCGCCAGAGGACATTGTAGGGCCGCTTGAGGACGCGAGCGACGCGGCTTCGGTCGACGATGTGGCCGAGGCCGAGGACGTGGATGAGGTCCCGGTGTCGAAGGCTGTCCCCGGCTGGCGGATGACCTTCATGGATGACTTCGAGGGCCCAGAAGACCCCTCTGATCCGTGCTACGACCAAGCGCAGACGCCAGCGATGTGCATGGACCGCTACTGGAGCCAAGTGCCTTGCCCCGAGGACGTTCAGGCCGAGCTCGCGCTCCTCAATAAGTGCGTCTGGTCGGTCTACGATATCTACAATTGGATGGACTGGGATAAGCCTTTCGGTGCGGGGATCAACAAGCTCGATCGGCGGCTCGTGACCCTCGAGGGGGGCGACCTGGTGCTCGGCGCGGCGCTCAACCCGGCTAAGCAGACGGGGAGCTGTGGCGAGGACCTCGGCGACGGGTTTGTCAGCGCCGATTGCCCGATTCACTCGGGCGCTGTGACCTCCAAGGCCTTTGGGGCGACCCCAGGGTTTCAGCAGGCTTATGGGCGCTGGGAAGTCCGCGCGCGGCTCCCCGAGGGCCCGGGGGCTTGGCCGGCGCACTGGCTCTTGCCGCAGTCTGGCGGGTGGCCGGACGCCGGTGAGATCGACATCATGGAGGCCATCGCAGAGAAGCCCACCGAGGTGCATGGGAGCTTCCACGGTGGCACCAATGACGGTGAGATTCGCACCCATCATAGCGTCCACAACTGGCATGACCCCGAGGACGCACGGGTGACCGAGGGCTACCACGTCTACGCGGTGGAGTGGACGCCGGTGCTCATCCGCTTCTTTGTCGATGACCTGCAGATCGGCGTGCTCCACGAGGGGACATTGCTTGAGAGCAAGATCCTAAGCGCCCCGGACGAGGCGCTCGAGGGGACCTCGGCGGGGCTGCTCCCTGTGCAGATCCCCGATACGGCATTTCATTGGATCTTGAACACGTCCATTGTCCCCACAGGCGGCCTGGCCGAGGACCTGTCGAACTTCTCCGAGATGAGCCATCGTATCGACTGGGTGAAGGTCTACGAGCCCTGCCTGAGCGATGAGCCCAGTTGCGAACTCCCCGTGCCACACTCTGCGCGTGTCACCGAGGACCCCGAGCTGTCGGCGCTCACCTGGTCGGCAGAAGAGCGTGTCGCTCACATCGGGGACTTTGACGGTGACGGCGCCCAAGACGTGCTCCTCCGCTCGAAGACCACCGACGTGCCCACCTACTGGGTCGCGGGGGCGCCGGGCCTTGAGACCTTCGCGCCAGCGGTCGACATCACCGACGACGCCTGGATGACAGCCGCCCTTTGGTCGGACACTTACCGAGACACCGTCGTGGGCGACTTTGACGGCGATGGCGCCGATGACGTGCTCATGCCGCCACGTGGGGAGTGGCATGAGGCCTACCTCTTGCTCGGTGGCGCAGCGCCTTTCAATCCGCACGCCGTCGTCACTGAGAGCTGGGGGATGTCCTACGCGCTTTGGGCGACGGACAGCCGCCGTGCCCACGCCGCAGACGTCACTGGGGACGACGTTGACGATCTGTTGCTCGTCGGGTTGGGCGCCACAGACCCGACTTACCTGCTCGAGGCCACCGGAGACGGAGGGTTTTACCCACCCGTCGATCTGGGCCAAGCCACCACGCTGACCACCGCTCAGTGGTCTGATGAGACTCACTCGGTGAGCCTCGGGGACTTTAACGGCGATGGTGCGACCGATGTCTTGCTTCAGGGTGATAGCGACGCGGTCCAGACCTGGCTGATGCTCTCCGATGGCGCAGGTGGCTTCGCCGCGAACGACGTCACGGCGACGCCCTGGATGACCGCCGGTAAGTGGTCGACAGAGCATCGGGTGCCTCATGTGGGGGACTTCGATGGCGATGGCGCCTCCGATCTCTTGCTCCAGACCGCTGGAGAGGGGCACGCGTCCTACCTCTTCCTCTCGGATGGGCTAGGCGGCTTTGTGCCCGAGCAGGTGGTGACTGACAGCTTCTGGATGAGCGAGGTCCACTGGTCAGACGTCTACAGACAGGGCGTTGTCGGCGACTTCGACGGTGACGGCAAGGACGACATGCTCTTGGTGAGCCGCGGTGAAGGGCACGCGACCTACTTCCTGAGGGCTGACGGGCTGGGCGGCTTTGAGCCGGTGCGCGTCGTGACCGACCTCCACATGCTGAGCGACGGCCTTTGGTCGACTGAGCGGCACCGGGTTCATGTCGGCGCCTTTGACGGGCCCGGTTGGTATCAGCTCTTGCTACAGGGCGCAGATGCTGAAGAGGACTCCTTCTGGGTCGACCTCCATGGGGCGCTCTGAGCCCTCGGTGCTGCTCAGTAACACCTTCGGCGCTTTGGGCGTCAGGTCTGGTCGAATACTCCTCGTCTTATCCGGGGCGTCTTCAGTATGGATCTCCTAGACTGGAACGTGCGACTATTCGACGTTTGGAGCTGCTCACTGTGCGATCTCGCCATCCTTCGCCCTAGCCGGACCTCCTCATGGACCAGGACAGAACCCTCTCGATGCGCCTGATGACGGGCCTCTTCGTGGCGCTCCTCGCCCTTGCAGGTTGCCCTGACACAGCGGATGTCCTTGAGGAGCAGAGCAGCGACGCGGAGCGCGCCGCTGATGTCGCGTCAGAGCCTGTCTCTGCGACAGACGTCCTCGCGACGCCAGCGCTTCAGCTGACGCCGACCGAGTACAACAACACGGTCCGAGATCTCCTTGGGATGCCGATGAACCCCAACGCTTGGCCTCAACCGCCAGCGCTCGTGGCCTCGCTCTTGCCACCGACCGGCGAAGGGGTGGGGCTCTTTGGTGCCGCACCAGCGGCCATCGCACCCTGGCCAAGAGACTTCCCCGAGGAGGGGCGCGTCGAGGGCTTCGAGGGCATGGCCGATGGACAGGAACCTTCGCCCTACAGCGTCGAGGAGCTCCAGAAAGCGGCGGTGCACTTCGCGGCCTACACCCTCATCAGCGAGGACTTCGTGACCTGTGATGGTACGCCACCGGTCACCGCCGAGGACGCCGAAGGGGTCTACTGGTCCGAGGTCTCAGCGGTCTTATCCGCGAGCTGCAGTGGATGCCACACCACCCAAGGGGCCGGGGGCGTCAACTTCGCCAGCGTCTACGGTGACAACCTCGAGCCCTCGACTCACTGCGAGGGAGAGACCGTCGGCGCCTGCGCGGTCATCCGCGCGACCGATGGCTCCATGCCGCCGGGAGACAAAGCTGTGCTCGGAGCCCAGGACCGAGACCTCCTCGCCGCCTGGGTCGACGCAGGGATGCCCGAGGCCCCCGAGGGCGTGCGGACCTGGAGTGGGCTCAGCGATGATGACAAAGCAGCCTGCGGTCTGCCTAGCGTCATCCGCTTCACCGAGCGCGCATGGCGCCGACCGCTCAGCGCCGACGAGACCGAGCGCTTGGAGATGTTTTGGGAGGCCAACACGGCCGACGGGGTGAGCGACGCGGGCCTCGTCTTGACCGTCGCCGGGGTGCTTCAAGCGCCCGCTTTTCTTTACCGCGTCGAGCGCGGTGAGGCAGGGCAGGGGGACGTCACGGCGCTCACCGGGTGGGAGATGGCGTCTAAGCTCTCCTATTTTCTGTGGGACTCTATGCCAGACGCGGTGCTCTTTGAGGCTGCGCGTCAAGGGCAGCTCTCGACGGCTGAAGAGGTCGCCGCTCAGGCGCGCCGGATGCTGGAGGATCGGCGCGCACGCGACGCCGTGATTCACTTTCACCATCAGTGGCTTGAGACCGATCGTATCCAGAAGATCGCCCCCGCTCGACGCGCCTATGGACCGCTCTTTGGCTTGAGCCCGACTCCGCCGCTCGACACGACAGGGGATCAAGATTGGCCGACGGTCTTGGGTCCGATTCGCCACTCACTAGAGATCGAGCTAGAGCTCTTCATCGAGCGCACGCTCTTTGATGGTTCGGGGAGCTTCGAGGCGCTCTTGACCGACAATCACGGGTATATGAGCGCCAAGACTGAGCCCATCTATGGGCCTGGCACCACGATCTTACCCGGGCCGACGGTGACCCATGAGTATGCGTACATCGCGGCGTCTGGCGCGCGTGAATCCGAGCTCACCCTTTACCCGGTCGAGTTCGATTCAGCCGAGCGCGCCGGGCTGCTGACCCACCCGGCGTTTTTGGCGCTCGGCGCCTACGCGGTTCATCCCGCGCCTGTCATCCGCGGCAAACAGGTCCTCTCACGCCTGGCGTGTCAGGACTTCGGTGCGCCTCCTCCCGGGGCCGAGGCCTCTGTGCCCCCCGACATCGAGGAGGCTGAGGGGACCAACCGTGAGCGCACGGCGCTCGCTACGGCGGCGCCTGAGTGTGCGGGCTGTCATGAGAGCATCAACCCACCTGGGTTTGCCTTTGAGCACTACGATGCATTCGGCCAGTGGCGCGCAGAGGACAACGGCTTCCCGGTCGACGCGAGCGGTGAGGTCGTGCTCTGGGGCGGCGAGGTCCTGAGCTTTGATGACGGGGTCGACCTCGCCCATCAGCTGGCGCAAAGTCACCAAGTGAAGGACTGCTACACGCTCCGGTGGGTGCGCTACGCGACCGGTGCGCAGCTGGAGACAGGTGGCCCCGGGGTCGCGGCGCTTCAAGCGGGCTTCCGTGCCGATGATGATGTCCCCGAGCTGCTGGTGGAGATCGCGACGAGCGACCTCTTCCGGATGCGCGCAGCGGAGGTGCCCCAGTGATGGACAGACGACGGTTTTTGACCCGCTTAGGGCTCGCTGGTGTCGCCACGGGCTTGAGCCCGCTGGGCTTGAGAGAGGCGCTCGCAGCCACCGCACCGCAAGGGGCCCCTAAGCGGCTCATCATCATCTCGCACTGCCATGGTTGGCCGAGAGAGAGCTGGCGGATGGCCCCTGAGGGGACCAGCGAATCGGGCGCATGGGAGGCGAACCTCACCGACCTCCCGCTCGAGGCCTTCAGTCAGGCGCTCGCGCCGCTCTATCCCCACCGAGGGCGCATGCTCGCGCTCGACGGCCTGTCGTTGGCCTCGGCCGAGCTCGATGTCGACGGCAACCGCCACGACACGGGCTGGATCCACGCTTGGACAGGCAACAACGCCATCTTCGGTGGCACGCATAGTCGCAGTCAGTCGGCGTCGCTCGACCAGATCGTCGCCGCTGAGATCGCGCGCTCAGACAGGCTCCCCTCCCTGGAGCTCTCGGTGAACGCCGGCCTTGAGCAGGGGCGCCCCATCGCGTACTCAACCTCTGGGACGGCGCTCCCGGTGGAGGCCGACGTAGCGCGCGTGTGGCAGCGGCTCTTTGGTCCGCTGCTCTCACCCGACCCGCTCGCGCCCAAGCAGCGCGGTGTGCTCGACTTTGCCTATCAAGAGTACGCGACGTTGGCGCCCAAGCTCGGGGCGGCGCAGCGTGAGAAGCTCGACGCCCACTTTGATCTCCTGAGTCGGCTCGGTGACCGCCTTGACGGGATGGCCTCTCTCGCCTGCGATATCATCCCTGAGCCGCCCGCTGAGCCAGTAAACTATGACGCGCGCTTTGACGCATTTGCTGAGCTTATCGGGGCAGCCTTCGCTTGTGACATCACCCGAGTCGTGACCCTGGGCCTCGGTGAGATGCCGACCGCGGATTTCGGCTGGGATCACATGACAGATGACGTGCACAAGGGCCTGGCGCACGGCATCTATGACAGCGCGAATAAGCACGCGGCGATGAGCGACTACCTGACGATGCACGCTCAGCAGGTCGCGCGGCTCGTCACGCTCTTGGAGTCGCTACCTGACGTGGACGGTCAGTCGGTGATGGACAACACGCTCATCGTCTGGGGCTCCGAGCTCGCGGACGGCTGGCATGGTTATCGTCATTACTGTCCGGTCATCCTCGGTGGGTCCTGGCACTTCAAGACCGGGCGCTACATGCACTGGCCTCACGAGACCCCGATTCAGATCTTGGTGCCCCCTTCGGTGGCGCCCAGCGGCTACTCAATGACGAGCGGAATGCCTCACCAGCACCTCTTGGTGAGCGTCGCTCAAGCGATGCAACTCTCGACAGACCACGTCGGGTTGCATCATGTTCAAGGTCAGACTGGTGAGTTCGTCACCACGACCGGCCCACTTCCCGGGCTTACTTGATGGAGTTTTCAATGCGTATTGCGCTCTCTTTGATGATGTTGGCCGTGAGCTTTTGTGCCTCTGCGTGCAGCGCTGACGCTGGCTCGGCTGTGACAGAGGGGGCTGATGGAGCTGTCAGCGCCGACACTGAGGAGTCGAGCGAAGAAGGCTCGGTGACAGGGGACGAGCAAGGCCCTGCTGAGGACCAAGAGGTCGCTGATGACGCGACCTCGGATGACGAGGAGGGCTGGTGGAGCACGGACACCTCCGAGACCGAGGAGGTCCCTGACAGCCTCCAGGAGGAGGAGAGCGGGCCCGATAAGGGCGGCGATCTGACCGTCTCTTTGGCGGGCATGGTGAACCTCGATACAGACGAGGGCGGGGTGAGTGTCCAGGTCACTGAGACGGCGACCGAGGCCGTTGTCTGTGAGTTCACACAGGCCGTGACCGCAGTCGGCGCTCCAGAGTCCGCGTGTGAGGACTGTGAGTTTGCGCACTTGCTGAGCTTTGGAGCGGCGAGCCTCACGGTAGGTGACGAGGCCCAGTGTCTCGATGCGAGCCTGGTGTTGACGACCCGGAACATGGGCCACGGGGCAGGTGATGTGCTTTACCTCGGCGATAAAGGAGAGGCCTGGGTGTCCTACGGGACGAGCACCTTTGCGGCCCCCGTGTGGATGTTCAACATGGACTACGAGCCTGCAGGCACCGGCGGCAAGGGCGACGGCGACAAAGGCGACACCGAGTCTTGCATGGAGGGCTGCTTGGAAAAGGGCGGCGATGAGTCTGAGTGCTCCGCATACTGTGGCAGTGGCGGCAAAGATGATGACGACGGCAAAGACGACGACGAGGGCGATGAGGGCGATGAGGGCGACGGCACCGTCAATGAGGCCTGCTTCGAAGCATGCCTAGACAAGGGCGGCAATGAGGCGGAGTGCGCCGCTTCGTGCGGAGCGGCCGGCGACGGTGACGAGGGCGACGACGATGAGGGCGACGACGACGCTGGCGGTGAGTTGGAGTACAGCGCATGCGCCGATGACTTCGATGCGTCTCAGCCTTGTGTAGGGACGTGGCAGGAGACCTTGTGCACCTTTGGTGGTGAGCTCTACTGGTGCGAGGACGGCGCCTGGACCAACGACAAGTAGCGCGCCAAACCTCGTCCAAGTACACGACATTAGGGCGTGGAGAGGGGCCACTTTGAATCGTCTCTTCTGAGGTGGGTCCCCGCTGCGTTCGACACAGGTCGGGTGCGATCTGGGAGCATCCGGGGCGCTCAAAGCCACCGGAGCGCGGTGGAGCGCGGCTGACTCAAGGTCAGGAGGGCCGCTGTCTAGGCGACGAGTCACTCGGTTACAGCCCTCAGTGATGGTGTGTCTGAGTCTGCGCGTGGGGTCGGAGCGTCAAGCCGTCGAGGCGGATTCGGCATTATCTCTTGGCATTCCGTGCCCAAGAGCATATTAGGCGCCCCTATTTTTTAAGAACACAAGTGAGTGCGCGGGTGTATCGCGTCACTCGCGGTGTCGGCAGTGACCCGGCGCCGTTAGGATCAAGAGGCCGACCGACCATGAATCTCAAGACACGCTCCGTGACCTTACTCGCCGTGTGCACGCTCCTGGCGACCGCCTGTGGCGACACGACGACGACGAACATCCCCGACAACACCATCGGCGCCGACTCGGTGACCGAGGATGATGTGGTAGCCCCTGAAGAGGACGTCATCGTCCCTGAGGACGACACGACGATCGAGGTAGACACCGCAGATAAGGATGATGTCACGGGCCCCGAGGAGGACGTGACGGAGCCTGAGGAGGACGTGACGGAGCCTGAGGAGGACGTGACGGAGCCCGAGGAGGACGTGACGGAGCCCGAGGAGGACGTGACGGAGCCCGTGAATGAGTGCGACACGGTCGCGACGCTTCAGGCCGCTGAGGAGGGCCCTGTCGACATGACTCTCTGTGACGTCGCCGTGACGGTCGTCTACTACAACGGCTACTACGTCCAAGAGCTCGACGGAGACGCGACCAACATCTACGTCGGTCTGCAGACGGACGACGAGGGCGGCTGGCCTTACGCAGCCCCCAAGGTCGGTGACATCCTCACGATCCCAGTGACGGAGTACGGCTCATTTAACGGCCACCAAGAGGTGCTCGCCTCCGGTGCGCCGACGGTCACCGGCACGACGAGCTTAGAGGCTTACTACCTGGACCTCTCCGAGGGGACAGCCCCCGCCGAGGAGCTCGAGAGCCGCCTGGTCAAGGCGAGCGGCGTGACCGTCAACACGGTCAACGGCGACACCCTGACGGTGAGCTACGGCACGGCGACTGACGTTCAGGTCTACCTTTCGGGCACCGTCCAGGTGTGTGAGGGCGCGGTGATCGACATCGCTCATGGCGTCATCACCGAGTACAGCGGTGTGCATCAGGTCAAGGTCTTCGAGGCCGAGACGAACGTCACGGTCGTCGACACCACCGACTGCTTGGCGGTCGACTACAACTGGGACTTCGAGGACTGGAGTCAGTCCGACCCGCCGATCGGCTTCGTGAAGACCGACGGCCTCGACGGCTTCGAGATCACCCAGGAGATGGACAACGTCCACGGTGGCGGCAGCGCCGCGAAGCTCACGGTCACCACCGACGCCAACCCCGAGCTGGCTCAGGTCTGGTACATGGACCTCAATGACGCGACGTCGGTCACCTTCAGCCTCTGGCTCCTCGACAACGACCCGAACCTGAAGACACGCCTCGTGCTCAAGTTCTACGATGGTCAGCAAGAGGTTGGTGATAACGCCAAGTACTCATCCTACTCCACGGACTCCGAGGAGTGGGTCCAGTTGTCGGTGACTCGAGAGGTCCCGGCCGAGGCCACGCAGGTCCGCGGCTACGTGCGACTCTATGACACAGCTGACTTCGACACCGTGGGCACCGCGTCCATGATCATCGACGACTGGATGGTCGATCTTGGTGGCGAGGTGGTCGATCCGGTCGACCCCCCCGTCGATCCGCCTGCTGATGGCTGCAACACCATCGCCGAGCTGGCCGCCTCCGAAGAGGGCCCCGTCGATATGACCCTCTGTGACGTCGCCGTCACGATCGTCTACTACAATGGCTACTACGTCCAAGAGGCCGGTGGTGACGCGACGAACATCTACGTCGGTATGCAGTTCGATGACGACAACAACTGGCCCTACACCGCGCCTCAGGTCGGTGATGTGCTCAGCATCCCCGTCACCGAGTACGGCTCCTTCAACGGCCACCAAGAGGTGCTCGCCTCGGGCGCTCCGACGGTCACTGGCACGACGAGCTTGGATACGTACTACACCGATCTCTCCGAGGGGATCCTGCCGACTGAGGAGACCGAGAGCAGCTTGGTGAAGGTCGCCGGGGTGACCGTGACCGACGTCGAGGGTGACACCCTCAAGGTCAGCTACGGGACAGCCACCGATGTACAGGTCTACCTCTCGGGCACCGTCCAGGTGTGTGAGGGTGCAGTGCTCGACATCAGCCAGGGCGTCATCACCGAGTACAGCGGTGTGCACCAGATCAAGGTCTTCGAGGCCGAGACTCACGTCACCGTCGTAGACACGACGGACTGCCTCTCCGTCGACTACAACTGGGACTTCGAGGACTGGACCGAGAGCGACCCGCCGTTGAATTTCGTGAAGACCTCCGCAGCCGACGGCCTGAGCATCACTCAGGAGACCGAGGTGGTCTATGCGGGTGCAAGCGCCGCCAAGGCGACGGTCACCACGGACGCGAACCCTGAGATGGCCCAGAGCTGGTACATGTCCCTCGATGGCGCCACCAGCGCGACCTTCAGCGTGTGGTTGCTCGATAACGAGCCCAACCTCCGCGGGCGCCTCGTGCTCAAGTTCTACGATGGCGAGAAAGAGGTGGGCGACAACGCCAAGTACTCGGATTACTCCGAGGACTCTGCAGACTGGACGCAGCTGTCGATCACCCGCGAGGTGCCGGCAGACGCCATTCAGGTCCGCGGTTACCTCCGGTTCTACGACCAGGGTGACTTCGATGCAGTCGGGACAGCGTCGATCATGGTCGATGACTGGATGATCGCCTTCTAGGGCGGTCCGCTTTCGGGCGAGACCCAAGAGGCACACAGAGCGCACAACCTCCCCCTCACGCTGTCACACGCGAGGGGAGGGGGGGCCGGCGCCTCGTGTGCCTTTTTTTATGGCTCATGGAGGGACCGGGTGAGCGGCTGCTGTCAGGGCTGGGCGCCCTCGGAGGCGGACGGAGACATCTGCTCAACGGGCATCGGGAGAGAGAGGCCTGTGTCTTGGCTGACCAGCCACTCAGAGGTGATTGCACCCGCCCCAAAGATGAGCGGCTTGACGTCGATGTTGCTTTGGCCTTTCCCGACCATGTCGGCGTAACTCGCTCCGCCATCACAGACTAGCGACACGCATGTCTCGAGGTCCTTGATGTCTGTGCCGTCGCCGTAGACGTAGAGGCATGGATGCACGGTGTTGAGGTCCTCTTCTGCGATGGCCCCTGTGCCCCCCATCTCTTGGGCCCAGGCATTGTATTCGGTCTCTGCAAGGTCCGCATTGCAGACCACGCAGAAGGGGTGACTAAAGGGGTGGGCTGGGTTCTTGGCTTTGTAGGCGATCTCGAGGTGATCGTCTGGCGCCGGGCACTGACTGTACTCCTGAGAGACGCAGCCTGAGACCAAGACCGTCAGCACAACCATCCAGCATATTGCGCGCATTACGCCCCCCTGAGAGCCTTAGAGGGCGCACATACGAGGCCCAGCTAAGGGGTATTGTGCGTCAAACCGGTCACAAACGCACCTTGGGCGACGCTCACGGGGCGGTGTGACGGATGCTCAGGGCCAGGGTCTTTAGGACCTGGCCCGCGTTGGGCTCGTGCCACCGGATGCCCTTGATGACGACGGGGTGTGAGCCTGGGCTCTGATAGGTGTGGCCACTGATGAGGGCATCGTTGGCTCCGGGCTCCAGGGCGAGGTTCACGGCATGACTGCAGCCCCAATCGGCGGACTGGCCGGTGTTGATCTCCCACCAGCTCCCGCAGGCCACTTTATGAGCGCGGAGCGAGAGGGTGGTCATCACGCCCGTCTCCGCGTCTTGGACGGGGACCGTCACGAGGTTGCCCGTGTCATCTCCCCACCACTTGCTGGTGGAGGGGCCGATGTCGGGGTCCTCGAAGAGGTAGTAGATAGACGAAGACGGATCCCCCTCTGGGATGCTGACGCCAGCGCTCGTGTAGGTCGGCGGGATGTCGACAGTCTCCACCTCATGCACCGTCAATGAGACACGGATCGGCAGCGTCTTCCACACCTCGCCGTCCCGCAGGACGTCGATGTCAAAGGTCTCGGCGCTCTCGTAGTTCCCTTGCGCTAAACCTGCGTTGGCAGAGTAGGGGAGCCAGACCCGCAGGCTCTGGCGCAGGTTCGGAGCCGCGATCCAAGGGGTCGCATCGTGCGCGGGCACCCGGAGCTGATGTGGGGCGGCGCTCACCTCGCGCTGCGCGTGGACGGTCAAGGTGACGGTCTCCCCGTCATCGGAGATCACTGGGATGGACCACGTGCTGACACCATCGACCTCCGCGCAGAGGAGTGTGTCTCCCTGGCCTTCACTGGGTACGAAGCTCAGGGCAGCGTCGGCGACCGGGAAAGACGAGATGGCGGTTCGAGCCTCGCAGTTCACCCCCGGATCGCACCGATGATTCAGGCGCATTTCGTGGTTGGCGAGCTGCCCATAGCCGCTCCGGAGCACCGGCATCGCCGCGTCCGCCGACGGGCTGATTTGCCGCGTGTGGACGAGCTCAGCTCCAGCGACGTCGACGTCCGGGTAAGCCGTGGGGCTTCGATGAAGGGTCACAGTCTGTGGATCACGGGTCATGTCCAAGTTGACCGCGTAGAGCGCCAAGGAGGTGTCATCGGCGGCGATGGCACCTTTGGCGATCAACGCGCGCTCTTGGCTCTGGTCGGCGTAGGTGATCTCGAGGAACCACTGTCCGCCGAGGTACGCGCTGTGGAGGTCCGGGTCAGCAGGGTCGGGGAGCGCGAAGGCGTTCCCCTCCGGTGTGAAGATAGGTGGATAGGTCTGACAGACTTCATCGAGGTTGCCGAGGGTCCCGATGAGGGTCACGACCGGGCCGTCGATGGCGATGGGCGCCTGGTTGTTGCTCGCTGGAGGCTCTACGACGTAGTGACTCAGCGCGGGATCCCATCGTGAGACGGTGGGCACGCCTTCGGTCAGGCGCAGGGTTGGGCTGTCTTGAAGCCACGCCTGAGAGCGCTTCATTTGGTAGGCCGTGTATTGGGGGTAGCAACTCAAGGCGCTCGCTGCTTCCCCTCCGTTCATCGGGTCTCGTTTGCCGACGAGCGCACCGTCTTGCGTGACGGGGCCACCCGCATCGACTCGGTACCAGGTGCGAAATTTTTGTCGCGCTGTGTCGTAGCCCCAGGGGTGGCTGGCGAGGTTCGTTCCGTCTTGAGGATACTCGTCAGCGATGCCCCAGCCTCCGGCGGTCCCCTCTGTGAAGTGAAGCAGCGTGAAGGTGTGCCCGACCTCGTGGATGAAGCCGTTGCCGCACTCGTTGAGCCACATCCCAGACCAGCCGGTCCACCCGGCGGCGAGGCCGGCGTTGTTGACGTCGACGTAGGTGCCGTCCCCAAGGCGGACCCAGCCCTGAACCATGGAGGTCCCGAAGCTGTACGGGGAGCTGTCACCCTCTGACGGAGCAGTCATCCTGAGACCTCGACCCGTGTTGGCGAGGCTTAGGCGCAAGGCGCCTTGATGCTTGATGATGTTCCAGCGTGTGTCATCTGTCGTGATGCTCAGACGCTCGTCCTCCGAGTGGGCCCAGCGTGGCCCCTCAGCGGTGTTGACCACGAGCTTGTCGAGCCGCCAGGGTGAGGTGTCGACCCACCTCAGCTCAGCCCCCGGCACCCATGGCGCCATGTCGAGCGCGACCTTGGTCGCGGGTTGTGGAGGGATGATGGGGAAGTCGGGTTCGCCGAAGAGCACCATGTGCGTGCGCGTCAGCGTGAATCGATGAGGAGAGCCCAGCCCCAGGAGCGTGTGGTCTAGGGTGCGGAGCACCCCTCCGGTCATGACCCCCAAGCGGAGCGTGACGCCCTCTGCCATCCAAGGCCACGGCAGCGTCGCGCTCCAAGCGGCGGTGCTGTAGGGATCTAGCGGGGTGAGCGTCAGGCCTTGCTCTAAGGACTCGGGGAGGGCGCTCGGCGGGTTCATCCGGATGACGCCGAGCAGCTCCCCTTGAGCCAGGGCAGCGATACGAAAGTCGACTGAGGGGTCGAGCGTGCCTTCTGGGGTGAAGAGCAAGAGCGTCTCGCGCTCCGACGTGACGCGGGGCGCCAGCCGCGTCTCGTCGGCGGCCGTGACGTGGGTCTGCCCGAACTCCAAGCTGCCCATGAGGTCCTCCGGTGCTTCTGTGGAGAACCACGCTAGGGGCGCGATGAGGTCATCGCTGCAGCCCGCCAGAGGATCTTGGGACGTGTCTGACGCATCGGTGTCGGCGGCGGCATCTGCGGCCGGCGGCTGGGGGGTATCCTCCGGCTCGACGACGTCCTCGGGGGCGACGATGTCCTCAGGGCCGGGCTCGACGACGTCCTCCGGGGGAGGCTCGACGACGTCCTCCGGGGGAGGCTCGACGACGTCTTCCGGGGCAGGCTCCATCACGTCTGCGTCGTCGGTCGTGACGGCGGCGTCCTCACCCGCCGTGGTGTCCACCACCGAGCCGATGTCTGACGTCTGCGTCGCCTGCACGGCGTCGTTCGTGGGGCCCTCGCTGCTGTCAGGGGGCATGACGGCGGCGTCGTCACTGCACGCAGCGAGGAGTAAAAGCAGCATCGAGAAGATCCACATGACACGTTGCATGACGCAGCCCCCTGAGCTGTCGTGATAGGGCGGTAGACTACACGATTCGGGCTTCAGGTGGAGGGTTCAGCCGAAGAGCTGATCGAGGTCGAGTCCAAGCTCCAAGGCGCTCGTCGACCAGCCGGGGAGCACGTCCTCCGCGCTCCCGGGCTTCATGTGCTCGCAGACGCGGCCCAAGACCTGGTGGAAGGCGGTCAACCCCTCGATATCTGCCCCGGGCTCGTCATACGCCCCTTCGGTCACTTCCCGCAGCGGGAACATGTCGCCGTAGACCCCGCCGCGGACGCGCTCGCCGATGACCAGCATGCTGTTGCCGACCCCATGGTCGACGCCTTCATCGCCGTTGGCCACGAGCTGCCGTCCGAACTCGCCATAGACCACCAGGATGAGATCCTCTGTGGTCTCTGCGGGGAGCGCACTGTAGAGCGTGTCCAGGCCTCGTTGAGAGCCGAAGATGTCCTCGAGCGCGGGCTCGATAAGCTCGCGCATCGTCCGGTGGTGATCCCAGCCACCGTACTCGGCGCTGATGACGTTCGCTTCGAGGACTTCGCGCGCGTTCAGGATGTCGTAGATGTTCCGAACCTGTAGCCCAAAAGGGAGGCTGTTGAGGCGCGTCGGCGAGGTCTCGCCGTATAGCCCGACGAGGGCCTCGGGCAGCTCCGAGGCCTCGAGGGACGCGTTGAGCAGGTCCTTCATGCGAGCCCCAAAGGTGCGCAGGGACGCTTCACTTTGCAGCAGGTGGCGGTACGGGGAGTCTATCGGCAAGGTCCCGGATTTGGCGGCGTAGTAGCTCGTGAGCGCACGTGACATGTAGCCGCGACGGTCGGATTGCCAGTCCGAGCGGCCAGTCTCGAACTCGTAGAGGCCGCCGTTGAACTCATAGAGGCCCATATTGCGTGAGTCAGAGGCGCCGATTACCCGAGCATTATCATGGCCCAAGGGGTTGATCGCGCTGGGGCCGTAGCACACGGGGCGCACGAAATTGCTCACAGAGACGATGTTGCGGTCACAGGCGTGGGCCAGGCGCCCGCCCCACCCACTCTGCTGGTTGTCCCGTGGGCCGCTGTCCGGGTTACCGCTCTCGAGGATGAGGGTCGAGTGCACGTGATCGCGGTTGGTGGAGCCGTAGACGTTGTTCACGATGGCCACGTGGCCTTGGTTGAACATCCCGGCCAGCCACCCGCAGTCAGGGTGAATGCCGAAGTATTGGTGCTCCTGTGCGACGGGCACGATGTAGCTCTCGGCGCGCGCAGCGAGGCCTGCAGTGTCGGCCGGGTCGAGGGAGTGTGAGCGGGCCTTGGCGCGCCAAAACGTCTCACTGTAGAGGTCTGACGGGTCGTATCGCGGTGTAAAGATGTGCCGGAAGTCGGGGCCGCCGAGCAGGTTGAGCACGACCAAGGTCGGACCTGATTCCTGGGGACCTGGCAGGCGCACCCTGGCCCGCGCGTGAGGACTCCAGCTCAAGCCGATGCCCGCCAGCAGCGAGCGCGTCAGGAAGTCACGCCGATTCATCTAACGGCCCTCCTGGACGTGCGTGAAGGGGGTCGCCGCGATGAACGCGATGGCGCGCTGGATACGCAGGTTGGCGCTGAAGCTCCCCACTGCTGAGCTGAGTGGGAGGGCCTCTTCACCCAGCGCGAGCAGGGTCGCGTGATGCTCGGGGGTGGCTAAGTCCGCCTCGGTGTAGAGGCGGTCGGGCGATTTTGGGTCCAGCAAGAGGCCTAGGTCGACTCCGGTTTGGCTGCCGTACTTTCCGGCCAGGAGGGCGTAGATGTGCGCCCGCTCAAGGGGACCGTAGTGCTTCAGGCCGTCACAGACAAAGCGCTGCCAGAGGAAGCGCGCGACGTCCTTGACCAGCCAAGCGCCTTTGTCGAACTGGGGGATGACGGCGCCCCAATCGCGTTGCATCTCCGAAGGTTCGGTTCCGTAGTCGTAGAACCAGATCTCCTCGGTGCTCCGGCGATAGGCATGGCGGAAGACGCTCGGGTCGTTGTAGGCGTCGTTCCCCGACTGGTGACCGAAGACGTCATGGAGGGGCTCGAAGGGCACGACCTCGTCCTCAGAGAGGACCCAATAGATGGGGCTCATGCCGGCCTCACCGAGGTAGAGCTCGGCGTTGCTGAGCTGCATCCGATTGCGGATGAAGAGGTTGCGCTCGAAGCTCGAGAGGTAGTTCACGCGGTCCTCCGCGTGGAAGAGGTCGCTGATGGCGTATTGCCGCAGGAAGGTCAGCAGGTGCTTCTCTGGCAGGCTCTTCCAGAGTGCCTGCAGAGCGGCCGTCTTCTCTGGGGTAAGGGCGTCATCGGCCAACCCAGAGATGATGAGCAGTGGGAGGTTGTCCAGGCTCTCGGGGTGGGCGATGGCCACCTCCGCCAGCGCCTCGATCTTCTCCTTGGCGTTGGCACCGCTGATGGTGGTGTCGAGGATCGTCAGGTCGTCGACGTGGTGGAGGACCAGCTCGTCGTTGAAGTCGATCTCCAAGTCTGGGCCGCCCTGAGAGATCGGGTGGTGATAGGCGTTGAGCCCGGTCAGTGCCCTGGCGGTGTTCTTGATCGACACGCGCTCATGGTTCAAGTGATAGGCCTGCCCCTCTGCCCCGCCGAGTCGACTGGCGTCCCCCAGGATCCCAAAGAAGAGCTGGTGAAACTCACGCGCGAAGTCCTCATTGCCCTTGAAGGCGTCGTCTTGCCAGCGGTTGTAGTTGTGGCCGTACTGAAAGGCGATGGCTGCGTTTAATGCGCTCTGCGCCAGGACCTCTTGATAAGGGGCTCCAGCCGTCAGCTTCGTCATGATGTTGTCGTAGTGACGTATCCCCGTATGTGAGCCGACGCCCTTAAGCTGGCTCGCCACCATGTGGTAGTTGGTCTCCCAGAAGCCGATGCGGTGGTAGAAGGTGTTGAGGCCACGGGCTTGGACCGCCATCAGCCAGGCGTAGGTCGGCGAGAGCGGAGCCAGCGGGTGAAAGGTTGCGGCGCGCGCAGCGCTGGCGAGGCGTTGGTCGGGGTCCTCGGAGAAGTACCAGGCGACGCCCTCAAGTGGTCCGCCCTCCTCGGGGATATAGGCCGCGACGCGCTCGCCGAGGAGGTCGAAGTCCGGAGGAGAGAGGAGGTCGTTGGTGGGCTCGAAGGTCAGCATCTCCTCGATGGCCTCCTCTGGCGGCATCTCGGCCCATGCCGTCAGCTGCGCCTCGGTCGGGAAGCCCCCCCACGCGAAGGTCTGGAGGACTTTGCGCACGGCGGTCTCGCCCCACCCGTCGTGATGGGTGATCTCGTCAAAGTGAGCGGTGAGCGCGGTGTCCTCCTTGAGGACCGTGGAGAGCGAGGGCTCGTCACCATCGTGGTCGCCGGTCCAGCCTGCGAAGACCCACCCCGCCCGAGGGGTCGCGGTGAGCGTCACGGTCTGGCCCACGTCGAAGGTCCCGAGCCTCGGCTCGACGTCTCCCCAGCCGCGCACATCGACCTGCAAACTCACGGCCGCAGCCTCGGGCTCTGACGTGTCGCCGCACGCGTTTAGCCCGGTCACCAAGAGCGCGACGAGCAAGCAGCGGTTGATGGTGTGGTGTCCAGTGGTGGACAAGCGTGCGCCCCGGGCCATTCAAATCATCGTCATCCGCATCTCAAACGGCTGTTCAGCCACATGTTGAGACCCCGTTAGGGTGCCACGATGCAGGGTTTTAGCGCAAACCACGGTCACCGAGTCCATGCACCTTTGAGGGGGCGAGCGTGGGCCTCATGAGCGGGTAAACCCCCAACCCTCACGATGCGTGCGAGCCTCGGCCTCGTGATGCACTTTGGACGTGATCCGAGGGGCAGGACTGGCGTTGAGTGCAGCCCGGGAGATAGGCTGGGCGCATGAAAGAAGAGATGCCTCGTGGTCGGCGCGGGCTCGTCCCGCTGGTCTGTGGCGTGCTCCTCTCTGTGGCGGCTTGCAGTGCGCCAGGTGGAGGCGCCGCCCATAGGGCCCCCTCCGTGCCAGGCGCTGTCAGCGATGCGACCGCCGTGTTGAATGTCGAGGGAGACGTCACGGACACCACGCGCACCGCACCGGACGCCTCGCTTGAGAGCGTGGACACAGAGCACTCTGCCCAAGAGCGGCCTGAGGACTCTGTGACAGAAGAGCCGCCTGATGCCGATGTGGAGCACGGGCCAGATACGCACGCGGCCGCGGACGCGAGCGCAGACATCGAGCCGTTCCCCGTGTTGGAGACCATCCGCATTCTGTCTCTCGGCGACTCATACACCGTCGGCTCTGGTGGTGTACCCGAAGCCGAGCGCTGGCCCAATCAGCTCGCGGACGCCTTGGAGGTCTTCGCCGCGAGTCAGTCAGAGCCCCTCCTGTGGACCCTCCCGGCCCCAGACCTCATCGCCCAGATAGGCTGGACGACGACTCAGTTGATGGCTGCTATGGATGAGGCCGGGTTGGCCACAGGGGAAGGGGGGGCTCATGAGGGTGAGCCGTACGGGCTCGTGACGCTGCTTATCGGGGTGAACAATCAGTTTCAAGGGCGCCCACTTGAGGCCTATCAGGAGGACCTTGAGGTCCTCCTGGAGCGGGCTGTCGCGCTCTCAGCTGGGCGCCCTGAGCGGGTCGTCATGGTGTCGATCCCCGACTACGGGGTGACCCCGTTCGCTGCTGGCCCGGGCGCCGCAGCGATCAGCGCGGAGCTGGACCTGTTTAACGCCGCGGCTCAGGTCCTCGCGGAGGAGGCGGGAGTGCATTGGGTCGACATCGTCGACATCTCACGTCTCGCCGCCGAGGACGCGAGCTTGCTCGCGGCTGATGGCCTTCACCCTTCCGGTACGATGTATACGCTGTGGGCAGAGCGCATAGAGCCCGTCGCGGTTCAGGCGCTGCTCTCGGACTAGGTGCGCCGATTAGAGTCCGCTGAGGCGCACCGCTTGCCACTCCATGATCGTCTCACAGCGCTCCGGGAGCGCCGCCTCTCTCGTCATCTCTTGGCAGGCTTCGCTCCCATCGTGGGTGAGCACTGCGGTGTAGAGGCCGTGCGCGGAGGCGTCTGTGGCGGCGTCGACGACCAGGGTCAGGGTCTCCGTCGCCGTGCAGCCAAAGAAGGAGACCTCGATGGCGCGGGTGAACATGTGGTCACTGACGGGCCAGAGCTCGGCGGGTGGGACGGCGGTCTTGGGTGCGGTGATGACCAAGTGGTCGTCGACGATCTCCCACGTGGTCTCCCCTGTCGGCATCGGCCGCTGCCACTCCGAAGGGCAGTCGCTCCAGACGCCAGCTTCGACCCGCCATGTCCCGACGAACGCCTCCACAGAGGCACTGGATGAGGCCTCGACCGGCGGGAGTTCAAGGGTCACTTCGGGCTCAAGGTCACAGCCTAGGGTCGCGCATGCGGAGATGAGCACGGCGATAAGCCGGCGCATCAATTGCAACCAAACACGCCTTGAGCGCCTGGCGCGTTGGCGCCAGAGGAGAGCAGAACGGCCCCGGTCGCCTCATCGATTGAGACCGCTGAGCCGTCGCTGCGTACTTCGCTGCTCGTCGTAGGGGGGTAGAAGCAGCCGGTGCTCATCGTCACGTTCTGCTGGGGCGCGAGCCCCGCCTTGTAGAGGACCCCTTTGAGCGAGGCAAAGGTGTCACCGCTGCCCCAGTAGGCCGCCGCGAACTTGCCGCCTGCGGTCCAGCCAATGTCGAGGGTCGCCCACATGGCGCCAATGCCGGATTGAACCTGGGCGACGTCCGGGACGGTGTAAGGGCCGTCAATGACCGAGAGGTCCTGAGCGTCCAGGAAGGTGACCGTCTGGGTGCGCGCGTCACAGCTGGTCTCTGCGTTGAAGCGGGCTAGGACGCTGCCGTCTGGGCTCGGGATGACCCGGATGGGCCGAGAGACTGCGGAGCGCGAGGTCCCACCGTCACAGGAGAGCATCGTGAGGAAGGTCCCCCCACCCAGGGAGGTGATGGTGCCGTCCATGGTGACGTGGTCGTAGTAGATGTCACTCTCAAGGCTCCCGTCCGGTCGCTCCACCTCGTCGGTTTGGCGGCCCAAGATGAGGTAGCCCTCGGAGCGCATGTAGAAGAGATCGACGACGCGCCCTGGCATGAGGTCGGTTAGCTCGGATGGCTTCACCGAGCTCGTCGTCTCCTTCATCAGGAGCTGCGTCGCGAAATTCTTCTTCGCAGTGTGTGTGACCTTGTCCTTCGCGTCGTAGGTCATGAAGACGGCCGCCACTCCCGCCCCATCGTCGCTAAAGACCGCGTGGCCATATTCACTGTCGGTGGACCACGTCTCGCAGCCGACAAGGGTCGTCGCGACGGCGAGCAGGCTGAGTGTGATGAGGATGTGCCGCATGAGAACTCCTGACCTGGGGTCTGCCGTCCACGGCGTGCCCAGGTGGAGCGCTAAACTGCACGATCGGTGCCAAGCGAATCGGAGCGGGGCGGTGCCTCCCCGTGGCACGTTTAGGGCGCGAGCTTACCCCGAGACCGGGTGAGGTCTGGACACCCCGGCGCGCGCGAAAGGCGACGACAGCCTCAGTGGTGGCCTAGTGCCCCGGTGAGAACCCGGCGCTCTGCCGACTCGCCCAGTCATCAAGTTGCACCATGGACGCCATGACCTGCATTTGCACGAGGTCCTCGGGGGCACCACAGCCACCCACGATGAGCTGGATGTTGGGGGGGAGCGTGCTCCGTAGGTTCAGGAGCATCGCCTTCGCGGCCGACTTGTCCGCGTTAATCGAGACGCTCACCATCACCGCTTCGGCCATGACGAGCTTGGTCGAATCGACGATCGCGTCGAGCGGGGTGTCCGCCCCCAAGAAGTGGATCCTAAAGCCGTGGATGGCCAAGATCACCGCAGCCTGATGCAGGCCGAGGCCGTGTCGCTCTCCTGGCAGCGTCGTGAGCACGACGGCGTTCCCCGTCGCGCCGACCTCCATGGCCCGCCATCGGGTGGACAGGAAGGTCGTGAGGGTCTCGCTTGCAGCGTGCTCTTGACCGATACTCAACACACCGTCGGCCCAGCCTTGACCGATCCTCTGGAGGAACCCCGTCACCAGCCCGTCGAGGAAGGTGACCGCGCCATGCCTGCTCCAGTCTTTGAGCATCGCTTTTTCTAAGGCCGCCGTGTCGAGGTGGAGCACCGCCTCAAACCAGACGTCGAGCTGGCTGGTCAGGTTTGCATCCGCGCTGGGGCCACTGCTCCGAGACTCTTGGACGAGCCCCCGCAGGGTCGCTAGGTCGAGGGCCTCAAGCGAGGATGGGCGATGCCCAGCCTCAAGGGCCCGGATGATCCAACGTACAAAGGTGATCTGCTCTTGGTCGTAGCGCCGGTGACCGGATGGAAGTCGCACAGAGCGTGGGAATCCGTAGCGTCGCTCCCATGTCCGGAGTGTGTTCGTCGGTACCCCTGTGGCGTGCGCTAACGCCCCGATCGATAAGTTTGCTTGCTGTGTCACGTCAAATTCACCGCGGCCTTCTGAGCAAGATAGCTCGGCAGCAGGTTCGGAGTACGCCATTTGGACACTACACCGAGATGCCTACCCCGCAAGACTACTCGATCTCCCAGTCGACGGCCACTTGAATTTGTCCATTTTTCGGATGAACAGGTTCTGTGGATTGTGAATCGGTTCAGAGGTTCGACAGGCTGAGCCCGCCGGGGTACCCGTAGGAGACGTCGTCGTCATAGCCATAGACGACGACTCCAACCGGCGCAGAGGCTTGGAGGCTGTGGACGCCATCGCCGACCTTGAGGCGCGCGACATGGTACGTACCGTCGCCGATGGGGGTGAAGTACCCCGGCCCCATGACGGTGTTGTCGAGTGTCACTTGAGTTCCGGCTTGCGCGACGATGTTGATGTAGTCGTCGAGGTAGTTTGTCGGGGTCAGGAACACGTACTCCTCGCGAAACTGCTCGACTGGGACGCTCAAGATGAGCGCCGGATCTCCGATCTGCTGGCACATGAAGTCAACACAGTTGTAGCCGGAGGGACACTGCGAGTTGGAGCTGCACTCGCAGGTGCCCGGGAAGATGCCGGGGAAGGCCCCATAGCAGGTTTGCCCCATGACGCAGTCAAAGTTGGTCTCGCACTCCTGGGGCAACACACAGATATTGCCCATGGACGTCGCCTGGCAGGTGTGACCGGTCAAGCACTGGGAGTCCGAAGTGCACTCGGGCGGCCCTTGGGCTTCAAAGGAGCTTGGCAAGGTCTGGGAGACCATGACGGGCTCCGTGGAGGTGATGATGACGTCTTGCTCGGTCTTGAACTCGTAGAAGCTGCCGCGGTTCAGCGAGATCGTGCCGGGGACACCGGGGATCGAGGGGCTCACGGTGACTTGCGTGCCGTCGGTCGCCGCGATGATCCGCCAGTAGTCCTTCTCCAAGCCACGTGGGAAGGACTTGGTGGCGACGTAGGTCTTGCCCCAAGTGCTCACCGGGAAGAGCTGCTGCTCAAGGTGGTCCGCACAGCATTGGTCGCCTCCGACCGCCGCGTCATGACCGCCGAAGACCCCGATGGGCTTGTTGGAGGTGATGATGGTCCCGGTCAGGTCACCACCGGGGCTGAGGGTGTTGCCCAGGAAGTCCGTCTCCGGGGCGAGGTCCGTTCGGATGTTGAAGACCTGGTAAGGCTCCAAGGTCACGGTCGCTGTCTGTCCAGCGTTTAGCGCCAGGACACCGCTGCCACCGAGGCACTTCGTGGTCGGGGTGATGGTGACCTGCGTGTCCGGCGACGTGGCGACGACCGAGACCGAGCCACGGAAGGGCTCTGGCGTGGAGAGGACCTGCTCACGGCTGACGACCACATACTCGGTCCCGTACGTGTTGGATGGGAGCAAGAGTGAGGCGTCGTTGGAGTAGACGGCCACGTTCTCGAGCGGGTTGAACTGGTAGGCCACGATGGGGCCCGAGGACTGGACTCGGAGGGCCTTCCAGAAGATGCCTGTCGCGCCCATATTTTGCTGCGGCAACTCGAAGATCGCGAGGTCCTCAGCTGGCACCGTACCGCCGGCCACCGAGATGGCCTCCGCACCTGCCGACGACCGGCTGGTGATGTCGATCTCCACCGGGAAATCGTTGAGGTTACTGACGATCACCGCGTAAGGGCTGTTCGCCGCCTCGCCGATGTTGTCCATGTCGACGGCCCAGTAATCGCAGCCCTCGTTGGACAGCTTGCCGCCTTGATCGCAGGGGGACTGGCAGATGCCACCCGAGCAAGCGCTGCCGCTTGAGGCGCAGTCCTCATCGTTCTCCCAGCCGCCTGCCGCGCTGCAGACTTGGACCCAGTCGCCGAAGCACTGCTTGGTGCCGGGGTAGCAGCTCAGGCACTCACCCTCGACACAGAAGTCCTCCCCGGGGCAGGCCTCGGTTAAGAGCACCGAGCCATCATTGGCACAGATGACGCGCTCGGACTTGCCTGAGCACGCGGTATATCCAGGCTCGCAGCCGATGCAGGCACCCGCTTCACACCAACCGGTCTCGCCGGGGCACTCGTAGACGTCCCAGGCGGTACCGTCTGCGTTACAGGTCAGCAGCTTGTCGCCGTTACAGACCTTCTGGCCTGGCGTACAACTCTGCGAGAGGCAGAGGCCGTTGGTGCATACTGCCTCACCGGTGCAGTCGTTGTCGCTCAGGCACTCAAAGCACTGACCGGAGACACTGCAGAAGGGGGTGGTCGGTGGACACTCCGCGTTGCTCTCACAGGAGGTGGGCTGACTTGGACCGCCCTCTGACGCGTCCGTGCCCCACTGGCCGATAGCAGCGTCCCCTGTGGTGGTCCCAGTGTCTCCGCTAAAGCTCGGGGTGGTTGTGCCACCGTCGCCGGTGGAGGTTCCTTCGGCGCTCGAACCGCTGTCAGAGCAGCCGCCCGCGAGGATGATGCAGAGGCACAGCAAGGTGACGAAGGTGAGGCGAGTCTGAGGTGTCATGCGCCGCTCCAGGGGTTGGGCGTCAAATCAACAAGTGCCCGTTATCTACCGAGTGGTAGGTATTTAGCAAGTGGGAAGTGCGTCTTCGTTGTACTGAGCCCTTCGCGCGCCCTGCTTAGGAGACGGGCGCGGCGCCAACCATGGAGCAACCGAAGTTGAACGTAGGCATTGGACCTGTGGATGAGAGCCGGCGGAGGGTAGCGCCCCGGCCCTATCTCGTCTACCGTTCGTTTCGCCTGGAATCAACGAGGAGGCCTGATGCATCGCGATTTCGAGCCCCCCGCTCGACCCGAGGGTTACGAGGCGCCGAGGAGCGCCGAAGAGCTGCTGGAGCGCTATGCGGCCGGTGAGCGTTACTTTCAACACGCTGATCTAGGGGGTGCTGAGCTCCAAGGGGTCGACCTCCGGGGGGTGAACTTGGAGGACGCTGATCTCGAAGACGCGCAGCTTCAGGGCGCTGACTTGAGCGGTGCGTGGTTGCGTTCGGCGAACATGGAGGACTCGGACTTCACCGGTGCCAAGCTGGTCGGCGCGAACCTCCGCGGGTCTTACTTTCATGGCGCAGACTGGACCGAGGTGGATCTGACAGACGCCGCGGTCCCGAGCGGCAATGGTCGCGCGGTGTGCTTGAAGGGCGCCATCATGAGGGAGGCCCACATGCCCTTCATCAACCTCATCGCGGCGAACCTTGAGGGCGCTGACCTGCGCGGGGCGAACCTGTCAGAGGGGCGGATCCCGCGCGGGAACCTCCGCGGCGCTGATCTTCGCGGCACCAACCTGACCGAGGTAGACCTCCTCGGGGCCGACCTCGAGGGCGCGCTCCGGGACGAATGAGCCTGGCGTACTAGGCGTGAGCCTTAGCGCATCTTCCTGATGTGGTCGTTGAGCGCCTTGATGCGCTTGGAGAAGGCGGGGTGGCCGGAGTAGGCCTCTTGGTCTCCACGCTCGCGCTTCACCTTGTTCAGCACGTTCACGAGCGCGTGGGGCGGGAGCCCGGCGCGATACAGGTACACGGCGGCGAGGTGGTCTGCCTCGTACTCATAGGCCTCGAGGCGGTCCTTGTGCAGGAAGGAGTAAGCCTGCATCGCTACGCTGCTGAGGGCCTCGACGTCGGGATCGGGGGCTTCGCCGAAGGCCTTGTTCATGGCGTCTTGGGCGGTGTCGGCCTGCACGTCCACCTTGCGGGCTTGGAGCTCGGTCAGGTTGTGGTAGCGAACGACGTGGGCGACCTCGTGGGCGAGGATTGCGGCGCGCTCCTCGAGGCTTGTGCACTTGGCCAAGAGCCCGCGGGTGATGAGGATGTAGCCGTCGCTGAGTCCGAAAGCGTTGAGCTCGTCACTGTCGAGGACGAAGACCTTCCAGGGGATATCGAAGCGGACCGACTGCAAGCCGATGACGTTGGCGAGCAAGGTGAGTGAACGGGCCTGAGCGTGGTCCTCGACGAGCCCGTAATAGCCTACGAGCTTGGCGGTCACCGCGAGCCCAAGCTTGCTCTCCCACCCGTCGGCGAAGGGGGGCTCCTGGTACTCGTTGGGGAAGGGCCAGCTGCGCTCCGGGTGCGTGGCGTGGAAGCGTTTAAGCCCTTTTTGGAAGGCCTCAGCGCTCATCCGCGGCCCCATCAACGTGCTGATTTGGTGTGCCTTGGTCCGCTTGGCGAACTGGCTCGCGAAGCCCTTGGCTGCGGCGGCGAGCCCGGCGGGCGAAGCGGAGATATCGCCGGCCTCCTCGCGGGTGAGTGCGCGATGTTTCTTCTTCTTCGGGGTGGTGACGAGGCCGTTGGTCGGGATCCAGACCAAGTGCTTGCCGACCTTGACCTTGGCCCAGCGCTTCACGGTCTCGGTGACGGTGACCGAGCGGCCGCGCTTGAGCACGACGACGGCATCGAAGAAGGTCCCGGGGCCGCTGCGGCCGGTCACCGCAGCGCGCCGAATAAACTGCTCTTCCGCGCTCGCGCTGCCGATCCAGAGGGTGGAGAGCAGGAGCAGAGATAGGATCGAGATGAGGGCGGTCTTCAAGGTGAGCTCGCTATTTATGGGTCTGCGCGAACACACCGTCCCAGTCGTCGGGGAGGTCGACGTCAGCCAGGGCTCGGCACCGCGCGGCGTACGTCATCGATACCGGATCTTCGGGGTGTCTGTCGAACAGAGTCGCCGCCTCTTCAAAGCGACGATCCAAGTAAAGGGCGCGTGCCTCGGCGAAGTGGGCGTGCGCGATTCGGAGCTCGGGTGTCATTCGCTCAGGCTGGCCGATCAACTCGTAGATGCGTTTGGACTGGGTCTTGCCCTTGATGAGCATCCGGTCGATCTCCCTCACGAGGAGGGTTGATTCAACGTCCGCGGCGGTGGCTTCGCCGATCAAGATGCGCGTCCCGTAGAGTTTGTTCCCGGCTTCGAGCCTGGCGGAGGCGTTCACCGTGTCCCCGATGGCCGTGTACTCGAAGCGGCTGGTAGAGCCGATGTTGCCGACCACGACGTCCCCGGTGTCCAAGCCGACTCGGGCTCGGATCGTCTTTCCGTAGCGGGCTTGGAGCGTCGGGACGAGCTCGTCGAGGGTGTCCAAGCACTCAAGGGCAGCCAAGCACGCATTCAGCGCATGCTCTGGGTGGTAGGTCGGGGCGTGGAAGATGGCCATCAGCCCATCCCCGATGAACTTATCGACCATCCCCCGGTGCATGTGGATCACGTTGCTCATCGCTGAGTGGTACTCGTTGAGCAGAGAGACCACCTCGGTCGCCGCCATGGACTCGGCGATGGTGGTGAACCCCTCGATGTCCGAGAAGAAGATCGTCGCGCGCAGCTCAGCGCCGCCCAGGCTCGGGGGGCTCTCGGAGCTGACCAGTTGCTCGACCAGCTCTGGGCTGACGTACCGACTGAACGCGCTGCGCAGCACACTGCGGCTGCGGCCTACCAGCGTGTATTTCACCACCGCGGAGACGCCGACGGTGACCAAGACCGCCGCCGACGGGATGACCATCGGGAACCAGATCCGGTAAGCGTCGAAGAGCGCAAGCGCGGTGACCTGTTGACCGACTAAGACCAAGAGTGACGTCGTGATGGTCAGGCGATAGGCGTCCGAGAGGAAGAAGATCAGCGCGATGAGCATCGACGAGAAGAGCGCCATGAAGAACGTCGCCCAGGTCGGGAGCAGCGTCAGGAACTCCTTCTGCAGGAGGTTGTTGAGCAACGTGGCGTGCAGCTCGACGCCCGGGTAGGGCTCGATCGACGAGAAGGGCGTGGGTTTGAAGTCGAGGAGGCCTGGCGCCGTCGCGCCGATGAGGACGTACTTGTCCTTGAAGAGCTCCGGGGGATGCAGGGGCGCTTTGCCTTGCATCATGTTCACCTCGGATTGCACCAAGCTGAAGAACGAGATGGCCCGGTAAGAGGCGTTGGCTTGCTGCCCGCCCGGGCCATAGAACCGCAGGGGCAGGCGCCCCTTGGCGTCCATCGGGAGCTTTCGAGCCTCGACGAGCCCTTTGTCACGGGCGATCTTATAGCCCAGGATACCGTACTCCTCGCCAGCCAACTCCACCTGCAGTGGCATCGAGCGCACGATGCCGTCTTCATCCTGGAGGACGTTCGCGAACGCGACCCCTTTTGCCGCCTTGAGGAGCGGCG
Source organism: Myxococcota bacterium (assembly GCA_049602155.1). GTDB lineage: Bacteria > Myxococcota_A > UBA9042 > PHBI01 > JBMYRH01 > JBMYRH01. The sequence continues at coordinate 4,763 of JBMYRH010000042.1, read as the reverse complement.
GGATGGGCAGCGCTGCGCCGCTGCCTTTGATGGCCGTCCACGGGCTCTCGGGCAGGGTGGAGCGCTTCAAGGCCGAGCGCTGCTCATCGCTGGGGGGAGCCGCCTCGCCGCCTTGCCACAAGAGCGCGACGAGGTAGACGACGCCGAGCTCCTCCATCGCCTCGGCGAAGGCCGCGTCGGTCTCTCCGCCGTCGGACTCCAGGCGATCGAGGTCTGGCTCACTGAACACGACATCGATCCCGACCGCCGCGGGCTTCGCGCGGTTCAGGAACCGAAGCGCCAGCGCGTAGAAGTCGCGTGGGAAGGGGTAGTAGGTCCGCTTCTTCTCCTTAAAGAAGTCCAAGGTCCTCTGGTCGATGGTGACCAGGATGATCTCGTCCGACGCATCTGAGGCGTCACTCAGCCCCACAAAGCGAGCGTCCAATGTCTGACGCTCGAAGGACTGCAAGAGCGGCCACAACAAGACGATGGGCAAGAGGCAGCAGAGGCCGACCAAGATGCCGATGGAGGCGCGCTGACGTAGGGAGTTGATGGTGTGACTCACGGACCGTATCGGCGCTCTCTCGAGGGCCGTCGAACCGCCCAAGTGTACCTGTTGGCTCGGCGTTGGCTACCGGTTAAACGCAGGGAGCCGATGCGAGGGGAGGGCTGCCCGGCTTAGCTGCTGCAGGAGAGCATCGAGCAGCCTGGCTTGTGCCTCGCCCACTCCGGGCGCTTCTCAGCGAACGCCTCCCGACCGGGTTGCTCGTCGTAGGGGTTGCGCATGACGTCGAGGAGCGCGTTGACCTCTGAGCCATCGCCTTGCTCGGCGGCCTCGATGGCGACCTGGGCCAAGTAGTTTCGCATCACGTACTTCGGGTTCGCGCCGTTCATCCGCGCGCGCCGCACGTCGTCCGGGGTGCGGTCTCGGACCGCGCGGATGGCCCAGCGTTCGAGCCACTCGATGGCCTCGGCTCGGGTGTCGTCGCCCATCCCCTCAAGGTCGTAATAGGCGTCAGAGACGGCGTGAAAGCGCTGCTCTGGGCTGTCGACGACCAGGGGCACGTCGGCGAGCTCTCGGTAGAAGATGCAGTAGTCGGTCTCGGTGCGCTCTAGAAGCGCGAGGAGGTCACGCACCAGGTCGTCATCTTCGGGGTCTCTAAGCTCAGTGAACCCGAGCTTGCGCGCCAGGGTCTCTCTTTGCGCCTTGGCCAAGGTGTCGGCGTAGTGCTGCAGCCCGGCTTCGAGCGACTCCGTCTCACCCAGTAGCGGCACGAGCGCGTTGGCAAAGCACGCCAGGTTCCACTGCGCGATGCGCGGCTGGTTACCAAAGCAGTAGCGCTTACCGCCCGCGTCGGTCGTGTTCGGTGTCCAGCCCGGGTCGTAGCTCTCGAGCCACCCGTAGGGGCCGTAGTCGATGGTCTCGCCCAAGATGGACAGGTTGTCGGTGTTCATGACCCCGTGGACGAACCCGACCCGCATCCAGTGGTCGATCATCGTCGCGGTGGTCTCGCAGACCTCGTGGAAGAAGGCGGCGTAGACGTCGTGGCTAGGCTCACCGAGGTGCGGGAAGTGGGTACGGATGGTGAAGTCGGTGAGCGTCTTGAGGGTCCCGACGTCGCGCCTGGCCGCGAAGATCTCAAAGCTCCCCAACCTCAAAAAGGTCTTCGCCACCCGGCAGACGATGGCCCCGGGCTCGGGCGCCGCGTTTCCGTCGTAGAACATGTCGCGGACGACCTGGTCACCGGTCGTCACGAGGCTGAGCGCCCGGGTCGTCGGAACTCCGAGGTGATGCATCGCCTCGCTGCACAAGAACTCTCGAATCGATGAGCGCAAGACCGCTCGGCCGTCTCCCATCCGTGAGTACGGCGTCGGCCCTGCACCCTTCAGCTGCAGCTCCAGGTGGCCTCCAGACGGGGTGACCGCCTCTCCCAGGGAGATCGCGCGGCCATCGCCGAGCTGCCCGGCCCAGTTGCCGAACTGGTGGCCGCCGTAGCACATCGCGTAGGGCGCCATGCCCTCGACGAGCGCGTTGCCGCCGAAGACCTGCGCGAAGGCCTCACTTTGACAGTCCGCCTCACTCAACCCCAGAGACTCGGCGACCTCGCGGCTCACGGCCATGACCTTGGGCGCGGCCACGGGTGTCGGGGTGACGTACGAATAGCAGGCCTCAAAGACCTGCCTGCGCCGGTTATCCGGGATCGGATCGGCCGGCAGTGCGTCTGTGAAGCGGTTGTCGAAGGCCAGGTCATTCAGTGTCGGTGTGTCCATCGGGGCCACCTTACCTGAAAACTAGCCGAATGAGCGCTCGAAGAGCGCGTCGACCGCCTGGGTGCCGCGCGCGTCGATGAACCGTGTCCCCGTACCGGTGAATGACGGCTTGGTGATGACGGGCAGGTGCTCGCAGCGGCTGAACTGCCCATCGGCCCAGTAGAACCAGGCGGCGTCGTCTTGGTCGAAGACGAAGAGCTGCTTGTTGCAGAGCTTGGCGAACTCCGCGCCCCAGCCGGTGCCCCCTCGGACGGTACCGTCCGGCTGAATCCAGCCGATGACGAAGATCTCCTGACCACTGTTGACTTGATGCCAGATGCAGCGGAGCACGTTGCGCAAGATGGTGGTGTCGGTGAACTGCCGGTTCATCAACTTGCTGATGTAGGCGAGGTTCACGTCGCCGACCATCAAGTCGGTCTCGCTGAGCACTTTGAGCCCGCGAGTCCTGTGGTCGTCGTGACCGCGGAACGTGTAGTTCACCTCGGTCACCCCGCGTAGCTCGGCGGCGGCCCCAAAGGCGGCCTCGGTACCAGGCGCTGCGCCACTGTACAGCGTGCATTCTTCAGGGCTCATGATGCGATCTCCGTCCATCTCGTGCGATCCGTGTTTGTCGGGGGGGGGAACGCTTTATAAAGCCTGGATCCGTCCGGGTCGAGGGGCAGATGTACTCTCTGAAACAAATTGCCCTCACTCCGCGTGTTAGTGATTCATCCGAGTGCATTATTCCCCGGTGGACGTCTTGCACCCGCTGTCCGGTCTCGGTTGCACCGTGCGCTCTGGGCTCATCGACATTCGCGCGCGAGGTTGAGAGACTGAGGTCATGACCTCAGTCACGGAGAGCGCCCATGCGCCCTTGTCTACCGCCTCTATTCGCCTTTGGGCTCGTCGCCAGCGCCTGTAGCGGCGCGACGACGCTGGAGGCGCCCCCGACGACGCCGGACGCCAGCGCCGCGGTCGAAGACGTCGCCGTCGATGTCCCCGAAGACACCTCTTCTCCCGATACACCCGACGTCTCCTCGTGTGTAAACGGCGAGTCGTGTGACGACGGTGACCCATGCACGACCGAGGACGTCTGTCAGGCCGGCACGTGTGTCGGCGGCGTGAACGTCGTCTGTGACGCTGAGGGCCCGTGTCGTATGGGCACATGCGATCCCGACACCGGCGCGTGTGGCTATGAAGACATCGCCGATGGGACAGGGTGTGACGTCGCTTGCTTTGGTGAGGCGACGTGTCAGGCGGGCCAATGCGAGGCCATCGCGGAGTCTGCGGTCCAGTGCCCAAGCCCTGATAACCCGTGCGTTGATGCGCTTGGCTGCGACCAGGCCACCGGCGAGTGCACCGTCGAGATTTACCGCCCCGAAGGGGCTGACTGCGACAGCGACGACGACGTCTGTAGCTTTGAGACCTGTGACGGCGAGGGGCTCTGCCAGCCGACCGGCGAGACCGAGACCTGCGAGAGCGAGAGCTCGGACAACCCGTGCTGGACGTACGTCTGCAACGGCAAAAGCGGGTGTGTGCAGACGAACTTCGTCGCCGGCGCGTCCTGTGATGACAATAACGCCTGCACGCAAAACGACACCTGTGGCGAGAACGAATTCGGCCAGGAGACCTGCCTCGGGGCGCCGATCCCCATCGACGATGACAACCCATGCACCGATGACGCTTGCGCAGACGGGGAGATCACACACACACCGCTTGATGGCGCGGTCTGCGATCCCAATAGCCCATGCAGTGACACCGGCACCTGTGAGGACACCCTCTGCGTACCCACCACCCCGTGTGAGTGCATCATCAGTAGCGACTGCGCCCAGCCTGAGAGCCTGTGTGATGGCGTCGCGGTCTGCGACACCTCAGGTGATGAGCCGGTCTGCATGATCGAGCCCGCCTCGGTCGTCACCTGCGAGGCGCCGACCAAGGCCTGTCACACCCACACGTGCAACGGCGCCACAGGGCTCTGTGAAGAGCTCCCCATTATAGACGGCACGACCTGCAGTGATGAAAACGCCTGCACGATGGATGACGCGTGCTTAGCCGGCGCGTGTGTCGGTGGTCCGCCCGTCCCCTGTGATGATGGCGTCTTCTGTAATGGCGCAGAGAGCTGTGAGCCGACTCAGGGGTGTCAGCCCGGAGACGCCCCAGACGTGAGCGATGGCCTCGCGTGCACAGTCGACAGCTGTGATTCCGACACGGACGCGCCGGTCCATACGCCCAACGATGCGCTGTGCGACAATCAGCTCTACTGCGACGGGGTCGAGGTCTGTAGCGTCACGGAAGACTGCCAGCCCGGTCAGGCTCTGGAGCTTGATGATGGCGTGGCGTGCACGGTCGACAGCTGCGATGAGGAGAGTGACCTCATCACCCACACCCCCGATGACGCGGCGTGTGACAACGATCTCTTCTGCGATGGGGCTGAGACCTGCAGCGTGACCGAGGATTGCCAGCCAGGCGAGGCGCCCGCCCTCGATGACGCTGTGGCGTGTACGGTCGACAGCTGCGATGAGGAGAGTGACCTC
>JBMYRH010000041.1:0-39511 GCA_049602155.1 Myxococcota bacterium | reverse complement strand
CGTCGCGCTCGGGAGCGTCACGACCACCTCGGCGGGCACGATGCCGTCGACCACGTGGTAGAGCAGGATGTCAGTCAGGGCAGGGATGTCCGCGAGGAGACCGGAGACCACGCCCTCGGGGAGCAAGCCGAACGCGTCGTCAGTCGGTGCGAACACGGTAAAGGGGCCACCCGTCGCGAGTGTCTCCGTCAAGCCAGCAGCGTCGACAGCGGCCAAGAGCGTCGTGAAGATGCCTGCACCTTCAGCGACCTCGATGATGTTGCCAAGGGGTGCATCGCAGTCCTCGGGGCAGTCCTCAGCAGGGTCGCAGACATCGTCGCCACAGACGGGGCCTGGGTCCGACGGCGGCAAGAGCACCGCGTCGATCACGTGGATCACTCCGTTGGAGGCCATGACGTCCGTCGCGCTCACCTTCACGGTGTCGTTGAGGAAGACGCCATCGTCGGTCACCGTGATCGTCACGTCTTTGCCGAGGAGCGTCGTCGCGCTCGGGAGCGTCACGACTACGTCGGCGGGCACGATGCCGTCGACCACGTGGTAGAGAAGGATGTCAGTCAGGGCGGGGATGTCCTGAAGTAGCCCGGCGACGAGCCCCTCGGGGAGCAAGCCGAACGCATCGTCAGTCGGAGCCAGCACGGTGAAGGGGCCACCCGTCGCAAGCGTCTCCGTCAGGCTGGCAGCTTCGACCGCGGCCAGGAGGGTCGTGAAGACCCCGGCTCCCTCAGCGACCTCGATGATGTTGCCAAGCGGCGCATCGCAGTCTGCGGGGCACGTGTCGCTCGTCTCACCATCATCACAGGTGTCATCACCACAGACGGGGCCTGGGTCCGACGGCGGCAAGAGCACCGCGTCGATCACGTGGATCACTCCGTTGGAGGCCATGACGTCCGTCGCGCTCACCTTCACGGTGTCGTTGAGGAAGACGCCCTCATCGGTGACCGTGATGGTGACATCTTTGCCGAGCAGCGTCGTTGCGCTGTCCAGGGTCACGACGACGGAGGCCGGCGCCGCGCCATCGATGACGTGATACAGCAGGATGTCTGTCAGGGCGGGGATGTCCTGTAGTAGCTCGGCGACGAGCCCCTCGGGGAGCAAGTCGAACGCATCGTCAGTCGGAGCGAGCACGGTGAAGGGGCCACCCGTCGCGAGCGTCTCCGTCAGGCTGGCAGCGTCGACCGCGGCCAAGAGAGTCGTGAAGTTGCCGGCTGCGGTCGCCACCTCGATGATGTTGCCCAGCGGCGCGTCGCAGTCCTCAGGGCACTCTTCCCCGTCGTCACACACGCCGTCGCCGCACACCGAGCCAGGGTCGGAGGGCGGGAGCAACACCGCGTCGAGCACGTGGATCACTCCGTTGGAGGCCATCACGTCGGCGCTCGTGATGAGTGCCGTGTCGTTGAGCACGAGGCCCGCTGGGGTCAGCGTGATGCTGATGTCCTCCCCGAGCAGGGTAGCGAGGCTCTCAAGCAGGAGCAGCTCGTCACTCAGGAGCGCCGAGTCTGCGACGTGATATTGGAGGATCTGGGTCAGCATCGGGATGTCGGCCAAGAGCGCCTCGACCGTGCCCTCGGGCAGGGCTGCGAAGGCTTCATCGGTCGGCGCAAACACGGTGAATGGCCCGCCGGTCGCGAGCGTCTCGGTGAGGCCCGCCGCATCGACGGCGGCGAGGAGCGTCGTGAAGATGCCGGCTCCCTCAGCGACCTCGATGATGTTCCCGAGCGGTGCATCGCAATCCGCAGGGCAGTCTTCGCCCATGTCGCAGGTCCCGTCGCCGCACTCGGGGCCTGGGACTTCGCAGTCTTCGATGCAGTCTTCGCCGTCGTCACAGACGCCGTCACCACATTCAGAGACGGGGTCAGTCTCGTCGCAATCCTCAGGGCATACTTCGCTACCATCGCAGCTCCCGTCACCGCACACGGGCGCGGCAGGGGTGGCCTGGCCCAAGATGCCCTCCATGATGTGAAGGACGCCGTTGGTGGCCTCCACGTCCGGGCCGCGGACGCGGACGTTGTCGACCAGGAGGTCGTCGCCGTCGACCTTAAGCTCGTACGTCGCGGCGTTCAGCATCGTGATGCTGGTCAGCTGCGCAAGCTCCATGCTCAGCTGGCGCGTGTCGGCCAGGTGACCCGTCAACAGCGCCTCGAGCTGTGCGCGGTCCCCGAGAATCTCCGCCAACGCGCCCTCAGGGAGCGCATCGAACGCGTCGTTCGGCGGGGCGAACAAAGTCATCGCACCGTCGGCCCTGAGCGTATCTGCCAATTCCGCCGTGTCGATCGCCTCTTTCAAGGTCGACAGCGACGGCAAGGAGCTCACCAGTTCGTAAAGGTTGTTCGTGGCAACCGGCGTCTCGGGCGTATCTCCCCCGACGTCGTCTCCCGACGAGCAAGCGAGTGACTGACACATCAACATCGATACCAGAGCAAGGGCACTCGCTCCACGCATCCACTTCGTACTTCCAATCATCGCGCCATACCTCCATGTCGGCCGCGAACATTCACGCCACGACCGTAGCGAGCGTGAACAAATATTTCCAACAAAAACGATTCGGTTTGAAAAAATAATGAACAGAAAAAGCCGCGCCGGTGATAAAAAAACGTTTAATTACAAAACAAAATAAATGAACAAGCATCGAACAGGTTTTCGCAAAAAACATGTTCAAAGCTGAACAACCAAGTGCTAATCTTTGGTCTCTGAGGCGATCAAACGTGGTCGCTCTCTGTGCAGGCAAGGAGCCTCTTTGGACGACTCGATTCATCACACGCGGAGACCTGATGGCACGTTCTGCCTCACTGCAGACCAATGGGTCCCGAGCCCGATCGACGAGGTGTTTGAGTTCTTCTCGAACGCGCACAACCTCGAGGCATTAACGCCCGACCTCCTTGAGTTCAAGGTGCTCACACCGGCTCCGATCGCGATGTTTCCGGGTGCGCTCATCGACTACCGGCTACGCGTGCACGGCATCCCTCTCCGATGGCGCACGGAGATCACCGAATGGGATCCGCCTCATGGCTTCGTCGACACCCAGCTCAAGGGCCCTTACACCCTTTGGCACCATACCCATCGCTTCGAGACCGAGGGCGAGGGGACACGTTGTCGAGACACCGTGCTCTACCGGGTCTTCGGCGGACGGCTTATTCAGAGCTTGTTCGTCGGTCGCGACGTCGAGGCGATCTTCACCTACCGGCAGAGCGAGATGCGGAGCCGCTTCGGCAACGCCGCGTAGACCGGTCTACTCACGCCCCCGAGTCATCGCGAAGATCCCCTGCGCGTTCGAGGCATCGAAGCGCAAATCGAGGCCGCCGCCATCGGGGTGTGTCCCGCGGCTGATCATCTCGAAGAATGAGCCCGGCACAGGGCGCTGCACCATGGCCCCCGCCGCATCACGGAAGGGTCGCCAGACCGTGACCGCTTCGAAAGCTGTCTGACGCACAGTGCCCGCAGTGCTCACCTCGACCGTGGCCTTGATCCGCCTCCCAAGGCGGCGCTGGGTCTCCGCGACCTGGTCTACATCCGCGACGCGATCAGTCGCGTGATTAAACGTGTGCCCCTCCGTCGCAATCCAGGCCATCTCTGCAGACTCTCCTAAAAGGAGCTCGTAATCCGCCAGGGTCGGGGGGGCGTGATGACGGGCAAAGCACGCCGTGAGGTTCCTCACCAGGCTCACAGCCGCCTCAAGCCCGAGGGTGCCTGTCTCCGAGAGCACCGCAAGAGAACCCAACGACGCCGCAGAAAGCGGGTCGACAGAGGTCTCCACGACGCGCCGAACCGCGTCATGAAACTCGGGAGAGAAGGCATCGGCATTCAGCTCAGAGATGAAGTACTGCGCGATCTCTTGGGGGTGATCTCGGTGTCGCCATCCATGACCCAGCATGCGCAGCCCCGGCAACGGATACGCATCTGCCTCTTCATAGCCGAGGGGTATCAAGAATCGACTGAAGGCAGACTGACCAGACGGCAACGCACCGGTCTGCACGTGCCGCACTGAGCGCACGGCGCCGTGGTCGAGCACGATTGGGCCGGGCTCCATCCCCCCAAGCTTCTCATCGGTATAGCGCGCCAGGTCCGGAACCTCAGACATCGAACGGGCAAGCAAGACAACATTCAGAGCCTGCGCCACGACCCCTCGTGGGATTGCATCGACATCCGTATGAGCCAAGAGGTCAGGCGCTAGGTGGACCCGGCGACACATCGCATCGGCGTGCCCCCCGAGTGAGTGGTCGAGGAGACATCTTAGGGCGCTCGTCGTGGACATCGCCTCAGTCCACATCGAATCGCACGCCTTGGGCGAGCGGCAGCTCCGTCGAGTAGTTCACCGTGTTGGTCGCGCGGCGCATATAGCCCTTCCACGCGTCAGAGCCCGACTCACGCCCACCGCCGGTCTCTTTCTCACCACCGAAGGCGCCGCCAATCTCGGCGCCGCTTGGGCCGATGTTGACGTTCGCGATGCCGCAATCACTTCCCGAGGCAGCCAGGAAACGCTCAGCTTCGCGCAAGTCGGTCGTGAAAATACACGATGAGAGGCCCTGCCGTACGCCGTTGTTCAGGGCGATGGCCTCGTCCAAATCCGAGTAGGTCATGGCGTAGAGGATCGGCGCGAAGGTCTCGTGCCGCACGATGTCGCTCTGAGCCGGCATCTCAACCAGCGCTGGCGTCACGTAGTGGCCTGCTTCACATCCCGCCGGCTGAACGCGCGCTCCACCAGAGACTGTGCCGCCTTCGCTCTGCGCCGACTCAAGGGCCTTAAGCATCGCGTCCACAGACCCTTGGTCGATGAGGGGCCCAACCAGCGTGCCCTCTTCAAGCGGGTTCCCTACAGGGAGCGTCTCGTAGGCCCGGCGGACACGCGCGATGAGCTCGGGGGCCACGCTCTCGTGGACGATCAAGCGCCTCAAGGAGGTGCACCGTTGCCCGGCCGTGCCGACCGCAGAGAAGCAGATGGCGCGCAACGCCAAGTCGAGATCGGCTGAAGGAGCGACGAGCATCGCGTTGTTGCCGCCGAGCTCCAAGATAAGCCGACCAAAGCGCTCGGCGACGACAGGCGCCACGGCACGGCCCATGCGCGTCGAACCCGTGGCGCTCACGATCGCCACCTGTGAGGACTGCGCCAGCAACTCACCGAGCTGCGCGCCCCCCTGGAGCAGCTTCAAGAGACCCGCTGGGGCCTCACCGTGCCGCGCGACGGCCCGCTCAAAGAGCGCCTGGCAGGCCAATGCGGTCAGGGGAGACTTCTCAGACGGCTTCCAAAGCACGGGGTTACCGCAGGTCATCGCCAGGGCCGCGTTCCAAGCCCACACGGCGACCGGGAAATTGAAGGCCGTGATGACGCCGCATGTCCCCATGGGGTGCCAGGTCTCCATCATCCGGTGCCCCGGGCGCTCGCTGGCGATGGTCTTCCCGTAGAGCTGGCGTGAGAGACCGACAGCGAAGTCGCAAATGTCGATCATCTCCTGGACCTCTCCGAGGCCCTCGGAGCGAATCTTGCCGACCTCGAGGCTGACCAGCTCGCCGAGGGCATCTTTGTGAGCGCGGAGCTCCTCGCCCAAGAGCCGCATGAGCTCGCCACGCACGGGCGCAGGGGTCGTCCGCCAGGACTCAAAGGCCTGCGTGGTCTCCTGCAGCGCACGCTCCGCGTCCGCCATTGACGTCTCAGCGACGGTGCCCAAGACGCTCCCGTCAATGGGGCTATGGCTTGTCACCCCTGTTGGTGCGGTGAAGTCGCTCAAGGCGACTCCCATGCTCTGGAGGCAACGCTCCACCTGCGCTCGCAACGTCGTCTGGCTCATGGTGTTCTCTCCTTATCCTGGCGCCAAAGCGGCGCCCTTTATCTCGACGGCAGATCTCTAAGCTGATGGCGCTGCAAGAGGCTCAGCCCGTCGGTACAGTCGTGGCGGTGATCACCACAGGGCCACATTCACCGGTGAAGCTCCCCACGGCGAAGTAGAGGACGTCATCCGGGTTATAACCACCCCAGCCAATCCCCGCAGGGCCGTTATAACAGAAGCCGTTCACCGAGTAGCTCGCTGCCGACTCGCACTGGTCTAGGGTCTGCCACCTGTAGTTGACGAGGATGCCCTCAAAAGAGCCCTCCGTGCTCATCTGGAGCTGCCCTTGGCTGTAGTTCACGTTGAGCGTGAAGATGAGCTCGGGCCCCTGCATCCCACACCACCCATAGGCGTAATCTTTATTGTAGTCACAGAGATCGACCTCAAGGGTCCCGCCATCACCGAGGTGAATCGGATCCTGACACGTATCGCCACCACCGGGAGGCGGCTCCACAGGCTCACACTCGCTGCCCACGCATTGACCGTCGTGACACACGTCGTCGCAGGTCTCGATGTCACCGTCGTTACAAGGGTTCGAGTTCAGCGTCGCCTGGCACCCCAGCTCAGGATCGCACCAGTTGTCCGTGCACGGGTTGCCGTCCTCACAGTCTCCGCCATCCATCGGGACACAGACCCCCTCGGAGCAGAGCCCCTGACCGGTACACGACGCGTCAGCATCGCATAGCGACCCGTCGAGGGCATCGGACGGCGCGTTCACGCAGGCCCCGGTCTCGGGGTCGCAGCTGTCCGACGTGCAGGCGTTCCCATCGTCACAATCGAGGACGCTGTCCGACTCACAGGTCTGCTCGGCCGTGCAGGCCTCATCGTCTGTGCAGACATTGTCATCATCGCACGCCGCGCCCACCGGGAGCACAACCCCTACGCACCCCTGTCCGGTCATGCAGTACGCGGAGCTCTCACACTCACCGGCCACGCACTCGACCATCCCACCGCCCACACACAGGCCAAGCTCACAATGGTCATCAAGGGTGCACTCATCGCCGTCGTCGCACTGGCCGGTCAGCAAGAAAGTGTGCACGACCTCACCTTTGTCGCAGGTGTCCTCCGTGCAGGGGTTCTCATCATCAAGGTCGAGCGGCGGGCTGAGGATGCACTGACCTGACGCGCAGCTGTCTCCCGTCGTGCAGTCGTTGGGGCTGTAATCACAGGCTGTGCCGTCCTCGACAGCCTCGTTGGCGCAGAGCGGCATCCCACCGTCACAAAAGCAGACGTCGTCCGTGCAGGGCTGAAGATCATCGCATGTCTCAGGCGTCCCGGCGCAGACCAGCTCTCCCGCTGCGCAGTCACCGCCTTCGCAAACGACGCACAGATCGTCCTGCGTGCAGCAGTCTCCATCGTCGCACTGAGCCCCTGCGGTCACACAGGTCGAGGGAGTGGGGTTGGGGCCGTCGTCCGATGCCCCTGCGTCGTCCACGGGGACCTCTCCCTCGGTATCTGGCTGCGCTTCATCGCCTTCTGCACCGTCTACTTGCGGACCGCCACCGATCCCATCTTCGGACGCGTCGTCGCCCCCGCCTAGGGGTGGCGTTTGCGCATGGCTATCGGCTTCCGCACCTTCGCCAAAATTCGCTTGCTGCAGGGCTGCATCGGCCTCGGCCTCAGCATTCTCACCGAGCCCCTCGGGATCAACCGTCGCGCAGCTGGATAGGCTGGCCCCAACGCTGAATATGAACGTCAGACTGAAAGCAAGACACAATGCACGCATAAGGCGTCACTCCTGAGACCCCATGAGGGGGGCCGTCGATAGGGGGCGCAGGGTTCAAGGCGGCGGACACTCTCTCCCTCGCGCCACCTTGTCAAACCCCCGGTCGGAGAGGGCCGCGAACGCTCAGGCGGGTCCACCACCGTAAGCAAAGGCCTCGATCTCTTGCACGCGATGCAGCACGGCCCCTCGGGGGTGTGACGCCAAGAAGTTCTTCTCGTAGTCAGGGGTGAAGGGGTTCGCGAGGAGCCCCACGCGCGCGCCCATCGCGAGGGGCAACGAAAGATCGAGCTCAAAGATGTCCCCGACCACCACGAGGTCGGACCAGCCGAGGCCCTCATCAGCCAGCAACTGCGCCAAGACGGTGTGGTACTTCTTCCGACGCAGCAGGACCGGCCGGGGCAACCCCTCAAGGGTCATCGCCTCAGGGACCTCCTCAAAGGTGTCGTCTAGGTAGTACTTCTTCGCGCTTCCGTGGACGCGATCGACCAGCCAATCTAGCGAGCAGCTGCCATCCTCTTCGAGGCCGAGCGAGCGCAGCTTCTCCTTCACCGGGATGGTGTGCGAGTTAGTCACGACGTACGTGGCGGTGCCCTTGAGGGCCTCCAGCGCCTGACGTGCGCCGTCACGGAAGCAGTTCAACGTCTTGCCGTAGTTGTACTTGTAGAGGATGCCGTCGAGGAGCCGCGTCCGCTCCTCGTAGTCCGTAAAGGCCCCCGCGCGGTCCAAGATCTTGCGGGCGACCGGCATCATCCGGAGGTAAGGGTCGACGACGGCGGGCGCCACGATGCGGCCCTGAAAGTCCCAGCCATAGGCGTGTGCGTTCTGGGCGACCTCTTGGCTGAAGCCCTCTGCCAGCGCTTGGACCTCGTCGAGGGGCAAGCCACAGAGGATGCTGATGTCCTCGAGGTAACCCTCACGGAACGGGCCACCTTCGACCTCTGCGTCAGTCATCGTGCCGTCAAAATCGAGTACGAGAAGTGTGCCCATATCCAACCTCACTCGCGGGTTAAACGACTGACATCGGGACCGTTTGTCGGTCGTGCCATCGCCGCTGCGCGACGACGATGCCACGGTCCTCGGGTCAGGCGCAATCGGCATCGTGAGCCTGACCGCACCACCGGGGGGACCCTCCGCGCGACGACTTAGCCCCCGAGCCCCTCAAGCGGCGTCGTGCCGTCGGCACCAAAGGTCGCGAGGTCGAGCCCCATGACGTTGAGGAGCGCGAGATAGAGGTCGGCCACGGGTCGGTAGTCGGTGTGGATCGTGTGGCGACCAGGCAGGAGCGCCCCGTTCGCGCGACCCGCGAGGATCACAGGCAGATCGTAATTCAGGTGGTCATAGCCATCACCCATGCTGCTCACAAAGAGCACGGCCGTGTGATCGAGCAGCGTACCCTCCCCTTCATCCACGGCCTTCATCTTGTCGAGGAAGTTTCCGAACTGGTCCAACTCCCAGATGTTGATGGTGACCACCTGATCGATCAGCGCTTGATCGTAGCCGTGGTGGGTCAGCCCATGATGCCCCTCGTCGATACCGAGGAAGTCGTAGACGTAGGAGCTGAAGCCGTTCTGGAGCATGTAGGTCATGATCCGCGTCTGGTCACACTTCAAGGCCAAGACCATGAGGTCCGCCATCAAGTCCACGTGCGTGGGGAAGTCGAGGACAGCTTGAGGCGCACCCGGGACGTCACAGACTTTCGGGACGACGTCGAGCTTCCGCTCAAGCTCTCGGACCCCGTCCATGTACTCATCCAGGCGATACCGATCGACGACCGCCAGCCTGTCGCGAAGCACCCGGGCTTCACTCAACGCGTAGTCGAGCACGCTCTTTCGACGCGAGCGGCGGGTGGCGCGCTCTCGCTCTGTGGCCCTTGGATCGACGCCGGCAAAGAGGCGGTCAAAGAGGGCCTGCGGGTCGTTGATCTTCGGCAAGGGTGACTTGGGTCCGCTCCAAGCGATGGACTCAAGATACGCACAACTGAAGCCCTCCTCACAGACCCCGAGCTGCTGGGCGTCAGAGACTGTCCCCACCTCAAGCGAAGGGAAACGGGTGTTAAAGCCGATGGCATTCGCCGCGACCTGATCCATCGACACACCGTTGTGCACCTGCCCGCCTTCAAGCTCGGCGATAGGCGTGCACGTCAAGGTGGTCCCGGTGCCGTGCGTGTGGGGGGCCGCGCTCAGCGGTGCACCCGCCATGTTGGCGAGCCCGGTGATGATGTGCATCTCATCGCGGTGCCGCTCCAGCGGCAGCAAGATCGGCGTCTTCTCCCAATCAGGGCCCGCCGCCTCGGGGGTGAAGGACGCCATGTGCATCCCGTTGGGCACGAAGTACACCATCAGGCGAGTGGGCGAGGTCGTCCCCGTGGCGGCGCGCGCGGGGCGCGCCCCCAGGGACTCGAGGAACGGCAGCGCGAGCATCGCGCCCGCGCCCCCGAGGAAGGATCGACGGTTAAGCCCTTTACCACCGCTCATGGGCGCTCCTCCCGACGCAGCTCAGCGTCGGCCTCGGGGAGGCGCTCGCGGAAGGGGGCGCTCGTCGCGATGGCCACCATCAGTCGGCGGAGGCTGTAGTCAATCTCGGGGAGCTGCTCGACCAGCGCGTCGATGACGGGCACGTCACTGGGGAGCGGCGCGCGACCCAGGGCGTAGGTGTAGATCTGCCGAACCACGCAGCTCAAGAAGGCGGGATCGTTCGCGACCTTCTCGATGACCTGCTCGGCGCTCCAGAGGATGTCGTCGGCGTCGAAGACGAGCTCCAGCTCTTCGTAGAGGCTCTGATCCACAGATCGCCAGCGCCCAATGGCGTCATAGCTCTCCATCGCGAGGCCGAGCGGGTCCATCATCACGTGGCACCCCGCGCAGCTCGGATCCGTAAAGTGAAGCAGCAGCTGCGGCGTCTCGGTGACGTCCTCGTCGAGCCGTGAGGGATCGAAGAAGAGCCCTTGACCCGGGGGGGGAGCCCCGATGTCGGTGCAGAGGAGCTTCTCTAAGATCCACTGGCCGCGACGCGTGGGAGAGGTCCGGTAGGGGTGCGAGTTCGCCGCGAGCACCCCCGCCTGACGCAAGATCCCGCCCCGCGGTGCGCCGTGCGACTCGAGGTGCACAAAGTCGGGTCCGACCGGCGGGAGCCCGTAGTGCTTCGCCATGACGTCGTCCACGTATAGGTCCGTCGACGTCAGGAGGTCAAAGAGGGTCCGGTTCGGGTCGACAAAGGAGCGAAAGAACTGCCTCACCTCTTCGGCCATCGCGCTCCGGAGCGCGCTCGTGAAGTCGTCGAAGACAGCGATGTTGGGCTGAATGGTCTCGACCTTACGGGCCAAGAGCCACTGGTCGGCGAGGTTATCGAAGAGCGCGACGGCCTTCGGGTCATCCAGCATCCGCTCGGCTTGCGCGGCGACCTCTTCGTCGGTCGTCAGCGCGTCTCCCTCGGCCGCCTCGGCCAACGCGGCGTCCGGGACAGAGCTCCAGAAGAAGTGAGAGAGCCGCGCCGCCAATTGATGCGACGAGAGCGTCACGCTGTCAGGCTCATCCTCCGGCGGTAACTCCACGAGGAAGAGGAAGTTCGGAGACAAGAGCGAGGCCTCGAGGGCCAACTGGATGCCCGCCTCGAAGCCCTCCCCTGAGCCGACTGCGTCGTCGACGAAGTGCATCAGCCGCGACACCTCCGCTTCAAGCGGCGGGCGGCGCCAAAGTCGGCGCAAGAGGGTGCGCAATGTGAGGCGGCCACAGTCCTCGACCGAGCTCTCGTCAGGGCTGCAAATGAGGACGCTGTCTCGGAGGCTCGGCGTGACCACGAGCACCTCTGAGGACGAGATGCGGAACCAATCCACGGCCACCACGACGCCCGAGAAGCCTTCATCCTCGTCGAGGTTGGCCTGCGGGTTCATCACTCGGACCGAGACCGTGTGCTCTCCGGCGGTCAGGGCTTGGCTCACGCTCAACGTCTCGGGCTCATCCGCGTCGGCGAGGACACTGAACTCCTGGACCGTCTCGCCGTCGATCATCAGCGCGAGGGTCGGGGCGATGTTGCCGGTCCAGTAGACCTTCTCGCGCCAGGCCCGCACGTCAAAGAGGTAGGTCCCGTCAGCAGGCGTCGTGACGGTCGCCGTCAGTGGGTAAAGCGAATAGACCCCGACGCCGACCCCTGCGTAGGGGAACGACTCATCAGGGGCCGCCAAGGTCTCGGCCTCGATCGTGACCTCGAAAGGTGCGCTCGTCTCGGGCGCCAGCACATCCGCTGCGACCTGCTCGGAGACCTGAGCAGCGTACTCCATCCAGAGCGGCGAGATGCTGAGGTGGTCCGAGAGGTTGTCATATCCGAATGAGGGAGGATCCGCAGGGAAGGCATCGGCAGGCCGCGTGCCAAGCCCAAAGAGGTCACGCATCGTGTTGTTGTAGGCCAACCGATCCAAGCGCCTGAGGCTCACGCCGGGTTTCACCGGGGCCGCCTCAGGCGCCTCGTACTCTGTCGCCCCAGCATCATCCACCTCGCCGACATCCGTCGTCGCGGGCTCGGGCACATCCACGGGCACGGCGTCGCTGAAGGCGTCCGCGGTCGCGCTCGGAGGCTCGGCAGGCTGACACGCCCAGACCGTCGCCAAGAGCGCGCACACCACCAGATGAGGGCCAGGGACCGCTATCCCCCCCGCATCTCGCTGCCCACCCTTGTCAAACCATCGTGCCATTGCGCTCCAGTGGGCATCGTACCGCGCCGCCCCTCTCAAGTCACACGCCATGGCGCGAGAGCCCGGACGGGCACGAGAAGCCACGGAAAACGGTCCCAGAGGCTATTTCCGATTTCCTCGAAGCTATTCCCTGCCTTATAGTCGCGTCACTGCGGACCAATGACATCGCTCACCCCTGATGTCTGCGTCGAACCTCGAACCCTCGCGCCATGGGGCCCGAGTGCGGAAGTGCGACCCCTCCTCTTCGCTGGAGAACCGGATGAAACGGACAACAGACTGGCGCCTCGTCCTCTGCTTAGTCGCCTCCCTCGCCGCCTGTGGAGACAGCGCAGACACGACCGACGACGAGAACGCGACGGCTGACTCCTCAGTGGTCATCGGAGACGCCACAAGTGGCGCCGATGGCGCGGTGCGACCCTCGGACCCTGACACAGGGACGCGTGGCCCCAACCAAGCGGGTGAGACGACGTACCACGGTCACATTCGCCCCTTGCTCGAGCAGAATTGCGTGTCCTGCCACGTGGCCGAGGGCGGCGCCCCCTTCACCCTGACCCATGATGAGAGCGAGTGGACCGACGGCGCACCGTGGTGGGCCACCAGCGTCGTGCAATCGGTGCTTGAGGGAAGCATGCCTCCGTGGCTCCCTGAGCAAGACTGTCGACCGTTCATGCACGAGCGTGTCCTTAGCCAAGACGAGATCGACCTCTTCCAAGCCTGGCAAGAGGCCGGCTTCGACGCCGGTGATCCCGCGAGCTACGTCCCGCCGGAGGTGGTGTCGGTTCAAAGCCTCGGAGAGCCCACGATGCGCCTCGACGCCGGTGAGGACTACGTGGCCGATCCCAGCGCCCCCGACGACTATCGGTGCTTCGTCGTGGGAGACCCCATCGAGGAAGATCTCTTCGTCACCGCAGTCGACGTCAAGGCCGACCAAACCTCCATCGTTCATCACGTCTTGGTCTACGCGGTCGGCCCCTCTGGTGTGGATAAATTGGCGTCAAAGGACGCAGACGACGACGGCCTTGGCTACACCTGCTTTGGCGGCACGGGGGTCTCAGACGCGAAGACGCTCTTTGCATGGGCGCCCGGCGGGGTCCCCTTCAAGACCCCGGAAGACTCGGCCCTCCTCGTCGAAGCGGGGAGTCGCATCGTCTTGCAGCTCCACTACAACCTCGCCTACTTGAGCCAAGACGCCGTCGTGCCCCCTGATCGAAGCGAGGCACTCATCTGGACCATGCCACCTGGGGAGTCGCCGAGCGAGCTGGTCCGGGTGGTCCCCTTCGCTCACACAGGCATCGACATCGAGGCTGGCTCGCCCCTGGAGTTGGAGGAGAACGACTTTGAGGTCCCCTTCACGGCGACGGTCATCGGCGTCGTCCCGCACATGCACGTCTTGGGGCAGACCATTCGATCGGAGCACATCTCCGCGGAGGGTGAGAGCACCTGTATGGTCGACATCCAAGCTTGGGACTTCAACTGGCAACAGTTCTACCTCTTCGAGGAAGAGAACTACATCTCCATGGACGGTGGAGACATCCATCGGTTGACCTGCACGTACGACAACAGCCCGGAGAACCAGCCCATCATCAACGGAGAGCAGATGGCTCCGAGGACCGTAGGCTGGGGAGATGGCACCTTCGACGAGATGTGCCTGAGCTACTTGGTCACCAAAGCGCCCTTCGAACTCGACGGGGGGATATGCAACGGTGTCGCAACCTGTGCACGAGAGTGCGATGACGGCGACTTCGGGTGCTTCTTGGGCTGCACCTTGGTCTCTGGCACCGGGTGCATCTCCTGCATGGGGACCCTCTTTGTTGAATGCGGTGCGGACCATTGCCCTACGGAGACCACGACTGCAGTGGATTGCTTCCAAAACGACTGTGGTGACGACGCGCTCGAATGCATCAGCAGCACATGCTCGGAGCCCTTCAACGTCCTCCACGGCTGCCTCAATCAACCGATGCTGGAGGGGGTCTGCAACGAGAGCTTCGAGCCCTGTGAGCTGACCTTCTGAGCCACACTCAACCGCTCACGCTCGGGCTGCTCTGTGTTCTGAGCCTCTTCGGCGTACCGGTCGGCGCGCACGGGCCCGCCCCGGCGCCGCTCAACGTGCTCGATGTGGATCTTGAAGCAGGCCGCGCCACGCTCCTCCGGACGAGTATCGGCTTGGCACGAGACTATGCCCCCGAGGGGTGGACCTATGTCTGCCCCTCTCAGTGGGGAGATCACGAGCAAGCGCGCGCAGCCTACGCCGACAGCATCGCCACCGTCGTGATGGTCGGGGGCGGTGACCTGTACCGCTCAAGCGATGGCGCGTGCACCTTTGAGCCCGTCCTCGTTGACGAGCCCTGGTACGCCTTGGATGCGCACGCGACCGCTGACGCCACCTGGATCCCCGCGCTGCTCGAGGCTGACGCTGACGTGACGGGGCTCTTGCGCGTCACCGACACCGGAGAGGCGGCGGTGGTCGCGCGGTGGGAGACTGGTGACCAGTTTCGTTGCGATTCCGTGGGCAGCGGGAGCACTGACGGCCACGCCGAGATCATCGCGGTCGGGGCCAGCCCTACCCCGTCGTTATGGCGCGCAGCACTCGGACCGGAGGGTAGCGCCCCCCTCCAAGGCGTGGTCCAGGCCCTCACCGCGCTCCCTGACGACACCTCGCACCTGGAGTTCCGGAGGATGGATGAGGCGGGCGACCTCTGGCTCGTCGCCGCGACCTCGGCCGGGCGCGAGCTCTGGCGTGGCGTCCCCGATGACCTCGGCGCATCAAACGAGCTGACCTGGACCCGCCAAGGGCCTCCTGCCTTCTCGTTGCGCGGTCCCGTCCGCCTGGGTGACAGCTGGATCCTGCTCCGTGATGGGGTCTTAGAGGTTAGTCAGGGCGACGGCGCATGGGACGCCCAAGGCGAGGTCGACTGGACATGCTTGAATGAGGTCGCTGGCGCGGTCATCGCCTGTCGACTGACAGAGGCGCTCGAGGTCCAAGGCGTCCAAGGCGCCTCGCCACAGACGCGCCCCCTGTTCCAAATGGCAGAGCTCTTGGCCCCGCTTGAGGGCTGCCCGGCTGACGCGGAGGGACAGAGCGCCTGCGAGAGTAACTGGATTCACTTCGGTGCAGAGGTCGGCCTGCTCGACCCCAACCAGCTCAGCACCCCCGCTGCTCAGGTCCCCTCGGACCCGGCCACACCGACCGCTGAACAGGGGTGCGCCAATGGCAAAGGGCAGCCCCTCGAAATGATCCTCTTCGGGGTCTTGTTGTGTCTGTTCCGCCCCTGGAGACGCTCTGCGTTGGACTGAGGGGCGAGCACTGACATGCGATTTAGGGTAAAATGCCCGCTCCCTGACCCTCCCGATGCTGAGAGCCTCCCATGACCGAGAAGCCGACCGTCGCCGACTACATGGCGACCAACCTCCACACCCTGACCGCCGACGCCGACATCCGTGATGCGGTTGATTTCCTCTTGGAACATCGCATCT
The DNA here is from genome assembly GCA_049602155.1 of Myxococcota bacterium. Lineage (GTDB taxonomy): Bacteria > Myxococcota_A > UBA9042 > PHBI01 > JBMYRH01 > JBMYRH01. The sequence goes on along the minus strand of JBMYRH010000041.1, from coordinate 23,805 downwards.
CGGGGGCACCTGTCATCGGCGGCGACGGTGCGCTCGTCGGGGTGATCTCCGAGAAAGACTGCCTGCGGCTGCTCGCGAAGGGGGACGACCATCAACGCGCCAGCGGCACGGTCGCCGACTTCATGACCCGCGAACCAGCGACCGTCCCCTCGACCATGGACGTCTACTTCGCGGCGGGGGTCTTCCTGACGCGACCGTACCGACGATTCCCGGTCGTCGACGACGGGAAGCTCGTCGGCCAAATCAGCCGCCGAGACATCCTGACAGCCATCCAGTCATTGATGCCTCGCTAGGGTCGCTCAGTCGCTCTTCGAGGCGGCGTTGATCGCTCCGACCAAACCATCGCTGCGGCGTTCGTGTGGCGGGCGCAGATCGACGTCTGCCTCTGGATCGGTGACGACGTTCACGGTCACCGACGGCGACTCATCGTAGGCGATGATGCCGTGGCCCTGCGCCCGTACAGTCGCCATGCTGAAGGCCTCCCGCACAGCCCGGAGCGCGGCCTCGTCCGCGGGCGCGCCGAAGGCGAGGAAGCGCGTGAACCGCGCCCCGACCTTGAAGCGCGGCCACCCCGAGGTCTGCGTCGCCTCCGCATCAAAGGCTTCAGGACCTCGAAGGCCGTCCCCCTCCACATCGACGATCACGAGCGCTTCCGGGTCCTGACCGAGGTCCTCAAGGGCGTCCGCGAGGTCCTCGATGACCTCGTCGTCATCGCACTCAAAGGTCAGCGTGTTCGGTTGCGCGATGAGCCCCGCGATGTCACCGCTGTCCATCTCTAGGAATGACCCCGAGAACCGGAGGTCGATGCGCACAAATTGATCGGGTGAGGCGTGTTCAGAGGCCATGACGTCTCCTGGTGGTCGGGCTCGCAGCGCAGGTTAGGGGAGCCCGTGAGGCCCGGCAAGGTGGGCCTCAGCCTCAGCCCGCGAGGAGCTGCGGCAGGTCGCTGGAGCTGTGCCCTTGCGCCCCAAACGCAGGGTCGGGGACGCCCATCGCGTTGAGGATCGAGATGTGGAGGTTGTTCATCGGCGCGCCGAAGACCTTCACCACGCGCCCCGTATTGAACGTACCCTGCAGGTCACCGATCAACGTGACAGGCATGGGCGCAAAGCTGTGCGGCGTCGGGTCGCCCATCTCGTTAACCCAGACGATGAGGGTGCTGTCGAGGAGCGTCCCGTCTCCGTCGGGAGTAAAGGCCAACCTCGCCACGAGCTCAGCGACCCGCGCGGCGTACCACGCCTCGATCTCGACCCGCATCGCCACCACCTCGGGCGTCTGGCTGAGGTGGGTGATGGTGTGGTGTCCGTCGCCGTTGGCGCCGAGCTCGTTAAACACGTGCTCGCTCGCAGCGTGTGACCATTGAAGCGTGGCCACGCGGGTCAGGTCACAGGCAAAGGCCGTCGTGAGCAGGTCCATTTGGACGCTGCCGACGAGCCCATACATCGCCGGGTCGTTCGGGTTCGAGAGGCCGACCTGAGGGGGCGCTTGGCAGCTTATCGGGGCGAGGTTGTTCTGAAGCCGAAGCTCCAAGTCTCGCACGTGGTCGGCGTGGTCCGAGAGCCGCTGCGCATCCTCGGCGCTCAGCGTCGACGCCACGGACTGGAACTCTTCATGGACCGCGTCCAAGACGCTGAGGCGCTTGGCTCGGAGCACCTCGAGGCTCGCGCCCGCCGCGCCCCCGGCGCCGAAGAGGCGGGTGAAGACCTGATGGGGGTCGTCCTCGGCGGCCACCGGCTGATTGGGGCCCCGGTAGGACAGCGTAGAGCCCACCGTCAGCACGGGCGCCTTGCGGGTCTGGACCCCGAGCTCGAGTGACCTCAGCCACGTCGAGCCACCCAGGACTTGAGCCAAGCGCTGGTCGACGGAGATGCCGCCACCCCAGCCGACGACGAGGTCGCCATCGTCAAAGGGAGAGAAGAGCCCGCCGGGCAGCAAGGGCATCCCCGTCAAGAGCTGCCCAATGCCGACCTGATGAGCGCCGCCAGGGCCCATCGATGAGGTGGACAGCTGCAGACCATCCACGACCATCATGCGGTCCTGGTAAGGGGCCAATGGCGCGAGCCCTGGACCGAGCGTGAAGGCGGTCTGCGTCGAGCCCTCATCGGTGACGCGAGACGCCTCGTCCACCCCACAGGGCGTGAACACGAACACGCAGCGCTTCGGTGGCGTCACAGGCTCCGCTGCGCGCGCGCGACCGCCCCGAGATGCGAGGTAAGGCACCCCCATCATCACGCCACCGAGGCCGCGCAGGAATGACCGCCGACTGCGTGGACTCATGGCGCACCTCCAAGCTCTGGAGGCGTCAACGGTCGATAGAGGAAGGCGTCCGTCATCACCAAGGCCTCGACCAAGGTGCGCACGTCCCCCCCGGACGCCAGGAAGGCCTCGAGGGCCGCGTCAAAGGACGCCGCGTCGTCCTCTTCGACCGCGCGACCGTGAGCAAAGCGGTACCAATGGCGCGTATAGCAACGCTCGGCGACCTCCGAGTGTGCCAGCGCGTGGGCGAGGTCGACGGCGTCCGAGTACGGGCCATCCACGGGGGTCCCAACGAGGGCGGTCTGGGCATCGACTGCGGTGCCATCGTGATAGACATCACGCCACGCGCCGACAGCACTGTAGTGCTCAAAGGCTTGGCCGACAGGATCGATGACTCCGTGGCACCCGGCGCAAGCTGGATCGCTCGTGTGCTGCGCCAAGAGGTCGGGCGGCGACAGCTCGGTGTCGTCGTCCAAGGGCAACTGAGGGATGTCGTCGGGGGGCGGCGGGAGCGGGGAGCAGAGGATCCGATCCAAGACGAAGACCCCGCGGCGGATAAGCGTCTTCGCTGCGCTCGGCCCCACAGAATTGACGCTGAGGACGCTGGGGTGCGTCAAGACGCCAGCGCGGCGCGCGGGATCCAAGCTGACCGCCTTGAACCCCTCGGAGCCGGGGATCCAAGAGTCCACGGGGGCACCGAAGTCAGGCTGGCCGTACACCAGCGAGACTGCGCCATCCGCGACGGTCTCGGCGGAGGTCATCAGCGCCGAGAAGGTCCCCTCCCCTTCAAAGAGCGTGCGCTGCACAAAGACCCTGGACTCGGTCCGGAAGGACGCAAACTTGGCCGAGACCGGCGCCATATAGAGCAACCTGTCGAGGTGCAACCACTGGCGATGAAACCGGTCCATCATCTCGCGCGCCCCGAGCGCTTCGAGCATGCGCGAGGCCTGCTCGGCGACGCTCGCCTGGCTCATCAGCTCTCCTGCGTCGGCCGCCTCGGCGAGCTCCGCGTCGGGCATCGAGCCGTAGAGCAGGTAAGAGAGTCGGGCCGCCATCTCATGGGGAGACGGACGCACGACACCCTCGACCTCGGTCTCTGGCGCCCCGAGCTCCACGCGGTAAAGGAAATGCGGCGACATGAGCAGCGCCGTGAGGACGAGCCGCGTCGCGTCCTCGAAACCCCAAGGCTCTAGGCCCTCCTCAAAGAGGGCCAGGAAGCGCGCGTGCTGCGCGTCCGTCAGCGGTCGGCGCAGCGCGCGACGCCCGAACACCGTGATGAAGTCAGCACCGCAAGCCACCTCACCGACCACGTCGGGATCACAGGGTAAGAGCACCTCAAGGTCCGCCTCGGCGGCGACGGACTCCGCCATGATCAGCTGCGCCTCGACGAAGGTCGGCCCGACCGACTGCGCGTCGACGTGGTTGTCGAAGCCCTGCGTCTCTGGCTCGGGCGGCAACGTCTTCGCCGCCACCCCGGTCACCCCCGTGAGGTCACGCAGGGTCAAGTCCACCTCGCTGCGCGTCAGGCGGCGCATCGGCGCACGCCCAGGCGAGGCCCCCATCGGGACCCCCTGTTCGCCAACTGACGCCGTGTCCTCCGCGGCGACATCGGCTGCCTCGGCGTCCCCCGAGGTGTCCAAGGCGACGTCCGGATCAAGCGCATCCGCGACCGCAGTCTCGCCGTCGGGCCCCGTGGCGTCGCCTGGCGCCGACGGCACAGTGTCCGGGGTGCCCCCCGTGGCGTCGAGGCTCTCCGGGACATCAGGCGCCTCCGCATCACCGGGCGATTGAACGGTGGACGCTGCGTCAGGTGTCTGCGCGCTATCTATCTCAGGCGGAGCGTCCAGCGCCACCTCTGAGGAGGCGTCCGGCGCCACCTCTGAGGAAGCGTCCACTGCGCAACCGAGGAGGCACATCGAGAGCAGCCATGGCCAAGCGCGATACACCCGAGGACCATAGCGCATTACCTCGCCAGAGGCCCCCCTCGGGTTTCCGAAATGTGACCCTGGCAGAAAGCGCCGGCCGGGGTATCATGAACCGGCTGACGTTCGGGATGGGGCGCAGCGCATCCCAGGGGGACTCTTGGCGCGCATCTACCGCTTCGGACAACCAGAGAACGCGAGCGAGTCCAAGGCGATTCGATGGCTCGCTGAGCGCCTCCCAGACAGCTACTTATTGGTCCACAACTTCGAGCTCACCACGGGCTATGGGATGCCCTACGAGTACGACATCGCGGTCGTCGGCTCGTTCTGCGTCTGGCACGTCGAGGTGAAGGGCTACCGAGGGACGATCCGCGGCGACATGAACCAGTGGATCTTCGACAACGGCAGGGTCCAGCCAAGCCCGATCCCCTTGGCGAACAAGAAGTCGAAGATCTTGGCCAGCAAGCTCAAGAAGGCCGCAGAGAAGCTCGGTCGCGTGTGGGTCGACACCGCCATCCTCATCACCGACGACCGGGCGCGCATCAAGGTCCGCGACGACCAAGCGACCCGCATCATCCGCCTGGAGGATGCCCCCGATTACCTGAGCGACCCCAAGAACGTCCCGGTCAAGACGCGGGACATCCTCTTTGACCACGACGCGATCTACAGGGCGCTCTTCGGCAACGCCAGGCCCGGTCAGAAGGTCAAACAGATCGGCCTCTACGACGTCATCGAGCGCATCAGCCAAAGCGACACACGCACGGTGTTTTTGGCCAAGCACCGCATCATCAAGACGCGCCCCGAGACCATCCTCAAGGTGTTCCACTTCGACGTGTATCGCCAAGAGGAGGCGAGGCAGCGTCAGATCGAGTCCATCTTCCACGACCAGGGCGCCATGCGGCTCCTCGGCGCCCACCCCAACCTCATCGACACTGCGGACATGTTCGCCTGGGAGGACGATAAATTCGTGCTCCCGACCGAGTACGTCCCCGAAGGCCGGCCGCTCAAGATGCTCCTCGAGGACGAGGACGATAAAGGCGTCAGCTGGAGCGAGAAGGCCGACTGGATCATCAAGATGGCCCGCGGCCTCAAGCACGCCCACACCCACGGCGTCATCCACCGAGACATCCGCCCGCTCAACGTCGTCATCGGCCCAGGCGGCGTCGTCAAGCTGGTGAACTTCGACCTCGCGTTCATCAAGGGCACACCGCACCCCGAGCTCCACACCAAGCTCGCACAGCGCTTCGATGCCCGCTACGTGGCCCCCGAGGTCCTGGCGGACCCGACGGCCGCGACCCCCGCCTCCGACGTCTACTCACTCGGCATCTTGTTCTACGAGCTGCTGACGGGAGAGACGCCCTACAAAGACATCGCCAAGCTCTCCGGAGAGACCCCCTTGGACCGTGAGCTCTTGATGAAAGAGCTCAGCACCCCGGGGAGCGAGGACTTCATGGACTCGCCCCAAGACGCAGTGGAGGTCCTCGAGCGCATGACACGCCAAGATCCCGTGGCCCGCTATCAGGGCGTCGACGAGGTCCTCGAAGACCTCGCCATCCTCGAAGACGAATGAGGGCGCCCCTTTGCTGGCTCGTCGCGGCGCTCCTCGCCCTCCCCTGCTGCACACGAGAGGTGCACCCCATCGGGCCGCCGCTCGACATGGACGCCGAGCTTGCGCGCGCCGCATCCGAGGATGTCACCACGTCGGCCTCCGTGGACGACACGGGCCAGGGTAGCGGCCCCGACACCGTGGCTGAAGACACTGCGTCAGGGCCCGCAGAGGTGCCTGCGCCGTGGCGCCTCTTGGACTACGTCGATCCGCTGATAAGCACCGGCGGCGTGGGCTTTAATGTCGGGAGCGGCGTCCCGGGCGCCCAAGCCCCCTTCGGCATGGTCAAGGTGAGCCCCGACACCGATGGCATCTATATGGGCGCAGGTGCCTATCACTGTGGCGGCTACCACGCCGATGACGACCTCATCTTGGGCTTCAGCCACACCCACCTCCATGGCGTCGGCATCCCCGAGTATGGGAATGTCATGTTCATGCCGACCCGAGGTCCCATCGCTCAAGAGATGACCCAAGAGGCGGCCTACCTCTCCCCCTTTGACAAGGCGACCGAGGTCGCGATGCCCGGCTATTACGCCGTCGGGCTCGAGGCCTCAGGCGTCGACGTGGCGCTCACCGCCACGACCCGCACCGCGCACCACCGCTACACCTTCCCCGAGGGCTCAAGCGACGCGCTCATCGTCTTGGACCTCAACCACACCGTGCCCGACGGCGAGGTGACAGATGGCGCTCTGACTGTCACAGAGGGCGGCCAAGTGCTCGAGGGCTGGGTCCACAACATCAACGCCTTCAGCACACGCTATGGCGGCATCCCCATCTACTTCAGCGCGCGCATCGACCAAGCACCTGAGAGCACAGCGACCTGGGCGGGCGACGACCTCTCGACTGAGGTCACCGAGCGCACAGGCGCAATGCTCGGCGCGCTCTTGGCCTTTGACCTCTCAGAGGGTGGCGTCATCGAGGTCCAGGTCGGGCTGTCGTTCACGAGCGTTGAGGCGGCGCGCACCAACCTCTTGGCCGAGCAACCCGCCTGGGACTTTGAGGGGACCCATGCGGCCACCGAGGCCAGCTGGGAGGCGCTGCTGAGCCGCTTTGCGGTCACCGGCGGCGACGACGCCCAGCGCCGCGTCATGGCCACCGCCGTCTATCACAGCTTGGTCATGCCGACGGTCTTTGAGGACGCGGACGGCAGCTACGTCGGCTTTGATGGCGAGGTCCACAGCTCGGACGGGTTTGTCTACTTCACAGACTTCTCGCTCTGGGACACCTACCGCACCCAGCACCCGCTCTTGATGCTCGCCTACCCCGAGCACCAGCGGGACATGAACCGCTCGCTTGTCGCGATGAGCGACCAGGGGGGCTACCTACCCAAGTGGCCTCAAGGGCGCGGCTACTCCAACGTCATGGTCGGGACCCCGGCCGACATCGTGCTCGGCGAGAGCTACGCCAAGGGGCTCACCGACTTTGACGCCGAAGCCGCGCTCACGGCCATGCGCCTGGTCGCCGAGGCCCCTACCCCGCCGGGCTCACCTTACGAAGGTCGGGTCGGCGTCGAGGGCTACCTCACTCACGGCTACGTGCCAGCGGACACCACCGGCGGGTCGGTCGCCCGCACCCAAGAGATCTGCGTGGCGGACCAGGCGATCAGCACCCTTGCCCAAGCGCTGGGCCATGACGAGGTGGCTCAGACCTACGCCGAGCGCGCGCTGAACTTCAAAAACCTCTGGGACGCCGAGACGGGGTTCTTCCGCGGCAAGAATTCCGACGGCAGCTGGCGGCCTCTCCAAGAGGGCGGCTGGGGCCCGGACTATATCGAGGGCAACGCCTGGCAGTACCTGTGGATGACGCCGCACGCAGGCGACGCGTTGGTCGACCTCTTTGAGTCCCCTGAGGCCTTCACTGAGAAGCTCTCCGGCTTCTTTGAGCGCGGAAAAGCCGACATCGACGCCATCGAGGCAGCTGGAGACGAGCTCATCCCCGAGTCGCTCCTCCCCCTTGAAGACTACTGGCACTCCAATGAGCCGGACCTCCACGCGGCCTACCTCTTCACCCACGCGGGCAGGCCCGACCTGACCCAAAAGTGGGTGCGCTGGGCCGCTGACGCGCTCTACTCAGACGCCCCCGATGGCATCCCCGGAAATGACGACGCCGGCACGATGTCGGCCTGGTATGTGCTGAGCGCCATGGGGCTCATGGCCATCAGCGGCACCGACCGCTACTGGATAGGCGTGCCGCTCTTTGAGTCGATAGACCTCCTCCTACCCAGTGGTAAGACGCTCTCTGTCCGCGCTGAGGGCGCCTCCTCGACTCGCTTCTATGTGCACGGCCTGACGGTCAACGGCGCCCCTTGGCCCGAGCCCTTCATCGACCACGCGACGCTCGCCGAGGGTGCAGAACTCGTCTTCACACTCTCGGAGACGCCTGGCGACTGGGGCCGCTAGAGCGCCGCACAACCTTGGTACAACAGCCCTCACCGACTGGCCCTAGTGACCGGGTGGAATGCCTGAGCGCCGAGGCGTTTGGTACGGATTTGGTACAGTCGAGCCGCGGCGAGCTACGGCGCTCTCGTGACGCCTATCGCGCTGCGCTTGAGCGGTGGTTAGAGCGGACGGGGCCGATCCGCTTCCCTGAGGCGACCTAGTGACCGTGCGGCGCCGTCCCTTCCTCATCCACCCCTGGGACAACCCGGCGTGATGTGGCTCCCAGCCTTGGGGGCGTGGGGGAGGTCTGGCCAGCGATGGTCCTTCAGCAGGGCTTTACGCCGTTGAGATCACGCTCAGACTACGTCCCTGGGTCGGGGAGTTTCGTCTGCTGGGTCGGGACGTCTGCCTCCGCCTGCGAAGCTTGACGCTCTCGACGGAGGCTTGGACCATCTGGCTTTGGGTACATTTTCGGGAGCCCCCGTCCCCGGGAGCCCCCGTCCCAGAGACAGGTGCAGGGGGTTTCGATTGGGTTGATTGAGGCGTTGTGGGGCAGGGGTCTCGGGCGCAAGGGTAATGTCGCCTGCTAATCGAGGCCTCTTCGAGCTTGTGTGCGTTAGGGGTGAAGGGTTCCGGGCTCTAGGCAGCGAAGGCCTGAGGCGGCGGGGCCGCGATGAGGACGCCCGGATGGTTCCTCATCTTGAAGGTCCCGTAAGGGAACACGACCGGGTGTGGGTGTTTGCGCCACAGCTCCAGCGCGCGCCGATACAGGTCCCTGAAGACGCGCAAGGCCCATCCCCGACCCGAGTTCCGACTCAGTGGCACAGAGATCACCCTCGCCGTTCGGTGTTTCCCCCCACTCGCGGACGAACTCTGAGCCTACTCAAGGCGGCGTGACGCCCTCCAGCAAGGCCTGCGCCACACCCATCTCCCAAAGCCCCCCCATGGGCGGGAACCACATGACGTCGAGTGGTGAAAAACCAGGGACATCACAGACGGCGCGTTGCGCAAGACCTTGAAATCATGGTTCCGGACGGGTCATTTGACCCCGGACACCCCCCGGCGTGCCTGGGGGCCATCCATAGGTTCCGGCTGTACTAGTGCAAGCCCGCAGCCGACCGATCGCCGCTGCACCCCCTCTGGCCGGGGTGCTCCCCTCCGGGACGGCTCCCCCCTGTCTCTGGGACGGGGGCTCCGCTAGGATGCCATCAAGGGAGAGCGATATGGACGAAATCACAGTCGACGCGGCGAGCCTGAGGGCTGCGCTGACCCGGATGGCGAGGCTCGTGGGCAAGACGGCCGGGGACGCCATCTTTGAATTCAGCGCCGACGCGCTGATCCTGCAGTGGGGAGGGGCGACGGAGAGCCTGGTCATCGACAGCCCGGTGGCGAAGACCGTGAGCATCTCGGGCGACTTTGTGGCGGGGCTGGCCAAGGTGCTACCGAAGTCAGGTGAGGTGAGCATCCGGCTGGACGACGCGCGCATTCGCTTCGACACCCTGGCCTGCACCTGCAAGGTGTTGAACCGACGCCCGCCTCGGATGCTCCCCATCGACGCGAGCCCTCTGGATGTGCTGATGCTGCGATACCGCGAGGACGCAGCGGACATCGCCGCCGCGGGTCTCAGTGAGGACCTCGACGCGGCGCAGGAGCGGGCGAGGGAGAGCGTGCAGAGGGCCGCCAAAGAGCTGGCCTGGCTGAACATCACGCCAGAGATCTTGGCGTCATGGATTGAAGCCCAGTTGGAGGCTTACTCCCGAGGGGAGACCAGCTTCTCGATGACACCGAAGAACATCATCGTGGAGGAGTCCGGCCAGTTCACACTGTTTCGGTCGTGAACCCCAAAAGGTCCCGCCCCTAAAAAGGCAAGGTCCCGACCCAGGGCCACCGAGAGCGGATCCCACCCCAAGGTCATGCAAAGACCTGAGAGCATTGGGGTACTGAACCGGGCCCCAGCCCATGTCACGAGAGGACCAGGGAGCATTGCGCCGACCATCGGGGACCAAGACGCAGCGATCCTGGTGCCCCTCCGGGTCTTGAAGATGACGGACCGGAGACGCCACCACCCCTGAGTCGAGGGCACATCATCGCCCTCGCGACGAGGACCACTCGATGTGTGGGGTGCGATGAAGGCGGGGCAGCGGCCCATGCCCCTCCACATCGTGCCTCATCAAGCCGAACGGTCCTGCACAGCGCCCTTGAGCAGCCGGTAGACGCCCTCCCGTCTTTGGGTAGCCCCCCTCCCCTCTCCACCGAGGTTCACTTCGGCGGCGCAGACCGCTTCATGTGCGCCCGGAAGGCCGCGCAGTGGTCGACCGCCGGCACGTTGGTCGTGAACCAGAGCAGGTCGGCGCCCGGGGCCCTGTCGAGGTAGTCCTTGGCGTGGCGTTTGCCCGGCTCGACCCCGAGCAAGGCGATGGAGAGCGCGCCCTTGGTCGCGAGGAAGCGCGGCACCCCGCGGTCGCCTCGGGTGTGACCGCGACCGGCGATGAGGATCGCCCTAGCCGGGGCGTCTCGGAGCGCCTGCGCCATCGTCGCGTCCTTGAAGCGCTGCGCGTCGACCATCCCGTCGATACCTGGGTGCGCATGACCGCAGTGCGCCTGGACCATCTCGGTGTGCATGGCCTTGAGCTCAGCCTCGGTGAGCGTCTTCCCCAAGCCAAGGCGATCGCGCTCCTCGGTGTCGAGGGCCTCGAGGCGCCCTCGGACGACCGACTTCACAGTCCCAGGGCACGGGTTACCCGCCTGGGCAGAGGCCCCGGTCGCCTTGAGCGCCTCGAAGATGGGGGCATAGGTCTCAAAGGGAGGCCACCCGCTCTTGTCCCAGTCCCCAGAGATGTCCTCACCGCGGTTCACGCGCTCGGCGGTCTCGGGGTCATCGAGCATCTCGAAGACGACGTGGGTGTCTGCCCCAGCTTGCTCTGCGACGATGCGGGCCTGGACGCGATGGTGGGCGGGGTTGTCGTGCTGCTCGCCGAGCAAGAGGTAGCGCGCCTCGGAGAGCGCGGTGGTCACCTCGGAGGGCGTCATCACCTTGAGATCGCTCACCTGCACCTTCAAGCCCAGCAGCGGGTGCGGTGGTGGCGTCGCCCCGTCGCGCACCGCCCCTGTCGTCGCGCAGGCAGACGCCATAAAGGCGAGCAGTCCAATCAACACAAGATGCATTTGGGTCTTGGTATTCATACGCTCTGCATAGCCCGAAAGGGGCGCCGCCTCAACCGGTGAGACCGCCGCCGTTACATCTGGCGCGCACGTTCTTTATATGGCCGGTTGACGGCGCAGCTGTGATTGACGGATCCTGAGGACGGCTTCGTACGTCCCTTGGAGGGCAACGATATGACGCGAATCAATACGCTACTTGGTCTCTTCTCCGTCACCTTGTCCGTCGGCCTGATCGCAGCGGCTTGCACAGGCTCAGGGCTCGAGACGCCCCGCTTGGGGGACGACCCCGGCGCCAACGAAGACCAAGGCCTGGTTGCCGATTCGCAAGGCACGGCGAGCGACGTGAGCCCCATCGGTGGCGAGCCGGTCACAGGCCAAGACGCGACGACACCTGACACGAGCAGCCCCCAAGACACCCAGAGTGACCCTGACAGCGGGGCGCTGACGGACACCACCGAGTTGACCGACAGCGTCAGCCCGGAGGACGACGCCACGGGCGGGCCCTGCCCTGGCTGCTTCGGCGCCCCCTGTGAAGAGTCCCTCGACTGCAACTCCGGATGGTGCGTCCAGGGCGACGACGGCTTGATGTGCACCAAGACCTGCTCGGCTGACTGCCCCGCCGGCTTCAGCTGTCAGCAGGTGACGCAGTCCTCGGGAGACCCGGTCTTCTTATGCCTCTACGACCACGTCCACTACTGTCGCCCGTGCGCCGAGTCAGCCGACTGTGCGCCGCCACTGATGGAGAACTCCCAAGCGCGCTGCGTCGAGCTCTGGCCAAGCCTTGGCCACTTCTGCGTCACCCCCTGTGCGGTCGACAGCGACTGCCCATCGGACGCGGCGTGCTCGCCGCTCGCTGATGATCCCGAGACCATGGCGTGCCAGCCCATCACGGACACCTGCAGCTGCTCAGACCTCTCGGTCGAGTCTCAAGCGAAGACCGACTGCTACGTGACGAACGCGCACGGGACCTGTGACGGCGAGCGGATGTGCAGCGAAGAGGGGCTCACGGACTGCTCAGCCATGGACCCGGCCCCCGAGACCTGCAACGGCGTCGACGATGACTGCGACGGGACGATCGACGAGGCGATGGTCGATGTGGGGCTGCCCTGCGACGGCGACGACCCGGACTTGTGTCAGGACGGCACGGTCATCTGTGAGGACGGTGTGCCGGTATGTGTGGATCCCCCTGGCTTGGTCGAGACCTGCAACGGCGTCGACGACGACTGCGATGAGTCAATTGACGAGGATGTGGCAGAGGTCGGCAGCGCCTGCGACGGCTCGGACGCCGATGAGTGCAGCGATGGCACCTTGACCTGCGCCAACGGCGAGCTCGCGTGTATCGACGGCACCGAAGAGCACCCCGAAGTCTGCAATGGTGAGGATGACGACTGTGACGGCAAGGTCGATGAGGACTTCGCCGACCTAGGGACACCCTGTGACGGCCCGGACTCCGATGAATGTGAGGAGGGCAACTGGATCTGTGGCGACGGCATGCTGAGCTGCTCGGACACCTCGGACGACAACGTCGAGGTCTGCGACAACGGTGATGACGACTGCGACGGCGCCATCGACGAGAACTTCGCCCTCAAGGGCACGGTATGTGACGGCGAGGATGGCGACTTCTGCTCGGATGGCATGTGGATCTGCGATGGCATCGCGCTCATCTGCAATGACGATCCCGCGACCCTCCCAGAGCTCTGCAACGACAGCGACGACGACTGCGATGGCATGATCGACGAGGGCTACGAGGGCAAGTTCGAGTCCTGTGACGGCAACGACCCCGACGACTGCGAGGACGGTCAGTTCGTCTGCGGCCCCTCGGGGCTCAACGTCGAGTGCAATGACGACGACGAGACCGGCGCCGAGCTGTGTAACGAGGCCGACGACGACTGCGACGGGCTCATCGATGAGTCCTTCTTGCTCAAGGGCGAGACCTGCGACGGCGGGGACGCCGACAGCTGCTCGGATGGCGTGTGGACCTGTGATGGTGTCGCGCTGGTGTGCAACGACGCCCCTGAGTCGGTCTCCGAGCTCTGCGGTGGTGGCGACGAGGACTGTGACGGCGAGGTCGACGAGGGCTTCGAGATGCTCGGCACACCGTGTGACGGCGCCGACGCGGACGCCTGCACCGATGGCACCTTCATCTGCGACAACGGGACGGTCGTCTGCCAAGACGACCCTGCGTCGGTCGAGGAGGTCTGCAACACCCAAGACGACGACTGTGACGGCGCCACTGACGAGGCGTTCCCGCTGCTCGGGACACCGTGCGACGGTGAAGACGTCGACGACTGCGCCGACGGTCAGTGGGTCTGCAATGGCACGGTCCCGGTGTGCAACGACGATGGCACCTCCGGGGTCGAACTCTGCAACGGCGTCGACGACAACTGTGACGGCGCCACAGATGAGGGCATCGCCCCCGAGCCGTGCTCGGTGAGCAATGACGCCGGGACCTGTGATGGCATCCAGACGTGCACGGATGGCGCCCTGGTCTGCGACGCCGCGCAGCCCATGGTGGAGATCTGCAATAACGTTGACGACAACTGCGACGGCGCCATCGACAACGCGGTGCCGACGGAGACGTGCACGGCTGACAATGCGTTCGGCTCCTGCGCTGGGACGGCGACCTGTGACGGCGCGGGCCAGATGGTCTGTGATGCGGTCACGCCGCTGATGGAGATCTGCAACAACGTCGACGACAACTGCGATGGCGAGACCGACAACGGCGTGGCGACCGAGGGCTGCGCGAACACCAACGCCTTCGGCACCTGCACTGGCACGGCCACCTGTGATGGGGCTGGCCAGATGGTCTGTGACGCCGCTGTGCCGCTCGAAGAGATCTGCAACGGCGCCGACGACAACTGTGACGGCGTGGCTGACGATGGCTGGGACCTCCTCGGTGAGCCCTGCGACGGTGACGACGACGACAAGTGCTCCGATGGCACGACCGTCTGCGCCGAAGACGGCGGCTACGGATGCACCGATGATGCGGCGTCTACCGCCGAGCTGTGCGATGGCGCCGACAATGACTGTGACGGCAGCCTAGACGAGGCCTTCCCGACCCTAGGAGACGCCTGCGACGGCGACGACGCTGACGAGTGCGCCGACGGGGTCGTGGTCTGTGATGGCGACACCGCGGTCCGCTGCACCGACGACGCAGCGAGCACGGCCGAAGAGTGCAACGGCGTCGACGACAACTGCGATGGGGTCATCGACGAGGGCTGCTGTGGCGCCATCGGCGAGGTCTGCTGCACGACCGGCGAGGTCTGCCAAGCGCCCTTCACGTGCGACGCCGGCACCTGCGCCTGCGAGCCGAAGGCCTCCGAGGGGTGTGTCGATGGCGACGCCTGGTGGCTCGACTGCCACGGAGAGCCCTCGAGCCTGAAGGAGGGATGCGGCAGCTGCGGATGTGTGGGAGGGACATGCAACACCGTCGATCCGCCGATCTGCATCCCCGACCAAGAGGACGTCGAGACCCAAGACATCGCCTGCGGGCTCTGCGGCACCCAGACTCAGACCCGGACGCGTAACTGCACGCAGGGCTGTGATTGGCCGGAGTGGGGCCCTTGGCAAAACACCGGCGCGTGCACCGACCAAGGGGTCTGCGCACCAGACGCTGTGGATGGAGACACGCAGACCATCCCCTGTGGCAACTGTGGTGAGCAATCGCAGAGCCGAGAGCGGAGCTGCACAGACACTTGCCAATGGGCTGCGTGGCCGGAGTGGCAAAACGAGGGTGAGTGCCTCAACAGCGGCGTGTGCGCGGCCGGCGAGATGGACTCTGAGACCCAAGTCGTCGACTGCGGCTTCTGCGGCACAAAGACCCAGAAGCGCACGCGCATGTGCGCCGATGGCTGCGGCTGGGCCGCGTGGGGTGAGTGGGTCGACGAGGGCGTATGCCAAAACCCCGGGATCTGCGAGCCCGGCAGTGGTGAGTCACAGACCCAGGACATCGGCTGCGGCAACTGTGGCACCCAATCGCAGAAGCGCGACCGAAGCTGCAACTCCGCCTGTGGATGGGGTGAGTACGGAGGGTGGTACGACGTCGGCGCATGTGGTGGCTCCGGTGAATGCAGCCCAGACGCTTTGGACTCAGAGACGCGCTTTGTGGACTGCGGCAACTGCGGCACTAAGCAGCAGCAACGTGACCGCACCTGTACCGGGACCTGTGGCTGGGGTGCCTTCGGCGACTGGTATGACGTCGGCGGGTGCATCGGCTCGGGTGTCTGTAGCCCGGGTGACGGCGACTCAGAGAGCCAGGAGGTCGGGTGCGGGTTCTGTGGCTCTCAATCTCAGACGCGAGACCGCACCTGCACAGACAGTTGCCAATGGGGCAGCTACGGTAGCTGGTACGACGTCGACGGCTGTGACGGGTCAGGGTCGTGCAACCCGGGCACCGAGAACTCAGAGACACAGACCATCGGATGTGGAGCCTGTGGCTCGCAACTTCAGCAACGTGACCAACAATGCAACGCCAGCTGTGGCTGGGGTGCATACGGTGACTGGTACAACGTCGGCGGCTGCTCGGACAGCGGCGTATGCACACCGGGGGCGAGCGAGTCGGAGACCCGCACGGTGGCCTGTGGTAACTGCGGCTCACAAGCGCAGCAGCGCGACCGCACATGTACCGCGGGATGCGGCTGGGGAGCCTTCGGCGGCTGGTACAATATCGGGAGCTGCTCCGGTCAGGGATCCTGTAGCCCTGGCTCGGTCAACTCTGAAACTCAGGGCGTCGGGTGTGGCCTGTGTGGCTCCAAGAGCCAGCAACGCGACCAGACCTGTAATGCGAGCTGCGGTTGGGACGGGTTCGGCGGCTGGTACGACACCACGACCTGTGGCGGTCAAGGCTCATGCACACCCGGCCAGGTCAACACAGAGAGTCAAAGTGTCGGCTGTGGCAACTGCGGCTCGAAGACCCAGCAGCGCTCACAGACCTGCAACGGGAGCTGCGGTTGGGGGGGCTTCAGTGGCTGGAGCGACGTCACGAGCTGTGGTGGGCAGGGCTCATGCAGCCCTGGCGCCACCAACTCCGAGACGCAATCGGTCGGGTGCGGCAACTGCGGCTCAAAGACTCAGCAACGCGACCAGACCTGTAACGGGAGCTGCGGCTGGGGGAGCTTCGGCGGCTGGTATGACACCGGTGGCTGTGGGGGCGAGGGGAGCTGCGCCGTGGGCGCCGTCGACGTGGAGTCGCAGATGCTCCCGTGCGGTAACTGCGGCTTCCAGGCACAGACACGGCAGCGGACCTGTTCTGGGTCATGCGGCTGGGGTAGCTTCAGCGGATGGTCCAACGTGGGCTCATGCTCCGAGAGCGGCGAATGCAGCCCGGGCGCCGTCGAGACACAGACTCAAGAGGCCCCCTGCACCAGCGCATGCGGCAGTGGCTTTGAACAGCAGAGCCGCAACCGGACCTGCAGCGGATCTTGCGGCTGGGGAGGCTGGAGCGCCTGGTTGTCCATTAAAGGCTGTAATGGCCCCGGGCAAATCTGTACGCCTGGAGAGTTTGAAGAGGGGATGAACCCCGACTGTCCTCCGTTTTCTCAACTCAACATCGGCGTGTGTAGCAATGATGGGTGCAGCTGGGAACCCGAGTATTGTGAAGACGGCTGCCTCTTCTGTAAGTAGTCGGCCGACGCTCAGCTAAGGCGTCAGCTCGTGGTACCAAAGCGGCAGTGAGCTGTAGCCATCGCTCGTGGCGACCGCCGCCTCGAAGGCGCCTGCTCCATAGCTGATGCCCTTGCCCACCGTCGTGTTCCAGCCGTAGGGGTAGCTCCCCTTAAACGACTGGTTCCATTTCCCCGCTGGATCATTGACCGTGTAACTGGAGCCATTAAAGCCCGTGACGACCAGCACGTGTCCGGCGCTTGTGAAGTAGCCATGCACGATGGTCGGTTTGCCTTGGGCCAAGAGCGCCTTTAAGCCACTGAGCGTGCCGTTGGTGTGCGCAGTCAGGCGTTGTGGGATCCCCATCTGCTGTGCGTAGTGGTTAAAGACCTGGGCGAGCCCTGCGGGGGCCTGAGCGTGGTCTTTGCCCCACGCGCCCGTGATGTCATCGGGGGTCCCGGACCAGCCAAAGCTCGCGAGGAGCATGGCCACCGCGGTGTTCTGACAGCTTGAGCTCGGGTAGAGATCGTTGGCGTACTGGTAAAAGTACGGGACCGCGGTCCCGCCGCTCGTCGGGGCCGGTGACGGGGCGGGCTCCGGCTCCGGCTCCGGCTCGGTGTCGCAGTCACCGCCATCCATCCCCAAGGCCTCGCAGGTCAAGACGATGTTGTACTGGGATCCATCATCGCAGATGCCGTCGCCTATCCACGCCGCTTTGGCGCAATTGCCGACGCAGTCCAAGAGCTTGCCGTCTGAGCACGGCGACTGCGACGAGAGCCCGCAGTCCTCGCCGTCCATCCCTAAGTTCGTACACGTGAAGTCGATGGCGTACTGACTCCCGTCATCACAGAAGCCGTCATTGAGCCACTCTGGCTTGGCACAGTTGCCTACACAGTCGACGATCTCCCCGAGGTCGCATGCGCTCTGACTTGAGTCGGGCTCGGGTGACGGCTCCGACGCTTCACCGTCACTCGTCCCCTCAGAGTCTCCGGCGCTGTCTGGGCCGCTCGGAGGTGGCGGATCAAGCCAGTCCGTGCCGGTCGATTGCTCGGGGACGGTGAAGAGCATCGAGGTGCTCGCGAGGAGCCCATTGTCCACGCCATAACCACGGGCCTCGATGACCCGAACCCCCGCCGTCCAGACGCTGCCGAGCGCGGCAAACCCGCCGGCTGGGCTGCTGCTCATCCCGAGCATGAGCGACCCGTCGAGCCAATACTCCACACGCATGATCGGCCCAGTCGTGGCCACGGAGAGGGTGACGGGGTTAGAGACCCAGAGGGGCATCGGGCTCACGAAGGTGAGCGCCGCTTGAACCCCCGACTCCGAGTGGCGACGCCGCTGGCGATCCTCATCCCCCTTCGCGACCTGTCGCGGGCGCTCGTCGGAGGCAGCCTCAGGGCGTGCTGAGCTCCCCTGCTCCTCTGTGGCTCTCGACGGCGCTGGCTCGGCCGCCTCACGTGGCAACACCGAGAGCCGCTCCAGCGCCTGACCCTCAGCCGCTTCAGCCCCACCCTGCCCCGTAGCGGACCCCCAGCTGGGGCCGAAGTACGGCATCGGAGGGTCCTCGATAGCGCTATCGCACCCTCCTAAAAGGGCCAGGATAACGACAAGACAGCACCCGAGAAACCCTACGCGCGTCGCTTCCATCCCCAGCCCTCCATCCGTGGACGTGAGCGGTCGCATCTGTGGACCGCCTCACCGACAGATTAGGGCATCTTTAGAAATTTACCAAACGTAAGGTTTATTTTTCAGATGAGGCCACGCTTTGTGCTCCAAGGCGCAGCTGACACGCCCCATGGACGCACAGATGTCTCAGTAAGGGCGCATGCATGGAGAGCCACTTAGAGGTGACTTGCGTCAGCTCTTCACACCGCAGAGGCGCCTGAAGTGGCGGATGATGGCCTCCCTTTGCGCCGCGCGAGCATCGGGGCTGAGGCCGTCTTCACCGAGGATATCGTCGGTCGCCTGTCGGGCCCCATAGTAGAAGAGCACGTGACCAGCGCCTGCGAGGACGACCCGGGCGGGATCCTCGACATGAAACTCACCTGCGGCCTGCCCTGCGATGACGAAGCTGACGCCGATCTGAAGCGTGACCCGCAGCTGCTGACGCCCAGGACCTGCCGTAAAGGGACCGGAATTGATCACCTCTTGGCTCAAGAGCCGCGCGGCATCGGGGTTCTCCCCAAAGTAATCCGCCAAGCCACCCGCCAGCTCACAGAGGCGCTCGTCAAAGCTGCCCTCTCGCAGGTTGGACTGCCCGATCACCTGCGCGAGCCCCCCCACCGTGCTGTAGAGCACCGCTTCGTAGAGGCCCTCTTTGTTCTTGAAGTGATGAAAGAGTGCCGGCTTGCTCAAGCCCGCAGCCAAGGCGATGCGCGTCAATGACGTGCCCGCGAACCCGGACTCCGCGAAGATCTGCCGAGCGATGCCGATGAGGCGCTCGCGCTTCTCTGGCTCTTTCGGTCGGCCCGGCCCCCGACGCTTTTCTTCATCACTTTCCACACCCGCAGGGTACCACCGGAAAGTATGAGACGTCATCTGAGCCCGATGGCTCCGCTATCCGTGGGTTAGCGACGCAATTCGAGCGACGTCGTCGCCTGTACATCAAGCGTAAACGGCGTCAGGTGCGTCACTGAATTCCCCCAAAGGAGCGCCTCAGTCGCGGCCTCCTCTGACGCGTCATCTCGCCAGACCTCAGCGTCAAAGGGCACGGTCAAGGCGACCTCGAGGGCAGGCCCCTCAAGGTGGGTCAGGCTGAGGCGCCACCCCTGCATTGTGGCGTCGATCCGCAGGTCGACCGAGGACGCCCCGCACCGCAACCGCCGCACCTCAAGCCATGGCCAATTGTTGGGCAGGTTCGGAGCCAAGGCGAGCGCCCCTTGGACGGCATCGCAGCCATTGCCAACGAGGTATGCGTAGCCGGCCTCCGCCAAGATGCCTCCCTCCCAGGGGCGATAACGCGCCGGGTAATCGCCGGTCCCTCCGACAGGATCGTAGACCGCGTGGAGCGGACCGTAGTCATCTAGGATGTGATACTCCGGCGTCGCCCCGGAGGGCGTGGCGTGGTCTGCGAGGGCATTAAACGCAGCCTCCGCAAGTGGGTGATGTGTCTGAGCCAGGTTCGACAAGAAGTAACCAGGTGACATCCCGGTGTAGATGCCGTCGGTCATCGGGTGGTCCAGGACGGGCTCGAAGTCATCGGGGAGCGGCGAGACCAGCACCCCATCGTGGCCATCGAGCGCGTCGATGAGCGCAGCGAGCTGGGCGTGCCCAGCGGGGTCGTCAGCGGCGACATACCCCGACCAAAGAGGCTTGGTGTTCACATCCTCGAAGGGCGCAGGTGCCGGGGCCATGGTCTCCTCGAGGACGTAGGGATGATAGGCGCCGGTCTCAGCCTGGTAGGTCGCTTCTGCAGCCGCGCGAAGGGTCGCTGCGCGCGACGTATAGTCCGACGCCACCGCGGCCCCCTCGTCGCCAAGGAGCGCCGCGGCCATCTCAGCAAGGCCCTCGGCGGCGGCGACCCACAGGAACGAGGAGTTCGCCGAGAAGAAGCCGCTCTCAAACTGCTCAAAGACATCGTGCCCATGCGCCGCAGCCATGGCGGTACGGAAGGTCTCGTCAGTCGAGAAGGGCAAGAGGTCGCTGCGGATGTCCTGCAGGTCCAAGCAGGCCTTCATCCAGCCCAAGCGCTCTGCCAAGAAGTCGCCCTCCCCTGTCGCCTTCCAATACCAATGGGACATCAGCGGGACGTAGCTCGGTGACTCGGCCCGCTCACGGCCGTCCATCACGCCCATAGTGGCCCAGTCGGGCTCGTCCATCGCGTCCTCGGGCTGATAGTCGCCATAGGACATGTTCAAGATCTCGCCCTGAGACAGCGTCGCCAACCACAGGTAATCCAGCATCTCCCGCGCGCGCTCGGCCATCCCAGACGCCAGGAGGTAGCGCACCGGCCCCGCCTGGTCGCGCAGCCACGCGCCCGTGTACTCACTCATGGGCTGAGACGAACCGTTATAGGCCTGCTGCGAGAGGATGATCGTGCGTTGGCCTTCGAAGTAGTCGTTCACCCGCTCATCGGGGGTGACCAGGACCGTCGCAGCTTCAGTGGCGCCTCGCCAGGACTCCAGCGTCCCCTCCAAGGCCTCGAAGACACCCTCAAGCGAGAGCGCAGCCTGGGTCTCATCGTAACGCTCATCGTCATCATCCATCACGCTCGCGAGGACGATCACCCGCTCACCGCCAGGCGCTAGGGAACCGACAGGGACGAGAAAGGCGCTCTGACCGACCACCGCGTCGGGCTCACCTACCGCGACGAGGGTCCTGGAGCGCTCATCACGTACCTCGCGCCACCCCCCGGTCACCAGGGTCTGCGGACGCGTGGCTTGGAGCGCGAGTTGACGCCCCGTGAGCGTCGCCTCGGAGACGTTACGCACCACGACGATGCGCAAGAGCGCACGACGGATCGCAGCGTCGGTGTCGCCGACGAGCGGCGCGAAGTCCGTCGTCGACAGCATCAGGTCCTCGCGCATCGCTTGGGTGTGCACCACGGGCGCACCGCGCACCCAGCCTGCCCACTCCGTCTCCCAGCTCAGAGGCTGACCAGCGCTGTCGAGGACCTGGACCGCGACGTCGCCAAAGAAGCCCGAGCCCTTGTGATAGTACGGCCCGACCATCGAGTGCAGGCTGTTGATGGGGGTGCCATAGCCGATGAGCGCGAAGGCATGCCCATTGCCGACGCCAAAGTCCGGCAAGCGCCTGTGCCGAAGCGGCGCGTCATCCACCGCCTCAGCGTGCGCCCAGCTCGACACGTCGAGCAGCGCGGGGCGCTCTTGAGCCCAGTCGGTCCACAACAGCGGCGCGGCCCCTCGCTCCCAGAGCGTCGCCGCGGGGAGCGGCGTCGGCTCATCGTCCACCCCGACATCGGCGGGCCCAATGTCGGGCTCGGAGGTGACGTCCATGGGGTCCTGAGGGGGGGAGTCGTCCCCGCCGCATGACGCGACGAGCAACGCGAGGCAGAGCGTGGTGGGGAGGCGGTGCATAGGTGCCCCCTATCACGAACCACGGCCGCTCGCATCGCCCTTATAGCGCCAGCCTCAGGGGGCGTTGATCGCGTCCATGATGGCGCCCTTTACGTTCGCGTAGCCCGCGCCTGTGAGGCTGATCGACACCGGCCCCCCCATAGGGAGGTAGGTCTCGAGCAGCCCGTTATTGAAGATGAAGATGTCATCTTTCTTGCCGCCATGGAGCGCCCAAGCGCCGACGTCCACCGTGTCTTGGAAGACCGGGAAGTCGCATTTGTTGGTGAGGTTCGTGACGCTCGAGCTCGCGTACTTGTCGTTGATCAGCGCGAACTGGACGTCGTCACCGTAGCCTTCAGTGGTCAGCTCTTCGCTCATCTCCTGCAATTTCCCAGCCTGGGAGACACAGAAGCCTCACGACCCGGATAACAAGACCAAGACCATCACCTTGGCGTCAAAGGCATCGAGCCCGTAGGTCGTATCGAGCGCATCACCCGGCTGCTTATCGACGAGCGCCCAGCTCGGCGCTGGCGCCCCCACGCACGGCGGGTCATCACAGCTGGGTGCCAGGGAGCAGTCCGCGACGGGGCTTACGCTCGGGCGCATGTCCTCGCCGACCACGAGGCCATCGAGGCCATGCGGCGAGCTGTCGACGACCTGGCCGTCTGCGTCATCATCAAAGTGGTACAGCAGGTGGGTCGTATCATCGGCCGCCAAGGGCTCCATCGGCGGGGTGAAGGCGCTGTCATAGCGCTCGCCTTCGGAGATGCGGACCTCGTCGAGGGCGCCGTGGAAGTGCGCGCTCGCCCCGTCATCGCAGCCGATCCAAAGCGACCCTACCGGCGCCTCGCTCAAGAGCGCATCCTCAGCGCCCATGCTGGTCGGCGGCTCGGGCTGCCCGTCAATGAAGAGCTGCGCACTGCCGTCTGCGCGCCGCACGAGCGCGACGTGCCGCCAGGTGCCCTGGGGGAGCTCTGTCAGGCTCACCGCTTGGGCAGGCCCGACTTGCGTCTCCTCTTGGTATCGAATGGTCCCCGCTACGTCGAGGTCAAGCTGCCAGCCGGTCGGGGTGTCGAGAGCGTCACGAAGATCGAAGAGCACGCCGCCCCCCGAGCCCATGGACTGCATCCAGAAATCCACTGTGAAGGCCGCTGGGACGCCGTCCTCCATGAAGGTCGGCACTTCGATGCAGCCCGTCCCGTCGAGCTCGGCGACCGGCGTCGCGCACCCGGCGATGGCGCAGCCGTTCACGTCGCTCTGCACGCAGCCAGTTTGGGCGTCGCATGTGTCAGCCGTGCACGGATCCTCATCATCACACAGCTGCGCATCAGCCGCCCCGGAGCACACGCCGGCCGTGCATGTGTCCATCGCTGTGCAGCTCACGCCGTCGTCGCAGGTGCCGCCATCGGCAGCCGGCGGGTGCGTGCAGCCCTCGAGCCCGCAGACATCCTCAGTGCAGGGGTTGTCATCGTCACAGCCAGCGACCGGTGGCTCACCGTCCGCGCAGCCGAGGTCCGCTTCGCAGTACTCGGTTCCGTTGCAGGCGACACCATCGTCGCACTCCAGGGCAGTGCCGACGACACACCCTGACTCCGCCTCGCAGGTCTCGTCACCGTTGCAAGGGTCCCCGTCGTCACACAACAGCGCGTCTCCCGACAGGCACTCCCCGGTCGTCACCTCGCACGTCTCCAGGCCGTTGCAGGCATCGGCGTCGTCGCAGACCACGGCTTCGCCAGCGATGCACTCGCCAGTCGTCGCCTCGCACGTCTCCAGGCCGTTGCAGGCGTCCTGGTCGTCGCAGACCACGGCCTCGCCAGCGATGCACTCGCCGCTCGTCGCCTCGCACGTCTCCAGGCCGTTGCAGG
>JBMYRH010000040.1:0-42914 GCA_049602155.1 Myxococcota bacterium | reverse complement strand
CGAGCCGAACGCCGTCAGAGGGAAGGCCGCAGCGTGACCGAAGCGGAAGGGCAGCCGACGTTGGCTCGGCCACACCCGCCGGACTCGCCGCGTGAGCGCCTTGGTCAGATCGTGTACTTGGTCCTGCGCTTGCTCCATCGGGCTCTCATGCATGCGCTGAACCTGTCCGCGGTAGGTCCGCGTCCAAGTGCCGTCGGGTCGAGGTCGCACCCCTCTGCCCTTGCACTCGATGACATAGAGCCCCTTCTCACGGTGGACGAGGAGGAAATCGGTCTCCCCCTCCTCCGCACGCGATGTCTCGATGTACTCGAGCCCATGGTAGACCCACCACGCGTCATCGAGGTGCGCCTCGAGCGCGAAGAAAAATTCCCGCTCGGCGTCGATGCCGGGCTTGGAGCCAGCCGGGGGAGGCTGTGGCGGAACCATGTGAGCCATGCACCAAGCCTAGATCGACGGAGGGTGCTTTGGCGACTGCACGTCGCTTCGCTTTCGGGTTTACAGAGTGGCCGAAGAGATCGAGACTCTGCGCCGTTCCGTCACTCGCGCAGGAAAAAGTCATGATTCGAACAACTTGGCAGAAGAGACCTGCGTTAGCGGCAGCATTCACGCTGCTGCTCAGCATCGGCCTCTCGAGCACCGCGCACGCAGACGAACTCAAAGGTCGCCTCAAGCAATGCAAGCTGGGCGCTAAGGACGGAAAAAAGCGGTGTAAAGCGGCTCAAAAGGCCGAGATGAAGGCGTGCAAAGCGCTGGTCAAGACCCACAAAGTCGAGTGCAAAGCGCGCAAGAAGGCCTGCAAGGCCGAGCATAAGGCCTTAAAGAAGAACCAGGGCAAGAAGGCCCCGCGAGCGCTCATCAAGTGCGAGGTTCAGTACAAGGTCTGCAAGGTCGAGGCGAAGGCCGACGTGAAGCGCTGCGAGCAGACGGCGCGCCGCGCGGGGACGACGTGCTTGCAGAAGGTCGAGGTGGAGAAGAACGGCTGCCGTGCATTCATGGAGATCGACACCTCAGAAGCGAAAGGTCAGTGCCGCGCCACATGCACCGCGGACTTCCGCAGCAGCGTCCCGAACTGCAAGGCCGACAAGAAGATCAAGAAGTCCACCTGCGCCTTGGAGCACAAGCTGCGCACCAAAGACTGCAAGGTCCGAAAGTCGCTCTGCGGCGATGAGAACCGCGTCTTCAAGCACCTCACCAAGACAGGGGGCGAGCTCCCCGCCTTTGCCAGCGAAATGAAGCCCTGTCGAACCCGCAAGAAGGCCTGTGAAGAGAGCGCTAAAGAGGAGCTCAAGCTCTGCCGTCGGGCGCTCAATAAGGAGACCTGCGAGCCACCCGAGATGAGGCCGTGCATCCAGTCCTGTGTGGCGGAAGCAGAGGCGAAAGCCAAAGCTGCAGCCCTCGCTCAAGAGGAAGACGAACGACGGGCCGCCAAGCTTCAAGCCGAGCGCGACGCCAAGCTCCGCGCCAAGCGTGAACTTGAGGAGCGGCTCATGGCGATGCCGAGCGCCCGCGGCTGCAGAAAGCACGCCACCAAGGTCTACCCCGAGCTCTTGAAGGCGATCATCGACGCCATCTACCCGCACAAAGACAACATCAACAAAGCATTCACGACCTTCGAGAAGGTGCTGAGGAAGCGCAAAAGCGACAATCGCTGCGTCCTCAAGTCGATGAAGCTGTGGTCCCGGTTAGCCAAGCCCCTCAACCGACTGCTCCAGGACCACCTGCCCGACGCCGAGGCTGAATTCGAGCGACGGCTTGGCACCAGCGGTCTGGCGCTCATCAACGACACGCCGTTCAGCTCGCTCCTGGACTACACGTTCAACAAGTACAAGCGATACCTGCGCCGCTAAGCCCCTGCTGCTTCGGGTAGGCGACTGCGCCCCCTGCCGTTAGACTGGGCCTCGTGAACCCTTACCGCACCCTCGAACGCCCGCTCGTCGTCTATGACGGCGCGTGTGGCTTCTGTAAGCGCTGTGTGGCGCGCTTCCAGGTCGTGGCGCGCGGCGCCGTCGACGTGGCGCCTAGCCAAGAGGTCGCGGCACGCTTCGCGCTCCCCCCCGAAGACTGTGCACGCGCCGTGCAATACTTGGACCCTGACGGTGAACGTCACCAGGGCGCCGAGGCGGTCTTCCGAGCCCTCGCAGCGGCGGGGCGCCCTCGTGGGCTGTGGCTCTATCGCCATGTCCCGGGCGTGGGTATCGTCACCCGCCTCGGCTATCGCTTCATAGCGCGCTTCCGTGGGCCTGTCAGTCGCCTGACCTCGCTGCTGCACGACCGAGATCTGCGAGAGGACCCGTGGCTCCTGACCCGGGCGCTCTACCTTCGGTTCTTGGGCCTGGTGCTCTTGGTGGCCTCTCTCTCCTATAGCGGCCAGATCCTCGGACTAAATGGGGCCGAAGGGATCCTCCCGGCGGCCGACTTTGTAGAGCGCGTCCAAGCCGTCGGCGTCGAGCGCGGATGGTCCACTTGGGAGGTCTTTCAAGTCCTACCAAGCCTCTTTCCGCTCTCGCCCACCGACGCGACCCTCAGCGGTCTCGCGCTCGGCGCGACCCTCTCAGCAGCGCTGATGGTGCTCGGGCTGCTGATGGGGCCAGCCCTCCTCGCCTTCATCCTGTGCTGGAGCTCCATCGTCGCCGTGGGCGGAGTCTTCACGGGCTATCAATGGGACACCTTCACCCTCGAGGTCTGCATCGCCAGCCTCGCTGTCGCCCCTTGGCGCGTCGGCCCAAGCCTCCCACGGAGGCGACGTGCGCCCCTCGCGGGCCGCTGGCTCCTCCGCATCATCCTCTTCAAATTCATGCTCCTCAACGGCCTCGTAAAGTGGCAAAGCGGCGACGCCCCCTGGGACGAGCTCACCGCGATGCAGTTCCACTACTGGACCCAGCCGATCCCGCATGCCGTCAGCTGGTATGCGCACCACCTGCCGGCGTGGCTCCACGAAGCCTCAGTGGTGGGGATGTTCGTCATCGAGCTCGCCCTGCCCTTCTTTATCCTCGGGACACGCCGCATGCGGCAGCTCGCCTGTCTCGGTACGGTCGCGCTGATGCTGCTCATCGTGGCGACAGGCAACTACGGCATCTTCAACCTGCTCACCATCGCTCTGTGCCTTGCGCTGCTGGACGACGGGGCCGTGCGCCGCCTCTTGCCCGATGCGCTGGCCCACCGGCTGCCTGATACCCGCAGCGAGCGACATGAGCCTGCCCATTGGGCCATACGGAGCGCACGGGGCTCTGTCGTCGCCGCGCTCATCCTGCTCAACCTCTGGGTGTTGGCCCAACGCAGCGGCGTCGAGACACCGAAGTCCGAGGTGATCGAGGTGGTCGCAAAGACCGCTCGCAGCCTGAACATCTGCGGCACCTATGGCGCCTTCGCGAACATGACCGAGGATCGCCCTGAGATCCTCATCGAGGGCTCGGTTGATGGGGTCACGTGGCGGCCTTACCCTCTCCGGTACAAGACCTTAGAGCTGGATCGCCCCCACGGCTTCGCGGGCCCACACATGCCACGGCTAGACTGGCAGCTCTGGTTCGCCGCCCTACGTCAGGAATGCCGACGCACACGGTGGTATCTGCCCTTCATGACGCGGCTCCTCGAGGGGCGCGCAGAGGTCCTCGCGCTCTTCGCCGATGACCCATTCCCTGACGGCCCTCCGACCTACCTTCGGAGCACCCTCTGGTCCTACACGTTCACGACCGAACGCGAGCGAGGCATGACCGGCGATGTCTGGAAACGAACCCCTCGCGGCACCTATTGCCCGACCCTGACCTTGCGCGACGGCAAGCCGGTCGTCGCCACGCTGCCCTAGGCCTCAGGTTCGCCCTTGGAGGTCGCGCCGAAGCGCACGGGTAGCACGCCATCAAGGGCGTCCCGGATAACCGCACAGAGGGACTCCGGGAAGTCCTGGCGCAGCAGCCACTCCAAGTAGCCGCGCTCATCTCTCACGAGATCCCCGAGGGGGAACCCGCGATGGCGACCAAAGGTCAGGACCGCGACCTCACCGTCCCACTTCAGTTTGCCGTCCGGGTCGATCCAGTCCGGGTCCCGTGGGTGACACACGTCATGCAGGGCCTCAACCGTGTCCGGGAGGTCCTCGTAGTGATCGAGCTGCGCCACCAACACCTCCATGGTCGCGACGGCGTCGGCCTCTGCCGAGTGCGCGTTGTCGAGGCTCTTATCGCAGTAGTAAGCATACGCAGCTTGAAGGTCACGTCGCTCGCGCTGCTTGAAGATGACCAGGGGATCGACGACACGGATGTCGGGCTCGGGGAAGGCAATGTTGGCCCTGGCGAACTCAGCCTTGAGGAGCGGCAAGTCGAAGTTCTTCACGTTGTAGCCCGCTAAGTCACACCCACTGAAGAGGGCGAAGAGGCTACGGGCGACGTGGCGAAAGGTCGGCTCATCAGCGACATCGGCGTCGGTGATACCGTGGACTGCACTGGCGCCCTCAGGGATCGGGATCGTCGGGTTCAGGCGGCGGGTCTTGACGCTCTGCGAGCCGTCGACCTCGGTCTTGACCACGCAGATCTCCACGATGCGGTCATGGCGAGTGTTCACCCCCGTCGTCTCGAGATCAAAACAGATGAGGGGACGCGTCAGCTGAAGGCGGGACATGCGCAACTCTCTTGTCAGGCAAAGTCACGCGGGAGTGTGACAGCCCCGCGCGCTGAGGACCAGCCTATCCCGCCGGGCGCGCACGCGACGAAACAGAGAACCCTCAAGCGCGAGGGAGACTCGCACTTGAGGGTTCCGACGACACACGCAGCGCGGCAATTGAGAGAGACCCATGATGAAATGGATCGCCACACTGCGTGAGCCATCATTAACGCTGATGAACCAGAAGGTTCGTTGGGTAGGTAGGTTGTCAGCAGGCATCTGGCCTTCCCGCCGAAGCGAGGTGTGACCCGAGGCTGCTCTTTCCTACGTGTTTTCATCCACTTTACCTAAATCAGCCCCCGTCTGCCGCGGGACAGGTCAGACAAAAAACCAACAATAACAACACCTTAAAACACAGGATCCCGCACCAGCATCGACGTGTGATTTCGAGTGAAATCGGGCTACTATCGATGCCCTCGGAGGACCTTATGCCCCTTATAAAGAGAGCGACAGCGCTCGGACTCTCCATCAGCCTGCTCGCGTGCAGTGCACCCATCGAGCCCTCGCCGGAGCAAGACAGCGCCTCTGCCCCTGTCGCTGGCGCGGACTCCGTATCGCCTGCCACAGATGGGCAAGGCGACGGGCCCCCAGGAGACGCACCGACTGTCATCGAATCGACGGACGCAGTCGCCTCCGATGCCGCCCCCCCCAGCGCGGAGGACAGCGTCGATGCTGCGCCTGACGAAGTCGCCCCGGGGGCCACGTGCACCACCGATGACGCCTGCGACGACGGCGATCTGTGCACCGGTGACGAGACCTGTGACGCCGACGGCCGCTGCGTCACGGGCACGCCCGTCGCGTGTGATGACGGCGACCCCTGCACGTTGGACACCTGCCTCCACGCCGCCGGCGGCTGTATCGCGGTGCCCGACGGCGCACAATGCGACGACAATGACCCATGCACTGTGGACATCTGCACCGAAGACGCGTGCCTGAATCCCCCGGTCAACTGTGATGACAATGACCCATGCACGGACGACACCTGCGACACCGCGACAGGCGCCTGTACCCATGGCCCGGCGCTCAGCGCTCCACCAGCCTGCACCGCCGAGACCGCCTACCAGCAGCTCCAGCTGACAGTGCGCACGGCAACGAGCAGCGTCAACGCGGGCACTGACGACGGCTTTGAACTCTGCCTCTCAGACGACCTCTGCAAGACCCTGGATGTATCGGGCTACGACGACAATGAGCTCGGCGCGACCAACGAGTTCCTCTGGGTCGTCGACGGGCTCTCGCCCGAGGAATTGGAGCGCGTGACCCTGCAACCGACCGGCCTCGCGGCGGACGCGTGGCGCCCCGAGTGCGTGTCGATCGTCGCAGATGGCGAGCTGATTTACTGCAACGATCAGATGAACGTCGACTGGCTAGGGAGCGACGCCTCGGACGCCCCGTCGTGGAGCGATCCCGACGCGGACACGATGCTTTGCACCTCGTGCTACCCGACCCCACTCAGCCACGGTCCCCTCATCGGGCACACCACGCCGCACAGCGCACGGGTCTGGCTGAGGACCGCTTACGCCACACCGATCACCCTGCGCTACAGCCCCCTTGAGAGCATGGTGGGTGCGATCACCCGAGGGCCGATTACACCCACCATGAGCCAGGACTTCGTGACTGTGCTGCAGCTGAACCAGCTCACCCCCAACACCCGCTACTACTACGAGGTGCAGGTCAACGGTGAGGTGGCCAAAGGCGGCCTCTCCTTTGTCACGGCGCCAGCGAGCACGGCCACCTTCGATGTCGCCTTTGGATCATGCTCGAAGGTCTCCGCCTCCCCCTCCTTGCCGCTCTTCGAGGACATCATCGAGGCCGAGCCTGATGTCATGCTCATGATCGGAGATAACCACTACGCCAACTCGGCAAACCCCGAGACCCTGCGGGCTTTCTACCTGGAACATCACGGCGTCGAGAGCGTCGCTGAGCTCGTCGCTGGCACGCCGACATGGGCCACCTGGGACGACCACGACTTCACCGGCAACAACACAAACGGCACCGCCTCGGGTAAGGAACACGCGCTCGCCGCCTTCCACCGGTTCTGGGCCAACCCACCCCAGGGCTCAGGGGGCTACCCGGGCGTCTGGAGCAGCTTTCACTGGGCTGACGTGGAGTTCTTCCTCGTCGATGACCGCTATTACCGAGACATCTCAAACGGCAGCATGCTCGGTGAACCACAACTTCAGTGGTTGCTCTGGGGGCTCACGACTTCGACGGCGACCTTCAAGGTCCTCGTCAGCGGCAGCCAATGGACTCAGGGGGGCACCTCGGACTCATGGGCCGCTTACCCGGCGGAGTGGCAGGTGATCGTCGACCACATCATGAGCCACAACATCGACGGCGTCGTGACGGTCTCAGGGGACGTCCACCGGGGCGAAGTGCGCCGGATGACCGAGGCCTCCGAGACCACGTACCCCCTCTGGGAGTTCACCTCCTCGCCCCTCGGCAACAACACGAGCAGTTGCCCGGATCCGGAGACAGAGCCGGACGCCCTCCTCTTCTGCGCAGCGGTCCTCAACTATGGTCTGCTTCGCTTCGACACCACCGCCGAGGACCCGACGGTCACCTTCGAGCTCCGGACGGTCGATAACCTCGTCCTGAGCAGCCACACGGTCGCCCTTAGCGAGCTCACCCTCTAATCGGAGACCATGGCCCACGAAGAGCACATAGAGCTGAAGGACGGTGGCCACCTCACCCTCGTCCACGACTGGATCCCCTCTGAGGAGGCCGCGGAGCTCTACCAAGCCTTGGAGCGAGAGCTCCCCTGGCGCCAGGAGACCTTCAAGATGGGGGGGTGGGAGGTCACACAGCCCCGCCTCACCTGTTGGCATGGAGACCCAGGGGCCCGCTACACCTACTCGCGGCGGACCTTCGAACCCTCCCCATGGACTCCGACGCTTCAGCGCCTCAAAGACCGCCTGAACAGAGAGTCCCCGGTCCCCTTCAATAGCGCCCTCGGGAACCTCTACCGACACGGTCAAGACTCGATGGGCTGCCACGCAGACAACGAGCCTGAGCTTGGGGTCAACCCGGTCATCGCCAGCCTGTCACTCGGTGGAACGCGACGATTTGCGCTCTATCACCGAGACAAGAGCGTGCCTCGCGTTGCGCTGGATCTCCCCGGCGGGAGCCTCCTGTGGATGACCGGGACGACGCAACACTTCTGGCAGCATTCCGTGACCAAGACCAAGCGCCACGTCGCGCCGCGAATCAACCTGACCTTCAGGACCATTGTGCCCACAGGCGGCCTCTCAGAGAACCCGGACGGCAGCTGAGCGCCCCGCTAGCCACCGCCTCCAGCGACTGGGGAATGATACGGGCCTAGGGGCCCTCTCGCTCGTGCGGGCCCGCACCTCTAGCTTGACCACAGCGCGTTGAGGTGCTCAGGGCGTCGCCCACTCAAGGTGAGCTTGCCGGACCGTGATCTGTTGAAGCCTAGCTGCCGCCATCGCCTCGGTGACCCTCTGCGTGATCGCGCCCTCGATAGCGCCCCAAAGCGCCTCCTCACCGAGGGTCCCTTTGGCTCTAAGTTGACGGCACACCATCGCCGCGCTGGAGCTCGAAGCGAGCACATCCGGGATGACGGTCAGTCCGCGCGCCTGGGCGACCTCGCGTGCCCCCTCAACGAAGCCCATGTTGCAGCCTTCGACGACCAGCGGAGCCTGAATCGAGGCGACTTGCTCGGCGCCGACGCTGTAGGAAGATGCGGCGAGGACGACGACGTCCGCGTCCAACCCGAAGAGGTCATCTCGCGCAATCAGGTGCCCCTGGTCAGCCCCACGGAGCGAACGCGGCGCACCGACGCGGGCCTCGAGCCAAGCGACGTTGACGCCCTCGGGCCACACCAAGCACCGCGAAACGTCGCTCATCCCGACGATCTGCGCTCCCATCGCAGCCAAGCGGACCGCTGAGCCCAGGCCCACAAGCCCTGCGCCTTGGATGGCGACGCGGGCGCCCTCAAGCGAGCCCCCTAAGGCGGCGCGGGCTGCGAAGGCCACGCCGAGGCCGGTCATATGTCGTCGATAACCACAAAAGTCGCGGAGCCTCGTCAGATCTGAGGACCCCATCGGCGACAACTGAGGGACACCTAGCGCAGCGTACATACCGTCGATGGCCAGGTCGGTGGCGCCCATGTCTTTGCCGAGCACCACGGTGTTTGTGAGGAGGTCGCGGACCTCAGCCGCAAAGAATGCGAGCAAAGCGTCGGCGTCAGGCTCCATCGGATCGAGGCGGATCCCTGCCTTCGCCCCCCCCACCGGGCTGCCATGCGCCGCGAGCTTCAGCGTCATACAGCGAGCGAGCTCCTCGACCTCACCTTGAGTGACGTTCGGGGTCATGCGAAAGCCACCAAAGGCCAGCCCGTCGACCACCGAGTCGACGCAGAGCCACCCCAGCGGTCCGTGGTCGGGGTGAACAACCTCTCGTGTAAATGGCGCGCGCTCGCTGGTCATGCGCTTGTTCTATCGCGTCAGAGGGATGGCGTCACAGAAGGCCAACAGTTCGCGCACTGGCCGCGAGCTCCTGGGCGCATCCCAGCCGGCACTTCGGCTGGCCTCAATCCGGCTCACAAGCTCGCCATAGGGCATCACTCGTGCGCCTGAGAGCACATAGGTACGCAGCGCGTCGACGGCCGCTTGCACAGGGGCAGGCACGTCGCCGCCCTCTGAGACGCCATCGAGCGTCTCGATCAAGTCGCCTCGGAAGTTGGGCGTAAAGGCCAAAAAGTCACGCACCCTGTGCGTCTCCTTCCCCACGTGGAGCTCCTCGGTCCCGACGAACAGGAAGGGCGCAGAGAAGGAAGCGCCCCTGGAGACGGTACGCCAGACCACCGGGTCCGCAGATCCCAAGTGCACCGCGCGCAGACGAGAGCCCCACTCCTGAACGCAGTAGTCCAGCCGTTGTCGCACGATGCCGGGGTAAAACCCCATGCCGCGGTACGCGTGGCGGACATATGCGCGCGCCATCACCGGGAACCCCTCGTAGGGGAAATCAGCGCGGATACGCTCGGCCACGGCCGCCACGCCGACGGGCTCAATGCCGCCGTCTTCGCGGACCCCCACGTAGACAAACACCTGGGTCGGACGCTGCGCCTGGTCAGCCTCGAGCAGCACGCGGACGCGCTCGATGCCCGAGGAGTCGCCGGTGCGGGCCAAGTGCCCTTGCCAGCTGTGGATGCATGGGTCGCGCTCCAGCTCCTCGAGGATGGCCGCGAGGTGCTCCAGACCGTTGTCTGAGATCGCCACGACAGAACGGAACCCGCAGCTCCTCAAGAGCTCCTTGGGCACAGCCAACGTCGGTCGTCCGGTCTGAGCCGGTAGTCGCATGCAGTTCCTAGTCTGAGTCAGCCATCGACGCGCGACGATGGTCGTTGGCCTGCCCTCGCCCCCGCGAGGCAGTCCATCGGCGATTGTCTCGACTGAGGCCGGCCGGGTCAAGGGACGATGCGCAGCGCGCGCGCTCATCTACTGGGTCATCACCTTGACACCACTGGGATGCGGCGCAGATCCTGACACGCATGAGGCCGCTCGCTATCGCCATTATCCTGTTCTCCCTCGCGGCGATCCCCACGTCGAGTGCGCGCGCTGCGGTCGGCTGCACCCTCGATAACCCTCAGGACGACTTAGCCCGCTTCTTTGCGGACTTCTCAGACTTCACGGTCCACACCCTGAGCTTCGCCGTCCAAGCCCCGCAGTCACACGCCACCCTCGCTGAGCGCCTCGGAGGAGAGCTCGACAGCCTCTACGAGACAGCCGATGTCCCGTACGCCCTGTACACCGTGCGGCGCGACGGCGCGCTGCTGGGTTACGCTTTTGGCGCCAATCAGCGCGGCACCTACAGCAACATCCAAGTGGTCGCCATCACGAACCCCCGCGGTGCGCTCACCGACGTTTACCTTCAAAAGCTGCG
The DNA here is from genome assembly GCA_049602155.1 of Myxococcota bacterium. Taxonomy (GTDB): domain Bacteria; phylum Myxococcota_A; class UBA9042; order PHBI01; family JBMYRH01; genus JBMYRH01. The sequence continues at coordinate 32,363 of JBMYRH010000040.1, read as the reverse complement.
CTCCCCGGACTTTAAAGCATTCACCAGCGAGGCGTTCACTCAGGCGCTGGCCGAGGTGCCCTTCGCGCGCTACGCGACCTTCGGCGAGTGCTACCGCGACGGACACTGCGACGCTGTCCCAGTCGCCGATCCTTCGATGGGTCGACACGCAGAGGACTACCGCGCGATCCTCCGGGCGATGGCGAAGCTCTATCACCTCTCGACCCTCCTCCTTCGCCCGGGTCAGCCCCCGGAGTACGCTGGAGAGCGCGCGATGGCCGAGTACCTCGATCAGCTGTGGCTGCCAGAGCAAGGCTTCGGCCCCCTCGACACCCCTAAGAAAGTCCCCGTTGCCCAGGCCGCGCCCTTCATCCTGGACCCCGAGGCGCTGGTCGCCGCCCTCCCCGGCCGTGACCAGGTCACCCTCTACCCCATCAGCCTGCTCACCGCGCACCCGGTCATCCAGGACGTCATCGATGGCCGGACGGTCACAATTGCCTGGTCGAGCGCCTCGCACACCCTGTCCGTGGTGGAGAGTATCGGAGAGCCCGCGCTCCGCTTCTCGCACACGATGAACCTCCTCTTCGGTCACCAAACGATGCTGGAGCGCACCACCCGCGCGGAGTGGAGCCCCATCTTGGGCCGCACCGTCCAAGGCCCAGCCTCTGAAGGGGCGCTCCGCGGTGTCCCCGGGGCCGTCGTGCTCCCTTGGCGACTCGCTGAGCGCCTCTACCCCGCCGCTGAGGTCGCCACGCCCTCGGACCCTTACTCGCGCCACAAGGCCTTCTACGCTGCACATCGCGATCGATTCGATCGGCCGCTGCAGCCGACCCGAGCGCTCGTCATCCCCCTCACCGGGGGCCCCGCACTCATCCGCCCGGAGGCACTCCAAGCGCAGCCATTCTACCAAACGAAGACCAGGCGCACGGCGCTGCTCGTGGTCAGCGACAGCGGCGGGCGGGCCGTCTATGACCGAACCTTGGACGACCGAGTGCTGAACTTTGACCTCTTTCAACGCGACATCGAGACCGGCGCCGGCCTCGTGACCGACCGAGAGACGGGGAGCGTCTGGGAGGCCCTGACGGGTCGCGCCATCGCGGGGCCACTCGAGGGTGCTACTCTGAGACCGCTCGTCTTCCACGAGCTACCACAGTCGAGCGCAGACGCGCTCTTCCCCCAGCGAGGCTAACCCAGTGCGATGCGCGCGCTCCATCTCCGACTGGTCGAGGGCGGTGACCTGGGTCTCCGCCCTCCTGGCGCTCGTCGGCATGCTCGCATGTCAGTCCGGAGGCACGCTCCCTCCTGTCTCTCCCGACGATACGCCCCCACTGCGTATCGGCGTGAACCCGACCAGCCTCGAGGACACGGCGCTCTTCCGCCCCCTCGAGGAGGGCGACGAGCTCGCGATCGAGTTTGGTTTCCAAGGCCTCTGGATGGTCGTCCTCGCGTTCCAAAGTGAGGGGCTTGAGGGGCGTGTCACCGTTGTCGCCCGTGTCCGGACGGAGGCCGGCGACGTCATCGGAGAGTTTGGCCTCGCCAAGCAAGTCCTGGTCGCAGGCGACGATGGATATGACTACTACTTAAACCTCTACCTCATCGTGGAGGGGGTCGAGGCTGTTGGGCAGCGCGCCTGGGTAGAGCTCGAGGTTGAAGATGCCGGGGGCCTCTCACTGGAGCGCACGATCGAGGTCGTCTTGACCCGCAGTGACAACGACTCTGGTGTCCGCCCATCCGACGACGCCATGGCCTCAAGTGACGCCGTCACACCTGAGCCAGATGTCGGCCCCTCATCAGCCGACTAAGGCGTCACCTCAACGCGTAGTCGCCGCTTGGGAGAGGACAACGCGCTGCGCCTTTACGATCCGCGAGCCACCCTCCCCGTCCGTGATCGCCTTCACCAAGGCGCTCTGCCCTTCGGCCTCCTGAGGCACCTTGAAGTCACCAAGGACGTCCACGTACACGAGATCGTCGGGGCCGTGGAGGTAGAACCAGCACCCGGCGGGGCACACCTTGCCCACCGTCCCCTGGAGCACCACCTCTTGGCCCGGGGCGGCAGCGCGCATCGCGTCAAAACTCGCCACGCCCATCTTCAAGGCGACAGCGTCCACTTCCCCTCCTAGGATGATCGGCCCAGGTGGCCCTTTGCACGCCCCGAGGGAAGCCCAAGCGAGGAGCGCGGCGAGGAGCATGCGCCTCACCGCAGACGCTCTTGCCACGCGCGATGGTCCACAGCGACTTGCCCACGGTCCTCGGCAAAGACAGCCGCCGGGGCCCCCTCCGCCACATCCGCGTGTGGCAACAAGACGACCCCGTCGGCGGGGGCGCGCAGCACCGCCCCTGACCGCTCGGCCAAGACCTCATTAGCGCGCACCGGGCTCCCGTTCCCAAGCTCTCGGGTGAAGTTGAAATCAGCCCACGGGGCGCGCAGCACCGCCCTCACCGCGTAGACGCGGATCGTCGCGCCGGGGTCCCAATCGCGATGAACCAGCCGGTTCACTACCGAGCGCGCCGCCACCTCCGCCTCCTCGGAGTCGGCACGGCCGCTCTCTAAGGTCAGACCCAGGCCCCCCTGCGCATCCACCCAGTCCGCGAGCATCGTCGCTCCGTAGATCCGCCCCGCGTCGACGACGGCGACGTGGAGCCCGAGGGCCCTCGCGAAGGCGAGGTGCGCCGGCGTGTTGCGTACGACGGCGAGCGGCGGCGTCTCGCAGTGCGTCTGATGGACATCAAGGCAGACCACAGGCTCACCGAGCACAGCGCAGATCGCAGCGGCGCGCTCGGCTTCGTAACCGTGGGGAGACGCCTCGGGACCAAAGGCTCGGTTCAGATCGAAGTCGATGAAGCGCGCCTTGACCTCCAGCGCACGTGGGTTGCCCAAGATCACGCTGAGCTCCCAACCGCATGCCTCGGGAGAGGGGGCATCACGCCAGGACTCGATGACGCGCGCGCCGACCTGCTCGTCGCCGTGCACCCCCCCCACGATGCCGAGCGCGGGGGCATCTGAGGTCCCACCACGCCACGCACCATGAGCGATCTCTGTCCAGCCAACTCCGGGGGTGTCCAATGCGCGCTCCTTGCAGCCCTTCTGCCAGGTCAGTAGCCTACGAGCCTAGCATCCCTGGCCGCAAGGCGCGCTTTGACAGGGCTTAGGAGAGACCGCTGGGAGACTCTGAACAGAACGCTGAGAGCTGGTTCCATGAGCGCGCGACGCTCTACGTCGAGACACAGATCCTCTTCCATCTGAACCAAGTAGGGGTCATCGCCGAGCTCGCGAGTGCCGACGGGCCTCGCGAACTCGAGGCCCTGGCTCAACCGCGCGATCTCGACCGCCGGATCCTCAAGACACTGCTCGACTACGTGTGCGGCGTCGACACCATCCTGGCCCACACCCCGTCCGGTTACCGGCTCACCGACTTTGGCCAGGCCGTCGTCGCGCGATATGGCAAGACCACGGCCGACGGCGTACAGGTCAACATGTTCGACGTCCGGACCGGCGCCTATGGCCCCGTGTGGAGCAAACTCTCCGGGCTCCTCACAGGTGACGAGGTCTACGGTGAGACCCTTCACCGCGCCGGTACATACGCCGAGCGCGGCCTCTACACCTCGGCAAAGGGGATGGCCCCAGCGCTCCTTGAAGTGCTGAGGGACGCGTCGGGCCCCGTCGTCGAGCTGGGCGTCGAGACCGGCCTATTGGAGTGCGTTGGCCAGGCGCGTCCGGAGCTGCAGCTCTTCGGGCTTGACCGCAACCGTGCCGCCTTAGACAAGTGCGCGCACCTCGCGGCCAAAGAGGGCGTAGACAACGTCGGGTGGATTCACGCCGACCTCTTCGCGCCTGACACCTGGACCCACACGTTGCCTGCAGACCAGCCCGGGGTCCTCTACACGATTCACATGCATGAGTTTATGGCAGCGGGTCGTGAAGCTGTGACGGAGCTTGTTCAAGAACTTGTTCAAAACCTACCCGGGTGGCAACTGGTCGCCATCGAGCAACCCCGCCTGAATAATGAGGCTCGGGGCTTGATCTCTCCCTCCCGCTGGCTGTACTCTCAGTCCAACATACTTATTCATCACCTGATCAAGAACGGACAGATCTTGTCTCGAGATGAGTGGATTGAGATATTCAAGGATGGAGGCGCGCCCATGCAGACGGTGAGCCCAACAGGCTACCTTGACTATCTCGCATTCGTGGTTCGCTTAGGCGGCGGTGCGGGGGCACCATGACTATGCAGACTAGCTTTGATGTAATTGTGGCCGGGGGAGGACCAGCCGGGGCGACCGCGGCGGGCTACCTCTCTCAAATGGGTTACTCGGTTCTCGTGCTTGAGAAAGCGCGCTTCCCGCGGCACCAGATCGGTGAGTCATTGCTCCCGAGCATGATGCCGATATTGGACGACCTCGGGGTCGCGGAGACCATCGCCGCGCAGAACTTCCCGAAGAAGACCGGCGGGACGTTCGTCTGGGGCAAGAGCAAAGAGCCATGGTCCGTGCTCTTCAGCACCAACCCGTTCCTCCCGCACTCCCACGCGTACCATGTGGACCGCGCGAAGTTTGACCAGCTCCTGCTGAACAACACCGAGCGGCTCGGCGCCGTCGTGCGCGAGGGTGAGGGCGTCGACACGCCGATCCTTGAGGACGGCCGCGTGGTCGGCGTGACGACGAAGACCGAGGACGGGGAATCACACACCTACCGCGCCAGGATGGTCATCGACGCCAGCGGCCGAGCGAGTGTCGTGGGTCGCCAGGTGACCAAGCGCACCTTCGATCCGAAGATGAAGCAGGTGGCGTTCTGGGCATACTACGACGACGTGGTGGGTCCCGAAGACGAGGACATCTCTGGGCACGTCATCGTCGAGTCCCACCGCCGCGGGTGGGCTTGGTATATCCCCGTCGAGAGTGAGGAACTGGGCGAGGTCAGCGTCGGGGTCATCAGTGGCCAAGAGTTCAAAGAGGAGTACGCTGCCATGGGTCCGCAGGCGTTCTTCGAGTCCTGCCTTGAGGACATGCCCATGATGCAGAAGATGCTGGGGGGCAAGGCCAAGCGCGTCTCCGACGTCGACACCATCACGGACTGGGCCTACTCATGCGATCGAATGGCCGGAGAAGGGTTCGTGCTCGCGGGCGACGCCGCCTGCTTCCTCGATCCCCTCCTCTCAACCGGGGTCTCGATGGCTATGCTCGCTGGCTACTCGGCAGCGGTCACCGTCAACACGATCTTCAAGAAGCCTGAGATGGAGTCTGACGCGATCGCGTTCTACGACAACAACTACCAGCGTATGTGGGACATGACCCGAGACTTCCTGCACTACTTCTACGCAGGCAACGCGACAGCCTACCCAGAGGACATCTTTTGGCGTGCGCGCGGCCAACTGAAGCTCGGTGATAACGTCGGTGCGCGACAGGCGTTCTGCTTCCTGGTCAACACGATCCCAGGGAACCCACACCCAGCGTTGCGGAAGCAGATCCACATGTTCACGCAGTTCATGGACAACATGGAGCACCCCGTCGAGGGCTTCGCGAGCGACGACAAACTCCAAGCGTTAGCCGCGGACAAGAAAGACGACTACGTCGCCGCAGCCGACATCACCGACGACGTGGTGCCGCGCATCAACGGCCAAATCGAGTCGTCGCTGCAGATCGACGGCGAAGACCAGCTGCTTAAGCCTATCCGAGGCGTGACCTACGACACGGATCGCCCCATCTTCTCGAACAGCGCGTCATGGCTCCTGGGCCGCAACATCCACGAGCTGCCAGACGAGACGTTGGCGACGATGCAGTACTTTAACGGCACCGACACATGGGGCGCCGTGGTCGCACGCTATGCCTCCGACCATGCGCTGAGCACGGGTGACGCTGACAAGGCGCTCCGTGACTGCGCGGAGTCGCTCGGCGCAGAGCAGCTGGTGCTCTTTCGACGGGCGACAGCCGAGGGGCTGCAGACCGAGGCAGCCTGAGCTGCGGCGTCTCCAGCTGGCAAGAGGCCTTCACCTGGGGCACCATCACCCTCGTACGTCGATCCTAACCGACCCTCTCGAGGCGCCCTAACTCCCGATGTCACGCAGAGCTCGCTACCTCCTGACCTGGCCCCTCGCCAATGTGCGGCACACGCCGTGGACATCATTCGCGACGGTGGTCGCCGTAGGGGCCGCCGCCTACATCGCTGCGACGCTCTTCGGGTTTGTAGCGGGCTACCAGGCGGCGACTGAGGAGGACGTCGACCGGCTCGGTTATGACCTCCTCATCACCGCCAAGGGCTGCCCTTATGAGGCTGCGACGCTGATGTTGCGTGGCGGGGTTGGGCTTCAATACATGCCCGCAGGGGTCGTGAGTCGGCTCCGGGCGGAGCCCGAGGTGACCGCCACGTTCCCCATGCTGATCCACCCGATCCGATCCCCAGGTGACACCGCAGGCATGACCTTGCTGAAGGGGGTCGAGGCAGGCTGGAGGGATGCCCTGAGCCTCGAGCTCCACGACGGCACATGGTTTGAAGAGACCCCCGAGGGGCTCCAAGGGGACGGCGTCGTCCTCGGCTTCGAGGCCGCAGAGCTTCAGCAGCGCCGCGCAGGCGACGCTTATCTGCTCTACAACGCCAAGACCAAGGACTTCGAGTCCACCCGCGTGCGAGGCATCCTCGCGCGGACCGGGACCCAAGTCGACGGCACCGTGCTGCGCCCCCTCGCGAGCATCCAGGCCACCTACGACCTCCCAGGCCAACTCACGGGGGTCGGCGTCCGTGTCCGCTCCGAGGCTCCGGATGCCCTTGAGCGCCTGCGAGACCGCTACAACCTCGAGCCAGAACTCCAAGTCGTCAGCTTGTCGCGCATCGAGGCGACCCTCCGTGACGCGATGAGCGGCTTGCGTGACGTCGTGATGATGCTCGCCCTCGCCCTCGCCCTCTTGGCGGGGCTCGTCCTGCTCAACACGACGATGCTCCGCACGCTGTCAGAGCATCGCCGACTCTACACCCTGCAAATCATCGGCGTCCCTGGCTGGTTCCTCGCGACTGCGGCCATGATTGAGAGCGGACTCTTGGCGCTGGTCGGCGCACTCCTAGGGCTCGGCGTCGCCGCAGCCACCGGGGGCTGGGCGAGCGCATTGCTGGTCACCTACCTGCCGTACGCCCCCAGCGGCGACCTCGTCGCGCTCTCGGCAGAGCTCCAGGCGAGCGTGGTGGTCGTGAGCCTGCTCTTGGCCATCGCCGCCACCCTTCCTCCGGTGGCGCGTGTCCTCTGGTTCGCTCAACTCTCTAGCCTGAGGGAGGGCTGATGAGCGACCTGCTCACGCTGCACGAGGTCTCGCTCGCGCTCGGGGGGTCCGAGGTCCTGCGTCAGGCCTCACTCTGCGTCCGCTCGGGTGAGCACGCGCTCGTGCTCGGCCCGTCGGGATCTGGCAAGACGACGTTGCTCAACGTGGCGTCAGGGCTCCTTTCCCCCGAGCGAGGCGAGGTCCAATTCCGTGAGCGTCCCCTCTCGGCCTACGGCTCGCCAGCGCGCTTCCGACGGGAGCAGATCGGGTTCGTCTTTCAAGATCTCCACCTCCTTGAGACCCTGACCGTGGCTCAAAACATCGCGCTCGTGCAGGCTGCAATGGGGGCGCCAAGTGATGCCCCATCCCCATCCTCACTCCTCGGTCCCCTCGGGATGGAGGCTCACCTCAACCGGCGCGTCTCTGTGCTCAGCCGGGGGGAGCGACAGCGCGTCGCGTTGGCGCGCGCCTTTGCGAACCGCCCGAGCTTGATCCTCGCAGATGAGCCCACCTCAAGCTTGGATCCGGGGAGCCGCGAGCAGACGCTCTCTCACCTCTGGACGCTCTGCGAGCAGACGGGGGCGACAGCGCTGGTCGTCTCCCACGACGAGGCCCTCAGGGACGACGCGCGGTTCACCGCGCGATGGCTGCTGTCAGCGGGCGCACCCGCGCCCCTGGAGCCCGTGACGCTCTAGTAACCTCCACCCATCGGCGGCGGCATCATCGGCGCTTGGGGGGGAGACGGCGCTCCTCGGCGGGAGCCGGCCTGGTTCCCCTGGCAGTTGGGGCCACTGCAGAGCAGATCTGGACGCCGCTCGGCCAACACTTTACGCACCCCCGCCATCAACTTCTTCTTCTCAAGGTAGTGGGCCCGGTCCATGTCAGCGCAGGCGCGCCGGGCCTTCACGATGCCCGCATGGTCATTGCGCTTCTGAGCCTCAGCGACCTTCGCTCGGGCGAGGCTGCTCAGCCGATCGTGCCGCTGTTTCACCTCGAAGCCCTTCGTGATCTGCTCACGATCAAGCCACCCAGCCTCAAGCAGTGCCGTGAAGTCTGCCTCCGGGTTCGATGTGCCCTTCATCGCGGCCACGGCAGGCTGGATGCCGCTGCCACCGCTCCCCGCGAGGCCCCGCCACATGCCCTCACCGGTCGCCCAGCCGTGGAACTCGTCGCGGAAGTATTGGTTCTCGATGTACTTTTGCCGCAGGACAAACTCACCCTCGATGGGCGTCTTTTTCGCAGCCTCGGGCACCTTCATGGGCATCCGCGCCGGGCCGTAACCCATGAGCAGCGGTGACGGCTTCTGCGGTGCTTGTGCGGCGGCGAACGGCCCGCCCGTGAGCAGGATCAAGCAGAGGGCGATGGAGGCCCCGAATCTGTTGGGGAATAAAGGTCGCAGCATGGCGAAATATTACCTGTTGAGTAGGACAACAGCAAGACGCACAACGGAGCTTGGACGCGAGTCATTCCCGAGACGGGACACCTTGACACCGACGATCTCGCGGCACTTAAATCGAGCCGTTGAACGCTCAATCCGAGCGCGGAACACAGAGGGGCAGGCATGAACGTCGGACGACGATATCAAGGGCGATGGGCTGGGTGGACACTCTCCGCCGTCGTGGCGCTCAGCATCGGGAGCTTGGGCTGCGGTGAGAAGCAGCAAGCGCCGACGCCCCCGGCACAGGAGCAGAAGGCGGAGGCCGCCGCGAAGCCCGCTGAGCTCCTCCCCCTGGCCGAAGAGATCCCGGTACAGAAGCCTTACACGGACCAAGTCGACGAGGCACAGAAGCGCACGCCGTGGGACAACTATGCGCTCGAAGACACGCTGAGTGAGAAGTTCATCGAGGCGGGCAAGACCGCCCCTCCCCCGGGGACACAGGCCTATCCGCAGTACAAAGCAGACTTCGTCGGTGCCCTCCTTCGCCGCGGTCAAATCGACTTCAAGGTCGTCGGGAGCCTCTACCGAGACAAGCTCATTGAGCGGTCGCGCGCGGCTGAGATTACGCAGTCCCTCTACGACCACATCGAGACCCACAAAGGCGACCCGGCCATGAAGGCCAACCTCATCATTGGGCTCATCCACATCGGCTTTGAAGAGGAAGCCTTCACCGCCATCGAGAAATACAAAGCCGAGGCCTGGTTCTCGAAAGACTTCGACGCGAATTTCTATGCGGGCACCCTCTTCTTCCGGCACCGCCGCTACAAAGAGGCGATCCCCTTCTTGGAGAACGCAAACGCGATACAGCCGACCCCGTGGGTGCGGATCTGGCTCCGCACCGCGCTTGGCCCGGAGACAACCCCAGAGGCAGAGGCCAGAAAGGCTGAGCTCTTCCCCTACGGCGAGCACATGGGCAACGGCACCGCCGAGGACTTCCCGTTCGTGGACAAGGCCGACTTCTATGGCATTCGGCGGTGGCACCTCGCGGGCGCCGTCGCGTTTGCGGACTACAACAACGACACCTTTGTCGACTTCGTCGCGCAGGGAGTCTACGCCCAGCCTGAGTTCTATCTCTACGAGAACGGGAAGGGCTTTGTCCGCAAAGAGGACAAGACCCTCGCTGGCATCTCGAACACGCCCCCTGCGTGCGTCGCAGCCGACTTCAATAATGACGGCTGGACCGACCTCTACATGACGCGCGCCGCGTGGCTATCAGCGGGGCCTAATCGGTTACTGATGAACTACAAAGGCCAGGGGTTCGTGGACATGTCCGAGAAGGGAGACGCTGCCCTCGCCTGGCAGAACTCCTGCGGCGCCTCCGCGCTCGACTTCGACCAGGACGGCCTGCTCGACTTAGCGGTCACGGGGACCGCCGGTGGGCGCCTGGTGTTGTTGAAGAACATGGGCGACTTCGAGTTCAAGGACGTGTCTAAAGAGGCACAGATCGACGCCACAAAGGCCGTCACAGTCGGTGTCTCCACCGGTGACGTCGACGGTGACGGCTGGACCGACATCTTCGTCAACTCCCTGAGCCCGACGAAGCTTGAACGACGGGGCTATGAGGCGCCGAATGGGCTCTACATCAACAACCGCGACGGCACGTTCCGAGAGGAGGGCGTCAAGCGCGGGGTCGCCGACGGCACCGGCTTCGGCTTCGCGACTTGGATGTTCGACTACGATAACGATGGCGACCTCGACATCCTCGCGACCAACTTCGTGGAGGGCGAGCTCGAGGTCCTCGAGGGCTTCCAGAAGGCGCAAGCCTGGCAGGGTGCGCTCTACGGAGGGCCTGCGCTTTACAAGAACGACGGCACGGGCCACTTCGAGAACATCGGTGACAAGGCAGGCTTCGTCCCCGCGAGCATCATGGGTGCTCAGTTCATCGACATGGACCTCGACGGTGACCAAGACGTCATCTTAGGGCCTGGCAGCCACCCGGTGTGGAACGCCCAACCCTTGTTTGTCTACCGCAACAACGGAGATGACTCCTTCACGAACGTGACCCCCTTAGACGTCCCCGAGTACTTCGGGAAGTTCCACGGGATGGCGTTCGCGGACTTCGATCGGGACGGGGACCCCGATGTCATCGTGAACAATGGTGGTATCCACCTCAACGACCGCTTTCGGGATCTTGTGCTTGAGAACACCACCAAGGATCAAAGCTGGCTCCACGTGAAGCTGGTGGGGACAAAGGCCAACAGCGGGGGTGTGGGCAGCCGCATCACTGCGCGCTTCGGCGACAGGCAGCTGCTCCAAGAGGTCTCAGCAGGCGAAGGCTTCTCCTCAACCAACACCCCCTACCTCGTCTTCGGGCTGGGCAAGGCGACGCAGGTCGACACGCTGACCATCGAGTGGGTGGGAGGCGAGACACAAGTCATCGGACCCGTCGCAGCCAACCAAGCCTTGATCGTCACCGAGGGAGACGCGAACCCGAAGCGGGCGTACTAGACACCAGCTCTGAAGGTGAGGGTGCGCAGCGATAAACCGTCGTTCACGCGGGGAGAGGGGCACAGCCATGGTGCCGCGCAGCGACAGCGGCCGCTGCCTCTCGTTAGCCCGATAACGTCAAGATGGTCTCAGCGACCTTCAGGAACATGTACTGAATAAACTGAATCATCGGTCGGGACCTGCCCTCGGGAATAAAAAACGCTGCAGAGCAACTCTTCAGTCGTCTGTTTACGAGCATAACCGAGAGCGTTTGATTCACCTAATCCTAACCGTGGTCGCGACGATTTGCTGTGCTGGTCTCAGACCGTCAGTTGCGCCGTGGAGCGGGTCGCGCTCGGGATCCTTTGACGGTATAGTGACGACCATCATGAGATCCGCCGTCTTACTCACGTCCCTCACCTCCCTCACGCTCTTCGCTCTGGCGTCGCCCGCGAATGCCGAGTGGGTCTTACCTCCGCACGCAGCGTCCGCCGTCCAGCGCGCCGCCGCGATCCAGCCTCAGGCAGACAAGGCTGGGTTGACGCGCTCTGCTGCGCTCGAGAAGACGACCATCAAGATCGAAGCGAAGGACGCGAGCGGTGCTGTCGTCATGGTCGTGACCTTGGTCCACCCCAGCGTCGCCCCCACGGGCGCGTTCACCGCAGCGGGGGCAGCGCTCTTGGAGTCCCCTGGGCCGTTGGACGCCGGAGCGCTCGCGAGCTTGAAGACCTCACTGAAGCGCGCAAAGCGCGACATCCCCTGGGTCGAGACGGAGGATAACGACGGCACGGACCTCGCGGCCGAGGCAAACACGGCCGCTGCGCTTGATCGTGTGAGGCGCGCTCTCGCGGCTGGGAAGTCGCCAGACGCTGTGCGTGAAGGGCTGGCCGCACTGCCCAGCCCCCTCTCCCCGTCACTCGCGGTGCGCGCCGCGGTCGTGTGGCACACACTTGGAGACACCGACCAAGTGACGGCAGTCCTGGCTGCGGTAGGCAAGGGCACCTCGCCAGTCCACGTCGCGGCCCAAGTGATTCAGGGCAAGTCCCCCTCCCCCCCAAAGACGCTGGGCAACAAGCGGGGCGAGGAGGCCTGCGCGTTCCGCGAGGTCGTGCATACGCTCGCCAGCCTCGCTCGCCACGAGGAGGCGATGACCTTCGGTGCTGCGATCTTCGAGCGCGCCCCGGGGTGCCCAGAGGCGTGGGAGATGATGATTCACCGGCACCTGCAAGCCGGCGATGAGACGTCCGCGTTATCCTTAGCAGACCGCGCGAGAGAGCAGTTCAAGGGGGAGAGCGCCTCGGATGGCCTCCTGGCGATCCAGGGGTCGGTCTACTTAGCCGCCGACCGCCACGCTGATGCAGCCGCAGTCCTTGAGCGCGTCGCAGCGCGCGATACGGTCGATGAAGGCAGCGTTCGGATGCTCTTGAGCGCGACCTTGCGGGACCCTGAGGCGCAGCCAGAGCACCTCAAGCGCCTCGAGGGCCGGCTGAAGGAGGGCGCGCTCCCGGACGCAAGCAAGCTCGTCCTCGCTGCGCTTTACCACAACGCCAACCGCTTCAAGGACTCTGCGGCGCTGCTGAAGACTCTGGGAGGTACAATCACGACCCAGGCCCGGGCTGAGATCTACCGGGCACTGAATGCCTTCAACCTCGGAGATCACGAGGGAGCGCTCGCGCTGATTGAGCCCCTCACCAAGCGCAGCAACCCGGACCCCTTTGCCTTTTATTGCCGCGCGGAGTTCATCCGCAAGACAGACCGAGAGCAGGCAAAGAGAGACCTCCAGCGCTACCTCCAGATGGCAAAGCAGCAGGGCACCTCAAACCCAGCTCAGGTCGCCCGAGTCAACACCCTCATCGACCACCTGACGACGTGCGTCGAGGAGAACATGCCGCGCTGCCCTGGCAAGTGGGAGAACCCGCGCATCCGGACAGACACAGCCCCCTTGTCCGCGAAGGAGCTTGAGCTGCGGCGCAAGAACGGAGATGTCGTCGACAGCAAGGGCGTGCGCTGGGACAAGCCCGTCCACGAGATCAACATGGTGATCGACGTAGCCACCACCCCAGAGGACTACGGCGGGAACCTCTTTTTGCTCGGGTTCCGGGAGCTCGACATCGGTAACCAGCCGGTCGACCACCTCGACATCGCTCACTACCACCAGCTCGCGATGTGGCTTCAGCGCTTCCCTTACCGGGCGAAGGTCGAGCTGGTCGAGGGGATCAAGTATCGGGCGGTCTACAGCCACAACGACTTCCCACTCATCGGGGACGCTGTGAGCACCTTCTTTGAGATCGGCGACACGCCCCCAGCGACCGTGTCACTGGTCGTGAACCGCTACGGACACGAGCGCAACGATGGGAGTACGGGCGCCACGCCCGTCCTGAACTGGAAGGGGAGCGCCGCCACCCAAGCCAAGGCGACGACGGTGTCGGTCTTCATAGAGCCCAACCCTGCGAAGCGCTCAGGCAAGGTGTTCATCGCGGGCTTCAAGGCGCTCGACAAGGCGACAGGGATGCCTAGCCGAGATGTCCTCCCGGCCGATTATCACACGATCAAGGGGGTCGATAAGGGCCTGCCACTTCGCGTGCAGCTGCCTCTCGTCAATGGACTGCACTACATCGCTGTCTACGGGTTCGACATGTTCCCAGGGGACACGGACCGCATGAGCGAGCTGGTCTCCTTCAAGGGTGAGGGGACCGTCTCATTCACCATCGCGGAGACGACCATGCAGGCTGGGCGTCCTGCCTCGTCTGGTGAGAGTGTCTCCACGACGACGCGCCCCGCAGACCCCACCATCGGCGGGGCGGCTGGCACGGCAGGCCCCGCGGAGAACGCAATGAGCCGCACATGGTTCGCGTTACTCCTCGGGCTCCTCGCCGTCATCGGCGTCGTCGCCCTCGCCAGGCGTGGGAACCGCTCGCCGCCTACCGCTTAGAGCGCCGGCTCGCGCAGCGTCATTGCCGTCCGCCCTTGAGGCGCGAGGTCGGGGTTCTTCAGCGTCGTCTCGCGTCCACTCGGCCACCGTACACGGATCGAGGTGACGCTCGGCGCTGCCCCGAGGCCGATCAACAGCTCCGCGGAATTTTGCGCCGCCAAGCCCTCACCGGCCCGTAGCTCAGCTACGCGCAAGACCCCGCCTGCGACGACCTCAACCCGGGCGCCGATGGCGTCACGGTTGCTCGCACCAGCGGGGGTCGATTTGGCGTCACTCTTGGCGCCGATCAAGCGGAGCGCGAGCACGCGATGCGCAGTAGTGTGCTGATTCCGAAAGATCTGTACTCGGGGCTGATTGGCGTTGGTGAGCGCGATATCGCGTCGCCCATCACGGTTCATGTCCAGCCACGCAAAAGAGCGCCCGTCCCCTAGGCCATCCAGCCCGGAGACCGCCGAGGCGTCGGCGAAGCGAATGCCGCCCTCCCCTCGGGTCTGCATAAAGACCCGGTTGCGCTCGTGCCCAGAGAGCGACGCCCCCTTCAAGATCATCGCCTCAAGCGCAGCGCCGATCGCGCTGCCATCGTCTAAGAAGGCGCCTGCCTTGTCTGTGCGCACGACCGAGCGCCAGAGCTCCGGTCACGAGTCATGGTCAATGGCCACCTTCTCGGGAGCCGAGTAGTGACCATTGAGGACGTAGAGGTCGTCAAAGCCATCGTTGTCGAGATCCCCAAACTGCGCTCCCCAGGACCACCCTGCGCGCTCGACCTCGAGCCCACTCGTGTCGAGCGACGAGGTCTTCTCAAAGCGCTCCGAGGCGTTCCGGAAGAGCGTGTTACCTCGCGCAGCGCGCCGCATTCTAGGGTCTAACTCTGGCACCACCCCGGTGATCCGGCGGCCAGCGCGGCTGTACATGTTCGATGTGTAGAGATCGATGCGGCCGTCGTTGTCATAGTCCCCCCAGGTGACCCCCATGCCGAAGCCGAAGTCTGCGGTGCCCGTCGCCTCGGTCACGTCGATGAAGCGCCCCTCATCATTGCGGAAGAGGTGGTTACCTGAGTGGTCATTGGCTAAGTACACGTCCGAGTCACCATCTCCATCGACATCGGACCAAGTCGCCTGGAAGGTGTTTCGGAAGAGGCTAAGCGGGGACTCCACGCGCTCGAACCTCCCCTCACCGGTGTTTCGATAGAGTCGATTCGGCGGACCGGGCCGGTTCAGCTGCTCTGCGTAGTCAGGGCGCGCGATACGCTCGCCGAGCGCGATCGCGTCCGCGTCGCTCAAAAAGCCACGCAGTGCAGACTGACCGAGCTGCCCTTTGGCGGCGAGGAAGCGACGATTCTGCATGACCATTGTCGCCGCGTAGGTCGAGAAGTAGACGTCTAATAGCCCGTCAGAGTCATAGTCGACGACGCTGACAGAGCTGACGAGCTTGGGGAGCTCTCCTCCGGCGATCTTGTCCGGTGCCGGCGTAAAGCGCCCGTCTTCCTGAACCAGGTAGAGTGACGACTTGAGGGTCCGACCGATCATGACGTCTGCGTCACCGTCATTGTCGAAGTCGGCGAAGATCGCGGAAGAGCAGCTGTCAGCGATGTCGAGCCCCCAGGTCGAGGCGGCCTCGACGAAGCGCTCCCCGCCTTGGTTGATAAGGAGCTGGTTCGTCCCCCAACGGGGCATCACGTAGAGGTCGTCCCAGCCATCGCGGTTGATGTCCACCACGGCTAACCCGGGGTGTCGATCCAAGGAGTCGTAGGCGAAGGGGTGCTCAGGCTGACGGGAGGCCCCGTGCTCAAGGATCGCCAAGAGCTTCTCAGCGTGCTCGGAGCGCTCAAGCGCTTGGCGCGTCTCTGCGTCAACGACCTCGGGGAGCGCGTCGACGAACAGGGGCCTCTGCACCGTCACGCTATAGAAACGCTCAAAGCGCCACGCCGAGATGCGCCAAGGCCCGTCGTCATTGGGCTGAGTGCGTTGCCATCGAAAGCGTACTTGACCGACCCCGCCTAGGAGATGCCCCCCTGTGGCTTCTCCGACGACCTCGATGTGCACCAGAGACTCCGCGGTGAGCGCATCATCTCCAGTGAACAGCCCCGACTCAATCTCAAGATGTGCGTGCTTAAGGCGGGTGACCTGACCCAGGAACCCCTCCAGCCAACCTTGACCGGCTGTCGCCGAGTCGGCGACGCCCCACGCCACGATGCGGAGTGTCGGCGTAACGGCGAGCGCGCCCTGCCCTTCCGGCGCGATGAGCCCTGCACCCGATGCGTTGGCGGTGAAGAGCCCTGCACCTGAGGAGCCATCCCCATTGAGGGCCGCTTCCAGCGCGCCGAGCCGCTTGGAGAGTCGCTTGGTGAGCGCCTCCATCGCCAAGATGCGCTCGGCGAGCCCCTGGGCCTCAGGTGCCGGCGTATCGGGCCCGGGTTCGACCGGAGCTGGGACCTCCATCCTCGGCGCCTCAGGTGCGATGAATTGATAGGCCGCAAGGGTCACAAACAGGCCGACGGCCAGGGCGCCGCCCCACTGCAGGTAGGTCAGCCCCGCGACACGATGTGCGCTGTGGGCTGCGTCGTCACTGCGATGTTCCCCCGTGCTCATGGGCTCATCCTAGGGCCAGCGAGGCTTACAAGCCACTGCAGACGACTTCCCCGTCCACGTGCCCAAGGACGACCTCGAAGCTCCCGTTGAGCGTCGCAGGCATCAGGGTCCCCATCTCGTAGACCACGACGTTCGAGATGTTCCCGGACACAAGCATCCCCTCTTCAGACGGACATGTCGTGATGGTGACGATGCCGCCGGGGGTCTGAGTCGTGTAGACCTCGGAGCCCCCGATCATCATCAGCACCCAGGCATGACTGCCTGCTGTGCCGGGGATGATGACCCCAGGGATCTTGGTCTGCTCTGTGCGGATGAGGATCTCCAACCCAGTCCCCTCCACACCAGCCCACACCTTGAGCATGTGGCCGTAGACCGTCGCCCCAAACACATTCTCCTCAAAGCCCTCAAAGGTCATATCCAAGAGCGTCTCTGTCTCGTCGCCCACGGTCATCTCGACGGTGCACGAGGCGAGCAGCGGTGCCCCTGCATCCGCGACCTCGACCGCATCATCCGACGTCGGCACGTCTCCCGACTCCGAGTGGTCCACGTCCCCGATGTCCGAGGCCGCATCAGCCTCATCCGCGTCATCGACCACAGCAGTGTCCACTCCTGGCCCGGCGGCGTCGGAGCTGCGCTCGCTTGTTGCGCCATCTGTGATGGCATTGACCGCATCGGCAGTGGCTCCTTGGGTGTCATCAATGGCTGCGCCGCACGCGCTCACGAGGAGCCCAAACCCCACGGCCCAGAGGAGGCGCATCACCTCAAGACACCTTCAGCATGATCGCCATGCCGTCGGTGTAGGGGATGGCCAGGTCTGACGTGAGCTCGGTCTCGAGCCCGGAGGCCGTCCGCGCGTGGCTGGTCAGGACGTAATTCCCGGGCTCGGACGGCGTCCAGTCGAACCGCCACAATGTCCAACGATCTGGTCCTGGCGCATAGGTGAGCTCAGCGTCTTCATACGTCTCGCCACCATCCAGGCTGATCCCGACCCAGACGACCGGGTCACTCCCTGCGTAGGCTTTGCCGAGGATCCTGACCGTCTCTCCAGACGTGCTCAACGCCATGGTCTCTGGGTAGGCGATGAGCGCTTGCACGACATAGTGCGTCTTCCAGATCTTCTGATACTCCGGCATCGGATCGCCCTCGATGAAGTCGAGCCCGATGAGCTGCTTCACGTTCTGCCACCCGAAGCGATCCGGGCACAGCAGGCGCACAGGGAACCCGTGCTCTGGCGGCAGGGGCTCTCCATTCATCTCCCAGACCATCCAGACCGGGACGTCGAGCTCACTGACGGGCAAGCCGACCTCGTAGCTGTCCGCCGAGATCAAGCGCATCCCGTTCAGCGACGCATCGAGCGTCACGCCCAGCTCATTCAAGACATCCTTGAGGGGTCTGCCCGTCCAGACCGCGTTGTCCATCTTCATCAGGATTGGGCGGCTCTCGATGCACTGAAGCGTGTGCTCCTTATCTTGCCCAGCCATCCCGTAGACGGTCTCGAGATCGAGGGACGCGACCGTCTCCCCTCGGATCGAGATGTCGAGGCGCCACTCACACGGATCGACGCTCGCGACGCCGAAGTAATTCGTGACGTAATGACCATTATTTTGGCTGATTGGCGGGATCTCGTCTCCCCAACCCCCTGGCGGCGGGGCGGACTCGAACGGGTGCGCATCTGCGCCCTCACCCAGAGGATCTGGAGTCCACTCATCACAGGGCTCCGGACGAGGCTCTGGCTCGACCACACTGTCTTGTACCGCCTCGGTGTCTGTCCCAGACGCTCGGTCATCGACGACGTCGGGCGTGCTCGGCGCCGGGTCGCCCTGCACATCCACCCCTGGACCGATCAGCGGCTCAACGTCCGCGTCGACTTCGCAGGCCGGGAGCACGGACGCCAGCACCACTGCGCCGCCGGCCTTGATAAAGAGCCGACGCCCCAGAGCCTTCACCTCGAGCAGGTCGTATCGCCGCGCCATGACACCCCTCCGATGTCCATCTAGAGCCCCTGGTGGCGACCGCAGTCTACCTCAATGCTCTAGGCCGGTGCACGCGCTTCCAGCTCGCCTCCTCAACCGCGCCGTCCCCCGACGACTAGCCACAAGAGCAGAGGCGCCCCGAGCGCCGCGGTCAAGACCCCGACAGGGAGCTCACGGCCCTCGATGAGGACGCGCGCCAACCCATCGCAGAGCACCAAGAGGGCCGCCCCCACGAGCGCGCTCATCGGTAACAAGACACGGCGGCTCCCCGTCAGCCACAGGCGCACAAGGTGAGGCACGATGAGCCCCACGAAGGCGATGGGACCGCAGAGGGCGACAGCCGCGCCGACCCCGAGGGCGCCTACCCCGAGGACCAGCGTCCGGACCCGGACGACATCCACGCCCTGGGTCTCAGCGAGAGACTCTCCAGCGACCATCGCGTCGAGCGCGCGGGTCTGACTGAGGATGGCGACGACGGCCACCGCGGCGAAGGGGAGCAACGTCCAGAGACCGTCAAAGCCGAGCTGCCCGAGGTGACCCAGTGACCAACGAACGGCTTGAAAGGTCGCCGCCATGTCAGCCTGAAATTGTAGCCCGCTCGCCATCGCGCTCGCCGCCAGAGTGATGGCGATGCCCGCGAGCAAGACGTCAGAGGTCGACGCCCGGCCACTCGAGGCGACCATCGCGACGATCAACGTGACCGCAAGCGCGCCAAGGAAGGCCGCGAGGGCCAAGACAGGGACCCCGCCGACGTGCCCACCGTCCAGAAGCACGACCGCGATGAGCGCACCCAAGACCGCGCCAGCCGTCGTTCCGACGGTCGAAGGCGTCGCCAAGGGGTTGCCAAAGATGGTCTGGTACGCGGCGCCCACGATGCCGAGCACGGCGCCCACGAGCGCCCCCACGAGGACACGAGGGACGCGGAGCTGCCACAGGATGAAGTCCGCGCTCTCAACTGGCATCTGCGGCCCGATCCAGGGGCCGACGGCGAGCGCGAGCAGCGAGAGCAGGCTGAGGACGACGAGGCGCGCTGTCATGAAGCACCTCCTGTCACGACGAAGTGCCGCGAGCCGTCGACATCCACCGCCCTGACCTCGGTCTGGAACAAGCCGCTCAATCGCTCAGCGAGGGTCGGGTCAGAGAGCTGGGCCTGGAAGCGCACCGTCCCCTCGGAGAGGCCAATGAGGGTCAACTTCTCTGCCCACTCACCAGGGGCTGCGTGGCTTAAAAGGTTCACGTCATGGGTCACCGCGATCATGGACTGAGGGGCGCCAAGATCGCCACGCCATCGTGCACCGAGGGTGCGATAGACCTCGACCTGTCGCCCCGGGTCTAGATGATGCGCGGGCTCATCCAGGAGCCACCATGTGGCCTCTTGAGCTGCGAGCGCGGCCAAAGCGACCCGCTGCGCTTCACCGCCGCTCAGGGTGTCGACGCGGCGCTCTGCCAGAGCTGCCAGCCCGAGGACCTCGAGCGCTTGTCGTGCTGCATGCAGCGACTGCGCGCGCCCCTCGGGGAAGCGAAAGCGCGCGGCGGCGACCCTGTCGACGACCCGCACAGACTCCACCGAGGCGTCCCGCTGCGGCAACCACGCTAAGACCCCGGCCCGTGCGCGGCCTGAGAGGCCTTGCAGCGCTTGGCCATCGACAGCGAGGGTCCCTGCAGTGGTGCGCACCAACCCAAGCGTCGCCTTGAGGAGCGTCGACTTCCCCGCACCGTTAGGCCCCACGATGGCGACGAAGCC
Source organism: Myxococcota bacterium (assembly GCA_049602155.1). Classification (GTDB taxonomy): domain Bacteria; phylum Myxococcota_A; class UBA9042; order PHBI01; family JBMYRH01; genus JBMYRH01. Next base: position 12,040 of record JBMYRH010000040.1, on the reverse strand, counting down.
GCCGGGGGGGACCGCCAAGTCGACCCCCTTAAGGAGGGTCGCGTCCCCGACCTGAACCGTGACGCCTTGGAGCGCGAGCCCAGCGGTCATGGCCTCACCGGTTTCGCCATCAGCCCTGTGATCATCTCGCGGAGCGGAGCGACGAGATCCAAGAGCCCGGGCCCTTCGCCGAGGACGTTAGCTCGTACCATGACAGCGAGCCGCGCCTCACGGGACGCCCTTAGGGTCGTCATGCGGGTCAATGGCTCGATCAGGGCGCCCTTCTCCGCGTCGGTCATCGCGTCCTTCGGGCTGAGCACGATGATGAGGTCCGGGTCGAGGGTCAAGAGCTGCTCCAAGGGCATCGATGGGGCACCGTCCACCGCCTCTGAGATCGCATTCCGAGCCCCCGCGGCGCGCAGCACTTGGTCGTGCAGCGAGCCTGGCTTTATGAACCACAGCTGCCCATCCGTCAGCGCGCCATAGCCGAGCAGAAGGAGCAGCCGCGGTGCCCCCTTCGGCGGGTCCTTGAGCACCTCGGTCTGGAGTCGGAGGGCGAGGGTGTCTGAGGCCCCCTCTTTGCCAACGAGCTGCCCCAGCGTGCGCACACTCTCAACCATCTCGGGCACCGTGCGCCACGGTAAGGCCGTCGTCGGAGCGATTTGTCTGAGGGCATCGTCTGCCAGGCTCCCTGCCTCGGTCGCCAAGATGTGGTCAGGCCGGACCTTCACCAGGCCCTCAAAGTTGGGCTGCAAGGTCGTCCCGACCATTGGCACCCCCTCTGAGAGGCCGGCTGTCGGACAGAAGTCACTCCGGCCCACCAACCGGTCTCCGGCCCCCAAGGCGACCAGGGTCTCGGTGACCGCGGGGGTCAAGCTCACCAGACGAGCGCTCTTCGTACGCGAAGCCTCGGGTGACTCTCCACCGAGCCACCCAGGCAAAGCGACCGCCAACCCTGTCGCCAGGATCGCGAGACTCAAGACCAACGCCAGGGGGTGTCTCCACATCGACGAGCAGCCTAGCGGATCCCCGCACGAGGCGCACCCTTGAGAGAGGACAGCGAGGGTGAAAACAAGCGCTGCGGCAGATGGATACTCCAGGCCTCCAATGGCAGAATCGGACGCACCTTTCGCTACCAACCCATCACAGAATGAGGCACTCCCATGCTCACATCTCACGATATGCCGCGCCGCTCGCTCCTCCTTCTCACCTGCCTCGTCATCGCCCTATCACCCCCGGGCTGCGGAGACGCAGAGGCCCCTTGCGAGGGTGCCGACTGCGGCGAAGCACAGACCTCTCAGGACAACGGGTCGAGCGACGACACTGACACCGACGGTGATGGGCTCACCGATCTCCTCGAGGGGATGCTCGGGACCAACCCCGCTGACCCTGACACTGACGGCGACGGACTCCCAGACGGTGACGAGGTCGGCGACGACCGGTCGACCCCTGTGGACTCAGACTCTGACGGCCTCATCGACGCCGTGGAGTCAAACGTCGTCGATCAGGACGATGACTGCTTGCCTGACCAAGCCGACTCGGACAACGTGAGAGCGGCCATGCTCACCCTTGAGGACTTGGACCGAGCATGTTGCTGCGGAGGGACGTGCTCGGAGCTAGGGTTCGCGATCCTCGACGGGACGTCCTGCTCGGACACTGGAGAGCTCACCTGCGTCACCGATGAGCCTGACACTGACGGCGACGGTGTCAACGACAGCTGTGATTTCGATCCGATGACACCGTGAGGCGTTTGAGGATGCCCGACTTCATGTAAAGTTCACTCATGACGCCGACCCTTGAGCTGGATCTCCGAGCCCCTGACACGCTGCGAGCAGCTGTCGAAGCGCACCTCCCCGTCGGTGGACTGTTGCTCGAGACCGACACGCCACCGGCGATGTTCACGACGGTCGACATCGCGATCCGGCTCACCGATGGTGACTTTCGCTTCCTTAAAGGTCAGGTCGTTAACCATGCGCCTGGGGGCATCTTCGCGGTCTTAAGCGACACCTCAGCCGCAGCCGCCCTCCTCGAGACAGCGCAAGCGCTGCTCGAGGAGCTGCCCGAACCAGAGACAGAGACAGAGACAGAGACAGAGACAGAAACAGAGACAGAAACAGGTGCCACATCAGATGAGGTGCCAGAGCCGGAGCCAGAGACAGAGGGCACATCAGACGACGCTCCGGAGCGCACGGGGCCCCTCGCCTCGGGCGCCACCCGCCCCTCTTGGGAGCTGCTGGACAACACAAGCGATGTGCCGCTCCACAAGCAGGTCGCTCAGCTGACGGTTAACGACAAGCTGCGTTTAGCGCGGCAGGCTAACCGCCCCGTGCGGCGTATCCTCATCCGCGACCTGGAGAAGCGCGTCCACTTAGAGGTCGTCAAAAACCCACAGGTCAAAGACGACGAGGCCATCGAGTATGCGGGCACCTCAGGGCTCTCCCCGACCGCGCTTGAGTGGCTGTCTAACCAGAGCCGCTACGCCAAGAACAAGCGGATGGTGATGACGCTCGTCACCAACCCCATGACGCCACCTCGGGTGGCCAGGCGCCTCCTCGACAAGCTCACCCATCGGGAGCTCATCAAGGTGATGCGCTCCCCGCGGAGTCGAGAGGCCATCATCCGCGAGTGCCGCAAGCGGCTGATGAAGGCCGGGATCCTCTAGGTCGGGGGGCCTATCGAGCGCACGTCTCCGGGAGCGCGAATGAGGGCGCGGGGCCGTTCTTCTTCGCCTTCTTCTTGTACTTGTCCACCTGACTGGGGATGAGCTTGACCGTCTGAAGCCCCTCATCGCCGAGCGGGACGCGGTGCGGTCGAATGACGGAGATGGCGTAGACGCACCGGCACTGGAGCCACTCGCGGTACACCGACAGCGGCTGCACCAAATAGTGGTACGTGTGCCCCCCCGAGGGCTCCGTCTGGACGACCAACGAGCGCTCATCGCCAGGCAAACCAACCATGTTCTTGCGATGTTGCGCTTGGTAATAGTTGAGGTAGTCATCGACGTTCGAGAGGTAGAGCGTGCGAATCGGAAGGCAGGCTTTCCGCGCGAATGCCGCGATGTCGGTCATGGTCCGACGCTTGGTGAAGTCACCGCGGACAGCACGAACACGACGTGCTCGAACCATCTCGGCCACGAAGGTGTAGGTCTCCTGATCGTTTAAAAAGCAGGGGATCTTCAGCTTCGTGAAGTGGTCACGCAGTTCGTGTAGGTGAGGAGCGATCCGAGGTCGGGAGAACTTCCACACGTTCTTCACCCCTTTGAGCAAGTCCCCCTCGTAGTCCTCCGCGAGCCAACCCACGACTGTCTCGTAGCTGCACTCCCCCGAGTCCTTCGCCTTGGGATCAGCGTTCCAGCACGTGAGGAGCGCTTGCGGGGTGTCGAGTCGACGGAGCATGCTCGCGTAGATGTGGTGCACGCGAGGGATCACATCATCGAAGTCCACGAAGATAGCGACCTCAGGTCGAGACCACCCCATGAGCAGATAATTCTGCTCCGCTCCTACCCCGACGTAGATGCCACCAGAGTCCTTGATCGCCTCCCGAAAGAGGTGCTGCTGGGGCTCGTTACTGATGACGTAGTGGGTGCCCTTGATGAGCTCTTTCGGCCGCGGATCGGGGCGGATCGCGTCAAGCGAAGCCTGCAGCTCGGGTGAAAGAGGGGTGATCGCGGCCGATGCAGGCGCGGCATATAGGGTAGCCAAACAGGCCCCCATGAGGATGGTCTGGGTCAGTCGATACACGTCAATTGCCTCCGTTCGACCATGCTGCCCCCAAAACCTAACGGGGTCACGAACTTGACAGAATTGGGAACGAACCGTGCTCTAAACGTGGTTAACTTTGAGAGGTGGCTTGTGCGTTTCGCCGCAATTTTAACGCTCCTAATGACCTTGGGTGTCATCCACAGCCCGCCCGCTGAGGCCGGCTCAGGCGGAGATCCATTCGCCGGCTGGCTCACCGAGGGTGAGGCCTTCCCGATGGGCCCCAATCATCGGCTCCAACACCACGTCAACAAGTCGAAAACCTATTATGCGACGGCAGCGCTGGTCGATGGACTCCTGAACGCCGCCAGACATGTGGCAGACGAGTTCCCGGGGGGGCAACCCCTTGTCGTAGGTAACCTCAGCCAAAAGAACGGCGGAGACATCGGCGACAGCCGAAGCCACAACTCAGGGAGGGACGTGGATCTCGTCTTCTTCATGACGCAGCTCGATGGCACAAGCGTTCGGGTTCGAAACCATCGCTATGACGAGGAAGGCAAGAGTCGTCGACTGCCCAAGAAGTATAAGTTCGATGTCGACAGAAACTGGGCGGCCATCGAGGCCTTAGGGAGCAACAAAGCCCTCGGCCTTCAGTGGGTCATCATTGAGCCGCACCTTGAACGCTTGCTCCTTGCGCACGCCAAGTCCCTAGGCGTCGACGCGGCCACCCTGCGCCACTACGCCGACATGATGACGCTCCCGGCCTACGCGGGCCCTCATGAGAACCATGTCCACATCCGCGTTCAATGCAGCCTGAAAGATTGGCAAGAGCGTTGTCAGCCTACTGGCCCCGTGTGGCCGCAACACGAGGAGCTGCACCGCGCCGTCAAAGAAGCATCGCGGGTCTACAAAGATCAGCTGAGAGACAAAGCCTACAGGGTGCGCTTGGACGCCCTAGAGGCCATCTGGGCGAAGGGCCTCTCTCCTCTGCTCCCAGACGCCCTCTCACTCCTCGACGACCCGAACGCCAAGGTTCGGCGACGGGCACGCAAGATGCTCCCGGTGCTCATCAGCCCCGAGAGCGGCGCTGCCGCGCTCGAGGCTGCAGCGAGCTTGGAAGCCGTGAGCCGCCGCCTTGTCACCCTGTGGGTCCTTCGCCGTGGCGGCCTCAGTGGATTGGAGACCGCACGAGCGGTCTCGGCCGGGACGCACCCAACGGTCTCCCCAAAGCCTAACCCGACCATGCTGCGCGACCTGCGGGTCGCCGCGCGCCGAACCCTCATCCGAGAAGAGCCGGTCGCTAAGCTACTTGACCTCGACTGAAGCCTTGAGCGCTCGCTTGACGACCTCCGGGTCGCCGAGGAAATCGTAGTGCATCGTGTCCTGTAGCTTGTCACGTCCAAGCCAGTAGAAGCCGTACTGCTCGAAGATCTCGACCCAACACCAGGGCATGATCATCCGCTGATAGGGCTTGAGCTTCTTTCGCTTACACATCGCGTGAGCGCGCCAGCGCGCAGTGCACCCGCAACACGTGTTGTCCGCGGGGTCTACGTCCAGCGCGATACCATAGACATGGTTTGAAACCTCGCCGCCCTTGAAGGTGTTGCGGTAACGGAGGCCACTCAAAGCCTTGGGCTTGTAGGGGAAGCTCTTATCGGTGCACTCCTCCGGCCGCTTGGGATCCTCAGGGCAGGTCGCGCAGCCCTGCTTGAGATCGCGCTCGACACACTTGAGCACCGGGACGACCCACTGGTTGAGCTTCACCTTGCGCCCCATGAAGACTGTATCGACCGCGTAGTGCTTGGGAGGGTGGTCGTTCCAGGCCCGCTTCCCAAACCCCTTGAAGTAGCCAAAGTGCTTGGTTCGATATTCGGTCCACGCCTTATGGCGCTTCCCGCACTCCTTCCCGCAGGTCTTCCAGTCTCTGTAGTAGCTGCGGATGTGCTCCGCGATATAGGTCTGCTTCACAGATTTACAGAACGCATCCGTCACCTCGACCGAGGCGGGATCCGGCGCAGCAAAGGCCACAGTTGAGCCCACAGTGAAAGCCAGACAGAGGGCGATGGTCACAGTCGCAAAGTGATTCAAGGGGCTCTCCTGCTCACAGCGCATTTTCAGCGATAAGTGTGGCAATAATATCAGCAGCTTTGCTTAACGAGTAGCGGCCTGGGTAGCCCGCCAAGGCTACCATCCATCGCTCGCGTCGGCCTGGAAGGTAGACGTAGATGTTCTCACTCGCCCACTGCCGCGCAAACCCATTTTTACGGAAGAGCTGCGGCCGCCCCTGGGCTGCGGCTCCTTGCGCATCCTTGGGGATAAAGCGGCGCTCGAAGGTGTCCCAAATGGGATCCTTTTTCCCCTTCCTTTTTCGGTTGAGGCGCTGACGAATGAACTGAAGATGCGGGCCCTGCTCATTGGATGCCCCTCTTCGGCCAAAGGCCAGGCGCGACGCCGGGGGGAGCTGCTCGTGCAGCATGAGCGTGCACATCATCCGCGTCAGGTCAGACAGCGACGTGCACGCAGCCCCGTAGCAAGGGTACTTGCCTGTCCCCTTTTGTGCCGGGATGCGCCGTGTCTTCTTGCCCTCTTTGAGCGTTATCGCAGGAGAGGGTCGCAGCGATGATGACTGCCCCTGCCCGGTCCACTTCGCTCGCGCATACGCCCTCATGATGTAGCTGTGCTCTAGCCCTGCCCTCTGGAGGGGCCCCTCCGGTCCGTTGAGGTAGTCAAAGCCCGCGAGCTGCACCAAGCGGTTGTGAGGGACATTTTTGCTCCAGTGGACCGCATCCTCGTAGAGCTCATCCAGGGCGAAGGTTCGGTCGCGCCCCTCGTCATGAAAGGTCACCTTAGCCCTGGGAGAGAACCCCAAGGCGCGGATCCTCTGCAGGGCACTCACGCCGCTGAAGAGCTTGATGGTCGACGCCGGGTTCCAGCCGTCAGGGCGCGCCCCCTTCTTTCGATAATCCCAGAGTTCATGCCCCTCAATCCTGGAGCCATCCGCGCTCAAGGTCGTCTTCACGACGAGGGCGCGGAACTTCTGCGGTGGCGAGAAGCCCCGCTTCCTCATCGCCTCCCCCAGCACCTTGGAGTCGATATGCTCAGCCCTCCAGTGGCAGTTGCTTGGCGGCCCACCAGCCACGCAGCGCGGGATCTTCAAGCGCTGACCAATCTTGATCCGGTCCGGGCTCTTCAGCTTTGGGTTGGCGCTCATCAACTCTGAGATCGTGCAGCCATAGCGTGGCGCAATCGCTCCCAGGCTCTCTCCACGCTTCACTTTGTGCGACTTGCCCTTCGCGCGCACCTCGGGTGTCAGGCCCAGAAACATCAGGGCACAGAGGCAGACACGAATCGACTGAATGAGCAGGGGATGCATGAAACTCAGGGTGAAAGCGCCGCCTTGAAACCGATCGCACGAACGACTTGTTCCATCGCGCAGCTTTGTCATGGCGATGTGCGCGATCATGCGCCGTCACGGACAAGGCGTCCAACTCCAGTCCTCCGCCTTGACCGCGGCCACGCGCACGCACTAAACCACCGACACCGGTTGGGAGGGGATATGGATCAGGCGTTTCTAGACAATTTGAGCACCGAACTCGAGGGCCTCAAAGAGGCAGGCCTCTACAAGGCGGAGCGGGTCATTACGTCCGCTCAGCAAGCCAGCATCGCTGTCGGTGATGGCGAAGTGCTGAACTTCTGCGCGAACAACTACCTGGGCCTCTCCAATCACCCCGCGCTCATCGAGGCGGCCCGAGCGGCGCTGCCGGAGCGAGGATACGGGCTGTCATCGGTCCGCTTCATCTGCGGGACACAAGACGTCCACAAGGAGCTTGAGCGACGTCTCAGCGGATTCCTGGGTCACGATGACACCATCCTCTACTCATCCTGCTTTGACGCCAACGCAGGCCTCTTCGAGACAATCCTTGGCCCCGAGGACGCGATCGTCTCGGACGCGCTCAATCACGCCTCGATTATCGATGGGGTGCGGCTGTGCAAAGCCAAGCGCTTCCGCTACGCGAACAATGATATGGCCGACCTTGAGGTGAAGCTCAAAGAAGCGAAGGCCGCCGGATGCAAGCACATCTTGATCGCCACCGACGGCGTGTTCTCAATGGACGGGATCATCGCGAACCTTCGCGGCATCTGCGACCTCGCGGACACCTACGGCGCCATGGTCATGGTCGATGACTCCCACGCCGTGGGCTTCGTGGGCGAGAAGGGCGGCGGGACCCCCGAGCACTGCGGTGTGCAGGGGCGCATCGATATCCTGACAGGCACCCTTGGTAAGGCCCTCGGCGGTGCCTCTGGTGGCTACACAGCTGCTCGAGCTGAGATCGTCGCATGGCTGCGACAGCGCTCGCGCCCTTACCTCTTCTCAAACAGCCTGGCGCCCGTCATCGCCGCCACCTCGCTCACGGCGCTGGACCTCCTTGAGGGAAGCGATGATTTACGCATCACCTTGCGCGGCAACAGTGAGTATTTCCGGGCCGAGATGGAGGCCCTCGGTTTCAAGCTCGTCCCCGGTGAGCACGCCATCATCCCGGTGATGCTCGGCGACGCCAAGCTGGCGAGCGAGATGGCGGACAAGCTGCTCGAAGAGGGGATCTATGTCATCGGCTTCTCCTTCCCTGTCGTCCCGCGTGGTCAAGCGCGTATTCGCGTTCAGATGTCCGCTGGCCACACCAAAGCGCACCTCGACCGTGCCATCGCGGCTTTCGCCAAGGTGGGTCGCGCGCTGGGAGTGATCCCCACATGAAAGCGCTCGCAAAGCTGAAACCGGAAGAGGGGATCTGGATGGACGATGTGCCGTCCCCAGAGATCGGCCCCAATGACCTGCTCATCAAGGTCCAGAAGACAGCGATCTGCGGCACTGATATTCACATCTACAACTGGGACGCGTGGTCCCAAGCGACAGTCCCAGTGCCGATGGTGATCGGGCATGAATTCATGGGGGTCATCGCCGACAAGGGCAGCGCAGTCGTCGGCTTTGAGGTCGGAGACCGGGTCTCCGGAGAGGGGCATGTCACCTGCGGCCATTGTCGCAATTGTCGCGCCGGTAAACGCCACCTGTGCCGCAACACAGTCGGCGTCGGCGTCAACCGCCAAGGTGCGTTCGCTGAGTACCTATCGCTCCCGGCGTTCAACGCGTTCCGGCTCCCAACCGACATCCCTGACGAGGTCGCGTCGTTCTTCGATCCCTTTGGCAACGCCACTCACACCGCGTTGTCCTTCGACTTGGTCGGAGAGGACGTCCTCATCACCGGAGCTGGCCCTATCGGGTGCATGGCGGCCGCGATCTGTCAGCACGTCGGCGCGCGCTTCGTCGTCGTGACAGACGTCAACGACTACCGACTGGAGCTCGCTCGGAAGCTTGGCGCCACTCGAGCGATCAACGTGACGAAGACCTCGATCCGAGACGCCATGGCTGAGCTCGGCATGCGCGAAGGCTTCGATGTCGGCCTTGAGATGTCTGGGAACCCAAGCGCGTTCAGCGACATGATCGACACCATGAACCATGGTGGCCGCATCGGCATCTTGGGGATCCCGCCCTCGGAGTGCGCCATCGACTGGAGCCAAGTGATCTTCAAGGGCCTCATCCTGAAGGGCGTGTACGGACGTGAGATGTTCGAGACTTGGTACAAGATGGCGGCGATGGTCCAAGGCGGGCTCGATGTCAGCCCGATCTTCACGCACAGCTTCCCGATCGACGCCTTCCAAGAGGGTTTCGACATCATGAGATCGGGACAATCGGGGAAGGTCGTCCTCGACTGGACAGCCTAAATCCGCACCAAAAGCGTCACCTCGTCGCACCTAAGTGTGGCCATGCTCGTCGGCGCTCTCTCTAGCTCCGCGCGGGTAGGGTCGTGGGTAACGCCCCCAGAGGGTTGAGTTTCTTGACGGTCTAGCGAGGCGATCTGACACCTGAAGAGATGCCATCTCTCCGGGGACGCCACGTGACCGATCACAATACGCCTTCACACTCTCTCTTCCGCCGCCTCATCGATCGCCTTCGAAGCCGGACCGCATCGACCGAAGTGGACATCAATTATGACACATTGGTGGGGGTTGAGCACCACGGCCGAGTCGTACTACTGATTGGTAGAGACGGCAGTCGACAGCCCATCACGTTCACCACCCCTCGTGACGCGACAGCGTGGTTTGGCAAGGCCCATGCCGGGCTCCTCGCCCGACGCGAGGAGCTCCAACACCCCCCAGAGCTCGCGCGACTCGGCGACACGCTGAGTGATGTTGCGACGCGCCCCTGGTCAACCAACGAGCACCTCACCACGCTGCTGCTCTCAGGCCTCGTGCGGGCCTCGGTGAGCGGCGCAGTGCTTGAGCGTACGGACAGAGGGCTCTCCATTCGCTGCCATCGCTATGGCCGGATGCACCTTGGGGGCACCATCGTCTCGACTGCAGGTCGAGAGCTCTTAGCGCACCTTGCAGGTTACCTTGAGGGCAGCACACGCGGGACGGTGAGCCTCGACGGGCGCTTCCCAGGCCCGCCATTAAGCGCCGATATTGAGCCCCACCCCGCTGGGCTCCATGTGCGCCCCAAGGCGTTGACACCGGCGTTCGCCGACCTCAGCGCATGGGGTGCCCCTCAGGACGCCACCCTCACCCTACGAGACCTGCTCTCCTCGGGCACCGGTCTCTTGCTCATCGCAGGGCGAAGCGACTCGGGGAAGTCCACCTTGGTGCGCCTCTGCGAGACAGAAGCTCGCGTGCTTCGCGCTCCGGGGAGCGAGATCGCTCTTATCGATGAGATCACAGACCTTGAGACGGCCAGTGACGCGCTCAAGCGCTCCGAGGACAACCTCGTCATCGCAGCCATTCGCGCTGAAAACGCCGATGAAGCGGTCCGCTGGCTGAAGAGCCTGCGCCTCCGACGAAGCCAGCTGAAAACCAACATCAAAGGCGCAGTGGAGCCTCAACTGCTCCCCGTGGAATGTCACCGATGCAGCGGCGAGGGATGCAGCCATTGTCACCGCTCTGGCGTCAGCCATCGTGTCAGCCAGCTCACGGTAGCCCGCCTCGCCTCGATGTTCCACGAGCAGGACACCGTGCCTCCATTTGAGCGGGAGCGTCGCAAACTCACCGCTTAAGCTCAGCGGGCCTTCCCGACCTGCTCGGGCAGCTTGTCTAAGACGAAATCATCGATGTCTGCGCGCCGTGTCCGGTACTTGCCCATCGCCGCGACAGACGAAGCTCTCCCACGCTCCAACCACGCGATGAAGTCTTCGCCACGCTGCTCATAGAAGCGATACTTCGTGCCGCTGTGCGGGTCGGTGCGCAGGACGAGCGAGCGACTATCGAAGGGCAACCCCACGATGTTATCCCGGAAACGGCCTGCGCTATACCGAAAGTAGAATTCCGCGTTCGACATGTAGAGGATCCGAACCGGCAGGTCCGAGATCCGCGAGAAGGCCGCGAGATCCACCATCGTGCGCTTGCCTGTCAGATCCCCACGGATCGCTAAAACACGCCCACTCCGCCATAGATTTGCGATGAAATCGAACTGGCCTTGGTCTGTCAGGAAGCACGGGATCCCGAGCCCTGCATAGCTCGCCTGGAGCTTCGCGAGGTGACGCCCAACCGCCTTAGCGAACTTCACAGCGCGCAGGATGTCCTGCACCTCGCCTGTCTCGCCGTAGGTGCGCACGATCCCAGCCTTCAGACGCTCACGGCCCTCCTTGTCGCGCCACAGGGTGATGAGCTCGTCGGGCGTCGAGGCGAGCTCGAAGGCCACCCTGTAAGCCTTGTGAAGCCAGGGAATGTAGATGTCGAAGTCCATCAGGATGAGGAGCTCCGGCCGTGACCACCCTGCGATCAAATAGTTCTGCTCAGCTCCCACACCCACCATGATGCCCCCCAAGTCACTGACTTGGTCGCGCCACAAGTGGTGCTTGCTCTCATTTGAGACGAAATAATGAGTCCCACGCACAATCTCTGCTGGCGCAGGATCCGCGCGGATCGCCTCCATCGCGTCGATGAGTTCGCCCTCCGGGACCGCGCTCACAGGGCGCTTCGCTGGAGCAAGCGCGGCAGCCGGCTTGGGCACCGGCGCGGCCCCCAAGGCAGCCTTGACGGCTCCTCTCTCGACCGCTGCGCTCGCCCCTGAGGCCGCCGAGGGAGCCCCGCCCTTGGCGGTCACCTCTGCAGGGTTCACTGTGGCTGCTGCCGGCGGCTGCAAGGCTGCCTCAGCGGTCGCTTCGTGAGGGGGGAGCTTGGGGTCCTCTGAGGCCGCGGCGGGGGCGTCGTCCTGAGGCGGCACCACCATCGGCTCCAAGTTGACCGGCTCCTCCACTGGGGGCGCGGCAGCCGGGATCGAGGGCGCGGCAGCCGGGATCGAGGGCGCGGCAGCC
>JBMYRH010000039.1:0-44360 GCA_049602155.1 Myxococcota bacterium | reverse complement strand
CGCTGAGCGGTCAGCGAGCCTACATTGGTATTAATCGCGAGGGGGGTAGCCATCGTTCAACTCCTGTAAACCGCCGTGGCCGTTGAACAGATTACTGCTCAGCGGTTGGGCGCAGTGAACACCCGCACAATCGGTCTCCCGATGGCGGGCGTACGTCATCCGATCCGCATCCGAACTCATCGAACGGTCACGGCGACGCCGCAAATCACTACGCCGAATCACTTCGGCGTGCGTTGCTGGGTAGGTTGGTAGGGGTGACCGGGCTTCAACCGGTCCGTGGTCTCGACCGTGGTGTGTCACCGGCGGTCACCCTGCTATACGGTCGACACACACTTCCCCTTAACCCAGAAGTTGATTTTTGTTCCAAGTGCCTGTTCTTAAAGAAGTAAAACGCAACCACCTCTCTTGAAACCGACACGCTATGCCCGATATTTTGGACGAACGGTCCTAGAAAACCGCGCCGCTTAAGCGCCCTCTGGACAGCGCGTGACGACCACCACAGGGCCGAGAACACCAAGCAAGCCTGCCGAGACCTCGCGCGCGCGCGTGAAACATGGCAATCAATCGCCTAGCGACCCAAAGACAGCCCCGTCAGCCCGTCGAGCAAGGTCGCTAAGGCCTGAGCTAAAACGCAAACTTGGCGCTACTCCAGACCACCGAGCCGCCGGCGGCCGGATCCCCAAACTTCGTCCAGCTCTTACCAAACTTCAGTAACGCCCCGGCGGTCAGAGTTAAGCCGAAGCCGAAGTTGTAAGAGAAGCTGGGGTAGATGACCGCGGAGAACGCTTCATCTGTAAAGGGGTGGAAGCTCTCACGCACACGGCTTTGGGAGGCTTCGTCCCACCTCTCTTGCACCAGCCCCGTGAGGTCCCACATCGTGAACAAACGCAGCAGCGCGGCGTCATTCAGGAACTTAAAGTCTAAGCCCAAGACGAGGTAGTCGCCCAAACGGGGGCGGAGCATCTCAGTCGCACAGGTCCGGCCGCTCCCGAGCCCCCCGACGCTCGCAGGCAAGCCGCATTGGAACGCATCATTCTCTTCAGCGTCGATCCAAGACGCCCGCACAGCGTAACCCTCGGTAATCCAGTCGCCGGCACCAAATTCATCTGCCAGACCATGCACCCATTGCATGTTGAGGTAGACGTGAGCTCCGAAAGAGTAGTCGATCCCGAGGCTCCACTTTGCGAACGGCGTATCAGGCAAGACGATAGGGGGCTTCGCTTCCATAGGGGCCCCTGTCGCGCCGACGACCTCCTCGAGCACCGTGCCCGCGTAATCGTATTCGCCCGCAGGCAAGGAGAGCGGGATACCCGAGGGCAAGGTCACGATGAGCTCGCCCTGGGTCATCTGAAGTCGCTTCTCCTCCGGGAAGAAGACGCCGACCTCCAGCCGATACCCGATGGGGTGAATCGCATCAGAGATCCAACCCAAGAGATCGATTTCACCCGCCATGTTCAGGCCTATCGTCTGCATGCGTGGGAACTCGACCGTCGTCTCGGTGCGCAGCTTACAAGCCGCGGGGATCGCTTGCTGCAGTGACGGATCGTCTTGGACGTCACGCCACCACGCAGGGCACGCCGCTGACCCCTCGATTGTGTTCTCGAACTGCACCGTGTGGTTGAGCACGGGGACGGGCACATCGTGATGCCCAATGAAGTAGTTCACCGCGAGGTCATGTTCGCCGAGGATCGTCGCGAACTGAAACCCCGCCTGCATGTTATCGAGCGCAAGCTCGGGCGTGTTGACATGGATCTCTTGCACGACCGTCGGATAGCCGTTGGTCGTGGTGAGGTTCTGCTCCGCGGCGATGCGGCGCCGAGTCGGGCCGTCATCCATCGGCAACCGATCCGTCGCTGCCAGGGCGAGGCGGCCTGATGGCGGGAGCAATGATGGCCGGAAGGCGGGGACCAACGCAGCGGTCATGCTGATCTCATTGATCGGCGTCCAGTCCAAACGAATCATGGCGTTCGCCTGCTGGTCGCCGAAGAGGAGTTCATCCTCCATGTCGTCTGCGTTGAGGTTGTTTGTCGGGTTGAACTGATCCCCTACACCCCAGAGGAGCTTCTGGTATCCGATGCGCATGTCGAACCCCTCAAAGAGATCCAACGCCTCGATAAAGAGCGCATGCGCCTCGATACGGTAGGGGTCGACGTCGCCACGAAGAGACATATTGCCGAGGTTGTTCACGTCGTCGCTGATACCAACGAAGACGAAGTCGAGGTCCAGGACCCCAGCCCAGCCTCCGGAGACCACATCCATCTTCAGCTTCGCGGCGTTCTCGTTTCGCGAGACGCCGACCGGGAGCACGTACTCGTCGTACCACACACCGGTGCGCTTCTCCTCGATGCGAAACCGGAGGTCGGACTTGATGTGCCCGCCCCAGTTGAACTCGATTTCGGCCCGCGCTTCCCCAGCTGCCACAGTCCCGACCATGGTCAAGACGGCCACGACCGACCGCCCCCATGCCCTGGGCACGTCCCCTACTGTCGCCATCGCCTTACCGCCGTCCCTGTAGGGCACGCACCGTGAACTTCCGCTTGCTCAGGCCCTTATTAACCTCCCAATCACTCATCGTGAAGGTGGTCTCCAAGCCGTCCTTGGTGTGATCGACCATGCGCATCGTGCCCGCGTTGCAGATCGTGCCCTTGCACTTAAAGTCCGAGCGCGTCTCGGTCTTGGCGAGTGCGCCGGACGCGTTGAAATAACGCAGCTCCATCGGTCGCTTGACCTTCTTTGAGATGACAAGCTCCATCTTGGGGTACGGCGCGTCGGCCCCCTCCTTCGGCGTCAGCGCCAAGGTCCAAGCCTTGTCGTCCTCGGACTTCTGTGACGCCGAGTAGACCGCACTGAATCGGGACAGGGCCATCTCAGCTTGGCCGTAAGCCATCCCCATGAAGCCCTGCTCACTCGTGTGGCTCGCCACGCGACGCACCTTCTTGTACTCGGGCAGGTAGGTGTAAATCTGAGACGCCGAGAGCGTCAGCGCCTTCATCCCCTTCAGATCGCCCGGCTCCAAGAACTCAGTCAGGCGCATCCCGTCTTTGATCCACACTTTGAGAACGACCAAGCGCGGGCTCTTGCCCTTCTCCAAGGTCTTCGCAGAAAACACGAACGTCTCATCCTCGGCGCTGTTCATGAGGTTATCCACCTCGGTCATCAGCGCATCGGCGTCTCCCGCCCATGCTGTGCTGGCCGAGAGGGTGAGGCAGGTCAAGATCGCCAGACAGTAGGTCATTACTCGTCGCATCGCTCGTCCTCCAAGAGTTACGCGGATACCGTACCCGCCTCCGCAAAGGACGTCTATGCTATGAACATGTTCATTTCAGAGGTCGGAATTATGCGACCTCACCACCCGCATCTGCGCGACCACTATAGCGCCGGCGGCGCGCGAGCGCTGGGATAGCCAAGAAGGTCGTCACCGCCGCCGCGAGCATCGCCGCAGCCGTCAAAGCGCCGACATTCTGAAGCGGCTTCGCGTCGCCTAGCGTCAGGACGAAGAAGCCCGCGCAGACCGCCAGAGCATTCGTCCAGATGGCCGGACCTGTATGCGCCGCAGCGCGGTGCGCGCCTTGCGAGAGGGGCTGCCCGTCCTCCACTCGCCAAGCATCCAAGAGGTGCACACCATAGTCGACCCCTGTCCCGATGATGATGCTGGCCAGCATCGAGGTGCCGATGTCGAGGTGGACGTCCATCGCCCCCATCGCGCCGTAGACGAGCAAGAGCGTCAGCGCGGTTGGCACGGTCGCGAGCAGCCCACCTGTGAGGGAACGGAACATGACGATCATGATCAGGAAGACCAAGCCCAGCGCGAAGCTGAGGCTGCGGAACTGATTGGCCTTCACGCTTCGGCTTAGCCCTTGGTAGAGGACCGGCAATCCGGTCACATCGACGTGTATCGCCGCGGCATCCGCACCGCCCTCTAGCATCGCCGTAGGCGCCGCCAAGCCCATGAGCGCGGTCTCCATCTCCGCCCGCGCCAGAGCGTTGTCCGCCAGCGACTGACTCAAGCCAAGCGCTGCGGCCAGCTGGTCGATACCACCTGAGGCCTTCACATCACGCCAAGCCTCTGCGAGCACGCTCTCAAGTGAGAAGGCGAGATCCCCCACCGTCATGTCATCCAGAGGCTTACCGAGGGCCTTGGACGTGGACGCGATGAGCGCGTCCTCTGTCGGCTCAGCGCCAAGCGCCGCGGCGGCGCGACCTACCAAGAGGGCCTGATCAACACCATCGACGGGCTTCGGCAGCTCGACCAGGGCCTCTTTGCTTCGCAGATACGCCCGCACCGCCTCTGCCACGACCTCCTGCTGAGCCACGGTCGCAGGTGCGCCCGACTTCCCCGCGGTCGCGCCAGCGCTAAGCGCAGCGACGAGCCCCTCTTGGTCAAGCTCTCCTAGGGCATGCCGGTGCGCAATCGCGCTGATGCGAGCCGCGGTGAGCTCCTGAAGTCGCTCACGAACCTGCGGCCCACGTGGACCTGTCACGGACTCGGTCACATAAGCGCGGCGCCCGCCGGGGTAAAAGCGTTCAACCCGCTCATCGATTGCCTCAATCACCGCCTCCAGCACATCCGGATCGACGCTATCGAGCTTCAGCCAAAGGAGCGCCCCCTCGCGGTCATCGGTCACGAGCTGCCGGGTCCCTGCCTGAGCCGTCATCAGGCTCATGAGCGTCCGCACCTTACCCGAGGTGTCTGGGATACGCTTGGCCCCCTCCATCGCATCATTAAGCAGCCCGACGACCTGACCGATATGCGCGGTCTCCGTCACATGAGGGATCAATGAGAGCTCGTCCCCCAGGCGCCCGAGCTCGCGCAGCACCTCGGGCTTCTTTAAGTCACCGCGTACATAGACCTGAGCAAACTGAGAGCCCCCAAAGTGCTTCTGAAGAAAGGCTTCCGAGCGGTCAGGCAAGCTCCCTTCGGAGTAAAACGCGCGCGTGTCCATCCGGGTGTCGACCTTCCCGGTGTAGACCGACCCCAGCGCCGCGACTACTGCTAAGAGCGCCACAACAGGGAGCTTGTGCCTCGTCACGCCCGCCGCGAAGCGCCCCAATCGATCCGGCCAGGGATCATCACGGTCTGCCTTGCCCTCCAGCCCCATCAGGACCACCACCGCTGGGATAAAGGTCAAGGAGAAGATGAGGGTCATCAAGATGCCGAGCGCCGTGAAGATCCCAAAGGTCCGGAGCGGCTTGATGTCCATCGCGACGAAGGAGAGGAGGCCCGCGAAGGTCGTCAACCCCGCGGCGATCACCGTCGGCCCCGTGCGGACAATCGTCGTTCTGAGCGCAGCGCTCGGCGGGAGGTGCCTCGCGTCCGCGTAATAGCGCGAGAGGACATGAATCCCGTAGGCGCTGCCCACCGAGAACAAGATGACGGGCATGCCCCCGAGGACGATGTTGAAGGACTCTCCAAAGAGGGCCATCGAGCCGATCGCGACGACGATCCCGATCCACGTACTGACCAACGCCAAGATCGTGCCGATGATGTCTCGAAACGCCAGGAGCATGATCAAGACGATCGCGAGCACGGCCCAGGGGGTGAGGTCCCGCATGTCTTGTTGGGTCGTGTCGAAGATGTATGAGGAGACGAAGGGGTTGCCGCCGTAATAACGCTCGGTCGACGAGAGCGATGCCTCTGGGGCGCTCAAGACCCGCTCGACGATCCCCTGAATCTCGCTCGCGACCAAGCGCGGCTCTGCGTCCGGTCCAAGGGTCGCGATGACGAGCACGGCTGTACCGTCACGAGACACGAGGTTCCCCAGGAGGTGTGGCTTGGCCATCACTCGCGCGCGGAGCGCTGCGCGCCCTTCAGCGTCCTTCGGCGGGCCCGGGATCAGCAGACCTGTCTTGATCCCCCCTGCGGGATCGGGCTCAAAGTCCTCTACGTTGGCCAAGCTCAAGACGCTCGAGAGGGAGCCCAGTCCGCCAACTTCACGGGTGATCGTCGTCAGCGCCTCCAAGAACCGGGGCTCAAAGACGTCCTCTGTCTCGAGCCCCACGATGGCAGTGTCGAGCCCACCGAAGCGCTTGTTGACCGAGAAGAAGGTCGTGATCTCTGGGTTGTCCTCAGGCAAGAACGCCAGGAGATCATCATCGTGAGGCACCCCCGCCGCCAGCACGGCGAAGACCGCAGATGTCGCGAGCGTGACCGCGACAATTGCTGCCGCCACGCGGCGGTCCACAATCCATCTGGCTAGCCATTCGAGCACCGGCTACTCAGAAGCTCCCATGCGCCTCAAATAGCTGCGCGCCTCATCGATCCACCGCGCGTCAAGGCCGCCGTCGGCCCCGAGCTTCAGGGCCCGCCTCACGTGCGGTACGGCGTGATCGAACTCATCGATGTGGAAGAACGCCTGCCCTAGGAACAGTCGATTCAAGGGGGTCCCGGCCAAGGATACCGCCCGCTTTAGGACCTCCACAGCCTCATCGCGATCGCCGACGCTTGTCGGCCAGACAGGGGCGACCATGTAGACCTTGCCGATGAGCCGCAGCGGCCCCGCATCATCGTAGGACGGGTCGATCTTAGCGGCCTGCTTGGCGACCTTGATCACCGGCGCCAACCCCTCCACATCGGAAGTGACCTCGACGCCGCGAGCCATGTTCAAAGCGAGGTAGTAGTGCCCCTCGACACGCTCGGAGGCAGCCTCTACCGCCTTGGTGGCGTGCGCGACACCGGGCACCACGTAGCGCTCATGAGCTGACTCCGAATTCGCAAATTCCGTCAGGAGGAAGCACGCACGGGCCCAGCGCCAATGCACCGCATAGTCCGAGGCATCGCCGGCGAGCTCCACGGCCTCGAGAGCAGCGAGGCTCCTGTCCAGTGTGTCACCGGAGTGAGGACGAATCGCAAACTGTGCATCTGCGAGGGCCACCAGAGCGTCTGTCCCCGCTGGTAGATCCGCCGCGCGGTGTGCGCTGGGGACCCACGCGGGCTTGGTCGCGCCGCAGCCTCCCACCAAGAAAGCGAGCGAGAGCACCGCCGCGCCCCAGAAATGGGCGGCCTCCACACGTAGACCTCGTTGCCATGACGTCACAGCTACCTCCAAGTGCCACCCTGTCTACCTGAGACGTCATAAATTCGTCAATTTGAGCCTGCTCCGAAGTGCGTCTCCAGTGTCCGCTCCGTTGGCCTCTCTTCGCCCTTCACAGGCCCTGATGGAGGTGCGCGTTGACCCTCACGGGCGCCCATGACACGCTCATAGGGTGAATCATATGCTCGCAGGTGCCGCATTAGCGACGCTCTTAGTCGCCTCTGGAGCGATGAACGCTCGGGCCGAGACCTACGGGTTCCACGGTCACATCCAACACCGCTTCGAGCGGCTCTCGGACTTCGTGCTCGACGCTGAGGGCGTCCGTCATGAGCAGCCGTACCGTCACACCTTTCGGGCTCGGGTGGGCGGCAAGATGAACTTCACCCGGGACTTCTGGATCACCTCGACGGTCCAGCTGATGGATGGTCAAGTCCTCGGCGCTCAGAGCCCTGTCCCGAGCGGAGCACGCGGAGAGGGCTGGACCAATGCGTCGCTCCAGCAACGCGTTCAGCTTCGCGAGTCCACCTTGCGAATGGCCTTCCCCGTCGGCACTGCGTACGTGGGGCGCATGCCGATCCGTTGGGGGATGGGCTTGGTATTGCACGACGGAGAGACGACAGACCAGCCCTTCGACGATGCCCGAGGGGGCGACATCGTCAACGGCATCTGGCTCGACACGACCCCTATCCAGGCCTTTGGCCCGAGCCGCCTCGCCTATGGGCTCCACATCGGGCTCGGGGGCGATATCGTCGAGCAAGACGACCTCGCCGACCGCTCACAGGGGGATCTCGCGTGGCGCCTCGCCGGCTCGGTCAGCTGGGAGGAGCCTTGGCTCACCGGCGGTATCTACGTGATGTTGCACAACCTTGAGCGCAGCAATGGAGAGCAGGCCGAGCGCATCGTCATCGACAGCGCCTGGAAGTACACCGGCCGATTCACCGATCGCTATGAGCTCATCGTCGAGGGTGAGGTAGCGATGGTCACCGGGAACGCGACGCGACCTGCGCCGTTATCCAGCACAGACGTCGGAAACATCATCGAACTCAATCAAATGGGCGCTGCAGGCCGCGTAACCCTCCGTGACCGCACGCTGGACAGCGACTACGTCGTCGAGGTTGGCTACGCATCGGGTGACTCGGCCTTAGGGGACGCCACGGACACGGCGTTCCGGGCCGATCCTGCGCGACGGGTAGGGATGCTCATCTTCGACGAGGTGCTCTCGCGCATGTCCGCCCAGCATTTCCAGCGTGTGCAACACCTTCCGTCGTTGCAGGCTTGGCAGCAGACTCCGACCAATGGTGCGGTGACCGGCGCGCTCTACGTGGCGCCTCACGCGAGCTGGAGGCTCTGGGGTGAGACCATCGCTCTGCACGCCGGCGGAGTGATCGCGTTCGCGCCGGAGCCTGCCCCCACGTTGACGTCAACCCAGTGGGAGGAGGCCGATACCGGCATGCTGGGGTATGAGTTCAACAGCGCAGCCACGGTTCAAGTCGACATCACCGACGTCCTGAACATCTCTATCGGCACCCAATACGGGATCTTTTTCCCTGGCCCTGCCCTCTCGGCGCTCACCGCAGAGTACAGCATGGGTGTCGTCCACAAGTGGCGGCTCCTCGCCGACGTCACCTGGTAACCTGACGCATGACGGCCATTGTACGGGCCTCGAATTGCCTCTAAGGTTCGACGGTCATGCATATACGCATCGTCCGTCAGCTCTTGTCCTGGTCACTCGACCACTCACGTACCGTCTTCGTGGTGCTCGGCGTCCTCTCTGTGCTCTCTGCCTTCGCCGCCACAGAGCTGCGCGTCGAGGCCGGCCACTCCAAGATGGTGGGCGCCGACGCGCTCCATACCCGGCGGTTCAACGCGTTCATCCGTGAGTTCGGCTCGCCCAACTCTCTGGTCGCCCTCGTCCAAGGCGGTGACGAAGCCGCGAGGCGTGAGGTCACGCGGCGCCTCGCCCAGGAGCTCCCCAGCAACGTCCGGAGCGCACCTGGGGAAATGTGTCGCGCAGACGATCCCCCACGCGCTCCTGGCTGTGTCCGAAGCGTCATGGCGCGCATCGATGTCGAGCCCTTCGCCGAGTACGGC
This sequence comes from Myxococcota bacterium, assembly GCA_049602155.1. GTDB lineage: Bacteria > Myxococcota_A > UBA9042 > PHBI01 > JBMYRH01 > JBMYRH01. The sequence goes on along the minus strand of JBMYRH010000039.1, from coordinate 35,238 downwards.
ATGCTCTACATGCCTCCAGAGCAGCTCGCGGTGCTCGTAGAGCAGCTCGAGGACGACACGCTCGGTGCAGGCCTGCTCGTCCAGACACGTGGCCTTACCTCGCTCTTCGAGGGTCTGACCGAGGGTATCGAGGCGCACATGGGCGACGCGCTCCCCGAGAGTGAGGGCGACGCCACCCCAGAGCGCGCGATCGATAACGTCGCGAGGGTCGTGGATGTTCTACGACAGCGGGTCGACAGCGCTCCTGGGCCAAAGACCCCGCCGCTCTTGGAGACCTTAATCGAGCAGGCTGACATCTCCGCCGGCCAGCTCGGCGGCATGGACCGTATCGGCTACCTCTCCTCTGCGGACGGTGCCCTCAAGCTCGCCACTGTGCGGATGGCACATGAGACGGACGACCCACGCGCGGTCATCCCCTTCGTCGGCTATGTCCGAGGACACGCCGAGAGGATCGCACAGGAGGTCACAGGCGAGCTGGAAGATCCGACCCTTGAGCCTCTCAGCGTCTTGCTCACCGGATACCCCGCCCTCATCGCCGATGAGAGCCTCGGCATCCAACGTGACTTGGTGCGCACGACCATCGTCGCCGTGCTGGGCGTCATGCTCTTCTTTATGGTCGGCTTTCGCTCACTGCGCTTCGCGTTGCTCGGGCTCATCCCGCTCGTCCCTGCGGTGCTGTGCACCTTGGCCTTTGTCCGCTACGCCTTTGACTACTTGAGCATCCTCACCTCTTCGTTTGTCGCGGTGATGATCGGGCTCGGCGTCGACTTCGCGGTCTACCTCCTGGTGCGCTTCCAAGAGGCGCGACGCGAAGGGCAAGAACCGCGCGAGGCCGCCGAGACGGCAGCCCTGCAGGCTGGCCCAGCGATCTTGACCGGCGGCTTGACGACAGCTGGCGCCTTCTTCGCGCTCAGTGGGAGCTCATACAAGGGGTTCGCAGAGCTCGGGGTCATGGGCGGGATCGGGGTATTGACGCCGCTCTTCACCACCCTGCTCTTGCTCCCTGCACTCTTGGCTCACCCAAAGATGCGATGGTTCCAACATCAAATCGTGCCCCGTGAACCGCGCCCACGGGGCCGCTGGGCGCTGCCTGAGTTCATCGTGAAGGTGCCCCTGCTCTTCGTGATGCTCGGCGTCTTAGCGAGTGGCTCGATGGCGTGGCAAGCCCGCGACATGAAGTGGTCATTCGACTACGCCTCGATGCTCGATCCCGACCTCCCGAGCGTCAAAGGCTGGGTCGAGTTGACCGAGCGCACAAGCCACTCGACCGAAGTCGCGGCCGTGGTCGCGCCCACCCTAGACGAGGCCGTCACCCTCGCAGCAGCCCTAGAGGCCAAAGAGAGCGTAGACCGGGTCGATGGCATCATCAGCTACCTCCCCGAGGGGCAACCAGAGAAGCTCCGTATCCTCTCCAAGTTGGCGCCCATCGTCGGGTCCTCAGAGGAAGAACCTTCAGCGACTGACAGCATCTCGAAGGTCGCCTTAGCCGACGCCCTCCAAGAGCTCATCGACAGCGTCGTTGACGCCCGGTTTGAGGCCCAACGTGCCGAGGCCAAAGAGGCCGCGTACTTCGACCCTCTCATCAAGAGCTTGAAGGGCTTGAAGGCGAGCGTTGACGGTCTCTCTGATGCGGACGCTCACAGCAGACTGGCCGCGCTCCAGGGCGATGTCCTCGGGCTCCGTGACCGCGCGCTCACAGCCCTCCGCAAAAGCTCGCAAGGGGCGACGCTGACCGCCACGGGGATGCTCAACCTCTTTCCCGAAGGGATCCGCACACGCCTGGCGAGCGGCGACCGTTATGCGCTCTACGCCTACCCCAAAGACTCGCTCAAGGAGGGGCCCGCTCTTCAGCGTTTCGTCCGCGATATGCAGAGCGTCAGCTCCGAGGCTACCGGGTTCCCGATCTCTCACTTCGAGAACATCACCGGCCTCGTGACGAGCTTTCGCGAGGCTGGGCTCATCACGCTGCTGGCGGTCCTCTTCCTCCTCTTCCTCGACTTTCGAGCCCCAGGGCGCACGCTCTTGGCGATGCTCCCGCTGAGCGTAGGCCTCTCGATCGCTTGGGGCGGGATGGCCCTCCTCGGTATGGACTATCACCCCGCGAACGTCATCGCCTATCCCTTGGTTATCGGGATCGGGATCGACGCTGGTGTCCACATCCTCCATCGATACAAGCAAGAGGGCGTCGCGCGCCTCACCTCGGTGATTCGTCACACTGGCCGAGCGGTCCTCATGTCTACGGGGACGACCATGATTGGCTTTGGTTCACTCAGCCTCGCGAGCCACACCGGGATGTCCGAGATGGGCCAAGTCCTGCTGGTCGGGATCGCAGCCTCCCTGGTCGGCGCCACGATCATCCTACCAGCGACGCTCGCGCTGCTCGGAGGCAAGGTCAGCGACGGCGAGGTGGTTGGCAGCTGAGCCATCCTTCGTGTAAACAAGGGACCACGGTGACGCCGCAGGGGGATCTGCAGGTCGCCGTGAATATCGGACCATCGACCACAGTCCTACCCCGTGGCTGTCTGATGACAGCGCGCAACGATTGCCTCACGGAAGACGCCATGCACGCATCGATTCTGCGACTCGCCCCGCTCCTCAGCTGCCTCGCCGCCCTTGTCCTCTCCAGCCCAGCGCACGCTGAGGCCTTGGTCATCTGCCACGACGGCGGCCCAGGAAGCACCAAACAAGCCGCGAAGGCCGTGGAGACCTTCCTGCGCCACACAGAGGTCACCGCGGGCCTGAAGACGAATTCCCTGACCGGCGAATATCACACGACCGCACGTGGCTGCGATGCGTACATCCGGGACAATGCACCCAGCCTGGTGGTCTTGGATCTCGCGACTCACCTCCGTAAGGCTGCGAGCCTGAAGCTCGCGCCTATTGGTCATCTCGGTGCGCCCGACAGCGTCTCATGGCATGTGGTTGTCCGTGACGAAACCCACGCTGACCTCAAGAGCCTGAGCGGTAAGACCGTGCTGACCACGACCCCAGACGACACCACTTTCATCACGGCGATCGCGCTGGCGGGGAAAGGCAACGACCTGACCTTCAAGCGCAGCCGGCGCGCCCTCAAGGCGCTGAGAAACGTTGGCCGAGGGAAAGCCGAGGCTGCCATGGTGGACCAAGATGCCGTCGCTCACATGGGCGAGCTCGACCTGCCGCACACGCTGAAGAGCATCTACAGCTCGGAGGGGCTCCCAGCGCTGACGATGTCAGCCACGACCTCAAACAGCACGGTCACCAAGGTAGCTGGTGCGCTCTCAAAGCTCTGTGACGGACCGGGCCAAAAGCTCTGCAAGACCTTCAAGGTCAAGCGCTTCCAAGCCGCAGACAAAGCGCGCCTCAAGGCGCTCCAAGGACGCTACCGCCCCTAACTCAGGTCGCGGCCCCCGCGCCATCGATGCTGACCTCAGCCGAGATCGACGGGGCATCGAGGATCACTGCCGGCTCAATGCGGGGCGGCGGAGACAGCATCTCATCCTGATCCGAACGCGCATCCGAGGCGGAGCGCTTCAACCGCCGCAGCTCATCGACGCCCTGAAGGACCCGCTCTGGCAAGAGCGCGCCGAGGGACTCCGAGGCCGCATCATCACGCAGCGCAGTCCGGAGCCCCTCTCGGGTTAGGCCGCGCTCATCAGCCTCCTCCATGACCGCGACATGCTCCTCGACCATCGGCCGCAGTCGGCGCGCCTCGCTGAACCATGTCAGGCCGCTGACCAACTGCACCATGCGGAGCTCAAGGTGGGTCGCGTTCTCTGAGACGCGGCGCTCGACGAGCGGCGCCGGCAAGTCGGCCTGGATACATGCCTCAACCAGCGCCTCGTTAATCGATCCGTCCGAGACCTCCACCAGCGTTTGATACTGCGCAGGCTGGCCGTCACTCCAAAGGCGATGGACGCCGTCGTTGAACTCGATGAGGGGCTGCCCCACCGTCAAGAGCTCCACCAGCGGCATGATCGTGTCACGGTCCTGAGCGAAGCCGCCCAGAGCGTCCGCGAGCGTCGCAGTCGGCAGGCGCCCCACTTCGTCTTCGACCCACCGCTTGAGCTCGGTCTCGAACCCCTGTTTACCCAGTCGTGCGAGGTCCCGTGCACGGACATCTGCGCGGCCAATAAAGCCCTGCGCGTCGAGCCCCACGCCATCGAGGATGCGATCGAGGAGCTCCACTGTGAGCAAGTTGGGGCGATCGGGCTGCACCTCGCCACGCCACGCGCCATCGAGGCGTCCAAGCCGTCGTGACGCTGCGTCGCCGACAGACGCGGCCTGGACGGCGAGGCCGTCGAGCCCCGTAAGGACGTTCGAGATCCAGTCCAAGACAGAGCCAAGGCTGCGGGTGAGCCCAAGGCTCGTTGCCCCCTGAATCGTGTGCCCCCACGCAGCCTCGAAGGCTGGTCGATGCTCACGGGCGGCGTCCGCGAGCCCCAACACGAGCTCAGGGAGGCCCGCGACGTGCTCCAGCCCTTGTTTGCGAAGACGACGACGGCGCCGCCAACGATTGAAGAGCCCCGGTGCGTGGGTCTCCCAACGCTGGACAACCCGCTGTAATCCACGGTCGAGGCCGAGCAGCGCCTCGTCGAGATGAATCAGGCCCTCATCATGCGCTGCGCTGCCCAAGCCTGAGAGGTACACGATGCGATCACGCAAGGCCGAAGCGAGCCCCTCGAGGATCGCGCGACCGTGTGCGGGGTCACTCCCCACGGCCTCAAGCGTCAGGCGCTCGAGGACAGAGACATTGAAGCCCTCGCGGCTCGCACGCGCCGACGCGATCTCGCCGACAGCTGCCTCTGCGTCACGCATGTGGATGACGGCCATCTTTCGAAAGGCCATGGGATCCCCCTCAAGCTGCGCCATCGCCTCCGCCGTCAACGACGTCGCTGTGTGATAAAGATCCGCAGCGTCTCGGACCGCCTCTTCTAGGCGATCGAGTCGCTCCATCAGCCAGCCTCGGGCGTGCTCTGTGTCTCTGAAGATGACTTGGTTGGTGCTCGCATCCCGGCTCATAGGGTCGCCTCCGGTGCATCGAATACGTGTCCTGCAGCCGCCAGGGCGTCTTGGGAGCGCCCCTCCGCGAGGCGCCTCGAGACGCGCTCTAGCCCTCGCTCGATCAGCGCCCTTCGAAGCGCCTCCAAGTTCAGGCTTGCGCGCACTTCGTGGATGGCATGTACGTAGGTCCTGTGCCCGTCGAGCGTGGCCTCGCCGCGGTGAAGCTCGCTGTCCGCCAGGCGACCACGGGTGCGCTCGTAGAGCGGGTCCGCTGTCACGATCCCGGTCAGGAAGTCGGTGACACGCTCGGTGAGCGCCCCCAAACGGCCTGGGAGGGTGCGCCCCGGCTCGCTGAGATGCGAACGCCGCAGATTGCCGTAGCGCTCGTCAAAGGCGAAGACGCTATCCAGCACTCGCCCGGTCACGGTCTGCCAGCCCTCGGCGTCGTCGAGCCAGACGCGATAGGTCTGCTCGCTCGTCTCGCGCTCGATCAGCTTCAGGGCCTCGACAAAGTTCGCCTGAAAGAGGCGCGCCTGAGCACGGTCCATGTCTTCAAGGCCGACCGGATGAAGCACGACGCCGTGGATGTGTGCCTCTGGGAAGACGCCCCGAATGTAGCGCGGCAGATCGACCACGCTGCCGCGGCTGGTGCCACTGACCGGCGAAAAGACGACGAACACCTCGGGCGCTTTAGCGTCCTTGGGCGCCAATCGCCGTCGAATCGCCTCGAGGTGCTGAACGATGGCGGGACGCGCCGACTGAATCATCAAGCGCCCCACAGCCGGGAGCATGCTCGCGCCGTTGTCCGGTCCGCGGTTGATGAGCCCTTCCCACTCGTCACGCCAGTTCTCCTGAAGCTCCGCCTGGCGCCAAGCGAGCGCTTCACGGACTTGTCCGACGGAGAGCGGCACGTAGGCCGCACGATCCGACGGGATCCGCGCCGCTTGATAGCGGGTCCGCGTCACCTCGTCGCCATCAGCGACTAAGGCAAAGACATGCTCAGGCCAGCGCTGCTGACCCTCCCGGATACGTACACACGCTGGCAAGATGACGCGGGTCGCGACCTCAGTCCCAGCGCCGACAAGAATGAACGGCTGCTTCATGCTGCCACTCCTCGTATGAAGGCTTCCAGAGCAGTGTCCCGCAGCTGAAGGGCAGCGCCAGAAAAGCGCCGGTCGACGCCCAGCGCCTGATGGGAGAGATCCTCACGACCGATCGACTGCGCCCCATTCAGCGCACCGCGGCGAAGAGGAGCCCGAGACGATTGAGGGACAGCGCGCTGATCAGGACAAGACACAGGTCCTCTTGCGACGGGCCGTGTCCGATCGGCTATGATGGGAAGCCATGACGTTCCTACGCTACATCTTGGTCGCGCTCTTCACGACGGCCCTCCTGACGACCTGGGCGTCCGACGCCCAGGCTATCCCCTGCCAACCCTGCCCTGCGGGGGAGCAATGCGACCCGACAGACGGGCAGTGTTATCCAAGCTGCAACCCATGGTGCGAGGACGAAGGGCGCGAGTGCGGCTCGGACGGGTGCGGTGGCTCCTGTGGTGACTGCGTCCCCGGCAAGACCTGCTGGGAGGGGACGTGTATTGGAGAGTGCGCACCACAGTGCGGCACCAAGGTCTGCGGCGATGATGGGTGCGGCGGATCCTGCGGATGGTGTCTCCCGGACACCTACTGTCAAAATGGTCAGTGCGTCGACGCCAGTCAGTGCACCCCCAACTGCATGATGGTCGACTCGGAAGGAGTGCTGGCCCCCAAACAATGCGGCGACGACGACTGCGGCGGGATCTGTGGCCTCTGCGCCGAAGACTTCGGCTGGGTCTGCGATGAGGTCAACTATACCTGCGTGGAGTGTGGCAGCCTCGCCTTCCCATGCCCTGATGAAAACCCAGACACGGATCCGGGCGACAACTGCCAGCCGACCTGTGTAGGCGCAGAGTGCGGCCCAGATGGCTGTGGGGGCGTCTGCGGGCAGTGCGCCAATGGCCTCTACTGCACCCACGGGATCTGCGCGACGTGCACCCCCCAGTGCTTTGCAGAGGGGGGTGTCTGCCAAAATGACGCTCAATGCGACAGTGGCTACCTCTGTAACACCGCGACGGGCTTGTGCCGACGCACGTTCCTCTGTGGCGGCGACGGCTGTGGCGGCTCCTGCGGCACCTGCGAGGCAGGCTTCAGCTGCATCTCCAACACGTGCCAGGTCGCGGCGAGCAACTGTCAGCCTAATTGCATCGGCCGCAGCTGCGGAGGGGACGGCTGCGGCGGCACCTGCGGGAGCTGCGCACCTGGGCAATCCTGCGACTCGAATGGGCTCTGCTCAGGGACCGCGAGCGCTGATAACAACCTCTACAGCTCCGAGTGCCCGGAGGGTCAGTACTACAACGCACTGGCTGGTGGCTGCGTCGTCGGCGACGGCGCAGGGGCGACCGGGGGCAACGCAGGTGCGGGTGGATGTCAAAACACCGATGGCCCCCCGGGCCCGCTCCTCCTCCTCCTCGGCCTCCTGCTCTTCGCTTGGCGCCGCCCTCGGAGACAGGCTTGAGCGCCCTCTGCGCGCCTCACCTCCCCTACGCCTTGTCCCCCCCTCGCATGCGGGTCCAGGACCTGCACGGCCCGCATGACGCGGCGGGCCCGCGCTGGTCTGCACCTCACAGCGCGACAGAGCGCTGGGAACATGGCCAACTCGTCGAAGTCCGCAGCGCTGCAAGACGGGACGCGCTCCGCGCATCCTGGGGCTTAGAGCGCACCGCAAGGGCCGAGGTCCGAGGCGCGCTCAGTCACGCAGATGCCCCCTCCCCAATCGATGAAAAAGTCTCCACACCACGGTGGCCAGGCATGCTCCAACGCGCCTTCAACCACGTCGGCTGCAAGGCTGCCCATGTGGGCGCGATGACGCCCGAGGGCTTGGCGGCCTTTGGGGAGGTTGGCGCGGCTCTCTGGACGAGCCGCAGCGAACCACGAGGCCGGGCGCTACATACGCTATTGGAGGGTAGCTTCTCTCATGACGCACATACGCTCTATGCAGAGCTCGATGCGATGGACCGCAGCCTTGATGCCTCGACAGGAGACGCCCCGTGGCTCTTCGGGCGCGTACCAGCGCACTGTCATCGCCTATGGCCACTCCGAAACGTCATGCGCCTCGCCGAGCGCCAGGGTGTACTCCTTCGTGAGATGTCCTTCACCGCCTATGAGGCCGAGGACAGCTTCGTCCCGGACTTACCTGTCGCCTGCCTGGACGCGAGCATCTATGGCGGCGGCTTCGATCACGACCTCTTTCATCACCTCCTGCCGGTGGCGCCGCCAGGCGATGCGTTTGATTTCGAAGCGAGCATGCTCGTCGTCGAGTCCGCTGCCCAGGCATACAACAGCCTCGTCTTGGCCGCCCGATATGAGGGCCCAGAGTACGAAGGACACGCCCCTTGGCCTGGCGCGGCGCTGTTCGAGCGGCTCTCGGTCAGCTTTCAACGACAGACCATCCCTGAACTCGTGAGCGCGTATAGCCGCCTGGGCCTCGTCTGCCACCCCGACCTCGACGCCGACCCCGTGACCACCTGGAGCGCGCTCCTGGGGCCGTCAGCCGATCCCGACGCTTTGCGTGAGCTGGTGACGGAGCACGCCCGCTACGTGCGCTTGGACGCTGACTGGTTGCGCACGCTCCGCCCCCGCTACGAGGCCCCCATCATGGACCTGTGGCGTGAGCCCCTGGCAGAGCGCCTGGCCCCCGACGCGGGGAGCGTCATCAGCGGCCTCGACGACCTCCTTTGGGCGCTTGAAGATGTCGACCTTCGTGACCATGACGCGCACCTCATCGGTCGCGCATCAACCCTCCAACAGCAGGCCCGCTGGCTCTGGATGCGAGCCCTTGAGCTCCACCACCTCTGCGTCCGAGAGGGCGCCGAGCGCCCCGCGACCCTCAGCGACACCCTCGGCGCTGTGGCCAGTTTAAACCGCACCTTGAGGGCGCACGTGGCGGCCTGCACCCAGCAGACTCATCGTCGCCCCGTCGCGCGCGACACCAGTGTGGGCGAGCGCCTCTTGAAGGAGACGGACGCCCTCGGCGAGTCTGTCGACCGCGCCACCTATACAATCGAGGGCATCGCGCGCGACCTTCGGAGCGCCCAGCGTGGCGGCACACTCGGCGGCCCCGTGATCCCCGAGTTCTTCATCCGCACCCACCGTGAGCTGTTCGCCGGGGTCGACTACCAACTCCCAGTTCATGTCGGCGCGGATGGCCCAGGGGCCCCCGAATGAGCGCCGCGCTGCAAGACGCCCTAGCGCGCGGCCTCGACTGGCTGGACGACCTCGGCGGTCCCCCCGGCCTCGAGGCGAGAGCGGAGGGGCAGTCCATCGAATGCGAGGCCCCCTATGCAGTCGCCCTCGTCAGCAGCGCCTGGCGCTATGCCGCCGTCCTCCGCCGCCCACAGGCGCCCATCGACGATTGGCTGGCGAGCTGCTGCGATGCAGACGGCATGGTCCGCTTCTTCGGACCACACTCCGCGGTCATCGGCCCTGACCTCGACGACACAGCCCTCGTCTGGGCAGAGCGCCGCGCATTGACGGGCTGGTCACCTCCGAAAGAGGTGACGACTGCGACACAGGCAAGTCAGCTCCCAGACGGCGCCTTCAATACATGGCCCTCTCCCCCCGAGTCCGGGCCGGCGCTCGAGGTCGACGCGGTCGTGAACGCCAACATCGTGGCGATGCTGGCCGCAGACGGTCAGACAGCGCCTTCAGCCATCACCTGGGTGCAGCGCGCGCTGAGTCGAATTGGGACCCCATCGCCGCCGGTCTGTCCGTATTACCCCGACCTCGCGATGCTCGCGCTGTGCGCCCTCCGCGCCGAGGGGCTCGGCGCTCCGATGTTCAGCTACCCCTCCCCGGAGGCGTTTGACGGGTCTAGCCACCTGGGCCAGGTGACGCGCAGCCTCCTCGGGGATGAGGGCGCCACAGCGGCGCTTTTGGCGGAGCAAGAAGAGGACGGGAGCTGGCCTTGGGCGCCCCTCTTCATAGGCGGCGAAGAGAACCAGTTCCCCGATGGGCGACACCTCCGGCGCCCGTGGTACGGAGGTCGTGCAGCCTCGACAGCCCTCGCCGTCTGGGCGCTCGCGCGGCGCCTCGACCTCGTCCCAGCACACACCGCACCGGCCAGGGGCCCCCTCCCCGTCCGTCGTGCCCCGAGAGAGCCTTGGGAGGCGATGGTCGGGCCCATCGAGCATGGCGTATCCCTGCGCCGCCGAGAGCAAGCGTCGCGTGCCATCCCCGAGCTTGAGAGCCCGGAGGGGACGCTCCGCCTCGACATCGCGACCCGCGCTGCGATGCCACGATTCTTCCGCGCTGGAGCGCACTGGGCGCTCGGTTACCGCGGCAGCCGAACCCCGAACCCAGTCGAGGTCTCGGCGATAGAGCGGCTGCTCGCCCGACTCGACGACGAGGGGCCACCACCCGAGCCCTCAGAGGGGCCCGCGCGCATCCAATGTCACGCACCAGACGCCTCCGACCTAGGCCCCAGACTTCAGGCGACGTCTGCGCCCTCCGGGCCGCTCCACGTGAGCCTCCCCCTCACCCTCGACGTCCCGAGCGCCCTTCCGCACCTCGCGGACGCCCTCCGAAGCGCTCAAGGTGACGGTCCCGAGCTGCGCTTCGAAGGGCTCCCCCATTGCGCGCTGCCTTGGCCCGAGGAGATCACCTGTGGCGTGGGGCCCGATGATCCCCGACGCCCCTTGGGCCAAGACTGCACACGCTGCACGGACGCTCACCGTTGCGCGGGCCCCGCAGGCGGTGTCCTGCGACCACGGACCTCCAGCGGACCCTGGGTGCCCCTGAGGCGAGCTGCTGCTGCCTGGCGCGACCGATGGGGGCACCCCGCCCCCGACGTCTTTGCGCCCCTCGAAGAGGCCCTTCACGACCTGCAAGGTGGACCACTCGCTGGCGTGCGGTGGTCCATCGTCGTCGTCGCCGACGTCAGCCAGGGACGTGTGGACCCCACCTTCCGCGTCGACGCCTTCCACGGGTTTCGAGAGGGCCGCGTCGTGCCTGGTCGCGCGGTCCTCGAGCGCCTCCAGATGCTCACGCCCAGCGTGCGCGCTGCGCTCGAGCCAGCAGCGAACGCGTGCCCCATTCACCCCGCCTTTGGCGCTGGCCCGTCAGGGGCACAACTCGGGGCCTACGCAGACACCGGTCACCTCACCCCAGAGGGCGCTTGGGCCACCTTCACCGCGGGGCTCAAAGCCATCGGCCTCACGGCACCAGCGCACCCTGCCCCCGAGCTCTCGGTCCTGGGGTACGCCGTGGCACCCGGCCCCGCAACCCCGCGCCTCGACGTCTACATCACGGTCCCACCGACCCACCGTGGGGAGCTCCAGCCCCCGCTTGAGGTCGCGCAGCACGCTAGTGGGCGCGCCACAGTCGCCACGCTACGCCTCGAAGGTGGAGCGCTGCATCTGCGCAAATGGGACCTCCCCTGGTGGCCGAGCGGTAGAGACGACGACGCCCTCTTGGACACCTTAGCCATCGCGGACGACGCCAGACAGGACCTCGCGAGTTGGTTGCACGCCCCCGGCTACAGCCTCCGCCCCACCACGATGGGGTGGCGCGAGGGAGGACGTCGCATCTACCTGAGGGTCTGCTGATGAGCCCGCCGGCCGTGACCTACACCCTCGAGAGCGCGTCCCTCCAGGCGCTCCTCACGCGCTCCCCCGCGCCCCAACTCCCCGAAGGCTGGCGGCTCACGTCGGCCATGCCCCATCACGAGGGTGGGGTCCTCCTCGTCGTGACCCACCCCGAGCACCGAACAACCCTCGGACTGCAAGTGCGCCCAACGGACGCAGAGGCACCAGCCTGGCGCCGTACGCCCCACCTCGATCTCATCTCTCATATCCCGGAAGACACCGCGGAGGCTGTCGGGTTGCGGCGACTTCAACCCCTGGCCGACCGGCTCCAAGCCCTCGATGCCGAGGACGCCGACTGGCGCACCCCGGAGCCCGCAGGTGACCTTGCACCGCCTGTGCGCACCCTCCGGCTCCCCGAAGATTGGCTGCCAGAGGCGATGAGCCCTTTCAGCTTCGGGCGAGTCTATGTCCTCGATCTCGCGAGCGACTGCGGCCAGCGCTGCACCTTCTGCTCGACCCGCGCGAAGTTCTCCCCCGAGGCCAACCCCACGCCCGAGGCCCGCGAGCGCTTCGTGCGCGGCATGCGATTGGGCCGACGTGACGGCTACGACGTTCTGCGACTAAGTGGACTGGACCCGCTCACTCACCCTCAGGTCTTCGAGCTGCTCACCGAGGCCGTATCGCTTGGCTTCAGGCACATCCACATCTACTCTCCATTCACACGGCTTGCTGACCCGAGTGCACGGGCAGCCCTTCGTGATGCCGCCGGCTCGGTCCCCTTCACGCTGCACGTCCCGGTCTACGGACCCGATGCTCTCACCCATGATGCGGTCACGGGCGTCCCCGGTAGCTTCGATGCGGTCTCCTCCGCCCTCGCTGGGCTTATCGATGAGGGGCTCGGTAACGCGCTCAACCTCTTAACCGTCGTGACACGAGGTAACCTCTCTCGCCTTGAGGAGACGGCGCGTTGGTTGCGTCAGTGGCAGGCGCCGATTCAGGTCTTCTTGCCCTTCCCAACGACCCGGGCAGCAGATGATGCCTTCTATCAAGTCGCAGTCCCCCATCGAGAGTTGGTGTCGACCTTCGCAGCCTGCGCTCCTCCGATCGGCTTGGCCGAGCTGCTCCCCTGCGTCCGCTTCCGACACGAGGCCGAGACCGGGCAGCCCACCCTGACCACCGGCGGCTTCCACCCCACGACAGCGCTCCTAGGGACGCTCTTCGAGCACGCGGACTATCGCCGCGTCGGCGATGTCGGGGGCAACACATTCACCATCCCCGTGCGCCGCTGCCCCCACGCCGACAGCTGCGCCTTGTCCGTCGTCTGCCCGCGAGCCGTCTATGAGGTGTACGCAGAGCGCTTTGGCCTCGGAGAGCTCGTCCCAGTCTGTGACGAAGAGTTAGAGCGGCTCTCTCCAACCTTGGCGGACTTCATTCGACCTGCATGATCCACACCGCGTTCCCCGCAGGGTCCGTGATGACATAGAAGCGCCCGCCCCCCATCTCGCGCAGCGGCCCGAGCAAGCCGGAGAAGCGCGCCTCTAGTGCGCGGCGATGCGCGGCGACATCGGGGTGCATCAAGATGAGCGTGGCCCCCTTCGTGGGTTCGGAGGCCCCCACCCCCATCGCGCCCGGGGTCGCCAAGAGGACCCGGGTGCCGTCACGGCGCAGGCCAATCAGCTCACCGGACTCATCGGCGCGTCGATGCTCCACCTCGAACCCAAGCGCCTCACCGTAGAAGGTCGCGATGGCCTCGATATCCACAGCGGCGCAGGTCAACAAGACCCGCAGCCTGTCACTGCTCACCGCCCCCATCATGGCCCCCAATACTGACGCAGCACACAGACAGCCGAGGGGCTCGCCACCAACTCAAAGGGAGACGCCTCGCTCTTCAAGGCGCGCCAATCAGGCACGCTCGCCTGGCTGCCTGGAGAGACGAGCCAAGACTGCGTCTCGACGATCTCGGGACCCAGCCTCATCGAGACCTCGACCGCGCACACCGAGGGGCGGTCGACTTGTAGATTCGTGACGAGGCGCAGCGCAGGGCCACCACCGAGGACCGTCGACTCGATCCACGTGACCACGTCGTCGACTTGGGTCAATTGCGTGTCCGCCGGGCAACGCAGTGGCTGCCCGCTGACGACCGCTTGGCACAACGTGTGGGTCCGCTTTGCCCTCGGGCTACGACGGTCACCCCCAGGCCGGACGGCCTCACAGGCCTGCTCGGGCGCGGCGGCGAGGCTCGAGAGCAACCCGGCCCACGTGCACGCCGTCTCGCCCTCCTTTGATGCGCAGGCCTCTGCGACCCCGTTGAGTGCCCCCTGGACCCGTACGCAAGCCTCTCGGCCCGCCCCGTCTTCGGTCGGACACGTCGCACCCGGAGTCCGAAGCACACGGCACGCTGCCCTCAGGGGCTCCGGGACCTCGTCGCAGCCCGCCGTGACACCGCTGCGCAGCGCCAGCCAAGCCATGCACCCCGACGCTTCTTGCTCCGGCAGCCCCTTGCAGGCCGCCGTGTCACGGGCGGCGAGGGCCCGACACGTCTCACGGGGGAGCTCGCCGACCCTGGCTTCATAGGGACGCACAGCGCGTTGGAGGTGCTGCCGCCCGCGGCGCGTCGACTCAACCACGAAGGCGACCCCCATCCGCTCCCAATGTTTGGCAGCCAAGTCCTCGGCCTGCGCGATCGTCTCCCGAGTTACAGAGACGGCCGAGCGCTCCATGCGCCGCACTTCCGCCTCCCCAGAGAGTCGCTCTTGACGCGCGATGGCCGAGGGGCAATTCGCAGGCTCAGGGCCCGCGTCCGACTCACCCGAGGCCACAGCAGGCGCCCCTGCATCATGTGCCCTCGCGTCGACTGGGCTCACCGCCCTGCTCTCCCCCACCATGAGGAGCAAGCCGAGCATGATCGGGATCCAGCGGGCGATACGATGAGAAGATTGGGCTGACATGAGCCACAGTATGGGCCGACCGGTGGGCGGCATCAATCCTGGAACTCAAAGCCAGGCGTCATGACGTCATGAGCGCGGGGGTTGCCATGCGGAGCGACGACATCTACAAGGACAGACGCCCCTGCGCGCCGTGGAGAGCACCGATGAAACGAATCGCGACCGTGATGGTGATGACCTGGTTCACTGCGTCTTGCGCAGCCAACCACGCAACCCTTGAGGAGAAGCCTGTGAAGCAGAGCGCTGCCGAGCCAACCAATACGACAGAGCCCACAGAGTCTCCCGCCGTAGCGCCCCCCGTGTGGGTCAGTGCAGCGCAGCTGACCTCCGTATGCGAGGAGGGCCTCGCCCGCGCCGCAGCGCTTCGACAGGCGATCAAGGTGCCCGTCGAGAAGCGCACAGTGAACAACACACTGATCAGCTTCAACGAGATGATGAAGGCCCTGGACTCCGCATCGAGCTGGGCCTCGCTGATGTTCAATGTCCACCCCAACGAGGAGGTCCGCAACGCCGCTCAGAAATGCCGCCAAGCCGCCTCCAAGTTTGGCACGGACGTCAGTATGGACCGTGGCCTCTATGATGCCGCGGCCGCCGTCGATGTCTCTGACGCTGATGCGCTGACCAAGCGCTTCGTCGACCAGATGCTCCGGGACTTCCGTCGCGCCGGGGTCGACAAGTCCGCCGAGGTGCGAGAGCGGCTCGGTGCCATCCAAGAGGAGATCGTCGCGTTGACCCAGGCCTTCGGAAAGAACGTCCGCGAGGATGTGAAGACGCTCGAGGTCGCCCCCGAGAAGCTGACCGGCCTCCCAGCCGACTTCATCGAGGCCCACCCAGTGCAGGCCAACGGCCGCATCGCGCTGACGACCGACTACCCGGACTTCTACCCTGTTCAGCGCTACGTCGAGGACCCCGAGGTCCGCAAGGAGCTCTACGAGCTGTTCATGAACCGGGCTTACCCCACCAACGCGGACGTCTTGAAGAGGGTCCTCGCGCTGCGCCACGAGAAGGCCAACCTGCTGGGTCACCCCACTTGGGCTTCCTATAACGCCGAAGACAAGATGGCGAAGGATCCCAAGACCATCGAGAGCTTCATCTCGGACGTGGCTGGGATCGCGCGACCGCGCATGAAGGCGGACATGAAGGAGCTGCTGAAGCGGAAGAAAAAAGACAACCGAAAGGCCCGCTCGATCGATGTCTGGGACCGCTTCTATTACGTGAGCAAGGTCCGCGCTGAGAAGTATGACTTCGACGCGCGCTCGGTGCGCCCTTACTTCCCGTACGCCCAGGTAAAGACCGGCATCTTGGACCTCTACGGCGAGCTCTTTGGGCTACGCTTTGAGGCGATGCCCGAGGAGCCCGTGTGGCATGAGAGCGTCCAAGCCTACGGGATGTACGAGCAGGACGGAGACACCCTCCTCGGCCGCTTCTACCTCGACATGCACCCGCGCGAGGAGAAGTACAAGCACGCCGCGATGTTCCCGCTCCAGACTGGCCTTGAGGGCGGGCAGATGCCTATCGGCACGTTGATCTGCAACTTCCCGGACCCGGCGGACGGCGACGGCAACGCTCTGATGGAGCACAGTGATGTGCAGACCTTCTTCCACGAGTTCGGTCACCTCATCCATCAGCTCCTCGCGCAGCGCGGGACCTGGGTGACCCTCGCGGGGATCAACGTCGAGTGGGACTTTGTCGAGGCTCCGTCACAGATCCTCGAGGAGTGGGCCTGGGATCCCGGCGTCTTGGCCCGCTTCGCCAAGCACGTTGAGACCCAAGAGCCAATCCCCGCTGCGCTGGTCGCCAAGATGCGCGCCGCAGATGAGTTCGGTAAAGGCGTCCACGTCATGCGCCAGGTCTTCTACACGGCCTTCAGCTACTTCTTGCACGCCAAGGATCCCGAGGGGATCGACCTCGATCGCTTCACGGACAAGATGTACAAGTCGTACAACCCATATCGCCGCATGAAGGCCGACCACGTCTATGCGAACTTCGGGCACCTTATGGGCTACAGCTCGATGTACTACACCTACCAATGGTCACTGGTCATCGCGAAGGACCTCTTCACCCGCTTTAAGGCCAAGGGCATGCTCGACGCCGAGACGGCACGCGCCTATCGCAAGGCCATCTTGGAGCCGGGCGGGACCGCGGACGCCGCGAGCTTGGTCGAGGACTTCCTCGGCCGTCCGTTCAACACAGAAGCCTATAAAGACTGGCTAGAGGACTAGGCGCCCTCACGAGGCACCCCAGACCCTCGGGGAGCCTCTAGGCTACGCCAGCGGCGCCAGTGTGAAGCCCAGCGAGCGCCAACAAGGACGTGAGCGCCTCTTGCACGTGCGCCGCCCGGTGGTGCACCAGGCGCTCTTCGAGGATCGCCTGCCTCACTTCCGGATCATCCACAGCGCCGGCCGCCAAACGGTACAGCGCGCGCTCCGGATCAGAGAGGTCCTGCGCAGCTGCGGCCAAATCCGACGCCGCAGGGCCCAGGACTTGAACGAGGGTGTAGACGGTCTGGACGATCGCCCCCATGCGTGCGCGGAGCGACTCGATCTGATCACCCACGAGGGCCAAGTCAGGGAGCGGCTCGACGTTGGCGATCCGGTACGGCTCGCTCGCGACGCGCTCGCTCAGGCGGCAACGCGCTACCCCTTCGACCACCACATAGAAGTGGCCTCCTCTTAGGGTCTCGCAGCTCACCATTCGCCCCACCGTCGCGATGGTGTTGAACGGCGGCGCGCCGTGATAATCGCTCTGCCACCCCGTCGCTAAGCGCGGGATCGCCAGCCATCTCTCATCCTCAGGTTGGTCGAGCAGCCAGTCGACGAGTGCACGATAGCGTGGCTCAAAGACGCGATAAGGCGCCTGAATCGAAGGCAGAAAGACATGATCTGGGAGAGGGAAGATCGGGACTTCATTAGGGAGCGTCTGGATGACGCCGGAATGTTCGATGTCGCGTGCCATTGCCCACAGGTTAGGCGCAGTGTCGCCTTTGCGCCAAAATGTCGACACCTATTCCCGTGATCATCCAGCAGCCCCCGAGCAGGTCGCACGGGTCCAGGCTCAATGAGAGCAGAGCTTGATATCGTCGACGACGTCCTCGAAGGCCTCGGAGAGCGTCCCAGCGTCCCCCGCTTGGATATGCGTCGAGTAGGTCGTTCCGCCCGCGGACGCCATCGCGTCGAGCTGACCGGGGTCCCCCTCGTAATTGTAGCCGATGACATAGGTGCGCACCCCATGCACGAGGTGCAGTTGGTTCACCGCGTCGGCCAAACGTGAGGTCGGATCCTCGCTCGTGCAGGTCTCCGATCCATCCGAGAGGACCACGATGTTGGCCCGATAGACCCCGAAGACTGTCGACGCTGATAAGGCGAGGTACTCCATCGTCTCGGCCAAGGGCGTCATCCCCGAAGGAGGCGAGGCATTGAAGTAGTCGTCAAAGGTCTCGACGTCCGCGAAGTCAAAGCCGATCTGAAGGCTGTTGCTCACGCCACACCCGTTGCCCCCGGTCCCAGACGGGAATGCCTTGAGGCCGAAGAGCGCATCGGGGTTCCCCTCTACGAGCGCGCGCACCTCGGCTGACACAGCCTCCCAATGCGGATCCATGCTGCCTGAGCGGTCGACGACGAAGAGCACCGTCGGCACACACGGCGCGTATTCGCACACCTCAGCGTGGCAAACGAACTCGTCTGGGCAGGGCTCCGACGACAACCAAGACGAGCCAGTGTCGTCGCAGACTTGATAGACGAAGGGGTTCAAACAGCGCCACGCATCTGGCTGGCAAAGCGGCACGCCACAGGCCCCCTTCTCACCCAAGCAGACTTCGCCCTCGGCGCAGTTCACCTCACTACCCTCAAGGATCGACGTCCCCTCAGCGTCACACGTGCCCGCGACCTTCAACGACACACACGCCCCTTCCCCGGGGCGACAGGTCTGGCAAGCGCCGTCGACGCATGTCCCCCAACCTTGGCACGCCTCTGAGACCTCATAGCCGGTCCCGGTGCTGTTACAGCGCTGTGGTGTCTGCCAATCCGCGCAGCTCGGTACCTCGGCGTCACAGACGATCATCGCGCAGTGCCCCAGCGCCGGGTTGCAACGCGCAGTGCTCGCACACCCATGCGGCGCCAAGAGCGCACGACCGTTGGGGTGACAGACCGCCCAAGCTTCATCAGACAAGCACACCGGCTCGCCCGGCTCACAAGACACGCCCTCTTCAGTCGTGTCCTCCGGCGTCACCGGCGCCAAGGCGTCCCCATCACCGAAGATGATCCGCTCTCCATCACCGCGCTGACCGTCCCCACTTACGGTGGACTCCGCATCGCCATTGCCCCCAAAGCCCGCTGGCGTCTCGGGGGCGTCGTCTCCGCAACCGCCAGCGAGAGTGAGAGCGAGCGCGGCGAGACAGGCAACGAATAACTGGGAGGTGAGGTTCATCCCCGGAGGATAGCGAAACTCAGGCGATGCGGCTATGCCTCGGCCGTCAGAGCGCGGCGCGTCGCCTCACCGGGCGCCACCCTTACCTGACCGCCCTCGCGGTGAAGAGGATCCATGCCCCCTGTCGACGCGCCTGAAAGTCGACAAGGCCGGCGGCTGCGCACAGCCCCTCCAGCTCATCATGGCCATAAAAGCGGACCTCACTGAGGTGCTCAAAGGCGTCCTCAATAAGGTGACGCGGGCCGTAGCGCCGTGGATGTACAAAGGTGCTCGCGACGAAGGTCCCGCCTGGCCGCAACACGCGCCCCACCTCGACGAGCGCGGCGAGAGGATCCGCCCACAGGTGAAGCGCAGCCCCGGCGTGGACACCCGCCAGCGAGCGACCCCTGAAGGGCAAACGCACCACGTCCGCTTGAAGTGCGAACACCGGGAGCATCTCTTGGCGGCAAGAGGTCACGCAGGCCTCGAGCATCGCAGGGGAGAGATCGACTCCATAGACCCGTCTGTAGGCGCCGGAGCGGGCGAAGCGGCGCGCCATCAGGCCCGGGCCACAGCTCAAGTCAGCGATGTCACCGCCAGCCGCTCTGAGTAGATGTGTCTCAATCCAAACTTGCTCCGCCTCGAGATCGGGGCGTCGTCGCGACGCGATGGCGACGAAGGTCGGCCGCCACACCCGCTCGTAGATCTTCGCCAGCGGACGCCAATACATCGCCCGTGGGCCAAGCCCCCGGCGAGCTTGGCCCACACCAAGGTCGAGCGGGAGGTAGCCTTGCGCCCGGCTGCGCCGCCAACCACACGTCAGGCAGCCGACGCTCGCCTCTGTGAGCTCTAACCCTTCACGGCAATCAGGGCACACCACGACCTCGGTCGCGACCGACTCAGTCATCGCTCCCCCGGTCCCGTCCATGTCGGCACAGGGGCACAGGCAGACACTGCTCGTACGGTCGCCCGCATCGGATGAGCCCGGCCCCCAAGGCGTAAGCGCGTCGCACCTAGAGCGCCGCGAAACCCTGTGGCGGAGGTGTCCACATGGCGACCTTCACGGCTCAAATCCAACAGCAGCTGCTCACGCTGCACGATGTCTCCGTCCTCCAGCGCCACATCGACGGCGCACATGGCGCTGCCCGTCGAGCCCCCGATCACCACCACCCAGGGCACCCCTGAGCGCGAACGCAGGAGCACGTCGACATAGGCGCTCTGTCGATGGTTGTCCGTCGGGTTTGGGCACGCATCGGGCTGACGATTGACCACAGCCCGGCAAGCGCGCTCGACCAACCCTCGCGCGATCGGCTCGGCGTCCGCAGCGATGGCACCGCACTGCGCAACCCCGCCTTGAAAGGCCTTCAGGACACGGGCCCCGAAGCACGCCGCGGCATCAAATTCCGGGCCGCTGCACACGCGCTCTGCACGCGCGAGCTGAGCCTGAAGGCGGTCGCAGAGCGCGCGGGCCTCCCCAGTCGCAGCCTCACAGGGGGCCGCGCCGCCGCCACGGATCAAGCGACAGGCTGGCTCTAAGGCCGGCTTCGCGTAGCGGCACCGCTCGAGGGTGTCCCCGCCGCTCGCCGCGTCACACACCTCTCGCAGGGCCGGATCTTTCAGAAACGCGCAGTTCAATCGAAAAGGCGCAGCCGTCTTATGGCAGGCCTCAATCCACTCCGCAGGGGGGCGATCGACGGCGGCCTCGTTCACGCGCTTCAAGCGCTCCGACACCTCGGCAAACACCTCGGACTCTCGGGCATCCCAGTACGCATCCGTGCGCTTCAAGGCGTCATCGACGGTCTCGGTGGTCACCGTCGTAAACTCCCGCGCCAGGTCGGCTAACTGGGCAGAGTTTTTGGCGCTCTCATCCTTGACCGGATCGGCTTCGCAGCTCTCCGCGTCATCGATCGCCTCATTGGACGCCTCATTGGACGCCTCAGCGGCGACCCGAGGGGCGAGCAAGACAAGCAGTAGGAGCGGTACGATGACCTTCACGTCCCCACCTTACCCGATGCGTCCCTGCCATCGCACGCCTTCCCCACAGTCTCGCTCTGATGCTAGGCTGGGGCATGGACTCGTTTACCAATAGACATGTCGTAATCACTGGCGGAACCGGTGCCCTTGGCACGGGGATCGTCTCCCAACTCCTGGCACAAGGCGCCACCTGTCACGTCCCGCTCTTCCGGCTGACACATCGTGACGGATATGCCTTCGCGGACCACGAGCGTGTGCACCTCGGGGGCCCACTGAACCTCTCCGACGAGGCCGCAGTGCAGACCTACTACGAGAGCCTCCCCCCGCTCTGGGCGTCGATCCACGTCGCGGGGGGCTTCGCGATGGGGCCCCTGACCGAGACCTCCTTAGACGACTTTCAGAGGATGCTTAACATGAACGCCGTCACCGCGTTCTTGTGCAGCAGAGAGGCCGTCAAGCGCATGCGCGCCAACGATCACGGCGGAGGACGCATCGTGAACATCGGCGCGAAGCCCGCCCTAGTCCCAGCCGCTGGGATGATCGCCTACGCCACCTCAAAGGCGGCCGTCACAGCCATGACCACCGCGATGTCCGAAGAGCTCGCCTCGGAGGGGATCTGGGTCAACGCGGTGATCCCCTCGGTGATGGACACCCCCGCGAATCGTAAGGGCATGCCCGACGCTGACCATGGCGCCTGGCCTTCGGTCTCAGACGTCGCACAGACGGTCACCTTCCTCGCCTCACCAGGCAACGCCGTGACCCGAGGTGCGTTGGTGCCCGTCTACGGACGCAGTTGAGCGAGCCCTACGCGCTACTTCGATGCCCGAGCTGTCGAGGCGTCGATGAGGCCGGGGACTTTCAAGTGCACCCGCTCCAAGGTCTCCAAGCGCACTGGACTTGCGTCGGATGCGACGCGCGTTACCCAGTCCACGAGGGGATCGCCCTCGTCGTCCCCGAACCCGCGCGCCTCCTCGACCAACCTCCCCTCCCCGACGACGTCGAGGCGTGGTGCGCCGACCTCGCCACCCTAGCGCCTGACGCTGCGGCAGCTCGCGAAGCCTGGCTGCTGACCATGTACGCGCTCTCTCACCACCCCAAGGCATGCCCGGCGTCCTTTGTTCGCAGGAGCATGCGGGACCAACACCAGCTCTCCGAGCACCTCTGCACCTGGCTCGACGCCCATGGCCCTGTCGCCGGCGACGCCCTAGAGGTGGGCTGTGGAGTCGGCGGACACGCAGCGCTCTGGCGTGCAGCCTGCAGCGGCTCGGTGACTCTCTGTGATTTGCGGCCCGCGATGCTCCAAGTGGGGCGCGCGCTCCACGCAGGGGAGCCCTGCACCCTGCCCTGGCGCCAAATGGGGCGGCGCTATACGCCAATCACAATCTCTGCCCCCACGCAGCCCCTAGACAACGTGCACTACATCGTCGGCGACGCGCTGAACCCACCCTTCCCTGCCGAGCACTTCAGCCTCGTGAGTGCGCTCAACCTCCTCGACGCGATCCGGGACCCTTGGATGTTGTTGGGCCAGCTCGACGCCCTGACGGCCCCCGGGGGCCTGCTCCTCTTAGGTCAACCCTTCCACTACGAGCCCCATGCGCAACACCCTGACGGCTGGTTTGCCCACCCAGACGCCCTCATCGACACGCTCCAAGGCAGGCTGACCGGCCTAGAGCACTTAGACTACGACATCCTTGAGGCCGACGACGGCGTCCCATGGTCCTTGCCGGCCCACGACAGGTTGGTACACCGCTACGCGATGCACCTCGTATTGGCGCGAAAGCGTGGGTGACCCGACCGGCAGGACGGTTGTCGCTGCATCCCCCATCGCGTAACGTCGAGGCCGGTCGATGGCGCACCTCGCGGATCGACCACACACACCTTATGCGACCACCAGAACGCCAACTGCGCCGCGAGCTGATTCAGTTCGGGCGGCTCTGCTACGAACGCCACCTGCTCGTCGGGCTTGATGGCAACCTATCGGTGCGCCTCTTTGACGACCTCGTGCTCTGCACGCGGGCCGGGTGCCACAAAGGGCTCCTGACCGATGATGACCTCATCGTCGTAGACATGAACGGCAAGAAGATGCGGGGACGCGGCACCCCGACTTCTGAGCTGGCGATGCACCTTGCTTGCTATGAGAGCCGACCGGATATCGAGGCGGTCGTGCACGCTCATCCGCCGACGTGTATCGCGTTCACCATCGCGGGCGTCTCGATGGCGCGCTGCACCCTCCCAGAGGTCGTGCTCACCATCGGCACCGTCCCGACACTGGACTATGAGACCACCGGCACAGGGTCGCTGGCCAAGCTCGTGGGCAACGCCGTCCAACAGCATGACGCCGTCATGATGGACCGCCATGGCGCGGTCTGTGTCGGCCCCAGCCTGCTGGACGCCTTCTCGAAGCTCGAGACGATGGAGCATATGGCGACCATCTTGCGCGACGCACATGCCCTCGGGGGCATCACGGATCTCCCCGCAGACGAGGCCGTGAACCTCCGCCGCATGGGCCTAAAACGCTACGGAGGCCCACCCGAGGCCGTCGCGATGGCCGACTCGCCAGACGCTGGCCTCCCGAGCGCCTGCACGACCGACTCAGGATGCGGCGACTGATCCCCTTGAGCGTCACCACCGCTCAGAGCGCCATGGCCCCCGTTCGTGGTCTGGCCCGCCGTAAACCTCTATAATCCGTGGCTGAGAGCCCGTTCGCCCTCGCGCGACACGGCCCTGCTCTGTCCCTCACCCAGGATAGCTCATGACCCGAACGACGCGCTTGGCTATCGGCCCTTCGCTCGCGCTCCTCGGGCTCCTCTGTGGCCTCACCGGCTGCCCGGGCGACGCCCCTGAGCGCTCCTTCGAGGGCACCTGGGAGTGTCGCACTGAGTGGACTTGGGACCAAGGCGGCGAGCCTGTGCCGTGCTCAGTGGTCCACGAAGCGACGTGTGAAGACAGTCACGTGACGGCGACGGGGACCCTGAGCCTCGGGGACGCCCAATGGAGAGAGACCATAGAGGCGACCGTCACGATTGAAGGTGACGACCTCCGAGACACCCGGACGCGCTCTCGCACAGAGCCGATGAACGACGCCGCGCGCCAGTTCGAGCGTGACCGAAACGACGGCAAGCCCCTTTGGCGGACATCCGGCGACGAGCCCAGGACGCTCCACTCCCGGGTGGTGACCTGGAGCCCCACCCAGTTCGTCACCGTGAGCGACGAAGACAGGACCACCACCTGCCGCAAGCGCTAGCTCGCCCCTAAGCAAATCGGTGGAAAAATCGCCGAGGATCCAACCCGGGTGTAGAACCGAAGCACACCCGGACAACGCCCCCGTCCGGAGCCACAGACCACAGCGGGGAGGCTCGTGGACCGGCTATCACAAGAACGACTCGCGCGCCTCGTTCTGGAGCGCCTCATCGACTCCGGCGCCCTCCGGAGCGTCGCCAGCCAGCGCGCCCTCGCGCTGCGAATGCACTACTTGCCGCCATGCATACGCATCCAGCTCCCGCCCGAGGACGGCTATTTGCCGTTACTCGACCCAGGCAAGCGAGACGCCGCCGTCCAAGGCCTGGCAGACGCCATCTTGCGGGTCGTCACTCATGAAGAGGCCGATCACTGGGTCGTCTCCGACCCGGAGCTCGTGCTCGATGTCGGCCTGCGCGAAGGCTCACGCCGCGTCGCCGCGCGCCCTGACTACGAACCTGGGCTGGGCCACGACGAAGCGCAGCGCGCCTTGCTGGGCGAACCACGGGTCAAGCTGACCTCGGGCGAGGTCAGCGTCCTCTTCCGCGCCAAGCAAGGGGTCCTCCCCGTCGACTTGGGTCCATGGACACCGCGCCTCGTGCTCTTCGAGGAGAGCCCGGTCGAGGGCGCAGTCGCCTCGCTCTACGCCTCAGGCCCCGTGGACGAGTGGCGCGAAGGCGGACGTATCCGACATAAAGCGCGCACACGCATCCCGGTGACCGGTGATCTCGAGCTGACGATTCACGGTGGCTGGAGTCGCCCCTGGCGACGCACCACACGATGTCATGTCTCGGTGCTCGGCGTCGCGCGCATGAGCCGCCCTCCCCTGCAACTGGAGAGCTCAGCGGGCGAGAACCGACGCTGGGTGCGCACCGAGCAACCGCGCCTGGAGATAAGCCCGGACATGGTCATCCACGCGGAAGAGCATGACCGGCTCCGCATCGAAAACGGGAGCAAAGTCGAGGCCGCGATTCGGTGGTACGACGACACCCCCATGGCGATCCCGCCACATGGGGCGGTCACGATCCAGGGCGCCCACTTCCTCGGTCTGACCACCCCAGGCGGCATCACTTGGCGGGTCACCCTCGCGGATGGCGCCATCGCCCCTCCGCCACGCATCGTGAGCTTGAAGGGCGCCATGGCGCCAGAGGCACCAAAGAACACGACCACCGAGCGCGACGCTCTCTTCGGATTCGAGCGCATCGCCGCTGCCGTCCATCAGGACGCCGTCGTGTTGCCCGCTGTCCAGGTCGGCGAGGTCGACGTGCTGGTCAAGCGGCAGAGCGCCACCGGCCCCTTGGCGCTGGTCGCCATGGACGACTGCCCCGGCGTGAAGGTCCGCCGCGTGCGCCCCCAAACAGGCGAGGCATACGGCGCCTGGCAACAGATCACCGATGTGCTCGAGTTGAGCCCCTCAACAGCGCGCCTCGAGGCCATCGGAGAGCCCCAGGTCCTCTTTGAGCGCCCTCGCGACCTCGGCCGCATCACGACCGATCCCTCGGACCGCCTCCACATCGGCCCCTGGCACCTCGGGCTGACTGGCGACGGCCTGACCGTCGAGGGCGAGACCTCAGCCCCCGGCACCACGCTGGTCATCGACGGCGAGCACGTCGGGGCCGCGTCGCGCCTCGCCTATCGCCCCGCCTACCGCGTGCGAGCCGGTGAAGGCCTCTACCGCATCGTTCGCGAGTAGAGGCGGCGCATGCTCGAAGGGTTGCCTACTCACGGTCTCGAAGCGCACCTCACCTTCCTCGCGCTCTACGCCGTCTCGGCGTTTGCGGCCCTCACGACTGGGCTGATGGCGTTGGTACGACCGGGCCCCTCGGGCCTGATCGTGCGCACCGGGGCCTCCATCGTCAGCCTCGGCAGCGGCGCCGCGGTGCTCCTCGGGGCCAGCATCATCCCGGGCGTCGCCGCGAGCGTCTACGGCCCGGACGGTGTCCTCGTCGTCGGCACCTGCGCGGTCGCGCTCAGCGCGGCGGGCGTGCTCGCGGCGTGGGGTATGGCCGAGCCGCGGGTCGCCGCTCTCACGTCGATCACCGGGGCCCTCACCGGGTGCGGCCTCTTGCTCCAGCTCCTCCTCTTGGCCGCCGCCCCCAACGCCGCCGAGGCCTTCACCTGGGAGCTGCGCCGCCTCGCCACCTTCGGGGCCTTCGCGGGGGTCCAAACCGCGCTCGTCGCCGTCGTCGGCTACTGCGCATGCCTTCGAGCTCGGCGGCTGGCGCGGCCCCTGCACCTCCTGGTGGGCGCCCTGGGCGCCTACACCACGGTCGTGTCGATGAGCCTCGTCGGGGGCGCCAACCTGCGCGAGGTCTCCCCGATGGCGCTGCTGCTCCTCGGCGCGCTCGGCTGGCTCGCCTGGCTCTCACTGCGGAGCGCTGCCCTCCCCGCCGCGGGGCTCCTCACCCTCGACGACGTCGATGACGACACCGCCATCGACAGGCTCGCGCGCACCACGTTGCGCGCCGGAGCCTCCATTCGCTCGACTTGCGCGCGCTGGGGCGGTCACCTCCGCCGAATCCCGTCCCGCCCCAGCGCCGTGCTCGTCATCGCCATCTTGCCTGTCGCCCTGGCCACCGTCGCCCTCGGCTTTGGCTCGGGAGACACCGCCCGTGACGCCGCCCGCGTCGCTGTCGGCGGGATGGCCTTCACCCCAGCGCTGCTGGTGCCCTTCGTCTTCGCTCCCGCCCTGGGCCTCGTCCTCGGGTGCCAAGACCTGCGAGGCCGCGGGGTCGTCGCCATCGGCCTCACGTTGCTCACCATCGCGCTCCTGGTGGCGCAGAAAGAGGTCGGCTACACGGGCGTCGTCGCCGCGATCGCAGCGGTCGCATTCCTGATGACCCGTGGCTCGCTGCTGCAGCTCGGGCTGGCTGGTGGCACGGGCCTGCTCGGCTTGGGGCTGGCCTTCGAGCTTCAACCTCTCTTGCCTTGGATCCCCTTCACCGTCCGCGAGCGCGTCATGCTCTGGCTCGGCGGCGCAGGGCTTCACCGACGTGGGGGTCACCTGCTCGCCGCCGACCGCGTCACCTATGACCTGGGCGGCTTCTGGGGCCTCGGGATCGACGCGGAGCCCTCCCTCAACCTCCACCGCACCGTGAACAGCCTCGACACTGACTTCCCCTTCGCGGTCCTCGGCCTCTTCGGTGGCCTCCCGTGGTTGCTGGTCTACATCGGACTCTTCGTCGGCTTCGCGGTCATCCTCTACGACCTCGCCCGCCGCCAAAGCCGCTTGGCGAGCGTCCGAGGTGCAGGCTGGCGCCTCCCGCTCCTGGCGGGCTTCGCCACCGTCCCTATCGCCTCCACGGTCATCAGCTTGTCCGGGGGGCTCACCCACCTGACCCCCTTCGCCGGCGTCCCGGCAGCCTTCGTCTCCTATGGCTCCTTCTTCCTGACGGGCCTGCTCGCCATCTTGGCGCTCTTCATCGTCTTGGGCAGCCACGAGGCGCTCGCGGCGCCGCACCGTAAGGCCCCTCCCCCCGGCCCACTGGCCCCCACCGAAGCCCTCGAGGTGTTGAGACGCCCCCGCCAGCCTGACCCGTGGTGGCGCTACCCCTCGACCTCCGGTGTCCGCTTGGCGTGGCGCCGCGCCCTCGGTCGATTACGCCTCCTCTCGACCGACTTCGGAGCGTGGGTCGTCGTCTTAGGCGTCCTGGTCTTCGGCGGGCTCTGGTCCAACGCGCTGTACACCCGCTACACGGACCGCCCTCAAGTCCACGTCCACCCAGGCCTCGTGGACTCCGTCCGTATCCGCCCCCTCGTGCCAGGGGTCTGGGAGGTCCCCAACGTCGCGCAATCCGATTGGGCGGGCATCCTTGAAGAGGGGCGCACCTACCGGCTCGACAGCCTCGAGCTGCGATACAAAAAGGGGACCCTCTCGCTCATCGGCGCCTGCTTCCCGCGCCATCAAGCTGAGACGGTCGGGGTCCGCCTCGGCTTCGAAGGCCTGATGCGGACCCGCTTGCCTGGCACCGAGGAGCGCGGCGCAGGGCTGGCTGAGCGCCTCGGGGCGATGGCCGTCGACGGCAACGACTTCGTCTTACCGCTGGCGCCAGTCTTCATGCGCCACCTCATCGTCAAGCGCACTGCGCCAAAGCGCTTCGAGGTCTCCTCAGCGTCTCCCGGCGCCCGCTTTGTCCTCTACGACGAGCGCGGGAACCCGGTGACCGCCCCCCGTGATGGGCGGGTCGCCGTCACCGCAGGCTGGTCGGTCGGCCTGGCCGACGACGCGCGGCTCCGGTTCCGTTTAGATGACGAGGTCCCGGAGGCCTTGGAGCAAACCCAGGCTGGCGAGATCTGCCTCCGCACAACCAAGCGCCCCGTCTTCCGGTGGGAGCTAAGCCGATGGCGAGACACGCTCATCGGGCCGCCCTCGCTGCGCCGCCGCGCCCCCGTCGACCGCACGGTCGACTTCGAATTCGCCGAGGACCTCAAGCGGGCCGCCGAGGCCGGCCTCGTCGGCACCGGCTCAGACGGCCGCCTCTGGGTCACGCCCTGGGACGCAGCCGCCCGCGAAGACTGGGATCCGCTGACGCGGCGTCGCTTCCGGCGCCTCTTCCGCGTCCGCAACCTGCGCACCGACGACGGTGGTGTCTCCGAGCGCCTGCATTGGGTCCGTGGCTTCTACCGCGACGGCTCGTCCGTCGTGCGCCTCCATCAGGACTGGGAGGCCTTCGCGCCCGGCTGGAGTGGCGAGCTCCTAGGTCTCCGTGACCCCTTCCGGTTCAGCCGCGCGCTCCCGAAGACAGCCTTCCGCGACGCCCCAAAAGAGACAGGGAAGCTCTTGGATCGAAGCGGCGACGCCTTGGCGTGGTTCGACGACGCCGCGCGGCGCTGGCAGCTGAACGTCCCCTCCGCCGGTACGCTCTTAGGCTACGGGTTCCCAGACCGCGGCATCTATGGCGGCGTCATCCGGGTCTTCCGGCGCCTCTTGTCGGGTCGCCACCACCGTGCCCATGGCGCAGACGCCGAGCTCGCGGAGCGCATGCTCGACCGAGACGGCCAGGCGGTGGGCGTCGATGTGCAGCTCACCCTCGACCGCGCGATGCAGGCCGACTTGGCCACGTTGGTCTCGGCGCAGTGCGAGGATCTCCGACGTAAGGCCCTTGAGCACGGGGACTGGAAGTGGGCCCCACGAGGGCGCGCGATGATCCTCGGCCCCGAGGGCGAGATCATCGCGGCGAGCGCCTGCCCAGACTTCGAGCCCGAGAACGTGCAGACCGTCATCAAAGCGGTCGATGCACAGCGGGTGAGCCCGACGCGCGCGGCAGGCCTAGATGCATGGCAGCGGACGACGACCGTCGGCTCCACCGCCAAGATCGGCGTCGTGGTCGCCGCCGCTCAAGATCCTGAGGCACACTTCGCGACCTATAAGCATGGTGATCTCTGCGTCCGCGCAGACGGAGATGAGCCCAACGCCAAGCGCGGCTGCTTCGTCGAGCGGGGCCGCCTGACGAGCTTCCAAGGCGAGACCATCGAGCCGATCCGGAACTACGGCGGCGCGCTCCACGGCGGCGTCTCGACGCTGAACGAGTTCCTCGTGAAGTCGACGAACACGACCGCGGCCTACCTGGCCGGTCGCGTGGGCGTCGAGGGCATCCGGGGCTTCTACGAGGGGATCGACGCGCTGGGCCCCATGGACCTGCTGCCCTCTGTCATCGGAGCAGACCCACGCTACGCAGCTGACATCGAGCGGTGGTCCGGCGATCCCTTGCGCGCCTGGCGAGCGCGGATCGGTGAGCTCCCCTCCGGCAACGACACGTGGCGCACCACCTACGACGTCCGCCTCGGGTTGAGCGGCTTCTCCGACTTCAGCCTGCTCCACGTGGGCCTGACGGGGGCCATCGCCGCCCGTGACGGCCGTCACTATCGACCCTACTTGGTGAGCAGCCTCCGGGACCTCGCCGATGGTCGGAAGGTCACCGTCGAGACGCCTAGCCCGCTGCAGGTGGTCCCGGTCCCAATGGCGAGGCACGTGAAGCAGGCCATGGTCGACACAGTCCGCCGTGGCACCGCGGCCTCTCTAAAGCGGATGGTCCCCGAGTCTCTGTGGCGCGAGATGGGCATCAAGACGGGCACGGGAGAGACGACGCGGCTCCAACCCGGGGTCGAAGAGGGCGACGATAAGCGGGGCTCTACTCGACAACGCCGCAAACCCAAGACGCAAGATCACAAGTTCGTCGTCGGCTTCTGGCCCGCCTCGAGCCGCAACCCATATGTCATCGTCGCCGGCTATGAATTCGTGAGTCACCTCGACAAAAAGGTCGCGCTGCGGACCTTCGGTGGTGTCGTCGAGTCGATCGCCCGGCATACCGGGGTTGCGGGCGTCATGACGGCGGGCCGATGATCGAAAGAAAACCCGTGGGTTTTCTGGCCGAAACCGCCGTCCGCACCGAGGATCTTTAATCACGATGAGAAGCCCATCTCACAGGACGCTGACGCTGGTCGCACTGACCATCGCAGCGACGCTGCTCAGTGCGCCGGACAGCGAGGCGCGCCGAGGCCGCACCGCGCCGTTGGTCGATCCAACGACGACGCAGGTCGGTGAGCTGGCGGAGGGGATCCCCAAGGCCTGGGCGGCACCATGTGATCAGGACGCCCGGCGCCCTGTCTCGTTAGTCATGGGCTTCGACCAACACCGTGAGTACGGCGACGCACGCCCTTACGAGGCCAAGCAAGCGCGCGGCCTCCTGAGTCAGCTCTGTCCAGGCGACCGCGTCCAGCTGGTGGAGGTCGGCCGCAGCCCGAGGCGCCTCGGCGATGTGATGACGCTCACGAACTTGAGCGACATCGACGACCTCGTCCTGCGCATCGAAGAGCGCCGCGCCCGGGTGACCTGGAAGCGCATGAACGCCGGCCTCCTTCAGGCCGCCGTGGCCGAGTGGGGCCAGCCGGTCAACACCGACCGAGAGGAGCTCCTCCGGGTCCTCGTCTTCTTCACCCGAGACCTCGAGAGTCGGGCCGGGAAAGACGCCGACATGCCGGACTTCTCCTGGTCCAACCCACCGTACTGGCTCCGCGGCCATGCGCTCGTCAGCGTCTTCCGCCCCATCGTCAGTGACACCAAAGTCGAGACCTGGGAGGTCTTCGTCGCCACCACGCCGGGCAAGCTCGAGCGGGGCACGATGGCCGAGGGGCTCCGCGTGGAGATGGAGGGCTGGCTCGCGCCAGTGCGGCGCATCGCAACACCCGAGGCCCCAAAGGTCGCGCAAGACACACCAGCGACGGCCCCGAAGCGCGCGGCGGCGACTGCGGTCGTGGCCCCGACCACGCAGACCGCCTCCAGCGCGCACGAGGGCGTGATGAGCTGGGACCAAGCCTGGACGCCGTGGGCCATCGCAGGGCTCCTCTTCGTGATGCTCTTGCTCGGGACGTTCTGGGTGCTCTTCCGGGCGGCCCCGAAGCGGCTCGCAGAGGACGGGCACTCCAAGACGCCGAAGCTCATCCTGGTGCTCCGTGACCGACTGCACAACCGCATCCTCAGCGAGGACAAGATGGACCTGAAGAGCGCGGTCCGGGTCGGCGCGTCGCTGAGCAACGACTTGATGGTCGCGGGCCCCTACGGGCTTGAGATCCTGCCCAGCCCCGCGGGCTCTCTGCCACGCATCCGAGCCACGAACAGTCTCCCCATCGAGGTCCACCGCGCTGCAGGCGGCCGCCTCGTCCGCGCGACCGACTCGGCCCCCGTGCCGCTGCGCGGCGGGGATCGCATCAACCTCGGCGCAGGCCAAGAGCTCGAGGTCCGATTCGCCAGCTAGCGGTGCCTTCTCGCGGATGAATCTTGCGCGACGCACCACCCACCGGTGAACATATGCGGACCTCGTACGTCTGAGGGTTGATGTTCCTCTTCTCCACCATCGCAGCCTCCATCGGCGCCGTCTTGGCGCTTCGGATGCTCCTGTGGGCGCGCTACCGCCCGACTGCGGTGCATTCAGAGGACGCCAAGCCCCTGTTGACGGTCGTGATCCCAGCCTTCAACGAGGGGCCGATGGTGCGCCGCGCCATCGACAGCGTGCTGGCCAGTGACTATCCGCAAGACCGGCTGCACCTCATCGTCGTCGACGATGGCTCCACGGACGACACGGCGCATCACATCCGGTGCGCTGCCGTCGGCGAGCGTGTCACGGTCCTGACCTTGCCGCAGAACCGTGGCAAACGGCATGCGCTCTACGCAGGTTTCACGGCGGCGCACGCGCGCGGCGCCGAGGTGGTCGCGACGGTCGACAGTGACTCCATCGTCCCGCCGGACAGCCTCGCAGCGCTCGTCGCCCCCCTAGCGAACCGCCCAGGGGTCGCAGCGGTCGCCGGCAAGGTCACCGCCCACAACCGAGGGCAGAACCTGCTCACGCGCATGCTGGGCGTGCGCTACATCCTCGGCTTCGACTTCATCCGGGCCTATCAGAGCGTCTTGAAGACGGTCTGGTGCTGCCCTGGCGCGCTTCAGGCGTACCGGGTGTCGGTCATCGCCCCGCACCTAGAGGCTTGGCGTGACCAGCGCTTCCTTGGGGCCCATTGCACCAACGGTGACGACCACGCGATGACCAACTTGGTGCTCTCCCTTGGCCACGATGCGGTCTATCAGTCCACGGCGCTGGTCGAGACGATCGTGCCGTCGACCTATGCGGGGCTCTGCAAGATGTACATCCGCTGGGGTCGGTCGGCGACCCGCGAGGGGCTGCGCGCCCTCCACTATGCGCCGGCGCGGGCGATGCGCCTCGGTCCACTGGTCGGGACCCTGGTCCTGTTGGACGCCCTGTTACAGCCGCTGACGGTCCTCGCCCGGGTGGTCACCCTCGCGATCGTGGTTACGGTCGGCACGCTGCATCCGTGGGGCCTGATGCAAGCCCTGGTGGTCACGACGGGCATCGCGCTCCTCTACGGTGTCATCTTCTTGCGGAGTGAGCGCAGCTGGGATGCTGGCTTCGCGCTGCTCTACGCGTGGTTTGCGCTCTTGGCCCTCCCTTGGGTGCAGCCCTTCGCGACGTTGACGGTGCGTCGAAACGGCTGGATGACTCGGGCCTAAGGCACCAAAGATCTTAAAAAAACGACGTCCCCCGAGACCGCTCCTATCCTTCTAAGGTAAGGAGGCGTCATGGAACAGACGATCCCAGTTATTGACCTGCAGTCCTTTCGCACGGGCGACAAAGAGACCCGAGAAGAGGTCGCCGCCGATCTCGGCAGCGCCTTGGTTGAGTTCGGCTTTGTCGGTGTCGCGTCTCATGGTGTGGATCACTTCACCATCGCGGACACGCACACGGCGATGAAGTCCTTCTTCGCGCTGCCGCGGACGTGTAAGCGCCGCTATGAACGGGCTCGCGAGGAGGGCCTCCGTGGTTACACCCCGCTGGGTGGTGTAGACGCGCGCGAGCAGTGGGATGCGGGCCCTGAGCTTGTCAGCTCTGATCCGCGATATAAGACGCTGGGGAAGAACATATGGCCCACCGAGGTCCCTCAGCTTCGCCACGCTTGCCACCGCCTCTGGACGGCGCTCCGGGCGACGAGTGAGAGCCTCCTTGAGGTCATCGCGGTCTACTTGGAGATCGAGCCCCAGCTGCTGACGAGCCTCGCCACGGGTGGTGACTCCATCTTGAGCTTGACCCGCTACCCGGCTCCGGCGTCGATGGCGGCGCATGGCACCTGGGCGGTCCCGCACGAGGATGACAGCCTCATCAGCCTGCTCCCCGAGACGACGGGCCGCGGCATCGAGCTCTTGCTGGCCAATGGCGATTGGCTACCTGTCGAGCCGATGCCCGGTCAGATCGTGTTGAACACGGGCAAGCTCATGGCGCGGCTGACGGGTGGGCTCTTCCCCGCCACGGCTCACCGCGTCATCGCGCCCTTCGACGCGGCGCCGGACCGTTACTCGATGCCTTTCTACCTGAACCCCCCGGCGGACGCGGACCTCCGCGACCTGACCAACAACGTCAGCAAGGGCACCCAGAGCAGCCTCGATGCCTCCCTCGCGGCGGTCCAAAACTTGGCCCCCAAGGGAACTGACAACAACTGAGCTTGACAGCCCCGACGCCTGCCCGTAGAACCTCGGTCCCTGGTTCACACCAGGTTTTGAAAAGTTGTTGCGGGGTGGAGCAGTCTGGTAGCTCGTCGGGCTCATAACCCGAAGGTCGTCGGTTCAAATCCGGCCCCCGCTACCACCGAACAAAGGCGAGATCGCAGTACATTTGCGGTCTCGCCTTTTCTCGTTCTGGGGGCCTTCGGGCCAATCTCGGGCCAATCGCCACGCGTCGACCGCAGACAGGACAGGTCTGTCTGCGGCGTCACCGGGTGCCTTGCTCTGGGAGCATCACCCCCATGGCACGCACTAACCGCCCCAGAAAACACTACGGCAAGTGGCGCATCCGCTGGACGGACGCCGAGGGCAAACGCCGAAGCGAGACCTTCGAGGACTACGAGGCGGCGCTTCTGACGCTCAGGCGCTACGAGCTCGAGTTGATCGAGGTCAAACGAGGCCTTCGTCAGCCCACGCCCAAAGACCATCTATTCAGCGCGCTCACCCGTCAGTGGCTCGAGACCCGGGCGCCGATGAAGCGCTCCGCGAACTCCGACGAGAGCATCCTCAAGTGTCACCTCATGCCGGCCTTCTCAGGCCATGCGTTGAGCGAGATCACCACCCTTGAAGTGAACCGCCTGGTCGCGCGCATCGAGCGCTCACCCAAGACCATTCACAACATCCTGACCTTGCTCATCGCGATGCTGAACTACGCGGTCGATATCGGCTGGCTCACGGCTGTCCCGCGCATCCGAAAGCCGACCATCCGAAAGGCGCAGTCGAACTTTCGATATCTCAAGACGAGGGAAGACATCGATCGCTTCCTTCTGAGCGCACGCACAGAAGGCGAGCACGTCCATGCGCTCTATGCGACCGCGGCCTGGACCGGGATGCGATTCGGCGAGCTGGCCGGGCTCCGAACGCAGGATGTGGACCTTTATAAGCGCCTGATCACCGTCCAGCGGAGCTACGACCACGGGACGAAGAACGGCGACAGCCGCCAGGTGCCGGTGCTCGACGTCTTGCTGCCGACGCTCGAGCGTTGGCTTGGGCATGGGGGCGGGCCGCTGGTCTTC
>JBMYRH010000038.1:0-50024 GCA_049602155.1 Myxococcota bacterium | reverse complement strand
ACCCGTCCGCGCACGCGCCGCAGCTCCCGCCGCAGCCGTCGTCTCCGCAGGCGCCTTCGTCGGCGCAGGTCGGGCTGCAGTCCACGGCACACACGCCGTCATCACCACAGCTTGACCCGTCCGCGCACGCGCCGCAGCTCCCGCCGCAGCCGTCGTCTCCGCAAGCGCCGTCCGATGCGCAGACAGGCTCACAGGGGGCCGGTTCCGGGGAGCATGCCCCGTCGAGGCAGACCTCGCCGTCCGCACACGCGGGCTCGCACTCCGGGATCTCACTCACGTCCTCAGTGACGCCTTGACCCACATCCTCAGAGCTCTCCACATCAGCGGGCGAGGCGATGTCGCCTCCGGTGACCGGATCGACCAACTCCCCACCACACCCTCCGAAGAGT
The DNA here is from genome assembly GCA_049602155.1 of Myxococcota bacterium. GTDB lineage: Bacteria > Myxococcota_A > UBA9042 > PHBI01 > JBMYRH01 > JBMYRH01. Next base: position 49,635 of record JBMYRH010000038.1, on the reverse strand, counting down.
GTCGCGAGCGTAAGACCAACGATGACGTGCTTCAATTTCCCCTCTCTGTATCCAATGTCCGGTGTCGACTCGTGTGTCGGCCCGCCCCAAGGCGGCGACACGTCTGAATAGGTTCCCGCACCAGCCGTACATTCCCAACGTCCGCGCGACAGTCTTCTCGAAGATTCGAAGGGGCGCTCTGCTGTACCATCACACCCTCGCATCCTGAGTTGACCTCGCTTCCTACCTGACGCTATCTTTGTTCAGCGACTGAACTAAGTCAACATGACCCAAGAATATCGGAGCGTTTGGTGAAACCCGTTGGACATCACAGTGCCCTCAGCGTCCTGTTACTCACCCTTCTAGCCGCGTGCGGAGGCGAGGCCGCAACGGCTACAAACTGCCCCGACGGTCAACTCCTCGTCGGCGAGAGCTGCGTCTCCCTCGAAGGCGACGACACGGACGCCAGCACGAGCACGCCCGGTACACAGAGCGACACGGACGATGGCCGTGTTCCCAACGCCGTAGAGCTCCCCTGGGCCATCGACAGCCACTGGACGGCCTCGGGCTATATCGGGGACGGTGAGACCCCGGGTAACGTGGCGCCCAAGGACTGCACCACGAGGGCCCCGAGCGCCGTTGGAGACTGTCACGGTTTCACGTACAGCGGGGGCGCCATCGGCTGGGCCGGTGTCTTGTGGCAGTACCCCGCGAACAACTGGGGCGAGCTCCCCGGCAAGGCCATCCCCAGCGGCGCAACCTTCTTGAACGTCGTGGCCTGGGTCGAGTCTGGGACGCACTCGGTCACGTTCCAAACTGGAAGTGACCTCGATGCGTTCACCGTCTCGACGAAGGTGACCCTGACCACCGCTCCGACACGTGTGTGGCTTGACCTTCGCGAGTCCACGGTCACCGAGGCAGTGATCGCCTTCGGGTGGACTGCAGATGCCGCCGAAGCCGATGGGGTGACGCTCTACGTCGACGACATCCGCTTGGAGAGCGCCCCCTGGGCACTCCAAGGAGCCGGCTGCGAGGACCTACCCTGCCTCAACGGCGGCGCCTGCGTCGATGCCCCAGAGGGCCTCTCCTGCGACTGCAGCGACACGGCCTTCGATGGTGAACTCTGTGAGGCGCCACCCAGCGTCACCTTCTCGGTCGACATGTCCTGCGCGGGCATCGAGGCCTTCGACGCTGTCTATGTGTACGGTGACTTCAACGACTGGTGCCTGGACTGCCTCCCCCTCATGGAAGTCGCAGGCACTGACATCTGGCAAGCCACTCGGGCCTTCTTCACGCCGGAGACGCTGGAGTACAAGTACATCGTCGACAAGGGCGCCGCCGAGGAAGACCTGGTGGATGACGCCTGGGCCGGCGGCGCATGCGCCCCAGTGACCGACTATGAGACCCACGCGAACCGGGTCGTCACCTCACCAGAGCGTGGCACGCTCACCACCGAGGACATCTTCGGGCGCTGCCTCCCTTGCGGTGACACGCTGTGCAGCCCGAGCTGCGCCAATGAAGCCCCCTGCGGTGACAACGGATGTGGGGTCAGCTGTGGCACTTGCGACGAGGGGCTCACGTGCACCCTCGGGCAGTGCGCCGTCGCCTGTGAGCCGACTTGTGCGGCGGAGAGCGCCTGCGGTGATGACGGGTGCGGGGGCTCCTGCGGGAGCTGCGACGGGAACGCCGTGTGCACAGAGGGCGTCTGCGTCTGCACTCCGAACTGCGACGACTTGGTGTGTGGCGACGACGGCTGTGGCGGGAGCTGCGGCGACTGCGCCGAGGGCCAGTTCTGTAACAGCGGCATCTGCGGCGACGTCTGCGTCCCCCAGTGCGCGGACACCCTGGCCTGCGGGGACGACGGCTGCGAGGGGTCTTGCGGCGTCTGCACAGACGACCTCGTGTGCGAGTCTGGCCAATGCGTGCCCCCTTGTGAACCGACGTGCACCGAGGAGAGTCAGTGCGGTGAGGACGGCTGCGGAGGCTCTTGTGGTGTCTGCAGTGAGGAGACGGTCTGCCAAGGCGATCAGTGCATCGTCCCATGCCAGCCAAGTTGCGCAGACGAGGCCCCCTGCGGCGACGACGGCTGCGGGAACTCCTGTGGTTCCTGTGGGGACGACCAGCTCTGCGAGGGCGGTCAATGCGTCGCCGCACCTGAGATGTTCGACGTCACCTTCGCGGTCGACATGGCCTGTTCGGGGCTCGACAGCTTCACCACGGTCTACGTCGTCGGCCCCTGGGAGAGCTGGAGCAGCGACGGGCATCCCCTGAGCGATGAGGACGGCGATGGGGTCTGGACAGCGACCTACGCCTTCGAGCCCGGAGCGCAGGTCGAGTACAAGTATCAGGTCGATGGCTGGGCCGCAGAGGAGCAGCTCGTCGACGACATGCTCACGGGGTTCAGCTGCGCCCCAGTGACGAACTACTCGAGCTACGCCAACCGCAAGATCACGGTCGACGGCGACATGTCGCTTAGCGACACCTTCGCGAGCTGTAAAGGCTGTGCAGAGCCGATGCCCTCTGGGGTCACCTTCAATGTCGACATGAGCTGCGCAGGGATCGAGGACTTTGGCTTCGTCGCGGTCACCGGTCCGTTCAGCAGCTGGTGCCCCAACTGCAACCAGCTGAGCGACCCAGACGGCGACAACATCTACTCATTCACCTTCCTCTTCGACCCCGGCACCGTGCTTGAATACAAGTACCAAACGGACGGCTTTACGGCCCAAGAGGACCTCATCGACGACATGGTCAGCGGGGCGCTCTGTGCCCCAGTCACAGACTATGACAGCTACGCAAACCGTGAGGTGACCGTCCCAGAGGGCGTGCCCGTCGTCGTCAACGACACCTTCGGGACCTGCGGGATATGCGACTGATGAGCACGGGGCCGACGTTGACAGACAAGCCCCTGTCCGCTACTTTGTTCAAGTGGTGGACAAAGCGACCCATTCCCCCGCTGATTCAGCGGCCATTCGCGCGCACAATCGCAGTCAGATTGTACGGTTGGTCTGGGAAGCGAAGAGCATGTCGCGCGCAGAGGTCGCGCGGCACTTCAACCTGAGCCGCTCGACAGTATCAGCAATCGTCGCTGAACTCATCAACCTGAGGCTGGTTAAAGACACAGGGCGCGGAGTGTCCACGGGTGGTCGACGCCCCTTGATGGTCACCTTCCAGGACGATGCCTACGCGATCATCGGTGTCGACCTCGGGGCCACCCATGTGGGGGCTGCGTTGGTGAACTTGCGAGGCGTCACACAGGGCTGGCGCCACACCACGCACCCCGTGCCGACCGACCCGGAAGGGACCTTGGCGCTCATCAACACGCTCTGCGCAGACTTGCTCCGCGACGCGGAGCTCCCCCCGAGCCGCCTCGCGGGCATCGGCGTCGCGCTGCCCAGCCCGGTCGACGCCCGACTCCCCGGTGAGATGAGCCCACTCTACTTCCCTGCCTGGCAAGGCCACAGCGTCATCGACGCGCTGAAGGGCACCTATAGCGCGCCGATCTTCGTCGACAACGACGCCAACCTCGGGGCCCTCGCTGAGCATTGGTGGGGGGCAGGTCGTGGCAAAGGGGACCTCACCTACGTGAAGCTCGGCACCGGGATCGGATCGGGCCACCTCTTTGGGGGGCGCATCTACCGCGGCGCGACCGGCGTCGCTGGTGAGATCGGGCACGTCTCCATCGATCGGAGCGGCCCACGCTGCATCTGCGGTCTGCGTGGCTGTCTCGCGACCTATGTCGGCGCAGAGGCGCTGTGTGTACAAGCAGTCGAGTCTGGCCTCATGACAGACAGTCAGGGGCTAGGCGACCTCATCGACTTGGCCTTGGCTGGCTCGAAGGACGCTCAACGCATCATAGGCGAAGCAGCTGAGCGCCTCGGCCTCGCCCTGGCGTCGGTCATCAACCTCCTCAACCCGGACCGTGTGGTCCTCGGCGGTGCGCTCTGCCGCGCCGAAGACTACGTGATGGGCCCATTGCGGAGGACGCTTAAAGAGCGCGTCCCCCCCACGTCGCGCGCCGAGGCGACCATCGAAGTCAGCGCGCTCGGGGAGCACGCCAACGCGCTCGGGGCGGCGACCCTTGTCCTCGAACACATCATGTCCGAGCAGGGCGAACTGCCCCTCAACACCGTGGACGCAGGGGTCACGACGTGAGGTGGTGCGCCTTGAGCGCAGCGCTCGCGCTGCTCCCCCTCGCCGGGTGTGGCCATGTGACGTCAGGAGAGCTCGGGGGCGCCTCGGCATCCGTCACAGACGACGTCTCCGCCAGCCCCGCGAGCGCGCCGGAACTCGACGGCTGGGTGCTGACCTGGTCCGACGAGTTCGAGGGCCCGCAGGGCACCCTCCCAGACCCAAGCAAGTGGCAGCACGACCTCGGCGGTGAGGGCTGGGGAAACGCCGAACTCCAGCACTACACCGACCGCGCCGAGAACGCCTCGCTGGACGGTGAGGGGCACCTGCGCATCGTCGCTCGTGAGGAGGCCTACGAAGGCAACGCGTACACCTCAGGCCGCCTCAAGACCCAGGGGCTGTTCCAGCAAACCTATGGCCGCTTTGAGGCCAGGATCCAGACGCCTGTGGGCCAGGGGGTGTGGCCAGCGTTTTGGATGCTCGGCGCGAACATCACGACGGTCGGCTGGCCCGCCTGTGGAGAGATCGACATCATGGAGTTCCTTGGCCATGACCCTCTAACCACCTATGGGAGCCTGCACGGCCCTGGGTTCTCCGGCGGCGACGCCATCGGCGAGCGATTCCAACGGACCGATGGCGCTGGGTTTCACGAAGGGTTCCACACGTTCACGGTCACCTGGGACCCGACGCGCATCGTCTTTGAGGTCGATGGGGAGCCCTTTCATACCGCGAAGATCCAGTCCTTCCCGCCCGAGGGCTGGGTCTTCAACCAGGACTTCTTCCTCATCTTGAACGTCGCCGTCGGGGGTCATTGGCCAGGCTACCCCGATGAGACGACAGCGTTCCCGACAGCGATGCTCGTCGACTATGTGCGCGTGTGGGAGCGCGTCGAGTGACATCTCGCTGCCGACAGTGGTTCACGCCAATGCTACTGGCCGCCGTCGCATCCGCGTTAGGCTGCACACAGCCCCCACCCCCTACCCCACCCGACGTCTTGGTCGTCTCGCAAGAGCAGCAGCCCTCTTGGGTACGCAACTTCAACCCCTTGGCCCCCAATGGCTCTCGCTGGCCCACAAAGGCGGGGGTCTACGAGCCGATGGCCATCTTCAACTGGGTGCCATGGCTCGCCACCGAGTGGCAATGGAGTGACGACCACCGCACCCTGACCGTGACGACGCGGCCGGACGTGATGTGGTCTGACGGCGCCCCCTTCGATGCGGCGGATGTGCACTTCACATTCCAGCTCATCAAGCGCGCCCCGGCGCTTGACTCCGGGGGGCTCTGGCGCTTCCTCAGCGCGGTCGACCTGGTCGACACGGCCACGGTTCGCTTCCGCTTCAAGGCCCCTTATGTGCCAGGGTTTGGGGACCTGATGACGCTGCCGATCGTGGCCGAGCACATCTGGTCCAAAGTCGATAACCCCCTTCAATTCGCGAACCCCAACCCGGTGGGTACGGGGCCCTTCACGACGGTGAACTTCTTCCGTGATCAGGTCTTCGAGCTCGGCCGTAACCCCAACTACTGGCAGCCGGGCAAGCCGCACCTGAGCGCCCTCCGCTTCCCCGCGCTTCCCACCAACGACCAAGCCAACATGGCGCTCATCGCAGGGGACGTGGACTGGGCGGCGAACTTTGTCCCGGCCGTCGAGCGCACCTTCGTCGCGCGGGATCCTGAGCACTTCGGCTACTGGTTTCCGCTGCACGGGAGCACAGTCTTCCTCTACCTCAACACCACCAAGCCCCCCTTCGACGATCCCAAGGTGCGGATGGCCCTCAGTCGCGCCATCAACCGCGACTTGGTCGTCAAGGTCGCCTCCTACGGCTACACCGAGCCGGCGGACCCGACGGGGATGAGCGGATCCTATGACCGCTGGCGCGACCCAGAGATCGCCGAGAGCGCCGATTGGACCACCTATGCCCCGGACCGCGCCACAGAGGAGCTGGCCCCCCTCACGACGCGCCCTGAGGGGTTGCCCCTCGAGATCATCGTCGTCAGTGGGTGGAGTGACTGGGTGCGGGCCGCTCAAGTGATCGCGCGGAACCTCACAGCGGTGGGCGTCAACGCCAAGGTGAAGACCTACGACTTCAGCGCCTGGTTCGAGCGACTCCAGAAAGGTGACTTCGAGGGAGCGATCAGCTGGTCGCTTGAGGGCGACACGCCGTATCAGTTCTACCGCTGGCTCATGGATCCCAGGAAGGTGATGCCGCTGGGTGACGCCGCGGCAGGCAACTGGCACCGCTTCGGGCACCCCAAGGTTCAAGGCGTGCTCGAGCAGTTCGAGGCGACGAGCGATGTCGACCGTCAACGGGAGCTCGTGCGGACACTGCAGACGCTCTTCGTCGCCCACGCGCCGGCCGTCCCGCTCTTCCCCAACCCCTCTTGGGGCCTCTACAACACGCGGCGTATCGTGGGCTTCCCGACCAAGGAGAACCCGTACGCCCACCTGAGCCCGAACCACGCCCCAGAGTACCTCCTCGTGCTCAACGAGCTGCGGCCACGGGAGGCGCCCTGACCATGCGGCACCTCCTCATACGCTTCGGCTTCTACGCGCTCGCCGCCTGGGTCTCGATTACGCTCAACTTCTTCCTGCCTCGGTTGATGCCAGGGGACGCCGCGACGGCTATGTTCGGTCGCTTCCAGGGCAAGATGAGCCCCGAAGCGTTGGTCGCTCTGAAGCAGGCTTTTGGGTTTACGGACGCGCCCCTGTGGGAACAATACCTGACCTACTTGGGCCACCTCCTGCAGGGCGACCTGGGGATCAGCATCAGCAACTTCCCGAAGCCCGTGTCCGAGCTCATCGCTGGTGGACTCCTCTGGACCTCCGTCGTCGCGGGCTCAGCGCTGGTCATCGCGTTCCTCATCGGGACGGCGCTGGGGACCCTCATCGCTTGGCGTCGCGGCCGGCTCTTGGACCGCACCCTGCCCCCAACCTTCGCGCTACTAGGCACCTTCCCCTACTTCTGGCTGGCGATGGTCGCGCTGTGGGTCTTTGGTTTCCAGCTCGGCTGGTTCCCCCTTCGCCACGCCTACTCCGCTCACCTTGAGCCCGCGTGGACTTTCACCTTCATCAGCGACGTCATCGCCCACGCCGCGTTGCCCGTCGCCTCCGTGGTCGTCGCGACCGTCGGCGGCTGGATGATGGGCATGCGGAACACGATGATCGCCGTGCTCGGTGAAGACTACATCCGCCTCGCGCACGCGAAGGGGTTGCCGCCGAGACAGGTCATGATGCGCTACGCAGCTAGGAACGCGCTTTTACCCAACGTCACCAGCTTCGGCATGGCGGTCGGCTTCGTCCTAGGAGGTGCCCTGCTGACCGAGATCGTCTTCAGCTACCCAGGTACGGGCTACCTCCTGCTCCAGGCGGTCCGAAGCCAAGATTACCCTCTGATGCAGGGGCTCTTCCTGGCCATCACGATGGCCGTGCTCCTCGCGAACTGGGTCGTCGATCTGGTCGTCCTCTGGCTTGACCCGAGGACGCGATGAACTCCTTGAGGCGCATCGCCGCCAACCGACAAGCCGCGCTTGGCCTAGGGCTGCTCGTGGCCTTCATCCTCACAGCGTTCATCGGCCCCAGCCTGGTGATGGATCCCGAGGCCTTCTTGGCCACCCCTCACGCGGCGCCGTCAGCGGACCATTGGTTTGGCACCACCGGCCAGGGCCAAGATGTCCTGGCGCAGACCATCGTCGGGACCCGGTCCTCGATGCTCACAGGGCTCGTCGTGGGACTCCTCGTCGTCTTCTTGGGCGCCGTGGTCGGGGTCACCGCTGGGATGATGGGGGGCTGGGTTGACCAGCTCTTGAGCCTCATCACCAACGTCTTCCTCATCATCCCGGGGTTGCCGCTGGCCATCGTCTTGGCGGCCTATCTGCCGAGCGGCCCCGTCACGATCGCCTTCGTGCTGACCATCACGGGGTGGGCATGGAACGCACGGGTCCTGCGCGCCCAGACGATGAGCCTGCGCGAGCGGGACTTTGTCGCCGCCGCCCGAGTCGCAGGTGAGCACCCGATGCGCATCGTGTTCATGGAGCTGGTGCCGAACATGGCCTCCATCATGGTGGGCCAGCTTATGGGCGGCACCATCTACGCCATCGGCGCCCAGGTTGGCTTGGAGTTCATCGGCCTCGGGGACCCCTCCCAGATCACCTGGGGGACGAACCTCTACTGGGCCGCCAATGACCAAGCCCTCCTCACCGGCTCCTGGTGGACCTTTGTCCCGACGGGGGTGTGCATCGCGTTGGTCGGGTTTGGCCTCACCCTCATCAACTTCGGGGTCGATGAGATCACCAACCCGCGACTGGCCGCTGAGCGGGCATGGCGGCAGGCCCTAAGCCGCGGGGGCATCACCCCTATCGAATCCGTGACCCCCGTCTGCCCAGAGGAGGACTCCGCATGACGGCCCCCCTCCTCGAGGTCCACAACCTGACCGTGGATTACATCACGACATCGGGCAGCGTCCGCGCCGTCGACAACGTCAGCTTCACCCTCCAGGCTGGGGAGATCCTGGGCCTTGCGGGGGAGAGCGGATCGGGCAAGTCCACGCTGATGCACGCCGTGCTGCGCACCCTCGGCCCCCCAGCGGTCATCCGCTCGGGAGCGGTGCGCCTCAACGGCATCGACCTCCTCGCCATGCCGGTCGCAGACCTGCGCGCCCTGCGGTGGCGGAGCGCTGCGTTCGTCTTCCAGAGCGCCATGCAGTCCCTGAACCCCGTGATGACCATCGGCCAGCAATTCGCCGACCTCTTCGCGCACCATGAGGGGCTCGGTCGCCACGACTCTAACCACCGAACGGATGCACTCCTTGAGCGCGTCGGCATCTCGTCGCACTACCGAACGCGCTACCCCCACGAGCTGAGCGGCGGGATGCGGCAGCGCACTGGCATCGCGCTGGCCATGGCGCTCAACCCACCCCTCATCGTGATGGATGAGCCCACGACCGCGCTCGACGTGGTCGTTCAAAAGGAGATCCTGCAAGATCTCCTAGCTCAACGCACAGAGCACGCCTTCGCGATGGTCTTCATCACCCACGACCTGCCGCTGCTCCTCGACCTCTCGGACCGGCTCGCCATCCTCTACGCCGGAGAGATCGTTGAATGTGCCCCCAGCGATGCGCTCCGCCACGCCCCCGAGCATCCCTACACACGGCAGCTCCTTGAGGCCTACCCTCGGCTCGACGAGCCGTGAGGCCCCGCGCTAGGGCGTAAAGTAGAGGTTATCGAAGAGCAGCTGATCGCCCTGCGCGCCCCCCTCGCTTGTGAGGCTGAACGCAATGTTCACCGCGTTGAGATCGAGCCCCGTGAAGTCCGAGAGCGGGATGCTCAGCGTATGCCATTCCCCGTCCGCCACGTAGCCGTAGGCTGTCGCGTCGACAGATGCGAGGACCTCTACGCCAGCTTCTCCAGTAGGAGACGACGCAGGGTCGCAAGGATCCACACCGCCACCAGGTGCGCTGCTCCCCATATGGACCTCCAAGGCATCGTGACCGCTGAGCGCCTTGAGGCTGAGGTGCATCATGCCCCACGTCCGCATGTCCTTCGGCTGGTCCCAGTGGACGCCATGCCCCCACCAGCCTAGCGCCCCCTGGGTGACGAGGTCCGAGCGCTTGCCCTCCACGCGGTCCGTGCTGGTGCCGGGTGTGTAGGTCAGCGCCGATGTCTCATCACACTGATCGAGGATGTAAATGTAGGAGTGGCTGGTGACGCCATCAATTGCGTGCGTTTCAATCGCCCCCCCCTCATACGCCAACCCCACGCTCAACCTGAGTTCACCCTGCTGGTAAGGCGAGGGCCCCTCAAGGAATGCGACGTCCGCGGCCCCCTTGGCGTCGAAGTCCTCTCCACTTGTATAAGGCGCAGGCCCCGGATCAGGGACACAGCCCACGCTGAAGCACGCCGTCAGGGCGATGAGAGCCACGCGCGTCATACGCCCTCCTCCGCCTCGGAGGCGGCAGGCGCGCCCTCAGGCTGAATCACAGTCGTCCCGCCCGTGGTTTCGATGACGATCCAGCCCCCCTGGACCGTTCCACCGAGCGCCACGATGCCCTCATAGGCGAGGGGCGCGAGGGGGTAGTTACTGACCCCGTCAGCGTTGTAGCTCACCGCCTCTGGGAAGTTATCCAAGAGGCTCTGATACCCGGCGATCGCCATCAACCGCACATAAGGCAGGGCTGAGTCGCCGGCGAGGCCGTAGCTGTAGATGTCATCCAAGGCTGAGGCCGCGAAGAACTGAGCCTCCCCCTGTTGCTCGACCACCAAGAGGGTCGCCCAAAGGTAGAAGGCCGCGATGGGGCCGGCGTCACCAGCGACCTCCCAGCGTGTTTCAGCGCCGATCGCGCTGCCTGCGAAGGGGTTGTTCGGGTCCTGCATGACCGAGGTGTCGGGGTGAACCCCCATGTTCGCGGTATGCAAGTTGAAGGTGAGCGCACCCAAGTCCTGCCCCACAACGTACTCGGGGGTTGGACCTATATCGCACGCCACCATCAGCCACGCTGCTCCGACGAGCACCCGCCAGACAGGCCACTTGACGCCTCTCATAGCGTCACCTCCATAAACGTCCGCACTTCCCACTCCGTGCCCCACGCGTCACCCGCCTCGTCGAGGTCGATCCGCGGCGAGTGCTCATCGAGCCAGCGCATCTGAAACTGCAAACCAAAGCGACTAAAGCGCTCTCCAAGCCACTTCGGCAGGCCGAGCGCATAGGCCACCTCGGTGCGCATTTGCACCGGGAACGTGAGGTTGAAGTCCTTGTGATAATCGTAGGGGCCCCAATCGTTGAAGCTGAGCGCGGCCCCAAACGTGGCATGCCGATAGCTGATGTTGACGTCACCACCCGCGCGGAAGACGAGCCTCGGATCGGGGCCACGCGCCTGGTTCTGACCGACGAAGAGGTTGCCCGCCATCCGAAGCGCTGGCTCGGGATGAGCCCGCCAACCGAAGGTGACGTCCCAGACATCGAGGGCAGCTGAGCCCTCGGTAAACCCGTAGATGTTGACCCCTGCGTCATCAAACGCCAGACCACCATCCGTGACCGTGGGCTGCATCCGGTACACAAAGTCGAGCGAGGCCGCGAACGCCGCGTCTTCCCTCAGGACGTTGTCCCAAGCGAAGAACCATGTGCCGGGGGTCGGGTCGTAAGTCAGACGCAGCTCAAAGGCCAGCTGCTCGCGATTCTCTCTCACCGCGAAGGGGTCATCGAGGACGTTGCGTGCCCGCATCCCCGGGTAGTACATGCCCGTGCTCTCGCTGTAGAAGTCTCCGATCGCCGGGACCGGCCCCTCGAGTGGCCGCTGATAGAGCACAGCCGGCGCAAGCTTGAAGGAGCCGAGCTCCACATTAAGCCCACTGAAGACATGCCATTGATTGCCGCGCCCGCTGGGCTTGAGCGTCCAGCCCCCAGGGTTCTGGGCTTGGTCTGAGCCCGCGTTCGCCACCAAGCCCTGATAGCCGCCCTCGACACGCCACTGCACAGGGCCCATCCGCAGGGAGAAGCGGGCCTTGGCGCCGAGCGTGTCCTTCCAGCGCACCTCGTCGCTCAGGATGTCGTAGCCGCTCTCTTGGAAAGTCGCCCGGCCAGACGCCGGTTGCGCCGAGAAGAAGGCGTCCCCAACCTTCTCCGAGCCGCTGAAGAGTGCGCCCACCTCGAGCTGGGCCGGCGCGAGATCCGCCATGAACCAGAGCCCGGTTCGACGCGTGAGCGGCTCGGGGGCCCCCGCCGTGCTCGTGATGCGCTCCTGCTGTGCGATGTCCTCTTGATGCACCAGCGAGAAAGCGAAGCGCCCAAACGACCGGTTGTACTTGGCCAGTAATGCGGGGTTGGCCCCCCACCAGAGCTCCGGCCCGAAGGCGAAGGTCAGTCCTTCGAGCGCCTTCTTGCCCGCCACGGTGAAGCCAAAGGGCGCCGTCCCTTTGTAGATGTCGATGTTCGGGCCGTAGAACGCCTCGCGATAGAAGCCCCAATAGTCGCCCTCATAGGCCCAATGGTAATGCCCCTCACGGTAAAACGCCTCCAGCAGGAACCAGTCATCATCCCAGGTGACCGAAGCGTTGTAGACGCGCACCGGCTCGGTGTTGTCCGACTCCCAGAAGACCTCATCCATGCGGTTCGCTGGGCTGTGCGCCTGGGCGTGCAGGGAGAGTTTGGCTTTCAGCGCACTGTTGGGCTGGAGCGTAAAGTCGAGCCAGAAGCTCTCCATGTGGTCAAAGCGCACCCCCTCGCGCTCCGACACCACGCCAGGGCCGAGGTGGCTGCCCCCGGTCACGTAAGTGTCGAGCACCATCCGCAGGTTGGCAGCGCGCACCCAGGAAAGCGCGGTGAGGCGTTGGTCCACCTGACTCAGCTCATAGGGGAGCGACATCGCCTTCGGCTCAATCGCCGCGAAGTGCCGCGCGATCAACTCGCGGGAGGTGCCAGCGGCGTAGGGATCGAGCTGGAACGCCTCCTTCAGCACGTAGTACGCCGTGCGGGGGTAGAGCGGCGTATGCCCACGCTTGTCCCGTGGCGCCTTGGCGCAGATGCCGAACCACTCCTCGTTCATGTTGTTCTGCCCCTCAACAAAGTCGTGGGGATAGCCGCCATTGGGCCAGCTCGCGTGAGTGTCATGGACCTCAAGGTCCTCGACCTGCTTGTACTTCCACCAGCCGTCCGACCACTGGAAGATCAGACCGCCGATGGCGTTCCCTGCCCCACCCTTGCCGTGGGACTGCTCGTAGATCTCGCGCCATTGCCCGTGGAGGTAGTAGGCCTGCGCGACATGATCCTCGCGACCATCTTTGGCGTTGTACGCGTCGGAGCCGAACTCCGTGTACATGATGGGCAGCTGGAGCTCGTCCCAGACCCGGGAGAAGAGGTCGCGTGAGGACACCCCGCGGTACACGTTGGATCCCATGACGTCGAGGTTAGGGATGTGAGCTTTGACGAGGTCCAAGAACTGCAAATCACCGTTGGCGATGGCGACCGGGTAGCGCGAATCGCGGGCCTTGATCGCGTCCACGATCTTCCCGTACAGCGTGTAGAGGTGGACGGCTCGAGCCTTGTACTGGTCGCCCTTAGGCAGGGCCTCGATCTCAAAGCTCGACCAATAGAGCCCGTAGTTGTTCTCGTTGCCGAGCAACCACATCAAGATACCCGGCGTGTCGGCGTACACCTCCAGCATCGTCTCCAGGACGTCCGCTGTGATGACCTCTCGCGTCCGCGGGTCCGCGTAGTTGGTCTGGGCCACAAAGACCCCATCGATCGCGAACCCATAGCGCCCCATGACGTGGTTCATCACCGTGTAGATGCCGAAGTTCTCGTAGATGTAGGTCACCCACTTCGGCGGGATCCCAGGCATCTGCCGAATCGCGTTCACGCCCATGTCTTTGAGCATGCCCATCTCGAGGTCGACGACCTCTTTGATGAAGGCCGCCTCCTGGTTCCACAGGCTGTAGGTGTAATTTTCACCGACAGGCATGTGACCCCAGTTCATACCGATGACCATCAAGTCCTCGCCGTCGACCTGTAAGCTCGCGCCACGCGCGTCCTTACGGATGCTCACGCGATAAGGCCCCTTCGCAGCCTCTGTGGTCGCCGCAGCCGGCGCCACCTCATCCTCGGCCGCTGGGGCCGGAGTGACCGGAGCCTCGACGGTGTCGGTGTGGACCTTCGCCGGGGGAGCCGTGATGCCCTCCTCCAGCGGCGGCGCCTCCAGGCCAGCATCACGCGTATCGGCGGGCGGCTCGACGGGCGCCTCTCCACGCGCAGACGGCACCCCCATCAGGACCACCGACACGGCGAGAGCCATCCACATTACGGGCCATCGCCTCATGATTCCTCCCGCTCGACGCCGTGGTCCGCCACGACACGTGCATACCAATGCCCGCTCTGCTTGATGGTGCGCTCGCCGGTCTCGAAGTCCACCCAGATCACCCCGAAACGTTTCGCATATCCGAAGGCCCACTCGAAGTTATCAAAGGCCGACCAGAGGTAGTAGCCCTGAACCGGGGCCCCCTCTTCAATCGCCTGGCGGGTCGCCTCAAGGTGGCCGCGAAGGTACGCCACCCGGCGCGTGTCCCGAACCACACCGTCGCTATCGGGGGGCGTGTCATAGGCGCACCCATTCTCCGCCACGATGAGGCGTACTGGGGCGTAGTCACGATGCACGCGCATCAGCGCAGCCCGCAGGCCGTCGGGGTAAACCTCCCAGTCCATGTCCGTCTTTACATCGGCCGTGGGCTCGGGGATCTCTCGAGGAGCATTGTCCCCCTCTGCGACGGCCTCACTTCGGACGATCGCGCGGGAGTAATAGTTCACCGCGAGGGTCGTGGTCGGGGTCGCGATGCACGCCAGATCTCCAGGCGCGACAAATGGGAGTTCTGGCTCGGTCAAGTGACCGTCACGCACGTGATCCGCGATGACATCTTCCGGGTAGGCGCCCCGGTAAAGTGGGTCGAGGAACCACCGATTGAAGAAGCCATCGAGCTTGCGGGTCGCGTCGGCGTCCGCGGCACTCGATGACGCCGCCATCGGGTGCACGTAGAGCTGCGCGATCCCGATGTCCGGGTTCGTCACATGCGCCGCGATCCGCTGCGCAGCTCGACCATGAGCGAGCAGCAGATGATGAATGGCAGCCAGGGCGTCCGAGGGGGATCGCCGACCCGGTGCATGCGCCCCTTCGGCATACCCCAGCCACGCCGCACACCAAGGCTCGTTGATCGTCACCCACGAGGAGACGCGGTCCCCGAGCCTCGCCGCGACGACGTCCGCGTAGCGCTCAAAGGCCTCGACCGTGTCACGCAGCGGCCAGCCGCCAGCGTCCTCAAGTGGCTGGGGAAGATCCCAGTGGTACAGCGTCGGGCACGGCGCCACCCCCGCCTCGAGGAGCGCGTCGACGAGCCGGTCATAGAAGTCCAACCCCGCGGCGTTCACCGCGCCGGTCCCCGTCGGGATAATGCGTGGCCACGCGAGAGAGAAGCGATAGGCGCCGACCCCAAGGCCCTTAGCCAAGAGCCCCACGTCCTCACGCCATCGTCCATAATGGTCGCAGGCGACATCACCAGAGCTGCCGTCCTCGATGGCCCCGGGGGTGAGGCAGAAGGTGTCCCAGATCGAAGGCAACCGACCGTCGGCGGTGGCGCCGCCCTCGATCTGATAGCTCGAGGTGGCGACCCCCCAGAGGAAGTCGGTCGGGAACGGTTTAGTGAGCATGCACGCCCTCGACTCCATCGGGTAGATGACAGCGGATCTGCCTTTGTCCGTCCGAAAGCGCCCTCAATGACGGCATCTCCCCCTCGCAGTTTCCCATGACATGACGACAGCGGCCGACGAAGGCGCAGCCGATGGCAGGCTTGAGGGGATCCGGTCGCCCCGGACCCGCTGGGAGCGGCTCCCGCAACGAGCCTGAGCCTTGGGGCGCAGCCGCGACGAGGAGCTGCGTGTAAGGGTGTCGAGGCTCCGCGATGAGCTCAGCGCTCGGACCCACCTCCACGACCTGCCCTGCATAAAGCACCAGGATTCGGTCCGCGAGGTAGCGCGCGCTCGCCAGGTCGTGGGTGATAAAGAGGAGCGCCATGTCGTCTTCACGGCTGCGCTCCGAGATGAGGTTCAGCAGCTCTAACCGCAGCGAGACGTCCAGCATTGAGGTCGGCTCGTCAGCGAGGAGGAGGGACGGACCCACGGCGAGCGCCCGGGCGATCGCCACGCGCTGCCGCTGCCCCCCTGAGAGCGCATGCGGGTAGCGTGCGGCCATCTCAGGCGCGGGGGTCAGCCCTACCCGTGTCAGCAGCGCGTGGACGCGCTCCTTGACCGTGTCGCGCGTGGCGAGCCCGTGCCGCAGCAATGGGCGCTCCAAGTGGTAGCTCACTGTGTGCACCGGGTTGAGAGAGCCGAAGGGATCTTGAAAGACCATCTGCACATCGCGGCGATACGCGAGGCTCGCTCCCCGGGGCTCTTGTTTAAGGACGTCGTGCCCCCTCCAAAGGAGCTCCCCCGCGTCAGGGGCATAGAGCCGCGCGATGAGGCGCGCGATGGTCGACTTCCCGCTGCCCGACTCACCGACGAGGGCCACCACCTCACCAGGCTGAATAGAGAAGCTGACATCACGCAGGACGTGATGCTTGGCGCTCCCCCCCAGCGCACCACCCGACGCGAACGACTTCCTCAGACCGGAGACGCGAAGCAGGGGTGGCTCGACTTTGTTCAGCATATGGACGAAGTTCCGCGTTGGGGCTGGTTTTGTCAACATCGAGCGCGCTCTAAGACACGGTCCGGATTGACAATTAAGGCCAAACCTCACACAGTTTGTACAGGTGCCGAACAAACTGTGACACGCGTCATTTTGTCCGCGATGCGTGATCCAACATGGAGTCGACTTCGAGGGATGACAAGGGCCTGGAATCCAGACATCTGGTGTGAGCTCACGCCGGTCGATAGCCTCCCCCCCTTCCTGATGGCGCTCACGAGTCCGTCGGACCATTGGGGCTTTGTGTCCTCGCGCGGGGGGCTCACCTTGGGCCGAGTCGACGCCGAGCGCTGCCTCTTCCCCTATGAAACAGACGACCGCCTCCATCGCGCCCACCATTCCGTGGGGCCACAGACGATTTTGCGGGTTCAGCGTGAAGGAGAGCGCGCGGTCACCGAGGTCACGCCATGGCGGGATCCATCAGCGACCCGGCGCCTCTACAAACACCGCTACGGACACCAGCTCGTCTTCGAGGCGACGCTCCCCAATCTGGGCCTGACGTTCACCTACCGCTGGGCCCCCAGCACGACGCTGGGCTGGGTCCGGAGCTGCTGGCTCGACCGACACGCAGACGCGCCACCGTGCCGAGTCTCTCTCATCGACGGTGTGCTCGGGCTGATGCCCCCGGGCGTGTCCTTGGGGCTCTACCAAGGCGCCAGCTGCCTCGTCGACGCGTACCGCCGCGCCGAGCTAGTCGGCGACACGTCTTTGGCCCTCCTCACGATGGAGAGTCAGATCACCGACCGCCCTGAGCCAAAGGAGAGCCTCTACGCCAACACGGCCTGGACTGCGCCAGGCGCAGGGCTTGAGGACGTCTCCTGGGCGCTCAACCCATGCCACCTGGACACCCCGGGTGCGCCCGCAGATGCGTCACTGTGGCTTGGGCGTCCAGCGGCGTACCTCATGCACGCGAGCGTGACTCTCGGCGAGGCTCTGAGCTCCGCGAGTTGGCACCAAGTGTATGAGGTCCGCGCCGATCACGGTGAGGTCGCGCGCACGCTGAGCGTCTGTCAGTCACCGGAGGCCGAGGCCGACATCGTGGCATCACTCGAGGCGACAACGGCGACGCTCAATGGGTTCGTGAAGGCCCTCGACGGTGTGCAACAGAGCGCCGACGCCCCCACCGCAGTGCGCCACGCGATGAGCGCCCTCTTCAACGGCATGCGGGGTGGCCTGCCTCTCTTCGGCGCCGCCTTCCCGGCGCGTGACTTCTTCAAATACGTCGCCTCCCGCGCCCCCCACAAGGCCGATCGCGTCGCGGACCTCTTAACCGGCCGTGCCCCAAAGCTCACGCGCAGCGAAGCCATGGACCTGCTCGCCACGACCAAAGACCCCGCCCTCGAACGCCTGGCCCTCGAATACCTCCCCCTGGGCTGGGGTCGACGGCATGGGGGCCCCAGTCGCCCTTGGAACCGCTTCTCTATCCAGCTTCAAGACGACGCCGGGGCACCCAGGCTCCACTACGAGGGCAACTGGCGTGACATCTTTCAAAATTGGGAGGCGCTGGCTTGGTCGTATCCCGACTATGCCGACGCGATGCTCGCGCGCTTCGTGGGCGCCTCAAGCGCAGACGGGTTCAACCCTTACCGGATCAGCCGCGACGGGGTCGACTGGGAGGTCCCGGATCCCGAGGACCCCTGGGCCCACATTGGCTACTGGGGCGACCACCAGGGCCCCTACCTAGCGAGGCTCGTGAGCCTCTGCCGTGCCGCGTGGCCCGATCGCTTCACAGCGCTCTTGACCACCCCGCGCTTCGGCTATGTCGACATCCCGTACCGCCTCGCAGGGCATGAGGCGATGCTCGCGTCCCCGAAGCAGACCATCCACTTCGACTTCGAGCGACATGCCGAGATCGACGCAGCGGTCACCCGACACGGCGAGGACGCCCGCCTCCTGCCTGGCGCCGATGGCACCCCATGGACGGTCACCTTGCTGGAGAAGCTGCTCGTCGCGGCGATGGCGCGATTGGGCCAACTCGTCGTCGGCGGCGGCGTGTGGATGAGCACGCAGCGTCCCGAGTGGAACGACGCCAACAACGCGCTCGCCGGCGAGGGGCTCTCGGTCGTCAGCACCTGCTACCTTCGACGCTCTCTGAGCGAGCTGAGGGATGTGCTCGTGGGCCTGGAGGCTCATGATGTCACCCTCTCGGAGTCCGTGGCGACGTGGCTGAACGAGACCCGTGACGCCTACGCCCACATCTCAGAGCAGCTCTCAGGGGGCGACCCGCTGTCAGACGCGGACAGGCGGAACTACCTCGATCGAGTCGCCCTCCCCTACGAACGGCACCGTGAGCGCGCCTATAATCGGCAACTCGGCGGCGCAGTCGTGGTCCCAAAGTCGGGGGCCCTCGCGCTCTGTGACGCCGCCATCCGTGTGTGCGAGTGGACCCTTAAGGTCGCCCGCCGACACGACGGGCTCTACGACGGGTATCGACTGATGGCCCGGCACAGCGATGGGAGCCTCGGGGTCACCACGCTCCCCGTGATGCTCGAAGGCCAGGTCGCGATCCTCTCCTCGGGGCTCCTCTCAGGGGACGACGCGGTGGCGCTCCTCGACACCTTGTTTACGAGCGGACTGTACCGCCCTGACCAGCAGAGCTTCACCCTGATGGTCCCGAGGGCCCGCCCCAGCTTCCTCGATGTGAACACGGTGAATGTCAGCGCGCTCTCCGCAGCGACGCTAAAGCGGGCCACAGCTTGGAACACGTTGAGGCAGGACACCTCCGGCATATGGCGCTTCCACCCCGAGCTGACTTCGCACAAGGCCCTGTCGGACTCCCTTGAGGAGCGCCAGGCGTCCGAGGACGAGCATGCGGCGCTCTCTGCGGCCTACGAGGCCACCTTTGAGCATCAGCGGTTCCTAGGCCGCTCGGGGACCATGTACAGCTACGAAGGTATCGGCTGCATCTACTGGCACATGGTGGCCAAGCTCTTGTTGGCGGTCGGAGAGTCCGCCCTCAACGCGCCCTCTGGCGCCCCCGCACGCGAGCGGCTCGTCGCCCTGTATCAGCGCGTCCGCGACGGGCTCGGGTTCCGACGCACCGCCGAGAGCTATGGTGCCTTCCCAACCGACCCTTACTCCCACACACCCGCGCACCGCGGCGCCCAGCAGCCGGGGATGACAGGCTTGGTGAAAGAGGACCTGCTGACGCGCTACCTCGAGCTAGGCATCAGCTTGGACGAGGGCCGCATCACCTTCGCTCCGCTGCTGCTCAGCCGCTCCGAGTTCATCCCGGAGCCAGGGGTGTTTGAAGGGCACCCTCGACCCGCTGACGCGATGGCCTTCACCCTCGCGGGTGTCCCCGTCATCTACACCTTGGGCGACGCCCCCCGTGTCGAGGTTGTCTCTCAAGACGGCGAGCGCCGCATCACCGAAGGGGCGCGCCTCGACCTGCCGACGAGCCTGCGCTGGCTCTTGCGCGAAAACTCACCTCGCGTGGCCTATATCACGATAGACCGAGGCGCCCTCAGCTAGGCACGCCTGTCTGTCCCGCGCTTCGATTCCCGTGCCAGCAGCGAAGTGCTAAGGGTGCCGTCAGACGCGGCGCGCCTGACACCACCACGCCACATCAAGGAGCCCGAGATGAACGCCCTGCAAGAGCGCGCTGGAGATCAATGTGAACTCTGTGGCCAGCTCGAAGGCCTCGCCCCTCATACCGTCGAGGGCGGCCATGGCGAGGACCTCGCCCGCGCACTCTTAGTCTGCGGGATCTGCAGGCAAGCGCTGAGCGCGGCAGGCGACCTCGCGTCGAGCCACTGGTACTGCCTCCAAGAGGCGATATGGAGCGAGGTGCCCGTCGTACAAGTCATCAGCTATCGCCTCCTACATCGCCTCCCCGACCAACCTTGGGCCGCCGAGCTCCTCGAGCAGGTCTACCTCGACGAGGCAACCCTCGCGTGGGCCCAAGAGGGGCTCGAGGACCGCGAGGCGACTGAGGGCAACATCACCACTGACTGCAACGGCGCCGTCCTCTCTGACGGCGACTCCGTGACGCTCATCAAGGATCTCGACGTGAAGGGGGCCGGCTTCACCGCCAAGCGCGGGACCCTCGTGAAGCAGATCCGCGTCGGTGACGACCCCACGCACATCGAGGGCCGCGTCAACAAGGTCTCCATCATGCTCAAGACGTGCTTCCTCAAGCGCGTCTCCTGACCGCCCCCCTCACGGATGCGCGCCTCAGCGATCTTGTGGGACGACCAAGTAGGGGCCAATCAGCCTGAACAGGTTGATGTCTGGCTTAAACCGAACCACGTAGCCGCCGAGCGCCGCTAAGACGCGGCCAAGTTGCACGAAGCTCTGCGGGATCTCCACGACAGGGTTCTGCTTGGCGATGTCGATCGCCCGGGCGATCTGAGCCCCCATGTCCATCTCTAGCCCAGCCACCGAGCCATCAGTCATGAAGGCTTCGAGCAACATCTCGGCGACCTCCTCGAGCGGCTTTGTATCGCCATCCGCCGTCTTGAAGCCCATCGTGTCCAAGTGGGTCGCCATTTCACTGGTGTTCCGCGTCAGCACCGCGCCGACGAGCCGCGCATAGGCGTGCCGCTCGGGCTCCGTGAAGCGCTGAACGCAGCCAAAGTCGAGCACCGCAAGGCGTGGTCCCTCACACACAAGGAAGTTCCCCGGGTGCGGGTCTGCATGCATCAAGCCATCTCTCAAGACCTGTGCACAGACGCTCTGCATCAGCACGGTAAAGAGCGCATCACGGTCCGCGGCCCCCTCCTCTCCCCGCTGCTCACACGCCTCCAGGTAGTCGATGAGCCGTGCGCCCCGGATACGGCCCTGCGTTAAGACGGTCGCCCCCGAGTGGGAGGGGTGCACCGTCGGCACAAGGACGCCAGGCGACGCCGCCGCGTAGTCCGCGAAGTCCGACGTATGACGGGCCTCGGCCTCGTAATCCAGCTCCTCCAAGAGGGAGCGCTCCAGCTCATTGAGCACCGTGTCCAGGTCCCCGAAAGGCAGCAAATCGCCCAGCCAGTGCCCCAAGACACGCATCGCGTGAAGATCCGCCTCGATGCAGGTCTCGACGCCAGGGACCTGCACTTTGACGACCACCTCGGTGCCATCATGCAGGGCTGCGCCGTGGACCTGCGCCAGGGACGCTGCGGCGATCGGCTCCAGGTCAAAGCGGGCAAAGAGGACCTCAAGGGGCGCCCCCAAGACGTCCTCAACCCGAGCTGTGATGGTGTCGACGTCCACTGGCGGCACACGATCTTGAAGCTGTGACAAGGACGCTATCCAAGGCTCAGGCAGGAGATCCATCCGACAAGACAGGAGCTGGCCGACCTTGAGGACGCCACCACGGAGCTCGACGCAGAGCTCACGGAGTCGCTCGGCGCTGGCGTGATGCAGGGCTTGGAGACGCTGCTCTGCCTCCGCCTCGGTCAAGTGCGCCGTTCGCAGTGCGTGGAGGCGGTACCCGGCCGCGATACGCAGCCCCTCCGTGACGATGCGGCTGACGCGAGGCGTGGCGCGCATCGCGTCGCGTACGCCACGAGAGCGCTGCGCCGCCGCGATGTAGAACTCCTCTGCGTGACGCGCGAGCTCGACACCATCACGGCGAAGGTCCCCCACAAGGCGCGTTGCGTTGCTCACCATATGACCGAACAGCTCGGCCGAAGAATCAACGTTCATCTCTCAACTCCTCTAAGCATGTAAGGCACAAGACTGGCCGGGGTCCGGCCCCGTTCGTGACAGCGATAGCCGCCGAGCTCCCCTTGGTAAGGACCTCATTACAGGTCACGCATACGGCGTTGACCCCAAGCATCAGCTCCTGCCACCCGATGACAGCGGCGACGGGCTCTCCCGGCGCCACAGGTGCAGCGGAGCGCGCGGACTCCGCCACCTTCGCGCCGTCTGCGACGATGTCACCGACCAGGCCAAAGGCGTTCAAGAGCACATTGCGCACCAAGTTCGACACGGAGACCCCCAAGGTCGATGCCTTCTCACGGAGCTCTCGGTCCAAGGACTCGGGCACCCTTGTATGAATCACGCGCTTCTTTCGGTCATCTGCCTCATCCACCATGCGTGCCTCCATTGGTCGTGCTCACCCAGCACACCGCGTATCACATTGTGATACACACTGTGATCGTTTGTGACACATCCGTCAACACTTTCGCGTATCGACGCAGAAGCCCCCCCCCTCTCACCCTTGTTTCTAGACCCTTTCCGCAAATCTTTCCTGACCGGAGTAGGCGACGACACACTCTTTCCGCTAGGGTCGGCAGGGTGAAAAGTCTGGAACTCGAAACTGGTCGGCTAATCGATCGACGCTACCGCGTCATCTGCCTCCTCGGGCGGGGCGGGATGGGGGCCGTTTACCTCGCCTTGGATGAGCAGTCTGGTCGTCAGATCGCCCTAAAGGTGATGCGACTTGACCCAGGCTCACCGGACCTCGCTGGGCGCTTCCTCCGAGGCGCGCGGCTCTCGCGCCGGGTTCGCCACCCGCACGTGATCCCAACCATGTCCATGGGCCAATGGGGTGACCCTGTCGAAGGGCACTACACGGTCATGCAGTACTTCGATGCCCTCTCTTTGGTCGACATCTTGGACGTGGGCCTCTCCCCCGGCGCAAGCTGCACCCTGATGTGCCAGGTCCTCTCAGCCCTCGCGCACGTCCACGCGCTCGGCGTCCTTCACCGCGACATCAAGCCTGAGAACATCATGGTGAGTCGACTGAGTGACGGCAGCCTCCACACCAAGCTGACGGACTTCGGGATCGCGGCGTCTCTAAGCCAAGACATGAACGTCACCGAGGACGGCTCAGGGGTCATGGTCGGGACGCCTGCTTATATGGCGCCAGAGCAGGTCCAGCAGTGCGGAGTCTATGCGCCGGCCCTGGATCTTTACGCGGTCGGCACCACGCTGTACCGCCTCCTGAGCGGGAAGCTGCCCTTCGCCAAGAGCGGCATGGCGCTGCTTGTCGCCCGCGTCACCACGGAGCCCATGCGACTCGCGCCGAGAGACGGCGAGTCGCTCCCCTCCGACCTCTGCAATCTCGTGATGAGGCTCCTATCCAGGCGCCCTGAAGATCGCCCCGCGATGGCTGCCGACGTCGTGAGGGCCCTTAAGCCGTTCTGTGAGCCCGCTGTGCTGAGCGCCACAACGTGGTCACACCTCGTGAGTCAACAAGAGCGCGAGCATAGCGCGGTGGCCATAGAGCCCACCCTGACAGACAGCTCCGGGGCCGGCGATACCCTCATCGAGGCGAACTCAGGGGGCACTAAGGTCGGCCGTGCACACCACTCCCCGAGCGCCAAGCTCTGGGGCCGCTCGGCGTTCCTAGAGGGGTTCACGCCCCTCGTGAAGCGGGCAGAGATGGGGGACATCCAGCTGGCCATGCTCTCGGGCCCCGTGGGCATCGGCAAGAGCAGCGTGATGGAGGCGCTGGCTTTCAAGCTCGCCAAGGAGGGACGCTTCATCGCCCTCCGGACCGCCTACAACGCGAATGGAGGCCCAAGCTCCGGTCTCAAGCATGCCTTTGACACCTACCTCGGCACCGTCGGTCGAAGCGCAGACACGGTGCGTGACGCGGTCACCGAATTCTTGCGTCGTTACGACGACGTTGACGCGCGAGAGATCCAAGACATGACGGACTTCTTGCGCCCACGGGCATCCGCCGACAACGCGGGTGAGCTCAGCGGCTTCGGGGTCAACATCGCGCTCGTCATCCGCATGCTCCGCCGCATCAGCGCCGTGAAGCCTGTGATGCTGGTCCTCGACAGCCTCGACCAAGGCGGACTTGAGGTGCTCTCCTTTATCAGTCAGCTCATCTTTGAGTCCCGGTTCTCGCCCTTCCCTCTCCTGTGCATGGGCGCGTACTCCGATGGCCTCGGGGACGGCGCGTTTGTGCAAGGGATGAACAAGCGCGACTGGAGCGACGGTGAGTCCTTCTATGCGTTTGAAGTACCACCCGTGTCAGAAGAGGCCATCGTCGAGGGCATCGCGGCTTCCGGGCAGCTCGGTGTCCGCACAGCAGAGCAGATCGCCCAGCGCGCGCAGGGCAACCCGCTCTTCGCGATGCACTTGGCCCGCGCGGGTGGGAGCGTCGACCGAGAAGAGACGAAAGGCACCTCCACGAACCCCGACACCGCGGACCTCCCCGCGCGGCTGGCTCGGGTCTTAAAGCTCAGCATGGACGAGTCTCTCGCGCAGACCACGATGGGGGACCTCCTCCGCGAAGTCTGCCGATGCGTCGCGGTCTTAGGTAACCGAGTACGGGTCGATCTCCTGACGCGTTATGCCGCTGCCGAGGGCCTCCAGCTAGACCTTGAGGCCGCTCTCGACCCACTTATCGACCTCGGGTTGCTCGTCGAGGGTCCCTTGCAAGCGCAGGACACGGTGTCGTTGCAACCGGCGCTGATGCGCGAAATGCTGCTGTCCGAGACGGGCCCAAGGAGGCTCCGGAAGATGCAGAAGCGGGCGGCTGAGACGCGCAGCGCGTGGGCTGAATCGAACCTTGAGCAAGAGGCCGGCGCCATCGCGGACCACTACCAAGCCGCAGGTGACCTTGAGCAGGCGGTCGATTGGTGGGTGCGGAGCATGCCTTACGAGGCTCGCTCGGGCCAGCCTGGCGCGGCAGTACGTGCGGGGCTTAAAGCGCTCGCGCACATCCCAGCCGAGGAACCTCAACACTCCGAAGTGGCGCTCATCACCGGACAACTCCTCCTCGACATGGGAGAGCTTGAGGACGCAGCGCAGGTCCTGCAGTCCGTGGTCGACATGGCCACGGCAGACACGGCCATGGTGGCCGGAGACTTGCTCGCCGACGTCTTCGAGAACTCCGGCCAAGTCACGGAGTGGGGCGCTGTCATCGACGCCATGTCAGCCCGTGAAGGGGAGTGTGGGCCTCGAGGGCTTCGTGCGCTCTTCTGTGCGCGCTCGATGTGGCTGAACTCTCGAGGTCACCGACAACAAGGCTTCGACGAAGCGAAGAAGGCGGTAGACATCGCGCAACCCGGGCCTGAGGCACAGCGCGCTGCTCAGCGGCTTGTCTACACCTGTCTCTCACGTGGCGAACTGGACATCGGCGAGCGCGCTGCGCGCGACGCGCTCCTGCACGCCGGCGAACGGCCCGAGCTCAAGGCTCGCAGCTTGCGAGCGCTAGGCATCGTCCTCGTCTGGAAGCAGCGCGGCGCCGAGGCCATCGCACACTTCGAGGAGCTGATCACCCTAGCGCGGCGCTACGGCTTCAACGCCAGGCTCCCAATCGCGTGGCATGACCTCGGCGAGGCGCTCCGCACCAGCGGGCAGGTGGCGAACGCCCGCGAGGCCTACCAAAAAGCCTACAGCACAGCGCGCAGCATGAGGTTGCTCTCCGCGGCAGAGCTGATCCGACCCAAGCTCTTCATCTGCGATCTCCTCGAGCAGCGATTTGACGGCGTGAACGAAGCGATCGAGCGCTTCATCCCGGACGCGCTCGCGACGGGCCTCGCGCTGGCAGAGCCCTTCGGCCGCATGCTTCAAGCATGGGCCTATGCGCTGTCCGGCGACGTCCCCTCCCTGCGGCGCGCCTACACCCGCGTGCCGAGCATGCGAGACATGGCTATCGACCCTCAGTTCCCGCTGATGATGGAGCAAATCGGCGCTGCATTTGCGACCAGCGACACCCCTGAGTGCCGTGCCCACGCCGTCGAGGCCCTTACCCTCGCCTCGGAATTCTGGGGTCGCTACGGCCAGGCCGAGCGCTCAGCGTTTTGCCTTCAGAAGGCCTCCTCACTTTAAGCTCGCGACGCCCCCGACGCTGATCAACACCCCCTCGCTACCCAGGCCATACGGCGGGGATATACACGAGCGATGAGTGAGCAATTCTGGGCAACTCCCCCGCCTCTTACCCCTCAGGATTCACAAGGCTTCGCCTTTCGCTTCGGCTGTGCCACAAGGTCCCCGGAGGTTCACCATGTCATCACCCGAGTCATCAACCCCCCTCTTCCCTAACGATCCTGTTGAGCGCCTCGCGGCCTTGCGCCACGAGTTCGGCGAGCACGGTGGCGTGAACATGTCCATCGAGGCCTCGACGACGTTCACCGTGATGGAGGCCGGGACGATGCCAGAGATCTTCCAGGGTCGCCTGGGCCCCGACGACGGCGGATGCTTCCTGTATGGCCGGCACTTCAACCCGACCGTCTACGTCTTGGGTCGGCAGCTGGCAGCGCTCGAAGGGACCGAGGCCGGCTACTGCACAGGCAGTGGTTTGGGCGCCATCTCGTGTGCGCTCCTGGGCCTCTTGGACCAGGGCGACCACGTCGTCGCGTCCGACACCCTTTACGGCGGGACCTGGGCGATGCTCGCCGAGTTCTTCCCCAAGAAGTGCGGTATCCACACCACCTTCGTCGACATCAACGACCCGGACGCCGTCGCTGCCGCGTGCACCGACCGAACGCGCGTCGTCTACGCCGAGTCCCTCTCCAACCCCACCCTGCGCGTCGCTGACCTGCCGATGCTCGCTGAGGTCGCTCACGCGCACGGCGCGAAGCTAGTCGTTGACAACACGTTCACACCGCTGGCCATCACCCCGATGGACCACGGCGCAGACGTCGTCGTCCACTCCCTGACCAAGTTCGTCAACGGGGCGAGCGACTTCATCGCGGGCGCCGTGTGCGGGACCGCAGAGTTTGTCGGCTCCCTGATGGATCTCCACATGGGCCCCCTGATGATCCTAGGCCCTACGATGGACCCCCAAGTGGCGCACTCCATCAGCCTCCGTGTCCCTCACTTGCCAATCCGAATGGTCGAGCACGCACGGCGCGCTCAGGTCTTCGCCGAGCGTCTGCAGGCTGCGGGGGTGGCCGTGAGCTACCCAGGCTTGCCCGAGCACGCTGACCACGAACGTTTCCGTGAGATTGGTCGGCCCGAGTACGGGTTCGGGGGGCTCTTGACCATCGACGCTGGGAGCAGCGCCCGCGCCGAGTCCCTCATGGACGACCTTCAGAACACCGAGGGCTTTGGCTTCATGGCCGTCAGCCTGGGCTACTTCGACACGTTGATGTCGTGCTCGGCGAGCTCTACCTCGAGCGAGCTCACCGATGAGGCGCTCAAGGCCGCCGGGATCGCCCCGGGCCTCCTGCGCATGTCCATCGGCTTCACTGGCAGCTTGGAGCAGCGCTGGGCGCAACTCGAGCGCGCTCTTACCCGTGTCGGGCTCATCAGTTAGGTCTCAGCGTGCCATGACGCGCACCTGCGACGTCACGGCGTTACAGCGCCCGTCCGTCGGCTCAGTGCACCTTGGGGTCACCTTTTGGTACAGTCTAGGTGGACCAACGATGGAGAGCCCCGATGCTGACGCTTAAGAGCCGCCTGCTCATCCCTATCCTCGCCCTGACCCTGCCGATCGGGAGCGGCGTGGCCTTCGGTAAGTCGTTCTTCAAGAATAAGGTCCCCCATGGCGCTGTGAATAACTGCAGCACCTGCCACATCAGCACAGGCACCCCGGCGACATGGAACGCCTTTGGTCTGGATATCAAGGACACGATGGTCGGGAGCCAGCCGGACTGGGCAGCCGTCTGCGGCATGGACTCGGACGGCGACGGGTTCACCAATGGTGAGGAGCTCTTGGACCCTGACTGCCTGTGGGCCAGCGGCTCGCCGCTCCCCGGCGACTCCGCCAACGTGACCAACCCCGGCGATCCTGACGACTTCCCCGCCGATCCCGAGCCCGAACCAGAGCCCGATGTCATCATCGAGGCGGACGTCGACGAGCCAGCCGAGGACGCCGGCCCAGAGCCCGAGCCCGATGTCATCATCGAGGCGGACGTCGACGAGCCAGCCGAGGACGCCGGCCCAGAGCCCGAGCCCGATGACGCCATCGAGGCGGACGTCGAAGCGCCAATCGAGGACGCTGGACCAGCTCCCGAGCCCGAAGACGTGACGGCGGTGTCCGACGCATCCGAAGAGACCGACGCCTCGGATGCAGAGACAGAGCCGATGCCCGAGCCAGACACCATCGACGAGCCGTCACCACATGATACGTGGGGACCCAGCGACGCCGACTACCGCGAGCCTGAGTGCTTTGATGAGAGCGAGTGCCCGGACGGGAGCCTGTGCATCGACTACGTCTGTGTGTCTCAAGACGGGTGGACGGCCCCGGAGCCCGGCGGGCAGGACGACGCGACGGGCCCTGGCCCCGATGAGGACGCTACACCTGATGAGCAAGCCACGTCCGACGAAGAGGACGACGACGATGCCACCCCAGCCCCGAGTGAGGATGACGGCGGCTGCCAGGGCGGTGCGCCCTCTTCTGGCCTCTTAGGGCTCTTCATACTCGGGCTCATCGCCACCCAGCGCAGACGGCTGACGCTCAGTTCATAGCCCCACGGGCGTGCACCTTTGAGCCTCTACTCCGCCTCGGCGGCTTGCTCAGCGAGCTCAGCGACGACGTTCATGTGCGCGCTCATCAGCGGCGCGTGTGGTGCGACCAGCTCATAGAGCTGGGCCCCTGTCGGGAGCTCCTCAGGGCCACCGGCCCACGCGGTCCTAAACCGCAGCTCTCCGTCTTCGGGGTCCATCTCGAACGCACCGAAGGGGATGTCGAAGTTCTGGCCCATCATGAAGAGCGCCGTCAGGTAGCGCGCCTCTTCGGGCACAAGCGTCGGGAAGATGGAGTAGAAGCCGACGATGCGCGCCCCGGCGTCCACCCGGGCCAAGAGCACCCACTCGTGCCCATCGGCCTCCATCGGGACGCGCATGAGGCCGGGCTGGACCATCGCCACCTCGGCGCCCGCCTGCGCAAGCCACGCAGCCGTGAGCTCTTCAAGCTCGCTTCCGCCCTCCGGGGTGTCTTCTGCCCAGTTGGTCCTGAAGCCAGCTTGAGCTGTGCCCTCCACCCCCTCGGGTAGCGCGACGTCCTGTAGCGCCTCGCAGAGCACCCAAGCGTCTTCTTCAGAGGCCTCGCCCTCCCCACTCAAGAGCTGCGCCGCGATATCGGGCAGCGCCAGCCCCTCGGGGAGCCCCTCGTGCAGCCTCAGCCGCACGGTCACAGGCCGCTCAGTGTCGAGGAGCTCGGGGCCACCATGTGGCAAGACCGCGGGGCTCAGGCCGAAGCGATCACTCTCAACCACCTGCGCCCAGGTCTCACAGCTCATCGTGCCCTCGAGCTGGACGCCGGACTCCGACGCGCTCAACTCGGTCACGGCGACTACGAATGAGGCGTCTGCCTCGTCCGTGAGGACGATGTCTTGGTTGATCTCGATAGATGGGCGATCTTCACTCATGACCTTGACCTCGGCGTGTGCCCCTCCTCTGAGGGGATTGGCGGCGCCAACCTAGCCGATTAGGTCGCCGCAAGCCACCCCGTACATCTTCTGTCCGTCGTTGACTTGCGCGCGACATTTGCAGAGACTGCGGAAGTCTCGGGGTGCGTATCGCCGACGGCCGTTCACAAGGTGAATGGGAGCCGTCGTTGGTCGATTTGGAGAAGACTGATGCACCAAAAGCTGCCCCCTCGGCGCCATACACCAGCGACTGACCACACCGAAGTCCCTAGCGGACCTGCGCTGTCCGCCACTGGGAGCGCTGCGCGTCAGATCGGCCAACAGATGGACTACGCCCAAGCCCGCGCAGCCTTGCAGCCAGGTGGCGGCCTCTTGTCGCCCGTCCAGGCGAGCCCAGTGGCGCAGCCGGGTCCACCCGTCCAGATGGAGGGCGGGCGGGCTCCGCAGCTCAATGTCTTTGGCCCCTTGCCCAACTCAACTGTGGGCCGCGCGCGCGGCGGTCGACGGGGCGCGCTTCGAACGGGACGGAGGCGCCCCAAGCCCCCTCGCTCGGCTGCTGAGAGGCTCAAGCGTCTGGGTAAGCTGTACGCGGACACACACCAAACGCCCCTCGTCAATGAGGCGCTCGACCCGTTCAAGGCCAAACTCGTTGGCGAGCTTGAGACGGCCCTCGGTGCGCAACACGTCGCCTCCTACAAGCGGGGCAAGAGCGCCCGAGCTGCCCGTGCGTTTCGCGCCAAGATGAAGCGCGCCGCGCAGGCTAAGGCCGAGGAGGTTGCCACTGCCGCGATCGACGCCAATGCCGGCCTGGCGGCCGACAAGGACATGTACAAAGAGGACGCCAAAGCGCGCGTCACCGGCACCAAGGATGCCGCCGGCAAAGCCATCAAAGAGCTCGCCAAGGACGGCGCTGCCGAAGCCAGTGGCTCTGTGGCGACGGCGCTCGGCGCGGCTGGCAAAGCGTCCTTCTGCAAGCACCCGGAGTGGGGTGAGCCCGAGCGGTACACCGTCCAGAAGCGCGTCTCTGCCGCGCAAGACGGGATCAAGAAGGCGGCGAAAGCCAAATTTCCAAAGGCCCGCCAAGCAGCCAATGACTGGAAGGCAGAGGTCCTCGCTGGCAACAAAGAAGACGACGCAAACGAGAAGATCGCAGCCGCCACTGAGGGGTTGGGGGATGACGCCGCTGCAGGGACGGCTGCGGCGGCCGGCATGATCTCCGAGGCCGTGCTAGAGGCGGCGATCGCCGGTGCGGTCCTTGAGACGGAGAAGAAGCTCACCAGCTACCTTTCGGGCAAGCTAGGGAAGGGAGGAGTGCGAAAGGCATTCCGTTCACAGCAGGTCTTCGAGTTCCGGAAGAGCATGAAGGAGGCGGCCCGCGCGAAGGCATACGCGGACGTGAACACCGAGGTCGAAAGCGGCCATGAGCTGGATGGCTCGGGCGCCGCCACAAAGAGCTACGTCAAGGTCAACGCCAAGAAGCACGCTTACGCCAAAGCTAAGGCCTCAGTCGACACAGCCATCACCTCCATCGCCCAGGATGGGGCGAAGACCGCCATCAAGAACGCCTCTGTCGATGCCAAACTGAAGAAGGCCGCACGCGCGGCCGGGATGAAGGCGCTCCGTAGCCACTCAGGCCCCCCCGCTAAGGCACTCGCTGCTGCGAAATCCGCGGCGAAAGCGGCCGCCAATGGCGCGGTCTCGAGCGTTTACCCAAGCGCACAAAGGCAGGCGCACGGCTGGAAAAACACTCTGCTGGAGAAAGAGCAGGCGAGCCGGGCTGGGCTGACCGGCACGATGGGGCAGCTACACACCAGCGCTACCGACGCTACAGAGACGCATGCCGCCACCAAAGATGCGGCGAAGACGCGCGGCAAATCCCAAGTCGTCAAGGACGAGGTGGGTAAGAAGTCCGTCAAGGCCTCGCTGGCGGCCAACACGACCGCCCAGGGCATGGGGATGATCGGTCGCATCTGCGACCTCACCGTCCCGAGTAGAGGTGACGCGTGCAAGCTCGAGATAGAGCTCAAGATCCCCGTCCCGTCCTCCCCAGCCTTTGTCTTACTGCGCGTGGTCGGCGAGGCACAACGTGGCGTCACAAACCGCAAAAATGAGGGCCCGGACGCCACTCCGGATAACAAGAGTCTCGCCTTCCAATGCGAGATCGCGTTCGGAGGTGGTGTGAGCCTCTGGGGCCTCGAACTCAACGGCGCATTGGGCTTCTTGGTACGCTCTCAAGCGATGGACACCCACAAGGCGATGAACGCCATCACGTACGCGGGATACCGCGCCGCATGCGGTATCAACGGCGACATGGGCAACTGGTGGGCCGGTGCAAGGAGTGGTGCCAAAGACAGACAGGCACGAGCTGCGAGCCCTCACGATAGCGGTAACCCATTGAGCGCGATGGGTGAAGCCGAACTGTGGGCCGCGATGCTTGAAGAGCAGGTCTTCATGAAGCCTGGCGCGGCCCCGGGCCAAATGGTGATGGACGAAGACGCCTTCGCAGATGTCGGGGGGTCCCTCACTGGCAAAGGCAAGCTCAAGGCCGGGGTAGCCGAGGGTGAGACGGCCATGAGGGCGGAGCTCTTCCGCCGCTACGATGCGGAGCAAATCCGCAAGGTGCTTACCGAAGGCACGGCCGCTGGGACCACGCTCGCAGCGCAACACGGCCAGGTGGACGTCGGCAAGGCCGGCAGCAGTCAAGCGAACGCCGAAGCGCGACGGAAGCTCATCCGCGGCAAAACATCGACGCAGTTCATCTGGGAGACCAAGCTAAAATGTAAGGTGGCCGGGCAGACGGTGGAGTTCGCTGGCCAGCTCACCGCGGGCACCGGTGGGTGGGAGATCAGCGTCGGCTCCATGCTCATCCTAGACACGGGTGGTAAGCCAACCGACTTTGAGAGCATCGCCATCGGCATCGTCGGCGCCTCGGTGAGCATCGGGAAGACCCTCGGCGGGCTCTACCAGAACCACAAGAAGGACGGCAAGACGCAGGGGTACCACGCAGCCGGTGCAGCGCTCGACATCGGCAATGATGTCGAGGGCATCGTCAACGCCGGGATGGGCAACTCGCTCGGTAAGAGCTTGGCCGACGCTTACAAGGTCGGCACGAGCCGCTCAGACCAAGTGAACCAGACCACGACAGACGCCATGGGGGACGCCTTCGGCACAAGCAAGGACATGCCCGCGAATGAGGCGACTAAGGCCGGAGCGACCTCTGAATTTGGCCTGAAGCTCGCACTGACCTTCGGCTCGGGCGGCGTCAGCCTTGAGCTCAGCCAAGTGAAGGTCCGCAAGCTCGCCATCGACATCGGGACAGCGGGGCTTGATATCAACTTGGAGCGCGCCAAGCGCCTGGCCAAACTCGGCTATGAGGACGGCCACTTTGTCGGTGAAGCACTTGGCTTTGGGACGAGCCACGGCGCCTAAAACATGGGGGGGCTGTCACAGCCTGTTACACCTGTCACACTGAGGCGTAGAACTGGCCGACAAGATGTGACACTGTCCGCTGCATCATTCTCTTGAGTGGAGATCTCCATGATGCGGTTCGTTCTGGTGTTCATGTGCACTGCCCTTATCTTCGCCTGTCATCCAGATGAGGCGCCGCCAGAGTCCGATGCGACCACCCAAGGGGACACGACCGAGCCCACTGAGGACACGACCGATCCCACTGAGGACACGACCGAGCCAGCTGAGGACACGACCGAGCCAGCTGAGGACACGACCGAGCCCACTGAGGACACGACCGAGCCAGCTGAGGACACGGCGGAGACAGCTGACCCTTGTGCGGAGGTCACCTGTGACGACCATGCAAGCTGCGCCGATGGGGCGTGCTACTGCGACGATGGCTACACCGAGAACCCCGAGGGCGACTGCGTGGCCACCGACCCCTGTTGGTTCGTGACCTGCGGCGAGCTGAGCATCTGTGTCGATGGTAAGTGCGAGTGCATCGACGCGGGCTTTGGCATGGACGCTGATGGCGACTGCCAGGACATCGATGAGTGCTTAACAGACAGCAGCATCTGCGGCGATAGCCTGTACTGGGAGTGCACCAACACCCTGGGGAGCTTCGAGTGTCATGACATCAACGAGTGCGACACCGACAACGGCGGGTGTGATCCAAACGCTGATTGCATCAACCAAGAGGGCGCTCTAGCCCTCTGCGAGTGCAACCCGGGCTTTGAAGAAGGCGCTGATGGCCAGTGTGTCCCAACGGCAGAGTGCCTAGGGGTCGTCTGCGCAGACAACAGCTACTGTGCTGAGGGCACCTGCTTCTGTAACGCGGGCTTTTCAGCCGAGATCGATGGCGTCTGTGTCGACATCAATGAGTGTGACACCGACAACGGCGGCTGCGGCGACGTGGCAGCCTGGACCTGCACCAATACGGACGGTGGCTTTGAGTGCGCCGACATCAATGAGTGTGACACCGACAACGGCGGCTGCGGCGACGCTGCAGCATGGACCTGCACCAACAACGACGGTGGCTTCGCCTGCGTCGATATCAACGAGTGCGACACCGACAACGGCGGCTGCGGCGATGACGCGACCTGCAACAACACCGATGGGGGCTTTGAGTGCGGCGCAGCGCCGACCGACTCTTGCGCGACCAACAACGGCGGCTGCGGTGACGAAGCGGCATGGACCTGTGCAGACTCGGACGATGGCCCTGTGTGCAGCGATATCAACGAGTGCAACACCGACAACGGCGGCTGCGGCGATGCTGCTGCCTGGACCTGCACCAACAACGACGGCGGCTTTGAGTGCGCCGACATCAATGAGTGTGCAACCGACAACGGCGGATGTGGTCCGGCCTCAGAGTGGCTCTGTGACAACAACGATGGCGGCTTTGAGTGCACCGAGTTCGGAGACGACGCCTGCGCGACCGACAACGGCGGCTGTGGCGAGGCCATCTACACCAACTGCACCAACAGCGACGGTGGCCCGGTCTGCACGGACATCAATGAGTGCGAGGACGGCGCCAACGCCGGCTGCGCTCAGACCTGCGTGAATGGTGACAACGGGTTCGCCTGCGGCTGCGAGGAGGGCTTCGCCCTGAACGAGGATGGGGTGACCTGCGACGAGGAGGGGGTCCCGAACTCCATCGAGAATTTCGACGTCGAGATCACTCAGGATGGCGAGTCGCCAGGTTGGGGGACCGTCAACATCCAGCTGACCTACACGGGCGCCAGCTCACTCAACATGGCGAATGCGCTGATCACCTTTACAGCTCCCTTCAGCGTGTCAGCGGTTTGGGGCGGCGCGGTCGCTGAGTCGACCAGCGCGCCGACCTATGGCATCGCCTCCAGTGCGGTGGCGGATGGCTACGAGATCACGGTCACCTACACGCTCCCCGAGGCCGATTGGGTCGACGCAGTCCTTGAGACCGGCGACGCCTTTGTCATGAAGTTCAGCCCCGCGGAGCTCTCCGGGCCCGACTCCTTTACGGTCATCTCGGTCGAGGCGACCGTGAACCCAAGCGCAGGCGATGGTGGTATGCCACCGATGGTCAGCGACCCCGTCGATCTCCACGTGCCGGGCTGGGGCAACTGCCTCGCGATGGGCACCGTCTCCAATGGCTCAGGGGACATCAACCAAGCCTTGGCCGACTCCATGGTCAGCGTCATCTACAAGTACGCCGGACCCGGCGGCAACGGTGACCGCGGTCATATCGTCGAGCCGAATCAGACCATCGCGACCATCGCCCAGGCGCGGGACGTCGAGGAGATCATCGCCGCCCAAGAGCCTGCACCGCGGAACATCATGCCGGTCATGGTCGTCTACACGGCAGAGGCGAGCGGCGGCGGTGCCGCAGAGTTCGACATCATCTACACCGGTGAGGCTGAGCTGGGTGTGACCCCTGAGCCGAACAGCGAGAACCTCAAGAAGCACTACATCAACCTCATCCGCATCGTGAAGACGCTCCAAGGCGCCAAAGACGATACACACCCCTACCCGGGGTCCATCGTCCTCAACCCCGACCTCCTTGGGGCTTGGCAGCAGAACGAGAAGACCCAGTTCGACCCAAACTACCGAAACGAGGATGGGACCTGGAAGACGATCGTCATCAAGCAAGCGCTGCAAGACGCGATCGATTGGGTGAAAGAGAACGACGGTGAGACCGCTCTCGATCCCGTCGCGATCCCCGACACCATCGCAGAGGACGTGACCGGGTTCATCCAGTCCCAGAACTACGTCATCCGCCAATATGGCCCTGACATCACCTTCGGCTGGCAGATCAACCTGTGGGCCCCCGGGAGCAGTAACTGGACCCACACACGCTACAAGAGCCAACGCGAGCTCTGGACCAAGGTCTCGAGCACCGTCACCGGCTTCTTCGACACCTTGGGCGTGTACTCAGGTGAGTGGGCCCCCGACTTCGTGACCTTCGACAAGTACGAGCGCGACGGCCTCGGCAACCAAGCCAAGGACCTCGGCTACGCGTACAACAGCCTCGACTGGGAGAACTACCTCTCCTTTGTGAAGCAGATCACCGACCACTACAACAAGCCAGCCCTGCTGTGGCAGATCCCGGGCGGCCATATGCCCACCATCGGTGAAGAGGCTGGCGCATATGACATCCCGTCGCACGCGGCGACCGGTGGACCGTACTTCCTAGGTGACAAGGCCATCACGAGCATCGACGCCATCAAGCCCGAGGTCCTCAACCTGACCCTGCCCGGCACCGTGCAGACCTACGGCGTGGGCGTGGACTCCGTCGAGATTCACTTGCTCGAGGACCCAGACTTCGACTGGACCAAGCAGCGCCTCCGCAAGGCCGCCTACAGCAACGCCTTCGCGATCCTCTGGGGCGGCGGGAGCACGACCTCTGTCGTCGACATCGGGAGCAGCGGTAACGACAACGGCTGGCTCGCTGAGCGCGTGAAGAACTACTACGAGTACGGCTGCATGGAGATCACCCGAGGGGCCAAGGGCGCTGAGGGCGGCGACAGCGGCGTCGGGGACACCATCAGCGGCAACCCTGAGCTCGACGGCCCCCTCATCAACAACACCCCCGCCTTCGACACCGAGGTGCTCCTCAGCGAGGTCGCTGAGGGCGTATGGGAGGAGTCTTCAGTCTACAACTGGACCGACTTCCTCATCGCGACCAAGCGCATGCACGTGGACGGTGTCGACGACTACACGCTCTGGCTAGGCGGGACAGCGGCCGAAGAGCCGAACGCCACGACGCGCGCTCATTATGGCCTAGTAAACCTCGCAGCCTTCATCTCTCAGAGCATGAAAGAGACCATTAAGTACAACGCCTGCGATGAGAACAACTGGCAGTTCAGCGAGCACTGGGAGGGAGACACGAACTACCCCATCACCAGCGCTTGCGGCCAGCTCGGTCAGGACTACTCGGGCTACGGCCTCGACCCCGAGACCGGCTCGGACCTCATCGAGTCGTGCCCAGTGATGCCGCGCGCAGAGATCAGCGCCGTCACCCACGCCACGTGGTATGGCGCACCGGGCCCGCTCTTCGGAGCCCCGGACTCCGCGCTCATCGAGGCAGGCCTCCCCGTGGCAGATGTCACGGGCTACTGGACGCATACTGGGACGTGCTCAAGCGTCCCGGACGCGCCTGGCCCAGGCCATGTGTATGAGCGGGTCGACTGCACCGTGTACGCCGGCCAGAAGGGTGGCTCGTTCAAGTACGACGAGACGGCCTACCCACAAGCCGGCTCCGTCGAGGGCTGCGTCTGGTGGGGGCGCGGTGTGATCCAGACGACAGGTCGCCACAACTTCGGACTGCTCAACCACTTCCTGGGTCGCTCCCACCTGGACGTCACCGACCCCTTCATCCGCGAGAACTACCCTGTCCCGGACGACATCCTCTACCCGGGTGTCGACTTCTGCTCGAACCCCGAGTTCATCTGCAGCACTACGGAGTACCCGGAGCTGAAGTGGATCGCCGGCTTGTTCTACTGGATGGCCTCGGTTCAGACCTACGACAAGGAGGGCTGGAACTACCTCGAGCAGCTCAAGGCGTTCGTAGACGGCGGCATGACCGATGACGCCTTCTTGAACAGCGTCTCAGGCATCGTCAACCGAGGCTGCCACAACCCACCGTGCGCCAGCGGTCCGGTAGACGGCGGCCCGGAGCGCCTGAAGAACTTCAAGCAAGTGCTCGGTGTGCTTGAGCTGATCGACGAGTAGGGGCCATGAGACATCGGCTGTCAGCTGCCCTGGGCGACTCGCCTGGGTGCAGCTTACCTCCGGTCTAAGCGTCGAGAGTCGATCGCGCACCCCTTATAACGAGGGGCACACAGCTCACGCTTTGCGCGGCGCCTCGACCGCCTTAAGGCCCTTCAGGAAGGCTCCGAAGAGCTCGTCCCCACAGACCTTGAAGTGCTTATGGGTCGGCTTTCTGAATAAGACCGTCAGCTCACGCTTGCTGATCGCATGACCACCCGCCGCGAAGACCTTCAGCATGTCTGCCTCGTGAAGGTTGAGCGCGATGCGCAGCTTCTTGAGGACGGTGTTGTGGCTGAGCTCCGTGACTGCCTCTCGGGGCGCTGCCGCGCCTGGCCTGGGCCCGCGTCTAGAGATGATCAGCCCATCGAGGAACGCGCCTAGCAGAGCATCCGTGACCGGTGTCCGGGCGTCCCCTTGTGCTTGCGCGCTCAGCCCTGCCTTGGCCTCCGGGGCCAAGGCATGCGCCGCGAAGCTAAAGCACGCCTCGACCTGCGTATCAGTCAGCTTCAGCGCAGCGCGTAATCTGTCGAAGGTGTCGTTGTGAGTCACAGGAGCCTCGCCTCGAAGTCTGAGCGCAGAGAGCCGCCGTGGTCCGCGCGGAGCGATGACTCCGCCGACGGTCTCCACGCGGGTTACATCACATGCGCCCCTGTGGCGCACCCACCAATGCGACAATTCATCCCATCATGCCGCCCAGCTTGGAGCCTATGGAGCGCGGCTTCAGCTGCCTAAATAGGCGCCGAGGGCATGGGCGGCTTCGTCAGTCAGGGGAAGCGTATCGTGGATATAGCCCGCCGAGATGTTCCAAAAGATGAACCGTGGGGCCTGCATCGGCTATCGACGTTCATCATCCTCAAGGGCCGGTGCCTCCATCGGGGTGAGGCCGTCTAATGACGGCTCATAGGGCTGCTCAGGGGGACGACACGACGTGCAGAACGCACTCTGAGAGGAGTCCGGTCGCGGCTGCCCAAAAACCAGAGACCTCTCGGACATCAGAAGCGCTTCACGGGCCCCAACCGTGCGGCTGGGGAGGGTCACGTGCATCATGCCGGCGTCGCCAGTGTCGTCGACCGCACAGGCGTCACGGTCAAAGCTCCCCTGGCCCCCCCCTGGTTGAGGTCATGTGTCATGTGTCCCGCGCCCATGGCTGGCAGGTGGGTGCGTGTCGGCGACAGCGGACCACAGCCCGGTGCAACCGTCAGGCAGACCTGCGAGGGCCCCGCGTGCATGCCTGCAAAGCACCTCAAGGGTGGGCCGCTCGGCGAACACCTTATGGCCGTCAACCCAGACACGCACTCCGAGCGCGTCGTCGCCAGTGACAACGCCTAGGGCGAAGGTCCTCGGGGTAGTTTGAAAGCGCCCCGCCGTCGCGGCCCCGCGACCTCCCGCATGGTGGCTCACTGCTCGAGGCCGCCGGAACCGTTGACTGCCCCAGAGCTCAGCGACATCGTCGTCACCTCATCACCACCGCCGGCACACCCGCGGGCGAAGCCGGCCAGCGCGCATACCATCACACGCCCCCCTGTGATCCAAGAACGCCACGCTACGCCTCCCATCTAAGTCCACGCCCTCCATTCGGCTTCCACCCTCGGCGCGTCGAAGAACCAAAAGCTTCGCTCCTGAGCGCACGTAAACACGGCAATGCTGACAAACCTCTAAGCCTCACCCGCCCGGGTGAAAGTTGGTGTAGGCTCATACCCTGCATTGCCCAGGTGACCCGCCATGCCGGCCCCCCTCAACATCCTCATCGTCGGCGCTGGCGCCGTCGGGCAAGCCTATGGGTTCCACCTTGTGCGGGGAGGAGCGCGGGTCACGTACAAGGTCCGTGACAAGTACCGTGACGCGCTCTCTCACGGGCTGACCGTGAGGTGCTTAAACAGTCCCCATCGTGGCCAGCACCTCTTCTCAGAATTCGACATGGTGACGACCCTCGACGAGGTTCGGGACAGCGAATGGGATCAAGTCTGGCTCTGCATCTCATCACCCGCCCTCCGAGGGGGCTGGCTTG
The DNA here is from genome assembly GCA_049602155.1 of Myxococcota bacterium. Lineage (GTDB taxonomy): Bacteria > Myxococcota_A > UBA9042 > PHBI01 > JBMYRH01 > JBMYRH01. The sequence continues at coordinate 9,904 of JBMYRH010000038.1, read as the reverse complement.
AGGCCTTCGCCGAGTGTATCGGAGAGGCCACGCTGGTGATGCTTCAGCCCGGGCTCGAGGACTACACGTACGTCACAGGCATCGTCCCGAGCGCGCAAGTGGTCTACGGGATGATCACCCTCACGAGCTTCCACGCCCCCCTCGACGGTGGCAGCGACGCCCCCTCAATGGACTGGTGGTTCCCACCCTTGAGCCCTGCCCCTTTCGCCGGTGAGGCCGGCCGAACCCGCGCAGCTGTCCAAGCACTGAAGGCGGGCGGTATGCCGGCGAAGCGCGTCGCGAGCATCGAGGCTCAGCTGCGCTTGGGCAGCGGGATCCTCATGCCTGTGATCGCGAGTCTGGAGGCAGCCGATTGGCGCTTCGATACCTTGCGCCGCGGAGACCGCTTAGCGCTGACTGGGCGGGCCGCGCTCCAAGCAACGCGCCTCTCTCTGCCAGGCCAACTCGAGTGGTTAAAGCCTCTGCTGACGCACCGCTGGGTGCTGCGCCTGCTCCTCTTCATCGCCCCCAAGGCCACGCCCTTCGATCTGCAGGCCATGCTGCGCTCCCACTTCATCAAAGTCGGTGACCAGACTCGGGCCATGCTCCGACATTACATCACGCTCGCGGCTGAGCGTGACGAACCCGCTGACGCCATCGCAGAGCTCTTAGAGCACATCACGCGGTAAGCGCCGACGCGACACACTGGGTGGCAGCTCGTCCAGACCACTCCACGACCTCACCGCACGCGCTCAACGGTTCAATGGCAGACTGTTAGAGCTCGTCTAAGAAGAGGTTGTGGCTGTAGCTCGTCGACGTCCACCCCGGGATGTTGAGCCAAATCTTCACCGTAGAGGCGGGCCGGAAAAAGAAGTCCCCTCGGTAGACTGGACCGTCATCGGGATCATCCCAGGCCCAGGGCGGGTTGGCCTTGTCCTCGCCCCAAGTGTCGCCGTCAAAGGCCTTCGCGAGCGACGTCCCTTGATAGCTAAACGTGCCATCAAAGGTGCACGCCCCGTCGCAGACGCTGTCACGCTGCTGCCAAATCGTGTCGTAAAAGGACACTAGCGCGTAGCCCACGTCTTGGTCATTGCCGCTCGTTGGGACCTCCGCTTGCCCCTTGTATCGATAGACAATGCCGTCCCCCCCAGGGAAGGGGTTGACCCCCGGCCCAACCGGGTGTTGGCAATGATCAGGCCCATCAAAGTCGAGCGCACACACGCCATGCCCCTTGGACTCGACGTACAGCTTGGGGTGCCGCTCTCCCTCAAAGCTCACCCCCACATCTTCTAAGTGGTTGCTCTCTTTCGCCGTAATCGCCGGGTCATTGGTGAAGATGTGGAGGATGTTGTGTGCCTCGGTGACAAGCAGCACGAACTCACCCCACGCGCTGTCATCCTTTTTCACCATGACCATCGCCCCCTCCATGTCGTTTTCGTGACATGGCTCCAAGAACGGCAGGAGTGGATCACAATTCTCGGTCCAATCTCGCGGGTGAAAGTCGGTGTAGAGGATGTACCAATGTGTCACGGTCTCAACCACTGACCAGTAGACCACTGCGCCAAGGTCGGCTGAAGCCGTAAACAGGTTCTCCCAGTTGTTGTTGGAGACCGTGTCGCCATCGAAATCAAAGGCCGTGATGTAGTCCGATGCGTAGGATGTGTCGTCAGTGTCGTGGTACCAAACCGGCGCCCACGCCTCGGCCAACTCAAAGTGTGTCGGCTCCTCAGGCTCCTCGGGCTCAACTGGAGGTGGCTCACAGCCACAGGAGTCATCGACGTTCAGGCAACTGGTGCCGGCGTAGGTCGCCTCGCCTTGGGCACACTGGACGCAATACGTGTCCCACGACGTGTCGCAGCAATAGGTGTCCAAAGCGCACACCGCGGCCACGCAATAAGGTGAGTCACAAAGCGGCGCGGCGTGTGACTCACAGCAAGGCTCTGCGGCGTCCACATCGCACAAGCACGCCGACTCGAGCCCAGCGCAGCCACCGTCGAGAGATTTACCCATCGCGCACAGCGCACAGGTCACGTCCCAGGTCACCGAACAGCAATAGGCGTCATGCCCGCAAATCGCCTCCGCGCAGTCTGGATCATCGCAGCCTTGTGATCCGTTCACTGCACAGCAGGTCCCCTCATAATCCGGTGGCTCGACCGGCGGCGTCACAACGTCCGGCTCACCCGAGGTCACCGTGTCGGCATCGCTTGTGACCGCGATCGCATCACCCGCATCTGCCAACGCATCCGAATCAGCGTCTGAGGGCGACTCAGAGTCGACCCCGGTGTCCGGCAGCGCATCGGCATCAGGCCCGACCTCTTCTATGTCGCCGTGAGCACCAAGGGCATCCTCCACATCACTCCACGGAGAGGCCTCAGTCTCGGCCGCGACGGCGTCGACATCACCGCTCCCCTGCCCTGTATCGAGTTGATGGACCTCCTCAGCCGACGTGTCGGCCTCCGGCGTCATGGGCTCGAGGCTATCAGACCCCAGGGGCCTCGTCGGCGTGACATCATAGGCATCTGCCAATGGCGCGTCTCCTCCCCCCCGCACCACCTCCACATCCGGGCCGGCTGTCTCCACAGGGATCGACGAGCAACCGGTGATCACAAGACACAGCACACCAGTAAACCCTGCCCAGGGCCCAGTGCATGCGACGCGCAGCGCGCGGTGGATGATGACAACACTCACAAGGTGAGCTTAATCGGATGGCAGCCGCGTCGCTACTACAAGTCCCCGAGCACCTCGCCTTGGCCGCAGGCATGACGAAACACCGCGATGTAGGGAACACCGCGGCGCCGAGGAAACCGCAGCGTAATGGAGCACTGCGGCCTCAGTCACACAGAGAAAAGCGGACGACGCAGTCACCTGCGAAGCAAAGCTCCTCACCCTGCTCGAAGCTGAAGGGGACATGTAACGACCCGCACACACCCCACAACCCAGCTCCGGAGGACAGGTTTGTTCAGCAGATGAACAAAGTCAACATGAACTCTAAGATTGCCCAAAGTCCCCTGAGAGCCCCCCTCATTGGGTCTCCCCCATCGGCCACCCTCACGGAGCTGCGCGTGGAGCGCGCTGAGGCGCCATGATCGCGTCTCGAACCCACTCTTCCCCCCCGGCTCTCCAAGAGACCCTCCCGCCCTGAACACGGATCCCAAGCTTCTCCCAAAGAGATGAGAGCTCAGGGAAGGCAGCGCTCTGGAGCTGTGGCTGAGCGATAGGCCGAAACAAAGGAGCGCCACCCCACCATCGCTCAAGCCACACGATGAGCTCTTCAGCGGTCCAGGCCCGGCGGTCGCGTGCGCAGCACTCGCGTAAGGCCTCCATCGCATCGTCCAGGGTCAACGCACCTTCAGAGGCGCGGCGCAGCGCCACATCCCACTGCAGAGCGATGGCTGCCCCACCCCAGTAAACACGTTGGTAGGCCCCCGTCTGGTGCATCGTCGCCGAGGCCTCAGCGAGCGTCTGTGTGCTCACGCCAAGGCGACCACGACCAAAGCCCGAGACGAGGCGCTGCCAGGCCTCCCTCGGGGACAGAAAACCAGCCCGGCCCCGGAGGACCTCCGTGTAATACTGCGTGACGCCCTCGAAGAGCCAGGCGGCCCGCCCGAGCAACCGTGGCATCCCGACATGGAAGAGCTCATGGACGGCGACCCACTCCCCCGGCAGCACCGCGTCATCCGCTCGGCTCCCGAGGAGCAACACGACCCCCGCGCCCCCCCCTCTAAAGGCCATCCCGAAGGACACCGGGTCCACACCGAAGCCTGGCACAGGGGCGACCACGACCTGCACCTTCTCGACAGCGAACCCTCGAAACACGTGCAACTGAGCGCGGGCAGCCGCCTCAATCCACCGAATGACGCCCGCATCTGTGGCGCGCCGTGAACCGTGAAGGACCGCCACGTCGAACCTGGGTTGCCCGGGGGCTGCCGGGACGGTCAGCGCTGTAAACCGACCGACCACCACGCGACTCGGGAGCTGAAATGCGGTGACATCAAGGTTGTACTCCCCGTTGGCTTCCTGTGGCCACGGGGCCGAGAAGGCGACACCGGAAGGCAGTACGACACGGGCAGTCGCCTTGATCCCAGGGGCGAGCATCTGCGGTCGCCAAAGCCACAGCCCGGCCGTCGTCGTGAGGGAGCCTTCAGCGAGCAGCGTCGCGCCTCCGAGTTCCTGGGCAGCGAGGTCTGCGAGGTTAACCTCCAAGCGCACACACTGACCTGTCGACACCCCTCTTAGCGTGACTGCCCCGGTTCGAGAATCCTGCGGGAGCGCACCACCGTCGTGCGTGCGGAACGCGCCTACGAGGTAGCGCCCCGCACGCGGCAGCCCAGGGATGAGCGTCGTGGGGACATGATCGGGGAAGCACACTCGGGCTTGTAGCCGGGTCGGTCGCCCTCCCTCTGTTGCGAAGGTGAGCCGATACGACAGCCGCTCAGTTTGCCGAGGGGGGCCAACAGACGGCGCCGCCGCAGGCGTCACATCGGGGACGACAGGCTGGGCGGCCGCGCAAGCCGAGAGTAAGCCCATGAGGGCGATGATGAGAACAGCGCTGACGCACGACCTGGACAACAGCGCTCCTTACAGCCGCCTCCCACATGTCGAGTCTAGCCTCCCAGAGCGCCAGGACACAGCACCTTCGACGAGGGCTGCGGCCATCGGTGCACGAGAGACTGGCAATGCAGTGCACTGTGCGATGCTTGAGGCTCTCCAACGCGTCGTCGTATGGCCCACGGGGCCTAGGGTCTTTTACACACCCGTGATTGCGCCTTTGCCCTCGCCATCAGCCCATCACCCCGGGAGACGCCGATGAGCGGGCGCCCCCAAGCATCGAGCCCTCAATGGCTAGAGCTGGTCCCCACTTCGGTCGCACTCGACGTGCGATAGACGTGACACGCCTCGCCGCGGCGTAGTAGGTAACCAGCTCCATCGTGCTCCATGGCCGTGTCCCCAGGAGAGGCATCATGACCGTCCTTCGCCATACGACCCTGCTCTTCTCGCTCGTAGCGTTCGGTTGCGCGGCGCCCCAAGTGACCAAGGATGCCGCACCAGGTGCAGTGGCAACGCTTAGCTCAGGCCTGAGCCTCTCGCATATGGACCACACCATCCGACCACAGGACGATCTCTACGGCTTCGCGAACGGCGCCTGGATGAGGACCACTGACATCCCTGCCGACAAATCGAATTATGGCTCCTTCACCGCCCTCGCGGACAAAGCACGCGTGGACGTGCGCGCCATCATCGAGGAGACCGCGGCAGCGCGCGGCGCCGCGGGGAGCCACGAGCAAAAGATCGCCGATCTCTACGCGAGCGTCATGAACGTCGAGGCGCTTGAAGCCTTGGGCAATCAACCACTCGAGCCGTACCTCAACCCTTTGGTCAACAAGGAGGCGCTCGCGCGCTTCTTCGGTCGACTCCGAGGGCTCGGGATATGGGGACCTGTCGGCGTCTATGTCTCCTACGACGCCAAGAACCCTCGACGGTACGTCTCTCACGTGACGCAGGCCGGCCTGAGCCTGCCCGACCGGGACTATTACCTAAAGGACGGCGAGCGCGAGGAGACGATCCGAGAGAAGTACCGCGCTCATGTCGCCAAAATGCTCCTGCTGAGCGGCTTGGTCACGGATGAGGCGCGCGCCCAGGAGGACGCCAAGGCCATCTTTGAGCTCGAGCGAGAGCTCGCGAAAGTCAGCTGGACGCGTGTTCAACGGCGAGACCGAGAGAGACGCTACAACCCCACCACACGGGCCGAGCTCGAAGCCCGCACCGGCGGCTTCAACTGGGCCGCGTTCTTGGACGAGACAGGGCTCGGGGATCAAGACGACTTTATCGTCGGTGAGCCGAGCTACTTCGACGGCTTTGAGGCGGTCTTCAAGCGCACGCCGTTAGGGACTTGGCAGCGCTATGCACAGTGGAAAGTTGTCCACGGGCTGGCCGGCTGGATGCACTCCGCGCTCGACGAGGAGAGCTTCGATTTCTACGGCCGCACCCTCGCAGGCACCCCGCAGCAGAAACCCCGATGGGAGCGCGCCGTGGGCACGGTCAACCGACTCCTCGGCGAGGCTGTCGGCCAACTCTACGTGGCGCGGCACTTCAAGCCCGAGGCCAAAGAGCGCATGGTCGCGATGGTCGAGCAGCTCCGCGCCGCCTACGGCGAGGCCCTTCGAGAGCTTGAGTGGCTCGGCGACGACACACGCGCCAAGGCCCTAGATAAGCTGGCCAAGTTCCGCCCCAAGATCGGCTACCCCGACACCTGGAAAGACTACTCTGGCTTGGACATCAAGGCTGAGACCTTGGTCGACAACCACCTCGCCTACGCTGCATGGGACTGGGGGCAAGACGTTACCCGACTCGGCGGCCCCGTCGACCGAGACGAGTGGTTCATGAACCCGCAAACGGTCAACGCCTACTACAACCCACCCATGAACGAGATCGTGTTCCCTGCTGCGATCCTCCAGCCCCCCTTCTTCAACCTAGAGGCGGATGAAGCGGTCAACTACGGCGCCATCGGGGCCGTCATCGGGCACGAGATGGGTCACGGCTTTGACGATCAGGGGGCCAAAAGCGACGGTGACGGCGTGCTCCAAAACTGGTGGACAGAGCAAGATCTCAAGGAGTTCACCGCGAGGACGTCGCGCCTCGTCGACCAAGCAGCCGCCTACACCGTCCTCGACAACCAACACCTCAACGGTGAGTTCACGCTGGGAGAGAACATCGGCGACCTCGGTGGTCTGACCATCGCTGTACGCGCGTGGCGACGCTCCCTCGCAGGCCGCGAGTCACCAGAACTAGACGGCTTCTCTGGCGTACAGCGCTTCTTCCTGGGCTGGGCCCAAGTCTGGGCACGGAAATACCGAGATGAGGAGCTTCGACGGCGCCTTGTCGTCGACCCGCACGCCCCAAGCGAGTTCCGGGCCAACGGGCCAATACGAAACCTCCCCGAGTTCATCGAAGCATTCGGGGTCAAGGAGGGCGACGCGCTCTTCTTGCCGAAGTCGGAGCGCGTCAAGATCTGGTAGACACGCCACGACACCGTCGCCCCCTGCCCCTTGGTTACGGCACGGTGAGGTGGCAGTTCACGGTGTTCACGCGCTCCAACTCAGGCCCCCAGATGAAGGACGCATCAAACCACGGCAGCGCCTCGGGCTGAAGGCACTGAGTCTCATCCGTCGTCATGCAAAAGGGCGCAGCGTCTTCACTCGTGCAGGGGTCTGTCATCGTGCAACATGCGGCGCCCTCAACCGACGGCGTCAGTCGCGTATTCCGCCGCGTCATTCCACCCCGAGCCGGCATAACCGGGGGAGGTCTAGTCCGCTGGGATCACCGCCTCTTCGACCTCACAGGCCTCCAAACTTGCCCCGCTGCACCCCGCTGACTCCGAGGCCTCCGTCGGTCCATAGCGGACCGTCAGGCCCTTCCAAGCGCTGCTACTCACGGTCCCGTCTGAGAGGGAGATAATGACGCCACCATCTCCGAGCTTCGGGGTGTCCGTGTATTCGTAGCCAGAGTCCGTCCCAAAGTCGCCCGCCAAGACGGCGTAGGTACGCGGCCCCTTTCCTGGCACTGTAAAGCCAACAGCCACCGCTTGATGCGGTGTGGAAGTGATGGGTTCGACGGCCGGCTGCACACCGTTAACTTAAAGCTCGAAGGAGTTGTCGGCGTAGACCTCCCCGGAGACCAGCATCTCCCCTTCGCCCACCTCCACGTCCGTCACGACCACGCTCCTGCCTTCAGAGTCCGACCAACCCCGAGCGCGGGCGAAGACGAAGGTCAAAGCGAGCGCGGGTCGGAAACGTGAGCGGGCATGGCGGGTCCTTGAATAGCAGCGGTTGAAGGCGGCGTGAAAATCACACCGCGCCCGAGCAACGACAGCAGCGATTTGCAGCCTCGGCGTGAGCCGCTCCTGAAAGTTCCATTATTGAGGAGCCCCGCCGTCTAGCATTCAAGCCTGTCTCCGCCACTCTTCACAGGGTGTGGCGGGAATAATGTGCACCTGGCGAGAACTCAACGATACGCGGCGTCTCGACACGACGGTGAAGTCTGTCGAGAGCAGCCTAACGACATCCCTATGGTGTGCTCATTCAACGGCTCACCTCGGAGGCGCATTGAAGTCACGTCGCTCGACAACGCTGCTCGCCTCGCTGGCCTTGACCTTCCTTGGGGCAGCCTGCGAGGCACCAGCTCCCGCCTCTGAGGCCACGGCTGACGCGACCGCCCGAGCGACGGGCGATGGCCGGGTGCCAGGCCCGCCAGACACAGACGCCGCCACGCGCCCCGTCACCGAGGAGCTCACAAGTGATGCTGCCGGCTCCCCGGGCGACGGCTCCCCTGCCGCGGACGACGATGCGCTCCCCGTTCCCGCTGGTGAGCCGAACACCGACGGCGAGACTGAAGCCAACGATGACACTCAGGGCGCTAGCGACAGCGAGGCGGATACAGCGGTGGGGCCCTGTGTCGGGCCGGAGTGTGACCTCGCCTGTGGCCCGTCAGAGGTCGTGAAAGACGGCGCCTGCGTCTGCGACGAGGCGCTCTGCCGCGACAGTTGGACGGGAGAGTGTGTCACTCAGTGGATCGACAATGACTACTCGGTCCTAGACTCAGTGGCCGTGCCGGTGCTCGTCCCCCTGCAACCCGAGCTGCTCGGGAACTATCTCGATATGAGCTTAGTCCATGCGCACATCGACGCAGAGATCGCGGCGGTAGAGGGGCTTGTCGGCACGGACGACTGGATGTGGCAAGCCTTCGGATACCAGCTCTTCGCGACACCGTTGTGCTCGATGTTTCAGTTCGCCTCAACGAACTGGTCACCAGACATCGTCGAAGCAGTCCTCCAGACCGTCCGTGACGAGCCGACGACGTCCTCCTACATGTCCCTGGTCCTCGGCACGATCATCTCTGACCGCGTCGACATCTGCGCGCTCCACGACGTAGCGAACGCCTTCAAGGCCGAGCTGACAACCTACCTCGCAGATGGCGTCGACCCAGTGATCATCAAGGGCAGCCTGGCGCGGTACCTGCTCACCATGGACCTCTACGATGGCACGGTGGATACCGACCTAGTTGCGACTGTGAAAGCCTCGCTCTACGACAGTGACGTGATCAACGTTCAGGGGGTCTGGGACAGCGAGCTCGTGTTTGACCTCGTCCTGACCGGCTACCTGGACCTCGAGTTCGACGTATCGGCCGTAGTCGCTGCACTCGACGCATGGTGGCAGCCATTTGGCGGGGTCGAGTTGGTCGACTGCTATGGGGTCGAGTGCACGCTCAAGGGCATCCACCAGGTCGTCCTTATAGACGCCATCCATGATCTGGTGCCGGAGGACAAGCTCGTCGAGATCGCCAGCCTCCTCTTCTCCAACATCGGGAGCGATGGCTCCCTCGGGTTCCCCGCCGTCCTGGGGATCGCGCCGAGCATCCTTTGGACACCATCGTACTGCGACGTCTTCTGCAGCGCGAAGCACTGGCACTTCGGGATGAGCATGAATCACCTCGCGACAAAGCTACAGCACCGCGAGGAGGACATTAAAGCCGGCGCGGCCATGTTGGAGTTCGACGCCCTGACAGAGGCCACCCCCGTGGAGCTCGCCGCGGGCGCCGATTGCGTCGTGGGTGGAGAGATGGACTGCGCTCCGAGCGACTATTGCCGCCCTGAGGGTTGTGGCGTCGGGTTGCCTGGGATCTGCACCCCGAAGCCAGAGAGCTGCCCGCCCGGGAGCGACTCAGTCTGCGCCTGCGACGGCAACACCTACGGAAGCGCCTGTCACGCAGCCCAAGCGGGTCAGTTCGCAGTGGGCTTGGGCTCCTGTCCGCAGGCGACGCTCACCTGCAGCGTCGAGGCGACCATCTGGGGTGCAGGGACGGGCTGCGCCCTTGACGAGTACTGCTTCGGCGGGTGTGTGGGAGCGGGCTTCTGCAAAACCAAGCCCAT
>JBMYRH010000037.1:26084-52850 GCA_049602155.1 Myxococcota bacterium | reverse complement strand
GTCGTCCATCACCGCGTCGTCCATCACGGCGTCGTCCATCACGGCGTCGTCCATCACGGCGTCGTCCATCACCGCGTCGTCCATCACGGCGTCGTCCATCACGGCGTCGTCCATCGCGTCGTCGGCTGTTGCGTCGTCGGTTGTCGCGGGGTCGCCGTCCGCGTCCGCGTCCGTCACGTCGTCGGAGGTTGTGTCTGAGGGGGAACTTAGCGCGTCGCCGTCGCTCTCTGGATCCGGGAGCACCGCGTCGACGGACGTGACGTCTGTCCAAGTCGCATCAGCGTCTCCAGGGCCCTCCGAGTTGTTCCCCGTCGGCTCCATGCTGGTGTCCGAAGCGTCGCTTGATGACTCGAGCACGTCTGAGGAGAGGGTGTCGACGCTGCTGGCGTCCGAGGGTGACGCGCTGCACCCCATCAGGGCGAGACAGAGCAGCACGTGCAGCGTGAGCCGTGTGTTCAATTTGAAGCCGTACATCAGTTGGACTCAGGGGCGGGGCGGAGCCAGACGTTAGCATGGTCGCACTGCGGGGCGATACATGACTGTTCATGTCATATGTTCCACGCAGCGCCGGCGTGCTAAAACACCCTCAGCAGGAGCCCGTGTCTCGGAGTTTGGCAGCGTGATGGTCTCCTTGAGGTGCTTTCATCACGGGATATCAGCCCCGCCAGAGGGGCTCAGCCTATCGGGTGTTGAAGCCCACCGTGCATAGTCCAGGCTGAACGATATGGATGACAGATAGGGGAGTGGAGCGATGGGGCGGGACATCACGGTGCTGGTTGTGGATGACACCGCATCGGCACGGCGTACGTTGAGAGCGCACTTGAGCCGCCCGGGGTACGAGGTGCTCGAGGCGACGACCGGGCGAGAGGCTTTGCAGTTGCTCGAGAGCGTGACGCCTGACGTGATCCTCCTCGACGTGATGATGCCCGAGATGGATGGCTTTGAGACGTGCAGCCACATCAAAGCCGATCCGAGGTTTGAGCCTGTCCCTGTGGTGATGTGTACCGCTCTGAATACGCAGGAGGATCGCAACGCTGGGCTCAGGGCGGGCGCCGATGAGTTCCTCACTAAGCCAATCAACGGGACCGAGCTCCGCTTGAGGGTCAAGGCGCTGGCGAAGGTGAAGGCCTATCACGACCTCTTGGCCAACGTGCTGCCGACTTCAATCGCGCGGCGTTTGCGTGAAGAGCGGGGCGTGGTGGCCGACAAGGTTCAAGACGCGACCATCCTCTTCTCAGACATCAAGGGGTTCGTCTCCTTCGCGAAGGGGCGCTCGGCCGCTGAGGTCGTCCGGATCCTGAACGAGATCTTTACTGCGTTTGACCGGCGCACCAAGGAGCTTGGTCTCGAGAAGATCAAGACCATCGGCGACGCCTACATGGTCGCAGGGGGCCTGGACAGCGGTGCAGACACTGTCGAGGCGACCGTTCAAATGGTGCGCTTGGCCTTGGAGCTCTTCGAGTTGCTTGAAGTGGTGTGCGCAGAGCAAGGCGTCGACCTTAGTCTGCGCGTAGGGGTGCACTGCGGCCCCTTGATCGGAGGTGTCATCGGGACATCGCGGCTCGCTTATGACGTCTGGGGAGACACCGTGAACATCGCCAGTCGCATGGAGAGCCACGGCCTCGTGGGGCATATTCAGCTCTCCGAAGCGGCTCACGAACGAGTTGCCGGCCGCTGGCCTTTTGAGCGACGTGACAGTGTCGCTGTGAAAGGTCAGGGCGAGATGACGACTTGGATCATGAAGGTGCGCTAGCTCGAGCCTGAGGACGCGGAGCCGCCCGACTCGATAGGGCCTACGAAGCCAAGCTCGGTGTCCAAGAACTGTTGCAGCAGCGCGCGATGACCCAGCCCACGGTGCCTCGCGCCGCGTCGCGGCGAGACGACGGTGGGGATGCAGGGGTCCGGGTCCGCTCGCCAAGCCTCTATGTCATCCCGCAGCGCCTGCTCCTCTCGCGCTCCGGGGGTGACGTGTTCAAGGGAGAAGCCAGGCAAGGCGGCCTTCACGCTGGCGAGGTCTGAGATGTCTCGCTGGTGCACCCAGATCGCCTCGAAGAGCTGAGTCCGCGCGGCGCTCAGGCGCCCTGGCATCTCCAGCTCGATGTACTTGAGCAGACTGAGGGCCGCGTGGGTGTGCGAGCGCCGCACGGGGCGATTAATCGTCACGTCATGGCAGCGAGGCGCGATGTCCGCGAACTCCGTGTCGAGTAAGGCCTGGCCAGTCTCTGAGTTCGCTTGCTCCACCGTAAGCGCCGGGAATTGCTCGACGCCACGCCAGGCGATGAGGTGTGACAGGCGTGACTCTTCCATCCACATGTTCAGGGTGTAGCAGTAGGGGCAATTGAGGTCGCCGAAGATTTCGAGCTTCTTCGGACCTTGCTTATAGATGGTCAGAGAGAATTCACTGCCCTCGTCTTTGACGCTCTTGACGTTTAGCTCGGCCCCAATCAGCCGGGCGAGCCTCGAGCTAAGGGCTAACCCGAGCCCAGTGCCGCCGTAGCGCCGCTTGAGTCCCCCTTCGATTTGGACGAAGGGCTCGAAGAGACGCGAGAGCTTGCCTTCAGAGATCCCACAGCCGTCGTCAGTGACGGTGATAACGACGGTCTCAGCTGCCTCCTCGACGTCCACGCTGATTCGACCGCCTTCAGTCGTGAACTTGATGGCATTGGATAGCAGCTCACCCACGATGCGCTGACAGATGATCGCATCACTTAGGACCTCTAAGTCATCGGAGCCCGTGACCAACGCGAGGCGAATGCCCTTGGCCTTGAGCGCCTTTCGCTCGCGCTGGACCGCGACTTGCGCCGTCTCTGAGAGGTCGAAGAGGTTGAAGCTGGTCGTCATTTGGCCGGAGCCAATACGCACGAAGTCCATCATGTCAGTGAGCAGCGCCAGCAGCTTGCGCCCGCTGCGCTCGATCACCTGAATGGACTCTGCTTGCTCCCTCGTCAGCGGACCGTAGATCTCCTCTTGCAGCGCTTCGGCCAGCCCGAGGACGGCGTTCAACGGGGTCCTCAACTCGTGGCTCAAGCTCGCCAGTAGCTCCTCTTTAAGCCGGGAGACGTCTCGGGTGCGTTGCAGTGCAGCGTCGAGCTCTCGCGTCCTCGCAGCAAGCTCCCGCGTCCGCGCGTCGAGCATCTCTGCCATGATTTGGGCCTCGCTGCGACGCTCCTCTTCTTCAATATAATCGCAGGTTCGGCAGGCGCGGCCGACTGCGGAGAGCAGTGGCGCGAGGTCCATGAGCGTGGAGGTCGGCAGCGGGGTTCTCCCAGCGATGAGGCAGAGCGCACCGAAGCCGGGGATCTCGGCCAAGCAGAGCTGTCCGTCCATCCCCGGGACCTCGGCGGGGAGTGGCCCTTCACTCTTTAGATGCGCTTGTGCTGTCTGGAGGTCCGCCTCATGCGCCTCTCGAGACAACGCGATGACTCGGGTGACTCGTGGAGCTTGGTCTGAGGTGTGCGTCACGCGGTACACGGCGCCGGCCTGAGCACCGAGCTGCTGCACGAACGCGGTGAGCGTCGTGCGCAGCATCGCCTGCAGCTCCTGGCTGGAGCCCACGGTGAGCGCGATCTCGTAGAGCGCTTGAGGGCTGATGGCAGGCTGCATACGGCTCCTTGCGGTGGCGCAGGGCTCCGAGGCCCCCACAGAGCGCGGACCTTAACCGACTGGGCAGGCGGCCGCACGAGGAGTTCTCCTCTCGCTGGGGACTCTTGTCCCCGATGCGGCGGAGGGCAGTCGACGCGAGGACTGTAGCATCCTGTAGAGAATAGGCTTTTTCGTTCAGTGGGCGGGATGGAACGAACTTTGCTTCTTGTGCGCGCGTCGTCTGTAAGGAGGGGTCAATGCACCGCATCACAATCACACTCGTCGCGCTCTGTGGGATCGCGGGGGCCGCGTGTGAGCCACTTGAGGCCGAGGATGCACCGGCGTTGCAGACGCTTCGGGCAGCGCTGATGGGCGCATCGGATAGCGTCAGTGGCATGCAGGGGCCGGCGCTGTCGGGGCTCCCCTCATCGACCGAGGTGTGGTCGGTCACGCGTGACTGGAGTGATGTCAGCGCCGAAGCCGGCCTCGCTTGGTCGGCGAACTCCGGTTTGGATTGGCATCAGAAGTACGCGGCCTGGGTGAACGGCTTTGGGCCAACGTCCTCTGAGGACGGTCACACGACCTTCTTGCTGACCACGCCCTGGGGTAAGAGCTTGCCTGCGCCACGCCTTGAGTGCGCGGAGACAGCGATCTTTTTACGCGTGACCTTCGCGGCTTGGCATGGCCTGCCGATGTACATGGGGGCCTACAGTCCGGCCCATGGCGCCAACATCTACTTCGGCCACTTCGGTGTGGTGCATCACAGCGGCGCACGGGTGTCTGGGTTCCCCAAGTTCGCGTCCTATTACACGGACTACACGGCCAGCCATGGGCAGATGTCGCCGGCCCAGCTTGAGGCGGCGTGGCCATCCTCGACGTCCCTCGCAGGGAAGTCTCTGACGACGAACAAGGATGACGCGGTCGAGTTTTTAGGGGAGGAGGCCTACGCGGGGGCGTACTTCGATGCCGTCTATTTGAATAAGCGGATCGGCGAGTTCTTGATGCGCGCCCTGACCAATTTGGGTTCCATGCACATCGTGGATGACGCCTTCAACACCTTCAACCTGAGCCCGGCGGCGATGCGCCCCGGAGACTTGATGATGCAGCGCTGGCAGCAGCAGGGCATTGGCCACACGGTGGTCCTGCTCGATGTCACGCAGCCGGGCCCTAACGCTCGGGCGATTGAGGTCGCCTATGGCTCGATGCCGCGGATCCAGCCGAAGTGGAAGACGGGCGGCGCTGCGGAGGGCTTCTTTACGGCCACGAAGAGCGGAGGGCCTGGGCTCAACGCTGACGGCGTCGCCTACGCGGCTCTAGGCGGGGGGCTTAAGCGCTGGAGGACGCCCATCATTCAGTCAGGGCGCTGGCGCAACGTGGTGCCTGATGACGACGAAGAGGATTGGATCAATGCATCGCATCTGTCCGCGCTTGCGGCACGAACAGGGGCCTTTGAGGCGCTCTTTAACGGGCCTGATGCCGATGAAGAGCGGGAGCTTCTGCTCTCGGAGATCGCCGAGGCGCGGGCGGCCTTGCGGGCTCAGCCGTCCTCTTGCGTACAGCGCACCCGTCGAGAGGACGCCTTTGAGGCGCTCTACGCGCTGAATGAAGGGTGGTTCGGTGAGGACGTGGAGGCGACAGATCGCGCGCACCGCCTGCTCGACGATTATGTTTTTGCGGAGCTTCAGTACGCGACGGCGAGGACGTGCTGTTGGAACAGCACGACCCCCGCGATGTACGACCTCATCATGGACTTTAACGAGGCGCACACGTGGGACGCGGCTGCTCAAATGTGTCATGAGCCCGTGGTCTTCAAGGCGTATGATGGTG
Organism: Myxococcota bacterium; assembly: GCA_049602155.1. Classification (GTDB taxonomy): domain Bacteria; phylum Myxococcota_A; class UBA9042; order PHBI01; family JBMYRH01; genus JBMYRH01. Next base: position 47,441 of record JBMYRH010000037.1, on the reverse strand, counting down.
GCTATGAGGTGTTTGAGGACTTCGCATCGGACTCAGGACACGCCGCCCTTTGGAGCGCATGGAGCGCCGACGAGGCCTGCCCTCAGGTCGCCTTTCAGGACGACCTAGAGGCGCCGCACGGCTGGACGCCCCTGTGCGAGATCCCTGAGTCCATCCTCGACATGGACCCGCCTCCAGGCTCCGAGCCTGAGGAGGAGGACACTGAGGTCACGGTCGACGCTGACGAAATTGCGGACCACCTCGCCGGAGGTTGGAAGTGCGGCGCGAGCTCGGAGACGCCGTGGAGCAGTTGGTGCCTGATGGGCCTTGTCTTGGTTGCGCTGACGGTGCGACGGCGGAACGTGATGGCGGTGCGTGGATGAGCGCCTTGCTGTAGGGGGCTCGCCACCCGCCTTACACAGTGGCCCTCACGTCGCGCTGGCGGCCGTTTTATCTGCTCCCCTACGCACGGGGTCGGCCTGCTGACCTAGAGGCGACTGAGTTTGCGTGCTAGCGTGTAGCCCGTGAGCACTGAGAACCAGTCTGACGCACGGGGGCGTGTCTTGGTCACTGGCGGAGCCGGTTATGTCGGCAGTCGCCTCGTGCCGGAGCTCCTCGCAGCGGGTTGGCGGGTGCGCGTCTTGGACCTTGAGCTGTACGGAGATGCGGGGCCTGTAGCGTGGGCTGCAGACCCGCGCTGGCCCAGCTGGTCGCAGCGGCTTGAGCGCCTCACTGGAGATATCCGCGACCCAGAGGTCGTCGGACAAGCCGTCAGCGGGGTAGACGCCGTCATTCACCTCGCGGGGATCTCACACGATCCCACCGATGGCTTTGATGAGGTCCTCGCTAGGCAGTGCAACTTCGATGCTGTCGGCCTGGTGCTCGCTCATGCACGGCAAAGCGGCGTGCGGCGCTTTCTTCACGCATCGACCAGCAGCGTCTATGGCATCCAGAGTGCAGATGACATTGTCGAGGCCCTCGAGCCGTCGCCCATTGGACCCTACGCACGATACAAGTCCCTCAGTGAGTGGCTGGTGCGGTCTGCGGCTGGTCCCGACTTCTGCGCGGTGAACCTGCGCAGCGCCACGGTCTGTGGGTGGTCGCCTCGGCAGCGCTTTGACCTGACGGTGAACAAGCTCACGATCGACGCGCTGACCAAAGGCGTGATCACCGTGCACGGGGGGGAGCAGCGGCGCCCCAATGTGCACATTGATGACTTGGTTCGCTGTTACTGCATGTTGCTTGAGGCCGACGCTGAGACGATCTCTGGAAAGACCTACAACTTGTCGCAGATCAACCTGACAGTAGGCGACATCGCGCGGCTGATTCAGAGCGAACTCGGTGACCTCGATGTGCGCATCGACATCGCCCCAATTCACGATAAACGGGATTACCACCTCTGCGCTGATCGCCTCGAGCGGGATCTCGGTTTTCGGGCGGAGACGCCCATCGAGGCGGCCGTCCGTACGCTGCGTCATCATGCCCTAGAGCTGAACAGCTACTCAGACTCGGAGGACGCGCAGTACTACAACCTCCGAAGCATGAACCTCGAGCGCAAAGGGTCAGCCTATCGGTTTGTAGGCGGTCAGAGCTGAGCGTGGCCTAGTGCGCAGGGGCAGGGCTCGGTCGTGGCCGTTACCAGCCGAAGCGAAGGCGCAGCGAGAAGAGGGAGGCGGGCTGTGTCGCCTCGGTCAGCCCTGTGTCGACGATGCGTTGGTAATGCAGGAAGAGGCCGAAGCTCGCCCCTAGCCCGGAGTACCGCCCGCCGATGGCCGCGACAGGGAGGGGCGCGGCCTTTAGCCCGTCGGCGGCGTCAGAGATGAGGTAGATGTCGGAGGCGCTCCCACCTTGTAGCGCGACCCCCATGCCGGCCGAGGCGACCAGTTGGAAGTCGTGGGGCAAGTCATAGCTCAGCTGGGCTGCGCCAGAGAGGAGACCGCGCACCTGGCTGTTCAAGTCCCGGTTCTGGCCGAGGACGGTGGCGTGGGCGTGGACTAACCACGAGAGTTCAAGGTCGCCCCAACGATGAGACGCACGGTAGGACGTATCGACGCCCGTGCGGATGAGGATGCGGCCAGGGAGCGCGCCATCTGTCCCATGACCGCAGCGATGGTTCAGCGCGAGAGAGAGCACCCCAGGGCCAAGCTTGAGGTCCACAGCGGTTCGAAATTGATAGAAGAGGCGGACGAGACGGAAGGAGATCTCGTTGCCATCGTCTGCGATGGTCTCGACCTCAAGGCTCGCGTGCCAGACGAGGTCGTCGCGCCAGGTCAGCAGGGCGATGTCTCCGTGGACACGGCCATGCCAGACGTGGTTCGCCTCACCGAGGGGGTAGATACCGAGGTCGATGCCCCCAGTCGCTGCGGTGAAGGCGTGCACTGCGTCTTCGTTTGAGCTGTGGAAGAGGCTCGTGCGCGTGTCCATCGGCAGGGGGATCTCGTCTTGTGTCGCGCGCGCATCGAGCGGGGCGAGGAGGAGGGCGATGAGCCCGAGGAGGCCTGCCCATCGCGGAGCACACCGACCCTGGAGAGCAGCCGATGGTGGGGACCACTCATGGGGGGGAGTTCGGGAGGGGGCAGACACGGAAAGCCTTGGGTGCTAAGGGGCTGCAGCAGGCGCCGCCGAGCCAAAACTGTGCTCGAAGGGGCCCGGGCAAGGGGCGGGCGTGTTGTCTCGTTGGCATGTGGCGATAGCGCGCATCATACCACGTACACGAGCCTGCTTTTCGCTGATGTCGCCCCCGCTGACGGCGGTCATATGCCAGTAGACCTCTAAGGCCTCCAGGGCTTTGGCGCGGTCGCTGTCCCGATAGATTTCGCCGACGCAGTAGTAGACGTCGGGGTCTGGCGCAGCCAGCGCCTCGGCCTGAGCGATGAAGGCCTCTGCCTTCTCGCGGTCACCCAAATTGAAGTGGTTCATCGCTTGGTAGATGTAGACCCGAGGCTCCTCTGGGAAGGTCGGTGCGGCACGCTCGACGAGGGCGTTTGAGCGGGCGAACTGCTTTTCGTAGTGCAAGAGGACACCCGCGACCAATGCGCCGACGTCATCGTTTTCATCGGCCTTGGCCCGCGCCATGTAGCGCGCGACGCGGTCCTTCATCACGCCATGCTTCACGTAGTGAGAGAAGAGCACGCTGAACAAGCCAGGGCTGCGGTCCCCGGCGGCGAGGCGCTTCTCGTAGAGGGCGATGAGCCCGGCTTCGTCTCCCTTGCTCCCCAGAGCGAGCTCCTCAAGGCGCGCTACGCCAGGGTGCTCGGCGAAGCGGGTGATGGCCTCCTTGATGACAGCGTTCGTGGCCTCATGGCGCCTCAATGTGGAGAGCATCTCTGCTTCGAGGGCGTACGCCTCGAAGCACTCTGGGGCCTGCGCGCGGATGGTCCGGGTCAGGCGGGTCGCCGCGTCGTGCCCATGCACCACCTCAAGGCCGGCGGCGAAGCCGGTCGCGTCGCAGGCCATGTCCGGGGTCAGTGTGGCCGTCAAGCTGTCGGCCCCGATGGCTGGCCCCTGTTGTGCAGCGATGGTGAGGGCAGCGCGCAGGGCCAGTGGGAGTTCGGCCAGGCTGCCGCTATTGAGGGCCCCCATGACTCGCGCGTTACCCCCTAGGCCGGTCAGCGCGACGAGCGCATCGAGGATCTCCATCGGGTGATGTGCGGTCACCTCCAAGAGGGGCAAGAGTGCGTCACGCGCCCTCTCAAGTTGGCCGATGTCGAAGCGCCGCTGGGCCTCTACCTTGGCGCTTCGAATGGCGCTCCTTGCCTCGTCTGACGTGTCCGAAGTGTCACGCTCTGCGGCACGCCAAGGCAGGGTGAGTTCGCCGGCCTTCTCGAGCGCTCTGTCGCTCGGGCAGCCTTTGCCATCTCGACAGACGCGGATGTTCCCCGCGAGGCGCCCTCCTTCGCAGGGGGTCGCGCTGGGGTGCGCTAAGGTGACGGTGCAGCTCCCTGCCCGAGCGGTCACGACGCCGCGCGCGATGTCCACACCATCGAGCGCGAGCCCGGTCTTGGCTAACCAGCCCATCACAGGTCGCTCAGCCTCGGGGCCTAAGACATGCCCTGCGTGTGCGTCGGGGCTCGCAAAGAGGACGCCGAGGAGGCAAAAGCTGGTGGTGAGTCGAGAGTGAGTCATTGTCCTCTTACGCGCCATACACCGACCTGCAGCGTCGGTTCGGGGCCATAGTAGCCGAGTTCCTGGAAGCGTGGGTTGCCACGATTGGGGATATCATCGACCCATACAGGCTCAAGGTCGAGCCTCTGGTGGACCTCACGGCAGGCTGAGAGGAGGCCTGAGCCCCCACGCTCGTCGCGGTCGAGCGCTGCGTAGCAGTTCACACCTTGGTAGAGCAGGACCTCTCGGTCGCCATGGAGGTGTTCGGCGATCTGACCGAGCGGGATCACCGAGCCGTCCGCGAAGCGGTAATGTGGAAAGTAGCGATGAGTGCCGTGGCCCTGCTCTTCAGGTGCATCGACGTGGTGGAGCGTGGCGATGATCGGCGGAGGGTCGCCCAAGGCGCTGGCTTCGAGGCGCTGAAGTAGCGTCTCCTCCGTGTCTTCATTGGTCGCCGCCCAAAGCCAGGGGACCGTGTAAGCTGCCGAGGCGAGCCACAGGGCACAGATCACCGCGAGGCGCTTGATGTCGCCTCGACTGAGAGAGGCGATGCTGGCGGCGGCCACGAGGGTCCAGGCCTGGAGCCCGGCGACATGGAGGCGCGGCGCAGAGGCGCTGGAGAGGTCCACGGCGTAGACGCCGATCCAGGCGAGGCCGCCCAGGGCGAGGAGCCAAAGGCGCTGACGCTCAGCACCGGCGATGAGGAGACCGGCGAGGCCTAGGAGTGTGGTCATGAGTGGCGCGATTCGAGGTTCGATGAGGGCTGTCTCTCCCAAATGCACCCAGAGGTGGTAGCGAAAGAACGCCTCGTCGAAGGCCAAGCTCGAGGCGCCGACCTCCCACGCCGTGCGCTGGAGGACATGGGCGAACTGCCAGGGGGCGAGGAGCAGCAAGGTGGCGGAGAGCAGGGCGAATGACCGAGGTGCGTCGCGCCAAGGGCGGCAGAGCAGGAGCCACGCTGCGGGTGCGATGAGGACGAGCTCGGGGCGCGCGAGCATCGTGAAGCCCAGGCCACCGAGCAGGGCGACGTGCCGAACCCATCCACCGCATGCGAGCCAGCCGAGGAGGGCCACCCAGAACGCGAAGAGCGCGGGCTGCAGGTTGCTCTCGGTCGCCTCTGCGCGCAGCAGCATGGGGGTGAATGCCAGACCAAAGGCCCAGAGCGGGGCGAGCCACGCAGAGGTGGCTCGGCGCTCTCTGAAGAGGTGCAGGCCGGCGGCACAGGCCACTGGGAGCATGAGGCAGCCCATGACGCGATGACATGCGACGATGACGTTGTGGTCCGTGCCAAAGAGCGCAAAGAGAGCGTGGTGAAGCGTCGGCACCGCGGGCCCATAGCGAGGCATGATGAGGTGCTCTGCATAATCCGTGAGCAAGACGCCGATGCCGAACTCGATCATGCGGCCGGGGAGGGCGAGGCGGAGGGCAACGCCCGCCGCGATGATCCCCCAGGTCACGGGATCCTTACCCAGGGTTGTGACTGTGGCCCGGGCGACGCCTGGGAGGGCGAGCAGCAGCGCCAAGAGCAACCCGGATGCCAGCCACCAGAGGACGGTGTGCAGCCACGTCCCCGTGTGGTCCTCGAAGGTCGGGGCCGCGGAGAGCCGCAGCGCTCCGACGTCTGCAGCCCGCAGCGCAGCCATGACGCGGCTCGGGAGGTCTGGTGGTTGCACCAAGCCACCCTCGAAGCGCACGTGGAAACTCTGGGTGGTCTCGGCTGGGTTGGAGAGATGGTGAGGGCGATCTGAGAGTCGGACGGTCAGCTCTGGGCCACCATCGGTGCGCAGGCGCAGGGCGGCGGACTGCGCGGTGACGGTCACCTGAAGCACCCGGTCGAGTAGCTCGGGCTCACTGCTGAGGAGAGCGCGGAACGCGGCCTCGGTAGGGGGGAGCGTCGGAGGCGGGATTGCCTCGGGCTCTGGGGGGGCGAGGCGCTTCCATGGATCGCGTGCCATCGCGGTGTCGAGGCGTGCGCGGACACCAGGGGCGACCCTCGGAGCTTGAGTCGGGGCCAGCCCTGTGATGCCAAGCGCGAAGAACCCGAAGGCTTCGACACCCTCGCTGGGGTGACGCAACGTCACGCACAGCGAGGCTTCGTCGCAGGGCGGCTCGGTGTCCGCCTGAGGGCCGTAGACCGCCTCGACGCGATCGGCCTCGACCCGAACGGCCAGGAGCGCCCACCCCTCGGGGAGCTCGCCCGACGCTGGGGTCATCGCCTGCAGCAACTTGGCCTCATGGCCTGGCTCTAGGACGGCGCTCGGCCCGGCCGTGGCTTGCAGGATGGCGAGCGCGATTGCGAGGGTGGTCAACACGTGAGGAGCATAGCTGGAAATTTCTGTGGAGAGGGCCTTTTCGAGAGGAAGCGGGCGGGGCATCGGCCCGTGACGGCCTCGATGGGAGGTCGCTGGGCATGGCAGGAGCGTCGAGGGGGTTTGGCACCCAGGTGCGGGGCGGCTACGCTGGCTGTACTCGCGTGACCCTTGGAGTGTGTTCCCCGTGAAGCTCGTTCTGGCCTCTCAACCCCGGCTCCTGCTCAGGGTCACTCTCGGGCGCGCTCTGCGTGGGTGTGCACCTGAGTGTGCCTCATCGAGGGAGCGTGGCCCCTATACTGGCGGTGTGGCGTGATGGGGGGGGGCCTGGCGCTCGCGATGATGACCTCGATAGTCCTCGGTCTGTCCGGCGGTGGTTGGGCGATCTCACCAGGGCATGAGGCTGTCTTTTCACAGGTCACTGCGCCCGCGAACGGCGAGCTGCCCGACGGCTGGTCTCGGCGCGCGATCTCGGTCCCGCAAGATCGCGTCGAGGTGCTCTACGGACCCAAGTCAGGGCCGGCACCCACCGGCTGCGACGAGGCCCCACTTTGCCTCGTCCTGACCCACCCCGAGAGCGCCCGTGCGGGCGCCGTCGTGGCACCACCGTTCGCCATCACCGTGAGAGTCAGCGCCGGCGGCCCCCCGGGCGAGGCACTCGTCGAGGGCGTGCGCGCACGGATCGCGGCGCGAGGCCCGCCGTCGCCCTTCAAGGCGATCAAGGTCAAGCTGCCCGAGGTCACGGTCGCTGACGATGCCGAGGTGGTCACAGAGACCCCCGAGGCGGGGGGCGGCCTCTCAGAGCGCTTTGGGGGCATGCTCGCGAGTGACACTGAGCTTCGAGGGCGTTTGCTGCGCGTCGATGTCACGCCCGAGCTGGTCCGCTATGTCTTGCGGATGGACAGCGGCGACCCGGCCGAGGCGGTCGTGGAGCTTCGGAACAGAGCGGCCCGTCAAAGCGATCCCCGTGAGGTCACAGCCAGCTTCTACGTGCGCGGCGTCGGTGGTGTGACCGATCCACCTGATCTCGCGCGCCGCGTGCACGCGGCGGTCCTCTCCGCCGATGACGGGCGCCTCCGGTTGAGCGCCGGCGATGCCCTCGCGACCGGAGAGCGTCCGCCCCTCCACACCGCGCTGATCGCCTTGGTCTTGGTGACACTCCTCGGGCTGCTTGTCGGCCTTGTCCCGTTGGCGCGGCTCTGCGTGGCAGACCTACGGGGCCAACGCGTTGTATTGGGGGTCCTCGCCGCTGGCGCTGCCCTGCGCTTCGTGATCGAGGGGCGGTTGGTCGAGATGGGGATCGGGTACCAGCTCGTTCGGTACGCTGACGAGCTCTTGATGCCGCGCTATGGCGCGGGGACCACGACGCTTCATCACCTCGTCTTTCAGGTCTTCGGGGCCGACCACGATGTGATGCTCGCGACGCACCGCGTGCTCGGCGTGATGACCTTACCCCTGGCGTACGTGGCCGGGATGGGGCTCCTGCGCGCCGCTCCGGCGCGCCTCTCGTGGCTCGGTCCCGCTTGGGCTGCCTCCCTCGCCTTAACGCCGATGCTCGTGAAGTCCGACGCGACGGAGAGCAACTTGGTCCCTATCCTGTTCGCGCTCTGGGCTGGGCTCCTCGCTTGGCAGCGGCTTCGAGGTGCCCTCGGTGCCGTCATCACCTTCTCCGGGGTGGCGTTCGTCGTGCTCTCTCGCCCTGAGATGGCGGTGATTGGCCCTGGGATTTGGCTAGCGCTGGCGCGCCCGTGGGAGCGCTGGCGCATGACTGCGGCTGTGTTGCTCCCCCTCGTCGGGGTGGCCACCGTTCAGCTGGTCTTCATCCAGCAGGTGATCGATTGGGAGGTTGGGGTGCAGAGCCTGCACTTGGGGAAGGCCGTCACAGGGGAGCGCCTCCTTCAAGTGTTAGGTAACAATGCGCTCTTTGACCCGCGGTTGGTCCCGACCGTGTTGGGGCCTTTGGCGCTGCTGGGGCTCATGGTCCGTGGGGTGCGCGGTGTGACGGTGACGCTCCTGATCGGGGGGCTGGCGTGGGTGTATGTGTACGCTGTGGACCTGTCCGCAGCGTCCATGCCTCGCCTGCACATCGTCGTCGTGCTGGCTTGGTCGCTCCCGGCGGCGCTCGGGGTGGCGGCCCTGGCGGCCTCGCGTCGGCGCTTGGCCATCGTCGCGGCCCTCATGTGGGCGATGGGGTGCCTCGCGACCGTACCGACGCTCTGGGCGCCCACGAACGAGGACACGCAACAACGGCTCTACGATGCGGTACGCGACGCGATGCCAGGGGAGGGTGGCTACGTCTTGGCGGCTCTCGCGAACAGCGATGCGCCTGATCCCCCCGGGCACTTCACCCACCGACACATACCTAGCTACCTCTTTGAAGACGGGATGATCGCGGCGCTCGGTGATCTCGATCGTTGGGTCGACGGGGAGCGGCCCGTGTTCTACTTCCAGGGGACCTCCTGCCATGCTCGCTTGCTCCGGTCTCAGACCGACGAGACGGGGCTGTTGGCCCCATGCGCAGCTGTCCATCGTGCCTATCGACTTGACCCTGTGTGGACAGCGCGCGAGACCAACTTCGGAAACCCCCTGCACCAAGAGCTCGGCTACTACGGTCCGGAGCCACACTTCGAGGTCGGCCTGTGGCGCGTGGTCGGTCGAGCTGCTACCGTCCAACCGTGAGTGCGTTTCTCCCGGTCCTGGCCGCGTTGTTGGTCACCACGGCTTCTCCGCCTGCCGCCGTCCTCGGCGCAGACGCGGCCCCGAAGATGCTGCGCTGGGCCAAGGCGCTCAGCGGGCTCGACATCGACGCGGTGCCGATCGAGCGGGACACCGCTCGTGTGAAGCTCAAGGGTGGAGGCTGTGAGCTGGTCCTCTCTCACCGTGAAGCCAAGGGCTGCGCAGCTCCCGTGGACTTGGGTGATACAGCCGGCTGTTGGGTCGGAGACGCTTGCCCCTCTGTGCGTGCTCAGAAGCGTGCGCTGACAGCCGCTGGCACGCTCGCGTTGCCCTGGCGTATCCCCGCTGGCGACCATATGGCCGCGGGCGGCGAGGGCGCAGATGCAGCCCGCGCTGCGCTCATCGTGGCTCGAAAGAAGGCCGCTGAGCGGCTCGATGTGATGGATCGTGATGGCGCGCGCACGGCGCTGCTCCCCCTCCTGGAGTCTGACGACCTAGGCCCCCAAGACTTGCTCAGCGTGGTCCCAGTGTTGGTCTACGCAGGCGCAGGCCGCGAGGCGTTTGAGTTGGTGCGCCGGGCGGGTTGGTCCGAGCTCCCTGTCGCCCTGCGCGCGCTGGTCCACGTGGCGATGACGCTTGGGCCCGATGCCGCCTCGGCGGCCTCGACCTCAACCCTGTCGGCCGCAGACGCCTGCGGCGCTGTCTCGATCGCCTCTGGGTTCGTGGTGACCGGGAGGCACATCGCGGCGGCCCGGTTGGCGGGCGCGATTCGGGACATCGATCCGTCGTGTGTGAAGGCCTACGCCGTGGAGCTTGAGGCGTGGAGCGAACTCGATCGCGGCACCGAGGTGATCGCCGTCTGGGACGCCGCCAAGGCTGGGCTCGGTGAGTTGTCGGCTTTGGCGCCTCTCGAGGGCGTCGTGCTCGACGCCCAGGGCAAGACCAAGGAATTTGTCGAGCGCCTTGAGGCCGCCGTCGCCGCCGGGGACCACTCCCCCGGGACGATGAAGCGCATCCTGGCCTTCTACGTGCGTGAGGACTTCTATGAAGCCAAGGCCGCCGAGTGGCGCGCCCGGGTCAAGACGCACCCAGAGGATGAGGTCGCGAGCTTCTTCGCAGGGGTCTTGGCCCACTACGCCAAGGACTTCGAGGGCTCCAATGCGCTCCTGAAGCGCTCAGCAAAGCGCTTCGAGAACGAGCCACGCCTCTACATTTACCTGGCCATGAATTACTTCAACCTGGGGGACCGTGAAGCGACCGCGAAGGCGATCGGGCATGCGGAGGTGCTAGAGGTCCAAGACCCGGATGTCTTCTACTGCCAGGGCGAGATCTTTCGAGACACCGACAGGCCGCGGGCGCTTCGAGCGCTGCGAGTTTACTGGCACCAGACACGCTGGAACACCGACGCGAACTCGTCGAAGCAGCGGCGCGTATGGGGGCTCATCGAGGCCCTTGAGCGATGCATCGCTGAGGAGACAGAGGGGGTCTGTGAGGGACCTTGGGAGCACACCTTCGCGGCTGGGTTGCCTAGCAGCCCCTGATTACTCGAAGTCGTCGAAGCGCTCTGAGTCGTCTCGTGGACGCTCTTCATTGTCCTCGTCGACCTCGTCCTCCTCATCAACCTCCTCGACAGGCACGAAGGTCTGACGAAGGTGGGCGTAGATGTCGGCGAGCTGGCGGTCTGAGAAGTGTCCCCAAGCGGGCATCCCACCGTCACGTCCGTAGATGAGCGTCGTGATGAGCTCCTCATCGCTGAGGGTCGGGACGCGCTCATAGAGGTCCGGTGCTGCGCTCGTTCCTTTCCCGTCCGCGCCATGGCACGCGCGGCAGTTTGCGTCGAACTCCACCGCCCCTTGGAAGTGGTCGCGCGGCAGCGCGAGGATCTGGGAGACGCGGTCTGCGGCGAGCTGCGCATCGGCGAAGTCAAAGTTGCCGGACTCGGTCTTGATGACCTGCGCGAGGCTGTCGACCCGCAAAGTCGACCAAAGGTAGTCGGTCGGGAAGAGGGTGCGCTGTTGCGTGCGACCGTTCTGCGGGTAGAGGACGTCGTTTGTGATGATGAGCTCGATGTCGAGCGCGTCCGGGGTGCCGTCACCATCGAGGTCCGGCCCAAGGGTGCTCCCGCCGTGCTGGTGGCAGCCAATGCAGTTCGTGCGCGCATTCCCACGGCCGTGCTCGACGTAGGGGTTGCTGAGCCACGTCGTCTCACCCTGTGTCGCGCCAAGGGCGGCCGCCAAAGACGGCTGGTCAGGGAAGCGGGCGCTCGGGTCTGCGTCTCCCTCTTTGTAGTCGACTACGACGCCCATCTTGTAGTTCGCCCAGACGGGACCTAGCGCTTGGACGCTCGCGGGTCGGTCTTCGCCAAAGTCGCTGTCGGGCTGGTCACTCCACCACATGGTCGTCCACACCCAGTGGCGGAGCTCCTTGGTCATGATGTGGAGGCCCGCCAAGCGGTACATATCTCCGTTGCGGAGCCGAATGGTGACGATCTTGTCAGCCAGCGGATCGACCTGTCGGTCACCCGCAGCCCAGTCCGCTGTCTTGGTCTCCCCGATGACGCGTGAGAGCCCGGCCGCGTCCGTATCAAACGCGGGCATCGTGCGGTTGAAGTCCGAGCGAATCCAGTGGGCCTTAGTCAAGACGGCGTCCGCGGGGAACTCGCTCTCCATGCAGTAGGTGAAGTTCTGGTCCTCATTCTCTGGGGTAGCGTTCGGGTCCAGCTGATCAAGGGCCTCCAAGCACGTCAGGATGGGGCCGTAGTTCTCAAGTAGGTGCCGGATAGTCGATGGGCTGTAGGTGATGCGCGCGTTGCCGCTTGTCGCGCCGCTGAAGTTGCTCTGAAGGCTCTGTGCGCAATCCTCGGCCTCCATGCCCTCGGGGCACACTCCGAGCTCGCTGACGTGCTTTAAGAAGCGGTCAAGGGGCCAGCGCTCTGAGCGCTCTTGCGCGGCAGCGTTCCAGCGCTCGATCTCAGCGATGGACTCTGGGGTGAATGGGGTGCGCGCCGCCCGCTCTTCGGGGGTGAGGTTGCCGTAGAGCTCGCGGAACATGCGCTTGAAGTCCTCGACCCCGTACCATGTCTGCCAGCGTGCCACTGTCGGGATGTCTCCCTCGGCGACCTCGAGTTCCTCGTTGCTTGCGCCGAGCTCCGCGACGCCTAGGAGAGGCACGGGATCGATGACGCGCTGCACGATGTCCCAAGCGACCTGTCGTCGAAAGGCCATGTCGGTCCGCAGCCGCTCCTCCTGGAGACTCAACCCAAGATCTGCGTTGTACGGCTGCGCGATGCCGATCAGAGCGCGCCCGAAGACGTCAGCCTTGCCGCTGAGGCCAGAGGGGAACTCGCTCGCCTCGGGGGCAGGTGCCGCCTCCGCGGCCCCGTCGCCCTCGGTGGCGCTGCACCCGACAAGCGACGCCGCCAGGGCGAGCGCCCCGCAGAGCGCCGCGTATCGGAGCCTCAGCCTCACTCGCCGGTGCCGCTCGTCAAGATGGCTGCGAAGTCACTGGCGACCACGTACTCGTCATCCCCGGTGCGCATCAGGAAGTAGAACCAACCGTCAGACCGGAAGTGCGGGAAGAGGGCCTTGCTGCCCTCGGGGACGTTGGTCACCTGATAGTGCTTCTGGGTCAGCATGTCGACCATGTGGATGTTGGCTGTGGGGCCCTCGTAGTGGTGCGTGACGAAGAAGCGCTCATCGTAGGAGATGTTGGCTTTGGCGCCCGGCAAGCAGACGCGCGCCATCTGGTCACCCAGCATGACGTTGTAGCCTGAGCCCTCTTTCTGGGCCTGGACCTCACGGATGACGTAGCCGAGCGATGAGCCGTTCTCGCCGCCGCCTTGGCGACTGATGACCAGGCGCGTGGAGGGGGACAGGACCGAGTCACCCTCGAAGGGCGAGTCCTCGACATCGGGGCTGAGCTGCTCGTAGGTCGTGCCGTTGAAGATCATCGGCGAGAACTTCATCGACGAGCCAGCGTCGAAGTTGGCCACAGGGTCCTTCGTCGAGCCACGGCCCGAGTCGCTCGTGAACTGGCTGTTGATGATGAAGTAGTCACCACCGTTCAACCCACGTGCGACGTGCTGGTAGAGGTTAATGCCCGTACCCTTCATGCAGCCGGGGGTGTCGAAGTCGATGATGTCGGCATTCTCAAGGGAAGCCTGGGAGCAGATCTTCGTCCCGCCGCCTTGGTAGATGAAGCCGCTGTTGTCCGGGAAGAAGCCGGGGTCGTAGCTGGCCTTCACCTTGATGTCACGGTTGGTGATCATGTCGGTGATGGTCGCGCCGCCCTGGTGGCCGCCGCCGTTACCGATGAAGCGACCATCGGCCGAGCTGCGGGTCCAAAAGCTCGTCTTAAAGGAGAGCTTCAGGACCTCTTTCAAGCTGCCGACGCCGTTGCCCCACGCCTCGGTGTGGTCGGTGGCGCCCTTGAAGCAGTCCACAGTGCTCGTGCTGTTCTCACAGCCGTACATGGAGATGCCCGCTTCCTTATTCACGGCACCCCAGCCCTCGTACTTCATCTCATCGATGTAGGCCGCGAGCGCGTCGCTGGACCACTCGGAGTCCTCGAAGGTCGGGCAGGGCGGTGGCGGGGGTTGGCTGATGAGCAGCTGGTCGATGTGCTGCAGGTTGTTGTCGAACCACTTCTCGACGACCGCGTACTCCATCTCACTGAAGGCGGAGTAGGTGCCCTTGGGCATGTTCACGCGGCTCTTGAAGAGGATGTACTCTCGTAGCCAGGTGTCCTCATCGTAGGCGAGCTGGAAGAGCTGACGGAAGTAGCCGAAGCGCGCGCCGGCCGTCATAATGCCCATCTTCTCGGCGGCGAACACCGACGTGCCGTCCTCCGGGGTAGCGCGCATGCAGTTGACGATCTCAAGGGCTGTGCTGCGGTCCATCCCCTCGATCGGGGTGTTGAGCCCACAGCTGCTCTGTGCGGTCTTGTAGAGGGTGAGCCAGTGCTTCAGGCCACCCTCGCCAACCGAGTGGCACTCGGCGCAGCGCTGCGTGGCGCAGGAGTTGTTCAGACCATCGGGGGTCGCTTCATCACAGGCGGGGTCGCTGCTGTCTCCGACGTGCGCGCCGAGGGCCTTGAGGGCCGCGATGGCGAGCTCTTTGCCCTCCAGATCCGTCGTAACGGGCTCCCCCTCGTAAGTGACCTGCTCGGTCGGGAGCTCTTCCCAGCGGCAGCCCGCTGCGGCACCCTCGTCCTCGTTGTCCATCAGGGTCACACACATCTGGATGAAGTCCGTGGCCTTCCCGAACTCGCTGTCCGGCCAAGTCGCCTCATCGATGCCCTCCACCTCGGGGGGCATCCAGTAGAGGTGCTCGAACTTCATGCCGTGAGCGGTGTGGAGGTCATTCCAGCGCTCGTTCGTGCCCTCCATGCGGTTCATCCAGCTCTTTGCCCAGCGACCGGAGCCGATGCGGTGGCACTTCGTGCACGCCGCAGCGCCCTCGCTCGTGATGTGCTTGGGCATCGTCCAGCCCTGGCCCTCGAGGTCGACGAGGGAGTAGGGGGCCTCATTGAAGCCCTCTGCGAAGCCGTCATGGATCCCCATCTTGGGCAGGATCGGGTCGCCGTTGGCGTCTTTGGCGCCGTCGATCCAGGGCGTGTGGATGATGGGGTCATTGTCGTGGCAGGTGACGCACTGGATGCCGTTTCCGATACCACCTTGGATGCCCGACCACAGGGTTGAAGACTGTTGTGGCGACTGCGGGGAGTCGACCTCGTCGGCTGGGTGGGGGACATGCAAGCCGTCGGTGCGCGAATAGAGCGCGTTTTGGAAGAAGCAGGTCTTGCCCGTGTAGGGGTTGTGGCCGAGCATCGCGATGTCGTTGTAGGCCCCCTCGTTCTGTAGGGCCTTGCGGCAGAGCAAGATCCACTCGGTGCCCTGCTCGTTCGCCAGGTTGGCGACGCGAGGGCCATTGGTTCGGCCCGTCACTGCGTTGGGCTCGCAGGAGCTGTAGATGTACTGGGGGTTATCACAGTGGGGGCCACCGTTGATCGGGTCGACGGAGGCCGTCTCCGGGAAGTCCACGCAGATGTTGTTTGAGCAGCGCTCGGTCCCGCCATTACAGTCGCCGTCAGCGTCGCAAGAGACCGGGTTCTCAGGCGTGACGGTCATCGGGATGGGGGTGGAGTCCAGGCAGCTGTAGGTCTCGTAGTCGCCCTCAGAGATGGCTGGGAAGAAGGGGATCTCACCCATCTGTGCGACGCAGGCCTGCGCATAGGCGGTCACACTGACGATGCGCTCGTTGGCATCACCGTAGCCGTCGAACTTGCCTGTGCCAGCCACGTCGAGCGCGCGCTGAATGTCCATCTCGGCGCCGCGGGCGAGGGTGCCGTCCGCATTCACCAAGCAGAGATCGATCGTGTGGAACGTGGCCTCGATCGCAGCGATGTCCGCGTGCCCGCGCTTCGGCACACCGTTCTCATCGTGCTCAAGCCATGACGCGTCGTAGGGATTCTGCATGTCGTAGATCGCGGGATCGACGGAGGAGCCTTCGAAGCTGTCCTTCTCGTCGTCACTGCCTAGAGGCACGCCGTCGATGCGCTCCAAGTCGCCGAGCATTTGCTCACACTCAAGCATACCGACAGGGCCCTGGCGGACTCGCATGTAGAGGCTCTGTCCATCTTCGAGGCCCGGGTAGACGCTCACGTGGAGTCGACTCGATGCGGTGTCGTGGGTCACCTCGAACATCGGAATCGACGGCCCATCACCTTCACCGCAGGCTGTGAAGCCGAGGCATAACAAGGCGGCCAAGAGCACACGACTGTGTCGGCTAATGCAAATCATATTGTATCCCCTCAAAGCCCTTACGCGCGGCTGGGCTCGGATTTTGCGCGGCTCCTATTACCATAACAGAAGTCGTTCCCTTGTATTTTCGTACACCTTGAGCAAAGTAATTCGGCTGGAGCAGAGCGGGAACCCTCTCAGTTCCCCGAAAACTCGCCGCAGGAGAAATGAGAAAATGGCCACACTTGGACTTGAAACAGATGTCGTTGACCCGAGCGTTTATGCGGCATCGATCGAACAATTCCGGACATCTGGCACGCGCCTCCCGACCTTTGGAGAGCTCGCGGACCCCTCAACGATCCCCGCTGAGATTCGCGAGGCACTTGAGGATGTCGATCCTGACGCCGTCCACCCGCTCAACCTGTTCCGCGTCCACTGGTACAATGGGGCTGACCGCAAAACGTTGGTCGATGTCCCCGAGTTTATTGAGCTGCCTTCGAGCCTGACAGGGGTCGAAGCGCGCATCGTCGTAGCCCTGGGGCAGAACTTCCCGATGATCACAGCGCACAAAGTGTTGGCGGCCTATGGCTGCCTCGCGCCGCGCTTGATCACGGGACAATTCGATCCCGGGTCGCATCGGGCGATTTGGCCCTCCACAGGGAACTACTGCCGTGGGGGCATCGCGATCTCTCGCATCTTGGAGTGCAGAGGCGTCGCCGTGCTACCCGAGGGGATGAGTCAGGAGCGCTTCGACTGGCTGGATGAGTGGGTGTTGGCGCCAGAGGACGTGATCCGAACCTATGGCTCCGAGAGCAACGTGAAGGAGATCTACGACGCCTGCAACGCGCTCGAACAGGATCCCACGAACATCATCTTTAATCAGTTCTGTGAGTACGGGAACCACCTCGTTCACCGGCTCTGCACAGGTCGGGCCTTGAGCCACATCTTCGAGACCTTGCAAGGCGAGGGTGACAGCCTCCGATTGAAGGCGTTTGTCTCAGCGACGGGCTCTGCAGGGACCATCGCAGCGGGTGACCACCTGAAGGAGCGCTTCGGCGCGAAGATCGTCGCTCTGGAGGCCTTGGAGTGCCCCACGTTGCTCTACAACGGCTTCGGCGAGCACAACATTCAAGGGATCGGAGACAAGCACATCCCGTACATCCACAACGCGATGAACACCGACTTTGTGGCGGCTATCAGTGACGCCGCCACGGACAGCCTCGGGTTGCTCTTCAACACCGACGCTGGCAAGGCGCACCTCATCGAGCGTAAGGGCGTGGACGCCGACGTGGTTGAGCGCCTCAACGGGTTTGGGTTCTCGGGGATCGCGAACGTCCTCGGCGCCATCAAGATGGCGAAGTACCACGGGTACGGCAAAGACGACGTGATCATGACGGTCGCGACTGACGGCATGCCGCTCTACACCTCGGAGCTTGAGAAGGCCCTTGAGGAGCGCTTCTGCGGACGTTTCGACGCGGTCAACGCCGGTGAGGTCTGGGGACAGCACCTCGCGGGGATGAACACCGAGCACCTCCTTGAGATGAGCCAGCGAGACAAGGAGCGCATGTTCAACTTGGGGTACTTCACTTGGGTTGAGCAGCAGGGCGTCGACTTGGCCGACTTCGAGCGACGTAAAGATGTCGACTTCTGGAAGGGGCTTGAGGCGCTTGTCCCGAAGTGGGACGCCATGATCACAGCCTTTAACGCCGAGACCGGCGCGAGCGCGTGAGGGGGCCTGAGGTCACCTGCGCGGGCTGCGGTCGCACTGTGGACCCCGCGCTAATCCTCCCGTTTCGTTGCCCTGCGGCGCGCACCGATGATGACGTCGACCACATCCTGAGGACGCCTGCGCCGTCGGAGTGGGGGGCTGACCCGACCTCGGAGAACCCCTTTATCCGGTATCGCACGCGGACCCTCGCCTATCAGATGGCGCGGGCGCACGGGATGTCCGATGACGACTACGTGGCCTGCGTGGTGTCGCTGGATGACGCCATCGCGGAGGTGGACGGACGTGGCTTTGAGCGCACACCGTTGGTCTGCTCCTCGGAGGTCTTGGACGGCGAGGACGTCTGGCTCAAGATCGAGGTAGATAACGTCTCGGGCTCACACAAGGCCCGGCACGTGATGGCCGTGATGGTGTACTTGGAGGTCGCGCGGCGCCTCGACCTGCCCGTCGCTCAGGGGCTCTCGTCTCGCCCGCTCGCCATAGCGAGCTGTGGCAACGCGGCGCTGGGGGCCGCGGTGGTCGCGCGCGCCGCGGAGTGGCCGTTGGATGTGTTCATCCCGCCTGACGCCTCTCCCTCTGTCGTGGCGCGGCTTGAGGCGCTCAAGGCCCGGGTACATGTCTGTCCACGCCTGGATGAGGCGCCTGGCGACCCATGTGTGCACGCGTTTCGCGCCGCGGTCGCGTCAGGGAGCTTGCCTTTCGGTGTTCAAGGTAACGAGAACGGCTTGGCTGTCGAGGGGGGCAAGATCCTCGGTTATGAACTCGTCGAGCAGCTGAGGGGGGAGGGCGCGACCCTCGGAGCGCTCTTCATTCAGGTCGGAGGCGGGGCGCTTGGGAGCGGTTGTATGCAAGCGCTTAGAGAGGCTCACGCTGCAGGCTGCCTACGGGCCTTGCCGGCGCTCTACACCGTCCAGACACATGGCGCATTTCCTCTCGCGGAGGCCTTTCGCGCTGTGACGGAGCTCTCGGGGGGCCTCAGTGAGCGCATGGCGCATGCTGTCACGCACCGCGGCACCTTTATGCGCCCTTGGCCCACCGCGCCGCACAGTGTCGCGCACGGTATCCTGGACGATGAGACCTATGATTGGGCCGAGCTGGTCGCAGGGATGGCCGAGAGCGGTGGCAAAGCGGTGCTCGCTACTGAGGCCCAGCTCCTCGCTGCGAACGTCCGCGTGGAGCAGGCCTTAGGGCTCGCAGTGTGTCACACGGGGACCGCTGGGTTGGCGGGTGCTCAGTCGGCGCGCGCAGGCGGCGTGGCGCTCCCCCCGGGCGGGATCGGTGTGCTCCTGACGGGAGCCTCGCGCGACTAAGCACGCTCGTGCTCGACGATCCGATGAGGGCTGTGGTCTAAAGGTGGTGCTCTCAACGACGAGGTGAGGTGACCGTGACTGAACGACCCGAGCTTGGTGGCTTCGCGCATGTGGGGATCCGCGTTCATGAGCTGGCGCCGGCTCAGGCCTTCTACGAGTGGATCGGCTTTGAGTTCGTCCTTGGCCCTGTGGGGCCGGAGCCTGTGGCCATCATGGCGCACCCCTCCGGTGCGGTGATCAACTTAGTGCTCAACGCAGCGCCTGAGTCACAGACCAACGTCTTGATGGACGTGCCCGTCAAGCACCCTGGGTACACCCACATGGCCCTCTATGTGGACGATGTGACGCAGATGGCGGCGCACCTTGAGGCGGGCGGGTATCCGATCACCGAGGGGCCTGTCACCTTCCCCGATGGGACGTGCGCTATTTTTGTCCGGGACCCCGACGGCAACGTGGTGGAGTTCGACGCACGCTGAAGTGCAGCGGGCCAGGTCGGCGCGATGCGCGGCTCGCGGCATAGGGGCGGGGCGCGATGCGTTGTCACTCGAAGGTGAAGTCGGTACGCTGCTCCTCGCCTGCACAGCCCACAGGATGTCCTTATGGCCAGCTTTGAGAAGCTCTACAAGTCACTCGTGGTGAGCGGCGCGATGCTGGTCAGCTCATGCGCGACGACGGGCGACGCCGGCAAGGCCGAGCCAACCGCTCCCGTCGAGCCAAGCCCGGTGACTGCGGCAGCTCCGGCGGAAGCGGAGGCAGCACTGGATTGCGCGACGCTCTGTCAGGGGGAAGGGCGAGATGCCGCATGTCCCGACCCCAATAACGGGGACATGTCCAACTGCTGTTGGTTAATGGGGCCTGAAATACACCCCTGCTGTGAGTCATAGCCTGCGGCGCACAGCGACGCACAGAACCCATGCGAGGTGAGAGCCATGCCAACCTTCGATAAACTGTATAAGTCACTCGTCGTCAGCGGCGCGATGCTGGCCAGCTCTTGCGCCGCGACTGGGGACCTCAGGGAGGCCCAGGGCACGCAGCCTGAGGCAGACTTGGATTGTGCGGCGCTGTGTTCCCCGCAGACCGAGGCTGAGCGTTTCTGCCCGGATCCGAATAACGATGGCGTGACGAACTGCTGCTGGTTGATGGTGCCCGAGCTGCACCCGTGCTGCTCGGCGGACGTTGAGCTGCCAGGGACACGGAGCTAGCTGTGCCTTCAGCGTTGAGCGCCGAGCATCGCAAGCTCATCGCGGAGACATGGATGTTTCGTGCGCACGCCGAGCGCTTGGCCACGATGAGGTTCCGCCGCCTCGCGTCGGAGCTGAAGGAGACGGGAGCGTCCTCCGTGGTGATCGCGCTCGCGGAGTCGGCGGTCGAAGATGAGGTGCGTCACGCCGCCTTATGTGATGCGTTGGCCGAGCTCTACGGGGGGGAAGGTGCTGCTCATGCCTGCGACCTCAAGCCGCCACCGCCGCTTGGGCCGGAGGGGCTCTCAAAAGAGGACCGTGTGCTCTTTGAGGTGATGGCGTTCTGTTGCTTCACCGAGACGGTCAACACGGCGATGTTGGTCGAGACAGTGAAGCAGACCGAAGCCACGGAGATCCGCTCGGTCGCGCAAGAGATCTTGAAGGATGAGGTCTCGCACAGCCGGCTCGGCTGGGCGCACCTGCACGCGATGCGTGAGCGAGGGAAGGGGGGCTTCTTATCCGAGACGCTGCCTTATATGCTGCGCACGGGCGAAGTGGAGGCCATCTTCCGCGAGGACCTGCGTCGAGAGGATGAGCAGCTGGTCGCGTACGGCGAACTCAACTATGCCCGCCGAACGGGCATCTTCCGCGCGGTCACTCGAGATGTCGTTTGGCCGGGCCTAGCGTCCCTCGGGATCTCTCCAGAGCCCGGGCAGGCTTGGCTCGTCGAGCGCCAGCTGGTGGAGGCTTAGAGGCGCGCCAACCCTCGCGAGGGCTGATGCCCGCGCGAGGTGGCGACGCGCTATGCCGCGGCCTCTTCCTGGAGGTACGTCTTGGGCTTGTACCAGAGCGCGACGAGCACGAAGAGCAGGGCCGTGCCGAGCATCGTCCAAGTCCAGAACCAGAAGTAAGCGGCCCCCTCGAGCTTGTTCTGTCCGCCCACAGAGAGGGCCTCGTCAAACTCGATGGTGGCGACCCCGCCGCGCTCGCGGTCGACCTGCTTTTGGCCCTCATCGCCGAGGAGCTCAATCAGCCGGCTCTCGCGCCACGTCAGCGGCTTGTCTGCGCTGTCCGTGGAGGTCGCCGGGCGAGACACAGTGACGCGGTGGACGATGTCGTCCTCCGTCATAGCCTCCTTGTCCGGCCCCAAGCTCACGAGCTTGTAGCTGTTCCGATTGATCATCCGGTATTCCAGCGGAGTACCCCACTCGTCGACCTTGGCGCCTAAGAGCTCACCGCCGCCTGCGGTGCCTGGGAGCGTCGCGTTGTTGCCCTCGAAGTGGACGCGGATTTGCTTGTCAGCGTCACCCAGCAAGGTCTTGGTGGTCTCGGT
>JBMYRH010000037.1:22595-26074 GCA_049602155.1 Myxococcota bacterium | reverse complement strand
CTCGACCAGGATGAATTTGTTCACGCCGGCAGTGAAGAAATTACCGAGGGACACGGAGAAGAGGAAGATGGCCATGACGACCGACTTCATGCTGACCGGGGACTGCGTGTAGGCGAACTCTAGGCAGGTGATGGAGACCATCACTTCGGAGGCCGTGAGCACCGCGTAGGCGAAGAGCTGCCATGCGATCGAGGGGGTCTCGCCGCTGTCGATCCACATCTGGAGCATCGCGACGATGGCGAAGCCCGGCACCATCACGAACAGGCCGATGGAGATCTTGCGAAGCGGGGTCAGAGGGAAGACTTTATCGATGGCGGGGTAGATCACGTACGTGAAGAGCGGGACCAGGGTCACGATCATCACCGGGTTTACAGCCTGGATCTGAGAAGACAGCCAATGCACACCGAGCCAGTTGCGGTCCAGGTCCTCGGCCTGCAGCACCCATGAAGACCCCGTCTGGTCGAAGAGCGCCCAGAAGACGGCCACAAAGGCGAAGATGACGAAGAGCCGGGCGATGGTGGTGAGCCCCTCTAGTGAGAAGGTCTCCTTGATGAAGTCCTTCCCCCGCGGCGGGATGTGGACAAAGACGTCGCGGCCCATCCAGAAGAGGACGGTCGCCAACCCCATCAGCACGCCGGGGACGCCAAAGGCCCAGTGGGGGCCGTACCACTCAAGCAAGAGCGGCGTCGCTAAGGTCGAGGCTGCCGCTCCGACATTAATCGAGATATAGAACCAGCCGAAGACCTTGCTCAGCAGGTGCCCATTGGACTTCCCGAACTGGTCACCGACGTGGGCGGATACGCAGGGCTTGATGCCACCTGAGCCGAGGGCGATGAGGTAGAGGCCGCTGAGCATCCAGTTCTCGGCGGACATCCCACCGCTGCCCATCAGCGCGAGCGCCAAGTGGCCGATGCAGTAGACAATCGAGAGGCTCAGGATGGTCCTGTATTTGCCGAGCACGGTGTCGGCCAGGAACGCACCCAACACCGGGGTGAGGTACACGAGTGACGTGAAGTCGTGGTAGCGGGCGATAGCCTCAGCGGCCTCGATGGGCTTGCCTGGCTCGTCCGACAAGAGGAAGAGGTACTTCGTCATGAAGATGGTGAGGATCCCCTTCATGCCGTAGAAGCTAAACCGCTCAGCCGCCTCGTTTCCGATGATGTAGGGGATGCCCTTGGGCATGTCCGCACTGGCGACGGGTGCTGTGAGGTATTGTCGTTCGCTCATGAGCGCGCTCTCCCGATTAGAATCGGCGCCTTCTTAACAGCCCTGATTCACAATTGCCACGCCTTTACAAGGGGGCGGATGGGGCTGCCTTGAAGTGATTCCAGATGGTTACCGCTGGCTCTCCTGGGGGCGTTGGTGTGGCTGCAAGCGCGACTCTCCACGCGCTAGTTGGGGCGGGGGCGAGGGGCCGAGGTCTTCGTGGAAAGCGGGTGACGGTCACGGCCTCTGTCACTGCCGCCTATCTCGTGACCTCACTGCCCTTTACCAAAGGGCCTCCTCTCGCCTTCTTTACCAAAGGGCCTCCTCTCGCCCTGGCAGTTGACGTCTGTCTTTGGCGTCGTCACCCTCGCAAAACCTATCTGGCTTGTTGAGGTGGCTCTTGCGTTCTCGTTCCTCCTTCAGTCGCTCGCTCGGTCTCCTCCTGATGCTTGCGTTGGCGCTGGCCATCACACCTGCGATGGCGAGGGCCCCCATTGTCCCAAGCCTGTCCGATATCCCTTTGCCGGACCGTTCCAAGGCGAAGGCGCCCCGACCTGTTCCGCCGAGCAAGATTACGCGGGACGGAATTCGAGAGCCCATGCGAGGGTTTGCTGGGGTCCAAGAGAGCGGGTTCCGGGTCGCTTATGAGCCGACGGAGGACCCGACATTTAAGCCGATTCGAGCGCGATATCAGGAGAGTAAGACCCTTGAGCAGATCGCCGAGGAGGTCAACGCGGCGCTCGTGTTGCCCGGTGTGATGGACATCCACATGGTCTCGTGCGGCATGGCCAACGCCTTCTATGACCCCTCTGGGGCCCGTATCATCCTGTGTTACGAGCTCGTCGCCTACTTCCTCGGGATGTTCCGCGACGCAGGGCTTGAGGGTGCGAAGCTCGATGAGGCGACCCACGGTGCTCTCCTCTTCGCCTTTTATCACGAGCTCGGTCATGGCCTCGTGGATGTCCTTGAGCTCCCGGTCACAGGCCGTGAAGAGGACGCAGTCGACCAGCTCGCCACAGTGGTCCTCGTGAATGAAGGCGCGGCAGGGGCTCGAATGGCGCTGGCTGGCGCGCAGTGGTTCTTGCTCCAGGGGGAGGGCGCCAAAGACAGCGAGCTCGCGTTTTGGGATGAACATTCCTTGGATAAGCAGCGCTACTTCGACATCTCATGCCTTGTCTATGGGCACGCCCCGGAGGAGTTTGAAGAGCTCATCGGCTCTAAGGGCCTCCCTCGCCGCCGGGCCAGTCGTTGCCCTCGTGAGTACACACGCATCGAGGGGGCGTGGAGCAAGCTGCTCATGCCCCACTCCCGTGCGGCAGCTGAGGCTAAAAGCAAGCCTGCTGAGTCCCCACCGGAGGAACCGGCCGCGAAGGTCGAGACCAAGAAAGCGCCTAAGCCCGCTGTCCCGACCTGCGAGGTGGCGATAGACCACGTCATGACGACCTTGTTGCCGCTCTTTTTAGAGACCCTCTCCCCTGAAGAGCGCGAGGAGTTCGCGTCGACGGAGGGGGTCATCGAGAGCATGCGCGCAGACGGCTTGCAAGAGTGCCGGAGTACACCTTGGACTGAGGCGCAGCGGCGCTGTGTGGTGGGCGCTCGGGGCATTGACTGGGCAGAGGAATGCCTCTAGGAGGCCCCCTCCAAGCTCGATCGTCGCAGCATGAGTGCGCAGCGCAGGTCAGCTCTGTATGGCGCTGGCAGCGCGTCGCTTATCGGTCACTTGAGAGCGCGCCATACGGGCGCAAAGTCGTCCGTCCAGGGTGAAGCCGTGTTGGCCTGTGAGGCAGAAGTCGCCTCGCCGGTCAGCACGACCCAGGTCGCGACCCCCGGGGTGTGATGGACCTCTGCGCTCAGCCCGGCGTGGACCCCGAGCGCCTTGACGACGGGTACGAGGTCGAGGTGTCGATTGGTGACGTGGAAGGCGACCCGACCTAAGGAGGTGATCCGTGCACTGTAGAGTGACATCGCCTCTTGGGTCAGGAGGTGCGTGGGGATCGCGTCGGAGCTAAAGGCGTCGATGACCAAGACGTCGTAGGGGGCATTTGAAGGCGAACGCTCCAGGCGCGCGCGGCCGTCTCCGACGAGGATGGTGACCTCAGCTTGGCTCTCTGACAGGAAGGTGAATTGCTCTTGGGCGAGCTTCACGATGTCGGGGTTCAGTTCATAAAAGGTGAAGTGGTCTCCCTCACGGCCGTAGGCGGCGAGGGTCCCGACGCCCATCCCGATGACGCCCGCGTTGATGGGACGCGTTTGCCCTCGGAGCGCCTCAAAGA
>JBMYRH010000037.1:0-22585 GCA_049602155.1 Myxococcota bacterium | reverse complement strand
GCGTAGTAGAGGGTCGGTGCGCCGACGTCTTTGCCGGCGACATGTGCCTCTCCATGGGTCGTGTTTCCGTCGATGAGCATGAGCTTGGTCGTATCAGTGAGTCGGCGCTCAACGAGGGTCAATGTGCCGTAGGCGTTGCGGCTCCTGAGGACGACGTCTTGGTCATACCGTAAGGCCCCCTCGAGCCTCGAAAGGCTTAGCGCTCCTGCGATGAGGGCGAGGGCGATGAGGCCGAGGGTGGCCCGGTGAATAAGCGGCCTGTCCGCTGGCCGTCGCCTCACGGCGAGGGCAGCGGCGGTGCAGACGCACAGAGCGCTCAACGGAAGCTCGACCATGCGATCCGAGAGGGCAGGGGCTCCGATGGCCACAGCGATACCGCCGAGTGCACCACCCAAGGCCATGCTGAGGTGGTATCGCGTCACCTCTGTGGAGGCGGGTCGCGCTCGGTAAAGCTCACCATGACAGAGCGTGGCTCCAGCTGCGAGCAGGGCGAGGTGGGCGCTCGCGTTGAGCAGAAAGGGGACCTCATCATTGAACGCGTGCGCGACGATGACAGCGAGCATCGCGAGGCCCATGGCTACTAGCCCGGGGCCAGCGCGGTAGAGGTGCGGCCGGTCGAAGGTGATGACAATGCTGGCAAGGAATACGGCGAGGGGGGCCACCCAGAGGATGGGGTGGCTGGCCATGTCCCGAGCCAGAGCCTCTGTCGTCGCGATGAGCAAGGCCGACGCCGCGGCAGCCAAAGCGATCCAAAGCCACGGGTGCGGTGGTGGGGGACGCTCGGCTTCTTGATGCGCGGCGTGCGTCGGTGCGAGCGCAGGAGAGGTGACGGTGAAGCAGGCGAGTGCGTAGCAGATGAGGAGGCCTCGCCAGGCGTGGCCCTGGGTGACGCTCGACAGAAAGGGCTCGAATAGAGTGGGGTGAGTGAGGAGGAGGAGGAGCGCGGCCAAGTTTGCGAGCGCGTAGAGTCGCCAGGGTGGGCGTCGGGTCACACGATGGTAGGCGAGCTGGGTGAGCGGTGATGTGGCCGCTAAGAGGACGGTGGCTGGCCCGATGTCGCGCGTCAGCTGCGCGATGATGCGCCATGTCAGGTGGATACTCGCTTGGTCAGAGAGCGGCTCTGAAGGGTGACGTAAGAGCATCGCTGCGACCAACGTCATCCCCCCATGCAGTCGCAAGGCGACGGTCGGGGGGAACCAACGTCCGATGGCGTGGGCATAGAGGTACCCGGTCAGCAGTGCCAGCTGGAAGAAGCACAGGCATGCCGTCCAAACCTCTGCGCCTCCCCCATGCTGAATCACGAGGTACTCAGCACCGAGTGGTTGGAGCCACCAAAACAGGCCCGCACCCAGTACGACCATCAGTGCAATGCCTGCGCGCGGTATCGCGGCGTCCACCCAAACCCTCTGCGACTGCGTCATGCTGAAGCGCACGTCGTGTCATTCATATAGAGCAAACGGCGTGGAAGAAGACAAGGCGTCGACTTGGTCGCTCATGGAGGGGATGGCGAGGTGCTCTCCGGTGGGTGCGTGGCGAGGTCTGCAATGGGGGGCACCGCCTGTAAGTTACACGCGGCTGCGGTTGTGCCAATCCGAGGGCATGATACACTTACGGCTCTTACACATCGTGGATCGGCTTGATGGAACCAAAGGGTTCCTCCCAAGGGCATGGAGTCGCTCGGTGGCATCGGAACACGATGGGATCGAAGACGGCAGAAGGGTGCGCATGACGACGGTAGACCACGAGCAAGCGAAGAGCTCGGCGAGTGAGATGTCTGAGGAGGATTCCGCCCGGACTGCGACCCTGCGACGGCAACAAGAGTTGCTGTTGGAGCTCGCGCTCTGCGACGACCTTCACGGCGACTGCTTGGAAGCGGCCCTCGAGACCATCTGCGAGAGGGCGGGGGACTTCCTCGCCGTCGAGAGGACCGGGATATGGGTCTACAACGATGACCGTACTGAAATTCATTGCCTTGACCTCTACATGCGCGCCACTGGAGAGCACGCGCAGGGGATGAAGCTCTCTTACGAGGACAACCCCGCTTACTTCGACGCGCTCGCGCTTGAGAGGGCGATCGCCGCGCATGATGCGCACACGGATCCCCGGACGGCGGACTTCTCCGCTGCTTACCTGACTCCCTTAGGGATCTCGTCGATGCTCGACGCGCCAATCCGCGGCTCCGGGCGCATGCTGGGGGTGATCTGCCACGAGCACGTCGGTGAACCTCGGGCGTGGTCCGAGGAAGAGCAAGGCTTCGCCGCCTCGATCGGTGACTGTACTGCCCTGGTATTGGCTGCGGCAGAGCGGCGGCGGATGCAGGAGCAGCTCTTGCAAGCACAGAAGCTTGAAAGCATCGGGATGCTCGCGGGGGGCATCGCACATGACTTTAATAACATCCTCACCACGATCATGGGCGGCGCGTCACATGCTCTGAATCTACTTGGGGAGGCGCACCCTGCGTCACGCAGCCTCTCTCGCGTCGTGCTCGCTGCCGAGCGCGCCGCGGACCTGACCCATCAGATGCTCGCTTACTCAGGGAAGGGGCACTTTGATATCCGCCCTCTGCAGCTCTCCCGCGTGGCTGCAGAGATCGCTGAACTCCTGCACACGAGCTTACCCAAGAAGGTGCGCCTGACTCTCGACTTGGCAGAGGGCTTGCCCTTTGTGGAGGCTGAGTCCGCCCACCTGCAGCAGATCCTGATGAACCTGATCATCAATGGCGGCGAGGCGATTGACGCTGCGTCTGGGTGCGTGGAGGTGCGCACGGGCTCGCTGGTGCATGACGGCTCGGAGATGCGTCACCTTATCGCAGCGGCGCGTCTGCCAGCGGGCTCCTACGTCTTCCTCGATGTACAAGACGATGGGCAAGGGATGGATCAAGCGACCCTGTCGAGGATCTTTGACCCCTACTTCTCGACCAAGCTCGCCGGCCGTGGCCTGGGCTTGGCGGCGGTCGTGGGCATCGTGCACAGCTTGGGGGGGGCGATCCGCGTCATCTCGGCGCCCGGCAAGGGGTCGACGTTCACGGTGCTCTTCCCCGCAACGGAGCGCGAGGCGGCCGAGGACACTCCCGTCGAGGCGAGCCCCTTCATCGGTTCGGGCGTCGCGGTCCTCGTGGACGACGAGGAGGATGTCCGCAAGACCGTCCGCGTGATGCTCGAAGGGTACGGCTTTGAGGTGGTTGAAGCAGCAGATGGAGGCGAAGGCCTTGACCGCCTTTTCGACCGCCTGGATGAGGTCGCATTGGTAGTGCTCGATGTCATGATGCCGGTCTTCGATGGGCTCCAGGTCTTAGACCGCATCCAGGAGAGCGCACCGCAGATCCCGGTGGTGCTGATGAGCGGCTGTCATGATCCCTCAGCGGCCCCAGACTTCTCCGAGGGGGCCACGGTCCGAAGGATCCCGAAGCCCTTCAACGCAGAGACACTGGCTGGCACCCTTGCTGAGCTACTTGGTGACCCGCAGAGCGGGCTGTTACGTTAAACGTGCGCGTGACGTGGCGGGATGTCCGTTAATCGAGACAGCAGAGGACGCCGCCCTTCGCTGATGATGATTTTGTGACGTTGTTCGCCTCTTGGTAGCCGTTTGCGCCACAGGACCATGGAGAGCCCAGGACGCTGCAGAGGTCTTGAGAGAAGGCAGTGAACGGGCTGCAGCTGCCATTGGGTGCTTCTCCGAGGGTGCCGCAGCCAAACAGGTCGTTTGCACCAGCGCCGCAGTCCTTACTGCCAGGGCCTGATTGTCGACTCGCGAAGAAGAGGCCTGGCGCTGCTGCGAGGCCATTACAGCCGGTGGGGGAGTGCTGGGCGAAGTCGCCGGCGGAGGCGCAGACATGCCAGCCAGGCGCGCAGAGATCCGCGACGCTGCACCCAGCTCCGTTGGGGTTGCTTGAGTCATCCCCTGCGTTTCGATCACAGGTCGGGGTCATCGTCGATAGCAGGCCTGGGACAGACCACCCCCCGGAGCATGCTGCGACTTCCGGGTGGGCGGCGCTGTTTGTGAAGCCCTCCCTGCTGCCATCAGCGCAGCCGCTGCACTGACTATACTCGTCGAGGAGGCCGTTGCAGTTCTGATCGACCCCATCACAGAGCTCGGTCGCGCCATTAAAGACCGCGTCGTCGAGCGGGGCGCAGTCGGTGACGTCTGGATCCCCGTCTCCATCGTCGTCAGGGTCGACACAGTCCGCTTGTGAGTCGCCATCGGTGTTGGCGAACCCTTCATCGATTAGGGCGTCACAGTCCTGATTGATACCGTCGCAGAGCTCTGCCGCGGTGAGGTGGATGGAGGGGTCGAGCGGGGCACAGTCGAGTTCGTCAGGTGTGGCATCACCGTCATCATCGCCGTCGCAGAGGTTGCCGAGGTTGTCCGCGTCCGTATCGAGCTGCTGAGGGTTGGGGAGCCCTGGGCAGTTGTCACTCTCGTCTAACGCGCCATCCCCGTCGTCATCCGGGTCGACACAGTCTGCGAGCTGGTCGGCGTCGAGGTCGGGGAAGCTCTCGTCGGTGTCGCCGTTGCAGTTGTCATCGACGCCATTACAGGCCTCCTGGGCGCCATGGTAGACACCTGGGTTGAAGGGGGCGCAGTCGACGGCGTCTGGGTCGGTGTCGTTGTCGTCATCCGGATCGCAGGCATCCCCGAGTTGGTCGCCGTCAAAGTTACTCTGTCCGGTGTTGCTGAGCGTGGGGCAGTTGTCTGTCGTGTCGAGCACGCCGTCGGCATCATCATCGATATCGACGCAGTCCGCGTCGCCGTCTGAGTCGGTGTCCTCGAAGCCCTCGTCGGTGGCGTCGTCACAGTCCTGGTCGACGCCGTCACAGAGCTCTACGGCGCCTTGGAAGATGTCTGGGTCCAGAGGCTCGCAGTCCTCAATGTCCACATCGCCATCTCCGTCATCATCCTCATCGATACAGTCTGCGACGAGGTCCGCGTCGCTGTCCGAGAAGCCCTCGTCGGTCGCGCCATCGCAGTCTTGGTCGACGCCATCGCAGAGCTCTGCGGCGCTCTGCGAGATGAGCGGATCGAGGGGGGCGCAGTCCACATCATCGCTGGCGCCATCTCCATCATCATCGTCATCGCAGGGATCGCCGAGGTCGTCGCTGTCGGTGTCGACTTGATCCGCGTTGGCTAAGCCGAGGCAATTGTCTTCGGCGTCGTCGACGTCGTCGCCGTCGTCGTCTGGATCGACGCAGTCCGCCGAGCCATCGCTGTCTGCGTCTGAGAACCCTTCGTCGACTGCGTCGTCGCAGTCTTGGTCGACTCCGTCACAGACCTCGGTCGCTCCTGTGAAGATGGAGGCATCGAGGCTGCCGCAGTCGCTGCTGTCCGGGTCGCCATCGCCATCGTCGTCGTCGTCGCATGCGTCTCCGTCGCCATCAGAGTCCGTGTCTGTTTGGTCACTGTTGGCGACCTGGGGACAGGTGTCCGCTTCATCGATGACGCCATCGCCGTCGTCATCCACGTCCAAGCAATCGGCCTCGCCGTCTGCGTTGAGGTCATTGAAGCCTTCATCAATCGCGGTGTCGCAGTCTTGGTCGAGCCCGTCGCAGAGCTCTTGCGCTCCGGTGAAGAATAACGCGTTCGCCGGCTGACAGTCCGTCTCATCCGGATCGCCGTCATCGTCGTCATCGTCGTCGCAGGCGTCCCCGAAGGCGTCCCCATCGGTGTTGGTTTGAGATGGGTTGGCGAGCCCGGTGCAGTTGTCGGCTTCATCGAGCACGCCGTCGGCGTCTGCGTCGTCGTCCAGGCAGTCCGGGAGCCCGTCGTTGTCTCCATCGGGGAAGCCTTCGTCGGTCGTGTCGTCGCAGTCTTGGTCGACGCCGTCACAGAGTTCCTCGGCGCCTGTGAAGATCGCGGCATTCAGCGGCATGCAGTCTGTGGTGTCGGGATCGGCATCGTTGTCGTCATCGTCGTCGCATGCGTCACCGAGTCCATCCGCGTCGGTGTCGGTTTGGGCAGGGTCGGCGATGCCCGGGCACAGGTCTTGGGTATCCTCGGTGCCGTCACCGTCCGCGTCGCTGTCGCATGCGTCACCTAGCCCATCGCCGTCGAGGTCGGTCTGGTCCGGGTCAGGGAGCTCAGGGCACGTGTCGAACTCGTCCGATGTGCCGTCATCATCGTCGTCATCGTCGACGCAGTCTGCGACCCCGTCGCCGTCCAGGTCCCCAAAGTCCTCATCGATGAGGTCATCGCAGTCGTCGTCCTCTCCGTTGCAGGTCTCCTCTGGCGTGTAGTCTCCGATGCATAGCAAGCCACCATCTGCGGGCTGGCAGACGATGGTGCCGAGCTCACAGCCGACCCCATCTCCGTCACACGGCGCGCCAAGCTCCGGGAGCCCCTCATCGATGGCGCCGTCGCAATCTTGGTCGTCGCCGTCGCAGACCTCGGCCGCTGCGTCCGGCGCGTCACACGCTGACCAGCCGGTGCTCTCGCAGCGCTCTTCGCCCTCGCAGGAGCCGAGATCTCCATCCGAGGTGCAGAGCTGCGTGATGCCCACGGTCTCGGCGATACATGGGCAGCTGGCCTCAAGCGGCGTGCACTGTGCTCCCTCGCCGCCTGTATCCGAGCATGTGAAGCCCTCGGGGCAGTCTGTGTCGAGCGTGCAGCCCCGGCCACATCGCTGGGAGCCGTCGCTCAGCAGGAGGCATTGGCCGCCCATATTGCCGCACTCCTCGTCCGCCGTGCAGGAGACGCAGATTGGATCGTCTTCAGCCACGCAGACGAAGGTGACATCGGAGGCGCCAGGGGCTTGCGCACACAGGTAACCTGGTGGGCACTCGCCTTCGCAGGTCTTTGAACACTCCAGTTCACCTGAGGGGCCGGGGAGGCAGTAGCCGGAGTAGCAGTCTTCCGCTTGCTCGCACGGGCAGCCAAATTCACCAGGGCAGTCCGGACGAGGCGCCGGAGGTAACTCGGCGTCAGCTGAGTCCTCAGGGGGCGAGACGTCCTCTGAAATGGGCTCTTCGACGTCTCCACCGAGAGGCTGCTGGGTGTCGGGCTCTGTGCTCTCCACGGTGTCAATCGCCACGGCATCGCCACTCCGCTGCGAGGGGGAGCTGTCCTCGATGAGCGTGTCGGCGGGCCCTATGGAGGAGGTGCCAGAGGACTCCACACCACCGCATGCTGTACTCAGGGCCAGTACGGATAGAAAAGCAACGAAGTTGCATCGATGCATTGAGAACCTCCCCTCTGTCCTCAATGGTCTCGTTTTATGGGCCTTCGCGTCAATCGGGCGGGGTCCTCGCTCAAGTCGCAGGTGGGCATGTCGTGGCCTCGTGAGCCGATGCACGGTGGAAGCCACGAGTCCTCATCGCTCGCTGGCGGATGGTGTAGGGGGTGGCATTGTCGTGGTAACGTGCCGGGAGTCCCTTGAGGGAATAGCTTTGATGGCGCCGCGTTCTTGAGCCAGGGCGCTACGAAACCTCGCGAGGAGCTGATGATGCGCGACGCGCTTCAACGGGTGAGCACAGTTCAGCGACTCAAGGCCCTTGAGGGGCACGGGCTGCTCGACGCTCGGGCGGTCGGGCGAGGTGTTGAGTTGAGCTGCGCGGCGGCGACCTCTGAGATGTGGCGCCGTGCGCTCTCGGTCTACCTCACGGGCTTGGGCACCGTGATGGTGTTGATCGGGGTGGTCTTCTTCTTTGCCTTCAACTGGGCTGAGTTCCATAGGCTGGGGAAGCTGGCCCTTGTGGCGACTGGGCTCATCGCGTCTGCTGGGTACGCGGCGTCTCAGGGCCTGGATGTGATGCGCGGCAAGGCCGCCCTGCTCGTCGCGACAGTGCTGGTTGGCCCCCTCTGGGTGGTCTTTGGTCAGGCCTACCAGTCTGGCGCTGACCCCTGGAACCTCTTCGCGCTCTGGGCGGCGTTGACGCTACCCTGGGTGGTGGGCGCACGCTTTGTGGGCCTCTGGATGCTCTGGCTGTGCATCGCGGTCACGGCGCTGTTGCTCTTCTGGAAGCAGGTCGTCCCTCGGTCTTGGGACCTTGGCCCGTGGCTGGTGCTCGCCCTGGTCTTTGGCGGTGGTTGGCTCGCCATGGTGCGTGGATATGCCGGTGGGCGGGCATGGCTGGGGGTGCGCTGGGCGCGCCGCGTCTTGGCGGTCGCGTTCTTGGGCAGCTTGACGATCTCATGCGCGGCCCTGGTGTTCGGTGAAGCGACGCCGGCCAGGCTCTTTGGGGCGGGGATCTACATGGCGGCATGCGCCCGACTTTGGCGGCGCCAGAGGTCGCCAGAGCGCGATGTCGCGGTCCTCACGGCGATGGCGGCGACGGTCGTGGCCCTGACGACGTGCGTCCTCCTGGAGGCCTTGAAGGGCGTTGACTTCATCGCGATGGCGTTTCTGCTGAGCCTCACCTCGGGTGGTCAGGTGGCGTGGATGGCGAAATGGTTGCGTGGTCTTCACCGCGGCGATGCGCCAGACGCTTCGGCGTCGGAGGCATCATGATCCCTGCGCCTCCCACCCTTGGTTCGGTCCTCACGGCGCTGTCTCGAGAAGGGCTCACGTCACCGATCGACGAAGCCGACGTCGCGAAGGCACTGCACGACGATGACGTGCGGACCGGCAGCGACACGCCGCTCTACGTCCGAGCGCTCGTGACGGCTGGTGCATGGTTTGCCGGCATCATGTTGCTGCTGCTCTTTTTCGTGCTCTCAGGGTTTGACAGCGCCAGTCATTACGCGGTCGTCGGCGCCGTATTTATGGGCGGCGGAGTCATGCTGAGCCGTCAACCGAGCGAGACGTATAACGAGTTTGTCGTCCAGTTCATCTTGGTCCTCATCTGCGCGGGCAATGCCTTGCTCCTTGCCGCGATAGGGATGGGGTTCTCGGACTCCACCGTCCTGGTCGGGGGGGGCTGCATCGCCCTCGGGCTCTTGTTGTTGGTCGCGTGTGACCACGTGCAGCTTTGCACTGCAGCCGTGCTTGAGGTGTGCGCTGGTGCTTCAATGATCGTCCACGACGGCGCCGTGCCCTTCGTCGTCGATGTCTTGCAGGGCTTGCTTGGTGTGGCGATGGTCGCCACCTGGCTTCACGAGCAGCGCTGGTATGTGGATCGATTGAGCAGGTTCTATGAGCCGATCAGCCGCGGGCTCGTGATCGCCTTCTGTGCGGGGCTCTTTACGTCCTTGGCGGGTGACGATCTTGAGACCGCTGTTGGCAGCGTGACGACAGTGACCTCGGCGCTTTTGCTGCTGTGGGTCGCCCGAGAGGCGCTGCACTCCGCGGGCACCTCTGTGACCAGCCAAACGGCCGGCCTGACGGGGTTAGGGATCTGCGGGACCGCGGCGTTCACCTTCGCGGCCCCAGGGGTGATGGGCGCTGCGCTCTGCCTTGGTTTGGGGCTGCACAGGCGCAGCCTTTGGTTGGTGGGGAGCGCGACGGTCTTTTTCTGCGTCTTCATGAGCCGCTTTTACTACCAGCTGAGCATCGATCTCCTGACGAAGTCCGGCATGTTGGTAGCGAGCGGGCTCTTACTCCTCGCGCTGAGCCGCGCTGCAGCAGCCCCCTCTCACGGCGCTGAGGAGGTCGTATGAGTGCACGTCGTGACAGGAGGGTCGTCGTCGGTGGTTTGCTCTTGATGTTGCTCGTCTCCGCGGGGGCAGTGGCGCAGAAGGAGCACCTGATGGAGCACGGCGAGCTCGTCCTCCTCGAGCTCGCGCCTGTGGATCCTCGTTCTCTGATGAGCGGGGACTATATGCGCTTGGATTACGCCATCCATGACGCCATGCGCGAAGAGACGCGCTCCTCGGACGACGGCCACGTCGTGGTCAGGCTCGATGAACGAGGTGTCGCGACCTTCGTGCGGCGGGATGGTGGAGAGGCCTTGGGGGCAGATGAGCGGCGCTTAAGGTACCGGAGGCGCTCCGGTGGCTTGAAGGTTGGCCCGGACGCCTTTCACTTCCAAGAGGGGCACGCTGCGTATTACGAGGGAGCCCGCTACGGGGCCTTTCGGGTCTCAGAGAGCGGCGCGCTCTTGCTCGTTGGGCTCCACGACGCTGACCTGAGCGCCAGCGGTCCGCCGCGTTCGCCTTAGGGGGGAGCAGTCGTCCCTCACGTCGAGGGGGGCACCTTCGCTCTCAGGGCCCGGACGTGGACATTCGCGCGGAGCGCGGAAGCGCTCTGCCGAGCGTCGAACTCAGCGGATGTACCACTCGTAGCGGTAAGACACCCCGACGGAGCAGTGGTTGGTGTAGTGGTCGCTTCCAATGGCAGCCAGGGTGGCCGTGTACAAGAAGCCCCCATTCAGGAACGCCGTGCACGAGGAGCAGTCCGACGTGCAATAACGCTGGGGGTTATTGTGGGTATCGAAGCTCATGTGAGAGCCCGCCTCCAAGCTGTAGGGGCCGGTGCTGCTGCCGTCCATCTGGAGCCCGAGCCCGACGTTGGCGTTGTTGCTCCAGCGGTAGTACGACGACATCCGAAACGCATCACCTGTCAACTCGCATCCGCCGTAGTAGGAGTTCGTGTAGATCTCATCGGCGTGGCCGGTGAAGGTGTCGAAGGGCGCCGCGAGGCCCATGCTCTTAATGCCCGCAGTCTGCTGACGACCGTCGCCGGAGTGGCCGCTGTTGCATCCACCGGTGCTGTTGGCGCTGTGGCTACCGACACTGACCGTGAAGAAGCTGTTGAAGGCCTTCGTATTGTTGAGGTTCCAGCTTCGCCAGCCGATAGGTGCTGCGCCCTCTGCTGCGCTAGAATTGCGGACGACGAGGAGCAGTTCATTCCCCAAGAGGACCTCGGCAGCCTCGCTCTTGTAGTCGCCTGCCCAGCGTTCATTGAAGTCACCGTGTTCGTCCGAGGTCGTCCAGATAGGGGTGTTGAAGGTGGAGATCTCCCCGTTGCTGGTGTTCACGTTCATCACCAGCGCCCAGCCGCCACCGTCGATGTCCATTTCGCAGTACGCGTCGAAGGGCTCTGCGGGTCCCGCTCCGTCGGGATCGATGGTCTGAGGGCCTGAGTCACCGGTGACCTCCGTGCAGGCGCTCGTGACGATCGAGTCGCACTGGCCCGCTTGGCACCATGACCCATCGCCGCAGTCGGTGTCGTCGGCCACGGGGACGCTCTCGCAGCCGAGCGCGGGGTTGCAGCTGTCGATCGTGCACGGATTGACATCATCACAGTCGAGGTTCGCATCCACACTGAGACACCCGGTCACGGGGTGGCAGCTGTCGGTCGTGCACGCATTGTTGTCGTCACAGTCCAGGGTGCCTTCGCCGACGCAGCCCCCGTTGACGCATTGATCGTCAGGGGTGCATAGGGAGCCATCATCGCACTCGGCTGCGTTGTGGGTGAAGGTGCAGCCGACGTTGGGATCACACGCGTCGTCGGTGCACTCATTCGCGTCTGAGCAGGTCACGGTGGTGCCGCTTTGGCAGCTCCCCTCGCCGCAGACGTCACCTTGTGTGCAGATATCATCGTCGTCGCAGGGCGCTGTGTTGGCCGAATTGACGCAGCCATCTTCGAAGTGACAGCTGTCCGTGGTGCAGAGGATGTCATCGTCGCAGTCCAGTATGCCGGTCACCGTACAGGTCCCGTTTTGGCAGATGTCGCCCGTGGTGCAGGCGTTGCCGTCGTCGCAGTCGCCGTCAGCCGCCTCGTGGGTGCACGCGCCGTCTAAGCATCCGTCGAGGGTGCAGGGGTTCTGGTCGTCACAAGGGAGCGCGGCGCCTGGGGTGCAGACGCCTGCAGCGCATTGGTCGCCGACGGTGCAGCCGTCTCCGTCCGAGCATGGGGCATCGACAACGCTGTGCTGACAGTCTGCGGCGGGATCACATAGGTCTACAGTGCATGGGTTCTGGTCATCACAGGCCTTGGGGCTGGAACCGACACAGATCCCCGCCATGCAGCTGTCGCTGAGGGTGCACACGTTCTGGTCATCACAGGGCGCTGTGTTGGGTGTGAAGACACAGCCGACCCCCGCCTCGCAGCTGTCGTCTGTGCACGGGTTGTTGTCGTCGCAGGGCAGGGGGGCTGAGCCTGCTTGGCAGTCACCATCACTGCAGCTGTCGCCGACGGTGCATGGGTCGGCGTCGCTGCACAGCGCGGTGTTTGCTAGGGCGACGCAGCCATCCTCAGGGGCGCAGCTGTCCGTTGTGCAGGGGTTGCCATCGTCGCAAGGGAGCGTCCCCCCGGCGCTGCACAGGCCCTCCACGCACTGGTCATCGATGGAGCACGCGTTTCCGTCGTCACAGGCTCCGGTGTTGGGGGTGAAGACGCAGTCTCCGCCCTGGCAGCTCTCGTCTGTACAGGGGTTGCCGTCGTCGCATGACGTCGTATCGCCGCTGATGCAGCTGCCGTTGATGCACATATCGGCCACTGTGCAAGGGTCGCCATCATCACAGGGGCCAGGGGTGATGGTGTGGGCGCAGCCTCCCCCTGCCAAGCACTCATCTAGGGTGCATGGGTTGTCATCGTCGCAGGCCAAGTTCCCAAGTCCGATGCAGTTGCCTGCGGCGCAGGTGTCGGCTGTTGTGCAGCTGTTGTTGTCGTCACAGGGCACCGTGTTGGCTGAGAAGAGGCAGCCCACTGCCGGGGTGCAGCTGTCGTCGGTGCATGGGTTTTGGTCGTCACAGGGCAGGGCGGCGTCGCCGGCCGCACATGCGCCGGCCTGGCAGGCGTCTCCGAGGGTGCATGGGTCGCCATCATCGCAGGGCTGAGCGTTGTCAGTCGTGATGCACCCGATGCTCACGTCACAGCTGTCCGTTGTGCATGGGTTCTGGTCGTCGCAGGTGACGCTCGTGCCAGTGCAAAGCCCGGCGGCGCAGGCGTCCCCCTCTGTGCAGAGGTTCTGGTCGTCACAGGTGGCCGTATTTGGGCTAAAGACACACACGCCCGCCTCGCAGCTGTCGTCGGTGCATGGGTTTTGGTCATCGCACGCCATCGCTGAACCTGCTTGGCATGCCCCGCCTCCGCAGAGGTCCCCCAAGGTGCACGCATCCCCGTCGTCGCAAGGCTGGCTGTGCGCTAAGAACACGCAACCATCGGTGACGTCGCAGCTGTCGGTCGTGCAGAGGTTGTCGTCATCACAGCTGATCTGAGCGCCGGCGCAGCTCCCTTCAAGGCAGGTGTCCTCCGAGGTGCATGCGTTGCCGTCATCGCACCCCAAGGCATGGGGCTCAAAGTTGCAGCCCTCAGCCCCGCAGCTGTCCGTCGTGCAGGGGTTGCCATCGTCACAGCTCAAGGTTGCGCTCCCGACGCAGGTGCCGTCTTGGCAGAGGTCCCCGAGGGTGCAGGGGTCATCATCGTCACAGACCATCACGACGGGGTCGTTTTGACAGCCCCCGAGGCCATCGCAGCTGTCCTGCGTGCATGGGTTTTGGTCGTCGCAGTCGATGGCAAGGCCGACACAGACCCCTGCCTCGCAGTGGTCGCCGATCGTGCACGCGTCACCGTCGAGGCATTCGCCAGAGTCGAGCGTGATGTGCACGCAGCCGTCGACGCCTGCGCAGGTGTCCTCGGTGCATGGGTTGTGATCGTCGCAGGTCGCCTCATCCACCTGGCCATCGCAGTTGTCGTCGACGCCATTGCAGCTCTCGGGCGCGGCCGGGAGGGCGGAGCATCCGGAGAGCCCCGCATCCGTGCAGGTCCGGACTCCGTCACAGCGACCATGCGCATTCGTGATGTGGCACTCGGTCACCAGGCCGAGTTCAATCGCCAAGGTTGAGCATTCGCAAGGGCCGGCTTCATGAATGCACTGCTTGCTCATCCCCCCGCGCGTGGAAGCGACCTCTTGGCAGAGGAAGCCCTCAGGGCAGTCCCCTGAGACACCACAGGTCGCTCCGCAGAACGCGCCTTCGTCGCCGTACGCTACGCAGGCGACTTGGCTGGCGTCGGACTCACAGTCGGTTCCGTCGAGGCATGGGCGACACAGGTGCTCGTAAGAGGAGACACAGACATAGCTAAGGTCGCTGCCGTCTTGGAGGACCTGCTCACAGGACCACCCGGGCGGGCATTCGCTGTCGCAGTTCTTGGTGCAAACCTTGTCGCCCATGTGCTCGCCGCACAGCCCAGACAAGCAGTCGCTGCTCTCGTCACACGGCGTCCCGAAGCTCCCGGGCTCGGTGGGCCTGGAGACCACATCGTCGGCCTCGCCGGCATCCGGAGTGGTGGGGGGCGTGATGGCATCCTCAGGGGGGCTTTGGTCTGGCTCATCCGGGCCCGTGATGTCGTCGCCTGGAGGCGTCGGCGTGGTGATGTCCGAGGGGGGCGAGGTGTCCACGCCTTCGCCGATCCCGGGCGGAGTGCAGACCGCGTCGAGGCAGGTGAGCCCCGGGTCACATGCACTGGCCGAGTCACAGGCCTGACCTTCGGCGCCTGTGGATAGGTTGGAGCCACTGCAGGCTGCCGACAGGATGCCGCACATGAACACAATCCAACACTTACGCATGTCCCCTCCGCGCCGGGCCCTTCCTTGGTGGAGTCCGGCAATGAGGCCAGTTTAGCGGACTGAGATGCTTCCGTCTTGGCCTGGAAGGGCTTGTCCCTACGTTGGTCAATGGCGCGAGGGTGGTTAGGCGACGCGGTGGCAGTGGCTCAGGTGATCAAGAGCTGTGCAGGGGACAGGCGGACGCGGATCGAGACCTCGCTCCCGTGTCGGTTGCGCTCAAAGAGGTGCTTGAGTTGGCTTGCCCCCGCTTCGGCCAACCGTGTGCGAAGTTTACCCCGGTCCCAGCCGATTCGTTCCGCAGGTGAATGAGGGTTGCCCCCTTGAGAGATCCACCGCTCGTGGGCCTCCCTCCGGGTCAGCCAACCACCGTCATCGAAGTGCTCATCGCGTCTCGCCATCGCGTAGATGAGCAGGATGCGGACGAACTCACCATGCACACGGGCCTCGAGGCTGCCTTGTGTGAACGTCGCAGTGAGTGAGCTGGCGTCGATGTCGAGTCGGCATTGTGCGTCAGTCACGTCGAGTTGAGAGGCGCTCGTGTCTTCGATGGCGTGGCCAGAGTGAAACCGGTAGGCCTGGTCATCGACGATAAAGAGGGCGCCATCGTCGAGTGGAGGCGAGGTGTGGCCTCTTTGCTCCCAGTGGACGCGATGGGCGCGCCCTCCCCAAACTTCAAGCTGCTTCGCGGACTCCGCACGAGAGAGGTAAGCCCTCGTCGCAAGGGACTCGATAAGCCAACTGCATGGGGAGAGATCAGTGAACGTTATGCTCACGTCGGGCGGGTGAGTGACACGAGGCGCTTTTGTTCGCTGCGGGTTGAGGGTCCGCCAGCCACGACGTGCGCTCAGGCCTGTGCCGCGGGTGCCACCGCTGTCCGTGAGCTCACGCCATGACCAGGCCTTCCCGGTCCAGCGAACCTCGAGCCAGTACAGGGGGACACGGGGATCGTCGATCCTGATGTCACAGCGCCAATGACGCCCCACTAAGGTCGAGGCTAGGAGCATCCGATTGTGGTGATGCGCTCCGTATCTAATTGCGACTTGGCCCATGTGTCAGCCTGCTCCGAGAGGGGCGGAAGCATACGCAGAGCGGTCTGTCGCTTTGGCTCGCTTTGCCCGCCGGTGTGGGATCGTTCGTGCTCTCGGTGGATTGCAATGCGCATGCCACTGTGGGAGCGGAGGCGGAGGTCCGTGAAACGTGGCGCCGTCGCGTGTGAAGGGGGCCGGCTTGAGAAGCGAGATGCACAGGGTGTGTGCACCTCAGTGCACATTTGAGGGTGCGCTTGAGGTGGTCACGGCTGCCGACTGGAGGTTCAGCGTTTGGCATAGGGGTTGCACTCATTCCGCCCGTGTCTCTGAGTGGCTGCGCTTGTGTTTTAAGGCGCGCCGTAGGAAGGACGTGGCATGTCATTAACGGAGCTCTTAAGCCTGTGCGCGTGCATGGGGCATCTGGCTGTCGCCTTCTTGGTGCTGGCCCGAGGCGCTAAAAACGCCATCGCCGTCCCTGTGGCGCTCCTTTGCGTGAACTTCTTTGTGTGGAACTTCGCGACTTGGGCCTACGAGGTGTCGGGGCAGGATGTCTGGCGCTGGCTGGACGTCACGTTCTCGCCGCTGAGCGTGCCGCTCGCGCTTCATGTGACGATGCGCTTTGTGCGCAGCCCGATGTCGCTTCGGCCACTGCTCGTGCTCTTTTATGTGCTCTTCGGGGCGCTGTCGCTCTCCTCAGCGTTCGCTTTCATCTCGCCAGAGGGGCGCGCGTGGGTGCTCTCCAACACATGGCGTCTCTGTTTTCTGTTGGGCATCGGCGCCATGATGCTGGTGAGCTTGATGCTGCTTACACGGCATCTGCGCTCGAATAAGAACCCCGATGAGCACATCCGAACGCGGCTCTTCGTGGCCGCCGTGTTGCTTGGGGGGAGCCTGGGATCGACGGAGCTGTGGGACGGGCTGCTTGGCTCACCTGACTTGGGTGGGTTCGGGTCGATGTTCTTCGGTGCGCGAGAATTCGGCGCTCTCGCTGCGACGTCACTCATCGCCGTCGTAGTCCTCCGTTTCCGCCTCTTTGGGCGAGACCTCTCGGCGAGCGTGAGCCTCTATGCTGTCTTCCTGGCGCTGTTGGCGACCGGCGGCTATCTCACGGTGTTTCAAGTCTTAGGGACGGACAGGGCGCTCCTCGTGGTGACCTTCTCCAGCTTCACGCTCATCGTTATCGCGGCGACTTGGGATGTCCTGGCGCGGGTGAGCACCAACAAGGAGCGTGGCCGTGAGCTGATCCTGCTCGGTCGCTTCTCCGCGCAGATGGCGCATGACTTAAAGAACCCACTGGCGGCGATGAAGGGGTCGCTCCAGTTCCTCGTCGAGGAGGTCGCTCAGGGGCGGTCACTGGATGAGCATGCGGACTTCTTGGCGCTCACGGTGGAGCAAGCGGAGCGTATGGAGCGCGTGATTAACCGTTATGCGCGCCTGAGTCGCATCGAGCCTGTGATGCAACGGGAGGACATGGATCGCATCGTGCGCCATGTCCTCAGCTTGCTCTCTCTCTCCCGTAGCGGCGCTGAGGGCGCGCTGAGCGTGGAGGCGAACCTCCACGGAGCGCTGCCGCCCTATGCGATGGACGAGGACCTCATTGAGGGGGCACTGGATAATGTGATTCAAAACGCCCTCAAGGCGATGCCTGATGGCGGGATCTTGACGGTCAGGACGGAGGTGAGCGCTGGCCTACATGAGGCGCTCATCGTCACGGTGACGGACACAGGCAGCGGCATGGACGCCAGGCAGCTCCAGCGGGCATTCGACGACTTCTACACGACCCGGCAAGATGGCAGTGGCTTGGGCCTCGCGTTCGTAAGGCGTGTGGTCGAGGCTCACGGCGGAGAAGTGCGGCTCAGCAGCACGCTGGGTGAGGGGACAACCGTGACGATAGAGCTCCCATACCGGGACCTTGAACAAGGACTCGCCTGATGGACTTCAGCAGTGATGAGGCCCGCCACGTGCTGGTCGTGGACGATGACGAGGCGTTGGGTAAAGTCCTCGAAGCGCTCCTTCGACAGGGTGGGCTCTGTGTGGCCTCTGTGACCTCGGGCAAGGCGGCCCTTGAGGCGCTTGAGCGGCGGCCGTTTGATTTGGTCATCACCGATTTA
Organism: Myxococcota bacterium; assembly: GCA_049602155.1. Taxonomy (GTDB): domain Bacteria; phylum Myxococcota_A; class UBA9042; order PHBI01; family JBMYRH01; genus JBMYRH01. Next base: position 5,065 of record JBMYRH010000037.1, on the reverse strand, counting down.
CGGATGCCTGGGATGGACGGCATGGCGCTCCTCGAATCGCTCGGGGCGCGATGGCCGGCGCTCCCGGTCGTGATGCTCACGGCGCATGGCACCGTCCCCTTGGCGGTCGAGGCCATGAAAGCGGGGGCGCGCGAGTTCATCTTGAAGCCCTTCGATCGTGCGGAGCTCCTCTATGTCGTCGGGGCGCAGCTGAAGCAGCTCGGCCAGCACGTTGAGCCGCCCCTGGCTGAGCTGACGTCAAGCGCGCTCTTAGGGGAGTCCGAGCCGATGCAGGCGGTCTTCCGGTTGATTAAGAAGGCAGCGCGTTCATCCGCGCATGTCTTGATTCGAGGCGAGAGCGGGACGGGGAAAGAGCGCGTGGCCGAGGCGATCCATGCCCAGAGCCCGCGGCACGCCGAGGCGATGGTGACGGTCCACTGTGGGGCGCTCCCGGACTCTCTCATCGAGAGCGAGCTCTTCGGCTATGAGAAGGGGGCCTTTACCGGGGCGACTCAGCGCAAGCCGGGGCGGGTGGAGTTGGCCAGTCATGGGACGCTCTTCCTTGACGAGATCGGCGACACCTCAGCCATGGTGCAAGTCAAGCTGCTCAGGGTCTTGCAGGACCGATCTTTCGTGCGACTCGGGGGGACTGAGACGTTGTCGGTCGATACGCGCTTCGTGGCTGCGACCCATCGCGACTTGGAGGCCCTGGTCGAGGCGGGGGACTTCCGTGAAGATCTGTTTTATCGGCTGAATGTCATCCCGATTGACCTCCCCCCGCTGCGTCACCGAGGCAAGGATGTCCTCCTGCTTGCTCGGCACTTCATGACCACGCTGGGGCGGGACAACGGCGTGCCTGACGCACATCTCTCAGATGAGGCGCTGGTGCGCTTGGGGCAGCATGACTGGCCAGGCAACGTCCGGCAGCTTCAGAACGTCTTAGAGCGCCTCATTGTCCTGTCCGATACACCGCGGATCGAGGTGAGAGAGGTGGACAAAGAGCTGTCTGCGCGGCGGCCAAGCGCAGCCTCAACGCTCTACACGGCCACCGAAGAGTCCCTAGAAGTTCAGCGGCGGAAAGCCGAGAAAGGCGCCCTTGAGCAGACGCTGCTCCGGTGTGGAAACAACCGAACTCAGGCGGCGCGTATCTTAGGGATCAGCCGACGCACCCTCTACAACAAGCTCGAGGCGCACGGGCTGGGGTGAGGCGGGCTACCAGCCACAGCCCTGCGCGAAGAAGCTGGTCGGGGCCTCTGTGAAGGCTTCGTACCAGTAGACCCACCAGTCGCTCGCTCGCAGCGCGAAGTCTGCGACGTCGGGGTCTGCCTCAGCGGCCTGGGTCATCCATGAACTCTCAAGCGAGATGAGCCCTTGCGCGTTCCCAAGGCCAGGGACCCGGGTCGCTAGTCGTCCGAGTGAGCTCAGCTCTCCCCAAGGGTCTTGAGGATCAATCTGAGGACGCAGCCCAGGGATATCACTCCATGCTTCGATGAAGGTCATCTCGCCAGCGTCGTTGAAGGTGAACTCCTCGTAGATTGGGCAAGGGCCGTCATCGTATTCGAAGACCACCGTGCAGCGCGCGAACGGCTGCACATCAAAGGCGCGGCAGTCCCGGGTCGGGACTGTCGAGGGGTCCAGGGTGTGCAGGGCCTTGTTGGTGTCGATCATGTCCTGACTTCCGTAGGCCGTCAGGAGGAGCCAAGGTGGCCACTCCCAGCGCGCGACAAGCTCGGAGTAGGTCGGGACGCGCTCTGGGTCTGCAGTGACATCGAGGGTGTCGAAGTATCGCTCGGCTTGGTCGATGTAGTACTCGGCCGATTGCGTTGGAGCGAGGCAGGTCGCTGTCGCGCCCTCGGTGCCTGCGTTGAGGCACGGATCGCCGTCTTCCGGCGCTGTGGTCTCGGCCTCGGAGTCATCCTGGTGAGCGGCTGTGTCACCCTGTTGTTGATCCGCTGCGATGTCACTCGCTTCCACCGGGACATCGGCGGCCATGTCGCCACTGAGGGTGTCAGCGGTCTCTATCGTGCCGGCCTCATCGCCCGAGCAGCTTAGCACCAAGAGGCTGGCAATCAGCGCGAGGGTCATGGAGAGGTGTCGGGCGGCGTGCCCACCCCGTGTGGGGGGCGCAATCCGTACTCCTGTGGCGTGCCTCATCTTCATACTGGGACCTCATGGGGGACATGTTTCGTGTCGGCATTCGGTGCATGGACGATGCCACGGCGGGGAGCCCAAGGGGAAGCGCGGCTTCGTGGTTCAGGGAGTGCTGCAGGGCACAGTAGACGATCCCCATGCCCCCTCGGCCGACCTCGCGGAGGATGCGATAGTGAGGCCGTGGGTTGGCGTCGCTCGCCGGCGTGCCCTGCGTGTTGGATTGGACAGGGGCGTGGGGCAATTTCGCGCTCACTGACCCCGCTGCGCTCGGGTCCTCTGGTCCGCTTGGGAAGGTGAGCCACGCCGTCACCTGGCGATTCAGAGAGTCGCGCCCCGCCGGGCCCTCGGGCGCGGTGGCCACGAGCGTATCGGGTTGTGCCAGCTGGGCGGTGGGCGAGCCCTTCACAGCGGATGACTGCAGCGCCGCAAGGAGCTGAGCGGCGTGTTGGTCAGGGCTCGCGGCGCCGGTGGCGTCCACACCCAGCTCATCGAGGGAGTCGAGCCCAAGTGTCTGACGCCAGAGGTCGGAGACCGTTTGCTTCGAATTGTCGACCGTCATCCATTCCACCCACAGTGAGCGTCTGCGCTCCGACACTGGTTCGAGGTGACCATGCGACGCTCACGTGAGGGGCGATAGTGAGGGCAGGGGCAGCTTTCGCCGGTGCTTACGGGGCCGACTGGGACGGTCGATGACGGGCAAATACGCCTACATGACCCCCTGCGACGGAGTGCGTGGCGGGAGCCCTGGTGTTCCCTTTTTGGCGCAGGTCGGAGTGGGCTGTGCGCCGAGGCAAAGGTCCTCTGTTTTCGGGAGAAGCTTGAGTGAGGCGTCACGGTGGGGTAAGCAATCGCCACTGGAGCCCAGAACATGAAGCTTGATGGCCGAATTCTCTACTTAACGAACGACCCTGAACTCCTGCAGTCACAGCTGAAAGGAGAGGACCTGACGCTGTCCGCCGACGCGGATATGCATTACGGGGTCAACACCGATGGGATGATCTCAGGGCGTGCGTGCACGCTGGGGTACACGCCGGCGATCCTCGGCCCGTACTTCCTTGAGAACTTTAAGGAGACGGTGTCCAAAGACGACGTCCGGACCGGGGACTTCCAGGTCATCGTGGGCGGTGATGCCTACGGCTCGGGCTCGTCTCGGGAGGTCGCTGTCGTGGCACATGTGGGGGCGGGCATCCAGCTCGTCGTCGCGCGTAGCTTCCAGCGCATCTTCCAAGAGAACATGGTCTACGCCGGGATGCCCTTCACCACCGACTACGGTGTGTTGGATCGCCTCCGTGGTGGTGAAGACGTCGACACCTCGACCTTCTTCGACGAGCTCCCGCCGTTCTTCAACCAGGTGGCGAACGTCGGCGGCCTGCTGCCCTACGCCAACGCGTGGCTCAGTGGCGATGTCGCGCCTTGGTACGAGACCGAGAAGGCCGCTCGCCCGTTGAATGTGGTTGAGAAGATCGTCGCTGCGCGCGCATGGGCAGGTGGTGGTCCTGGGGCAGGGCAGGGGCCTCAGTTTGGGATCTCCGAGGTTGGCCCAGGGGACCAGGTCCTGTGCCGCGCAGGCTTCCGCGGGATGCATGAGTACACCGCGGGCATGGTCATGGCGCTCTACGAGGAGGCCTTTGGCAAGGTCCCGGTGAAAGACCCCGAGCTATGCGCGTCCTTCGAGGACCACTTTGTCCTCATCGATGAGCCAACGGTACCCGACGCGGTTAAGAGCGCGCGCCTGAAGCCTGCGAGGCAACTGGCCGCTGAGATGGTTGAGGCCTGTGAGGCCCACGGCATCCGACTCCACGGCCCTGGGCGTGAGCACCAGGCCGGTGTGTGTCACCGTATCGTTGTGGAGGAGTACGCCCGCCCCGGTGACGTGGTCGTGTTGACGGACTCCCACAGCCCGACCGCTGGTGTGCTCAACGCCTTCGCCTTTGGCGTGGGCTCGACCGCGATGGCCTTCGCGCTCCGGACGGGGCTCATCCCAGTCACGGTCCCGAAGGTCGTACGCGTCGTCGTCTCTGGTGACGCCAAGGGTGTCTTGAGCCCCAAAGACCTGGTCTTGCACCTCATCGGTGACCCCTACTTCCGCGAAGAGCACTGGCGCACCGGCCCCACGGACACCTGCGTGATTCAACTCGGTGGGCCTGGGCTCGACCAATGGAACGTGGACGAGCTCAGCGTCATCACGAATATGACCGTTGAGGGGGGCTTGATGACCGGTGTCGTCGAGCCTTGTGAGCCCTTGCGGGCATTCTTGGCCGAGCGTCGCGGCACCGACTATGCGGACCGTATGGTGGCCCCCGATGAGGGCGCGCACTACGAGCGTGTCATCGAGGTGGACCTCGACGAGGTGCCGCTTACGGTGGCGACGCCGGGCGACTCCCGTAACCGCCTCAGCTTGGCAGAGGCCACGGACGTCGACATCCACAACGTGGTCATCGCATCGTGCACCGGCGGGTCCATCTCGGATCTCCGCGCCGCGGCCGATGTGCTCCGTGGTCGCAAGCTCCACGATGCAGTCCGTGTGACTGTGACCCCATCGAGTGAGGTCGTCGCCCGTGAGGCCGAGGCTGAGGGCGTCCTCGATGTCTTCCGTGAACTGGGCGCTGTCATCTCTCCGCCCGGTTGCGGCAGCTGCATCGGTAACGGGCCTGGGGTGCCTTACCCAGGCGAGACCACGGCGAGCACGACCAACCGGAACTTCGACCGCCGCATGGGCGCGCCTGGGCCCGTCTACTTGGTGAGCCCCGCGGTCGCCGCCGCGAGCGCCATCACAGGCCGCCTGACGGATCCGAGGAGCCTCTAGCCAGCCCTTTTGTGCCAGTCGTCTCTGCAAGGTTGGGGTGAGCACCTCAGGGAGTCAGACTGTGTGGTGTCCGTGGCTATCGCTGAGGGTGGCAGGCGAGCATTCCCGTCAGCACGACTCCGCCATCCC
>JBMYRH010000036.1:0-53580 GCA_049602155.1 Myxococcota bacterium | reverse complement strand
TGGAAGGTCATGGCGCCGGTGCCCGCAGAGCCCGCGGTGCCGTCAAGGAGCTGAATACCGTTGTACTCAACCACCGAAGAGATTCGGTCCATCTCGTCAATGAGGTCGGCGAACTCTGTGTTCAGGTAGCCGCGCTCAGTGTCCGAGACGCTATCATTGGCAGACTGCACGGCCAGCTCTCGCATGCGGACCAAGAGGTCCGAGAGCGACTGGTAACCAGACTCAGCAGTCTGGAGCACTGCGACACCGTCGTTCGCGTTGCGCATCGCCTGCTGGAAGCCCTTGAGCTGGGCACGCATGTTCTCACTCACAGCCATGCCAGCCGCGTTGTCAGCCGCCGAGTTCACTCGGGTACCGGAGGACAAGCGGGAAATGGACTGGTGGAGACCGCGTGCGGTCTTCTGAAGGTTACGCTGAGCGGTCAGCGAGCCTACATTGGTATTAATCGCGAGGGGGGTAGCCATCGGTATCTCCTTGCTGCAAGCCGCTCTACACGAGGTGTCCTTCGCGCTGCTTCGTCGAGGCGAAGCGTAAGAGGCGTACCGTTAAAACCGGCGATGGTGGAGAGCGCACGACTGCGTCACCCTCGGGAGGGTCTACAGCGAGGGGCGTGCAGACGTGATGTCCAACGCTGGCCTCTTAGCGCTCGGGGTAGGTCAAGTAGGGGCGACCAGACTTCAACTGGTCAGGGGTCGGCGCCGCCCTCCTTCGGGCAGGCACTTCTCTCTACGGTCATAGGGCGGACTGTCTTAACCTATTTCTCGAAACACCCCTTCCATCGTCCATTGAAGCGGCTCCAACCGAGCTCAGTTCGGTCCACTATCATCGGGCGGCCCCGCATGATGACCTGCGGCCGCCCCCCGTTAAGCGTCTACACCACCGCAGACCACAGCTGCCGACTGCGCAGTCGAACCCAACGGTCGTGCGTGGTGCCAGGCTGCCTCTATCGGGTGCTCAAGACGCTGTCCATGTGGTGCCATCCAATCAAGGACGCTGAGCCTCTCCATCGTCGCTCGGCTTCAGCGTTCATCAAAGGCTGAAGCTCAGGACGCCGGCGGCGCATATGTCGTGAGTTTAATCCCCTCAACGGCCGCGATGTACTCATCGATGTTCGGCGTTCGCCCCAGGATCGTCGACAAGACCACGACGGGCGTCGAGGCGAGCAGCGACTCTCCTTTCTTCTCGTCGCTATCTGCCACCACGCGTCCCTGAAAGAGGCGTGTCGACGTCGCCATCACGGTGTCGCCCTTCTCAGCCTTCTCCTGATTCCCCATGCAGAGGTTACAGCCCGGTCGCTCCAGGTACATCATGTTCTTGTAGGAGGTTCGGGCGGCGCTCTTCGGCGAGCTGTCATCAAACTCAAAGCCCGAGTATTTCTGCAAGACGGCCCAATCGCCCTCTTCTTTCAACTCGTTGACGATGTTGTATGTGGGGGGCGCGACCACGAGCGGCGCTTTGAACTCAACCGTCCCATGTTGTCGCTCAATGTTCCTGAGCATCTGCGAGATGATCTGCATGTCGCCCTTATGGACCATGCATGAGCCTACAAACCCGAGGTCCACCGGCTTCGTCCCGCCGTAGTAGGAGATGGGTCGAATCGTGTCATGCGTGTAGCGCTTGGACACGTCCTCGTTGTTCACATCCGGATCTGCGATCATCGGCTCAACAATCTGGTCGAGATCGACCACAAACTCTGCCGAGTACGTCGCGTTGGCGTCGGGGGCTAACACCGGCTTTTCACCCGAGCGGATCCCAATGATCCTAGCCTCTGCCTTATCAACCAGCCCTTGGAGGACCGCCTTGTGGTTATCCATTCCCCGGTCGATCATCATCTGGATACGGCGCTTTGCGATCTCCAATGACTCGATCAAGGTGTCTGGCTCAGAGATGCAGATCGACGCTTTGGCCTTCATCTCAGCGGTCCAGTCCGTGAAGGTGAATGCCTGATCCGAGAGCAGGGTCCCGATGTGGACCTCGATCACTTTGCCTTGGAAGACGTTGTCTCCGAACTCCTTGAGCATCTGCGCTTGCGTCGCGTGGACGACGTCACGGAAGTCCATGTGATCTTTCAGGGTGCCCTTGAAGGTCACCTTGACGGACTGGGGGATAGGCATCGTCGCCTCCCCTGTCGCCAAGGCCAACGCGACCGTCCCAGAGTCCGCACCAAACGCGACGCCCTTGGACATACGGGTATGAGAGTCGCCCCCAATGATGACCGCCCAGTCGTCGACTGCCAGGTCGTTGAGCACCTTGTGAATCACGTCTGTCATCGGCTTGTAGGCGCGCTTCGGGTCGCGTGCCGTGATAAGGCCAAACTTGTTCATGAAGCTCATGAGCTTCGGGATGTTCCTCTGCGCTTTCAGATCCCAGACCGAAGCCGTGTGACAACCAGACTGATACGCCCCATCCACGGTGGGGGAGATGACGGTCGCTGCCATCATCTCCAACTCTTGGGATGTCATTAACCCCGTCGTGTCCTGTGACCCCACGATGTTCACCTGGACTCGGACGTCAGAGCCCGCATGGAGAACTTTGCCAGGGGTCGCCCCCACAGCGTTCCGATTGAATATCTTCTCGACCGCAGTGAGGCCTTGCCCCTCGTGAGAGATCTCCTTCGAGGACGCGTATACGGGGGGCACATCGATGCCGAGGATACCCGCGGCGGTGGTCTGTAGCTTCTTGCCGAAGACCACGGCGTACGAACCTTGAGCGCGAATGAATTCTAGCTTCTGAGGAGTCAGAGCCGAGGCGATGTCACACAGCTCCTCGGTACCGTCTTCGTTGTAGAGCTTCTTGGTCCTAGTGTTGATAGTCAGCACCGTGCCGGTGTCGACCGAGAACACTTGCTCAAGGACGGGGTCACCATCCTCGTCCATGACGGTCTCGCCATCCGCATCCAGCTTCTTCACCCAATTCTTGAGATCAACGCCGATGCCTCCCGTGACACCAACGGTGGTCAGGAAGATTGGGGAGATGCCGTTTGTCCCGCCCACAATTGGCGCGATGTTGATGAAGGGCACGTAAGGGCTCGATTGAATCCCGGTCCAGAGCGCCACGTTGTTTACGCCCGACATGCGCGAAGAACCCACGCCCATCGTCCCCTTCTCTGCCACCAACATGACCCGCTTGTCCGGGTGCTGCTCTTTGAGGCCTAAGAGTACGTTTTGAGCGTCCTTGTTATGCTCGAACAGGCACTGCCCATGGAGCTCGCGGTCTGAACGAGAGTGCGCGTCGCTGCCCGGTGATAAGAGGTCTGTAGAGACATCGCCCACAGCCGTCACGTAGGTCACGACCTGAATGGTCTCATCTACAGGGGGGAGCTTAGTGAAGAACTCAGCGTTCGCGTAGCTCTGGAGAATCTCTGACGCCAGCGTATGCCCGGCCCGGTAAGCCTCCTCAAGGCGATCGGTGTCTGCCTCATAGAGGAAGACCTGCGTCTTCAATACATCCGCCGCTTGGCCCGCGATGTCCGGCTCATCCCCTAAAGCCAAATCCAAAAGCACCTCAACCGAGGCCCCCCCTTTCATATGCGAGAGGAGCTCGAAGGCAAAGGTGGGGGTGATCTCTTCGACCACCTCCTTGCCCTGGATGATGTCCTTCAAGAAGCGCGCCTTCACCCCAGCTGCGCTCGTCGTCCCCGGCAGCGTGTTGTAGATGAAGAAGTCGACCGATTGGGCCCGATGCTCGTGCGCGAGGTCCTTGATCTGGACGATCAGCGCTTCGACGAACTCTGCGTCCTCAATGGGCTTGGGGTGCAACCCATGCGCTTTCCGCGTTTCGATTTGCTCTAAGTAGTCTGTGTATAGGCTCAAGGCTATCTCTTCGACATAGGGGGAACATGTGGGTTCTCGGACGCCGCGCGCTGGATTTAGGTCGGGGTCCGCCTGGAAGAGCGGCGAGCGCACTCCAGTAAAAGGGCAATGACCGCGTGGTTGGCCTCACCGCGGAATTGCGGGCACACCTTACACTAAGGCGAGGAACTACGCAGCACTTGAGCGCAAAGCGAAGAGGCACGTCTCGCTGCCCCTCTCCCTTCAAGGGGTCCATGCGCTCAAGGTCAGAGCAAAGGCCCTCCTCTCGAGGTGCAATGAGCCGAGTAGCCCGTCTTCACGGGCAGGGGGCGGCGCCTCACCGCCGAATGTCTCGACAGGACGCCCGCGGCTTCCTCGCACCGCAGCCGCGTATTCGCCGCGCAGTGCGAGATTCGCTCCACGCGCTTAGGCGCAATTCCGATGAACCATCACGATCCCCGTGCGGTCATCACCACCCAGGTTCGCCGTGACCCCGACGCTTGGGGTGGCCGGCATCTGATAGTCACCACACTGCCCCTTCATCTGACGCCAGATCTCAAGGACCTGCTTGACGCCCGTGGCACCGATGGGGTGCCCAAAGCCGAGGAGTCCCCCCCCTGTGTTCACCGGCACGCGTCCCCCGATGGCTGTGGCGCCGCTCCTCAACAGCTCGGGAGCCTCTCCCCAGCCACAGAGCCCGAGCGCTTCGTAGTGTTGGAGCTCATTAATCGAGAAGCAATCGTGGACCTCGACCACCTCAACCTCCGAGGCGGAGACACCTGCGTCGGCATAAGCGACCCCTGCAGCCCGCGCCATGTTGGCGAGCCGAGTCGGATCCGTCTCCTTACCGAGCCCAGCGACGCTGTGCCCGTAAGAGAGGATCTCAGTGCACTGCGACAAAGGGATCCCCAGGCGGTTAATGCCCTCCTCCGTCGCGAGAATGACAGCACTACCACCGTCGGTAAACGTCGTGCAGTCAGCCTGCCTGATGTGCTCACGGTAATCAGGATGAGAGAGGAAGTGCGCGTTGTGATCCGAGGTCGTGGCCGCCCACTCTGCTTCAATCTCAACAGCTTGCATCTGAGCGAGCGGGTTCAAACTCGCATTGCTGTACGCCTTCGCGACCACGCGCCCGATATCCAGATCAGTCGCACCAAACGCCTCCTTGTAGTGTTTGGCCCGACGGGCAAAGACGTATGGAAAGGTGAAGCTGTCCCAATCCCTAGATTGTTCGTAATGCGCTGCGCGCGCCATGTAGTCGATCCCGTCACGCGTCGAAGCGTTGGTCTCGACCTCGACACCGACCACCATCGTGACGTCCACGCCCCCCTGCATCGCGTCGACACACGCTGCGATAGCCGCCGACCCCGACGCACAAGCTGCCTCGATCCGCGCGATGGGGATCCCCTCAAGGTCAGGGTGCACAGCGGCCAACATCGATCCCAAGTGCCCTTGGCGTGAGAAGCATTCCCCCAAGAAGTTGGAGACATAGGCCTTCTCAATATCCCCCGGTGCGACGCCAGTCGCATCAAACGCACCCAGCGTCGCGACCTGCATATGCTCCTCGAGGGTAGGATTCTCCTTAACCCCGTACTCCGGGTGCCCCTTCCAGATAAACTCTGGACGACCGCGCCCTAGAAACGCGCTGTGAGCGCCCCCGACTACGAAAACTCGGCGATTCGGCTTCATTAAGCGCTCCTGTTCTGCTGAGCAAGGCCTTCCCCCGGCACCCAGTGTGCATGGAAACCCACCGGGACGCGGCACGGGATTTTCACTGTCGCGACCGGCCCAGCCGTAATGTCGCGTGCGTCCAAGACTGCCAATTCACTCGTCCCTTCACGGCGATCGTGAACAAAGTGAATCAACCAGCCATCATCTTCCGCTGTGCCCCCTTCCCGAGGAGCAAACGTGCTCTCACTCGCGAAGCGGTCCTTGCCATGCTCAAAGCAGGTCGAGGCCCCTGTGTCCGTGTCGTACTTCACGATGGCATCGAAGAGCAGCGTGGACTCTGGCGCGAGGCGCGGGTTGTACGCGATGTGGGTTCGCATCCCGAGACGATCCTCGTTGATGCGTGGAAACTCCGTCATCGCATCATCAAGCTGCTCTTCCGTGACGCCACCGGTCTCGAGGTTGAAGGTCCAACGCGTCAGGTACGGCTCCAAGCGCAGGAATGAGAGGCGTGGCACGTTCGGCTCATCCTCAACAGGCACCCTAGGCATCGGGTCGTCGATACGGCAGGCCAACAAGACGACCTCGGGCTCCCCGGCTGCGTTGGTCTGCTCCCAAGCGTTGATGGTGTGGTACGAGTAGCACGCAGGGACCTCGAACCAGCGGACCTCTGAGCCCGGAGCATGACGCTTAAGTAAGCCAAAGCGGCTCGGCTGGTCATTGTGAAAGCGCACCCGCCGCTTGCCCTGAGCCAACTTGGCGCGATCCCAGGTCATCGGGAAATCCATGAACACCGTGTACTGCTCGGTGATCGCGATGTCGTGGAGCAAGCTCGGTCCCGGGAGCTCAATCTCTGTCTGATGCGTCACGCGCCCCTCAGAGGACGCGACACCGTAGCGAAGGTAAGGCGGGGCATAGAGTGAGAAGTCGAAGAACATCATCTCACCGGTCAACGGATCGACCTTCGGGTGAGCGGCTATCCCGCTGTGGAGCGTCCCTCCAAAGTCGACCGCCTCTTCCGTCACAAGGTCCGGGACACTGAGCGCATAAGGCTGTCCACCGAGCCACCACAGGGCCAACAAACGACCGCCATGCCACACGAGGTCTGTGTTTGCTGTGTCCTTATCAGCGCTCCCCGCGTTCGCAGGGTCAAAGGGCATCATGATGCCGTGGCTCATCGAGCGCCCGGCTTGCCCCTCCGCTTGAAAGGCTCGCGTACGGACATAGCGATTGCGATAGGTCGCCTTCCCGTCCCGGAGTTCGACCGAGTGGACCATCCCGTCGCCATCGAACCAGTGGTAGAGGCCTTGAGGCTCGTACCGAGGGTTGGGCGCGTTCTGGACGTACATGCCTCGTAGCTCAACGGGCAGCTCTCCGACCACGGTCAGTTCAACAGCCGTAGTCTCCTCGATCACAGGCGCAAAGAGCCCCTCGAGGTATGGGTTTTGGGACGTCGCCAGGACCATACTCTCCTCCAAGTCGGTAGCTGGTGTACTTCCCGCGCGCCTCATGGTCAAACGCCGGGTAAGACGGAGCGCCTCTCCTGCGCATACCGCTGCAGAGTTTTTTTGTCGTCTGCTGGCACTGACTTCACCATGACGGCACTTTGCACGTAAGGCCTGACTCTACCTTGGAGTGTGTCATGACCGCGCAGCCGATAAACTTCTCGAAGCCCACACCCACCCATTGGCCCGACGCTCCCCGTGACTTCGGACACGGCGCGACACAGGACTGGATGGGTCCGATTGGCACGACGGTCACCCAGTGCACACCACTGAATGACGCGATCCGCTTGATGCTCAGCTCCGACCGTGACCACCTGATCGTCACGAATGAAGACGGGCTCTTGGTCGGCGTTGTCGCAGATCGTGCGGTCATCGGGTTGATCGCAGACGGCGCCTATCAGGGCCCAGACACGATCGAGAGCTTGGTGAATACGGCGCCGACGACAGTCGATCGCTCGACCCCATTCGCAGCCGCACTTCGGCTCCTCGATCCTCCAGAGGTCACCTGCGTCGTGGTCGTTCACGGGGGGCGTCCCGTAGGGCTCATCTCGGAGACACACCTCGCGTCACCGACCCTCGCGCTCGTGGCCGCCAGTCTCTAGCAGCTTGCGCTAAAGGCAGCCGTGCGCCTCGCGCACACGCTGAATCTCGCCGTTCAAGTCTTCGTCAAGGGCCAACGGCTCCAGGATCCCATCGTTGAGTCCGAGCTGGTTGTAATCCTCAGTCAGGGACAAAAACATCCAGCCACGCCCCCAGGTCGTGAGGATGGCCTCACGCCAACAGCTGTCACCCATCAGGTAGCTGTATGTGTCCGGGTAGTCGAGGCGCGCCATACGCAAGTAGCGCTGCAAGTACCAAAAGAAGGTCAAGATGCCGTCGCGCTCGCTCGTCGACCATGTGTAGTAGTCGTTAAACGCATAGCCCGTGGCGAGAGAGTTCACATACTGAACCGTCTCCTCAAGTAACGAGCCAAACCCCTGATCGCCGCTGTCGAAGTTCGCGTCGTTGGGATCGCCGTTCAGGTAGATCGGGGCGTATGAGTCGCACTCGCCTCCCGACCCAAAGGACGCGCACGGTGTCCAAAGGTCCGAATACTCATCTCCCTTGATCAGGCTCCTCGAGAAGGTCTTCCCCCCACCGTTGCTCGGCGTACTTCCGCCTGAGCATACGAAGGTCAGGCTCTCCGTGATGACATAAGCATCGGAGAATAAGCCGTCTGTCGAGATATCCAGGAAGTGACCACACTCATGCACCAAGGTCGACATGCTGCCGATGACCTGCTGCCCCGTGCTCTTCTGGGATAGGAAGGTGTCTACGCAGTGCCCCATGGACTGGTCAAGCAGAGCGTTCTCGATAAGGTGCGCTCCGATGGGGTATCGCTTGCCCAGTACAGCGAGGATGAACCCCATGTAATCGGCAGGATCGTAGCCCACTAACTCGGCCTCGATGCTGACCTCAGGCGTGGGCAGAACCTCGTCGTACTCGCCGTCCACGCACCCCGGGCTCACCACGCTTGAGGGCGAGGGGACATCCGGCCCCGGCTCCACGACCTCATCGGCAGCGTCAGCCTGCGTCGCGCTGCCATCCTCGCCGCCCAGTTCTGGCTCAATTCCGCCAGCTGTCGAAGCATCTGAAGAGCAAGCCGAGACACTAAAGAGCGTGAACATAACAAGACATAGTCGCTTCATTGAAGCCCCCCTGACTAAGCGCGGTGCCAGCGGAGTGTACAGCAATTCCCACAAGCTCAAACGGGTCATATGTCTCTCCCCTCAGGTTTGCTATAGACCGCGCCGTGTTGCAGAACGACACCGCCCTGACACCATCGTTACGCTTCTGTCACCGACACGTCACACACGGCATGTAGTGCTGCACAACCTCAACCCGCTGCGATAGATGGCAGCGATCAACTAAGGGAACACTCAATGCAATCCTTGCGACTACTCCTTCCGTTCACTGTGATTGTAACGCTGACCGTATCAGCTCAGGCTCAGGAGCCGCAGAGCGCTGGCACGGAGCCGACCACTGAGGCAACCGCGGCCGCCACAGAGCCGGCGCCTGCATCTGCACCTGCACCACCGGCAGAGGCCAAGACAGCGGAGCCTGCCAACACCTCCCCAACGGCCGGCTACAAGAAGGGCTTCTTCATCCGTAACGAAGCCGGCACCTTTACCACCAAGATCAACGGACGTGTTCAAGTGCGTCATGACATCGAGGTCCCAGACGGTGGTGACATCGCGTCCGAATTCTCGATCCCGCGCGCGCGCTTGAAGATGGGCGGTAAAGCGTTCGTGAAGGAGCTCGGCTACAAGCTCCAGCTCGACTTCGGCAAGGGCTTCTTCGGCCTCAAGGACTTCTACGTCGACTATGCCATCGACTCAGAGTGGCTGAGCATCCGTGCGGGTCAATTCAAGCGCCCCTTCTCGCGCCAACAGCTTAACTCGTCGAGCAAGCTCAGCCTCGTCGACCGCGCGATCACCGACAAAGCCTTCGGAGCAGGACGCGACATCGGCCTCATGCTGCACAACGGCTTTGGTAAGAAGAACGCCGTCGAGTACGCCGTCGGTCTTTTCAACGGTACTGGCGACAAGGGTCGATTCTCCGGCTCGGCGGACGCCGAGGGCGGCGTCAGCGGCAAGTTCAGCAACCTCCCTGGCCAGTTCAACCCAATGCTGGTGATGCGCGCTGGCTACAACTACGGCGGGATGAAGCGGTACTCGGAGGGGGACTTCGAAGGCGGAGACCTCCGGTTCGGTGTTGGCGCGAGTTCACAGCTGAACTTCGACGTCGCTGATGACGCTGCGGGCAGCGTGGATATCGGGGTGGACGCGAGCCTCAAAGTTGAAGGTTTCTCGCTCGACGCAGAGTTCTTCGTGGGGATGGCGCAAGACGACGCCGACGCAGGCTTCAGCAGCCAAGCGTTGACCGGGCTGGGTCTGTACGCGCAGGCCGGCTACGTCATCGCTGAGCAATACCTTCCTGTCATCCGGTACGAGTCCGTCATGCCAGACGGCACTGGCAACGACACGCAAGTCCTGACTGCAGGCTTCGGTGCGTTCTTCTTCAAGCACAACCTGAAGCTTCAAACCGAGCTCTCTTGGATTAACGCCGAGGCGGGCGAGGACGCATCCACGTCCGATATCCGAGTTCGCACGCAGCTCCAGCTCTCCTTCTAGAGGCGCGGTGCCACCCAGCTTCTCGCTTCCCAAAGGACGAGAAGTTGGGGCGGCGCTCCTCATCCTCGTCAGGTCCGTAAGAAGCGGTGCCAGAGGTAGAAGAGCGCGAACGCCGTCAGGGCGAGCACACAGGCGAGGCTGAAAGCCGACATCGCCTTGCTCGGGCGATAGGCCTCGTCGACCTCCTCTGCGTGCATCGCTCGGTGGTTAAAGGTCGCGAGCACGGGTGTCGTCACAAAGGAGAGCGTTGTCGCGAGATCGACCATCTGTGCCAAGCTCTTCAAGAACGCGTAGAGCAGCACAATGGAGCCCGACACGAGGACGCCGTAAGCGATCCAATAGCCGCGCTCCTGGGCCAGGTCTCGCGCCGCGTCGCCAGGCGCCTCAGGACCACGGAATCGCTCAACCAAGAGCGCCAAGACGCGCGAAAATGCGTCCAATACGGTCAGGGTCGTCGAGAACATCACGGCAAACGCACACAGGCCAACGATGGGATACGACCAGCTGCCCAGCGTCTCCGTAAAGAGCGCCAAGATTTGCTTGGCCATCCCCACGCCCCCCTTGGCCGGGGCGACCCCCTCCTGAAACATCACCACGTTGCCTAGGAGGACAAAACAGAGCGCCAACACAACGCAGAGCCCGAAGCCCAGGTTGAAATCGAAGCGTGTCTCTTCAGGGGTCGCGCGGTGCCCTGTGGCGTTGCGTTTGGCCAACGCCCACATCGAGTTCCACACGGAGATGTCCATCGGCGCAGGCATCCAGCCGGCCAAGGCCACGACGAAGCCGATGGCCGCGACCTCTTGTGCGCCCTCGGGGAGCATCAACGAGAAGGAGCCCCAGTTTACCTCTGGGAGCACGAGCGCGGTCGCCGTAAAGGTCATGGCCGCCATCGTGCCCAACAGCACCTTGATGGCCTTATCCAGCCAGGCGAAGCCCCCCAGTTTGAGCAGAACACCGACGACGGCAAAGAGCACGATTGAGCCGACTTGGAGCGAGGCCCCCTCTACGAAGTGGCTGATGACCAACTGATTCAGGATCGCGGCGGTCACGAGCGTCACAGCTGCCGCGACGGTGAACATGGTCCCCAAGGTCAGGATGCTGAAGACGACCAGCGCCCAGGTTCCCTGCCGACGGTACCCCTCGAGCAAGCTGAGGCCCGTCGCGTTTGAGTAGCGTGAGCCAAAGCTCAGGCCCGGGTACTTGGTCACATTGGCCAACAAGACGACGCCAACCAAGCCGAGCCCGAATATCGCCCCAGCGCGCGTGGACTGAACCAAGTGACTGACGCCAATGGCGGCGCCTGCGAAGAGTAAACCGGGGCCAATAACCTTCAGCAGGCTTGCGGCGCGTGAACCGTCCATACATCCCCCTCAGGGTTGAGGCTCAGACGATGACACGGCGGCGCGAGTCGGACAAACCGAGGGGCAGCGACCTCGCACACTCACGGAGGCCTCAGCACCATCGAGCGCCTGCTAGAGAGCCCTAGAGCGAAGTCCCAAGGACGTCGTCCATCCACGCGGCGCGATCGGCGAGCCAGGACTTTAGATAAGCGACCTCAAGCTCAAAGGTGAACCGTTGCTCCCAGCCGGGCGCATTGGGCCAGACGTACGTGCCGAGGACAGGCCAGCGTGCAAAGTTGCGTTGTTGAGATTGTCCAAGCGTGGCAGCCGCGGCGTCCACAGCTGCATGTATCTGAGCCGTAGCGAGTGCCCCTTTGCGATGCTTCTCCCAGCGCTGTGCGTAGCGCTCCGCGAAGGCAGGATCCTCGAAGAGGCGTTCGTACCACCCGTAAGCGTTCGGGTTGTCAGCGGGGAAGCTCTGCCCGCCGCCCCCACATTGGGCTTCGTTGAAGGTGTGGTGCCAGCCCTCTGTCAGCCATGAGCAGAAATAGTCAGCGCCCCCCAGGGCCCCGTTGTAGTCCCAGATTGGCCCCATATTCAGGCGCCCCTCGCGGTCTTTATGCAGGTAGGTGCTCAAGACGAACCCATCGACGTTGCGGGCGAACTCCACCAGGAGGTGATGGTCAATAAAGGAGTCCACATCAATGAACGCCGCGTACCCCATCCATGGGTTCGTGAAGTCGGGCCCCGCGAGCGCAGCCTCAAAGGCGTTAAAGAAGCCACTCAACCAATCTTTCTGCTCGTCTTCGATCTCCTCGGCGTCCGGCTCCACCCAGATCAGGTGGTCCTGATAAATCAGGGTGTCGAACCCTTCATCCCACCAGTCTTTTTTCAGGAGATACCCCCCGGTGATCTGTGGCTCAAAAACGTCGTCCTTATCCAGCTTCGCGATATCGACTCGAGAGGGGCCCCGTTTGATCTTCTCCATCAGCACGTACACGCCCCGGTAATCGTCGGCTGTCACCGCGCCACCGTGGGGCGCGATGAACACCTCGACGAAGCGCGTCCGTACTGCGTAGCGACCGATAGCGTTACTCCATTGATAGATCATCGCGTTACGCATCAGTGTCTTGTCAGAGTACGGAGCGTGGAGCACCCAGTCCGAGTCCGCAGGCATCCCAAGCAGCGGTACATCGAGGTCCTTGTCTCGCTCATCACGGGTCTCAAGCGTGTACTGCTTCTTGGCGTACTGCGACGACGAGCTACCGCGGACGTGCATCGCTGCCCCACCCGACCATGTGGTGTGCCCCGCGAGGCCCTGTGACGCGTCTTCGACGACGACCATCGAGAGTGGCCGGAACGGCCGCTCATCAAGGCCGGCCTCAGAGTCCACATCGAAGCCCGCGCTCTCGATGACCATGACTGGGATGTCGGAGACAAAGCCTGTCACAGACGACTCTGCCGACACATAGGCTTGAGACGCATAGCGCAGGTCCTCGTCGTCTTCGACGACCGCCACGCGGATCTGCGTCGTCGTCGTGATTGTAATCGGACCTGTGTACGTCGGCGATGACTCATCGGGCTCAGACCCATCGAGGGTCACGCGCAGCTGGTACAGCGGTGGACCGCTGAGCGTCACCTGAACGGAGTCGGAGAAGACGCCCCCTGCAGGTGAAAAGTTCACGTCCCCGAGGCCGAGTGATGCAGTGCTCGTCGTGTTGGCAGCCCCCGGGGTCGGCGGCTCTAAGTAGAAGGCCCCCGGGTCGCTGTGGGTGCCATATGAAATGTCAGCGAGCTGGAAGGGGTATGGGGTCCCCAGGTCCTGAACAATCACACCCTCCGGATCGGTGAGGGCCAGCCCGTCACCGCTCCCAGAGAGCTTAAAATTCGTATGCAGCTGACCATCAGGATCGCGTCGATCTTTCCCGGAAGCGAAGACCACAAGGTACTCACCGGCCGGGATAGAGATGTCCGGGAAAACCCACTGTTGCGGCACATCGGCGTTATCGGTCAGCGCCCACCCAGCCATCGGCATCGGCCCATCGCCAGGGTTGTGCAGCTCGATCCAGTCCGAGGTCTTCCCGTCCACGTCAGTGATGCCTTTGTCGTTGCGGGCCAGGAACTCGTTGAGCACCACGCTGCCCTCGCCTTCCGGCGCCTCCGGTACGTCGACATCGACCTGCACATCGTCGTTCGACGCAGTGTCTTCCTCCACGCCCTCAACGATGTCCTCGGCGACATCTGGCTCCGGGTTCGTCGCGCCCCCACTGTCTTGGTCGATCCCGCTCGAGTCGGCGACGGAGACGTCATTCTCCCCATCGACATCCACGCCCGAGTCATCGTCAAAGTAGCCTACACCACCAATCGTGCCAGTGATCTCCGACCCACATGCGCCACTCAGGAAAGCCCCGCTTAACGCCACCACTGCTACTAAGCTTTTCTGCACATTCACCTCTCCACAGTCGGGCAAGTGTAGCCTGTCCTCCCACCAAAAACATAGTGGCGATCGTGATCCTCAAGCGAGATCTTCCGGAGTCATACACGGCAAGCGTCTTCCTGCCTCCAGGCGTCCCCTTTCGCCTACTTCCGACGAGAATCAGCGCAGGGCACCTACTTTAAAGGACAAGCGCCCCACCGAGCGAACAGTGAGCCGAGGTTCAGCGCCAACAATCGAGCCGCTGCGACGCGCAAGCCAGAGACGGCGGGCATGGACCTCCGCGCATCCCCCCCGTACACTCCCAGTCTGAACTCTTTCAGGAGTCTTATGGCGACCGTCATCGTCTACCCGGCCGACCTGTCGGCCCCTCAACTCGTTCCTCTCGACCGCCGCGTGATGCGGTTTGGGGCCGCTCCGGACAACGACGTTCAGCTGCAAGGCGGAGACGCGAGCGAGCATCACGCGCACATTCTGTATGAAGGCAAGCAGTTCAGCCTCGCGACGACCGATGGTTCGAGCCAAACGGTCGTCAACGGTAAGCGGCGCAAAAGCCACAAGCTCGAGCATGGCGACGTCATTCAGATCGGTGAACATCTCCTGCGCTTTGTGCTCTACGATCAAGGGCTTGGCCAAGCCCCACCGAGCAACGAAGACGACTCCGAGGCCTCCTACTTCCGAGCCTACCGGAGCTTCTCAGAGGCCCTCCTGGAGAGCTACGCAGTCCCGGCTCTCTTGGAGACAATGCTCGACGAGCTGATCGCGCTCACCTGCGCAGATCGCGCGTTCTTGATGCTCATGGAGGACGGCACCCCTAAGGTTCGCGTCGCGCGGAACATCGACCAGTCGAGTCTTGAGTCCTCCGATGTCACCATCAGCGACACGATCGTCCAGCGCGTCCTTGAGAGCGGCGAGTCCCTTATCTTGGCCGATGCGCTTAGTCATCGGGACTTCAAGACATCGCGTAGCGTGGTCGACCTGAAGCTCTGCTCGGTGATGTGTGTGCCATTGAAGGCTCGCGGCGCCACGATTGGGCTCTTCTATCTCGGGAACGATAACATCGTGAATCAGTTCGGTGACGAGCTCTTGGAGGTCGTCGGGGTCTTTGCATCGACCGCTGCGATGATCCTCGCCGACGCGCTTCAACGGGAAGAGCTCGCGGCTCACGTGCGTGAGTTGGAGGAGCAAGCCGGAGCACGAAGCTTTGGTGAGATCATCGGGGCCTGCGACCAGATGCGAGACATTTATAAGAAGGTTTCACGCGTCGCGACGACCGACATCTCAGTGCTCGTCGAAGGCGAGACGGGAGCCGGCAAGGAGCTCATCGCAAAGGCCATTCACGCCAACTCAAACCGCGCGAAGGGCCCCTTCATAGTCATCAACTGCGGCGCTATCCCTGAGAACCTCTTGGAGAGCGCGCTCTTTGGTCACGTCCGGGGCTCCTTTACCGGGGCTGTAGCGACACAACAGGGGCGCTTCCAAGCCGCCAATAAAGGCACCCTCTTCCTCGATGAGATCGGGGAGATGCCCCTGGCCCTCCAGGTGAAAATTCTGCGCGCGATTCAGGAGCGAACCGTCACGAAGGTGGGTGATACGAAGGCCGAGAAGGTCGACATTCGATTCGTAGCTGCGACCAACCGAACCCTCCTCGAAGAGGTCCGCGCAGGGCGCTTTCGAGAGGACCTCTATTACCGCCTCAACGTCATCACGCTGAGCCTCCCCCCCTTGAGGGAGCGTGGGGACGACATCCTCCTCCTCGCTAACTACTTCCTGAAGCGGTACGGACAAGAGCTGGCTGGACGCCCGGTCACCCTGTCTTCCGAGGCGGTCCAAGCGCTGAAGCGCTGGGGCTGGCCTGGCAACATCCGTGAGCTCGATAACCGCATCAAGAAGGCTGTCGTCTTCTCTGACAGCGGTGTCATACGTCCGGATGACTTGGATCTCGATGAGAGCGCCCTCGAGCCGCTCCTGCCGCTGGCGGATGCGCGCGAGGCGTGGCAGCGCGACTACATCAACCGCGCGCTGGCTCTGCATGATGGCAACCGGACCAAAGCAGCTAAGCAGCTTGATGTGGACCCCCGCACCATCTTCAGGCACCTCGAACGCGAACGCGACGAGGGGTGACACCGGTGTCAGGGTTCTCACGGACAAATTGGCATCCCGCCCCACCCCGCGGAGCAAAAGCCGCTCGTTATCAGAGGGTTGCACCGTTGGTATGGCCCTTGCTTGCGATGTGGTCCGTAATGTCATCCGCATGTCCCATCCCCGACTACGAGATCGATCCGGAGTTCAACGCGCCGGTCGAGGTCGACCCGTCGCTGCTCCAGCCGCCCCTGGACACCTCCATCAAGGTGGCGCTCAACTGCGACACCGTCCCCGTCGAGTTCCGTCTCGACCCAGCCGTCTTCGACCCCGACGAAGCCGACACGCTGAATGTCTTCTGGCTCGTGAACAACGAGGACGACATCGGCAACGTCGACGCCATTGGGTACGACTTCGACTTCGACGCCTGCAGCCCCCCTGCCGCTGCGGCCAATGACGACTACGTGCGGATAGAGGCCTTCATCATGGACCGACCACCGCTCGCCTTCAACGCTGCGGGCGTGCACGCCACGACAGGCGACGGGAGCCTTGTTCGGCTCAGCTGGGATATCGAGATCACCGAGCGCGGGGAGTGTTTCTGCGAATGACGCGCAACCTCCCACTCTTTGCCCTCTGTCTCCTCTCGCTCGGCGCTGTGGGTTGCGATGAAGGTACCCCAGTCGCGCTAACGACCTCCGCGTGCAGCGGCACGAGTCAATGTGCTGGCTCTCTTGGCTGCACCTACGGGTACTGCGTCGAGCCAGTCGCGGAGCAGCTGGTGTTCAGAGCCCGCATCACGACGCCACCCGGGAGCCCATTTCTCCAGCAACAGGTCCCTCAACTCATCCTCGACGACGCCCCCGCGCTCACCGTTCAACTGGTCCAGACCGTGGAGCTCACCGGGGTCGTTCGCAACGCCGGAGATGCCTTCGTGAGCAACCTCCCTGGGGAGCTAGAGGCGCGCGCCCATGGCGAGATTGAAGGGATGGACTACCGCTTCACAGCCCGCTCCTCTGACGGCCTAGACGCCTCAGGCCAAGGTTACGCTCTGAGGCTGCTTCCGGGCAGGGACTACACCGTTTCCTTCCGCCCCGACGACAAGGCGCTCCCCCCTCACACGTTCCATATCGCAGCAGAGGACCTCGTCTCCGGGAACCTCGATCTGACCCTGCCAGCCTTAGGCGATTACGTGAAGCTGGCTGGCTGGGTCACCTGGCCCAGCGGTAAACCCGTGGCGCAATGCCGCATGACTGTCCTCCTCGACGCCGGGCACGCCCTCCCGACCGTGACCCTTGAGACCCCGCAGAGCGCCTTCGATCTGCGACTCCCACCAGGCACCGGCTCGATCCGAGTGCGCGTTGAGCCCCCGGAAGGCGGCACGCTCTTCCCCACGTTCGTGAGCGAGGCACTCCCCCCCTCCGACAACCTTGAGATCGTGCTACCCGCGCCCCCCGAGAGTGACACACCGCTCCACGCCCCCCTATACGTGGCTCGGATCGACGCCAAGGGCACCGAGCAGCCTGTCTCGGGCGCCAACCTCGTGCTCGCAGGTCACCTCGCGACAGGTCAACTGACGACGACGGCGATGACTGACGACATGGGGATGGCCACCGTGGAGGTCCTGCCGGGGACTTACGATGTACTTGTCGCCTCGCCTCCGGGTCAGGAATTCGGGACCTTGTTGACCTCCGTCACTTGGGAGGCCAGTGACGACAGCGTCCCAGTCCACACCCTCCTCGTCCCCAACCGGGTGCTCTTGGAGGGGACGATCGTCGACGTCAACGGCGAACTCATTGAGGCGGGTCAGGTCCAAGCGCGTCGACGCGTCGATGGAGAGGCAGGCGGAGCGCTCTCGATCAGCCCACCTCCGTTCATCACTCACATCGACCCGACTGGGCGCTACGCCCTTCACCTCGACGAGGGCACTTACGACCTCACGGTCATCCCGAACGCGGCCTCGGGCGCGCCGCCCACCCAGCATGATGGGCTCACGGTAGCGGACGCCACACAGCTCCATGTGACGCTCCCCCCTCCCAGCTTGGCTCGCATCACGATCACTGACCCAGACGGCACCCCCATCCCTGACGTCACTGTCGAGCTTTACCCCGACCACACCGAGGGAGCGCAGCCCAGGGTCTTGGTGAAGGGGACGACAGATGCGACGGGCATGGTGGACCTCCTCGTGCCACACACCCTGTGAGCGCGAGAGAGCGAGCTGTCCCCCTCTGGCTCGTCGGTGTCATCGTTGGCTCCTTCGCGGCCGTCGTCGCGATGGGCCCTCAGAGCCTCGGCCCCGCGGTGACAGTCGGTGGTGGAGCCCTGGGTTGGGCGCTCTGGCGACGTTGGCGAGCCTTACGCTCCGCAAACTCAGTGCTCACCGCACTACGAACACACTGGGCAACGCTGCCAGGCGCTGTCATGCGGCCCAAACTCATCTCGGTGCACCACGGAGACCAACCGCTGATCGTTCACCTCGCCCACACCCCTGGCCGACCGATGCGAGGGCGGATCTCCACACCGATTGGTGAGCAGCCGATGGCTTTCCGACTGTGGCCCACGGGAGCCCCGCCACCAGCACTCCCCCCAGACGGCCGACACAACAGCGGGCCCGCGCTGCACAGGAGCGCTATGGTCGAGTCATGGCTCGCAGGTCGATTCCACGCTGAGAGTAACG
The DNA here is from genome assembly GCA_049602155.1 of Myxococcota bacterium. Taxonomy (GTDB): domain Bacteria; phylum Myxococcota_A; class UBA9042; order PHBI01; family JBMYRH01; genus JBMYRH01. The sequence goes on along the minus strand of JBMYRH010000036.1, from coordinate 34,913 downwards.
ACGACGATCGCTTTATCAGCCTCATCGGCCAAGGGGTCACAGCCGCCGTGCTCTCAGTGGCCGAACCCCTTGGACCTGACTTTGAGGGGCTCTCTTACGACGGCCAATCCCTGACAATCGCGCTACGCGGCAGCGTCGTCGCGGACCCTGAACGGGCATTGCAAATAGCGCGTATCGTGTGGCGGCCATTCCTCCCTTAACCGCTTAGGCGAACGAAGCTATTGCAACCACAGACAGGTTGCGAGATTGTCCCCTGGCAAGCCCCCCTGCTAGGAAGAGATGCGATGTCGACTAACGTTCACAACATGATCATCATCGGCTCCGGCCCCTCAGGTCTAACAGCCGCCATTTACGCAGCGCGCGCCAACCTGGCCCCGATCGTGTTCGAGGGACTTCAGCCGGGTGGTCAGCTCACGATCACGACGGAGGTCGAGAACTTCCCCGGGTTCGAAGACGGCATCATGGGTCCCGAATTGATGGACATTATGCGGCGCCAAGCCGAACGCTTCGGCAGCACGCATCACTACGAGATCGTGGACAACGTCGACATGTCGGAGCGCCCCTTCAAGGTCACCGTGAACGACGAGGTGCACCTCGCGCACTCGCTGATTATCGCTACGGGCGCCTCGGCCCGTTGGCTCGGCCTTGAGGGTGAAGAGAACTTCCGCGGTCGAGGCGTAAGCACCTGCGCCACCTGCGATGGGTTCTTCTACCGCGGCAAAGAGATCGTCGTGATCGGGGGCGGCGACTCCGCGATGGAGGAGGCCCACTTCCTGACCAAGTTCGCCTCCAAGGTGACCCTAATCCACCGTCGCGACAGCTTCCGTGCCTCGAAGATCATGCAGGACCGCGTCCTCGCGAATGACAAAGTCGAGGTCCTCTGGAACAAGACCATCAGCAAGTACCTCAGCGACGACGGCGAGGTGATCAGCGGCTGCGTGCTCACTGACACCGTGACCGGTGAGGAGAGTGACTTCGCGACCGACGGCATCTTCCTCGCGATCGGCCACATCCCGAACACCGGCTTCTTGAACGGCCAAATCACGACGGACGATCACGGCTACATCCTGCTCGAGGGGCCAGCGGACACCAACGTCGAAGGGGTCTTCGCGTGTGGCGACGTCGCCGACACCCGGTACCGCCAGGCGATCACCGCCGCTGGTATGGGTTGCATGGCTGCCATGGACGCTGAGAAGTGGCTCGAGGCCCAGGACCTTGGACACTAAACCGCACACGGTCCGCGTGGACGTCTCCGAGCTGCCCGAGGGTGGCGTTAGCCACTTCCGCTTTGAACGTGACGGAGAGCACCTCGGCGCCTTTGTCGTGCGCCATGAGGGCGTGCTCCGCGTCTACGTGAACCGTTGCCCTCATGTGACCTACTCCCTGGACTTCGGCGACGGAAACGTCCAGGACCCTTCACGTCGATTCCTGCAGTGCTACTCGCACGGTGCCATGTTCCTGCCGGAGTCTGGCGAGTGCTTTATGGGGCCTGTCGTCGGCCGCAGCCTAGAGTCACTCCCCGCCAAGGAAGACGGCGACACACTCATCGTCACGATACAGCCTGAGCCGCCAGGTTGGCCCAAAACCGAGTGATGCCAGGTGCCAAGCACGACCTGGGGCATCGCCCCAGCTGTGCTATGATCACCAGCATTCCCTCGGAGGCCATCATGCGGGTCATCGTGCTCGTCATCACTACCATCTGCATCGTGGCATGCACGCGACCGACTGCCCCTCCATCTCCCACCACGCCTCCCCCTGCGGCTGATCTGCAGGAGGAGGAAGAAGAGGTCGAGGCAGGTGTCCTCGTGACTCAGCCCGCTGAAGGGAGCCCTGAAGCTGTGCTGCAAACCGTGATCGCCGCTGCGATGAACCCTGATGAGGCCGCGGGCTGGGAGGCGCTGCGGGGTGTCCTGCATTCCAGTATCAGCGCTCCCCACGCCCTGCAAAGTTACCGTGAGATGAACTTCCCGGCGTCTCGCCGTAAGGTCGCTCTCTTCACGCCCGACGACACCAAACCTCACTTCCGAGTCGTCAGGACCACGACGCCGAGCGAAGATAAGATCAAGGTCTTCGTACACAACGAGAAATCGATGCCCACACCGTGCACGCTCCGTCGCGACCCTGAAGCCGAGGGTGCGTGGCGCGTCTACGTCTGCTCCCTATGAGACGAGAGGCACTGTGACATGAGCTTGGGTGTGCGCTTTCAAGAGACCATGCGAGGCCAACTCGTCCCACGCGATGGCGCTGCCCCGTCGACGATGACCGTGAATGCCCACGTCCAAGCCCCGAGCGTCTTCGGGATGTGGCGTGGAGAGCCCATGAGCCTCTACGGCAACGTGGCCATCGTCGAGCGACTTGAGGCCACCCCAGCCTCTGGAACCATCACGGTCGACCTCCTCGGCTGCCACCGCATCGTCTACGAACTAAGCTGGAGAGGTGACGATGGACGCCTCGGTCGCTTCTATGGGTGGAAGTCCCTCGGGTTCAATCACCTCGTGCAGCGCTGGACAAACCTTGAAGGCCAGGTCATCGAAGGCGGAGCGCTGCTCGGCGATGCTCAGCTCCGCTTCGCGCTCTCCTCGCTACCTGCCTTCCTGGCCAGCATTCGCCCGGTTTAGTCTCAGCGCTTGAGCCTGAGGAGACGCGTCGGCGTACCGCGGTTCCCGAAGGAGCCGATGCCCTCCCACTGCAAGCCCGTCGCCCGCTCGAAAGGCCGCTTGCCCACAAGGATCACGACAGGGCCGAGGTCCGGTCGCTTCGATAAGCACTCACCAAAGCGCCCAAAGAGACGCTCGAGCGGTGTTCCGCCTCCCAGCCGCTTTCCATAAGGCAAGTTAGAGACGACCGCGGCGCCTTGAGGGATCTCGTCGAGATGCGTCGCGAAGTCCCCGGGCATCCAGCGACAGGCGTCCGCGACGCCTGCCCGTGTCGCGTTCGCCTGCGCTCCTCCCAAGGTCTCCTCGGAGCGTTCGGAGCCAAAGAAGCATGGGCTGATGGGCGCGCGCTCCTTCAGAGTGTCTGTGCGCCACGCCGTATAGGCCTCAGACTGAAAGGTCGGCCATGCCTGAAATGCGAACTCTCGCTTGTCCTGACAAGGCGCTAAAGACCGCGTTAACGCCGCCTCGATTGGGATCGTCCCCGAGCCGCAGAACGGATCCCAAAGGGCCTGCTCCGAGTCCACATTCGCGAGGCGAAGGCAGGCGGCGGCGAGGGTCTCACGGAGCGGAGCACGCCCCACGGCTTGTCGCCAACCACGCCGATGCAAAAGACCGCCGCCGGCATCCACGCTCACTGTCGCGTGATCCTTGACCATCCGGACCCAGAGTCGGAACTGAGCGTCATCTGGCGGCACTACCGGGCGATCAAGCGCTTTGACGACGCGCTCGGCGATCGCGCCAGAGTGATAAAGCGCCGATTTACGAGCCGTAACCTGGACCGTGACAGATGCAGTGCGAGGCAAGTACGCGGACCAGGGGATGCGGGCGAGGCCAGACTCCAGCTCTGCAAAGTGGCGTGCCTTGAAGCGCCCTACCCGCACGCGCACCGTCTCGGCGAGTCGACTCCGATGTGCGACGGTCCACAGGACCTCCTGTGTCCCCCGAAGCGTCACCCCACCGTGTCGCACCTGCGTCGACACCGAAGGGAGGTGCTCCGCGATCTCACTCGCCAAGGCCTCCTCGAGACCGGGCGTCACTGCGACAAAGATCTCGTAGCTTGTGCTCATGGGGCCCCACTTCGGCACACTCGCAGGGCATCACCGCTGCATCGTGGCGCGCATTACATGATTTTAGAGGGTCGCGAAGACCTTCGCCGCTGCGGCGATCGTCTTGTCGATCAACCCGTCATCATGAGACGCACTGACAAACCACGCTTCATACTGGCTTGGAGGTAGCATCACCCCCTCGTCACGCATCCCACGCCAGAACGCTCCGAAGCGTGGGGGCGCATCAGCAGGGATGTCCTCCATGCGCTCTACGGGCCCGGAGGTGAAAAAGAGCGTGAGCATTGAGCCCACTTGCTGCACGCACGCCGTGACGCCCGCAGCGGCAGCGGCGGCGGTGAGGCCCTCATTTAGGCGCGTCGCTAAGGCCTCTGCCTTGTCATGAATCGGCTGCTCCGAGAGCACCTTCAATGTGGCGAGACCGGCTGCGACGCTCAACGGGTTCCCCGAATTGGTGCCGGCTTGGTAGACGGCTCCCTCTGGCGCCACGGCCCCCATGATGTCCGCGCGGCCACCGTACACACCGACGGGTAAGCCACCTCCGACGATCTTCCCCAAGCACGTCATGTCTGGGATGACCCCAAAGCGCTCTTGGGCTCCCCCCATAGCGACGCGGAACCCCGTCATCACCTCGTCAAAGACCAGCAGCGCTCCTCGAGCAGTTGTCAGCGTGCGCAGTCCCTCCAGGAAGCCCTCGACCGGCGGCACAACACCCATGTTGCCCACGACGGGCTCCAGGATCACTGCGGCGATATCATCCCCGTGTGCATCGAATAGAGCCTGCACTGCGGAGAGGTCGTTGAACGGGGCGAGCAGAGTGTCCTGCGCCGCTCCCACCGTGACGCCCGCTGAGTCCGGAGTCCCCAAAGTGATGGCGCCGCTTCCCGCTTTCACGAGGAGCGCGTCCACATGCCCGTGGTAGCAGCCCTCGAACTTGATGACCTTTGAGCGCCCTGTGAAGCCGCGGGCGACACGCAACGCGCTCATGGTCGCCTCGGTGCCCGAATTGACCAACCGCAGCCGCTCGATCCCAGGGACCGCCGCGACGACCGCCTCCGCGAGCGCAGTCTCGCCTTCAGTAGGGGTGCCGTAGCTTTGACCCACGGCCGCCTGTGCCACAATCGCGGCCACAACATCTGGGTGGCTATGACCGAGGATCATCGGCCCGAACGCCCCCACCAAGTCGATGTAGGCATGCCCGTCAACGTCGTACACCCAGGGCCCCTCAGCCCGGGCAGTGAACGTGGGCTGAGCACCCACGGAGCGACATGCTCTGGCGGGGCTGTTCACCCCGCCCGGCATCAGCACCTGAGCATTCTCAAAAGCGGCATCCGAGTGTTCACGGTTCATCGTCCAATCTCCAGTTCGGTGGCGAGCTTCTCGTCCGCAGCCTCCAAGGCTGTCCCGAGTGACTCCCAGCGGTTCATCAGCTCTGCTTGCTCAGCTTCGAGGGCCGATTGGCTCGTATAGGCTTCGCGCATCTGGTCTGGCTGCTCGAAGAAGCTGGGCTCTACCATGCGAGCGGCCAACTCCGCGAGTTCCGCCTCGACCTCTTCGACGCGGGTCTCGACCTTACCGAGGTCTTTGCGCAACCCCGCTGTCTCGCGGTGATGGGCATTTCGGGCTTCTGCCTCGAAGCGCTTTCGCGCCTTTGAGTCCCGGCGTAGGCCGCCACTTGGGCCCCCCTCCGCTTGCTCACTGGAGGCCTCATCCGGGGCCTGAACCCGCTTGGAGACATAATAATCGTAGTCCCCCGGGAACCGCTCTAGCCCTCCCCCGCGGACCTCCACCACCGTGTTCGCGACTCGGTTGATGAAGTGGCGGTCATGACTGATCACGACCAGTGTCCCCTCAAAGTCGCAGAGCGCTGCCTCAAGGACATCACGGCTCTCCACGTCGAGGTGATTGGTCGGCTCGTCGAGGAGCAAGAGGTTCGCTCGAAGTAACGTCATCTTAGCGAGGGCGAGGCGGGCCTTCTCGCCACCGGAGAGCACCATGACCTTCTTCGAGACATCATCACCCGAGAACCGAAACGCACCCAAGATGTTCCGGCACAGGCCCACGTCATCGGGCTTGGCGGCGGACTCCATCTCTTCAAGCACAGTCCGCTCTTGAACCAACGCCTTCACTTGGTGCTGTGCAAAGTACGCGCGGGTCACCTTGTGCCCGAGGCGTACCTCTCCTCCCTCGTAAGGCAACGCTCCAGCCAAGATCCGCAACAGCGTCGTCTTCCCCGCGCCGTTCGGTCCCACCAGCGCCACACGCTCGCCGCGCTGCAGAAGGAGATCTAGACCGTCGTATACAACATGGTCGCCGTACTGTTTGCGAAGCCCATCGCAAGCGATCACGTCCTTACCGCTCCGCTCGGCTGGCGGGAAGCGCAACGCCATGCTGTCTGCGTCCGCGTCAGAGCGCTCAAGGCGATCGACTTTCGAGAGCTGCTTGATCCGGGATTGGACAGCCTTCGCCTTGGTGTTCTTCGCGCGAAAGCGCTCGATGAAGCGCTCGGTCTTGGCGATCTCACGCTCTTGCTGAGAAGCCGCCGCATCTTGTGCAGCACGGCGCTCAGCTCGGGCTGAGATGAAGCGATCCCATCCCCCTTCATAAACGTCGATACCTCGAGGGGTAAGCTCTGCAATGCGGTTCGCGAATCGATTCAATAGCGCCCGGTCATGGCTGATCACGATCACGGTCCCGGGGTACCCAAGCAAGAAGCTCTCGAACCACTCGAGCGCCTCAAGATCCAGGTGATTCGTCGGCTCATCGAGCAGCAACAGGTCAGGGCGTGCAAAGAGCAGCCGTGCGAGCGCCACCCTCATGACCCAGCCACCCGAGAGCACATCACACGCCCCATCCGATGCGTCATTGGTGAAGCCAAGGCCGGCTAAGATGCGACGCGCTTCCGACTCTTGCCCGTAGCCACCTAGCGTCTCAAACCGTGCCTGAGCGACCTCCAGCCGGGCCGTCAGCTGCGCCAGGCGCTCAGTGGTCAGACCAGGTGATGCGAGCTCATCCTGCAGCTGCCCAATCTCTCGCTCTAGCGCGGGTGTCTCGGGCGCGGCTGCGAGCACCGCATCGATCACACGTTGTCCAGCAAACCCACCAGACTCCTGCGCCAAGTAGCCTACCCGGACGCGTGCGCTTCGCACCACTTCTCCGGAATCTGGCGACATTTCATCGGCCATGATCTTGAAGAGCGTCGTCTTGCCCGAGCCGTTCCGCCCCACAAGCCCGATACGCTCGCCGGGAGCGACATGCCACTTCAATTCGCTGAAGAGGCGACGGGAGCCAAACGACTTGGTGAGATCGAGCAAGTGCAGCATAGGGGACCTTTAGATCTCTGGACGGCTGCACTGCAACCTGAATCCGTTCTCCGCGATCTCACGGCAGGCCCCGCCCACTGAATGATATTCATTCCAACCCAAAGAAACCCAAAAACAACCCAAGGGTCTGATTTCAATAACGAAAAAGCTCACCCAAGGCGCCTATAAGTTGCGCCTACAAAAAAAAATGCGCCCTTGAACTTGAACCCATGAGGCCTATCGAGATAAGTGCCGCCCCCCTTCAAGGGAATCGCGGACTTGGGCGACCTCGACCGCGGAGCCGACGAAGCCCGCCCTCCGAACAACCACTCATGGAGAACACACAAGATGCTGTTGCAACCCAAGAGCTTCTGCGAGCCCGACACCTTCCGCTGCCGCGCCAAAGCGCGTCGGATCTCGGTCTTCAACTGCATGAGTGATTACGTCGATGCCAACGCACTGAAGCAGAAAGACAACCCCTGCTTCACATGCCCTCAGGGCGAAGATGTGCGACGCGAGTACGCCAAGGCGTAGTGAGCGCTGCACGTCCCCTCGATGGACTGAGGGGTACACCAGTGCTATGAGCCTCCGGTCCATGGAGGCTCACGTGTCCCGACTCTTCGTCTTCGCGGCGCTTCTGGCCGCCCTACCGCAATTCGCGTCTGCTGCTCCGAAGCTGGGGCCCTATTACGACTACCTGAGTCGTGATGTGATCGGCGCGGGTGAATTCACCTCAAAGAATGCCAGCTGGGATGGCCGCGGTGTCGTCATCGCAGTCTTGGACACTGGGGTCGATCCAAGTGTGCCCGGCATGCGCACAACGTCCACCGGTGAAATCAAGGTCATCGAGGCGCGCGATTTCAGTGGTGAGGGTGACGTCAGCCTGACTCGAGTTGAGCGCACCGTAGAAGACGGCATCGGCCTACTGAGGAGTGACGATGGTGTCGTCCGGGGCGTCGATGGCTTGGCTCAAAAGCCCAAGGACGGCGTCTACTGGGTAGGCTTCTTCGACGAGAGCAGCCTTGAGCGCTCCTCGGTCAATGACGTCAACCAGAACGGCAAAGCCACGGACACCTTCGCAGTCGTAGCCTTCTACCCCACCCCGGGTGCGGCCCCATTGGTTGCGCTCGATCTGGATGGCGACGGTGAGATCTCTGATGAGGTGGTGCGACCTGACTTCAAGGTCGATCGCCAGCACTTCTCCTTTAGCCACCCGGACCCTCGAAAAGATCAAACACCGATCGCCTTCAGCGTCACCATCATGCCGGACAGTGACCGGCGGGTAGAGCTCCACTTTGATGACGGGGGCCACGGGACCCACTGCGCGGGGATCGCCGCTGGATATGAAATCCAAGGCAAGCCAGGCTTCGATGGGATCGCTCCCGGGGCCTGGGTCATGTCACTTAAGATCGGGAACAACGCCCTCGCCGGCGGCGCGACGACCCCTGGAAGCATGAAGCGCGCCATGGACTATGCCGCGCGGTGGTCACGTGAACACAATGTCCCCGTCGTGATGAACGTCAGTTACGGGATCGGCTCCGAGATCGAAGGATACGCGGGGATAGATGGGGAGCTCGACGAGCTCCTCGCCCAGAACCCACAGCTCGTCGCATCCGTGGCGGCTGGTAACGAAGGGCCCGGCTTATCGACCGTAGGGACCCCCGGTGCGTCTCTGTTGGCCTGGACCGCAGGAGCCTATCTCGATCCCGTAAACGGTCGAACCCTCTGGGGTGCCGGCGGGAAAGGTGCGCGCATCTTCGGGTTCTCAAGCCGTGGTGGTGAGCTCGACAAACCCGACGGCCTCTCTCCCGGCGTCGCGTGGGCAAGTGTCCCGCCCTTTCACCGTCGCGCCGTCATGGCGGGCACCTCGATGGCTGCACCACAGGCCTCTGGAGCCCACGCTCTCCTGATCTCCGCGGCCGTCGCGACAAAGACCCCCTGGAACTCAGGGCTCCTCAAGGCAGCTCTCCGAGGGACAGCACGCCCGGTTAAAGGCTACGCCCGTGTCGACCAAGGCGCGGGCCTTATCCACGTCGGTGACGCCTTTAAGGCCCTCCGTAAAGATGCGGCGAGCGCGCAGAGTGACATCCTCTTAGCTTGGCGCATCTCTACCCCGGTACCGCACCGCCCTGGCTCTACAGGGACGGCTAGCTACTGGCGCACCGGCCATTACGTCCCTGAGGACCCGGACACCATCCACTTCACCATCAACCCAGTCCTATTCGAGACGGTGAAAGAGAGCCAAAAGAACGCCTTCTTTGGTGATCTGGAGTTGGACACAGACACCTCATGGATAAAGCTCGACCGGAGCCGGATCGGGGTACGTGGTGAAGGCTCCGCACACCTCAGTGCACGCCTCAAGGCCAAGGCCGTCAAACGCCCCGGCCTGCATGAAGGACTCATCACTGCGACGATGCGAGGCTCCAAGTTGCCAGCCTTCGACATCCCGGTCGTCATTGTGACCCCGCACCGTTTTGACGATGCAAAGCATCGCACTCAATCCTGGAAGGGTAGCCTTGCTCCTGGGGCGATCACCCGTCGCTTCATTGAGGTCCCCCCGGGGGCGACTGCGATGATGATCGATATGGAGGTCCCTGAGGGTAAGTTTGGCCGTGTCTACTTGAACCTCTACGACCCCGAGGGGCGCTCTCACGACAGCGCCATGCGCGTCGCGAATTCAGAGACCGGCGCCAAATCCCGCACCGTGGTGTCCGGGGACGAGTTGACCCCCGGTGTCTGGGAGATCGCACCCTACGCGACCTTCCGGAACCAAACGCCCTCATCCTTCAAGCTTCAAGCTCGCTTTGCAGGGATCGACCTGCCGAAGGCCGTCGACTACTTCGTCCCCGATGGGGGTGGCGTTGAGGCCTCGCTCACCGTGACGAACCGCTTTGAGCGCCCCGTCAAAGGGGACATCGACGCTCACGTGTTGGGCTGGACGCGTGAAGAGCACTATGACGTTGAAGGGCCCAAGTACGACACAGACGTGGTGCTCCCTGCGGGCGCCTCTGGCGCGACCCTCGCCTTTGAACTCACCGCCGACGACTACAACCTCTTCACGGACATCGCCGTCAACATCGTCGACTCGAAAGGAAACGTCGTCGCCCAGTCTGGCTTCGGCGCTCGACTGCTCGACATGAACTTTAGCGGCGGCCCGGGCACATACTCGATTGAGATCCTCGGCGCGACGGCCGTCCCGGACACCGAGCCTACTTGGGGCATTACACTGCGAGAGACACAGCGCCTAGCCAGACCGATCACGCTCGCCGTGACCGGACCCGATGGCGGCAACCCGACCCTCTACCCCGGCGTGACCGTCGCCCTCGATGCGTCGACCTCGAAGGCCCTCCCCGAGCGACCGGATGGGTTCGATGCGATGGTGGAGTTTGTCTTCGAGGACCGGCTGCATTCAGGGCCAGCGGTGTCATACCGACTCCCCTTCATGCGGCAGTAGACCTCCGCGCAGGGCCTCAGCTGTCCTGATCCCCACGCTTGAACATCCCTGAAAGCCGGTCCAAGACGCCCGATGCCTCGGGCTCTATGACCGGAGGAGGGGCCGCCGACATCAGCGGCACAATCCGGTCGAGATAGCTCTGAACGAGCTCCACCTTCTTCAGGGCGGTTTGGAAATCGACGTCTCCGCTCCGCGCTGGCGGGCCCAGCGACAATGCGAGCTCTGTGGCCTCTTCGCCCAAGCTCTGCACCCGTCGACGTGCGAGGGGCCAAGCGCCGCGCTCAAGGAGGTCACGCTCCAGCACCTGCAGTTCTCGAAACGCTTCGGAGTAAAAGCGCGCAGCCTGTCCAGGAGTCACGAGTCGGCCCGTGTGCCGCTTCGCGGTCGGGGGAGTGCTCTCCATCGGAGGGAGATCGGGGGGAAGCACTTCCGTGGTTTCCGCCTCATTTGCAGAGCTGGTGCGCTCAAAGTTCAGCTCGGCTTGCGCTGCCGACTCTCGCTCGACGTTGGCACCTATCAAGGACACGCCGTCACTCTCCGACGCCGCTTCAGCGCCAGCAGTTGCCTCATGGACAGCTGGCTCGGGCACCTCGTTTTGCAGCGTCGGCATGGCCGCTTCGACGGACTTGGTGACGACAGCGTCCTCTGCAGGAGCGTCATCCCTCTGCAAAGGCGGCGGTGGCTCCAGTACAGGTCGAGAGCTGCGCGTCCCCGAAGAAGGAGAGGTAAGGTCAGGTTTGACTGGCTTGGGCAGCGGCATCGCATCGAGATCTGGGAACGGCTGGGTACGGGGGCGCGTCCGGGGCCTGCTCGACCTCGGGCGCGTCGGCCGGTCCGGGAGCGGTGGCAAGGACATCGACGAGGCCGTCCGCCTCCGTGGCCTCGTAGGGGGCACCTCAGGTAACGGCGGCAGCTTCATCGGCGGCGCCGTCGTCGGTATCCGATGCGGCACTTCCACCTCCTCGGACGCCGCGAATGGATTCACGCCGGGCGAGGTCGTGGGGCGGTTCGGGATACGAGGTACTAGCGCTGCAAACGGGCTATCCTCGGGCTCCGGCCTCGGCTCCTTCGCGACGGGCTCCACCTCTTTGATCGCCTGAATACGAGCGCCCTCAGCGGCTTCCAGCGCCAGTTCACGCTGCATACGAGCGTCATCAGCCAACTGCCCTAAGGCCGAGAGAATTTCGCCATGATCATGCCCCTCGGCGACATAAGACTGCGCCAGGATGAGGGGGTCGACGCCGAGCAACGCTGACGTGTCTCGACGGTACACAGCCGCGAGGTATTGGTCGCGAAAGAGCCTCAATATACGTGTCTCGTCGGGGTCGATATCGACTTGAAGTGTGCCGTTCTCGACCGCAGTCATCCGTCGCAAGAGCCTCTGTAGCTGCTCTGCGGACTGGGCCGCCAGGACGCTCTTTGCGCCATCCGGGTGCTCAACCCACTCGATGTAAGCGTCCACGTCGTCGAGGGTCACCGGGTAATCCCCCAAGTCCACGCCTCCATAGAGGCCACAGGACAGATAGGCCGCGCGCACAATATGCAGCAGCTGAGGGACATGCTCACGGGCTCCAGGCTCGAGGGACAATTGGTCGAGGCGCCGGGCCAGCGACGCAGCACCAGCTCGATGCGTCTCCGGCAACTCCTGGAGCCGCTGGTGCCCCACTAACGCCAACCAGAGCGCGCGACGCCGAGGCGGCTGCATCCCAGAGAGCTGAGCGACACACGCCGCTGCCGGCCAGTTCGGGCGCGTCGCGATGCGCGCGAAGCGAGCCTCCCATTCACGGCCCTGCCCATGGGGCCAGCCAGAGGCCTCCTCCAACAACGCCCACGCAGCCTGGACAGCCTCGGCTTCCTCATGACTCATCGGGCGCGCCAAGACCGCCGAACGGACCACAGCGTAACCTAGCCCCGGTAAGCTTGAGATCTCGGTCGGTGCCACCATCGTCAGGTGAGGGCCTATCCCGGGGAGGACACGCAGGTGACGCCCGACGAGCTCACGCATCTCAGAGGAGACCAACTCCCCCGGCCTCAGTACGATATGCTCCAGGCCCACTTCGTCATCAAGGGCTGCCAAAAAGACCGGCGCAGCGATGATTTGCTCAAATAGCGCAGGCTCGATGTTTCGAGGCTCCAGCGACTCTTCAGAGAGGACCTCGATCACCCGGCGCATCACGATACTGAGCGTGCGTGGGTAACCGACCAACTGTTCGCCCTGTAAGAGGGCCTTCGCCTCCGCGAGTTGCTCCACCGTCATTCGACCGAGAGCCTGAGTTAAAAAGCGCGGGAGGTCTGCCTCCGCGAGCCTTGCGGAGGGGAGCGCACCGAGCAGGGCCTGAAGCGTCATCATGACCGCAGCGTGGATCAGATACTGAGGGAGATCCAGCGCTCGTGACGCAAAGCCCCATGACGGGTCCTTATTGTGCTGCCCGACAAGGTGCGACGCCCCCTGATGCTACCGCCCACGGCGCGCCTTAATCCCCTCGGCGATATCACGGCGCTGACGCTCCTCCTCCGTCTGAACATCGAGACGCGGCACCTCATGAGAGACGCCCTCTGACGTCAGCGCGACGAAGGTGACATGCGCGTTCGCGGCATGAGCCCGTTTCCCCGTCGCCAAGTCCTCCGTCTCAACGCGCACCCCGACGACCATCGACGATCTGCCCACTGCGTCGACGCTAGCCTGCAGGTTGACCAGATCACCGAGGCGAATAGGCGCAATGAAGTCCACGGCCTCCATCGACGCCGTCACGACTGACGATCTCGCGTGCCGCTGGGCCGCCATCGCCGCGCAGATGTCGATCCACGCGATCACCGTGCCGCCAAACGCCGTCCCGAGGGCATTCGTGTGAGGCGGCAAGACGATCTGATTCATCTCGGTAAGAGATTCGGAGGGAGATTTCGCCGGTGCGGTCATTGAGGTTCCTCGTTCATCGCCCGGAGCCCATCCGGGTGCCCCCCTTGCGAGGGACGGTTGCTTTGCTAGGGTGCAGAGGACGTTCACTAAAGAGGTCCCCATGATACGCGACGCGCAGCCGCTGAGTATTGACCATATCCTCCACGAACTCGGGAATACTGATGCAGACCGTGTTCGCCTCGGTGGCATCGACATCGATGGCGTACTGCGAGGCAAGTACATCTCAATCGAAAAGTTTGAGTCGGCGCTCCGCAGTGGCCTCGGCTTCTGTGATGTCATCTTTGGCTGGGACAGCCAAGATGAACTGTACGAAGGCGTCGATGTGACGATCACAGGGTGGCACACTGGCTACCCTGACCTCCACGCGACGATCGATCCCGCGTCCTACCGACGCGTGCCCTGGGACCGTGGTGTCCCCTTCTTCCTGCTCGACTTCGCTAACGAAGACGGGTCGCCCTACGCAGCGAGCCCTCGCCAGCTTCTGAAATCAGTGGTCTCACGTGCTGCAGAGGCCGGGTTTATGGCCCGATTCTCCGCAGAGTACGAGTTCTTCCTCTTCCGTGAAGATCAGCACACTGTCCGCGAGAAAGGCTATCGAAACCTCACCCCGCTCGATCGCGGGATGTTCGGCTACAGCGCAGTGCGCGCGAGCCAATCGAGCGAGATGGTCCACGATCTCCTCGACAAGCTGAACGCCTTCAATATCCCCGTGGAGGGGATCCACACGGAGACCGGACCAGGGGTCTTCGAAGCAGCGCTCGCCCACGACGAGACGATCCTCGCGGCGGATAAGGCGGCGCTCTTCAAGACAGCCTGTAAAGAGATCCTCACCCCACACGGGATCATGCCCACGTTCATGGCGAAGCCAATCGGGGATATGCCTGGATGCTCAGGCCACACCCACCAGAGCCTGTGGCGAGATGGCCTGCCAGCGTTCCACGACGCCTCGGCCCCAGACGGCCTCTCCAAGACGTTCCGCCACTACTTGGCCGGCTTAGTTCAACTACTGCCTGACCTGATGGCCCTCCTGTGCCCCACGATCAACAGCTTCAAACGCACTGTCCCAGGGATGTGGGCCCCCACCACGGCGACCTGGGGTTTTGAGAACCGCACCACAGCGCTCCGCGTGATCCGAAGCGCGAGTGGAAAGGCGACGCGGGTCGAGAACCGACTGGTCGGCGCCGATGTAAACCCCTACTTGGCCTTCGCGGCGAGCCTCGCCGCCGGGCTCTACGGGATCGAGAATGAGCTGGAGCTCCCACCACACGTCGAAGGCAACGCCTACGATAAGCCGGATCTTGATGGGACTCAGCTCCCACGGACCCTCGCCGAGGCGACCGATCGCCTCGAAGCCTCGGTCATCGCGAAGGAGATCTTGGGTGAGACCTTCGTCGATCACTTCGTGGCGACGCGCCGATGGGAGATCCTTCAATACCGAAAGGCGGTGACCGACTGGGAGCTCGACCGCTACTTCGAGATCATCTGAGTGGAAGAATTCTCCTGGGACACACGCGGGCTGACCCTGCGTGGTCGCGTGGCCGGCCGCCCTGACGGTCCCCCTGTGATCATGCTCCACGGGTTCCTCGACACCTCCGCCTCCTTCGCCTCCATGATGGAGATGCTCGGAGATCAGTGGCGCATCTGGACCCCGGATCACCGTGGTCATGGGAGGAGCGACGCGATCGGCGCCGGCGGGTACTATCACTTCCCCGACTATTTGCTGGATCTCGACGGCCTGTACCGTCACCTCGACCTGGAGAAGGCCGTTCTCGTCGGACACTCGATGGGGGCCTCGATCGCCTGCTATTTCGCGGGCGCGTTCCCAGAGCGTGTCTCCGGGCTCGTCTTGCTCGACGGCATCGGTCCACCCAACAGCATCGTCGCAGACAAGATCCCGGACAGCACCCGCCGCTGGATCGCCGATGTCCGACGACGTGATGCACACACATCAAAGGGTGCTGAGAGCCTCGAAGCAGTTGCGCGCAGCATTGGCAGGCTCTCGTCGCGCGCGACCCCAGAGCGGTTGCTTGAGCTCGCCAAGGCAGCGACGACGAAGGACGCCTCAGGCCGATACCAGTGGCGCTTTGACCCACTCCATCGCACACACGCGCCCATCGCCTTCGACCCGGTGCGCTTCCGAGCTTATTTGGAGCGAATCACGTGCCCAGTTCTCGCACTCTGGGCCGAGACCTCGCCCATGCACGCCCCCGACGAAGAGGCCCGTATCGCCGCATTAGGTGACGTGACCGTGCAGACCCTCCCCGGAACCGGCCACAACATGCACCATGAGCGCCCCGGGGACGTCGCTGCAGCCATCCGCGTCTTCCTCAGTGCGCGTACGCCGATCGCACCCTAGTGCGCCTACACGTCCTAGACGTCAATGTCATCGCCGGCGGTTCGACGGGGTGTATCGAGATCGGTGAACGGTTGGTCAGCCTCGAACCGAACTTGACCATCACCTACACCCATTGGCGCGACTACATCGATACGAAGGCACATGCTGGTGCGCCCCCCGATGCGACCATCCTCGGCCCTAACAGCACCCCATTCGCTGCCTACCCAGAGGACTTCTCTGCGTTCTTAAGGTGGGTGCGCGAGTACTGTGGCCCCCTCCTCGGAATCTGTGGAGGACATCAGGTGCTGGCTCTGGCCCACGGAGCAACTGTCGCCCCGGTCCATGACGTCCCCGCCGCGACCACCAGCTACCGGGGGATGCCCAAGATTAGCGGCCGCACGCTCATCAACTTGACGCACAGGGGACACCCACTCCTCGCAGATCTCCCGTCAGCCGTGACGTTGACAGCCAGCCATGTCGATGAAGTCCAATCCCTCCCGATAGGCTTCGAGTGCTTGGCCCACAGTGAGGCGTGTCGCATTCAGATCATGGCCCATAAAGTGCGCCCGCAGTACGGCATCCAGTGTCACCCCGAGCGTCCGCCAGACGATCCCCACGGCAGCCAGCTTCTACAGAACTGGTTGGCGCTCCTCAGGGCCCCTACTTGACCCGTAACGCGTCCCAGAGCGCCTGACCGTCCCAACTCGTGAGTTCCCGACTCGCGCAGACATGATTCCCTTCGAGAATCTCGAGGAGGTAACTCTCTGCGGAGTAGGGGTTGAAGATCAGCGCGACGGCGAAGGTCTCATCGACGTCCGGTCGCCTCAGCACTCGCCCAGCGGCCTCGAAGTCACCACGGTCCATCGCCTCCATCGCAGCGCGGAGCGTCGCCGCGTCGGTGTGCGCGATCACCTCACGGACGCGAGGCTCGCCGACCTCCTCCGAGCTGTCGAACTGACTGCGCCTGCGTGTGACCCACACGGCCACCGCGACCAACCCCAATGCCTCCAACGCCATGGCGACCAAGCTGCCGACGAGGCCAGGGCGGAGCGCCCCGAGCATCCCTAACGGATGCAGGACGCCGTTGTCGTCCTGAGAGACGAAGCCGAGGTATGCGAAGAACCCGCGCTCTCCAGTCTGAGCTTCGAGGTAGCTCATCACCTCTCGTTTCGGGTGACTCGCAGCTGCGTCCGCAAAGGTCGCCATCTGCGAGACCATGAAGTCGACCACGCGTCCGTAGATCAGGACATGATAGGTGCCGTAGAGGATGATCCCCCCGAAAGCCGCAGCGGCGACCGCAGGGACCACGTCAATGACACGGTTGCGGACACATACACGAGCGAGGACGAGCCCCAACGCCGCCCCCAAGACGCAGGGAGTGACAAGCGGGATGTAGAGCGTGCCGTGAAACCCGCGGGCGACGTACGCCAACAAGACTCCCATCCCGATGCTGGCAAGCAACAAGCTGGCCCCACCCACGACTCGGGCCTCATCTCTTGATCGGATCGTCTGTGACATGAGTGTGCCCTGCGCCTCCTCAACCTAGTGAACCATCGACCTGACCTCAGTACTCCCAGAGCGCTTCCGCTTCGCCTGCTCTCTGCGCGATCCAGCGAGAGGCGACAAAGAGCGCATCGGACAGGCGGTTGAGGTACGCGACGACAAACGCTCCGACCTCTTCCGAGGCCGCTAAGCTGACCGTGCGGCGCTCTCCTCGGCGACAGATGGTCCGCGCCAGGTGTAGCTGTGCGCCGATCTCCCCTCCGCCCGGGAGGACAAAGCTCTCCAGGGGCGCGAGCTCAGCGTTCCATCGATCGATCTGAGCCTCGAGCGCGGTGATATGCCCCTGTGCCATGACAGGTTGGCCCTCAAATCGATCCTCGATGAGGGTCGCCAAATCGCTGCCCAGATCAAAGAGCCGCTGCTGCACATCGAAGAGCCAGCGATCGAACGTCGCCTGGTCCTCATCACTCAGCGCAGTGCTGCGCCCCACAGCGACACGCACCATCCCGACGACCGCGTTCAGCTCGTCGACGGTCCCGTAGGCTTCAATTCGCAGCTCGTCTTTAGGGACCTCTTGCCCGCCCACGAGGCGGGTCGTCCCGCCGTCGCCAGTCCGCGTGTAGATCTTTGTCAGTCGCACCATGGTGGCCTCCAGCTGACGCCAACGTGCCACGTGTTAGCGCCCTCGCCAACCTCTGGATTCCACCGAGGCGACGAGCTAGGCTCCGCCCACTCCTGGAATGAGAGGATCCCCCATGCGCACCCTCTGTGCACTTAGCTCAGTCGCCTTGGTCACTGCACTGCTCGCTGCTTGCGGTGACAGCCAGCCCACACACGATGGTCTCGACGTCCCCGCGGGCGCCGATGCGGCCGCCGGTAGCGAAGACATCGCGGCGCCCGGCGACGACGACACGAGCGCCCCCGCTTCCCCAGCGGACTCCGCCTCTGGGAGCGATGCAGAGCCGGAGGTGACGCAACCCGCGCCCCCTGCCCTGCCCGGCCTCGGCATCGATTACGAAGCCTCTGAAGCAGGCGCCTCACCGCGTTACGACCTCAACGGAGCGTCTTGGACCTCGACCCCGTGGCCGAATGACCGCCTCCTCGACGCCAACGGCACGCCCGACCTCTCAAGCTTCCCCAACCCAGACATCGACATGCTTCACCAGTACGTGGACTACGCCCATGAGGTCCTCTTTGGTTGGGGCCTCAACGGGAGCACCTATGTGACCTTCGATGGCGCCATCGATCCAGAGTCACTCCCCTCGGCGGCGCTGACGAAGGGGTTCAAGAAGGCGACCGTGCAGACGGTGAACGCGACGACAGGAAGTCACCGCTACGGCGAGCAGATGCCCTTGCTCTTCTGGTGGTACGGCGGCGGTGAAGACGACCCTTATTTGGAGGCCAACACCCTGGCCATTCGGCCCGTCTTTGGTTTCCCACTCGCGGAAGGCGAAACCTACTGCACCATCGTCACGCGAGGCGTGAAGGACGCTCAGGGCCGCTACCTCAAGCCGAGCGCGGCCTTCACTGAGGCCTTGGCTAACGAGCCCTCTTTGCAGCCGCTTCGGGACTGGCTCGAAAACGCCATGATCGTCGCTGAGGACATCGCGGTGGCCACCTGCTTTACCACCGACACGCCGACTGCAGAGCTTCGCGCCATCCAAGCGCAGATCTACGAGAGCCCAGCCCCGAGCCTCACAGACATCGAATACCTCGGGAAGACAAACGTCTTTCACGAGTTCCGCGGACACTATGAGACGCCCAACTACCAGGCCGGCGAGAAGCCTTACGACATCGTCGGAGGTGACGTGAAGTTCGACGACACCGGCACCCCGATCGTCCAATACGGTGAGCCAGTGCGCTTCGTGCTGACGGTCCCGACCGCATTCGAGATGCCGGAGGCTGGCTGGCCACTGGTCCTCTATGCCCATGGCACAGGGGGAGACGTCGACAGCTGTAAGTGGTCTGTCGCCGAGGACCTCTCAAAGGAGGGCATGGCGATCCTATGCATCGAGCAACCCCTGCATGGCGAGCGAGGTGATGACGCTTGGTTTATCGAGCTCCTGACCTTCAACTTCGCCAACCCCCGGGCGGGCCGGACAAACTTCCGACAGTCGGCAGCCGACACGATCGTCCTCACTCGCATGGTGAGTGATGGCCAGTTCAACGTGCCTACTGGGCGGACAGAGCATGATGAAACCGTCACCTTCGATCCGGACCAGATTCACTTCTTCGGTCACTCCCAGGGAGGCCTCAGCGGGGCCCTCGCCTTGGGCGTCGAGCCCGCCCTCAAATCCGCCGTCCTCTCCGGAGCAGGCGGTGTCCTCATCGAGACCATCCTGCGCCGGAAGGACTTCGCAGACATTGCGTCGCTCGTCCGTGCCCTCTTGGAGGTCCCCGACGCCAACTTCGGGCCCTTCCACCCCACGATGGCCCTCGTGCAGCTGCTGGTCGACGCAACCGACCCCGTCAACTACGCCCAATATTGGATAAACCCCGCACCCGGCGGCACCGCGAAGCACGTCTTCGTCACCGAGGGCATCAACGACGCTGCGACCCCCGCTGTCTCTACTCACGCACTGGCAGCCTCCGCCCGGATCCCCCTGCTGACGCCGGTCGAGGCCACCAGTGAAGCGCACGAACTCTTGGGGATGAGCGGAGTCGATGCACCGGTGTCGCTGAACATCGTCAACCGCGCGGGACGCTCACTGACCGCAGGGCTTAAACAATGGGACGGAGATCACTTCGTCGCCTTTGACATCACCGAGGCCCGGAACATGTGGCGCAATTGGTTCCAAGCCCTTCGCCAAGGGTTCGATCCGCAGCTCTCGCCTTAAACGTCCTAGAACAGGCGGATGCCAGCGGAGAGCGAGACGACCGGCGTGTGTACATGGTTGCGATAGATCGCATTCAAGTGCACACGGACACCTTCGGAGATGACCGCGTCTTGCTCGGTCTCTGTGCGTTGACCGGCCGGCGCGATCTCCGTCTCACCCACGAGCGTCGCGGCGACACCGAGCCCGACACGAAAGTACCAGCCGCTGTCCAGCACCCAGCGCCAGCCGACCTCGAGGTCCAGCATGTGCAGGGTCGATGTCAGGTCATACTGCACGTACCGCAGGGCGTCTTCATCGAGTAGCTCTCGGATGTCGTCCTCCAACACGGTCACCAAGTCACCGCCTGAGACCAAGCTCCCGAGGGTCACCAAGCCGTAGCCGGCCTCCACAAAGAAGCCCCACTCCTCAAGCGGGCGCCACCCGGCGTGGAGACGCCAGACGAGGGCGTCTCGCCAAGACGCGAGCACCAAGTCAGCGGTCTCCTGCTCATAGGCGTCGAAGCTCCGTGCGATCGCATTGATGACCTCCACGTAGGAGGTCAGCAGGTGACCGATTGATGTCGAGAGCTGAAGGCCCGCCGGCATCTCCACAGAGAGCTGACCGCCAAGATGGAGCGGGAAATCAGTCCCCAAGCCCACCTGAAGATGCCAGGGCGAGTCCTTCGCTTGGGCCTCCTTGGGACCGCCGACACCCCCAGCCAGGCACACCAAACATACGACCGCCGTCAAGCCGACACGCCTGGCAGCAGTCATCCGCACTGACCTCAAAGAACGAGACACTCGAAGGGCTCCACGTCGAGGCCTCTGCGACCTCAGCTCAGGTTTTGGGGTACTCCTTAGCCAGATAATCCACGATCAGCGTCGCCTCCTCTGGGGTCAACTCCGCCTCTTCCTCCTCGATCATCTGCTGCACCACCTTCGCCCAGCCTTCCTTGTCATCGCCACCGTGTTCTTCGACATCAGTCATTTCATGACACTCGGTGCACCGATTCTCAACCAGCTCCTTCACGTCTACGGTCGACTCGGGGCTCCCCTCGGCAGGCGTAGGTGCTGACTCTACGGCCGCGGCGACCGCTTTGGCCGCAGCTGCCTTCCTGTCACGCGACTCACGTCGCTTGATGCTCACCGACTCCTGTAAGTCTGGACTAATCGCGACGAGATAAGCCGTCACAGTGTGGACATCTCGCTCCTCGATCTTCGGACCCAGGTTCGGCTTCTCAGCCATGCGGCGAACGATCTTCTGCCAGGCTTTGCCCGTCCTTGGCTTGACCAAGATGGTCCTCATGTCATGGCACACGGCGCATTGACGTGTCAGGACTTCACGCCCCTCCAGGAGAGACTCCTCCGTCGTCAGCAGCTCGGGTGTGTACTCAGGGGGGGCGTCCAGCCCCGACAAGATCATCTTCACCCGTGAGAGGTTCTTCGGCGTGTAGACCTCAGCCAGCATGCCGTGCGCGCGAAACGCGAAGGGTAGCGAGAGCATCGCCAAGATGATCGTGCACGTCAGCACACCGAGCCCGAGCGCCGGCAGCGCCTTACCAAAGTGCTGGAACCACCGGATGATAGAGATCTTCGTCACTAACAGAACGCCCAAGATGATCGCGACACAGGCGTGCATCACCGTGCGCGCCGGAAGCTCCATCTGGTACTCCCAAAGGCGCGGCACCATATGCCACATCATGAAGGCGTAGATGATGCAGAAGAGCGCGCCCATCACCCGATGGGCGAGGGTCCACAATTTGGGCGCCGTCGACTTCCCGTTGGGGTCGGGCCCCCCCGGGTCGGGCTCCATGGGGAAGCTCCATAACCATGCTTGTAAAATTGTCGCCGCGACCGCCAAGATCACGAAGAGCAAACCAAGCCACATGCTGAGCGTCGTACTCACAATCCGCACCGTCCTTCGTCCGCGCCCAGGTCCTTCTCGCGCGTCGTTACCACGGATTGTCGAACGGCTTGCCGTAACTCGCAACTCGTGGCCACACCTGACACCCAGGACCCGAACCCAGTGGTCGACGGCGAGCCTGCAGGTCGCTATGGTCCGACACTATGATCGATCCAACCACGCCCCCTCCGATGATCCTCCTGCGACCCGGTGTTGAGCCCGCGACGGGAGGCGGCCTCCTGAAGTCCGAGCCCATCGACTTCCAAGTCGAGGAGATCCCTGCTTACGAACCTGACGGCTCCGGGGACTTCCATTACCTCTGGGTCGAAAAAGAGGACGTCGCAGGTCCCAAACTCGCCAAAGAGATCGCCCGTCGTCTTGGACTCGACAATGGCGCCGTCGGGATCGCTGGGATGAAGGATCGACGCGCAGTAACGCGACAATGGGTCAGCGTTCCAGCCGAAGACGGGTTGGATCTCTCCGCGATCGATGGCCCTGTGGGAGACGCCGGGCGCATCAGCGTCTTAGAGGCAACCCGACATACGAATAAGCTCCGTACAGGTCACTTGAAAGGGAACCGCTTCACGATCCGACTCCGCGACCGGGACGCCGCGAAAGACAGCGTGACAGCGGAGCGCCTTGCCCACTTAGAGCAAGTCGGGTTCGCTAACTCGTTTGGTCCCCAACGCTTCGGTAACGGCAGCTCGCTCAGGGTCGGCTTAGATGCCCTCAAGGGGAGGCGGATCCGAGATCGCAGACAACTACGACTCGGTGTCTCTGCCATCCAGTCCTGGATCTTCAACACCTGGCTCGCCGACCGGATCGCTGCTGACTTGGTCTCAGTGGCGCTTGAGGGTGATCTGCTTCGGAAACGCGAATCCGGCGGCGTCTTCTGGTGCGAGGACCCCTCCGTCGATACAGCGCGTATTGAGGCCGGGGAGCTCGTCCTCACCGGGCCGATCTCAGGCCTGAAAGCGCGCCGCGCACGCGGCGAGGCAGCGGCGCTCGAGGAGAAGGCACTGCAAGCCGCTGGGATCGAGCTCGAAGCCTTCCGCGCCGTCAAGCGCCTCGCTCCCGGGACACGACGCAATGCGCTCGCCTTCCCGACCGATTGCGATGTTACCCGGGAAGACGATGGCCTGGTCCTACGTTTCACCCTCCCATCGGGCTGCTACGCCACCGTCCTCCTCGAACTGATCTGCGGTCCCTTGGAGGCCTGGCGCTATGTGAAAAACACGGCTTGATTATCAAAACCATGCCGACCACACTGCGGCCCGTTGTGCTCAGGAGACCCCCCCCATGTCGATGACCGTTTCTGATATCGGGCAAGCGCTGCTCGATCTCGACGCAGACGGTAGCCAGACAGCCACCAATCCGCTTGTCAGCGCCCACGGTCATGCGTGGTCAGTGCTCACAATCGCTGCCGGTGAAACGTGGTCATCGGAGGGTGCCCCTGGCCTGCCGTTATCGATGCTCATCCTTGAAGGTCATGGCACCTACGCGGCCCCCAGCGGGCGCCAGTCCATCGGCAGCGGCCACCTCGTCATCATCGAGCGCGGCGCCGCACACACCCTGACTAACGAAACAAAAGCCCCCATCCGAGCTGCGATCACTTGGACTGACGCACAGGCTCCTGGAGAAGATGAATGAACCCACGCGCACTACTCGTCGTTTTAGCGCTGCTGATATGTAGCCCCCTCTCTGTCGCTCATGCAAAGGAGGACGGGCTGACTTCCCTTGACGTCGCCCCTCTCGACGCAAAGTTTGGGCTGGCGGTGCGAGGCCTCAACAGTCACGCAGAGAAAGCGCGCACCCTCGGGACTTACATGAAGCAGGTCGGCCTGGAGCCTCCGAAGTTCGCGCGCGTCGCGGACCTCATCGCAGACGCCCTGGACGCCGCGAACGGTAAAACGGATTGGCCGGAATCGATGGGCCTCAGCGCTAATGGTGCGATCGCCATGTACGGCGTGCTGCACGAGGGTAAGGTCGAGACGATCCTGGTGATGGACGTCGAGTACAAGAAGGACTTCGTGCGGTTCATGAGGCGCCGTGTCGAGAGCGAGCAATGGGTTGAGGAGGGTCAAAAACCAAAGCGCGCGCTGAGCAAACGAAAGTCAGCGAAGGGGGCCGACCAATTCACCGTCACACTCCAAGGCGGCGCAGAGGGACAGCCAGTCCTCACTGTCCGCTTTAAAGATGGCGTCGCGGCGTTATCGGCGTCGGTCGAGCCGTCAGCTGAAGAGAAGAAAAAGACGCGACGCACACGCAACAAGAGCCATGTCCTCGACCACGTCGCTTGGAGTGGCACACCGACCCCCCAAGCCTTCAAAGGGATGACCGCCGATCCTGACCGCCTGAGCGTCGGCTTCTGGGCAAATCCTAATGAGCTAAAAGACCACGCGGTGCGTGAGTTCGCGATGCTTGAGTCCGTCTCCGGGCTCTTCACCATCGACGGTTCTGGCTCTCGCTTTGAAGGGGCCGTGAAGTTCGCCGAGGCTGCCAAGCCCTTCATGCAGGTCACGCGACCTGGTCCCGAGGGCGCCAAAGCCCGTCAGGCGATGCTCGATGTCGCCGCTGACTCCCCCTCCTGGGCGCGCTTCAGCATCTCGACAGCGGCCGGGCTCAAGTTGGCCCGTGACCTCGCCGGCAAGAAGTTTGATGAGGAGATGGAGCGTGGTCGCAAAGCCCTCGGCGTGGATCCCGTGCGGGACATCGCTAAGATCTTCACAGGCGATCTGCTCTTCACATGCAATGACGGCATCGCCGACTGCGTATTGGCGCTCGGTGTCTCAAAAGCCTCGAAGGCCGAGCGCACCGTGAAAGCTCTGTTTACAGCCCTCTCCAAGGCAGAGCCCGGCATTCACTTCGAGCATGACCGTCGCAGCGCCGGTGTCGGAGCGCCTAGCGGCTCCGTCCTGCTGCGCACCAGCGTCTTCTCGCAAGAGGTCGACAAGCGCGGCCGACCCGACCCCAAGGCCGAGCGCACTGACTATGCACGCATCTCCTGGGGAGTACGGCCTGACCTCATGGTCATCGGCATGACCCCGCAGGGCGTGAAACGGGCGTTGAAGCGCACAACGACGCCAGAGACGACCTGGGCATCGCCGCTCCCCGGTCAGTCAAACCCACCGGTTGGCTTTGACGAAAAGAGTTCGTTTGCCTCGGTGCAATCCATCGGCGAGCCCTCCACCTTGCTGAGGCAGCTCATCACAGTGGCGCGACATACCCTCCCGCCGAAAGAGTGGACTGGGATCGCAGCACGAGGCGTCGACGCCTTCATCGCATTGTACGACCGTGTGCTCCACAGCACATCAGCCCTCCATGGCGAAGGCTTGAACTGGAACCTCAATGTCCGCGTCGAGACCCTCCCGTCTGAAGGCGACAAGGCATATAACGCGACGCTTGATCGCCAGTATAAGAACGCCCTGAAAGAGCGCTATGAGGGACGCATCCGTCGCTCAAATGAGGCCCTCCTCGAGCTGGCGACAGCTGCCCCAAAGAGCCCTTGGGGTCAGAAAGCGCGTCTCCTAGTCCTCGGCGGTGATACCGGCGCCGGCATCTTCCCGCTCATGGGCGGGGCCGCGGGTATCGCGATTGAAGCGTTCCAGAAATACCAGCGGCGAATTCGGGCCCTAGATAGCCACGACGGGATGGGCTACGACAGGATGACACCATAAGTACGCACCTCCACGCCGCGTGGTTGAGCCAGTGCGACATCGTTAAACGTCACCAAAGGCGCCTCCACCCTCTGAGACGCTCCATCGCACCGTGGAGGATCTGGGCGAACCGCGCTGCCCTTCGCCGCCTTCAACCGTGTTCACGCCGCGCCCCGGAGACGTTCGTGGTGCTCTGTAGCCTCCTCTTTGCTCAAGGCCTTGGCTGCGCCCCACCACCGGCAGAAGTGCGACCCAAGCCTCAGACCGCCACATTGAGCGTGGCGGAAGAGCCACTGGACAACGTCTCCCCCACGCCCCTCGCCCCGATGGTGGTCGAAACGTACGAGGTCAACGGAGTCAGCGTCCAAGACAAAGCTGAGCCATTGAGCCACTGGATCGCCGAGCACGCCTTCATCGCCTCACCCATCATCGATGGGCATGCCCTTGGCCCCAACGAAGCCATCGCGCTAACCCAGGACAACCTCGTCGGCATCACAAAGGATCAAGGCACCTCATGGCGCTTTACCGCGCACCCTCGGGGAGCGGTCTCGGCGGTGGGTGGACGCCATGGTGGCCCGTACCTCACCGTCGGACCCGGGGGCTCCATGACGGTGTCTTCTGATGGCCTCCAATGGACGGAGCTCCCGCGCTACACAGGGGACAACCTGATCACCGCAGAGGTCCTTGGCGACACAGCCATTGCTCTGGGCAGCCGAGGAACTATTGTCCGAGCGTCCCTTAACGGCGCCAACGGTCAAGCCTTGCGCCTCCCTGACGATTTCATCCCCTCGTCACTGACACGTCACGGCGAGGGGGTCCTGGCCTCACACGGCTCCCGGGCGTTCCACAGTGATGACGGCGTCCACTGGGAGGCCGCATCGAAGCCAGAGGACATCGGAGTCCCTGGCGTCGCGACCACGTCACGAGGGATCTGCAAGCTCGGGCGAGTGGGTCTCCGCCGCGGAGTGAGCTGCTCACTCTACGGGGTCGCCCATGGCGTCGGAGATCGCACCTTCGTCGTCAGCGCCAGTGGCCTCACCGTCTCCGCTGATGGCGGAGCGACCTGGCAGCGCGCGGCGGTGAACCTCTCGTCGATACATCGCATTATTCACTCCACGAGCGGCCAGTACTTTGCCCTCGGAGCCCAAGGTGGCCTCGCGTACTCCGACAACGGAGTGCAGTGGTCCAGCCCTCGTCTAGAGAGTACGCACACCCTCCGCGACGGCATCGCGGATCGGGGCCTCGTGATACTCGTCGGCGACATGGGCACAATCCTCCGCTCAGAGGACTCGGGGGCCACTTGGAGCGTGGTGCCGACGAAGCTCGGGGCCACCTTAAAGTCAGTGGTCGCCATGGACGGACGGCTCGTGGCCTCTGGGAGCGCGATATCCCTTGAGTCCAAGGACCGCGGGGTGACATGGCGCCCCATCGACGCGCAACGGTCCGAGGCGGTCATCGCACCGACGTCGAAACGCCAGGCCTGCGCAGGTCGCCTCCCCGCGGACGGGCAACAGTGCGTGATCTCCTTGCAGAGCGCCTCGCCCACTGCTCTGCCCAATATGACTGGCCTTCATTTCAAGGGAGAAGCGGGGATCGCCTTCGGAGAGTCAGGGCTCGTCGCGTTCACCTCTGACGGGGGTAAACACTGGACTGCCAACCATGGCCTAGGGCTTCAAAGCATCGAGAGCCTCAAGGTGCGAGGCAAGGTCATCGTCGCTCTGAACCGCACCAACGTCGCCGTCTCCAATGACAGTGGCACCCGCTTCCACCTCGCCGCCCTCCCCTCACCGATGATTGGCGGGTTTCTCGATGCTCACATCACCGCCACAGGGGCCGTGTACATCTCAGGGAAAAAGGGATTTATCGTCAAAAGCGAGGGGCCTCTGACCCGTTGGCTCCCTCTGAACACAGGTGAGCGCAACACCGTTCAATTCGAGCGACTCTTCGAGGTCGACGGCAACCTCTACGCCGCCGGAAAGCGCGGCGTGCTGCTTCGCTCTGCAGATGATGGAGCAAGTTGGCGCGCTATCCCCCTGGGCTTGAATGGTCGCATCAGCGCAATGAGTGGTCGGGGTGACTCTGTGATGGCCGTGATGACCACCGCTCAAGACGGCGGCTGGTTGCTCATCTCACACGACGGCGGCGCCCACTTCGCCGTCCAGCAATCCTTCCACGACCTGACCGAGCTTCAGCGGTCCACCGAGGGCGACTTCGATTGGGATGGCTCCCGCATCCACTGGGCCGGGAAGACCTCCTCCGACGGCGGGGTCACCTGGGAGGTGCGCCCCTCCTGGATCCCCACGTCCCAGGACCTGGGAGACGGGTTCACGGCGTTCGCGAGCCACGGCAGGCTCCTTGTCAGTGGTCCCGAAGGTCAGGAGCGCGCCGAGATCGTTCTCCCCATCAACGGCTCCAGGTTCACGTGCCGGGGGGGACCACACTGTTGGCTAATCGACGGTAAGCAGGTCTATCGTTCAAGGTCTCGCATGTAGGGTCTTGCCCCCACCTCAACCCCGTGCTACACACCCGCTTCCCGCTGGGGGGCCGTAGCTCAGTTGGTAGAGCGCATGAATGGCATTCATGAGGTCGTCGGTTCGACCCCGATCGGCTCCACCAGACAGTGAAAACCCGGTCATTTGACCGGGTTTTCCTGTATCAGGGCTCGGAAGGTTCATCTGAGACGACGGCACCTCGTGTCCGTATGATTTCGACCACCTCAGCCATCTTCTCAGCGCTAGTGCGACGCACTGCAGAGCGTGGAAAGCGTGCTCGAAACGACTCCTCATCGAGCCCAGCCAGGGTCTCTAGCTTCGGTCGTAGGTTCTCCTCACGGGGCAGCAAGGTCGCAAGACGTCCTTCGGGGACCCCGCGATTCCAAGGGCACACCTCTTGGCAGATGTCACAGCCAAAGACGTGCTGCCCCAGCGACTCGGCCTCGATGACGGCTGACGGCTCAGCGCTCTCAATCGTCCACGTCGCGATGCACGCGCGGGCGTCCAGCACATAGGGCTCTGGAAACGCCCCCGTCGGGCAAGCGTCGAGGCAGCGCGTACACGAGCCGCAATGGTCCGTCCCCGGAGCATCAGAGGCCAACTCTAGGGGCGTAAGGATCACCCCGAGGAAGACCCAAGAGCCCAAACCACGGTTGAGGAGGAGCGTGTTCTTGCCCATCCAACCTAGGCCGGCGCGCTGCGCGAACGCCTTCTCTAGGACCGGGCCAGTGTCGACAAAGACGCGATGTGCGCTGCTCTCACCACCAAGGCTCGGCTCCTCGGACATGGCTTTGGCCAATCGTATCGCCATTTTGCGCACGTCGTGGTGGTAGTCCCGCCCCTGAGCATAGCGCGCGATCCACCCTTCATCCGCTGCCGGTGGAGCCTCGAGGTAGCCCGGAGTGTCGCTTGCGTAGCTGACAGCGAGCACAATAACTGAGCGGGTCTCCGAGTGGACCGTCCGAACATCTCGACGCAGCTCAGGGCGTTCATAGAGCCACGACATCTCAGCGCCATAACCCGCAGTCATCTGCGCAGAGTAGCGCTCAAACGATGACTGCGCGTCCGGCGAGGTGATGCCTACAAGATCAAAGCCGACTTCAAGGGCCAACTCTTTCACACGGGCCGATCGTTCTGGGGGACTCAGCGCTTGACTCCTCACTAAACCTGCGGGTACGCAGTCGGTTATGCGCGTCTGGCTCACCGGCTTGGTCTCTTGCTTACTTCTCGTTGCCTGCGATCCCGATCCGGCACCGAAGTGCGAGGAAGCCTACAATCACTTGATCGCGCTCGCCAAGCGGTCGCCTGAATCAGCGCAGCGACAGCGCTTCCTCCAGGCCTGCTACGAGGCATATGACGAGTCGCGACATCGCTGCTTCCTCGACGCCATGACAGTCAAAGATGCGCTCGCATGTCGACCGGGGAAAGTGCGACCAGGCTGAGGCAGACAACGCCTCGTCCTTCTGTGCTAGGCTCCAGTCATGAGACGCCCCCTCCTCATCCTGTCTGCGTGCTTGCTGCTCGCAACCCCCACCGCCTGCGGTGGTGAGACCGAGGGCGCCGACGGCGAGCCCAGCGCTGCGAGTGACGACGAAGACGGTAAGTACACTATCGGCGGTCGTACTCGACCGGCATGGATCGAGACGCTCCAGCTTGTCACCGAGTCCCTGAGTCTGACGTCAACAGGCGCCGATCTGCGACAGGCCTCCAAGCTCGCGCTAACAGCCTCCGAAATTGCCGCCGAGCACCCGCACCTGCTTGGCTACGCAGAGCTCACCTTAGGCTTCGCCGAGCTACGGCGAGGCAAGGTCGAGAGCTTCGAGCGCCTCATGGTGCGCGGCTTGGGGCGCGTGACCCCTGACGCGAGGCACACGGAGGTGGCGCTGATGGCCGCCGAGCAGTCTGTCCGTCGCGGCAGGCTCGATCCCTCCCGCGTGGTGCTCGGGCTCTGGCGCAAGCGCCTTGAGGAGGCTGGGGAGATGAAGCTCGCCCAGCTCGTCGAAGACAAAGCACGAGAGCACCTCGAGCGGGTGCGCGGCAAGCGCACGAAAGAGAAGAACAAGACGAAAGTGGAAGAGCCCCCAGACAGCTTCCCCATCGTCTTGCCGAACTGAGCCGCGATACACGCATCGTCAAGGTCGACAGGCGCGGGCGGTTTGGACAAGATGGCCTCCCCTCTGGACGGACGACCCCATGACTCAAAAGACGCTCTACTTGGTCGACGGAAGCACCTACATCTTCCGGGCCTACTTCGCCATGCCGTCCCTCACGAACAGCGAGGGGATGGCGACCGGCGCTATCTATGGCTTCACGAACATGATCCTGAAGCTCCTCCGCGACGAGAACCCCGACTACCTGGCGGTCGTCTTCGACAAGTCCGGTAAGAGCTTCCGTAACGATCTATACGCAGATTACAAAGCTAACCGACCACCGGCCCCTCAAGATCTCGTCCCTCAGTTCCCGGTGGTTCGAGAGGTGACGCGTGCCCTCAACATCCCAGCACTAGAGCTAGAGAACTACGAGGCCGATGACATTATCGCCACGCTCGCAACGCGCGCCCTCGATCAAGACGTCCGCACAGTCGTCGTCACCAGCGATAAAGACCTGATGCAGCTGGTCGTCTCCGAGCGCTGCTCGCTCTTGGACACCATGAAGGATGCGCACTACGACCCCGACGGGGTCAAAGAGAAGATGGGGGTCTACCCCCACCAGATTGTCGACTTCCTCGCCCTGCTCGGCGACTCCGTCGACAACATCCCTGGTGTCCCCGGGATCGGCAAAAAGACCGCGGCGACGCTCTTGGAGGAGTACGAATCACTTCAAGGGATCTACGACCACATCGATGAGCTTCGCGGCAAGCGCCGTGAGAACCTCGAGAACAACAAAGAGCAGGCCTTCCTCGCTCAGCAGCTCGCGACAGTAGACAGAGACGTACCACTCCACATCGAGCTCTCCGAGATGGCCCGCAAAGAGCCAGACAAGCGTGCACTCACGCAGCTCTTCGCAAAGCATGGGTTCAAGAACCTGCACCGCCAATTTCACGACGCCGAGGCCGTCGAAGAGGGTGCACGGATCAGCCGGGATGGCTACGCGACCGTCCGTCAGCCCGAGGAACTCACGTCGCTCATCGCATCGCTCAAGGCCGCCGAGGCCTTCGCCCTCTGTCCCCTCACCACTCAGCCGGGCACACACCGCGGAGAGCTCCTCGGCTACGCAGCTGCGATCGGCGAAGACCAGGCCTGGTACATCCCAGTAGGCCACACTGGTCTCGATGCGTACCCACAGCTGAGCCCACCCGCTGTGGCGGAGGCCTTCAAAGTGCTCCTCGCCGAGCACACCGGGGCACTTCAAACCCACGGCGCCAAGGCGATGCTGCACATCCTCAAGGCGCAAGGCATCGACGCGACCGAGCAAGTGAGCTTTGACACGATGCTCGCGAGCTACCTTGTCGACGCGGGTAAGTACGCACACACCTTGTCGAATATCGCGCTCGACCGCCTCAACCACAAGATGGTCGAACTTGAGCCTATCGCCGGGAAGGGGCGCTCAAAGCGGCCGCTCGACCAGCTACCACCCGAGGTTTTACGAGACTGGGCCTGTGAGCAAGCACAGCTCGTGACGATGCTCGCCGCCGACCTGTCGACCGCGCTCGAGGAAGGCGAACTCGCCGCCTTGATGAGCGAGCTGGAGTTGCCGCTCCTCAGGGTCCTGACGCGCATGGAGCGAGAGGGGATCAAGCTGAACTCCGACGCCCTCAAGGCCCTCTCCGCTGAGCTCGGCACGCGCGCCGCTGAAATTGAGGCTGAGGCTCACGCGCTCGCGGGAGAGCCCTTCTCCCTGGGCTCTCCCAAGCAGCTCGCGCGCATCCTCTTCGAGGTGTTGGAGCTCACCCCCATCAAGAAGACGAAGACCGGCTTCTCGACCAACGTCACCGTGCTGGAGACCCTCGCCAAAGAGCACCCCCTCCCGGCGCTGATCCTCGAATGGCGCACGGCCTCCAAGCTGAAGTCGACCTACACCGACGTACTCCCGACCCTGGTGCGCCCGAGCACCGGTCGCATCCACACGACATTCAATCAAGCCGTCGCGGCCACGGGCCGCCTCAGCTCCACCGACCCGAATCTACAGAACATCCCAATTCGGACACCGGTCGGGCAACGCATCCGCGAGGCCTTTATCCCCGAACCGGGCCACGTCTTGCTCGCTGCTGATTACAGTCAGATCGAGCTGCGCGTCCTCGCTCACCTCGCCAACGACGAGGCGATGATCGCCGCCTTCCGAGACGGCGCGGACATTCACCTGAGGACAGCCAAAGAGCTCTTCGGGGTCGCTGAAGACGAGGTCACTCGAGGACAACGCTCCATGGCTAAGACGGTGAACTTCGGCATCCTGTATGGGATGAGTGCGTTCCGTTTGGCCAACGAACAAGGCATCTCCAAACCCGAGGCCAAAGGGATCATCGAGCGGTATTACAACCGCTACCCACGGATCGCCGAGTGGAAAACCGAGACTCTGGAAGCCGCGCGTACCGACGGTCACGTATCGACCCTGATGGGTCGTATCCGTCGAATCTCTGACATCAATTCGAGCAACCATATGGCCCGCCAAGGCGCCGAACGGATGGCGATCAACACCCCTGTTCAGGGCTCCGCGGCGGACATCATAAAGCGCGCGATGATCGTGGTCGCGCCGCAAATCGCTCAGGCCATGCCGAGCGCGCGCCTCCTGCTTCAGGTTCACGATGAACTCGTCTTCGAGGTCCCTGAGGGGCAGGTCGAGGAGCTGGCATCGCTCGTCACCGCAACCATGGAGGACGTGGTAGAGTTGAGCGTGCCCTTGGTCGCCAATGCAGGGTGGGGACCAACGTGGCTGGAGGCCCATTGACGCTCACGGGTGCCGATCAAAACGATACACTCAGCGCTGAACCCACCGTGGGCGAGGTCCGGGCTGAGTTGGCCCAAGTCCAGCTCAAGCTCAAAGGGATCGAAGACATCAGCCGGGCGCTCGGGAGTGAGCACAACATTGACCGCATCCTCGACACGGTCATGGAGAAGACCACCGAGCTTTTAGATGCGGACCGCGCAACCCTCTTCGTCGTCAATGACGAGACCAACCTCTTGTGGTCACGCAATACGCAAGGTGGCGAGGTGGCCACCATTGAGGTACCCATCGGGGCCGGTATAGCGGGTTGGGTCGGCGCGAATGGACGCACCGTCAACGTCAAGGATGCCTACAAGGACGCGCGGTTTGACTCCTCCTTCGACGAGAAGACCGGGTTTCGCACGCGAAGTGTCCTCTGTGCGCCGCTCCGCGACTCCCAACAACGCATCATTGGTGTCATTCAGGTCCTCAATAAGCGCAGCGATTACTTTACGCCGGCCGACGAAGATCTGCTCGCTGCTATCGCCGCGCAGGCGGCTATCAGCATCCACAACTCGCGCCTTTACCTCGACATCGTGGGCAAGAACATCGATCTGCAGGAGACCTCCATGCGGCTCAAGGCCCGGAAGGCCGAGCTGGAGCTCCTCTTCAAGATCGAGCGCGCGGCGGCGACAGCGATCACCCTGGAGGCCGCCTTCGATGGGGTCATGGCGGCGACGCGCGCCGAGTTCCCCAGCGAGGCGGCCGCAATCATGCTCCTTGAGCCCGACGGCAACACGCTCAAGCCTGAGCTGATCGCAGGTGACCACGGCGCCGAGCTCGTCAAACTCATCGGCTCGATGAGCTCGACCCTCGTGACCGAGGTCATCGCGACAGGCGAAACCAAGCGGGCGCAGTTCGCTCCCGACGACTCAGGCGGCTGGCGGGTGCGACACGGGATCGCCGCCCCCATCATGCAACAGAGCGAGACCCTCGGCTGCCTGATCTTGGTGAACCGGCAAGACAACCCGCGGGGGTTTGGCCCGCAGGACGAGCGCATGCTCAGTGTGATTGGCGGCCGACTCGGGCTCTCAGTCGTGTTGGGGCGCGCGCTTGAGGAGGAACGCAAAGCCGAGCGCCTCGCCGTCATTGGCCAAGCCTTGTCAGGGGTCATCCATGACCTGAAGACCCCGCTGACGATCATCGGTGGTTATGCGCGCGCCATGGTGAGGGAAGACGACGCAGACGCACGCCAAGCCCATCGCGAGAAAGTGAAGAAGCAGATCTCCCTAATGAAGGAGATGACGGGGGAGCTGCTCTCCTTCGCGCGGGGCGAGTCAGAGCTCTACCTAAGGAAGGTCTTCATCCATGCATTCCTCGACGAACTCTCCGAGCTGCTCCAGGAAGAGTTCACGGCCTCCGGTGTTGAACTGGTCGTGGAAGACAGCTTTGGCGGTGCCGTGAAGATGGATGAGAACAAGATGAAGCGCGTTGCCTACAACCTCGCGCGCAATGCCCATGAGGCGATGCCTGACGGGGGCCGGTTCACCATTCGAGTGAGCGCAGATGACGACGCCGTTAACATGGCGTTTGAAGACAACGGACCTGGCATCCCTGAAGAGCTTGAAGGCCGTCTCTTCGAGTCGTTCGCGACCCACGGAAAGACAAACGGCACCGGGTTAGGACTCGCCATCGTCAAGGGCCTCGTCGAGGCACACCGAGGCACCGTCAATGTCTCCTCCGAGATCGGGGTCGGAACGACCTTCACCATCAGCCTACCGCGCTAGGAGCTGGGATGCCTTACATGGAACTATTCACCCGAGGGGGACCACTGATGTGGGCCCTCCTCATCTGCTCAGTCATCGCATTAGCGGTCTTCTTGGAGCGCCTCTGGGCGCTGAGGCGAGACCGAATCCTCCCTCAGACCTTGCTCGCTTCTCTAGAGCGCCACCTCC
>JBMYRH010000035.1:54977-55160 GCA_049602155.1 Myxococcota bacterium | reverse complement strand
ACGGCGTCTGCCACCCGATCGACATCATCGACGCACTCATGAACAACCAGCAATGCGACGACGAGCTGAACTGCGACGCCTTCGGGTTCGACAATGGCGCATGCGACGGCGCACCCCAGTGCCCCGACGGCGGCGAGAAGGACTGCAACGGCGTCTGCCACCCGATCGACATCATCGACGCAC
>JBMYRH010000035.1:0-54877 GCA_049602155.1 Myxococcota bacterium | reverse complement strand
TCATGAACAACCAGCAATGCGACGACGAGCTGAACTGCGACGCCTTCGGGTTCGATAACGGTGCATGTGAGCCCAACGGACCAAAGTGTGGCAACCAGCTCTGCGAGCCTGGCGAGGACAACATCAACTGTCCTCAAGACTGCGACGGCGCACCCCAGTGCCCCGACGGCGGCGAGAAGGACTGCGACGGCGTCTGCCACCCGATCGACATCATCGACGCACTCATGAACAACCAGCAATGCGACGACGAGCTGAACTGCGACGCCTTCGGGTTCGACAATGGCGCATGCGACGGCGCACCCCAGTGCCCCGACGGCGGCGAGAAGGACTGCAACGGCGTCTGCCACCCGATCGACATCATCGACGCACTCATGAACAACCAGCAATGCGACGACGAGCTGAACTGCGACGCCTTCGGGTTCGACAATGGCGCATGTGCCCCGCCTGAGCCCTTCTGTGGCGACAACCAATGCAATGGCGATGAGCAGCCATGGACCTGTATCAATGACTGCCCCGCCAAGCCCGGTGAGGTCTGTGAGGACCCCAGCGACTATGGAGCCGAAGAGCCCCTGCCGGTCTTTGACTGCGACGGCGTCTGCTTCTCTGGCTACAACATCGACGCCTTGCTTCAGAACAACGCATGCGACGGCGTCTTAAACTGCGACGCCTTCGGGTTCGACAACGGCGCATGTGAGCCCGGACCGGAGTGCGGCGACAACATCTGTGAACCGGGTGAGGACGAGGAGAACTGCCCCGGCGACTGTGCACAAGCACCCTGTCAGGACAATGAGATCGCCGACTGCGACGGTGTGTGTCAGGACGCAGGGATGGTGGCCGATTTCTTGGGCAACACCATCTGCGACCCTTTCCTGAACTGTGACGACTTCCAAGCCGACAACGGTGACTGCGCCACCTCCTCTGACTGTGGTGACGGGATCTGCAGCGACAATGAGGACCACCTGAACTGCGCCCAGGACTGCATCGACGACACCGCCTGTCCTCCGGGTCAGATGATGGCGTGCGACAACATGACCTGCGTCGACGAGGCGCTCGGCATGAACGGCAAATGCGATGAGCCGCTCAACTGCGTCGAGTTCAACTTCGACGGCGGCGACTGCAGCATCCAGTGCGCAGACGAGGAGCTGGTGAGCTGTGACGGCACCGAGTGCGTACCCGCCAACTGGATGGCTGACGAAGAGTGTGACCCTGAGCTCAACTGTGAGAACAACCAATTCGACGCAGGTGACTGTGCCCCACCTCTTGAGTGCCCCCCTGGTGAACTCCTCTCGTGCGACAAGCAGGACTGCATCACCGACGCCGCGAAGGGTGACGGGTTCTGTGACCTTGCGCTCGACTGCGAGATCTATGAGGCCGATGGAGGTGACTGCCTAGACCAAGGACCGTGCGAAAGCGGAGAGATCCTCGCCTGTGATGGTGAGACCTGCGTGGAAGCGTCGCTTGAGGGCAACGGTGTTTGTAATACTGCGCTCCAGTGCGATCAAACCAACTGGGACGGCGGAGATTGCTGCCAACCCCCGGAGATCAAGGGCTGCAACGAGGCGTGCGCGGACCCTGGTTGGCAAGGAGACGGGCTGTGTGACTACGTCTTCAACTGCGCCGATCAAGGCTTTGACGGCGGTGACTGCGACGATACGGCGAACATGATGCTCGTCGTCAACGAGATCGACGCCGACCAACCCGGCGACGACACTCGGGAGTTCGTCGAGCTGCTCAACATCGGCTCCGGTAAGCTGCTGCTAGATGAGGGCTGGCGCATCGAGGTCATTAACGGCGCCAATGG
Source organism: Myxococcota bacterium (assembly GCA_049602155.1). GTDB lineage: Bacteria > Myxococcota_A > UBA9042 > PHBI01 > JBMYRH01 > JBMYRH01. Next base: position 53,076 of record JBMYRH010000035.1, on the reverse strand, counting down.
CCTCGTGAAGGAGACCTGGACCTTCGGGAACTCCCCGGTGCTCAACTCCGGGATGATGGCCCTCATCGGGAACAAGCTGGTCGTAGGTAACGCCCCTGACATGGTCGAGACCATCGAGGCCCCCAATGGCTTCGTAGAGAACGACCACGAGTCCATCGCCATCTACCGCTGGGATGGCCCCAGCGAGAGCTGGTTCCTCGTGGACGCCGTCGCCTGGGGCGACCTCCCGTCCAGTGGACCAGGTGAGGGCTCGCAGGCCCCAGCGGACACCCCCTCTGGGGATGTGTCCATCGGCCGATGCCCAGATGGGCAAGACACCAACAACAACGCAGTCGACTTCAAGCAGATGACCCCAAGTCCGGGGCTGCAGAACATCTGTGAGGGTGACGTAAACCCGCCGATCGAAGGCCCTGATGACGGGGGCCCTGACGATCCCGGCGGCCCTGGTAACCCGGGAGATGGCCCTGGAGGACTCCCCCAAGATCCCTAGGGATCACTCGCGATTTGCCACCCTATAAACCTCGCATCACACACGCCATGCGACCCGCCCGCGAGACCAGAGCTGTCTCGAAGGGCGGGCTCTAATGGCGACCTTTGGAGCAACGTGGCGACCCGCCGACAGCAGCGCGATCGACTCTGTCGCGTTGGTTGCGCAGGATCTGATTGGAGGCTATGACCCCAGCGTCCATCTTTGACATACTGTCAGCGCCCCAACGCTCACGTCACCCTCGATCCTGCATCGATGGCCAGCATGGTCAGCCCGACCATGACCCCTGTGTGAGCCAGGCCTAATCCACGGGGCGACCACCATGGAGGGTGCCATGCGCCGACTCAGTATCTGCTTTCTCGTCCTGACCACTCTGACCGCCTGCGGCGGTACCACAGACGATGGCGACGGCAGTTCAAACACCACCCCTGATGTGAGCGCACCGGACACCTCCATCACACCAGACGTGACGGCTGAGACAGACGGTGATGAGCCGACTGAGGACGCGACGGATCCCGCAGATGATACGACCGCAACAGCGGAGTGCGTGAGCGATGACGACTGCGCTACAGACAATGTCTGTGAAGTCGCGACCTGTGACCTGACCAGCGGAGAGTGCGCCACAGAGCGCTTAGAGGATGGCGCTGAGTGCCTCCTCGACGGCAGCACAGGCGTCTGCACAGAGGGGGCCTGCGTCGTCGCGTCCTGCGGCGACGGCATCTGCGACGCCAATGAAGACGCAGACAGCTGCAGCGATGACTGCACCGAGCCCGGATGCGCCGATGATGAGGTCCTAGGATGCGACGGCGAGACCTGCTTGTCCGCGGGGATGCTTGGAGACACCCTCTGTGACAGTGCGCTGAACTGTGAGGCCAACGCCTGGGATGGCGGCGACTGCGACCTCTGCGGCAATGGGCTGTGTGGGACGGGAGAGACCGCGACGCTCTGCCCTGAAGACTGCCAAAATGGGGAAGAGTGCGGGGACGCGATCTGCATGGGGGAGATCGGCGAAGACTTCGACACCTGCCCCGAAGACTGCTGCCCGACCGGCGAAGTCAAAGACTGTGAACATGTCTCCTGCATCAGCGAGAGCAGCCTCGGCGACGGCACCTGCGATCCACTGCTGAACTGCGACCTCTATGAGGCCGACGGGGGCGACTGCACCACCGCACCCGCTGAATGCGGCGACGGGGTGTGTGACGACAGCGAGGACGTGGCCACCTGTCCAGCAGACTGCAGCAGCGCCGCCTGCGGCGTCGGCGAGGTCGTCGGCTGTGACGGCCAGACCTGCGTCGACGCGACCTGGCTCGGAAACGGGACCTGCGATACGAGCCTGAACTGCGCAGAGAACGATGCCGATGGCGGCGACTGTGAGACAGCTCCCCCCGGCACGTGCGGGGATGGCGTATGTGATCCGGGCGAAGGGAGCGCCGCCGTCCCCACAGTCGGACTCGCGTGCGCCACAGAGTGCTCAGGGGACGAGAGCTGCGGAGACAGCTGCATGGCCGATGGCCTTGGGGTCTCACAGGTGTGTGGCGCGTGCTTCGGCGGCGCGATCACGTGCATGTACAACGGGGTCTGCCTCGACATCTGCACCAACGAGGGCCCAGACAGCGACGCATGCGACGAGTGCTTGGTGACCGACGGATGCGTCACCAACGTCGAGACGTGCATCCTCAACAACTGCAGCAGTGACGACATCAGCCAGATTGGCGGCACGTGCAACCAAGACTGTATCCCAGCTCCAGACGACTGCGGAGATGGCTTCTGCCAACCCGCAGAGAAAGCCAAAGACCCGCTGGCGCTCTCGGCCGGCTGCTACCTCGATTGCGACAGCGCCGAGGCGTGCGCCACGGACTGCCTGATGACCAGCACCGGGCTCTCGCAGGCCTGCGCGACATGCTCAATCACCCAGATGGCCTGCGTGGTGGACAACTGCTACGACGCCTGTGTGAACCCGGAGACAGAGAGCCAGGACCTCTGCGACACCTGCGCACAAGGCGCTGGGTGTGCAGGGGACGCCTACGCACTATGCCTTACTGCCGACTGCACCTTGGAGGACAGCGCGGCGCTGGCCTCGACCTGCCCTGTCGACTGCGACAGCGGGGATTGCCTGCCCGGCCAAGTCTTGGACTGCACCGGCGCGTGTAAATCTGCAGTCGCCCTCGGTGACGGGACCTGCGATGACGTCTTGAACTGCGCCACCTGGGGCTTCGATGGTGGTGACTGTACGGACCCCGCCTGTGGCGACCAAGTCTGCGCCGACGGTGAAGAGACCAGCTGTCCATCAGACTGCGCCTCATGCCAAGAGGGAGAGCTCGCGGACTGCTCGGGCGCCTGCAGCCCGGCCGCCACCTACGGCGATGGCACCTGCGACGTACACTTTAACTGTGAGCCGCTCGCCTTTGATGGCGGCGACTGTGGCGCGACCTGCGGCGACGGGCTCTGTGCGGCTGGCGAAGGCCCTGTAGACATTGGCCCGCTCGCGAGCCAGTGCGCAGCAGGCTGCGACACCCCTGAGTGCACGACGGGCTGCATCGCCGAGACGGGGCTCTCGAGTGGCTGCTCGGGGTGCTTCTCTGCCGCCGTCACCTGTGTCGCCGACTCGTGTTACGACGTCTGCTACATCCAAGACGACCAGGTCGCCTGCGACGCCTGCGCGGGGGCGTGCTACGGAGAGACCTTCAACACCTGCTTGAGCGCTGAGTGTGCCAATGACGCTGATAACGCGGTCATCGGAGGCTCATGCCCTATGGACTGTGGAGACTGCGGTGAAGGCATGCTCACGGACTGCCTCGGTGAGTGCACCCCAGCCGGCTTGCTCGGCGACGGTGTCTGTCAGGCCGAGCTCAACTGTGACGCCACCGACTCCGACATGGGGGACTGCATTGGGAGCTGCGGCAACGGCAGCTGCGACGATGGCGAGGGCCCCACAGACGTCATGAGCACGGTCTTTGTCTGCAGCATGACCTGCGGCCCGGACACCAACTGCATCAACGATTGCCTCATGACTCAGACGAAGGTGAGCCTGGACTGTGCGGACTGCCACAGCAGCTTCTTTAGCTGCATGATGAACAACTGCGGGGCGAGTTGCGACGGCACGGATGAGGCGGCGTGCGCCGAGTGCTTGGCTGGAGCGGGGTGCATGGAGGCGGTGACTGCGTGTGTCCCCACGGACTGCGGAGGTTTGAGTGACACGGCGATCATGACGGGCTCGTGCCCGGGCGACTGCTTGGACTGCCAGCCTGGCGAGGTCGCCGACTGCTTCAACACGTGTGCACCCGAGGGCTGGGTGGGCGACGGCAGCTGCGATCCCCAGATGGACTGCGCACAGCTCGCCTATGACGGCGGGGACTGCACCTGCGATGCCTCAGAGGTCATGGGCTGCGAAGGGGGGTGCTATGAGAACGCCTGGATCGGCAACGAGTACTGTGATGTCGGGCTGAACTGCGAGGAGTACGCGTACGATGGCGGCGACTGTGACACCTGCGGCAACGCATGGTGCGGCCCGGACGAGAACAATTCTACCTGCCCCGAAGACTGCACTGAGGTCCAATGTGAGACCGGGAAGATCGAGACCTGTGACGGCCTCTGCGTCAACAGCGAGGAAGAGAGCTCCCTGGGCGATGGCGACTGCAACGAAGCCTTCGGCTGTGAAGCATGGAACTGGGATGGTGGCGACTGCTGCCCTGTCGGTGAGGCCAAGGACTGCTACGACGGATGCGCAAACGTGGCGTGGGTCGGTGACGGCGAGTGCCACACCAACTTTGGCTGCGTGGAGTGGGACTTCGATGACGGCGATTGCATCGGCTGCGGTGACGGAGAATGCGGCATTGGAGAGACCCCGGAGAACTGCGCAGAGGACTGCGACGCGCCGACCTGCGCTGACAACGAGCAGCTCGGCTGCGATTGGCAGTGCTACCCGAAGAGCTGGTATGGCGATGGCAGCTGCGATGTCGCCTTCCAATGCGAGGACGCGAACTGGGATAACGATGATTGCTGCCCGACCGGCTTCATCAAGGGCTGTGACGGTCAGTGTGGCTGGGAAGCGTACCTGGGCGACGGTGGGTGCACTGCAGAGTTCGACTGTGTGGAGATGGCTCAGGACAACGGAGACTGCGGCATCTGCGGCGACGATGAGTGCAACATCATCAACGAGAACCCCACCCTGTGTCCTGCCGATTGCGGCGGCTCGGGCTGCGGCGAGGGCTACCTCGATGACTGCTTTGGCGGCTGCACCCCAGCGACCTATTTGGGCAACGACACCTGCGATGAAGCCTTCTCCTGCTCGGTGTGGGATTGGGATGAGCAAGACTGCTGCCCAGATGGCCAAAAGCCGACCTGTGAGGGTGGCTGCGCCGAGGGCGAGACCTACGGTGACGGAGAGTGCGACCAGGACTTCAACTGCGAAGACTTGAGCTTTGATGGTGGAGACTGCAGCTCCTGTGCCGAGGGCGAGATCTCAACCTGCGAAGGCTTCTGCTTCCCTGACTGGCTGTTGGGGACCGGCGACTGCGACCAGGAGCTCAACTGTGAGGAGCTCGGTTGGGACGGCGGTGACTGCCTGGACAACTACTGCGGTGATGGCACCTGTGATGACAACGAGTCTCTGTCCACCTGCCTCACAGACTGTGAGGTGACCTGCGGAGAGGGCACCGTGCCTGGGTGCTGGGGCGGCTGTGTCTCAGAGACGCTGCTTGACAATGGGAGCTGCGACGATGCGCTCGCGTGCGCCTATCACGCCTGGGACAACGGGGCCTGCGGCTATTGTGGCGACTTCGTCTGTGACCCTGCCCAAGAGAACGCCAGCCTGTGCCCCGGCGACTGCGGGGAATCAAGCTGCGGAGACGATGAGGTCAATGGATGCGACGTGGACGTCTGCGTCAGCGCGAGCGCGGTCGGAGACGGCGTCTGTGACCTTAGCCTGAGCTGCATCGCGTATGACTGGGATGGGGGCGATTGCTGCGAGGACCCCGAGATGGAGAAGCTCTGCGGCGACCTCTGTGTTCACCCGGCTTGGAAATACGACGGCAGCTGTGATCCAGGGCTCAATTGTGCGGCTGGTGAGTGGGACGGCGGCGACTGCGATGAGTGCGGTGATGGCGTCTGTGGCATCGCCGAGAGCAATTGGAATTGCCCCTCGGATTGTACGACTGTGCCCTGCGCCGACGGTGAGATCGAGACCTGCACAGGTGCCTGCGTCCCAGACGACGACTCCCTCGGTGACGGCCTCTGTGACCCCGAGTTCTCGTGCCCAGCCTTGGAGTGGGACGACGGAGATTGCTGCTCGGGAGACGAGCTCGCCGGTTGTAACGGTGGTTGCATCTGGCAAGGCAACCAAGGGGACGGTACCTGCGATGAAGCGCTCAACTGCGCCGACTATGACAACGACGGCGGAGACTGCTGCGGCGAAGGCCTCGTGAACGGCTGTGACGGCAGCTGTGTGGACCAAGCGAGCGTGGGAGACGGCGTGTGCGACACAGTGCTGACCTGCGCCGAGACCGAGTGGGATGGCGGCGACTGCTGTCCGCCGGGCTTCTTGGAGGACTGCAACGATGGCTGCACGTCAGAGGAGATCTTCGCCGATGAGATCTGCGACATCGCCTTTGCCTGCGACGCCCTCGAGTGGGACGGCGGCACCTGCTGCCCCGGAGACACACAACCCAACTGCAACGGTGGTTGCGCCGATGGCGCGCTCTTCGGAGACGGCGTCTGCCACGAGGACCTCGCCTGTGAAGGCACCGGCTGGGACTCAGGGGATTGCTGCCCGACCGGTGAGCTCCCCATCTGCAACCAGATCGACCCCGATGTCCTCTACTGCAGCTATGAGACTGCGCTGGGCGATGGGTTCTGCGACCCCGACTTTGACTGCCAAGACTACGGCTTTGATCAGGGTGACTGCGTCACCTGTGGGGATGGCTTGTGTGAGGGAGATGAGACCAAGACGACCTGTTATATCGACTGCGCGCCGAAGCCTGGCGAGGCCTGCTACCCGGACTCTGGGGGCGTGGGGACGGTCGACTGTGACGGAGAGTGCTACATGGGGATGAGCTCCGAGGAGTGCGACCAGCCCTTCAACTGCCCAGAGGCTGACTGGGACTGGGGCGAGTGCCTCGATCAGCTCCCCAAGCTGGTCATCAACGAGATCGACATCCGCGCGGAAGGCGGGAGCGAGACGGACTTCATCGAGCTTTACAACCCCACCGATGAGGCCATCTCGTTGAGCAGCTACGCCCTCAACATCTACACCCTCTCAGGGGAGGGTACCAACTACACGTGGGTCGACCTTGAGAACACCTTCCAAGTAGTAGACGGCTCGGTGACTGGGGTCCTGGAGATCGCACCTAGTGGTGTGGTGGTCATCGCTCAAGCCGACACGCTCTCAGCCATGCCAAACGGCGTCGCGATGCTCGAGATGCCGGGGAGCGCCGCGGACAACGATGACGGTGCCGTGACCCTGAGCCTCGGCAACGGTATGGTCGACAGCGTCGCTTGGAGTGATGACCCCGAGGTCTCTATCCAAGGCGAAGGGACGCCCGTCGCGGCAGACTCGCTCTCCGGGTCCCTCAGTCGATGCCCGGATGGTGCAGACACCGGGGACAACTCCAGTGACTTCTACGCCACAGAGCCGTCACCTGGAGCGGCCAACTTCTGCGAAGACATCGACGCACCTTAGCGCGCGTCATTCAGGACGATGTCGTGCCCACAGCTGAGCCTCACGCTCACCTGTGGAGCGCGTTCAGACCTCTGCTTTTGTGGCCCCATGAGGGCGCAATAAAGGGCGCCCTTAAGGTGCCGAGAGCGACCCCACGAGGTGCGGACGCACCCCGTCCGCCGCGCGCAACGCGAAACGCAGACCGGACTCCGTCTCGTAACAATGAAATGCGACTTGGCAGGGCAGGAAGACGGGCGTCTTGAACGCCACATCGAGGCAGACTGCTCCTTCGCTCATGGCCTGCATCTCAGCGTCCATCTCGGCCACACAGCGCGCGAGCGACCACATCCCGTGGACGATGGCACGCTTAAACCCGAAGAGCTTAGCAGTGGCCGCGGTGAGGTGAATCGGGTTGTAGTCCCCAGACACCCCCGCATAGCGCCGCCCGGCGTCCGCTGGGACGCCCCACAAGACCGAGCGCCGTGGCGCGGGATCCTCGCCGCCCGGCGCGGTCGGGCGCTTCGCGCGCTTCTTCCCTGGGGACGCCGCGCGCTTCAAGATCCCGCTCACCTCTTCCCAGACCACCTCACCGGCCACGCTGACCGTCGTCACCAGCTCAAACCGCTGGCCCTTGTCGTCAGTCGTGAGCGACCCCATGTGGGCTCGGACATCCAACGCCGCGCCCTCGGGGATCGGCCGATGCTGTACGATCCGATTGTCGACGTGAACCAAGCCCAAGAGCGGCATCTGGAAGTCCGAATGGGCGAGCATCATCATGTGTAAGGGCGCCGCCAAGACATGCGGCGAGGTCAACGGCAACGTGCCTTGCTCGGTGACCCTGCAGAGGCGACGAAATGTGGAGAGCAGCGCCGGATCGAAGCGCACCCCCGACACCTGTGCGCTGAGGTCTGGCAGAGCGTCCACGGCGGCGGATGACTTCCTCGCCAGAAACGCCCGCCCGCTCGCCTTCCCCATCGAAGGCATCGCGTCGAAGTGAAGTTGGGTCACGGACCGCTCCACACCGGCGCATCCGACCACTCAGCGGGCCAAGCTGAGCCGCGATTTCCCGGGATCTCACGCCCATCGGGGTCCGTGATGAAGTTCCCCTCGTCACCAAAGGCGCGCTCGGCATTCGTGCGACCATCACGCTGTCGCATCGGGGTCAGGGCGTCTCCATGGCGAGTCGCGACCACCTCGTGGGGTCCGGGTCGGAGGTCGACCAAGGCCCCCTTGCGCTTAGCGTTGAGGAGCTGCTCCTCATTGCCGACCGGGTCGCCCACGGTCTTGGCCTTGAGCGTCCACACCAAGAGGGACGTGGGATCGCGCCCCTCAAACGCCCCCGCCAGGAGGTCGTCGTAGCCATAGAAGCTCTTGCCGATGTCGTTCTGGTTCACAGGCCCCGCCATCAAACAGATCCCAGCGAGGAGGTCGCAATCGTCAGGGCGCGCGACGCAGCCCATGAGCTCAGCGACGAGCGCTGAGCGAGAGGCGAGCGCACCAAAGGCGCGGACCGCTAAGTCCCAATCAAGGCCCGCCTCGGCGACCTCTTTCCGAGAGAGGCCTCCGACGTAGATGCGCTGGCCCGCCAACGCGAAGGCCTTCTTCCCTCGGAGGGCGTTGCGGCTGAGCGCCTTGCCCGTCGGGAGATCGGCCCAGAGCGGGATAAACTTCACGACCCGGTCAGTGATCGCATGAAGCTGCTTGCGCACATCCCTCAAGCGCTCCTTGCCTCCAGGGGTCAGGACATCGATCCGATCGAGGAGCACGTGCTCTTTCGCCCACTCACGATCGCAGCCCGTCCAGTGGCTGAAGGCGTTGTAGCCCGCGCGACCACACATCACGACCAAGTCGTCAGGGACGTGCATTCCCTGTCGCGTTTGATACGCCGGGGGGGCCTTCTCCTCCTGGTTCACACCTGGCTGGATGCGCTCGCTCCGTAACGCGAGCAAGGTCGCGCCGATCCGTCGACACACCTCGGGGGATAACCCCACGCGCTCCTCCTCGAGCGCCTGGCCCACTTGCGCCACAATGGCGATGCGCCACCCCGCGCGCCGCTCGGCGCCCGTGAGCCCCGCCAGGGCCTCCAGTTGGCGCAGAGCCTTCTTGTTGCCCCTGCGATGCGCTGGACAAAACGGGGCCATGAACACGTTCGCGCGGCGTGTATCAGCGCTCGCTAAGACCGCAGCGCGCTCCATCGACTCCGCCAAGATCCCGACGTGCAAGAACTGAAGGTAGCCGATGGTCGGGATGTCGTCGGCGTGGTTCACGCGCTTTTGCCAGATCCGGTAGGGCACCGTCAGGATGTTGAGCAGCGGGAGATGCCCCACCATGGTCAAGAGCATCGTGAACGGTGTGCGGTACGGGCGAGAGAGCACGATGTGGGTATGGGAAGCCCCGTCCAAGACAGGCGCCTCAACCCCTTGCATACCGCGCATCAAGGTCGCGACGCGCTGCGAATCCTCTGGGCCAAGCACGACCTCGCGGTGACCGCGGTAATTGGTCGACTGCCGCGAGACGAGGATGCCAAGAGAGCACTCGTCAAAGAGCTCACCCTCCGGGACAGGCTTCGCAGCTGCGAAGCCGCTGGGGCGCTCCATCGCGAGGAGCTTCAATGCATCGGCGCCCTCCTCGGAGGTCAACGTCGGTCGAGAGCGGTACCCCACGGGGGAGGTCGACGAGAGGCTCGTCGGCAGGTGGTAGCGGTTCCGGCGCTCCCCCTCCTCGGCGAAACGTGCGGCGCGCTGCGCACGATGCTCCGGGGCTGGTGGGTCGATCTGTACGAGCTCAATAGGCTTCGGTGACGCGTCCAATGGGACCCTCCGCGGTCGAACGCCGTGGATGGTATTGCATCTGGGGATCTGCGGCCAGCGCCAGCGCCGACAAGACCTCGAAGCGGCAACTTTTCAGCGCCAGAATAACTCACAGTTGGCAACTGCGAGCACAAAGCCGTATCGTGTGGTGCGCCGCGAAACCCTCCGCTGGTGTGATGCACAAATGGTCTACATGAACATGTTTTTGCTCCCTCGTATTTGTGTCCTCTCTCTCTTCCTCCTCGTCTGTGGTGGGATGACTGCCTGCGGCGGCGACGGTGCGACGACATCCCCGGCAAACACCACCGAATCGCCAGACGCCGCGTCTTCTGAGACAGAGACAAGCTCGGACGCGACGGCCGAAGGTGACGGCAGCGTCGCGCTCGATCCGGACGCGCCCTGCGTACCGCGCACCTGCGGCCCGAACGATTGCAGCGTCATCGACAATGGCTGCGGCTTGGAGATGGACTGCGGAGACTGCCCAAACGGCGTCATCTGTGGCGCCCACGGCGTCCCGAATGAATGCGAAGTCGCCTGCGAATTAGTCACCTGCGGCTCTGCGGGGGCCGACTGCGGCACCTTGGACGACGGGTGCGGCGGCACACTGGATTGTGGCGACTGCACCGACGGCACCTTCTGTGGCGCCAACGGCACCCCAAACACCTGCGGTGGGGTCTGCATCCCTGACACGTGTGCGTCGCTTGGCTTTGACTGTGAGACCGTCAGTGACGGCTGCGGTGAGCTCTTAGACTGCGGCGCGTGCGCCGACACCCACAGCTGTGTGGACAACGTGTGCTTCTGTGAGCAGACCACCTGTGAGGCCGCCGGCTCTGAGTGCGGTCCGACCGCCGATGGCTGCGGAGGCTCTATCAGCTGCGGGGCCTGCCCTGAAGACTCCACGTGCCTCAACGGGAGCTGCGTCGCGTGCGTACCCCAGTGCGACGGCAAGACCTGCGGTGCAGACGGCTGCGGCGGTGTGTGCGGCACATGCAGTGCCTCGAAGCTCTGCCTCGGTGGGGTCTGCAAGACGCCATTCTGCGAAGGTCAATGTGGCTCAAACGCCCCCCAGTGGTGTGGCGCCGGGTGCAAGTGCTACTGCAACGCCAACTGCTTTGAGTTCGGTGACTGCTGTGAGGACGTCTGCACGAGCTGCTTCGAGACTTTCACCGACCAGTGCTGCGCGCCGTCCTGCGACGGTAAACAGTGTGGCCCGGACGGCTGTGGCGGTGTGTGCGGTACCTGTGCCCCCGGGACCCTCTGCGAGGGCGACCAGTGCATGGCGTGTGAACCTCAATGCGACGGCCTCTCCTGTGGTGATGACCAGTGCGGTGGGACCTGCGGCGAATGTGATGAGTACGACACCTGCGAGGCTGGCCAATGCATCGTCTGCGTGCCCGATTGTGATGGGAAGGCCTGTGGGACCGACGGCTGCGGCGGAAGCTGTGGTGAGTGCGGCGAGGGTCAGTCCTGCACAAGTGACCAAGAGTGCGTGGACTGCGAGCCCCAATGTGAGGGTCAGATCTGCGGCCCCAATGGGTGTGGCGGCACCTGCAACGACTGCCAGTTTGACTGCACTGCGATAAGCGACGGGCCCTTTGAGTTGGTGAAGCTCAACGGCCCCATCGCCTCCGAGGACTTGGCCTTTGACGCCGAGGGCAACCTCATCGGCTCAAACGACAACGCCATCTTCAAGAGCCCCTATCAGGGATCGCCCCAGGTCTGGGTCCCGAACATCGAGTTCCGGGCCGGCTTGCGCTTCCTGCCCACCGGGGACCTCGTAGTGAACAACGATAACACCGGTCAGTTCCTGCGCGTCGAGCCCGATGGCACCATACACGTCGTCCTAAATAACCTCGCCTACCCCAACGGCCTCGCGGTCCACCTCGACGGCTGGGTCGTGGTCACAGAGCACGACGCCAAGCGGGTCCTAAAAGTCGACCCCTACGCGGGCACCTCGACCATCATCAGCCAAGGCATCATCAAGAACCCCAACGGCGCGGCCTTCAGCCCGGACTACTCCCGACTCTACATCGCAGGGTTCAGCGGCGTGGGCACCATCTATGCGTTCCCGGTCAGCGAGCAAGGAGAGGTCGGCGAGATGTTCAGCTGGAAGACGGACGTCGGGACGGGCTGGCTTGACGGGATCGGCATCGACCTCTGCAGCAACCTCTACATCGCGGATTACTACGCCACGAAGGTCTTCCGCTTCGACAAAAACGGCAACAACCAGACGACGGTCCTTCAGGGTCAGCAAGGCTCCAACACCTACTTGCCCAACATGCAGTGGGGCTCAGGCCTCGGAGGCTGGGACTCCAAGAAGATCTACCTCCCCGACGGCTGGAACAAAGACGTCTTCGAGGTCGACATGGGTGTCCCAGGTATCCCGAAGCCCTACCCACCCACGGATCCCTAGGGCAGCTCAGCGCGAGCTATATGCCTAAATGAGGCTGCCCTGCGGCCCCATCTCGCGACCAATGTGATCATAGGCGAGCTTGGTCGCCATGCGACCTCGCGCGGTGCGCTGCAGGAACCCCTCTTGGATCAGGTAAGGCTCGTAGACATCCTCGATGGTGCTGCGCTCTTCGCTGAGCGCCGCGGCGAGCGTCTCGACCCCCACGGGGCCGCCACTGAACTTGTCGATGATGGCCTCGAGGTACGCGCGGTCCATCAGGTCGAGGCCGCGGCGATCCACACGGAGCCTCTCAAGCGCATGCTTGGCGATGGCGTGATCGATGGTGCCGTCACCCTCAACCTCCGCGAAGTCTCGGACACGCCGCAAGAGGCGATTGGCGATACGCGGGGTTCCCCGCGCACGGCGCGCCAGCTCACCTGCAGCCTCTGGGTTGAGGCTGATCCCGAGGAGGGACGCAGAGCGCGTCACGATCGAGGTGAGGTCCTCGACGTTGTAGTACTCCAAGCGGCTCACAATACCGAAACGATCCCGAAGCGGGCTCGTAAGCTGACCTTGGCGCGTTGTCGCCCCCACGAGCGTGAACGGCGGCAACTGGATCTTCATGTTCCGCGCATAGGTCCCCTCGCCGATGACCAAGTCAAAGCGGAAGTCCTCCATCGCCGGGTACAGGTTCTCCTCGACGACCGCGTTCAAGCGATGAATCTCGTCGATGAAGAGCACATCGCGAGGCTTGAGGTTCGTCAGGATCCCTGCGAGGTCACCCTTGCGCTCGATGGCAGGGCCACTCGTGACGATGATGTCGCTGTCCATCTCGGCCGCGATAATGTGCGCCAAGGTCGTCTTACCGAGGCCAGGCGGGCCACAGAAGAGGATGTGATCGACTGCCTCTTCACGCTTTCGCGCCGCGTGCACAAAGACCTTGAGGTTGTCGACCAGCTGCTGTTGCCCAACGTACTCGCCAAAGGAGCGAGGTCTGAGCGCCCTATCAAAGCCGTCATCGTCGCCCTGGGTCCCTGGATCTACCTCACGCTCGTCCTCCATCATGGCTACCTCCGCATCGCGGCGAGGGCCGCGCGCAGCAAGGTGTCGAAGTCAGTCGTGTCCGGGTGCTCACGCTTGAGCTGGTCGAGGACACTCTCGACCTCCTTCTTTCGATAATCGAGGTTCAACAATGCGCTCTCCACGTCGCGCCAAGAGTCCCCAGCGACGAGGCGGGTCGAGACCGATTTAGTGGTGCTAGAGGCGCCGTCGCCTGTGGGCCGAATCTTCCCTCGGAGCTCCAGTGAGAGCCGCTCAGCGACGCGTTTACCGACCCCGGGCACCTTCTTCAACATCGCGATGTCGCCGAGATCGATCGCCTCGGCCAAGGTGTCGGTGTCGAAGCTCCCCAAGACCGCCTGAGCGAGCTTTGGTCCAACGCCGCTGACGGTGATCAGGGTCTCGAAGGTCGCCAACCCAGCCGCGGTCTCAAAGCCGAAGAGCTGCAAAGAGTCCTCGCGCACATGGGTGTGAACGTGCAGCGCCACCTCAGCATCGAGCTCAAGGTGCGCCCCAGCCCCCAGAGGGACTTGGACCACATAGCCCACGCCGTTCACGTCCACGACCAGCCGGTCATCTTTCCGAGCGCGAACAGCGCCCCGAAGCCATCCAATCATCGCGCAGGCTCCAAGCGGCTAGAGAACGAGTTGCCGTGCAAGTGGCAAATGGCGGCAGCGAGGGCATCAGAGGCGTCCTCGGGGGCCGTCTTCGGCAGCTGTAAAATCACGCGGACCATCTCCTGCACTTGCGCCTTCTCGGCGCGGCCCCTCCCCGTGACGGCGAGCTTGATCTGGCCAGGAGTGTACTCCGCGACGTCTAAGCCTTGTGCCACCGCCGCCACCATAATGGCGCCGCGCGCGTGCCCCAGCTTGAGGGCGGATTGGACGTTGCGGTTTACAAAGCAACGCTCCAACGAGAGCGCGTCCGGTTGATGGACGCTCAGGACCGCCTGGATCCCTGCGTGGATCACGCCAAGGCGGTTCCAAAGCGGCTGCTTCGACGAGGTTCGAATGACCCCGTGGTCGAGGTGGCGCAGGACGCCCCCTACTTGCTCCACGACGCCGTAGCCGGTGGCTACCGTGCCCGGATCTACACCGAGGATCTTCACCCTACTTTCCCTCACAATACGAAGCGGTCAGCTCACGCAGCTTTGTCACGATAGCGTCATGACACATCGGAGTCGTGTCGCGCCCACAGCGGGTCGACATCATGGCGCTCACCCTCATCTGACAAGCCATTTCAGCGCTCCTCAACAGGCCCCTATGCTGAACAAAGGTATAGCATGGTCGATCTGAGGTGTCACGACGATGACCTACAACCCTCTATGCAAGCTGTGTCCACCCCGTTTTCGCCTATCGTGCTCGGTCGCACTTTTGAAGCGAGGAGGCCATCACGGCATGCCATGCGCGTCGTCAGTCGTGGTATGAGGGACCTTCGTAGAACTCGACTTTGGGGGGCGCGTGACGCGGATCGGACACGGAACCACTTGGAACACCTCGGTCACGGGGTGCGACGGTGGCTCGACGACGACACGTGAGGCCTGCTAGGGAGCCATGTCAGAGCTCAAGTACACCCCGCCACCTGGGCGTATGCGCCGCATCGCCACGCTGTTCATCATGGCGACCCTCATGGTCGCGATCGGTGCCCCAGCGAGCTATTACATGCAAGACGACTCCTACGACGAGCGCTTCGCCTGGCGCATGTTCTCAGGCAAACGGGCGGAGCGGTGTGCGGTTCAGGTCGTGGAAACGCGCGAGGTCGAGGGGCGCACCACGCGAACCGCGCTCCCTCTGACGCGCATCATCCACAAGGCGTGGGAGAGCGGCCTAAAGCGCCTGAGGCCGGACATCATGCAGGCCTTCTTCGTCCGCCGATGTCGCGAGCCATCGGTGCGTGAATTGCGCCTCCTCCGCCGCTGTAAGCGCGCCGATGGGAGCCCTAAACCGGATGACGAGGTGCAGCACAGTTGCCCGATGCGGGTGGTCATCCCATGAGCCGATGGCAACAAGGGTGGAGCGCCGCGTGGTACGGGCCGGTCTCGAACGTCCGAGTGTGGCTGATGACCCGCGCGACAGCGCTGATCTTGGCGCTGGACGCATGGCTGCTGATGATCGAGCGGGGTGGGCGCTACGGCGCTGGCGACTTCAACGTCGCTCACTTTGCGTGGTTGGACGCGATTCAGCCGGTGCCCACAGCGGCGCTCTATGTCGGGCTGATCCTGAGCTGTGGGGTCTTGGCAATGATGGTGGCGCTGGGCGTCCTCGGGCGCGCGGGCATGGTGCTGTTGACCGTGGCCTACACCTACGGGTGGTCGATGAGTCAGCTGGACAGCTACCAACATCACGTCTTCATCTCCTGGGTCTTGATGTGCCTGTGCTGTGTCCCTGCTCTCAGGACGAGGGAGATCATCGACGCCCCAGGCAAGATCTGTGCGTGGGGCTATCGCCTCCTCGCCGCGCTCACCGCGATCCTCTATGTCTTTACGGGGATCTCGAAGACCGAACCAGAGTGGCTCTCGGGCAGCGTCCTCATGCGGATCAACAGCGCCGACGGAGACCTTGAGCCCTTCCGCACCTTCCTGACGGGTATGGGCCTCGAGGACGCGACGTTCTGGACGCTCAGCGGCCACAGCGTCGTCGCGGTTCAGTTGATGATCGCGGGGCTCTGGATCAGCGTCCTCGTGTGGGGGGAAGGCGGTGGCCGCTGGGTGCGCATCGGGCGCTTCATCGGCGTGTTGACCGCTGGCGCCTTCCACATCGGTGCTGAGCTCGTCGGGCTCCGGATCGGGTGGTTCAGCGGGTACATGCTCGCGATGACCTGCGTGACCTTTTGCCCCAGCGGCGCGCTAGAGGCCACCGCCCGAGGGGTCGGCCGGGTGCTGAGCAGGCCGCTCCGAATCGTGGACGACCTAAGCTCGAGCGAGCGCTCCACCGCGTGGATCGCCCTATCTACGCTGAGCGCTTTCACGCTGGTGCTCGTCGGCCATGAGCTCGATCTGCCCGGGACAGAGACCGCGAGCATCGCATGGGCAGGGATCGCCCTTGGCACCACACTCTGGCGATCACAGAAGGGGCGATCGCTTCGCGCCTGTGCCTTCGGCATCGCGTTGACGGCGGCCAGCCTGTCGATCGCTATCGACACCGGGCGCGCGCGCTACGACTTCTATCGATTCGTAGGTGGGGATGCGACGAGAAGACGACAGCTCAATGATGCGCTGATCGCCTACGGACGGGCCAACACCTACGCCCCAAAAGGTGAGGGGCGCTGGAAGAAGGTCGGAACCGTCAAAACTCTACTTCGAGCAAGTAATGCGTCGCGAAAGTGAACAATTGCTGTTCAGGGATGAAACGAGGGACTGCATCAGTTTTTGAATCAAAACAGAAATGAGATTGCCCAGATTGAACATGTTCTGTATAAGTTTTTGAACAAGTTTCAAGGTCGTCTCTATGCTCACAGAATCACTCTCTCACTTCTTCGAAGATCTTGGCGCCGAATGGGTCCTTTGGCTCCTCTTAGCGCTGAGCGTGCTCTCCGTCGCAGTCATGCTTGAGCGCTGGCTCTTCCTTCGGCGTCACATGGTGGACTCGGAGAAGATGACCCGCGACGCGCTTGATGCACTCAAGCGCGGTGGCGGCGTCGAGGCGATGAAGGTCGTGCAGGGCCAAGTCTCGATGCTCGCGGTGGTCCTACGAGCGGCGTTCGAGGCCTTCGCCGACGGGGTGAACTCCGTCGAGGAGGTCATCCAAGCGGCCATCACGCGAGACCGCCTGCGCTACGACCGGCGCTTGGCCGTGCTGAGCACCATCGCCGTTAACGCACCCTTTATCGGGCTCCTTGGAACGGTGATCGGCGTCTTGAACGCCTTTGGCCAGTTGGCTTCGGCGCTGGAGGGTGCCAGCCGCACCGAGCTGGTCATGGGCTCTATCGCGGAGGCGCTCGTCGCGACTGCGGTCGGCCTCGCCGTCGCCATCCCTGCCGTCATCGCTTTCAACGCGTTCAAGGCGAAGAACAAGGTCATCACGACCGAGGCCATGTCCTCTGCACGGCTCGTGCTCGCCCACTTGAAGGCGACCACCGGAAAGGAGAGCTAGCGTGGCGGGTGGGCTCGAAGAAGATGAAGATGGAGGGCTGAGTGGCATTAACGTGGTGCCCCTCGTCGACATCATGCTCGTACTCCTGATCATCTTTATGGTGTCAACAGAGTTCGTACAGGCGGAGCTGAAGAACAAGATCCCGCCCAACATCCCAGTCGAACTCCCGAAAGCGTCGAGCGCGATCGACACGAACCCCTCCCTGCTCTCACTCGTCATCAACCGCGCTGGAGAGCTCTACCTCAACGGGCAGCCCTCCGATCTTCCGAAGGTCAAGGTCTACATCGACGAGATGAAAGCCCAAGGGACGGAGAAGATGCAGGCTGTCATCGCGGCCGACGAGCGCGTCAGCCACGGTGCGGTGATCGAGCTCGTCGACAATATCAGGCTGTGGGGCATCGACGACTTCGCCATCAACACCAAGCGGCAAGAGATCGAGTAGATGGTGCCGTCGCGTCACCGCTTTACCTTGGCGATCCTGATCGCCTTGATGATGCACGGAGGGGTCGCTGCGTGGATTGGACCTGCGCCGCCAAAGCCGCCTCGGGTAGAGAAGCCTCCACAAGAGATCCAGAAGCTCAAGGCGATCCGCGAGAACGTCGAGATCCCGAAACCAGAGCCCCCACCCCCGCCGCCAAAGCCTGAGCCTGAGCCTGAGCCACCGAAGCCCGAGCCGAAGCCCACGCCCAAGCCCAAGAAGCCCAAGAAGCCCCGCAAGCGAATAAAGCGCGCGAAGGCCAAGCCAAAGGTGGCACCAAAGCCAGCACCGGAGGTCGCGCCTCCCAAGATCGAGCCGGCCCCGCTTGTCCTCGAGAACGTGAACCTTACCGGGAAGATCGCGGTCCAGCAGGGTGAGAGCGATCTCTTTGGCGATCCCTCCGTCAAGGCCACCAAGACAAACACGCGCCCGACCCCCAACCAAGAAGGTGAAGAAGAGGGGGACGTCAACGCCCCGCCACCGCCACCGCCCAAGCGTGTCCTGCCGCGCCCGAAGCGCTCCGTGAAGGGGCGCTACCCCGACGACGCACCGCGCCTCGGGAGAACCGTCGAGGTGAAGCTGAGCTTGCTGGTCGGCGCGGACGGGCGAGTGAAGAAGGTCAAGGTTGTTCGGGGGGCTGGAGCGGCCTTCGATCGAGCGGCGAAGAAGCAAGCGCGATCGATCGTCTTCTCACCGGGGACGCTTGGGGGCGTCGCGAAAGCGATGTGGGTCCCGTGGACCTTCGCCTTTCAGCCCGAGTAACGCGCCTCGTTCGCAGTTGCCGGTCGGGCGACCAGGCACTAGAGTGCGAGCGTGAACCGCCCTACCGGATCTACGCGCACCTTGAGCGCTGGCTTCATCGCCTGCGCCCGCACCTCTGTGTCTCAACGCTCCCAAGCCCCTAATGGGTCGAGATTTAGTACTTCAGCAGCGTCACCTCCTCACCTCCTGAGTGCAGCGCGTAGAGGCCTCAGCGCAGCCGGGTCTGCCACGAGCCCCAAACCTCCTAGGGCTGTACTCGTCGCGCCTCCTCAGGCCCAACACTCCGTGGCGGGTGGCTGAGCCGATGGGACGTCATGGCCTGCTCGCCTTGCTCTTAGGGCTCTGTCTGACCTCGCCGGCGCACGCCAGCCTTGTCTGGGATCGCGCGAGCCCCGCGACCGATCGTGGCGGCCTGTTGGCGAGCCTCTCTGATCCTGACGACCCACAGGTCGCCTGGGTCGCCAGCGAGACGCGAGTTTGGGTGACCGACGACGGGGGCAACGCGTGGTACCTCGTCGCCCAGGTCCTCAGCGCCGGTCTCAACTCAGACTCTGACCCCTCAGCGGTTCGCACTGACGACGAGGAGGGAGCGGTCGATGACGAGGACAGCGAGGAAGAAGAGGAGAGCTTCGACGAAGACGCCTCAGCGCCGATCGCGGACGAGGAAACAACGACGTCCTCAGGCTTAACCTCGGGGTTCAGCACCCTCCGAACACGAGGTGACACACCTCCAGTGGTCCGATTACGGCTCGTCGGAGGGCAGGTCTTCTTGACTGGAGATCGTGGCATCTGGGCCATCGATCGCAACGCGCGCACCCTCGGTTCAGCCGTCGAAGTGCGACTCGCGCGCGCCATGGCGGTCCGCGATCTCCTGCAAGCCCCCTGGGGGCCCATCTTAGTCGCGACCTCTGAGGGCCTTCGGGAGATCGACGACGCGGGTATCGACCGACCGGGGCGAGGCGCCCTCGGCGAACGAGACATCCTGGCGATGGTCCGCAGTGGGCCATCAGTCTTCGTCGCGACACGCACTGAGGGGCTTTGGCGCGTCGACAACGGCGGCATTCAACGCCTCGGCGTCGCTGGCATACAAGGAGCGCGCGATCTGATTGCGCTCAAAGATGGAGACATCGTCACAGCGACGCCCACCGAAGTGCTGCGACTGGACGCAGCCTCGGCCAGGCTCCTCCACCGATGGCCGCTCAAGGCGATCGAGCGACTGGCAGAGGGACGCAATGGGCGACTCTGGGCCGTCGGCTCCGAGGGGGCGTGGAGCTGGAGCCCGCTGAACAGCGAAGCGCCAGATGCAGGGCAGTGGAAGCTCCAGACGGAGGGCCTTGGAGATCGCAGACTGAAAGACGTCTCAGCGCCCCCATCACGCGCCAAAGCAGGGGCGGTCGGTGACGTACACCTCTGGGCGGTCGGGCGAGGTGGCGCATGGCGGCGTGTCCCTGAGCGCATATGGCTGTCCGCACAGCGAGAGCGGGCTACAGACATCCTGACGGAGGAGGGGGCGCCGCCGGTCTGGGAGCTCTTAGAGGGTGCCAATCAGGCACACAAGATCTCCACCGGTCACTTGGCGGCGATGCGGCGACGCGGGCAATGGGCCTTTGTCCTCCCTTCCCTCAAGGCGGAGTACCAGTACCGTATTCGTCGAGAGGAAGATCTGCTGACCATCCCGGACCTAGACACCGACTTTATTACGCAGGTTCAGGTCTACCCGAATGGCCACCACGTCAAGGTGTTAGCCCTCTGGGACCTCTACCCCGTGGTCTGGGCCTTCATCGGCACTGAGAGCCCCTACGCCGGCCCGACCATCGCCGAGGAGACCCTCCGCGCGCTCCAGAAGCGCCGGCAAATCCGAAGCGCGGTCGTCGGGCTCTACACCCTCTGGACACAGCGGCACGTCGCCTGGCGGACGGGCACACCCCCTTCAGCCAAAGCTGCACTGAAGTCCATCCTTTCACTCCAACACATCGAGGCTGATCTCCACGTGCTCAGCGACCGGAGGTTTGCCCCGATGACCACCCTTGAGACGATCCAATCAGGAGGCACCCCATGAGAACGTCATTATCTTTGCTCATCGCGCTGACACTCAGCGCCCCCCTCGCTCAAGCCCAAGCGCCTGAGTCCCCGGCCGCAACAGCCCCCACCGTCCGCAAAGCCAAAGCACCTGCGCGGCAAGGCGTGACCGCTCAAGCCGTCGAGGCGCTGCGCCAATTTGCCCATGAACCCTCGGTCCTCGAGGTTCAAGAGGCAGCGTCGCGTTACGCACTTGTGCACCCCGACACGTACAGCAACTGGCTGAGCCGCGCCGCTTGGTCCAACGTGCTGCCCGAGCGCCTCACGGGCGAGTTTCAAACCACCCTAGATGATGACACTACGGCGCGGACCACCGCTTCGGACAACAGCTCCTCGGACTACACCACGCGAGACCTCGACGAGCAACTGCGCCTCAAGGTCTTCGCTGAGTGGGATCTCTCGCGGCTGATCTTCGACCAAGATGAGTACAACGCCGCGAAGGAGCTCTCGAAGATCGTGACGCGACGCGAGGACCTGTTGACCACGATCAACAAGCTCTACTTCGCCCGCCGTCAGCTCCAAGCGATGAACGTCATCGAGCCTGTGTCTTCGGCCCGTAAGGCTCTGAAGCTCGAGCTTCAGCTCGCTGGCCTGACCGCAGACCTCGACGCCCTGACAGGGGGCTGGTTCTCTCGGACCGTGTCCCAGAGAGCCGCTACTGCGATGGGTCGCCCTTCAGCAGCTCAGCGTTAAAGTGAGCGGTGCACGCATCAATGACGTCCCCTAACGCGGTCCCTGCGATCACCTCGTCGAGCTTGTAGAGGGTGAGCCCGATTCGGTGATCCGTGATGCGATTCTGGGGGTAGTTATAGGTGCGAATGCGCTCGGAGCGGTCGCCTGAGCCGACCATCTTTCGACGCGCCTCACTGGTCTCTGCGTTCATCTTGGCTGTCTCTGCCTCAAGCAGCCGTGACGCGAGCACCTTGAGGGCCTTGGCGCGATTTTTGTGCTGGGACTTCTCATCCTGGCAGATGACCACGAGCCCAGAGGGCAGGTGTGTGATGCGCACCGCGCTGTCCGTGGTGTTCACGCTCTGACCACCAGGACCGGAAGACCGGTAGACGTCTATCTTCAGTTCGTTCTCCTGAATATTGACGTCGACCTCTTCGGCCTCGGGCATAATCGCCACGGTGCAGGCCGAGGTGTGGATGCGGCCTTGGCTCTCGGTCTCTGGGACGCGCTGAACCCGATGGACCCCGGACTCAAACTTGAGGGTCGCGTAAGGCTGGTCACCGGAGATCATGCAGATGACCTCCTTGAACCCACCGACCTCGGTCGGGCTGGCGCTGACGGGCTCAACCTTCCATCGCCGCGCCTCAGCGTAGCGTGTGTACATGCGAAAGAGGTTCGCTGCGAAGAGCGAGGCCTCATCTCCGCCGGTCCCGGCCCGGATCTCAAGGAGGACATTCTTCTCGTCGTTCGGGTCTTTGGGCAGGAGCAAGATCTTGAGCTCTTCCTCCAGAGGAGAGAGCTGCGGCTCAATGGTGGAGATCTCCTCCTTAGCCATCTCGCGCATATCAGGATCGCTGTCGCCTAGAAGCTCTCGAGCGTTCTCGAGTTCTTCCTTCAACGCGCGGTAGGTCCGCCACACCTCGACAGTCTTCGTGAGGCCGGCTTGCTCCTTCGCGACCTGAGCGTAGCGCTTCGGGTCTCCGGCGACCGAGGGGTCACCCATCAGAGAGGTGAGCTCTTCGTACCGCTTCTCGACCTCATCCAGCTGCGAGAACATACCTAGCACTCTCCATCACGTGTGACTCGTACGAACCACTCCATTCATAGAGCAGTTCAAGGCGCGACGCGAGGAGAGCTAGTTCGAATCCGTAGCAGCAGGGCGACCGTACTTCTTACGGAAGCGATCGATACGACCCTCGGTGTCCATCAGCTTCTGCTTGCCGGTGAAGAAGGGGTGCGTGAAGGACGTGATGTCGCAATTGATCACGAAGTGAGACACGCCATCGATGTCGCGGGTCTCATCGCTCTTCATGGTCGAGCAGGTCACGATCTCGTCGGACGTAGAGACGTCTACGAAGACGACGGGGTGGTACTCGGGATGTGTGTCTGCCTTCATCGTACTGACTCCGGACGGGTGAGAAGGACGGCGGTTTCTACTCGAACCTGCCTGTGCGCGCAAGAGAGAAGGCGCGCGTCATGTCGACGCCCACCCCCTCTTTCACACGATCAGCGGTTCATACCTTCGAGAAATTCTGTGTTGTTGTCGAAGCGATTCATCCGGTCAGTGAGGAAACGCATCGCATCTACGGAGTTTAGAGGGTTCAAAAACTCTCTCAGGATCCAGACCCGATTCAAGGTCAACGGATCGTGGAGAAGCTCCTCTTTTCGCGTCCCCGATTTGTTGATGTCGAGGCATGGGAAGATGCGCTTCTCCATCAATCGACGATCGAGATGGAGTTCACAGTTACCTGTACCCTTGAACTCTTCGAAGATGACCTCGTCCATCCGGCTCCCGGTGTCGATGAGGGCCGTCCCGATGATGGTTAAGCTGCCGCCACCCTCGATGTTACGCGCAGCGCCAAAGAAGCGCTTTGGCTTATGCAACGCATTGGCGTCGACGCCACCGCTGAGCACCTTGCCACTGGGCGGCTCGACCGTGTTGTAGGCCCGGGCCAAGCGGGTGATCGAGTCCAAGAGGATCACGACATCTTTGCGGTGCTCTACTAGGCGCTTCGCTTTCTCAATCGCCATCTCAGCGACATGCACGTGGTTCTCAGCGGGCTCATCGAAGGTCGAGCTGACCACCTCACCATGCACGGAGCGCTGCATGTCGGTGACCTCCTCCGGTCGCTCATCGACCAAGAGGACGATCAAGTACACCTCCGGGTGATTGGAGGTGATGGCGTGCGCGATGTCTTGCAGCAGCACCGTCTTACCGGCCCTTGGCGGCGCGACGATCAAGGCCCGCTGTCCTTTCCCCATCGGGGTCAGCAGGTTGATGATCCGGGTGGACAGGTTGTCCGCCTGGTGCTCCATGTTGAGCTTTTCCTCAGGGTAAAGCGGCGTCAGGTTGTCAAAGAGGGTCTTGGTGCGCGCCTCTTCTGGATCGACGTGGTTAATCGCCTCGACCTTGAGGAGCGCAAAGTAACGCTCTCCCTCTTTGGGAGGCCGCACCTGACCGGTGACCGTATCCCCCTTCTGCAGATTGAAGCGCCTAATCTGACTCGGTGAGACGTAGATATCGTCTTGGCAGGGGAAGTAGTTCGAGGCCGGGCTGCGCAGAAAGCCAAACCCGTCTGGCAAGACCTCCAGCACCCCTTCACCAGAGATGGGCGTGTCGTCTTCGCGCTCACGCAGGATGGCGAAGATCAGCTCATGACGGCGCATACCGCGCGCGCCTGTCACGCCCGCATCACTGGCCTGCTTAAACAGGTCCTCGATAGGGGTGCTCTTCAAATCATTGAGATGCATAGGTGTCTCCACCGGAGAGGGTCCGGCTTACGTCGACGAGATGTGGAATCGGGATTTAGACGAATTGTGGCAGGCGGAGAGTCTGTGACCAGCGGGCGCTGGTCCTCTCCGTGCCTGCACAGTCAACCTCAGGCGGGTGGTTGTCAAACCTCAAGCCAGCTTCCCCACTCAGCTCGGCGTTCGGACACGCTGCACCGCCGACGCCCACTGACGCCTCGCTTCAGAGCGCGACGCCGTGTCGAGTGACGGGCTGAACCGGCCGCTCTCACGCCAGCGCTCAGACACCTCACTCGGGCTGGCCCAGAACCCTACGGCGAGCCCGGCCAAGAACCCAGCTCCCAAGGCTGTGGTCTCCAAGATCGCAGAGCGAGAGACGTCGGCGCCCAAAAAGTCTGCCTGCATGCTCATCAAGAGATCATTAGCAGCCGCGCCCCCGTCGACCTTCAGGGTCCCCAGGGTCCCCTGACTGTCAGCGACCATGGCCTCGACCACATCACTCACTTGATGAGCGATTCCCTCCAACGTGGCGCGTGCCAGGTGCCCACGGCCACTTCCACGGGTCAAGCCGAGCACCGCTCCGCGAGCCTCTGGGTCCCAATATGGCGCACCGAGCCCAGCAAACGCCGGCACCACCATGACGCCGCCGGTGTCCGCTACCGAGCGCGCGAGGCCCTCCACCTCAGGCGCTGAGTCGAGGATCTTGAGCTCGTCACGCAGCCACTGAACAGCGGCACCCGCGATGAAGACCGATCCTTCGAGCGCATAGACCGTCGGCGCATCACCGAGGCGCCACGCGATGGTGGTCAGGAGGCCATTGTCGCTGACAGGGACCTCGGTCCCAGCGTTCATCAAGACAAAGGAGCCCGTGCCGTAGGTCGACTTCACGTCTCCCTGCGAGAAGCACGCTTGTCCGAAGAGGGCCGCTTGTTGATCACCAGCGATACCCGCGATCGGGATGCCGTCCGGTAAGAAGCCCAACCCCGACGTGTGGCCATAGACGTCCGAAGAGCCGCGCACCTCAGGCAAGACCGCGCGAGGGACCCCCAGCATCTCAAGGAGGCTGTCGTCCCACGCGACGGTGTGCAGATCTAACATCATGGTTCGGGAGGCGTTCGTGACATCTGTCACGTGCACCGCGCCTTGGGTCAGACGCCACACCAAGTAGGTGTCGATGGTGCCAAACGCGAGGTCGCCGGACTCGGCCCGAGCGCGCGCGCCCGCCACATTGTCCAAGACCCAAGCGGCCTTGGTCCCTGAGAAATACGGATCCAGCACCAAGCCCGTCTTAGCCCGCACGCGCTCCTGATGCCCTTCGTCCCGGAGACGCTGGCACATCGGGGTCGTTCGACGACATTGCCATACGATGGCGTTGTGGACGGCCTCACCCGTCGCGCGGTCCCAGAAGAGTGACGTCTCACGTTGATTTGTGATCCCGATGGCTCGGATCGCGGCGGGGGAGACCTCTGCGATCCGCAGTGCCTCGGTCACCGAGGCCTCAACGCTCGACCATATCTCTTCGGGGTCATGCTCAACCCACCCCGGCTGGGGGTAGATCTGTGGGAATTCCTGGTTGGCCCGCGCCAACACGTTCAACCCGTGATCGAGGACGAGCGCAGTCGAGCCCGTCGTGCCCTGATCGATACAAAGGATGACACCCTGCTCTGACATATCTCGATCCTCCGGAAGGGTCCCCTCCCTCAATGAATAATGGGTCCCGGCTCGCCACCACCC
This sequence comes from Myxococcota bacterium, assembly GCA_049602155.1. GTDB lineage: Bacteria > Myxococcota_A > UBA9042 > PHBI01 > JBMYRH01 > JBMYRH01. The sequence continues at coordinate 27,109 of JBMYRH010000035.1, read as the reverse complement.
GGTAGCTTGGTCGTGATGGGGCCAAACTTCTTCTCATACATCTGAAGGTTCTGACCCAGCGCCGCGTAGAGGAACTTCGCATGGGCCGGGCTCAAGATCAGACGTGACATCACCTTGGCCTCACGGCTTTGGGGCGGGAGCATCAAGGCGTCCACCATGAATTCTGTCTGAGTATGAAAGATGCGCGCCATGTTGATGTACTGGCCGTTAGCCACCTCAGGATCGCACTTCACCTCGATCTTGACGCGCTTGGCCTCACCCTTCTTTTCGTCGCTCATCTCCCAGACCTCCACCGAATGTTCGGCCTTCTTTGTCGACGCTCCGCGTGACCACGTCAACCTGTGAGGAGCCCAGAGCCGACATCACGGGGTCTTTGGTGGACGACGGGACAGCGTCGTCGGTCCCTCAACCGTGAGGTAGACCTTGAGGCGGCGCACTGTCTTACGACCGATACCTTTGACCCGACTGAGTTCAACGACACGTCGGAAGGGCTTGAGGGAACGAAAAGAGACGATGCGCGAGGCCCGACCGGGGCCAATCCCGGGGAGAAGCTCCAGCTGATCCATGCTCGCCGTGTTGATATTCACCACCCCAGCAGGGCGTGTATTCGGTCGACTCTGAGCCTGAGCCTGCCCCACCATCCATGTCATCAAGATCATCAGCACCACAACGCATCGCTTCGTCTGCATCTCACACTCCGTCATACGGCCATGTCAGCGCGGTCTCCATCGCCGCACCCCTCACCACGGCCAACCGGTCGAGGGTGGCCTTCCTTAAAGCAGGGCCCGTGCCAATCAAAAACCCATCGTTATCAGCAGCTTATAAGGCCCTTGATCGCGTCGAGCTGTCCCATGAGACGCCCAATCCGAGACAGGCCTGGCAAGCCTTCTGGTTGAGAGTCGAACCCGCGGGTATCATCCGGCCGTGCAGAGCTCTTTCCCTGATTTCCGTAGACCGATCGCCCTCTTCGCGATCGTGTTCAGTGTGCTGACGGCATCGGCGCCGCCGGCCAAGGCGATCTGGTCTGACGGGGCTGACCTCATCTATCGTTCGGCGCACACCTTGGATGAGGGTGAGTTTGAGGTCGGTATCTTCTCGCCACTCCAGTACGGGATCAGTGATCAGATTCAGATCTCCCTGCACCCCATCTTGCTCCTCGTGTTGACGCCGCATGCCTCCATCCGCTGGCGTCTGCTGCCAAAGGGCCCCCTGACCATAGCGATGGAGCTCACCGCCACATGGTCCTTCCTGGATCAGGTCAACCTGGAGGGTCACCAGGTCCGCGACTCGGCGACCTGCGACACCTGTGGATTCCCAGGGAGCACACAGCTCACCACCACCGTAAGTTGGCAGCTCAATGAGCACTTTACGTGGTCATTCGGTGGTGGGGCCGGCATGGAGCTGCTCGACGTTGAGCCCTATCGAGGGTTCATCGAGCTGAATTCGTCGTTCATCTGGCGCATTGATACCGAGAACCTGCTGATGGCCCACGCAAGCATGAGCCTCCACCCTTGGGACCCTGACCCCACCTCGAATGAGAGCCTACAGCTGATGTATGCGCGCGCTTGGGGCTTTCTACACCTCGGTGTTGGCCTCGCCTTTGGGGAATTCCTGTTCTTCACTGACGTTGGCTCGGTCCGTAGCCTCCCCGGGAGCTCGGGGGCCAAGGTTGTCTATGAAGGAAACTACCTGGCCATGCCTCAAGGCTTACCGATCTATCCAGTGCTCGACGTGTGGATCCGCCTCTAGCGTTTAGACCTCAAAAACGGCCTTGCGCTCGGAGCAAATCTGCATCCGATCGAATCACTGCGAAGCCGTCCAAGGGTTGCAGCCCGATCAAAAGCGCCATATATGGCAAGGGTACTCTTCCTCACTCGCGAGGTTCGTATGACCCAGAGCGCCTCGAGCTGCTCGGTCTGTGGTGCGTCGTTCACCGTACGCTTCAGCTATCAATCACAGAAGACCTCGGCGGGCCCGGTCACCTATTGCAGCCAGGCCTGTCATGAGCGGGCGCTCTTCGCCCAGACCACCAAGGCGTGCTCGGTCTGTACACAAAACTTTGAGCTGAGGTTCGCCTACCAGCAGGCCTTTGTCGGCGGACAACAGAGCTACTATTGCAGCCTCCATTGCCGAGACAAGCCTATCCGACAAGAGGTGAGGAAGCGCCGCGGAGCGCATAAGATCGCGGTGATGAATCAAAAGGGAGGCACAGGGAAGACGACCACGACCGTCAGCCTCGCGCACGGCCTTGCCCGGCTGGGGCACAAGGTCCTGATCGTAGACATGGACTCCCAAGGCAACGTCGGGGTGTGCTTAGGCCAAGACGGCGGAAAGAACCTCTACCACGTGATGGTCGAGGACGCTGACCCCCAAGAGGCCATCGTTGAGGTGCGCGAGAACTTAGACCTGCTTCCCTCAAACAGCCTCTTGGCGAAGGTCGAGGTTCACCTGGCCCACGAGGACAACCCTGCGCGTCATATGAAAGACCGCCTGCGGGGGTTGAGCGGGTATGACTTCATCCTCTTGGACTGCGGCCCCAGCCTGAGCCTCGTGAACCACAACGCGCTCCTCTTCGCCGACTACGTCATCATCCCGGTCGCCTGCGATTACCTCTCGCTGGTCGGGGTGAAGCAGATCCTCAAGACGCTCCGTGGGGTGCAGCAGCGGCTGCGTCACCCCATCACAGTGATGGGCGTCGTGCCCACCTTCTACGACGTACGGAACAGGATCTCACACGAGGTGCTGCGCACCCTGAGGCGCTACTTCACCGACAAAGTGTTCACGCCGATTCGGATCAACACGCGCCTGAAAGAAGCCCCGTCCAAGCAGAAGACCATCTTCGAGTACGCGCCGCGCTCGGCGGGGGCCCAGGACTACGGGGTGCTCGTCACGAAGGTGCTAGACACCCTGGAGCGCTCACCTCAGAGCGCGAACCGCGCCACGACGCCAACCTTCCACCTCGACGGAAGCTAACCGCGCTATGCATATCGTCCTCGTACGCCCTCAGATCCCCCCCAACACTGGCAACATCGCGCGCCTATGCGCCGGGACAGGGACGGACCTGCACCTGGTCGGAGAGCTGGGCTTCTCTCTCGAAGATAAATACGTGCGGCGTGCCGGGCTCGACTACTGGCCCCACGTCAAGCTGCACCGGCATGACACCTTGGAGGAGCTCCTTGAAGGGGTGCCCCCCGATGACGTCGCGTTTTTCTCGAGCCACGCCACAAAGGCCTACACTGAATTCTCACCCACAGGGACACCGTGGATGATCTTCGGGCGAGAGACAGAGGGCCTCGGGGCGGCGCTCTTAGAGCGAGAGCAAGCGAGGAGCTACCTGATCCCGATCCTCCCGACCGTGCGGAGCCTCAACTTGGCCAATGCATGCAGCGTGGTCTTGTACGACCAGCTGCGGCGCAGAGACTTCGCGATGGGCGAGGCACCCTGAGTCAGTCGATTCGACGCATCAGCGCGTCAACAAGGAGGCGTGACGCATCCGGGCCGTGGCGGAAGAAGAGCGACGGTTCGACGAGCTCGAGCTCGGTGACACAGAGGTCGCCGGCGTCATCCCACATCAGGTCGATGCGCGCGTAGAGCAGCGGCTCACCGCCGAGCCCTGGTACCACCTCGTGCGCAGCCTGCAGGACCTGGTCGAAACAGGCGGTCTGTGTCGCTGTGAGGGCAACTGGATGGTCGGTGGCGCCATGGTCGTCTTGGACGCGGTAATCGCCTGGCACGGGGATCTTCTGCACAGCGTGCGACACGACCCCATCAAAGCAAATCGCAGAGAGTTCTCCGTCCACCTCGACCCGCGCCAAGTAGGGCTGAAGCATCACCCCTTCCCCAGCGGCGAGGAGCGCGTCGACATGAGCCTGCGCTGCCTCTAGCCCCACGGCGTTTGAATCAAAGCGGAGCGTCCCCACAGCGCACGCCCCCACCACAGGCTTGATGAACCCGCGACGCCAGCCCCGCGCCTTCACCTCTGCCGCCACATCCATGGCTTGGCCTGGCTCAGCCCACACAGTCGGAGCGATCGGCACCCCGAGGGCCGCGAGTTCACGCAGATAACCCTTGTGTGTGTTCCAGCGGATCACATCAGCGGAGTTAAAGAGCTGAGTCTGCTCGCCCGCCGACTTCGCCCACGCGACGAAGGCATCCCGGCGAGGCATGTAGTCCCACGTCGTGCGGATCAGCGCGGCGTCGTACGCACTCCAATCCACGTCACCATCCCACGCCGGCTGGTCAAAGGTGATCCCCCGCGCGCCGAGCTCAGCGTGAAGTGGGCGGTCATCTTTTTCCCACCCGGGGAGGTCCGTACATGTCACCAGTGCAATGTTCATGACGCGCAGCATACGGAACGCATCGCCGAACACCAGGGTTACCGACTCGTGTGAAAGACTGCAGGCCCCCCCCTAATCACACGCATCGTCGTCTGGGTGGCACCTCGCGAGGACAAAGAGGTACTCGCCAGGCTTCGGGACCCCTGCGCTGACATAGGTGTCGAGCGAGAAGTAGTAGGTTCCAGCACCCAAGGTCCCCTCCCAGAGGCGATCATGACGGGCCATACACCCCGCCTCGGTCGCCGTGTCGTTGAGGACGTGCAGGTCGATATCCACCTCGCCTTGGTCGAGGACCATCGCCCGCAGCCGCGCCGGCTCACTCAAGACCAACTGATAGAGATGCTCTGGGCCCGACTCGTCCTGATCGGCCGCGCAGCCCGAGTACACATCCAGGGCGGCCTGCAGGCTGTCCTCGGTGTTGCGCATCGCGGTGAAGGGCAGCTGGTCGATCACATAGGGTGAGCCGAGGGAGCCGTCCCCGAGGGGACCCGCCCCCTGATCGGGTGCGTCTAGGCCGTCTGTGACCACCGCCGTGAGGCGCGCCAATGCATCGATCGTGGCCAGGTTCCGCGCATTGTAACCATAGCTCAGCGCCTCATCACTGAAACGACAGGTCCGCTGGGCTCCCGCCTCTGTATAGGCGCTCATGTGCAGACCATCGCTGCCCAAACCGTAATCGGGCAGGTCCTCGAAGAGGAGGTGTTGGTCCAAGAGAGGGATCTGACGCCCTTGGGCCACCCCCCGAATCACCGCGTTGTACGTGCCGACCCACAGCGCTGCGCTCGCCGAGTCAAGGCGCGCTCGGTTCGTGTGCAAGACCGGGATGACCCCTGCCATGATGAGCGAATCGACCAAGCTCACCAGCGCGTCAGCGAAGCCCGGCATGGCGCTCGCGTAGGTCGTCCCCATGCCCATGTCGTTCGTCCCGTACTCCACGAGCCCAAAGCGAGCGCGGGTGATCGCCAGCTCCTCATCGAGGGGGCTTGGATCACCAGCGATCGCCCACGCCGCTGTCTTGCCGGAGACCGCTGAGAGCGCGTCTCGACTGAAGGGGTCCTCGCCCCCCGCGTCCCCACCTAGAAAGAGGTCCAGGGTGTCCTCGGAGGGCGGGCTCATGAGCTCCCTATCGACGTGCTCACCTGCAAAGCAGGTCAACATCTGAGGGCTGTCCAAGCTCGAGGCGCCGACCTTCGCGAAGACGTCGTCTTGGAGGGCGTCATCCATCGCCGCGATCGTCCGCAGATTCTCAACGACGTGGGGCGTCAGCGGAGAGTGCACGCGGTCAGAGGGGTAACGCGTCGGACCAGGCCCTTCTTCAGGGAACTCGTCAGCGTCCGCGACCGACGGCTCTGTGGGGATATCGGGGGTCACAGAGCCGTCCTCATCACGAGGCTCATCGGCGGTGTCCGTCTCCCTCGGCTCTCCAGGCGTCGCGTCCTCTGGCGACGTCGCGGGGACCGTGACGTCGTACTGAGAGGAGCCGGCAGAAGCGTAGTTCACACCGCTCACGTCGATCTCAGCGACGCCGTCGTCATGGCACGCGAGCCACACAGCGCAGACAGCGAGGAGCAAGGGGCGATGGACAAAACGCATGGGAGAGCACTTCCTATGTCGGGGCGTCAAACCGGAGAAGCTCACGCGGAACTCTCTGTCGAGACGCTAGCATCTCGAAGCGCGCGCTGTCCCACAGGAGCGACCCCTGAGGCACCGAATGACGTGGTTTCGACCGCGGTGGCCTCGGTGTGACCTGAGGCGAGGATCGGGGTATCATCCACGAAATCGGAGGTGCTCCATGCGCAAAGCCACAACTCACGATCACGCCCTCAGGGCCGCCCTACAGGTCGCACGCGGAAATCGACGCCAGACGGCAGCTGCCGTCACAGGGCTCGTCATGCTCGGCGGTTGCGGTGACAGCGCAGAGTCGACGAACACCGGACCCGACGAGACGGACGCAGCGGTCACGGTCGACGACGCGAGCACCTCAGGAGACGCCGAGGCCTTGGTTGACGCGCTCGACATGGCCGCCGAGGACGCCTTGGAGGCCGAGGTCCAAGCCACGGAGGACGCGGTCGAAGCCACCGAAGCCGACGCTGGTACCACAGAGGCCGCAGACGTCGAGAGCGACGACGCAGTGACCATCACGGACGCCACGGCAGCCGGGGACGCCGCGGGGACAGACGCGGTCGAAGGGGATACGACAGCCATGCATGATGGCATGCAGGCCGGAGATGATGCATCCACAGCGGACGCTGAGAGCGAGGCGGACACCGCAGACGTCGTCGAGTGCATCAACGGCTGCTGGCAGCCCAACGGCAAGACCTGCACCGAGCACATGGACTGCGCAGTCCTCGAAGACACCATTGGCGCCTGCTCCGCCTCCGGTGAGGAGTGTGTTCAGGACTGGCAGTGTCCGGAAGGCGAGGTGTGCGAGGGTGGCGAACAGGCCATCAGCCCGAATATTGATCCTCAGACCGGCGAGCTCTATGAGTACTCCTCAGGCGTGGCGTGCTTTGACGGCATGTGCCACGAAGGCGACCAAATCAGCGCCGCAGCTCAAGCATGCTGCTCATTCGGTGGCGAAGACCAGCTCCCTTGGTGCGAAAACCTTGAGGCTCCGCTGGGGGGCTGCACCCCTTGGGGACCACCAGCGCCGCCGGCCCATGACGGCTCGACGTTGGCTCAGCGTATTCAGCGATGGCTAAGCTAGCCGTGGCACGAAGTCACCTCATCACCGTCGCACTGACCCTCCTGCTTATCGGGTGTAGCGGCGCGAGCGAAGGGGGCGATGGCAACGGGAATGTCGACGGCCCTGATGCGATCGACACACAGACCGACGCAGAGAACCAAGGTGCCTCTGACACCGCAGAGGGGACCGCGGGGAAAGACAGCGAAGAGGGCCCGGCTGAACATGACAGCGAGGAGCCGATTACCTGTGTCGTGAGCGGCTGTAACGGCGAGATCTGCGCCGCGGAAGAATTAGCCTCTCCGTGTGCGGAGATCGCGACCGCGCACTGCTTTGATTTGACGACCTGCGGCGTCCTCGCTGACGGCACTTGTGGTTGGGACATGAACGAGGACTACCTCGCGTGCGTCGAAGCCATCGCGCAAGGACTTGGCGACGTCGAAGAGGCGCCGAACGGCGACGCCACGTCCTCAGATGACGCGATGGTCGGCCCTGAAGATACGGAGGAGAGCGACGACGTAGGCTCGAGCGACACGGGCAGCGTCGAGCCCCTTGAGGACGTCGAGGAGCCCGATGTGTCAGGGCCTGTCGACGACGCAGCTCCTATGACAGACAGCGACGAAGGGACCGAGGACGCCGAGGCGGATCTCGACGCCACCGAGGACGCCGACACGGGACCGGCGACGCTCATCGATGAGATCGTCCCGATCACCGAAGAGTCTCAGTATGACAAAGGAGAGCTCTACGGCATGGGCGTCGACCCCGAGGGTCGCGTCAGCATCTTCTGGCGGGCAGAGCGCGCTGACGGGCTCCATGACCTGGTGGTGAGCCAGAGTGATGTCGCCGTCTCTGGCTTTGCCGCACCCGTGGCGGTCGTCGAGGGCGTCGCGCCACTAGGGATCACCGCGGGTGGCGGGTTGGAGATGGACGGCCCGAGTCACCTCCTGACCTGGCGAGATGACCCCTCGGATGGGGTCAGCAGGATCATGTTCCGGCGTGCAGAGATGCCCGCGCTCCAGGGTGAGACTCTGATCCTGAGTGAATCGGACACGCACACGCTCTACCGACCTCATGTCGCCTGGCGCGCGCCGTCGACCGCGTGCGTCCTCTGGCAGAAGAGCGGCAGCAATGACACGAGCGACGTGATGATGCGCTGCAGCGCAGACGGCGGCGTGAGCTTCGCCGAAGAGCTGATGGTCAACCCTATCGAGGCGACCGCAAGCGTCTCGGACGCCGCCTTTGCGATCTCCGGCGCGCTCTACGTCGCCTACCACGCCAAGCCGACCTCCAGCGCCCCGGTGCGCGTCTATGTACGGGTCACCGAAGACATGGGGCTCACTTGGTCTGAGCCGCTCGATATGAGCACGCTCGGAGGGGCCGAGGACGGCTTCGATCCGACCCTCGTCCGCGGCATGGACGGGGTGCTTCACCTCGCTTGGTACAACGGGCTCCCCGGCGTCGAAGGGCAAGCCTGGATCAGCCACTTAGAAGACGGTGGGGCTTGGACGACACCGGCGCTCTTGCCGACCATCCAGTCTCAGATCGCGCTCAGATCGGGGCGTGGCTCTGTGCTCCACGCCAGCGGCGAGGACGCGAAGCTCGGCTACGGCTGCATCGCCAACCCGCCACCGGATTGCGGCATTCAGGTGATGAGCAGCTATGACGCCGGGCTCTCGTGGGGAGAGGCTGATCCGCTGCCGGTCACCGAAGACACGACGCTCTTGGGCCACGACATGGTCGCCAACCTGATCGAGGGCTACCTCCACATCGCGTGGTGGGAAACCCTGCCGAATCAGATGACGAAGATGAACCTCAAATTCATCACCGTCGAAGAGTAATTCGCTGGGTGTGCGTGGGATTCCGCAAGACATGAGCGGAGCGCTTCCCTAGGATGCGCGCCTCATGACACGCCTCTGCACCGCGATCATCTTAGCCGCCTCTCTGATCCTCAGCGGGTGCTCTGTGACGGTGACCACCGAAGACGGCCCGAGGCCCGATACCGCTGGCGTAAACTACGCCGGTGTCCCGAGCGAGCAAGGCCGCATCGTGGTGGTCCCAGCCGACACGGCCGCTGACACGGAGAGGTCATCAACAGATGACGTGGCGGGACCGGCCGTTGAGGTGCCCGAGGACGCAGGCCCTGGACCCGAGCCGGAGCCGGAGCCGGTGGATCCCTCCGGCGCCCCGAGCGACCTGAATGCCGGTTGGATCGGTGGTCCCTGCCCGGACGACTTGACCTGCGACTATGAGAGCGGGACCTGCCTGATGGAGACCGAGGGCTTCCCTGAGGGGCACTGCTCACAACCCTGCGAGCTCTACTGCCCGGACCAAGACGGCGCTGCGACGACCTTCTGTGTCGGCGCCGATGACCTAGGTGTGCAAGCCCAGGGCGGCTGGTGCGCCATGCAGTGTGATTTTGGGATGAGCCCGACAGGGTGCCGCGTAGGGTATCACTGTGCATCTGTGGCCCGGTACGGCCAACCTGAGACCGTAAAGTTCGTGTGCATGCCGGGCGAAGGTGAAGAGGTTCCGCTCTCGGACTGTATGCTGGAGCTGGCGGAGCGCGGCGTGGGTTTTCAAGTGGGTCAGAACCCCATGGACAGCCCAGATGGGCACCCCGACCTCATCTGCGACGTCAACGACCCCGTGTGGGTCGATGGCACGATGGCCGGCGTCAACTTCCGCTATGCCAGTGAGACCGCCGAAGTGAAGCGCATCTTCGCCGCCTGTGAGCTGGCGCTCGCGATGCATGACACCGCGACTTTGGTCGCAACCGCGGGCGTCACGGACATCATCCACGTTGGCGTCTACAATTGCAGGGTCATCTCGGGGACCTCGACGCTGAGTGAACATGCGCACGCGAACGCGATCGACATCTCAGGCTTTCGGCGCGATGACGGGACGGTCTGGACGGTCTTTGATGATTGGGAGGATGGCGTCGAGGAGCCGATCACCGACGCTGGAGACTGGCTGCTGTGGTTCGTCAACGAGCTCTACGTCCAGTGGATCTTTAACATCATCCTCACGCCTGAATACAACGCGGCGCACGATGATCACTTCCATTGTGACCTGACCCCAGGGACCCACTCGCTGCACTAGAGCGTGACGAGAGGTCTGCGACCGGCGGTCGACGTCGGGGGAGCCCGAAACAGAGACGCCCCGGCACCATCTAGGCGCCGAGGCGTAGGGTCTGCTCAACCCCGGTCAGGTGCGCCTGTCCGGGTTTACCGCGCCGTCACCTGAAGATGACGGCGACTGCTGATGTCACTTGCAGATCATCTCGGTGCACGAGATCTGACCATCATCTCCGCAACTGCACGTGTTGCAGTCATCGCCGGCGTCCCACTCTTGACCGGGGAAGTAGCTCTCGCCGCCTGCCGTCTCGCAAGTCTCGATGCACGCCATGAGCGTGCAGGCCACGGCGCCGTCCTCGGTGCACCAGCAGCTGTTGCAGCCATCGCTCGAGGGGAAGCTCTCACCAGCTGTGTACCACTCGCCCTCATAGTCGCATCCACCTGCACAGAGCATCTTGGTGCACGCGATCGCGCCATCCTCCATGCACGTGCAGACGTTGCACTCAACGTCCCAGCTCTCACCGATGGCGTAGGTGCCCGTCTCATCGGTGCATTGAGTCACGCAGGCCATCTCGGTGCAGGCGACCGAGCCGTCCTCCATGCACCAGCAGGTGTTGCAGCCATCTGTCGCTGGGAAGCTCTCATCCACGCTGTACCACTGGTCGTCATACGCACAGCCGACCGGGCACGCCATCTTGGTGCACGCCGCGACACCGTCCGCCATGCAGACGCAGGTGTTGCAGCCGTCTGCGGCCTGCCAGCTCTCGCCGAAGGCGTACTGACCAGTCTCGTCTTCACACATCACCGCGCAGGGCATCTGCGTGCAGAGCATCTCTCCGCTCGGGGTGCACTCGCAGCTGTTGCAGCCATCGTCCGCAGGGACGCTGACGCCGACCGCCACCGACTCACCATTGAAGGTGCAGCTGGCAGGCACGCACTCGCAGCCGTAGCCGAGCAGACATCCGTTGTCATCGTAGTCCGTCGTCGGCTGGATCATCGAGCCTTCTTCGCACCAGCAATCCGCGATGTAGATATTGTCAGGGCAGCAGGCGGCGAGCTCAGCGTCCCAGCTCGACCCCTCACCACACTGCCCGCCGGACGCGTCCTCGAGGCACGCCAGGTAGGCGTCGTTCATGTCCCAGCCGCAGAGCCCATCAGCGCTCGCGCCGCAGGTCGTAAGCGACAGGCAGGCGTACTCTGGGAGCGCCTGGCACGTCGACATCATCTCAAAGGGCGCGCAGATCTCGGAGTTGCAACCACTCACCACACACTCAACGGGCGGCTTGCAGGTGTCGGGATCGACGCAGGTGAAGCATCCGCCTTGAACCGAGACGACCGTCCCTGGCTCACACTCAGGCGGGACCATCATGCAGACAGCCTCTGAGCCATCACCACAAGGATCGCACTCTCCACATCCGTAGCCCATGAGGCAGCCGTTATCGTCGAACACCTCAACCGTGTTTGGGCCTGGGCCAAACGGGCACGGTACACAGGAGGCGGTGAAGATCTGATCGGGGCAGCACGCCGTCAGCTCTGCATCCCAGGTCGTGCCAGCCGTGCACTCGTCGCTCTGCTCGTCCTCCTCGCAGTAGCCGTAGCAAACCGCGGGGCAGATATCGCCCGGGTTGCAGCCCGGTGGGCTCAGGCAGAGCTCTGCAGCGTTGCAGCTGGAGCCCTCGGGGCACTCGGCGTCGCTGTAGCAGCCTTGTGGGTCAGGCACACACTCACAGCCGTAGCCGAGCAGGCAGCCGTTGTCGTCATAATCGGTGGTCTCTTGGGGCGTCGTCCCGTCCTCGCACCAGCAATCAGCGGTGTAGATGGCGTCTGGACAACAGGCCCCGAGGGAGTCATCCCAGGTAGAGCCATCACCACATACGCCTCCTGTGGCGCCCTCAAGGCACGCCAAGTACGCGTCGTTCATGTCCCAACCACAGATCCCGTCGGCAGAGGCACCGCAGGTCGTGAGCGAGAGGCACGCGTACTCGGGCTTCCACTCACAGGTCGATATCTGCATCTCAGGGGCGCAGATCTGACCTGAACAGCCGCTCACCACGCACTCAGCCTGAGGCGCGCCGCAGGTGTCCGGATCGACGCACTCGTAACAGCCGTTCTTGGCCGCGACGACCTGACCGTCATCACACTGTGGCGGCACCATGTCGCACATGATCGGCATGTCATCGCTGCACGGATGCGGTGTGCACCCACAGCCATAGCCGAGCAGACATCCGTTGTCGTCGGTGACGTCCTCGCTGGTGTAGTCCCAACCCATGGGGCAGAAGCAATCGGCGACGAAGATCGCGTCGGGGCAGCACGCCGTGAGCTCTGAATCCCACGTCGTGCCCGGCTCACAGGTGGGCCCCGCGACGCCACAGCACTCGAAGCGCGCGTAGCGGTGCTTGCCGCCCTCGCAGCTGACGCCGGAGGTGAGCTGCGTCAGGCTCTTATCCTGCTCGCCGCAGACTTTAGCCGCGATGGCGGTCCACGCCGCATCCGAGCGACAGGTCTTTGGTGACCCGAGCTGCTCCAAGACACACTCTTGAGCGGCCTGGTTGCAGCACATCACGTCCGCGCCGCTGAAGCGGGTCTTTGAGCACCGCTCATGAGGCTTGATCTCTGCGACCTTCATCCCGATATCACCGCAGGTCTCGCCGGCGCGCTTGGCCCAAAATGCGTAGGGCTTGCAGTTGCCGGGGCCACCGATGCTGATCGGCACGCACATCTCAGGTGGAAGGACCTCCTCCGCGGGGGGCGCTGGTACCTGGTCAAGGGCCAGTTCTGCCGTCTGGAGGTCCTGCTGTGGCGGCAGCTCAGCTGCACATCCGAGCGACAGACCAGCCCACAACGTCACGACGACGAGCGCGGGCACAATGTTCTTGAGGCGATTCATTAGCTCCCTCCACCTTCGGTCCCAATCGGGATCCTGTCTCTCACTTAGGCACCACAGTGCCGCGTACCTATCACGCCGCCAATCCAGAACGAACCTTCTGGTGGCGCGACTCCCTCACGGCCCTACCTTCCCGCCAAAGCGCTTCGGCTTCAAAGAAAATGATCGCGCCCTGAAACCCCCTGTTTGTGAGAGGTCTCGCTGACCATTACGGACCTGAGGGGCCCTCGTCGGAAATTCTTTTCCCGAGCTCTCAGCGTACAGAGTGACCCACCGTGAACCCATACCCGGCAGTGGGGGCCTCATCATCTCCCTGCTCGCTCGCTGTCATCCAGACGTCCCAGGCGCCCTGGAGGCCACCTGCGCCCCCAAAAAACGCATAGGCTGAGGTCCCACTGGGGGCACCCACGCCGAGGTCATCAAACCCGTCATTGTTGGTGTCACCAATCGCCGCCACAGAGTCGCCGAATTGCGAAGCCATTGGTCCCTGCAGCGTGATGACTGGATCCTCGACCAGGCCGCCCTCTGAGCCGTGATAGACGAACGCCTTATCCTTCGCGCTGATGACCACATCTCCAAATCCGTCTCCGTTGACGTCGCCTGCACCGGCGACCGAGAGCCCGAAATTCGTCGTCGGCCCCGTTGCGGTGAAGGGCGCCTCCATGTCGAGCCCGTCGGGTCCCCCGTAGTGCACGACGAATAGGTTGCCGTCGGGATTACCGATCACGATGTCTGCGTAGCCATCACCGTTGAGGTCCCCGGCGCCGCGGGTGGAGATCGCGAAGGTCCCATCACCCGTGATGATTTGAGAGGCCACTGCCGACGGCCCCTCCGGCCCTCCGAGCCAAAGCGAAGCCTCGGGCGGTATCCCGTTCGCCGCCCCACAGATCAGATCTTCATACCCATCACCGTTGACGTCGCCCGCAGACGAGACCGAGACCCCGAAGCCAAAGGCGCCCGTCGATAGCGAGGTGTTTGGACCAGGCCCGGGTCCCTCGGGGCCACCGTAGTAGAGGAAGGCAGAGAAACCGAGCATCGAGCCCACGATGACGTCACCGTAGCCGTCCCCGTTGACGTCGCCGGCGCTCGCGACGGAGAAGCCAAACCAGGCCCCTGGGACCTGCCATGATTGGACAGGCTCTGGGAGGATCCCCTCTGGGCTGTTCAGGAAGAGATGGGCACTGTCACCGAGGCCGGCCCCGACGATGAGGTCCGGCAGCCCATCACCATTGACATCACCCGCCGTCGAGACCGAGAAGCCGAAGGAGGAAGACGCCTGCGGGTCAGTGATGATGTCGACAGGGAGCGGCGATGGTCCCGCACTGCCACCCTGATGGAGGCCGACCAGCTCGGTGCAACCGGAGAGCCCACAGGAGCCGACCAGGACATCCGCGTATCCGTCTAACTCGAGGTCAAAGGTCGATCCCCAGGCGGTCGCGTGAGGGGCGGGGTGAGCGGGGATGTGAAGCTGCCACACCGGGGTCATACCCGTGACGACCTCGCCCCCAACGACCCCCTCGGCGTACCAATAGATCGGCCCTGAAGGCACCGGCTCAGGGCAGGGTCCACTGCCCCCCATGATCTCAAAGGTGAGCAACTCGGCCTCACAGCTGACGTCCTCACAGAGCGTGATTCGAGCGCTCTCTAAGGTCTCGGGGACCATCGCGACTCGAAATACCGGGCGATTTGAGGTCGATCGCGCGGTAGAAAGCGGCCAGAGCTGTCGAAAGAACTGGTCACATGCGTCACCGCTGAAGTTCGAGTCCGCGCACTCGTCACACATCGACCCGGTGAATTTCGGGTCCGCGCACTCATCGCAGGCCGCGCCCGTGAACGTCGGGTCCGCGCACTCATCACAGGCCGAGCCCGTGAACGACGGGTCCGCGCACTCATCGCAACCCTCGCCCGTGAAGGTGGGATCCGAGCATTCATCACAGCCTGCTCCGGTGAAGCGCGGGTCCGCGCACTCATCGCAACCCTCGCCCGTGAAGGTGGGATCAGCACAGGTCCCGCAGTCATCCCCCATGAAGGCCTCGCTGCACGCATCACACGCCTCGCCAGCCCAATTCTCAGGGCACACGTCACAGGACTCGCCGCTCCAACCGCCCGCGCAGGTGTCGCAGCCATCACCCGACCAATTCTCGGGGCACACGTCGCAAGACTCGCCGCTCCAACCGCCCGCGCAGGTGTCGCAGCCATCACCCGACCAATTCTCGGGGCACACGTCGCAAGACTCGCCACTCCACCCGGCGGCGCAGGTGCCGCAGTCGTCCCCCCCCCAGTTCTCAGGGCAGCCCTCTACCGGGGCGTCCCCCTCTATCGTCGCGTCCTCGGTGACAGAACCTTCGTCCCCAAGCTCAGGGCCCAAGTTGGCGTCCCCCTCGACCCCGGCGTCCTCACCTTGGGCGACGTCCTCTAGGCTCCCTTCGCCTAAAGAGGCGTCCTCAGTGTCGGGGTTCGCGGCGGCGACGTCTCCCGAGGGGCCCGTTTCTGCGGGGCTCGAACCCGAACCACAGCCGCTAAACAGGGGCACCACCGTGGCGATAAGAGAGAGTGCAAGGTAGTGGCGCATCGGCTTCTCCGGGGTCTCCCCATCATGGCTGAAATCTTCCCCTCGGAAAATCGACGGCACTGGATTCCTCACCTAGCGTGGGTGGTGGCGGCATTGCAGCGTTCGATTAGCAGCCCTCAGGGAGCTTGGTGACATACCGACCGGACAACACCCTTCGTGATCATCAGCCCATCGTGAGGCGCGCGCCGCGCGTCTATGGGAGCGCCGCGTCACGCGCTGGCTCCATCCGCCCTCAAGGTAAACAGCGCGCTGTCACCCTGCCGCAGCTCCTCGATGAGGTGGTCCAAGACCTCGAGAGTCAAAGCGACGTTGAGGGGGCGCTGAACGAATTCTTCGACATGGTCGGGACGCTGCTTCAGCTCGACGCGATGGCCCTCTTCTCGGTCCCGGACAACGTGTCTGAGCAGCCCGTATTGATCCAGGCGCGCGACACGGTCAATCACGCGAACGTCGAGGTCACGCTCCCGGCTCAGCTGCTCGCCCGTATTCGGCTTCAGCAGAAGGGCTTCATGCAGCTGAACCGTCGCGAAGGTCCTTGCGCACCAAACGACGTCTTCCCGATCGGTCGCCCCATCAACTGGGGGCTCGCCGTGGCGATCCGCCAGCGGGACGCGATCAGCGGCGTGCTGGTCTTAGCAGCGCGCCAAGAGCCAGAGACAAAGGGCAACCTGCAAGGCTGGTTGGAGGACCTGGGCAAGCACCTCGGCTGGTGCATGGCGCACGTCCAGCTGACCCGGAAGATGCCGCTCGCCTCGATGCTTCAGGCCCTGGACTCCACAGTTGGGGCGCTGGCTGTCACCGATGCGCGTGGCCGACTCCAATACGCCAACACCGCCTTCTTGGCCCACGCGGGGCGCAGCAGACGTGAGGTCATTGGTCGCACGCTCAGCGGCCTCTTCACGCGCATCGACGACGTGAGTTCGGACGGCACTGCGCCGTGGCATGAGCGTCCCTCTGTCGGACTCGGGACCAACACGACCCTCGTTCGTGGTGCTCAAGAGGACGCTCCAACCCTCGAGCTTCAGCTCAGCCCAGTGCTCGACGATCGTGGGGCGGTGAGCCATGGCTTAGCGCTCTTGTCCGAGCAGCCCAAGCAGCTGCCCGCCGTCGTCGTCGACGACCAAGACTCATTCCGTGGTCTGTTGGGCGCATTTCCTGGGCGGACTGTCCTGCTCGATCGCCTCCAGATGTCACTCAATCGCATGCGCAGCGGCCGTATGCAGCCGGCGATGATCATCGTGAACCTCGACCGGTTCCGGGTCGTGACCGAGACCCTAGGTGAGTACGCTGGCAACCAGCTCCTCCTCCAGGTCGCCCACCGGATCGAATCACTCGTGAGTGATTCAGACACCGTCGCCTGGCTTGGGGCGGATGAATTCGGCGTCCTCATCGAGAACGTTCAGGACCCGAGGAACGCAGTTCGGCTGTGTCTCGAGCTTGAGGCCCACCTGCAAGAGCCCCTCGACATCGCAGGGAACCAATTCTTTGCGACCTGTAGCGCAGGGATCGCCTTGGCCACTCATGAGTGTCGCCAGGCCCGTGAGCTTCTGCGCGACGCCACGACGGCGCTCTCGCGTGCGAAGAAGTCGCAGACCACGATGTACTGTCTCTTCGACCGTGACATGCACCGTGAGGCGCTGCGTCGGCTTGAGCTTGAGACCGATCTGCGCATGGCCATCGAGCGCGGCGAGCTGCTCCTCCATTTCCAGCCGATCGTCGACTTGAAGCGCGGGACCATCGACTCCTTCGAGGCCTTGATTCGATGGGATCGATCGTCACAGCAGCTCGTGGGGCCCGACCAATTCATCCCTATCGCAGAGGACACCGGGCTCATCGTTGAGATGGGGCGTTGGGTCCTGGAGAGCGCATGCCTGGAGGCCCGCAAATGGCTCGACGCCGTCGGGCCGGCGGCACCCTCGGTCAGCGTCAACGTCTCACCAAGGCAGTTCGAGCACCCCGACATTTATGAGCATGTCCTTGGCGCCTTGGAGCGCTCAGGCTTGCCTGCAGGCCGATTGAAGCTTGAGATCACCGAGAGCTGCCTGATGGAGCGCGTCCGAGAGAAGATCGAGCTCTTGAACCGCCTGCGTGAGCTCGGCGTCATGACCCAAGTCGACGACTTCGGGACCGGCTACTCGTCCCTCGGTCTGTTGACGCAGTTGCCTGTCGACAGCCTGAAGATCGACCGCAGCTTCGTCAGCCGAATGGCCTCTGGTGACGCCGACGGCAAAGTGGTCCGCGCGGTCATCGAGCTGGCGCATAGCCTCGGCCTAAAGGTCACCGCCGAGGGGATTGAGTACGACGACCAACGCAGCGAACTGCTGCAGCTCGCCTGCGACCGCGGGCAGGGCTACCTCTTCTCGCGCCCCATCACAGCTGAGGCTGCGATCACCGCGATGAAGAAGCGCCGCAGTAAGTAGCGACCTCCAGAGGCTTAGAGCTCGACGCAGCTCCAATAGGCGTTGTCGACCGAGCAGCTTGGGCCGAGTTCGACAGCGATGCAGGCTGACAGCGCCGGGTCATTGCTCCCGCTGCCGGTCACGAGGCCATGGCACGCCGCCACGCAGCCCTCAGGTTGGTCAGCACAGATCGTGGGCGGCCCCGCCATGCAGGCCTCCACACATTGCACGTTGAGCCCCGGCTCGAGGCCCTGACACAGCGTCGCATCACTGCATTGGCTCGCGAACTCACAGCTCACATCCGCGAGCTTGCCCGCGAGCACGGAGGCTTCACAGCTGCTCATGCATGAGTCGAGCTCGGGGTCGCACATCATCGTGCCCCCCCCGCAGAGGCCAAAGCAGGTCGGGGGCATCGGCGGCGCGATGCAAGCTTCGACGCCCAAGCAATCATCTTCAGACACCTGAGCGATGCAGGCAGCGCTCTGGCTGGTGCCGAGCGACCCGAAGAGGTTCATATAGCCCGCCATGCATGTCGGCATGCATTCCTCAACAGGGAGCGAGTTTGGGGTCGGGCAGTCGACCATTGCGTCGCAGATCGTGGTGCACTCGGTCTCGAGGTCGAGCAGGCACCCTAGGACCTGTGCATAAGGGTCGCCGTTGCAGTCCAACGCGGTCGCCTCGAGGCAAGCGAGCCCATCGGCCTCGGAGACATTGGCACCAAAGACCATGAGCTGCCCCGTGCAGTAATCGGTGCAGAACTCCGGCGAGGGCATCCCGATGTCACCGCATTCTTGAAAGGCCTTGGTGCATAGGGCCTGACATGCAGGGTCGTCGGCCGCGGGAGGCTCAGTGCACTTGTCCATGGTGTCGCAGGTGCTGGTCATCGCGCAGCCGTACATCGTGTAGGCGGTCGAGTCGGGGCTCATCGCGAAGGACTCACAATCTTCCAGGCACATACCAAGATCGGGCCAAGCGTCTGGGCCATCGGACCATGGGGGGCACTTGAAGCTCGTCGCGATGTCGCAGATCTCCATGCAACTCGGGCCCCCAGGGCCAGGGCCAGGGCCCCCACCGGGCGCATTTTCGTCAACACACTGATCCAGCACATTCGGGTCGCAATTGGCGGTCAACCCCTCGACGACGCAGCCCACGATGAGCGGCATCACATCCTGGTCAACGATGAAGCCCCCCGAGCACCCGATGCTGCAGAGCACCAAGTCTTCCGGATAATCCGGCTGAATCACAGCCATGAGGCCGCAGGAATCAAAGAGCCCACAGGCCTCTTCACAGAGCGGTTGAATCAGCGCCCCATCGTCTGCGGGCTCGCACATCGCCTCATCACACGTGTCCGAGAAGCACGACATCTGGACTAAACCGTCGACAGAGACCGCATTCAGCGCCTCACACGCCACCACACAGCTGTCCTGATCCGAACCATAGGGTGCGTAGGTACCGCATGAGGTCCACACCTTGTCGCACAGGATGTGGCACAAGAGGAGCGGGCCTGAGTCAGGCACCTCTGTGTCGTCGTCGGGGTTCGTGACGTCTGCATTCGGCGCTTCGACGTCCTCCGAGGGAGCTGACGCATCCTCGATGGGCGTCGCGGCATCCGGCTCTGGGCCTGTGGTGTCCTCTGGGGTCGTGTCGCCCAGCGGGGCTGACACATCATCAGGGGCGTTCTCCGTCGCGTCAGTCACCTCAGTCGCGTCACCTTGAGCGGCCTCCGTGTCCGCTTCCATGACAGGCTCAATGGCGTCTGAGTCATCGGATGATGGCGGCGCATCGGAGCCACCCACGGTGTCTTCAGGCGACGGGTTCGGGCTCGGCTCCGCGACATCACTGCTACAAGCCGCAACGGTAATGGCCAACGAGACGACGACGATGATGTGACGCATGGGGTGACTCCGTGATCCGGATTGGAGACGCGGTGATTAACACCAATACGTCCCCGGGCACAGCGATAGGGTAACGGATCCTCACCTCACGATGCGCGCTTAGCGGGACCTCACCTCATTGCCTGTGTCGATCAACTGAACGGAGATCGCCTGACCGCTGACCTCCCCGTCGAAGGTCAATTGGGCGACAATAAGCGCCTGATGATCGACGTAATGCTCGGCTTGATTCTGCTCAAAGATGACCGGCATCGTCTGACTCTGAAAGACGCCGAAGCCGATGTTGCCGGCCTTGTAATTCGCCAGCACGGTCTCGGCGACGACCTCCTCACCATCGAGCAAGGTCTGCACATGCACATCGAAGTACACGATCTGCGTGGACGCGTAGTCGAACCCAAGGTCGAGTTCAAAGGCGATCTCCGTGTGCACCCCGCCCTGAATGCCCTGCACGATCTCCATGTCCTGCTCAGCCGTCAGGGGCGTAAACGCCGCACCTGCAGGCCAATAATGCCCCACTGTGAACGGAAACTCCGACGGCAACTCGTCCACATCAGGCGACCAAGTATCGACGACGTCCGAGGTGGATGCGTCCCCGTGATCCGGGAGCACAGGCCCGCAACCGAATGAGAATAGGACGGCCATGACGAGCGAGAAAGGCGTGGCAAGGTGAGGGCGCAACCGAGTCCTCCGTAGCCCCCTCACGGTAGCGAGGTTCAGGGGCGACATCAACGCACCCCAATGGACCGCGGCTCAGATGCGCTTGGGTAGCGCGACGCGATCCACTTCGCGGACCAGCACAAAATAGAGCGCCGTGGCCTGCCGTGCGTCGTGGAGTGGAAAGCGCATCAGGCCACGGAGACGCGCCGGGCTGACCTTGCCACGCTCGTAGGCATAGTAGAGCCGCTCACCGAGCATGAAGCCCAAGCGCCTGCGGACGCGCTCCCGCACCACTGGCCGCAGGTCAAAGAGCTTCGGGAAGGCCCCGATACGCTTACCCTGCTCGAAGGCTTTGTGCAGCAAGACCGCGCTGGCGGCTTCCAGCTGGTCGGTGTCGACCTCAGCGTCGGAGCGCACCGAGTTCAGCAGCGCGCGGTAGTATGGGACGTGCTTGCCCTTGCGCTTCGGGTTCACCACCTTGGAGCCAAAGAACCCGATGGCGTCGTGGATCACCTGCCCGTAGAAGTTCCCGAGCCGGTCTGGATCGCGCCCTAGGCTCCACCCGTGGAGCAAGCGCGCGGCCGCCTCGCCGACCATGTTGAGCGAGAGGTTGTGTAGATACACGAGGCCTTGGCTCGGGATCACCCATGCGTTGTGGCGCGTCCCCTCAGCGAAGCGCTCCTCGAATTCCTCGAGGAGCTCACTGGCCTCCAATTCATCGGCGAGCTCTGGGTCATCTGGGCCAAAGATCGCGAGGTCCCGGACCGCGCGAGGGAGCCGAACGCCCAGGGCCCGCGCCACCAACCCGAGGAGGTGGCGGAAGTTCCGCTCTAGGTGATCGTGGTCGACCGTATCGACCTGGTACTCAATCCAGTTCAAGTAGGACTGCTGGACCATCACCGGGGGCGTATTGACGACGCAAAAGCGGTCGTCGTCGATGCGGACGATCTCCACCTCATGGTGGCCCTGCTCCGCGAGGAGCTGCCAATAGATCGTGTCGTTATTCTGAAGCACGACCAGGACCTTCGGGGCCGATACACCGCGCGCCTCAGCGACCTGCTTAATCGCTAGCGGGAGGTGCGCTTGAGCCAGGTGCAGCTCTCCGACGAGGGTCAAGATCCGGGTCTTCGCAGGGGAGGCCTCGAGGTGGTCGACGAGCACCTCGGCCATGCGCCGGTCGGTCTCCGCGATCGACACCCCCGGCCCGCGCGCCCCGTCGATGCCTACGAGCGACCACCCTCGGCGCCGCGCCAGCTCGACGATCGGCTGAAAATGCGGCCAAATATCGTAAGGCCAGCGCTTCGTATAGCGCGTGCGCTTCAGCAGCGTTTTGTCCTGAATGCGCCCCGCGATCCACGCATCCAGCACCTCCTGATGCCCCGCCGAGAAGAACTCGAGCGCGATCGATGTCCGCTTTCCGCGCACCCGACGAGCGAGCTTCAGGAACGTCTTCTGAGCCAAGTGCAGCGTGTGATAATCGGCCACCAGCACGATGTTCGCGTCGCGCATCGCCGTCGTGAGCTCGGCCAAGTTCGAGACCGACTGATAGCCCTCGACGTCTGCGTGATAGGCCGCTTCGTAGGCCTCGAAGCCCTTGGTGCCGACCTGCTGATACTCAGCAATTCGTCGACGGTTGCGGGCGTAAAGGCGCCGCTGCAGCTCAATGAGCCGCTCTCGGTGGTCGCTCACAGGCGAATGAGTTGAAGTGAGGTCAAGGCGAGCGGCTCCGGATCACGCGAGTTCATGGCCGAGCATAGCGGTCCCCCGCGTGGCGGGAAAAAAACACGCGCATGTGAGGTCGCGCGCGAGGAGCGCCTTGCCTATACTCCCTCCTGCGTGATGCGCCATGAGGTTCAGAACGCCCCTTGAAGCCCCCATGACGGCGACCCTCTCGGTCGACCAATCGAGGCCACGATGACATCGTTCGGAATCAGGTTCATGCCACGACACAGCGCCCGCACGCTGTTGTCGGTCCTCCTGTTGACTTGGGGCACGCTCGCGATGAGCTGCAGCGCCGAGGTCGCGCCAGAATTTCTCACGCTGTCCATCACGTCTGACGCTCCAAAGAGCGGCACGCTGGACACCCTGCGCTTCCTCTTCACCGATGGCGAGACCACCTGGCCCTCGGATCCCTCAAGCGCTGAGGGGAACAAAGAGCTGAGCAGCACCAGCGATCCCGTGGCGGAGCCTGTGATCGTCCAGATCGACTACCAGGCCCTGACGACCTTCAGCTCGGACACCGTGACCCTTCAGGTCGCGGGCCTCAGCGAAGGGGCGATTCGCACGTCCTATGAGGGCGCTGTGACCCTGACCGACCGCCAGATCATCGAGATCCGCTTACAGCAGCTCGAGGACAATTGCGACACCGACGGAGACGGGTTCCTCGACTGCACCATCAGCGGCTGCTGTAGCGAAGAGGACATGGCGCTCAGCGACTGCGAGCCCGACGACCCCGACGCCAACCCCTTCGGCACCGAGGTGGCATGCGAGCCCTGCAGTGACACCGTCGACAACGACTGCCAGGGAGGCGACCAGCCTTGTATCGACACCGACGAAGATGGCGTGCCGGACTGTGAAGAGACCGCTGAGAGCAGCGGCTGCCCACCGGGCGCAGAGAATGACGCGGACATCTACCCCAGCCGCCCCGAGCTGTGCGACGGCAAGGATAACGACTGCAACGGGCTCAGCGACGAGACCTTCCTGCTGACCACAGTCAAAGGGACCCCCGGCGTGGGGGAGCCTTGTGGCGGCGGTGAATGCGCCGATGGCGAGGTCATCTGCGTCGACCTGACGCGCGTCGAGTGCAGCGAAGTGGGCGCCGCGATCGACGACTGTGGCGAGAGCGAAACAGGCAACGGCAAAGACGAAGATTGCGACGGCTTGACCGACGAGGGCTGCGACGAGAGCGACCTCGACGGCGACGGCTACAGCGACGACGACTGTGATCCCGAGGACGCAGCCATCTACCCTGGCGCAGCCGAGGGGTGCTGCCTGCTCGACCTCGCAGACGGAGAAGCGGTGGGTCAGGACTGCGCGATCGACCCCTCAGCAAACCAACCCTGCCCATCTCCCTTAAAGTGCGTCTCCACCGGAGAGGCAGAGCAGTGCGTCATCAAACGCTGTGACAGCAACTGTGACGGCGCCGCAGCGCTCTGCAGCGCGACGGACGAAGATGGAGACGGCCACGTCCCCCCCAACGACTGCGACGACAGCGACCCCATGGTCTACCCGTCCGCTCCGGAGCGCTGCGGTGATGGCGTCGACCAGTCTTGCTCCGGCGCCGACCTCTCCTGTGACGGCGTCGTCGATGGCGACGGTGACGGCTGGAGCCCCCCGATCGACTGCGTGGACGACGATGACGACATCAACCCAAGCGAGGCCGAGCTCTGCGATGGGCTGGACAACGACTGCGATGATGTCATCGACGAGGGCAACCCGGAGACCAACAACACCGCGCCCTGCGGCACGGGTGAAGGCGAGTGCATCCAGGGCCAGACCATCTGCGTCAACGGTGGTGGCATCACGGGTGAAGTGGCCTGCATCGGTGATAAGGGGCCTGAGACGGACATCTGCAACGGCCTAGACGACGACTGCGACGGCACCACCGACGAGGACTTCTCTGCCGGCGGCGTGGCCTCACTCAACGATCTCGACGGCACCCCGGGCCTCACCTTAGGCGACAGCTGCGGCGCCGGAGCGTGCGCAGGCGGCACAGTCGTCTGTGGCCCCGGCTCCTCCACGCTCCTTTGCCC
Source organism: Myxococcota bacterium (assembly GCA_049602155.1). GTDB lineage: Bacteria > Myxococcota_A > UBA9042 > PHBI01 > JBMYRH01 > JBMYRH01. Next base: position 2,859 of record JBMYRH010000035.1, on the reverse strand, counting down.
GACCCACGCCGAGGCCTCACCCGACGTGTGCAACGGCATCGACGACGACTGCGACGGGAAGATCGATGAGGACTTTGTGGCGGGCGGGACCGTCAGCATCGCGAACACCGACGGCAACGGCGCCCTCGTCAAAGGGGACAGCTGCGGTATGGGCGCCTGCCAAAGCGGCAGCGTCATCTGCACCCCGGACGGCAAGGGCATCTTCTGTGACACCGCCGCGAACGCCAGCCCAGACCTGTGCAACGGCGATGATGACGACTGCGATGGGACCACCGACGAGGACTTCATCAGCGGCGGCACGGTCAGCTACACGACGACCGACGGCGTCGCTGGGCGGGTCAAGGGTGACGCTTGTGGCACAGGGACCTGCGGCATCGGCCAAGTGATCTGCGCGAGCAACGGCCTCACCTTGATGTGCGACAACGCAGCGCCAGGACCCGACGTCTGTGACGAGCTCGATAACGACTGCGACGGCACCACTGACGAGGCCTTCATCGCAGGGGGTGTCGAGACCTACACCGACCTCGACGGCGCTGCCGGGAAGGTCAAAGGCGACAGCTGCGGCACTGGCCAATGCGCGGGCAGCGGGCTCGTCGTTTGCACCAAGGGCGGCGAAGCGTTGACCTGCAGCGCGCTCGACCAAGTGAGCCCAGACGTCTGCGACGGCGCGGACAACGACTGTGATGGCGCCACCGACGAGGACTTCATCGCCGGGGGTACGGTCTCCTACACCGACCTCGACGGCACCGCTGGCAAGGTCAAGGGCGACAGCTGCGGCACAGGCGCCTGCGCGTCAGGCACCGTCGTCTGCCACGGCGCAGGGGACGTCTTGACCTGCGACACGGCCATGCAAGCTGGGCTCGAGGTCTGCGATGGCGCAGACAATGACTGCGACGGGGACCTCGACGAGACCTTCACCGACGGCACGGTGACCTACACCGACGCCGACGGCACCGACGGCAAGGTCAAGGGCGACAGCTGCGGCACAGGCGCCTGCGGCACAGCCACGGTCATCTGCGATCCCAACAACAGCGACCTGCTCACCTGCGGAACGACCAAGACCGCGAGCCCTGACGTCTGCGACGACATCGACAACGACTGCGATGGCAAAACCGACGAGGCATTCATGGCCGACGGCACCGTGACCTACACCGACGGTGACGGCACCGCCGGCAAGGTCAAGGGCGACAGCTGCGGTACCGGCGCCTGCGCCTCGGGCACGGTCGTCTGCCATGCCGGTGGCGACGCACTGACCTGTGACACCGCCACCAGCGCGACCCCTGATGTCTGTGATGACGCCGACAACGACTGCGACGGCAAGGTCGATGAGGCCTTCATGGCCGACGGCACCGTGACCTACACCGATGGGGATGGCACCGCCGGCAAGGTCAAGGGCGACAGCTGCGGCAGCGGCGCCTGCGCAGACGGCACAGTCGTCTGCCACGCAGGTGGCGATGCGCTGACCTGTAACACCGCGACGAACGCAACACCGGACGTCTGCGACGACGCCGACAATGACTGCGACGGCAAGGTCGATGAGGCCTTCATCGCCGCTGGCTCGGTGACCTTCGTCGACAGCGACGGGACAGCGGATCTCGTGAAAGGGGACGCCTGTGGCACAGGCAGCTGTGGTGACGGTCAAGTGGTGTGTGGGGCGGACGGCGACGCCCTCACCTGCTCCAACACCCTCGGGAGCATCGAGCGCTGCGACGGCTTGGACAACGACTGCGACGGCGAGACCGATGAGGACTTCGCCTCCGGGGGCACAATCACGGTCGCCGACGTGGACGGCTCTGGCAGCCTCTCTCTCGGTGACTCCTGCGGCGGCATCGGCGACTGTGGAGCGGCCGTCGTCGTCTGCAGCGCAGACGGCAGCACGATGGGGTGTGAGAGCGCGACAGCGGCGTCTGCGGACCTCTGTGACGGCGATGACAACGACTGCGATGGCGCGATCGACGAGGACTTCGTGACGCTGACCACCTCGGACCTCGATGGCACCACTGGGCTCCAGCTCGGCGACGACTGCGGCACAGGCGCCTGCGACGGCTTGGGCGTCGGCATCATTCAATGCAGCGCAGATGGCTCGGGGATCGAGTGCTCGACCGACGGCAACGCCTCGGCCGACATCTGCGACGGGGTCGACAACGACTGCGACGGCACCATCGATGAGGACTTCATCGAGGGCGGCACCGTGACTGCGCCGAATGTCGACGGCTCTGGGGCGCTCGTGAAGGGCGCGACCTGCGGCAAGATTGGTGCTTGCGGTGCAGGCACCATCGTCTGTGACGGCGCCTCGGCGCTCGTATGCTCAACCGCCTCAAGCGCGAGCGCGGACATCTGCGACGGGGTCGACAACGACTGTGATGGCACCATCGATGAGGACTTCATCGCGGGCGGCACTGTCACCGCCACCGACGTCGATGGCTCGGGCGCCCTCGCAAAGGACGCCCCCTGCGGCGGCATCGGCAGCTGCGCAACGGGCACCGTCATCTGCGACGGCGCCTCGGCGCTCGTGTGCTCCACCACGGCGAGTGCCTCGACAGACATCTGCGACGGCGACGACAACGACTGTGACGGCACCATCGATGAGGACTTCATCGCGGGCGGCACCGTGACCGCCACAGACGTCGATGGCTCGGGCGCCCTCGCAAAGGACGCCCCCTGTGGCGGCATCGGCAGCTGCGCATCAGGTACCGTGGTCTGCGACGGCGTGTCGGCCCTCGTGTGCTCAACCACAGCCAGCGCCTCCGCTGACATCTGCGACGGGTCGGACAACGACTGCGATGGCACCATCGATGAGGACTTCATCGCGGGCGGCACTGTGACCGCCACAGACGTCGATGGCTCGGGCGCCCTCGC
>JBMYRH010000034.1:0-55329 GCA_049602155.1 Myxococcota bacterium | reverse complement strand
AGCTCTTGCCAGAGTTGGCCCACGAGCCCGAGTACAGCGGACGACTGGTGCAGCTCTACGAGCACAGTCAGCGCTGGGACAGGTTGATGGACCTCTGTGACGCCGCGCTCAAGAGCGAGGACCTGACCCCAGAGGTCGCCGTCACTTGGTGGCTGCGCAAAGCAGACATCGCCGAGCGCCAGTTGGGTAACCTGCACACCGCCGGGAAGGCGACGCGCGCTGCGCTCGACCTCCTGCCCGAGCACCTAGACGCGCTGCACCGCTTGGCGCGGATCGAGCGAGGTCGCGAAGACTGGGATGCCCTCGACGTGGTGCTCGCGAAGCAGCTGTCCCTCGCCGAAGGGGCGCAGGAGCAGCTCGGCTTCCACATCGCCCGGGCCGAGCTGGCCCTCAACGAGCTCGGCAAGCCCTTGGACGCCATCGCCCATCTCGCGCACACCGACGCGCTGATCGAGGAGGCCCCTCCCGCACCGCTCATCGCGCTGCTGGAGTCTCTGACGACGCATCGTGAGACACGCCTTGAGGCCTCGCAGCGGCTGCAGGCTCCGTACCGTCAGCTCAAGCGCTGGGAGCAGCTCTACAAGGTGCTGATGGCGCAGCTGAAGATCGAAGGTCGGGCGGACAACGTCGCGTTGACCATGGAGACCATGGCTGTCGCAAAGGACCACCTGCGCGACCCACGGCTCGCCCTGAAGACAGCGCTCCCGACATTCCGCCTGCTACCGTCGGACCTGAGCTTGCGCAGCGCGATTGAGGTGCTCGGAGAAGAGACGGGCTACTGGGACGAGATCTTCGATGAAGGTGAGGCTGCCCTTGAGGCTATCGCCGATGCGTCCATCCGTGGAGCGCATGCGCGCTGGCTAGGGGACACAATGGTCGCTCAGGGCAGACCTGAGACCGCCGTGTGGGCTTATGAGGCCGTCTTAGAGGCCCTCCCCGCGGATCGAGGCGCCATGGAGGCCGTGGAGCAACTCCACGCCGACGCGGGCCGCTACGATGCTCAGCTCAAGGCACTGGAACGCCAGCTTAGCGGACTCTCACTTCCCGAGGGCGCCCGAGCGACAGTTCTGCTGCGTATGGCGGCCATTCAAGAGACCCACCTCAACGATATCGAGGCCGCGCGTGTAAGCGCTATGGCCGCTTTGGAGCTCAATGCAGGGAGCCATCAAGCACTCGAGCTCGTCGCTCGTGCAGCACGCTCCGGTGGTGACTGGGTCGCCCTAGACACCTCTCTAGCGCAGCGCGCAGAGCTGATGTCCAACCGATTGGACGCTATCCCTGTCCTTTTGGAGCGGGCCACGATCGCCCGTGAGCAGCTGGACGATGTCGAGGGCGCTCTTGCGCTCGTCATTGAGGCTGATGAGAGCCTCGCTGAGGGCGCTGGCCGACCTGAAGTCACGGCGGCCCTGAAGTCCTTCTGTGGCCTCCCAGGGCTGGAGGCGCGCGCCGCAGTGCGCCTTGAAGCGAGGATGAAAGCCGCAGAAGACTGGAGCGCCACCGCAGAGATGCTCCAAATTCAGCTCACTCACTGCACAGATGCCGAAGAGGGCGAGGCGATCACCCGACGCTGGGTGAGCACCGTCGATCTCATCGGAGATGCGCAGAGGGAAGCGCTGGCGGCGCTGCTCATGGGCGCGTCTAAATTCCCGGAGCGCCAAAGCCTCTGGAACGACACCGCACCCCGCGCCGAAGAGGGCGGACTCTGGATGATGGTGTTCGACGCCGCCAAGGCGTCCTTGGATGCGATGCCGATCTGCCCTGCGAAGGTCTCGATCGGGCTCTGGCTTGCGGAACAAATTGAAGCGCAACATGGAGACAGCAAGCGTGTTCAGCATGCCCTTGAGCACGTCCTTCGCGCTGCCCCGCAGCAAGAAGAGGCGTTCCAGCGGCTCGAGGCGATGCACAGCGCCAACGAGGACCACGCCGGCCTGATCGCATTGCTTGATCTGGCCCTCACTGCCGACGACCTCAAGCGAGAGCGTCGACTTGAACTCCTGACACGTAAACGAGACATCGCGAGTTCGAGCGCGAGCTTCGTCGGCGCGCTGCGAGCCGCCTGTGGCGGGATCCTTGAGATCTCGCCACAGGATCACGACGCCCTGCGCACCCTTGAGCGGTTAGCCCGCGAGGACGACGACTGGGAAGCGCTGGACCTGGTGCTTCAACGCCGCCTGGAGATCGCAGGCGACAAGAGCGCGAAGATCTCGCTCGGCCTTCAACGGGCTGAGAACGCCATCGACCGACTGGGGCGCCCCGAAGCGGCCCTCAGTCACGCCATGACAGCCGACGCCCTCGTCGGCCCTGGCCCTGGCCACGAAGGGCTCATCGATCTCTTCGAGAACCTCCTAGAGCACGAGAGCACCCGTGAAGCCGCAGCAGCGCGGCTCGAGACGCGTTACCGGGTTCGAAAAGACTGGGCGCGCCTCTTCAACGTACTGGCTGTGTTGCGTACGACCCTGACGGCCGGTGAGCAAGTCGAGGCCCTGACTGTCGAGATGGTGCGCCTCGCCCATGACGAGCTCTCAGATCCTTCGGCCGCCCTGCAAACTGCGCTGGACAGCTTCAAAGGCTTCCCCGAGCGCATTGGGCTCCGCACTTGGATCGTCGACTTGGCCAAGGAGACCGACGCTTGGCCCCGCGTGTTTGAGACGGTCGAAGCAGTCCTCGAGGCAGATGAGGACCCTGCGCAGGTGGAGACCCTCGCCCTATGGCTGGGTGGCCTCTACGTCGCACAAGGCGGACATCGCGAAGAGGCGATCCGCACCTTCGCGCGCGTCCATGCCCTCGATGCCGAGAACCTCGTCGCCATGGACGCCCTCGAGGCGCTCTATGCCGAGGCCGATGATCTGGCTGCCCTGCGTGAGCTGCTCGAGACGCGGCTCAAACAAGCCAAAGACAAAGAGCGTGGCGAGATCCTTCAGAAGCTCGCCGAGTGGACCCAGCGCGCCGAGGGCCCGGTAGCGGCTCTGGCCTGGTGGAAAGAGCTGCTGTGGGAGCGACCCGACCACACCGCTGCCAGAACCGCCGTCATCGCGTTGCTCGATGTTGAGGAGACCGCAGACACTGCAGCCGGCCTCCTGGAGCCCATCTTCCAGCGAGAGGAGAATTGGGAAGGCTTGGTGCAGGTCTTGGCTGCCCGCGCTGAGCGTGAACCAGACCCCACGCAGAGCGTCGCGCTGTGGATGCGCCTCGCGAGCTTGCGGGAGACGGAGCTCAATGACGCCACCAGCGCCTTCGACGCCTATGCCAAGGCGTTGGACGCGTCGCCGGAGCGCCGTGACGTGCTGCGCGGCCTTGAGCGGATGGCTGAGAGCGCCGACCTCTGGCTACCGCTGAGCGAGAAGCTCGAGCACCTTGTCGAGGTCATCGAGACACCGAGCCGACGGGCCGAACTCTTGGTCCGCCTCGGGGAACTCTACGAGTCACAGCTTGAACGTCCGGACCGCGCCATTGATGCGCTACGCGCTGCATTGAAGCTCGATGAAGAGAATCGGCCAGTCCTCAAGGGCCTGCGCCGCCTCTACGAGCACGCAAAACAGCAAGAGCCCCTGTTAGAGGTCACTCGGCGACTTGCCGGCCTCGCGCGGCGCCCGCTGGAGGCACGCGAGCTTTGGGTCGCTGTCCAAGAGCTGTGCGACTCCCTTGATGATCGCGCCGGCACCCTTGAGGCGACGAGGAAGCTGCTGGAGTACAACCCCGAGGACGAGCCGGCGATGATACGCCTGATGGAGCTCCTCGAGGCCGTGGGCGAATACGATGAGCTGAGCGCGCTGCTTGAGCAGCAAGCCAGTGAGTCCAACTCAGCGGAGAAGACGGCCGCCTCCCTCGTGCGACTGGCCCTCATCCGAGACACTCAACAAGCGGACGCAAAGGGCGCGCTCGCAGCATACCTGCAAGCCTTATCGCAGATCCCAACGCACGAGCACGCGTTCAAGGCTGTCCGACAGCGCTTCGAAGAGGCGGAGCGTTGGTCAGACCTCTTGGCCGTCTCCAGGCGTCGCGCAGAGGCCCTTGAGTCTCCGAGTGAGGCAGCGAGCGCATGGATCACCGTGGCGCAGCTCGCCTCCACCAAGATGGAGGAGCCGAAAGAGGCGACACGCGCATTAGAGAAGGCGCTCGCCCTCGACAAGCGCAACCAGGACGTCCTCCGAGAGCTCGGTCGAATGGCCGAGAGCGAGGGGCGTATTGAGGACTACCTCAGCTACCTCACCCAGCTGGCGGAGGTCCTTGACGACCCCGAGGCGCGTCGCGCCGAGCAAGTGAACGCAGCCCTCATCTATATGGAGCAGCTCGGAGAGGTCGGCCCTGCCGAGACCCTCCTCGAGGCGATCCTTAGCGATGTCCCTGATCATGAGGCTGCGGTGGACGCCCTCGCTCGGCTGCGCGCTTCACAAGCGCGATACGCCGAGGCCGCGGGGCTGCTGGAGCGTGTTGTGGCCGGCCGCACGGGTCGCGCGAAGATGGACGCACTGTGCCGCCTCGCCGGCCTATACGATGACTACTTAGGCCGAACCAACGAAGCCCGTGACCTGCTTCGCCAAGCCTTGGCGCTCGATGAGGCAAAAGACTACACGGTCCAGCTCGCGGAACTTCTAGAGCAGACGCGATGTTGGCCTGAGCTTGTCGCCCTGCGCGAGGCGCAGTACGAGCAAGCCGAGGGCCTCGGGGATCAGAGTGACATGGCGCTCGTGCTCGCCAAACTCTATCTCCATAAGCTGAACGATGATGAAGGCTTTGAAGCCTGGATCGCCAAGGCGCAAGGTGCGCGGCGAGACAACCCCAAGGTGGTTGAGGCGCTCATCGACTTCTACGCGGGACGAGAGCAGTGGGATCGCGTCGCGCCGCGCCTTGAGTGGCTGGTGCGATACCTAGAGGCCAAGCGGCTCACCAAGCAGCTGACCGTCCGCGCACATGAGCTCGCGAGCCTCATGGAGCGCTTGGAGCAGCCGCAAGAGGCGCTCGACTACTACAAGCTGTCCATGCAGACCGACGGCACCTACCTGCCCAACCTCGTCGACTATGGCCGCTTCTTAGTCCGACAAGGCCGCTGGGAGCGTGCACTGCGCGTCCACCAAAACCTCCTCATCCAAAGCCGCAAACTGAGCGACGAGGTGCAGGCACAAGTCCTCTATCACCTCGCCCTCTCCTGCCACGAACTCGACCAACGGGACAAAGCAAAGCAGTATCTCAACCGTCTGCTTAGCCAAGCCCCTGACCACTCGGATGGGCTCGCGTTGAAAGCAAGGGTTGCCAACGAGGCGAGTTAATATGCCGTGTTTCAAGTGTGTGTATGCCGTCTTGCTGTCCCTGAGCTTAGGGGCTGCAGGCTGCTCCTCCATCGCCACAACTGGACCCGGCGGGGAGGCCAATGACACCGCTCAGAGCCCCCGGTTCGACGCGACATTGGCAGCCGACGCGTCCGACAGCGTGTTCACCGAGGACAGCGCCGCCGAGGTGGACCTCAGTGAGCCCACTGACGACGGCTCCGTTGAGCCATCAGCTGACACCGATAGCGACGTCGATGAGCGCCCCATTCCCGACGCGACTGGCCCCAACCTGGGCTCTGAGGGAGGTGACGACGCCATCGAGCCACCGCCCCCTGCAGACACAGACGCAGATGGTCTCCCCGATGACGAGGACAACTGCCCCGAGGACAACAACCCGGATCAGGCCGACGCGGACGGCGACCAAGTCGGTGACGCCTGCGACCCAGACATCGACGGGGACGGCACGGACAACCAAGCTGACAACTGCCCCGTCGATAGCAACCCCGCTCAAGGGGACAGCGACCAAGATGATATCGGAGATCTCTGTGATTCGGATAAGGACGGAGACGGCGTCGAGAATGGCGAAGACAATTGCCCCGACTTGACCAACACCGCCCAGGCGGATGGTGACCAAGACGGCCTTGGGGACGTCTGCGATAGTGACGCTGATGGAGACGACGTCACAGACGATCTAGACAACTGCCCGGGCGTCAGTAACGCCGAGCAAGCAGACGAAGACGGTGACAGCATTGGGGATGCCTGCGAGCCCGATACCGACGATGACGGGACCCCCGATGACTGGGACAACTGCCCCATGACGGCCAATGCAGACCAAGCAGACGAGGACCAGGACGATATCGGCGATGCGTGCGAGCCCGACATCGACAGCGATGGGACCCCAGATGACACCGACAACTGCCCTACCCTCCCGAACTCAGACCAGGCTGATAAGGACGGTGACGGTATCGGGGACGCCTGTGAACCCGACGGAGACGCCGACAACATCCCCGATGACGACGACAACTGTCCGAATACGCCCAATAACAACCAAGCAGACGCGGACAATGATGGCATCGGAAACGCGTGTGAAACAGACGGAGACATGGACGGAATCCCTGATGACAGTGACCTGTTCCCAGGGGACCCGAACCTGCCTGGCGCCGCTGACACGGCGTTCATTTATCCGCACACTTCGAGCAAGCTCTACGCGCTCAACGCCAACACCATCAGCCTGACTGAGGTTGGGAGCTTTATGTGGCCAAATGATGGGGGCAATCATCAGATGACCGACCTCGCCCTCGACAGCTATGGCACCATCTTCGGCGTCTCGTTCTCGCACCTGTACACCTGCCACCCAGACACAGTCGTGTGTACCTCGTTAGGCTCGCTCCCTGGCTCATATAACGGGCTGACGATGCTGCCGCCCGGGACCCTCGACCCCGACTTGGACGTGCTCGTCGCCATCTCTACCGGCGGCCAATGGTATCGTCTCGAAGTGAACGGCGGTGTCGTCAGCGCCACGCTCTTGGGCAGCTATGGCTCAGGCTATACATCCAGCGGCGATGCCTACGCTATCGCGGGAGTCGGGACCTTCGCGGCCGTCAACGCGCCTGGCTCATCGGCTGATGTGCTCGTCGCATTGATACCCGAGACCGGCGCAGTCGACTACGAGATTAGCGCCATCGGGAATTACTCCAACGTCTGGGGCCTCGCCGGCTGGCTTGGCCGCGCATACGCCTTTGACTCCTCGGGCGACGTGCTACGTATCGACCTCGCGACAGGGGTGGTCACGACGGCCCTCGAGACCAACCACAGCTGGTGGGGTGCGGGCGTCGCGACACAGATCCCCTAGGGTTCGAGCTACGCGCTCTTTGCGTACTCTCGCACGGCCTCGGTCGGTCCGGCGGTCACCGTCATCTCAAAGTCGATCTGGATGAGGTCACTCTCAGGGAGCTGAAGCTCTACGTAGGCTGCGTCCCCCGCGTTCAAAGTCATCATCTGCGTGAAAGGGTTGAAGCCCTGCTTCCAGCACGTTGGCTTGTCCCACGGGAAATTGCGCAGAACCACGCCGGGGCTGAGCGTCGCCTCAAAGGCGCAGGCCATGCCATACACTTGACCAGCCCGTGTCACGTCCAAGATGAGGTTGTGAATCTCATGGAACGTCTCGGGCCTCGCAAAGTCCATCTCACGCCAGCATTTCCAACCGCTAAAGCAGTCTTCCTCTTCAACATCGAGGATATGTGAATTGGCTTGAAGGACGTCTCGGATTGCGCCGTAGTTCACGTCCGCGATATCCGCGAGCTCTCGCTCCCAAAAGCGGAGCTGTCGCAGATAGGTGCGAGGGCTCGCCAGCGCAGCGTAGCACTTGACCGATGAGGGCAAGAAGACCCCATCAGGCTTTAGGAAGCGCGCTTTGGCGTCCTCCATGTAGGTGCCAGTGTTCTCGCCAAACCCCGTGCTATCAAGGGTCTCTGAGAGGATGACGTCGACCTTCTCGGGGAGGTCAACGCGCGTCGACAGCCCTCGAATCGGGATGAAGCGCTCTGGGCCAAACCCATGGCTCGCGAGGACCGCGGTCGCGACCTCCATGGCGTCCTTGTTGACCTCGATACCATACACCCGCTCGGCCCCGACCTGCAGCGCCATCAGGCTAAGGGGCCCTAGCCCGATACCGATCTCACAGACCGTCTTACCGGGGCAAGTCGCTTGAATCGCGCGCTGGTAGGCTTGCATGCGCACGGGGTCCGCCATCATTCGACGGTAATCCTCTAAATGGTGTAACTGCACGGTAGGACCTCCTACACACGAACACTCGCCATCGAACGTCCGACAAGGGGTAGAGGACGCTAGAGGCAGCTACCGCGTCGGTGAACGCGACGTATGCAAGGGGGGTTACGGGACGGGGAACCTCTCGCTTAAGCTCAAGCCCTCAAAAGCCTCGCAGCGGCTGACATCGATGACCTCCCATAAGAGCGCAGCACAACGCCTACCGCACTTGCGAAAAATTGTGTCTCCGGCGTAAACGCAGCAGGCACAGCGCTGAGCCTCGCTCGGTTCGCACCCCGCAAGTGCAGCGCGACAGATGCCACAATAGGGGCTCGATGCGCTCCCTGCAGCCAAGCATCTAAGGGCGAAGTGCAGCGAACCCAAAGGCGTCGGCTTCTAGCGACTCCGCAGAAGCTGACTCGCGGTCCTGCTCACCTCAGCCTCACCGGACATGGAGGTCTCAACCAAGAAGCGCGTTGCATCCTTGCCCCCAATCCGCTTCGCCGCCCTCAGCATCACAAGCTTCAGCGCCTTGGGCGCCGTCGGCATCCCCCGGCGGAACAGCTGAATCGCTGCTTCGGTCTTCAACCGGGCGAGCGACTCAATCGCGGACTCGGGCCAAGTGCTGCTCGCGTCAAGCTCCAACCGCTCGACTAAGATGTTGCCAGCTTCGGTATCCTTGAGCTGAATCGCTGCCTCCAAACCAGCCTCGGCGATGACCTTGTCGGGGTTCGCTAAGGCCTCACGGGCGAGCCTCTTGGAGCCATCGCCGGGGAGCAGCGAAGCCGTCTGCAGGGCTACGAGCCGAAGCGCCTGGTTATCGCCCGCCTCTCGGTACACGTCCGCAACCGCGTCGGCTGCACGAACGTACTGTGCGTGCCCAAGGACCTTCAAGATCACCAATCGAACTGGATCGAGCGCCGGCCGTTTCGCGAGTCCGGGTAGGGCCTGTGCGAGCACCCCAGCAGAGCGTGAGTAAGTCTTTAAGAGAAACGGCTCAGCTGCCGTTGCGCGCTCCGGGGCCGTGACGATGGCCTTCAAGACCGCACGCACACCAGCTTTACCGTGCTTCGCTAGGGCGCTCTGAAGCGCGGTGTTTGTGCCGGCAACGTCCGAGTTCAACACGCCTTCTACCAACGCGTCCCCCACCTCAGGCGCTGTACTGCGTCCAAGAGCGTCAGCGACCCGTGCATTCACGGCCGGGCCAGCTTGAGCGCCGTGCGCGATGAGCTCCGCCACTGCGCCCCCACCCACTCGCACGAGCCCCTCGAGGGCCGCGTCGCGGATGGCCCCGGCGGGCTCGCTCGCGAGCAAGATTAAGGCAGCACGAGCCACGGTGCCTCTCGCGTCCGCGAGGAGCGTGATGACAGACAAGCCAGCCGCTTGGTCGGGGCTGTTGGCGAGGTCACACAGGGCTTGCAGCGCCGAGCCGCCGCCCCAGGCGATGAGGACGTTGACGGCGCGCGCACGAGAGCCGGGGTCGGGCTCTCCCGCCAACGCGACGATCTCGAACAAGGCCTCCTCACCATAGGCAGAGAGGTGCTCGCCTGCCAGCTCGGTGAGCGTCGCGTCCCCTGAGCGAACCCCAGACACGAGCACCTCCAGGGCCCTCGGGTCTCCTAGGCGCGCCAACGCGCCCAAGACGTCTAACTTCTGAGCACCGCTCAGCCTCTCATATGCCTGATAAACGGCGTCAGCGAGATCCTTCGCCCTGCCCTCTCCCACAAAGTAAGCCGCCGCGACGGCGCTCGAATCTTCGCCTTTCTCAAGGGTGTTGTAGGCGACCCGCCACGCACGCTTCTTGTCGAGCGACCGCAGCGCCTGAAACGCACGCACAGCCGAGAGGCGTTCACCGCGCGCGATCTCGGCGATGAGCCAAGGAATGACTCTCGGGCCAAGGGCCACGACGGACTTCACAGGTTTGGGCGTCTCTTCGACGCGCATCGCCTCAACGGCGTCCGTCATCCGCATACGGCGACGGGACTTCACCGAGATCACTTCATAGGGCTCATAGGCAGCCATCTCGCTGATCGCTACCCCCGCATCTGCAGGTCCGTGGACGGCGTCTACGCGCAGCGTCAAAGTGGACACGCGCGCCAGTCCGCGAATCGGGAGGTCATACGGCCCCCGCTTATCCGGGACATCGAAGCGCTGTTCGCCGCCATCCCAGACGACAGTCACCTTGGCAGGCCGCCCATGGGAGGCATAGCGCGCTGCATCGGCCCCTGGAGAGAGGGTCAACCAAGCGACGTGGCGAGGCGTGCTGTACGTGATCGTCAGGGTCGCGCCGACCGCTTGACCCGCCTCGGATATCCACGCCGTGCTCACCCGACCATCGCGAGCACGGCCAGCGCCGTACCCCTCGATTGAAGACGACGCTTCGATCGCGCTGAGCAGCTTCTTGGGGATGATCTCGAAATTCCCCGGTGGCTCCGCGTGCCCAGAAGTGCACACCAACAGACCGGCGAGTGAGATGACGAAGAGTAGAGGTCGAGTGGGGCACTTCACGCACCTAAGGTGCGGCACTGGAAGCCTCGCGTCAAAATCAGTGGCATGACTAATGTGCAGAGTTAAGGGCCCTACATTAGAGTAGCCTCCTGTTGACTAGGGGGTTCAAACAATGCCGGCCAAGCCCGTGAGGATCGCTTGGGAGCTTGAGGCTAAGGCGTCTATTGAGCGCACATGGGCCCTCTTCTCCGACACCGACCGCTACAACCGCGCGGTAGGCTTTGGGTTTAGCTTCAAGGACACCCCTCAAGATGATGGGAGCGTAGAACGGACGGGGACCGCCAGCGTGATGGGGATGCGCTTCGTCTGGGATGAGCTGCCCTTCGAGTACCGAGAGAATGAGTGGTACAAAATACGGCGCTGCTTTCGGTCGGGCCCTGCGAAGGACGTCACCGTCACCCTGCGTCTTGCACCGCGAGGCACCCACACGGCCATCCGCTACGCGATTGAGGTCGTCCCGAGGACGCTCTTCACCCGCCCCTTGGTCCAAATGGACTTGAACAGCAAAACGAAGCCCAAAATCCAAAGGGTCCTTGACCTGATGCTCGCTCGCCTCGCGAACGCAGACGTCTCCCTTGACCCCGAGCCGCCTACCCTCAGCGCCGAGGGCGAAGCCTTCTTGACCAGTCAGGCGGCGACGATGACGCACAGGGAGGTCGGGCAGCACCTCTCGGCGTTCATCCGCACGGGACCACTCCCTGCCCAAAACCAGATCCATGCGCGAGCCTTCGCGCGGCTCTGGCGTCTCACCGAGGATGAGACCGTCCGCGGGCTCCTTGAGGCGACTCGCGTCGGCCTCGTGGATATGCAGTGGGACCTGCTATGCCCGATGTGCCGTGGCGCTAAATTAAGGACAAAGACCCTCCCACTAAACCCGCCAGAGGCTCACTGTGCTTCGTGTAACATCCGGTATGATGGCGGCTTCGCGGACGCGATTGGGATCTCCTTTCGGACCACGCGACGCCTACGCACCTTTGAGGTTACGCCGGCCTGCATCGGGAGCCCAGCGCTGCAGCCTCAAGTCATCGCTCAGGACAATATCGACCCCGGAGAGCACGCGACCTTCGTGATCAACCTCCCAGCTGGGCTCTACCGCGTGCGGACCATCCCAGCTCGGTACACCGCGTCTATCCTCGTCGAGGACGGCGGTCAAACCACGGACTGTCGCTTCACCGTCGGGCACAACGCCATGACCCCCGAACGCACAGTCATGAAAGCGGGCCTCTGTCACCTGCTGCTCCAAAACGATTCCCCCCACCGAATCGCGATGTGCCTCGACAAGCGTCATTTACCCGAGCACGTCATGACGGCAGGCCAGCTGTTGGAGCGCTACGCACACACCGGCGAGCTCCCCGAGTGGCTTTTTGAGCCGTCACAGCGGTTGACGACACGGCACTGCTGCATCGTCGCTGTTCAAGTGGCAGACTGGGCCCCCTCGGTCTTGGACGCGCTGAAGCGATGGAGCTCAGCGGCCCCGACCCAGCGACTCAAACAAGACGGCTCGACCGTCGTCGTCGTCTTCGATGATGTCGACGCCGCGTTGACCGCACTGAAGCCGATGCTTGGTCACGCCGACATGGCGGTCGGGCTCGGCACAGGCGAGGTCATCGAGGCCTCCAGCGAGGCCTTCACCACGCAATTTGGAGCCATCGTCCAGGACGTGCTCATGGCAGCCAGCGCCTGTCGACCGGGCCACGCATGCGTCGTGGCCTCCGCCGAATCGGACCTGCGTGAGCCGCTGAGAGGCCATGGCTGGGAGATGAGCCCAAGCGCAACCTCTCTTGGCTGCGACACGTGGGCCTTCTCGACGCGCCGACTCAACGCAGACAAGAGCTAGTCCCCAAGACCCGCCCTAGGAGCCCATTGTGAAGCCAGCTGACCTACGTGGTCTGTACGAAGAGATCGCGAATTCTGTCAGCCACGCCGTGGGGCTTGGCTTGGCCGCTGCAGGGTGGTCGGCGCTCTTAGTTCGCTCCATCGACTCGGGTGATCCCTGGCGCATGGTCGCTGCCTTGGTCTTCGGGACATGCATGCTCTCGATGTACGTCTCCTCGGTGCTCTACCACGGCTACCAGATACAGCCGCTCAAGCACATGTTCCGAGTGTGTGACCACATCACCATCTACTTCGTCATCTCGGGGACCTTTACGCCGTTCCTCTTGGTCTTCGACCGCTCAGCTTACGGCTGGACGATGCTCGGGGTCATCTGGGGGATGACCTTCATGGGCGTCATCTACAAGCTCTTCTTCTTTGGCCGCCCCGAGAGGGAGTCAGTCGGCACCTACGCCATCATGACCATCGTGGCCTTCATCGCCGCGATCCCCGTCGTGGAGCATGTCGGCACTCCGTGCCTCGCGTGGCTCGCGGGTGGGCTCGTCTGCTACATGATCGGGGTCTACTTCTACCTGAACGACCAAAAGCCATTTTACCACACCGTCTGGCACTTTTGGGTCATTGGCGGGAGCACGTGTCACTACATTGGGATCTGGGTGTACCTCGTCGGCCCCGCTCCCTTGTAAGCAGCGGCTGCGTTGCGTGCTACAGTGCGGCGCACTAATGGACTGAGGAGCACCATGTCTGGCTATCGCCTACTGAGCATCACCTGCGCCCTGAGCCTCATGGCCTGCTCGGCGGACACCGTGCCTGCAGGAAGCGCAGCCACGAGCGCGGACGCTACCGGCTCAACCGCGGATGGGGACGGTGTGACTGCAAGCGGGGACGCTGGCGCCCCGACGCCCGATGACACAGCGAACGCAACAGGCCAGGACAGCACGGTGCCGCTAGCCTGCGACAACCTCTGCGAAGCTGGAGCGGAGCGATGCTCGGAGGACATGTCGACGATCGAGTCATGCATGACCGGCTCTGACGGCTGCTTCCAGTGGTTCCCCCAAGCCACGTGCTTGGCCGGTGACCTCTGCATCGACGCTGCGTGTATCACGCCAGTCACCCCCTATGACTTCGAGTCCGCAGCCCCGTGGTACAGCTGTCCCAGCGAGTTCCCCACCGAAGGCGTGACGGTCGTGACGGCCTTCGATGCGGCAGACCAGTACTTCGGCGAGCCCAACCTCCGCAAAATCGAAGCACAGGCTGAATTCCCAGCGCCTGGCTCCTGGAGCAAAGTCGGCCTCTGGTTCCACCTTGAGTGCCCGGAGAACGGCCTTTGTGACCACTGGGACCGGTCTGGGAGCATCCAGCTGGTCTTGAACCCGGACGCCGCTGAAGGGGAGCCCCGAGAGCACCTCGAGCTGCTGCGGCACATCACCCCGTACAGGGTCGAGATGTGCCAGTTCGTCGACATCACGCCGCTGGCCCACCTCCTGACGGGGACGCAAACACTGACCTCATGGATCGACACCTGGGTGGGCCCAGGCCATGCCCAAGGCGAGGGCTGGCGGGTCACCGCCAAGTTCGTCTTTTATCAGGGGGCCGACGCGGGCGCCGATGAGGTTTTAAACGTCTGGGGTCGCCGGAACATCACGGTCGGCGAGATCGAACAAGACGCGAACGTGGACAGCCAATTCGAGCCTGTCTCGATCGCTATCCCCGAGGCTGCGACGCAAGTCCGGGCCCACTTGACCACGACAGGGCACTCCTTCGGCAACACGTACAACTGCGCAGAGTTCTGTGAGATGCGCCACGACATCCTCGTCAACGGTGTGATCGCCCACTCGATCAACCCGTGGCGCAATGACTGCGCACAAAACCCCGTGTCCCCGCAATACGGCACATGGGAGTACCCCCGAAACGGCTGGTGCCCTGGCGGCTCGGCCGTCGGCCATATCGTGGACCTCACCGACCACGTCACGCCCGGCGAGAGCGTCAACATCGATCTCGATATCCGCCTATACGATGGCCAGGAGTACGACAACACCAGCCCCGTCGACTTGCTCCCCTACACGTATGTCGCGCTCAAGCTCTACGCCTACGAGTAGGCCTGTTCAGCGCGCTCAAATCGTGGGGGATGACCCGTGCCAGTGGCCCTTATTGAGTTGCTTGAGGATGAGCCGATGAAACCACCGCGTCGGTAAGATGCGGTGGAGCAAGCGAAGCAACCTAGGCTGGCCTGGAGATGGTAGATAAAAGGGCACACGCTTCGCCTCTGCTTTATCCACGACAAAGCGCCCCAGCTCAGAGGCAGGCTTCATGTCCTGCCCGAGCGCGACCGTCTTGACCTTGTTCCCCATCTCCGTGAAGTGCGTGATGAACTCATCCGGGAACGGCCCCTCCGCGCCGAGGTAACGCTCCCCACGCGGGACGGAGGTGTTCCAAATCTCGGTCTCGTAGGGCCCCGGCTGTACCACGCATACAGAGAGGCCCAGCCCAGCGGTCTCAAGAGCGAACGCCTCGGCGAAGGCCTCAAGAGCGCGCTTGGAGGCAGCATAAGCCCCGAGCATGGGGGTCGGCATGAAGCCGCTGATTGAGCTGATGAACATCACACGCCCCTTAGCACTCACCAGCGGGGTCAAGAGCTCGCGGCTCACTGCCAAATGGCCGATGGTGTTCACCTCAAACTGAGCACGCAAGTCGTCGCGTGTGAGCGCCATCGTCGGCCCTGGATAGGTGGTCCCAGCGTTATTGACCAGGCAGCTCAAGCCACCTTTCGCCCAGTCACGGACCACGGCGCCAAAGGCCTCGACCGAGTCCTGGTCGCAGAGGTCGAGCAACGTGAAGCGACACCCCGCCTCCAGCAGCGCCGTAGCGTCGGATTCTTTACGGACCGTCCCCATGACGTCCCAGCCTCGCTCGCGGGCCTCCCGCGCGATGGCCAACCCAAACCCACTTGAGCACCCGGTCACCAGCATTGTGCGCGCCATGGCGCCTCCTGAGCTACTCATCGCGACGCTGCAAGGGGAACCGAGCGCGAGGCCGACCGAGTGGACTTAGTTAAAGTAGAAGTTTTGGTAATACACGATCGAACAGCCCCCGCCCTCGTTGGGTGGCGCATAGTCCGGACTGTATCCCCCGTAGCTGTTGTCCCAATAGCTGACGACGCCCTGCATCGGCCCGTAATCATCGCACGACGCGGTGCTCCCGTAGTACCCGGCGCTGCACGTCCAGCCGACCCCCAGACCGTATCGTGCGCCAGCCTCGAAGGGCACACCGACATGACCTGAGTTGATGAAGCCTGAGCTCGACGGGTGACTGAAGGTCGCGCTCCAAATCACGGTCTTCGACTTCCCATGCACTTCATGCACATAGAGCCCAAGCTCGCAGGAGGACGGGAACGTCAGGTAGACATCGAAGCTCTGCAGGAACTTGGACTCTTGCCAGTCAAAGACATTGCCCCGGAAGTGCCCGCCCTGGGTCCAAGAGCTGGCCGTGCCTCCGACTGTCATCGAGGGACCCGACGGCTCCAATGTGCAATCGGGGAGGCACCCGTCGCCGGAGGCGCCGTTGCCGTCGTCACAGTCTTCAAAGTCCGACTGGGTGATCCCGTCGCCACAGCTCCCCACGACCTCACCAGGGCCCCATTGACACTCTAGGCAGACCTCACACGCGACCTCGCCATAGACACAAGAGAGGCTCGCGTCGTCCTCGGGTTCACACGCCTCGAGGCCTTCAACCACGCCGTCTCCGCACATGGGAGCGACTCCAGTACAGCCGCCTGCGCCGTCACAGGTGTCCAGCACGGTCGCCACATCTCCGTCGTCGCACACAGCACCCTCTCCTGCGAAGGTGACGAGGCAGCCTTGCCCGTCAGGCGCACTGAAGAGTTCGCACACTCCGGGTTCGCAGACTAAGGGCTCGCCAAGGCATGCCCCCGCACCGTCGCAACTGTCCCCACTGGTCGCTAGGTCACCGTCATCACAGGCGGTACCACTGTCTGCGTACGTGACCTCGCACGCACCAGGCTCCCCGACGCTCGTCAGCTCACATTGCGACGGTACGCAGCTCGTGGCCTCACCCGTGCAGACACCCGCGCCGTCACACGCGTCATCCACCGTCTCGTCTACCCCATCGTCACACAGCTCCCCAGCCTCTACATAGGTCACCGTGCAACCCACGCCATCCGGCTCTGAGCTCAGCTCACACGCGCTCGCTTCGCAGGCGAGGTCCGCCCCCACACACTCGCCGAGGCCGTCGCAGACATCCCCGCTGGTCGTCATGTCTTCATCATTGCACGTCAGCCCCGCGGCCTCGGCCACGACATCGCAGTCGACGCCGTTGGGCACCGAGGAGGCTTCGCACTGGGTAGGCTCGCAGCTGTACGAGGTCCCAAGGCACAGGCTCTCACCATCACAGACATCGTCCTTGGTCGCGGGGTCACCGTCGTCACAGAGCGCGCCTGGCGCCACCGAGATGACCACGCAGCCCACGCCGTCGGGTTCGCTGCTCATGTCGCAAGGGCCCAGCGCGCACTCATAGGCCTCCCCAACGCACTCACCCGCCGCGTCGCAGGCGTCCCCCTTCGTCGTATCATCGAGATCATCACACCCTGTACCGGGCGCTAGGGGCACCACGTCACAGTCCACACCATTGGGCACGGAGGACAGCGCACACGGCCCGGCCTCACACGTGTACGCGGTGCCAGCGCACACACCAGCTTCGTCACAAGTGTCCCCCTGCGTGTCATTCGCGCCGTCGTCGCAGGTCGATCCCACAGGCGCAAGGACGATGTCACAGTCGACGCCGTTCGGGATAGACTTCAGTTCGCAGGGGCCCGGCGCGCACGTGTAACCGGTGCCTGCGCAGGTCCCTGCCCCGTCGCAGCGGTCGCCGGAGGTCTCCAGCTTTCCATCATCGCACGCCGTGCCCTCCTCTGCGTACACCACGTCACAGGTCACACCATCCGCAGCGCTTGAGAGCACGCAGGTATCCTCAGCGGGGCACTCCAAGGGTACCCCTGCGCAGCCTCCTGCGCCGTCGCAGCTATCAGCGCCGGTGCTCAGGTCACCGTCGTCACATAATGTCCCAGGGGCCTCGTAGACCACCTCACAGCCACCATCACCAGGGACCGAGGTCACTTCACACAGCCCTGGCTCGCACACCACTGGCGTCCCCACACAAGTCCCGTCGACGGTGCAGGCATCGTTCTCCGTGCTCCCATCTCCATCGTCACAGGGGGAGCCCTCTGCCAAGTACGCCGTCTTACAGGTCACGCCATCTGGCGCGGCGTCCTGCACGCAGGGCCCGGTAGGGCAGACGATAGCCTCACCGCCACAGCTCCCATCGGCCTGACAGACATCGTTCGCAGTGTCGACTTGCTCATCGTCACACGGCTCACCAACTGTCGGCTCAAACGCACACCCGGCTTCACCCGCGCAGGAGTCCGTCGTGCACGGGTTACCATCCTCGCAGGTGACGTCGTCGGTCACCCCATCGCAATCGTCATCCAAGCCATTGCAGGTCTCGTCCGCCGGTGTCTGTGCATCACAGTCGCTGAGGCCCGCCTCGCCACATATGCGGACGCCGTCACAGGTGCCAAACTCATTAGTGACCGAGCACCCCGCGGCGCGCCCGAGGACGATCGACGCTTCTGAGCACTCACAGGCGCCGCTCGCGTGCATGCACTGCCCACCCGCATCGGAGTCGCTGAGGTCACACACGTAGCCCGAGGGACAGTCAGCGTCTCCTCCACAGGATGCACTGCAAAAGCGCCCCTGCCCCGTATACGCGACGCAGAGCCCTTCCGGGCAGTCAGCGTCTGCCACGCACGGCGCGCACAAGACATCGGAGTCAACCACGCAAGTCGTGTCGCTCCCAGTCGTGATCTCGCAATGCGATCCCTCTGGGCAATCCACATCCGCGCAAGGGGAGCCCTGGCCTGGCTCCTCTGGCTCGACTGGTTCGACTGGTTCGGCTGCATCAGGCCCGGACGCGTCAACGCCCCCCCCAACGTCCGGCTCGCTCACCTCCACGGCGTCTTGGTCCGTCTCGCCCGGTGCTTCGACGACCTCACAGGCTCCCGCCACACACATGGAGCCCTCCGGACATGGTGACTCAGGGCCACAGGCCTCAAAGTCCTCGGGGGTGTTCACGAGAGGCTCGCCTGGCGTAGCGCTGCAGCCAAACGCCAAGAGGGCTATCGCGACCGTGATTCCGGACCTCGCCATGTGGTGCAGTACCATCGTACCTCTCCTAGTCGTCAGGCTCACCGGTCCATCGTACCGGGCTATTGGTGTCCTAGACAAACGCATCGCGCACGAGGGGCGACCATCTCTACGGCATGGCGTCGCGGTGCTTTGAACCGCCTGGATGGCGCGACGCTCCCTCGGCTCATCGGGAGGGGTGCTCGGGGCTCTCCCCCGCGTGCTCGTCGGCCGCCAGCCTAGGGGATGCTCTCAAGTCGCGCATCGCCGCGACCGAAAAACCTGAGATGGGAATCCAATCGATCGGTTCGGGTTGGTACACTGTAGCGGCTGACAGGCAGGAGCGAGCGATGCGCGGTGGTCTTTTTCTCATTCTCGGTGCGCTGATGATGTCTGCGATCGTCTTTGCGCAGACGCGCTCAGCCCCAGCGCCCCCGCCCCCGAGCGGGGTCGACGGGAGCGGCTGGCGCACCCTGTCCCCCGAGGAGGCACGCGTCGTGGAGGCCTGCGGGACGGAGCGCGCGTTCACAGGGCGCTACGTGAACCACAAGGAGAAGGGGACCTACACGTGTACGCGGTGCGGTGCTCCGCTCTTCACCTCGGACACCAAGTTTGACTCGCGCTCAGGGTGGCCCGCCTTTGATGACGCCATCGAGGGTGCGGTCCGTGAGCTCCCCGACGCCGATGGGTCGCGCGTCGAGATCCGCTGTGCGCGGTGCGACGGCCACCTCGGTCACGTGTTTCGCGGTGAGGGGTTCACTCCGAGCGACACGCGGCACTGCGTGAACTCCATCTCCATGGGCTTCAGCGACACCCCCCTTGAGGAGGCCTTCTTTGCTGGAGGCTGCTTCTGGGGAGTCGAGCACCTCTTAGAGAGCCTGCCGGGTGTGGACTCCGTGGTCTCCGGCTACATGGGGGGCACCAAGCAGAGCCCAACGTATGAGGAGATCTGCACCGGTCGCACAGGTCACACCGAGACAGTCCGCGTGCGCTACGACCCCACAAAGACGACGTTTGAGGTCCTCGCGAAGATGTTCTTCGAGATCCATGACCCGACTCAAGTGAACCGCCAAGGTCCGGACCGTGGGCCTCAATACCGATCCGCCGTCTTCGTGACCGACAAGGCCCAAGAGGTGACGACCCAAAAGCTCGTCAAGCTGCTCGAAGCCAAGGGCCTAAAGATCGCGACACAGGTTCAGCGCGCGGGGATCTTCTGGCCGGCTGAGGCCTACCACCAAGATTACTATGTGCGGACCGGCAAGGCGCCCTACTGCCACTCGCACACGCCCCGCTTCTGACGCTCAACGACACACTGCAGCGCGGTAGCCGCGAACTTGCGCTGCGGCCCTCAGACTCCTCGGCGTGACACAGCCTGCAGTCCGCGCACCAAACTCGGGTTAGTCGCCCTTAAGGCGCCCCATCACGACGACGTCGATGTAGGCCCCTCGCTTAAACTGTGCTTGCCGCATCACGCCCTCGCGCTGAAAGCCGAGCTTCTCATAGACGGCGATGGCTCGCGGGTTGTTGGCTAGGACCGTCAGGTGGACACGGTTGAGGTTGAGCGAGGCGAAGGCGTAGTCCACCACGTAGCGCGTGATCTCGGTGCCGAGGCCGCTGCCCCAAGAGGCCTTATCGCCGATCATAATCGCGAACTCGCCCGAGCGAATGCGGCCGTCGATGTTGTACATCCCGACGTGCCCTAAGCAGGCGTCCGTGGCCGCGTCGGCGATGACCCAGATGATCTCGTCGCGCCGCGCGCGGTGGGCTTCGATCCAGTTCTCAATGTCTCGGCGTGAGTAGCCAAGGGAGAACCCCCCAAGGAGGTTGGCCACCTCGGGATCGTTCTTCTGAGCATAGAGGGCATCCACGTCCCGAGCCTCGGGGCGGCGGAGCACGACGTGGGCGACGGGATGGTTCATGTGGGCTCTCCTGAGCTGCTCTCGTCTACACGTTCTCTGTCCGATGAAAGGCCCAGGTCGTCGACCTCATCGACGTCCTGACCGACGACCACATCCGCGCTGCGAAAGACATCGGTGACCGTGGCGACCAGGATCTTCAAGTCCAAGACCATGCTCCAGTTGTCCACGTACCAGACGTCCAAGCGGAACCGCTCACTGAACTGGATATTCTGGCGCCCATTGACCTGCGCCCAGCCCGTGATCCCGGGGGGCGCATCGTGCCGACGCATCTCCTCATCACTGTACTTCTCCAGGTACTCCATGAGCAGCGGCCGCGGGCCCACGAGGCTCATCTCCCCCTTGAGGACGTTCCACAGCTCCGGCAACTCATCAATACTAGTCCGGCGAAGAAACCGCCCCAGGCCCGTGACGCGGTCTCCGTCAGAGCGAAACCAGACCTCACCCTCTTTCGGCGAGCGCATCGTCCTGAACTTAGACATCGTAAACGGACGACCTCGGAACCCAGGGCGCTCCTGCCGGAAGAGCACAGGCCCCCCCATCGTCGCTCGGATCGCCAAGCCAGCCCCCAAGAGCACGGGCGAGAGGACCACCAGCCCAGAGGCGCTCGCGACAACGTCGAACGCCCGCTTGAGGCGCCAGGGTGTCCGATCACGCCACCAAGCGGCGCCATCATCAGGCGGAGATGTGGAGTCAACAGTCATGGCTGCCTTCGGTTGTACTTCGTCCGCCCCTTCAACGCCATGAAACCCATCGTCTGACCTCTGCGCCTCGGCGAATACTTGGCGCAGGGGCCATGCCCGGGGGACACTCTGGGGCGTCTGCACTTGCCGGAGCACCATGCACACCTACGACGACTTGGTCGAAGCCCCCGAGAGCTGCGGGGACGACTACTTCGATGGCGAGGAGTTCGCCCTGCGCTCGGAGATCGAGGCGACGCAGTATTGGCATGTCCATCGCCGGCGTGTCCTCTTGCAGACCCTCCGCTCACTCTCGCTCCCTGAGAGCGCGCGGCTCGTTGAGCTTGGGTGCGGCATCGGGACGGTCGCGACCCACCTCAACGCCGGGGGGCTCCACGTCGACTACGGCGATGTCTTTGGCTCTGCGCTTGAGATCGCGGCGCAGCGCGCTGAGGAGCAACTCGGAGATCGGGTGAGCGAGCGCCGCTTCATGCGCGTCGACGTCACGCAGCCAATCCCCCTAAGCGGCTACGACGGCATCTTGATGTTCGATGTCTTGGAGCACCTCCCGGACGACGAGGTGGTGCTGCAGAACGTCCACGCAGCGCTGCCCAATGACGGGCTCTTGATGCTCACAGTCCCCGCGTTTCAGTTCTTGTGGTCGCCTTGGGATGACATCGAGAAACACAAGCGCCGATACACACGCGCGAACCTGAGCGCCTTGCTTGAACGCACCGGCTTCGAGGTCGAGCGCGCCACCTACTTCTTCCTCCCGCTCTTCTTCGCGGCCTCGGCCGTGAAGGGGCTACGAGCGGTCCGGAACTTCGTGGCGCCACCTGGCCCCGCAGACGACATCACACAGCTCGCCGAAGCCCAGGGTGGTCCCGTGCTCAACCGCGTCATGCTCGGCGTGCTCGCGACAGAGCGCCCTTGGTTAAGTCAGCTCCCCCTCCCCCTGGGGACCTCCGTCATGGCGATTGCGCGCAAGCGTCAGGCCCCAGGATGACAGTGAGGGGAGCGCGCTCTCAGTCGGAGCGTGCCTCGAAGGCCCGATTAGGGCTATGCTGATTTCATGACAACACCACACACCGGCGTGCACTTCGCCTTCCAACTGCTCATCTTGGCGCTACTTTGCCAGCCAGCCTGCTCAGACGCCGCGTCCTCAGGGGCTGACGACTCCGAAGGGACGACGTCGGGAGAGACAACCCCCAGCGAGGAGGCCACGACCGACACCACGACGCCCCCCCCCATAGAGGACGCCGCCCCAGAGCCACTCGGCGAAGACGCTACCGAGCTTGAGGCAGATACCGATGAGGCCACGAGCGACGCGACGGCCGTGACAGACGCCCTCGAAGACACCGGCCCCAGTCTCCAAGACACAGAGACCTCTGATGCCGCAGTGGACGACGGACAAACAGCTGAAAGTGACAGCATCGAGGACATCGCGACGGCAGACGGCTCGGCCTCCGAAGACGCCAACGTTCCGACCGACGCGGTCGATGAGGCTACCGAAGACGTGCTCACCAGCGACGACGCAGCCTTGGGCGACGACGCATCCTTGGGCGACGACGTATCCTTGAGCGACGACGTATCCTTGAGCGACGACGCAGCCTCGAGCGACGACGCAGACATCACGCCGGAACCTGAGCCTGAGCCTCAGCCAGAGCTCCCTCCAGTCGTCGGCTTCAATGCACCGGCGGCCATGGCGTCGTTCGACGAGGGCTTACCGATCACATTCTTAGCGATGGTCGTCGCGGGAGATGCCGCCCTAGACACCCTCACCTGGACCCTCACGAGCAGCGCCGACGGGCCGATGGGCGCGGGGACCGTCACCCCTGAGGGCGTGGTGGAGTTCGTGACCTCGACGCTGAGCCCCGGTCCGCACGTCGTCACGCTGACCATCGAAACCCCTACGCTGCCGCAAGCCGCAGAGGCCACCGTGACCCTCAAGATCTGTGCCGTCATGACACCTGATGACTTCGACGCCGACATCGAGGCGTCAGGTTGGAAGCTCTACGGAAACGCTTACTGGGACGGAGGCGGGTGGCTCGAGCTGACAGGCCTCGGCTCCGGCGGCGGCTCCATCTACAAGGTCAGCGAGACCTTGAGCGCGTCAGACACGACCATCCTCTTCGACTTCTACACAGGCGACGGGATCAACGGCGGCGCCGATGGCTTCGCGATGACGGTCATCGACGTCGACAACGTCACGGACCTAGAGACCTTTATCGACACCGCCAACAACGGTGGCTGCCTTGGCTATGGCGCTTCAGCCGCGTGCGGCCCGATGGAGATCGAGGCGTTCCATGTCGAGATCGACACCTGGTACAACGGCAACTACGACGATCCAGCGACGAATCACATCGCGATCACCCTCAACGGCGACCCATCCAACCACGTCCTAGTCGCCGACGGCCTGATCCTTGAGGACTCTCAATGGCACACGATTGAGATCGCCGTCGCGGGCACCAACGTCAACGTGAACTTGGACGGCGTCAACCTCATCAACGGAGACATCCCCGGCCTGAGCTTCCGCGGGGGCTACATCGGCTTCAGCGGCTCCACAGGCTGGGCGACGAACTGGCACCGTGTCGACAACCTGACGGTCGTGCAGGAGTGCAGCGCGCTTTAAGTCAGAGCGCGGGCAGGACCTCGATGGGGCCCCGCCTCGCTTAGTGCTATCTTAGCGCCCTCATGAGCCCCTTCAGGCTCGCACGGCGCCCGAGGAGGCCCCTTTGCCAGCTCAACGCATCGCAGTGATTGGCGCCGGTCCAGCGGGCGCCGCGGCGGCCTACGCGCTGGCAGAGGCGGGCCACGACGTGACCGTGTTCGAGCGGGACGCGCATATCGGAGGCCGCACCTACACGCACCGCGCGGGCGACGATTACGTCGACACGGGCGCCGGCTTCATCACCAACTTCTACCCCCGCGCGCTCTCATTGGCAGACACGGCAGGGTTCTCAGATCGCGTCAAAGAGCTGCACCGTGTCACCGGGCTGCACCGTGACGGCGAACTGGCGCACCTGTCCATCGGCTCCGCCCTCTCCTTCCTGCGCTTCCCCTTCATCGGCCTCGCGGACAAGTGGCGCATGGCGAAATGGACCGCCGGCCTCTCGATGCGTCGAGGTCGCTATGACATCGCGCTCCCGGAGACCCTCGTCGACCTCGACCATCGCTCCATCGGCGAGATGGCTCGCGCCGACTTGAGCGAGGCGATCTATCACACGCTCGTGAGGCCGGGCATCGAGCCCTTTTGGTACTTCGACTGCGAAGAGGTCTCCGCCGCCCTCGCAGAGGCCCTCGCCGCCCACGCAGCGGGCGCGAAGTTCTACGCGGTGACCGGCGGGATCGATCACATCTGTAGCGCTCTGCTTGGCGAGCTGACGGTCCACACTGAGACCTCCGCTCAGGGGCTCGACTTCTCGCCAGACGGGGTCAACATCACGCTCTCGAGCCCCGATGGAGAGCGCACCGAGCCCTTCGAGCGCGTCGTCTTGGCGACCACCGCCACAGTCGCCCGCAAGCTCATCGGGGACAGCGAGAGCGGCCCTCTGAGCCCCGACCAACGCGCATTCTTAGGCTCACAGACCTATGCCGCCAACGTCCACATCTGCTACCGCATGCCTCGGATGAGCCGTGACCCAGGGCTCAACGCCATCTTCCCTTGTGGCACCGGGAGAGCCCCGCTCGCGGCGCTCGGCTTCAATCGTCGTAAGAGCCTGCACCCGCCCACACACCCGACCGAGCTCGTCAGCGTGTATCTCTCTGATCCGGAGAGCCTGCGGGTCATGGCGTGGTCCGATGAGGCCCTCGCAGACCATGGACTCGACCTCGGGCGCACGGTCTTCCCAGAGCTCCCACAAGAGGCGGAGGTGTTCCATATCGCGCGCCGCAGAGAGGCCATCCCCGTCCACAGCGTGGGGCGTTACCGGGCAGCAGTGGACTTCCAAGCCGCGCAAGCCAGCCGAGACCAGCGGGTCTACCTCTGTGGTGACTATCTCGCCACCGCCACCATCGACGGCGCCATCGCGACTGGCTTGCGCGTCGCTGAGATGCTCACAACCAGCGAGTAGGCCGCTCGCAGCCCACGAACGCGAGGGGAGCCTGCCTCACACGAGGCAACCATAACTGGCGACGCAGTAGACGAAACGTAGCACACTTGCCCGCCACACTTTATGGTGCGGTGTCGTTCGTTCAGGCAGGTAAATGCCCCCACAGACTCATCAGGATGACGACATGCCGGTCTTAATGCGCCTTGTCTTCCTCACGATTGTCAGTGTGGTGAGCTACGGACTGCACCTCTTCCTCTTCTCGCGCGTGGCCCAGATGCTCTCGGACGCGGCAGTCATGCTGCCTCAGAGCATCCTGGAGACCGCCAGTGGAAAACTCCTGGTGCTGGAACTCACCTTCAGCGTACTGACCCTGAGCTACTTCACCATCGGGACGATGTTGCACCCGCGTCAGTTCCGCTGGCTTGGGTGGCTCTCCGGTGCGTGGATGGGGGCGCTGACGCTGCTCTGCCTCTGGGGCGGCGTACACCTTGTTGCGGCGCTTGGCGCGGAGCTCATTGGCTACGAACTCCCTCCCCTCACAGGCGTCATTGGCCTCGCAGTCACCTTGATGTGTTGGGGGTGGGGGCTGGCGAACGTCCTCCGACCACCCGCCCTGAAGCGGGTCTCAGTACCCCTCACCAAGCTCCCGGAGGCTCTGCACGGTCTTCGGATCGCCCAGCTCAGTGACATCCACGTCGGACCGACGGTCGGGCGCCGCTTCATGGACGACCTCGTGGCGCGGACCAACGCGCTCTCACCCGATATGATCGTCATCACGGGGGATCTCGTCGACGGGAGTGTCGCGATGCTGGGCGATGATGTCGCTCCCATCTTCGACCTCTCCGCACCTCTCGGGGTCTACTTCATCACTGGTAACCATGAGCTCATCTCGGGCGTGGACCCATGGATCCATTACATCCGTGAGGGTGGCATCACGGTGCTCGAGAACGAGGCGCGATGCCTCAGACACAACGGCGCGCACCTCAACCTCGTCGGGGTCGAAGATTGGGACAGTGAGCGCTTCCACCGACAACGGCATCCAAACCTTAGCGAGGCGCTCGTCGGCGTCGACACCGAGCACACGACGATCCTCCTGGCGCACCAGCCCAAGGCCGCCCGCGAAGCAAGTCTTCGCGGCGTGGACCTTCAGCTCTCGGGGCACACCCATGGCGGCCAGATGGCCCCCCTCACCGTCTTAATCTACCTCGACCAGCCGTACCGAAGCGGCCTCTACACGATCGGCCCCACCCAACTCTACGTGAGCGAGGGCACCGGCTATTGGGGCCCCCCCATCAGGCTCGGGACACGCTCGGAGCTGACTCTCCTGACCCTCGAACGTGCGCCTTGAGGGGAACCACGACCCCATCATTGACCAGCCTGCCCCTGAGGCCTATTCTTGAAGCGCGCTATATCGACGGAGTACAGCCACTGCTGTGCGGGCACCATCGAGGGTAGCGCGGCAAGTCTACTCAATGCCCCCTCTCTGCAATGTTTTGCCTGTGCCAGCCTGGGGTGTATCGGGTCACAGGGGGACAGCTTGACGCCGACTCATGTCGTCGAAACTGAGACCAGTCGCACATGGCGCGAACCATCCGGATTGGTGGTTCAAGTCGTAAAAGAAGGTGCGCACCTTGAGCTCGAGACGTCCGAGAAGGACATCGCGGCGAGCCTAAGCTTTCTCGATGGTGGCATAGCGCGGGTGCTCGTCAACGCATCCGGCTGCCACTCTGTATCCCGTTCAGCCCGGAAGCTCTTTCTGAAGGCTGCCGAGGAGCGGTTCGACTTCACCGCCCTCGTGACCGGTGACGGCTTAGCGGACGTCCTCGGTAACTTCTGGCTGAAGCTGTCCGCGAACCCAAGCAGCAACGCCATCCGCCTTTTCCGCACAGAGGACGAGGCGCGCGCTTGGTTCGAAGGGAGGACACAATGAACACCACAAAGCGAGGTAACCAGCTTCTAGAGCTGGTGTACGCCTTTGGCCGCCACGAATTCGACCAGCGCTGTGAAGTGACTGGTGAAGGGGACGCCCTCGACAAGCTGGGGCTGGCCTTAAACATGCTCGGAGAGGAGCTCGCGGAGACCACGGCTGCCCGCGACGCGGTCAACAAGCTCAATGAGTCCCTGCGGCAGGCAAACCAGCGCCTTGAGCAGCTCGCGCGCCTGGATCCGCTGACACGCGTACTCAATCGCCGCGGCCTCGAGGAGATGCTGGTGCTCGAAGCCCGGCGCGCAGAGCGAGAGAACACCGCAATCTCTGTCCTGCTCATCGACTGCGATGACTTCAAGCGCATCAACGACCACCTCGGCCACGCGGTCGGTGACCTCATCCTCCAGGACATCGCGAAGCGCATGAGCAGTGCGCTACGCGTCGGTGATCATGCCGGGCGGATTGGTGGCGACGAATTCCTCGCGATCCTCCCCTCGACACGGCAGCAAGAGGCCTTGGTCGCTGCAGAGCGCATGCGCATGGGAGTATGTCAGTTTCCGATCCGAGTCGGCTCTCAAGAGGTGACCATCACGGTCAGCGTCGGAGTCGCGTGCCTACCTCCCGGGGTCAATGGCATCGACGAGATCCTCTCTCAAACGCGAGCAGGGCTCATGCGGAGCAAGCTCGGTGGCAAGAACCGGGTGTTCGGCGCGGCTGACGACGAACAAGCCCAAGGGCTTGGGTCGGACTTTGACGCGCTGGTCAACGACCTTCGCGATGGGCTCGGGATGCACGCTGTGGCCCAGTCCATCCTCACTGCAGGGGGCGAAGAGGTCATCGGCTTCGAGATGCTGAGTCGGCGCTCGAAAGGGCCTTTCAGCGCTCCACTGGAATTCTTCCAAGTCGCGCTTGAGCAGAAGATGCTGGCGAAGGTCGATCTCGCGTGCGCGGCGACCTGCCTCAATGAGGCAAGCGACCGAAAGCTCTCTGGCCGACTGCACTTCAACCTCTTCCCCTCGACCCTGCTCTCCACGACGCCTGAGCGGCTGATGTCGATCTTCCCGCCCAAACGCAACGGCGAGGTCTACTGCGTCGAGATCAGCGAGCAGCAGTTCATCGGCGATCCCATCTCACTGAAGGAGTCCCTGGCAGAGTTGCGCTCCAATGGCGTGCTCATCGGGGTGGACGATGTCGGGTTCGGGCGCACGTCGCTTGAGACCTTGCTCGTCGTCGAGCCAGACATCATCAAGATCGACCGCCACTACGTGCACGGTGTCGCAAACAACCCCGCAAAAGCCAAGCGCCTGCAGCGCATGCTCTCCGCTGTCGGGAGGCTCGACGCGGAGATCGTCGCTGAGGGTGTCGAGCGTCGTGAAGACCTGGAGGTCCTCACGAGCATGGGCCTACCTTACGTCCAGGGCTACCTCTGGGGCGAGCCGTGTTGAGCGGCGCATACCGCCCCTAGAGGCATGTGTAGCAGACCTGGGACGCGCATGAGGAAATCGGACCGTTGTTCGAGCAGTCCGCTTGGTCGGTGACCGTGTCGTAGATGACGTCCAGGCACCCTGACGAGGCCTGTAGGGTGCGCCAAGTCTCGCCCGTCGTGTTCCAACACCAGCCTCCCTCGAGCAAGCTCGTCGGTGGCGGCTCCGCGACCGGTGTCTCGTTGTAATAGACGTTCATGACCCCCATAGAGGCGGCTACCGAGACCCTGTAAAGCGCGGGCCATGTCGGGTCGGAGACGCACTGGATCTCGAGGTCGATCTCGCAGGGTTGTTCGGCCACACAGTCCGTGTCTGTGCCACTGCAGCCGCTCGGGCAACAGCCATCATCACTGATGCATGAGGTCACCGCAGAGGGGACACATTGCGCGTCGCACTCGGCCTCGGAGCCGACCAAGGTGTAGTCCGTGCAGGTGCCCTCTCCCTGACAGGACGTCGGACACTGCCCGTCGCAAAGCTCGCCCTCGTCGAGGGCGCCATTGCCACAGAGCGCCTCGCAGTCATGGTCGGTCGCATTCACGCACCCCGGGGGGCAGCACCCGTCACCGTGCACACATTGCGAGACCGTGCTGTAGGAGCACTCCGCCGAGCAGGCCTCCGCGCTGCCGACCAAGACCCCACTCTGACATGCATCGGCGCTGACGCACTCCGTCGGACAGTCACCATCACACTGCTCGCTGCCCTCGGTCACGCCGTTTCCACAGCTCGCTGAGCAGTCACTGTCCGTGTTGGCGTCGCACCCGTCCGCGCAGCAGCCGTCATCATCCGCGCACCCGGAGACCGACTGAGCCACACACTCACCTGCGGCACAGAGGCCGCCGTCGACGCAGCCCGCGTCTGTCTCGAGGTCGCACACGCTCCCCTCTGGGGCGAGCTCATCGTGGACGCAGCCGCTCACTGGCTCGCAGCTGTCGGCGGTGCACACATTCCCATCGTCACAGTTGACGGTCTCGACGACCTCACACTCGTAGTCTTCGTTGCACGCTGCGCTCACGACGCAGGCGTTGTCCGTGCCGCAGAATGCGCCTACGGGGAGCGGAGACTCGACGCAGCCCTCTCCGGCGACACAGGTCGCGTCCGCCATACAAGGGCCCACGACACAGGTCACCGGGTCGCCCCCCGTGCAGATCCCCATCGTGCACGTGTCGCCGGTGGTGCACTCGTTGCCATCATCGCACTGCCCCTCGAGCAGGGCTGTGTGGACGAGCTCACCCTTGACGCAGCTGTCCTCGGTGCAGGGGTTGCCGTCATCCAAGGGGAGCGGCTGACTCTTGATGCACTCCCCCGCGAGGCACGTGTCGCCCGTCGTACAGTCGTTCGTATCGAAGTCACACGCAGCCCCATTGGGCGCATCCTCTGCGACGCAAAGCGGCGCGTCGTCGTCACTACAGTTACAGGCGCTCAGCGCACAATCTGAGCTATCCTCGTCGACGCAGGCGGGGGTTCCGGCGCACGTCATCCCCGCCCCAGAGCACCCTGAGTCGACCTCCGGATCGCACGCCTGACACTGGTCGTCGAGGGTGCAGCAATCGCCATCATCACAGGCCATGCCGAGAGTCGCCCCATCACAGTTCGACACGGCACCAGTGTCGCCGTCAGCCCCGTCCATGGTCGTCCCTGCGTCCCCGTCAGGGGAGGCGGTCGTGTCCTGCTCCTCTGCACCCACCGTGTTCCAATCTGGCTCTTGGTCACCATCCGGCGCCTCAGTGGCCGCGTCCGCCGCGCCCTCACCCACGCCATCCGAGCTGGCACAGCCATGGAGGCAAAGTAAAAAGCCGGCCAAGAGCACAGCGCTGCGTTCGATTTTCATGTCCGGCTCCAGCGCCCTTAGGCGAAAGGTCAACGTGTGGAAGGTCGTGGTGATACAGGATTCATAGCGCGCTCGCAATGCGCGCCCATGCTCTGCAACTGCCTGGGATCACACGCATCGGCGGGTTAAACATGCCACCCGGCGCTTGTTCAAGGGCACACGGGGCGTAGAGAAACGCCTGTCGGGTTACCGCTCACGAGGGCTGAGTCTATCGATTCTGGCGGGGTGACGTGGTACGCTCCCCTGGTGGAAGAGGGCCTAGACCAAAGGAGGCCTCCGATGTCGCGTCAACGGACACTGCTCGCACTTGTATGCGCTGTCGGCTTAGCTGGCTGCGCTGGAGGCGCCGTCAGCAGCATGATGGGGATGTTCGTCGCCCTGATGATGAGCGGCGCGCTCCTCGTCGCGTGCTCGTCTGACGCAGGCCCCAGCACACCGACCAGTGACGTGGGGACGACCACCGAGCCCCTCAACGACACGACCACGGGGACGGCGACTGAGCCGGCCCCCGATACGAACGAGGTCACCAGCGACGCGGACTCATGTGATGGCGTCTGGGAGGCGTGTTGCGCCGATGGTATCGTCAGCACCTGCTGCTGCGAGAACGGCGCGGACTGTAACTACGGCATGTTTGAGACCTGCCCAGATGGCTCATGCCACATGGGCGGTGTGGACTGCCCCGCCGACGAGCCCGATGTCATTGAGACACCCGACGTCACTGAGACACCCGACGTCACGGAGACACCTGACGTCACTGAGACACCTGACGTCACTGAGACGCCCGACGTCATTGAGGAGATAGAGGACAGCGCCGGCCCCGCAGACACCACTGAGCCAGAGATTGAAGAGTGTGATGGTGCATGGGAGAGCTGCTGTATCGACGGCGACATCAGCCAGTGCTGCTGCCCAGAGGGCGTGGCATGCAACTACGGCATGTTCGAGACCTGCGAGGACGGCTCATGTGTCGGCCCCGGCGAGGAGTGCGATAAACCAGAGCCCGAGTGCGATGGCACCTGGGAGAGCTGCTGCATCGACGGCGACGTCAGCCAGTGCTGCTGCCCCGAAGGCGTGGCGTGCAACTACGGGATGTTCGAGACCTGCGAGGACGGCTCATGTGTCGGCCCCGCCGAGGAGTGCGCCCCACCCGAGCCCGTGTGTGACGGCACCTGGGAGAGCTGCTGCATCGACGGCGATATCAGCCAGTGCTGCTGTCCCGAGGGCATGGCCTGCAACTACGGCATGTTTGAGACCTGCGAGGACGGCTCATGTGTCGGCCCCGCCGAGGAGTGCGCCCCGCCCGAGCCCGTGTGTGACGGCACCTGGCAGAGCTGCTGCACGGACGGCGAGCTGACTGAGTGCTGCTGCCCAGAGGGTGCGGTCTGCAACTACTTCTATGAGATGTGTGACGACGGCTCATGCACCTTCCCTCCCGAGCCCTGCGCTGACCCCGAGCCAGAGCCCGAGTGTGACGGAGAGTGGCAGAACTGTTGCGTCGACGGTGCAGTGGACCAGTGCTGCTGCCCCGAGGGCATGGCCTGCAACTACGGCATGTTCCAGACCTGCGAAGACGGCTCGTGTGTCGGCCCCGCCGAGGAATGTAAGGCCTCCGAGTGAGTCATGTAAT
Source organism: Myxococcota bacterium (assembly GCA_049602155.1). Taxonomy (GTDB): domain Bacteria; phylum Myxococcota_A; class UBA9042; order PHBI01; family JBMYRH01; genus JBMYRH01. Next base: position 23,247 of record JBMYRH010000034.1, on the reverse strand, counting down.
TCGTGAGGCAGGGGGCGTCTTCGGGCGCCTGCACACCGCGCTCATGGGCTTGGAGATCGACTGGTCAGGGCTGAACGTCGCCGACCATGACCCTGCCCTCGTGGAGCGCGCGCAAGCCGTGTGGCTCGACCGAGTCCAGACGGAGTTTCGCTCAGTCCAGATCATGACGCGTTTCTTGAGCGAAGTGGTCGGCGCTGGCGACCCAATGGACATCTACGCAGGCGCGGCCGAGGCCATCTCAGATGAGATCCGCCACACAGCGCTCTGTGTCGGTGTCTGCCGTGCGCTCGGCGTCGAGCCGAGGTTCCCCGACCCCGTCGCGCACATCATGCCGCCGGAGTTCATGAATGCCTCGATGGGCGAGCGCGCACTGAACACCGCCATCAGCATGTTGCTCATCAGCGAGACCTTCTCGGTCGGGTTCATCACCGACTTGCAGACCCGCTGCGAGCACCCGGTCATCCGCGCGGTCCTGGACGCCACCATCGAGGACGAGGATGAGCACGCCGATTACGGCGTCTCGTATGTGCGCGCCAGCCTGAAGCGATTCCCCGCCTCCACCCGACCTGCCTGGCGTGAGCTGGCTCAAAAGGTCGTCGCCCGATACCGCACGCAGGCCGACGCGGTGCTCGCGACGGTCCCTGACGGGCGCCGTAACCTCTCTGACTGGCCTGAGCCCGAGCGGGTCGCCCTGGGGCTTCACGGCAACGAGCGCCAAGCGCTCGTCATGGAGCAGACTTGGCGCACGACCCTGGCGCCGCAGCTCATGGAGCTCGAGCTCCTCTAGCACCGAGGCGCGCGATTGCTCAGTCACAGGTGTTGTTGACCAGCGATGACCGAGTCACACGGAAGCAATAGCGCGTCTGCCCCAAGAGCGATGCCGGCTTCTCTGTACAGGTCCAGATACGGTCCAAGGCCGCCTCGTAGTAGAGGTCCTCAGGGAGCTGAGGCCATTGATGCGTCGTCAGCGAGCCGCCAAGTGACGCGTCATGCATCGATCCGAGTGAGGGGGGCCATGAAAGCTTGGCCGCGCTCGACGAGAAGAAGTAGTGCCCATCGACCGAGAGCGCGCCCTGCATGTTCTCCACCGCGGGGTAGTAGGTGGCAACACTCGTCGCGGTCTTGTAGCTGGTGAGCAGCCGCCCCGTCTCCGTGTCCAACGACCAGCGATGGGCGCGCCCCGACTTCTCGCCGCTGACGTACTCCCCGGCGAGGAGTGAAGGCGGAGAGGTCGTCGGGTCTAAGGATACGAATGAGAACCTCGCGCAGCACGCGTCACCGCAATGCTGGTAGCGCCCCACTTGAGGGATCACGTAGCGGTAGTTGTAGGCGTAGTAGGCGTCTGCGCTGGACTTGTAGCCGAGCGCGTTACTGTCTCCTGTCTGAACGCGTTGAATGCGCGACATGTCGAAGACCCTGAAGCCGTGTGAGGTGTCCGCGACGTAGAGGTAGTTTTGGTACCAGACGATCCCGCCCGCGTGCAGAGAAGATGAGCTGGACGCCAAGGGCTCATAGGTCGCGAGGCCATCACACACACCGTCGACCATCGCGCCGTCGCAGACCGGCTCGGCGAGGAGCACCAAGCGGTAGTCATAGGTCGTGAGGTCGACGATCGCGAGGCGCACACCTTTGTAAGCGCTGCTGCTACTGTCCTCCTCGGCCTTGTGATACCAGCTGACGACGAGCAACCGCTTCCCCGCGACCTTGCCGTCACCGCCCCATGCATCGCTGCTGCCAGTCACGCCCTGAGGCCACCAGTAGTCGACCTCGTTGTCGCCGTCGTTCCACCAGAAGCCCGAGTCGAAGCAGTCGATGCCGTCGAGGGAGATGCCCCCGCCTTGCCGGTTCAAGTCGGTCGTCACGACGCTCTCAATCGAGGTGCCAGTCACGCTCCAGTGGTCCTCAATCTGGTCTACGAGCGCCGCGCTGTCCGTCCACTGCATTTGATCGCGGAGCACGAACACAGCCCCCGGTCCGGTGGTGACCTTACCGCTCTGCGGACCATCGACACCTCCGCTTTGATCACACGCATCAGGCGCAGTGGGGCAAGGCGACGCATCGACAGCCACGGTGTCGCAAGAGCCGTCCGCCGCGCACACCTTCACGCCGTCGCAGCCATCCCAATCCGGTGTCTCAGCGTAGCAATCCACCGGCGGGCCGGTCACACAGGCGCCGCTGTCGGGATCGCAGCTGTCGACGCCGTCGCAGGCGTCGTCATCCGGGCAGGTGACGGGCGCCCCGTCTACGCACTGACCGCTGGCCGGGTCACAGACCTCGAGGCCATCGCAGGCGTTCTGATTGTCGCAGACCACGGCGGTGTAGACGCATTGCCCCGTTGCGCTCTCGCAGCCGTCCACGGTGCAAAGCAAGCCATCGTCACAGCTCAAGGGGTCATAGGTGCAGCCGACGACGCCGTCGCACGTGTCGCCGGTGCAGAGGTCGCCGTCGTCGCAGGCCGAGGCGTTCGGCGCAAAGAGGCAGCCTTGCCCGCCCAGGCAGCTGTCGTCAGTGCAGGCTACACCGTCGTCACAGAGGGATGCGTCGGGAGTGTGCTCACAAGCACCATCTTCGCCGCACGCATCAGCCGTGCAGGCGATGTCATCCTCACACGCCTTTGGGGTGAACACGCACCCTGTGTCAGGCTCGCAGAGGTCGTCCGTGCACGGGTCGCCATCATCGCACGCCACGGCGTCCCAGAAGCAGCCCCCTGCGGGCGGGGCGCACCAGTCCTCGGTGCAGAGGTCACCGTCACTGCAATCGGCGTCTACGTACACGCACTCACCGGTGTCGCTGTCGCATGCGTCATCCGTGCACGGGTTACCGTCACTGCAGTCCACAGGGTCGACGTCGCAGAAGCCTTGCACGGCATCACAGATGTCGACCGTGCACGGATCGCTGTCATCGCACAGGGGTGTACCAGGCAGGCACTCACCGGTCGCCTCGTCGCAGCTCTCGAAGCCATTGCACTCATCGCCATCGTCGCACGCCGCGACGACCTCGGGGGGGCACAGCGGCAATGGGCCCCCGTCTTCCGCTGGCGCCTCAGCATCTTGGCTCTCGCTGTCAGCGTCAGAGGACGCTTCGATGTCCGCCGTGTGCACGTCCTCCTCGCCCTCTGTCGTGTCTACTTCCGCGTCCCCCTCACCTGTATCGGGCAGCGTGTCGGTCGTGTCGGTCGTGTCTAGTGTCGTGTCTGCACCTACAATGACCTCTCCGGCAGAGGCCCCGACGTCTGCAGCGAGTTCAGTGTCTGACGCCACCCAAGCGTCCAACTCAATGACGGAATCCGTGGCGTCCTCAGCGGCCATCGCTCCTGATGCGTCGTCACCAACCCCATCGAGAGACACCGGGCCCACATCTGCGTTGGTCTCGCCCGGCGAGTTCGACCCCACTGGGTCAGCCTCACCGCAGGCCATCAAGGACGCAGACATACAGACAATTACGGCAGTTGATATTCTCATGACGTGAGTTTAGCAGAGTTCGGCACCGCATCGTTCGCATCGCGAAAAGTTCGTCATCACCTACCCTCAATGGCCCATGAAGCGCCTGGGAATCAGGGACGCTGCGCGCTACTATCGGCGTCCTTGAAAATGAGCCGATGGAGCCCCTCATGAAGCGCGCAGCACTCTACTCAGCCCTCATCCTCTTACTCGCAGCCTGCAGTGGTGACACTGCCGATGAGCGTGACACCTGTAGCGCTGATACGGAGTGCCAAGAAGCTCATGTCTGTGTCGATGGTGCGTGCGAGCCCATCGTGTGCGAAACCTCCGAAGACTGCCCTGGGGCCTTCTTCTGCGTCCTCTCAGAGGATGAGGCGAACTATTGCCACCCCGAGGGCATGCCGTTTGACGAGCCCGCCCCGGATGTCCCGACGCCTCAGGACGACGCCACGCACCAGGAGGACGTCAGCCCAAGTGAAGACGATGCTGAAGGCCCCGAAGAGGACGCCACCACCCCTGAGGTGGACGCCACCGCCCCTGAGGAGGACGCCACCGCCCCTGAGGAGGACGCCACCGCCCCTGAGGAGGACGTCACCACCCCTGAGGAGGACGCCACCACCCCTGAGGGCGACACTGAGGAGACCTCTGACTTCGCAGGCTCTACCCCAGACGACTGCGGCGCACCGGATCAAGGGCTTGAGCCGATCGACTGCACGGCCTATGGCGACGTAGACGCCGTCTGCGTGTTCTCCAACCACTGCATGTGCAGCGAAGGCTTCGTCTGTGAGGAACTCTACTCCCCTGACATGACTGTCGAAGAGTGCGCAGCAGGCAGTGGCTGCGTGGTCGCCCCAGACATGTAAGCGCCAAAGCACCGCACACCTGAACCCCCGCGTCCCCTGCGCCCTCTCTCACCTAGCACGCAGCCGCGTGGGAGTCTTCAGGGTCCAAGCCGCTTCGTCGAACGCACTAGCCACCGAATGGTGACGTGGTCTTTGCATGGAGGAGAACAACATGCGCCCGACGAAGCGGCCGGGTATCTACTGCTTCGACCAACGTGGCTTGGGGCTTGAGTGTTTTTTAACGAAAAACAAAAAAAACCCGCCTCGCACATAATTACAGCCACTTACACACACCCCGCGGTGCTGCCACTCAAGGGCTGAGCGTCTGTATGACGCCCACGCCACCAGAGCAGGCCCGTCCGACCGGTGAGCACGGTGAACGCGGACGGCAGGAAGACCGCTAAGACCGCGTCAAAACCCGACGCCCAGCGCGTCAGGCGCGGGTCATCAAGGAGCCCCAATCCGGCGGCTAAGAAGACCGACGCGAGGGCGGCGCCACACAAAGCAAGCATGAGCAGAAGGAGCGCTACAGCTGAGCGGAATCGGAGGAAGAGCTTCAAGCGCGCGTGGCGCCGCTCCAAGGACCTCGTCAACGTCAGCAACCCCGACCCCTCCGCAGCACTGTTCGCCTCGGCGGGTATTGGACTCATGGCGCGCCGGTGTACTGGTCGTCTCCCTCGGTGTCCGCGACGTTGCCATCAAAGACCAACTCGAAGCCGTCGACCCCGCCGCCACGTGCGAAGATCGCCCCACCGTAGCCGCCGCCGACCGCGCCTGGCCCACTGTAAAAACCGTTGCCGCGCTCTCCACCCAGTGCCTGGTTTCCACTGAAGACGCAGGAGGCGATGCTCACGACGCCGCCATCGTTGAAGATGGCGCCGCCCAAGCCAGCACCACCACCGCCGCCACCAGCGCCAGAGCAACAGCCCACACCGCCAGAGCCCCCGGCAAAGCCGCCGGAGCCGCCCGAGCCAGAGTTACCACCCCAGACACTGCCGCCGCCGCCGCCACCGCCACCGCCGAAGCCGCCAGGGCCACCGAGTGAACCACCTGATTTACCACCACCGCCGCCGCCGCCGCCGCCGAAGCCACCGCCGTTTCCGTTATTGGCGTTCCCTCCATTTCCGCCCGCAGCGCCACCGCCGCCACCGCCGAAGCCAGTGTAGGGTGAGGTGCTTCCATGATGCATGCCGCGGCCACCGCCGCCGCCCAGCGCGATGTTATCGGTGAACACACAGCCACCCTCGCCCGGAGAGATCACGGCCTGACCGCCGGGTCCGTTGTAAAGGGCGCCACCAAAGCCAGCGCCGCCACCGCCACCGCCGCCGGCACCCGGTGCGTGCCCGCCCTGCGCGCCAAGTCCACCGACCGCCTCGTTGTTCGTGAGGGCGACGCCCTCGAGGAGCAGCTCGCCAGAGTTATAGATGGCGCCGCCCCAACCAGGCTGAGGCCCGCCAGCGGGGAGTTGACCGGCCCCACCCGTCGCGCGACCACCGGTCACGCTGACGTTGACCAACTTGAGTGATGCGCCCGGGTGCACATGGAGGACGCGGTCAAGCGCCCCCCCGTCGATCATTGTGATGCCCGATCCGCAGCCCTGGATCGTCACGCCGCCCAAGATGTCCAGGTCGCCAGACGCGTTCGCGTCCTCATGCGCACCCGAGACGCTCAGTGAGACGGTCTCCTCAAACTCATCGAAGAGGATGACGTCCGCGCCAACCCCTGCGGCGCACCCGTCCACCGGCGTGTCGGTGTTGCTCGCCTGGATCGCTTCACGGAGCCCACACTCGCCGTCAGCGAAGAAGCCATCGACCGGTGTCGTGACGAGGATGGCGCCCGCCGGGGGCGCGACTCCGCAATTCCACTCATCGCAGGCGTCGCCGATCATGTCCTCATCGCCATCGAGCTGGTCCGGGTTGGGGATCTCAATACAGTTGTCTCCACCGTTTGGAACGCCATCACCATCGATGTCGTCATCTATGCAGTCGGCTTCGCCATCGTCATCCAGGTCCGGGTAGCCATCATCAGTGATCCCACTGCAGTCGTTGTCGACGCCGTCGCAGACCTCGGCCTCCGGCAAGACCTGGCCCACGCAGTCCTCAAGGGCTGCGTCGACACAGAGCTGTGTCCCCGCCACACATTGCCCAAATCCCTGAGTGCCAGGCGGTCCGTCGTAGCAGGTCACGACCAAGGGTGCGCTGCCCTCGCCCTCATCGGTGAGGCCATCACAGTCTTCGTCGAGGCCGTCACAGGTCTCGGGGACGGCCAACGCCAGGTCCAGCGCGCAGCTGTCGTCTTCCTGCCCAGAGATGCAATCCAGGACCCCTACACCACCGCAGATCCCCTCGCCGCAGCTGGTCTCCACCGTAAGGTAGTCCTCGTCAGTCTCGCCGTCGCAGTCCGCATCCACACCATCACAGACCGCGTCATCGATAGCGGGCGCGGACGGAGCGCACGTGTCAGCCAGCTGGCCTTCGACACAGAGCAGCACGCCCTGGGCCTCGCACGCTCCGACGCCGCACTCGCTCACAGTGGGCAGGTAGCCGTTGTCGGTCGCCCCATCGCAGTCATTGTCCAGGTTGTCGCACTGCGTGTCATCGCCTTGTGGGGGGCCGGCCTCACAGGTGTCCAGCACCGTGGCAAGCTCGCAATAGGTCGCCCCCGCGGACGCGCACACTCCCGTCCCACAGGCGGTCACCTCGCTCTGGTAGCCCTCATCGACCTCCCCATCACAGTCCGCGTCGAGGCCGTCGCACATCGCGTCGGACTCGTCGACCTCAAGGGTGGCGCCTGGTTGGCACGTGTCGACCAATGCGCCGTCATCACAGAGGCGTACTCCGGCACTGACACAGACGCCTTCGCCGCACGAAGTGGCCTCTGGCAGAAAATGGTTATCTGCCACGCCGTCACAATCGTCATCGACACCGTCACAGTCCGTGTCATCCCCGGTCGCGGCGCTGACCTCGCAGGTGTCCACAATCGTGCCCTCTTCGCAGAGCTCTAGCCCCGAGCCCTGGCACGCTCCGACACCACAGCTGCTCGTCACCGGCTCGTAGGATTCATCGATATCACCGTCGCAGTCATCGTCATTGCCATCACAGTCGACATCGCCTCCCGCCGGATCGCCAGCCACGCACGAGTCCACCTCAACGCCTTCGTCACAGAGCTTCACCCCCGCAGCCACACAGGCGCCCTCACCGCAGGTGGTCTGGCTGGCGACATAGTGCTCGTCCGTCGATCCGTCACAGTCATCGTCGACCCCGTCACAGGCGCTGTCATCCCCTGACGGCTCGAGCGCCACACAGGTGTCCGACAAGGCCCCGCCCTCTAGGCACTCCATGAGCCCGACTGTGCCGCATGCCCCCACCCCACAGGTGGTCTCGACAGGCACATACGCCTCATCCGTCTCGCCATCGCAGTCGTCATCCACACCGTCACAGGTCGTGTCCGAGTCGCTCCCCACGCCCCCCTCGCAGCTGTCGACGAGTTGACCGTCCACGCAGTCCAGCGTCCCCGTCGCGCTGCACGCGCCAGTGCCGCAGGTTGTCGGCGTCGCCACGTAATCGTCATCGATCAGCCCATCACAATCATTGTCCACGCCGTCACAGGTCGTGTCTTCGTCGGCGAGGTCATCAGAGGAGCAGAGGAGCCCGTCACCTGAGGCCGTGCACTGCGTCACGCCGCCCACGCAAGAGCCTACGCCGCAACCAGCCCCTGCACCCTGAACCTCGGCGCCATCGGCCTCGAGCCACACGAAGTCCTCGTCAGCGGTGCCGTCGCAGTCCTCATCGAGCCCATCGCAGTTCAGCTCCTGAGCGTCCTGATAGGCTGCGTCGTGAGCCAAGTAGTGCTCGGAGTCGCAAGCCTCCCAAGCTCCACCTTGGCACAGATTCGCGGGCGACAGCGCCCCGTCGCAGACCCCCTCTTGCACCACGCAGGGCGCCAAGACTAAGTCATCGTCTTCCGCATCAACCAGGCCATCACAATCATCGTCTAAGCCATTGCAGAGCTCGGGTGCTGCCTCGCCGGTCAAGCACACCAGGCCGTCCTCTTCGGCGTTACAAGCCGTGATCCCGCCTTCGCATGCCCCCAGGCCACAAGGCTGGTCGACCCCATCGACGACGCTGCCGTTGGGCAAGACCAGTGAGAAACCTTCGTCCACGAGTCCATCGCAGTCATTATCGAGGCCATCACAACGCCCCTCGTCGACCTCGTAAGCCGGGTTCGCCGCTGAGTAGGCCGCGGCATCGCAAGCCTGCCATGCACCGTCCAAGCAGTTGCTAGTGAGTGCGCCTGCGCAGACGCCCTCTTGGTTCTCACACGGGAGCGCCTGCAAGTCCGAGTCCGCGCTGTCGATAAGGCCATCGCAGTCATTATCCAAGCCATCGCAGACCTCCTCCGTCGCCAAGAGGGCATCGCAATCAGAGAGGCCGTCGGCCCCGCACACACGAGCCCCAGCGCATGTGCCCAGCTCCGTCGTGCGCTCGCATGACGTCATCGCCGCGGACTGGGTCGCGCTTGTGGAGCAAGCGCACACATCGTCGTCCGGGAAGCACAGCGCCGATGTCCCGCCATCGACCTCGACGTCACGGCAGCTGCTGCCCACCGGGCAGGGGCCATCCGCGCAAGAGAGCCGGCAGAAGGCCCCCTCTTCCGCGTCCTCAGAGACGCACCGTGTGCCCTGACCGATCACCAGCGGGTGTTCGCAATCGGAGTCCGAGAGGCAGGGGTCGCAATGCGTCAGTGCGAGGTAGATGCAGATGTAGGTGACGTCGCCGCCTGTGGCGACCGCCTTGCAGTCCCACCCCTCGGGGCACTCTTCGTCACATGTCTCCGTGCAGACGTCCCCATCGGGCGTCGGCACGCAGTATCCGCTGTAGCAGTCCTCGTTGTCCTCACAAGGCTGCGCGAGCTCTGGCTCGGGCGTATCCATGGTGTCCGCTTCCAGCTCGGTCGTCGGCTCCTGAATCCATGCATCAGCTCCCGAGACAGCGCCCGGCTCCGTGGTGTTGGGCGTGACATCCGGGGTGCCCGCGTCGGCGAGCTCCGGGTTGCCAATTCCGGACTCCGCGGCGGTAGAGCAACCGAAGGCGGACACGCTCAGTAACCCCAGGGTCACGCACAAGACACAGGTAAACCGTCCTGACACCACACGCACCTCCTGAACCGGCCTCACAAGCCGGGTCCCCCTAATGCTTTTAGTAGACATCGGCGCGGGTATCGAAAGCAATCCCCTCGTTCGAAAGGCCTGCCCCCATCCCCCCCCTTGCCCGTGAGTTAAAGCGGGCTAGGATCGCGCGAGGCTCTCTGGGCGATGAAGCCGAGCAGCGAGGCCGTCAAGAGCGCGCTCTCCGAGCCGCAAAAGCGGACGGCGCAGTAGAGGCTCTATCAACCTCCCCGGGCCCAGCAGCTCAAGCTCAAGGGTCCAGTGAATGCGCGTCCCCTCCTCGGCCGCCTCAAACCGGATGTCGTCTTTCGCCCGCGCTCCAGCGGACTCCCCACGGAAGATGAGCTGCTCGTAGGGTCGATAGGTTTCGAGGACGTAGGTCATCGGCAGCGTCCGGCCCATGAAGCGTGCATGCACCAGGAAGCGAGCGCCCTCGGTCACCGGGTCGAGTCGCTCCGCACGGACGACGCCTGGATCGTACTCGGCAGTGCTCGAGAAGTCCGCGACGTAGGTGAACACCTCTTCCAGGGGGCGGGGGACGATTCGGACTTCGCTTAAGACGGTCACGTGCGCTCCCTTTTCAGCGGGCCACTCCGTCACGCTACACGACCGAAGGCGCGGCGTGCACCCTGAGCGCTGAGGTGTACCCAGCTCTCGAGGATGCTCACCACGACGTCATGGCTACTCAGCCACCAAAAATCAGTGAGTTCCGAAGCTCAGCGGCCTGCACCTCGAGCTTGCAGAGGCTGACAAAGTCGTCCGTTTTCTCCGCCCCCAAGATCGCACCAGCCGCTTCGCTCAGGCGGTTCCATTCAGGTGCGGAGATACCATCGCTAGCTACCGCGCCGAAGACCTCCAGCAGGAGCTGCACTTTAATAAAGGGATCCGATGCCACGACGCCAGCGACCGCTGCGGCGGGAATCGAGACGCTCGCCCCACCCGCCTCAATGGCCGACACACATGCATCCAGGGGAAAGTCAGGCCCAGCCGCCGAATTCGCCAACTCTTCAATCTCCTCCGCAGACAAACCGTCCGCAGCGGCGACATAGCCACCTATTTGAAGCCAAGCTTCGCGCTCTGCAGGCCCCATCACCTCACCGTTCACTTCTTCACTCATGCGCACTTCCCTCCACACCGACGGCACTTACGAAAGAGCCAGCCAGTCGCGCAGTTATTGCACCAAGTCCATCGACAATTCCTGTTCGTACAACGCCATTTGAAAATGAGCGTACTGCCACCACATCCTGCACAAGCCATTGCGGCCTCCGTCTTCAAAGGTAACGGTAATATTCTGGAAATAGGCTTCACAGTGTTTGATATTCGGCATCCCTTGTCAAAGGCACCCAGGTCACGATGGGGGCGCTTCGGGCTAGCCGACGCGCTGCTCGGGCGCGCTATCATCTGACAACGACACTGACGACAACGCATCGCGCCCCTTGGAGGTCGCCATTCTGATCCTTAACGATATTGAGCCCATGCATTGGGCATTGGCGGGAGCCCTTATCGGCTTGCTGACACTGGCGATGCTGTTCATCGTGAACCGCCGACTCGGGGTCTCGACGGGATTCGAGAGCCTCTGTGCGCTCGGCGTGTCCGCGCCTTACTTCCAGCGCCCTAAATTGCGTCAATCGAGTCCACGTCGCTTGGCCCTCTTCGTCGGGTTGCTCCTCGGGGGCGTGCTCTCGGCCGCCTTGAGCGGCGGCGTGAGCCCTACGTGGGATATGGGGCCCTACGCGGAGGTCTTGGAACTCAGCGAAACAGGCAAGGTCGCTTGGATGTTCGGGGGTGGCTGTTGCATCGGCTTCGGCACGCGGCTCGCTGGAGGCTGCACAAGTGGCCACGGCATCTTCGGCGTCTCAAACCTTGAGGCCTCAAGCTGGCTCTCGATGCTCAGCTTCATGGCGGCCGGCGTCGTGACGACCCACATCATCTACCGCCTCCTGTGGGTGGCCTGAGATGGGTGAGCGCATCTTCCACCTCGTCTTCGGCGTCATCTTTGGGGTGATCTTGAGCCGCAGCGGAGCGACCGACTACGGCGTCGTCCAGGGGATGTTCCTGTTCGAGGACCTCCGGCTCTACGGGATCATCGGCGTCGCGGTCATGATCATCGCCCCTGGGCTGTGGCTCATCAAGCGTCATGGGCGCACGCTGAACGGCACGCCCATCGAGATCCCGACCAAGCCACGCCACCGCGGCAACATCATCGGAGGCACCCTCTTTGGGATCGGCTGGGCGCTCACGGGCATGTGCCCCGGCCCCATCTTTGTGAACCTCGGCGAGGGGAAGCTCTACGCCTGGGCCGCTCTGGCGGGCGCGCTCGTCGGGACGAGCCTCATGGGCGTCCTCTATCCGCGCCTGGTGGATCCACTCGGGCTCCCTCCACTGACCCAATCAGGCCCGCAAGCGACGACGCCTGAGGGCCAAGAAGAAGCACACACCTAGGAACGCAAACGGAGCCAGCGTGCCGTTCGGGCTGCTACCGCACCCGGTCGCCACATCGGCCGGCTCAGAGCCCTCTGGCCTGGCTGCCGACACGGCGTCCTCGCCCGGAGTGGGCGTGGGTTCAGTGACCGAGGCAACGTCTGTGGACGACACCGTCTCCTCGATTGGCACTGTGGACTCCACGTCCGTGACCCCTACCTCGGTGTCTGGTGGGCTCGTGGTGTCGATGATGAACTCCGTGTCCGGTTCGCTCGTCGCGTCGGTGGTAGACTCGGTGTCTAGCGTGACATCCTCGGAGGGTGCGTCTTCGAACTCTGGCCCGATATCTAGGTCCACCGCGGCGTCCTCGAGGCCACCTGTATCGCCCTGAGCTTCGGCGTCCTCTGTGTCCGCATCCGAGTCACTTGGCTCTGGGGGCACCAGCTCCCCGAGTCGCACGGCGAGCTGCGCGGCGTGCAGGTCTGCGGGCTGAACCTCTGGCAGGTGCTCATACCAAGGCCCGAGGTCGGTAAACGTCTCCTCGGTCCCGAGCTCTCCTAGGGCGATATCGCCCACGAGGTTCGACTGAATGTAGCTCCAGAGCAACGGCGGCACCAAGGGACCAGCGATCCCCCAAAAGGTGCTCCGAGCCCCCGAGAACGGCCCAGCACACCAGCTGCCCCCGCTCGCCCAATCGGTAGGCGCTTGGATATCGGTGAAGACGTTCTCGATGGGGCTGTCTCGATGATGGTCGAGGGAGAGTGAGAGGCCCTCGGGTGACGTCAGGCGCTTAATTGCGCATCCACTCGAGTGATGCCCCACCGTCACTGCATGCCTCATCTCCGCCGAGATCGCGTAGTCGGCCACGTAGCAATCGTGGCAATGCCCCATGTCGATGCCGTGATGTCCCTGACGCCCTAGAGCGGTGAGCTCCACGAAGCTGAGGTGCTTACCCAGGCGGCGCACCGAGATGGGGGTGTCCGCATTCACGAAGGTCACGTCGCGCACCCAGCTCTCGCGGACGCCGTCGGAGAAGTACACGCCGTTGTAGCCGTCCTCCTCCAAGTGCGGCTTGGCGAGCGTCTCTGGGAACGCGATACGGAGGTGCTCTACGCCGATGCCGACGAGCATGTTCGCGCGCACCACTCGCGGGGTCCAGGCCGCCCTGATGTCCGTGCGCAGCGGCTGGGCCAAGCTGACCTGAAGGCCATCGACCGCCGCCACAGTCACCGGCCATCGCCGCACGATCTGAGCCTGCCAATCGCAGCTGCCTGGCGTATCCTGGTCCGCATGGAGGTGCCCACCAAGGGACTGTTCAGCGTCATCGAAGAGCTCGAGCACGATCACGTCGCCCTCTACGATCCCGGCGACCGTCTCTAGGGTGATACTCTGGTCTCCGCGCAGCGCGTCCACCGTGACGTCGCTGAGGGCCTCGCTCCCTGGCGTGCCCCGCACGTGGATAAGCCCGCCGCTCCATGACCACTGGGGGATCCAGCCGAAGAGGTCTGTGAGCGAGCTCGCAAAATACAGGACCGTCTCGCCCTCCTCGTCTCCCTCTCCGCGGAGCACCACCCCATCGTCGTCCATGATGAGTTGTCCGGCGAGGAGGTAATCCCCAGCTGGCACAAAGACTACGCCGCCGGCGTCACCCGCGGCGTCAAGGGCCGCTTGAAAGGCAGCCGTGTCGTCGGTCAACCCATCCGCGACGGCACCATAGTCTGCGACGTTCGCGACGATCTCAGGCGATGGCAGCGGCACCTCACCTTGCCCGACACCCGCCCAGGAGACGTCAGGGAGGCGCCCCGTGGGCTCGAAGCGCTCGCCAGCTACGCCCCACAGCTTGGAGGTCCCAGCGGAGGCCTCGCTGTAAGGGAGAAGCAGCGTGACCAAGAGCGCGGCGCTCATGCACCGGAGAGGGCGGACGGACATCGGAGAGATGTTCGACTTCAATTGCGGCTCCGTGAATCGTAGATGACGTCACCCCAGAGGTACATATGGCCAGGCTCTAGGACGCCTGGGATCTGCTCATCACCCTGAAAGTACGGCCTGTAAATGTGAACCGCCAACTCACTGCAATAGAACCGCTCTTTGGCGCCTAGGCCCACCGTCCCCAGGAAGTCATAGGACCCGCCGACTTGCGCGCGCGCCGCGGAGATCGCCTTCTCGGCCCGTTCCTCTCGCCACCACCGAGGCCGCATCACCATCACGTGATGCGACGTGTGCAGACGCTCTCGCAGGTCCAGGGTCTGAATGCCAGCACCGATGGCCTCGATGACCTGCCCCTTCGACATATCCAGTACAGCCACGTGGCTAAAGGGCTGATTGGTCGCTGCCGCCACGAGGTGGTCGGTCTCATGGTACCCGCGCAGCACGAGCCAGTCTCCGGTCTTCGCCACCTTTTGCACGGCCTCTAACCACACCTCCGTCTGCTGGGTGCGCAGCGGCTCCTCGGGCGGAAAGACGACCCCAGGGACGGTGTTCCTGTCCCACAGAAAGAGCGCCGCGAGGGCGACGAAGAAGGCCAAGGAGCCCTTGACCCAGGGCCGGTTCAGTGAGGGGTTCATCGTGCCACCATACCGGCAGGGCTGCTCACAGGACAGCGCAACCGCCCTGCCCTCTCCGAGGTGCACCGTTCACTCCTTCGGGTCGCTGACCCGGTTGAAGGGTTCACCTCCCCCTTGGCCCCTATCGAGCGATCGCCATCACGCCATCGAACCCTCGGCTCGCTCACTGAGGACCCTCATGGTAAGGCGCCCTCATGACACTCCAAAAACACATCATGCCCTTGGCCCTGCTCCTGGCGGCTTGCTCGTCATCAACGCCCTCCGAAGGCGGAGCGACCGCGCCGGCCATCGAGGACCCCGCGCCCGTCGCCTCCTTTGCCGATGCGCTGACGCAGCCGACCGACCCCGCACCCGTCAACGCGGAGTCGGACGCAGGCGCCGAGGTCGTCAGCCCGACGGACATCGAAGAGGCGCCTGCGCCCAGCGATGCGGAGCCCACCGCCCCCACGGAGGACGTCGCTGAGGCCCCCGACGACAGCGCATCATCGAGCGACGCGGACGCCTCGGCAGCGCCCGATGCGACGGACACCGAGGAAGGCGATGACGCCCAGGCGGACGTCACGCCCGACCCGCTCCCAGAGGTGCGGTTCGTCGTGCTCGGCGACGTCGGAGAGGGTAACGACAACCAATACGAGGTCTCAGCGGCCATCGAGGCTAGGTGCGCCGCTGAGGGCTGTGACTTCGCGATCCTCCTCGGTGATAACGTCTACGATGCCGGGGTGAGCAGCATCGTGGACAGCCAATGGGAGGAGAAATTCGAAGCGCCTTACGCGAACCTGAATTTCCCCTTCTATGCCGTCCTAGGGAACCACGATAATGGCGGCCTGTTCAGCGACATCTTTGGAGACACCTTCGACGGGTCCGGCGGCGAGTTCGAGAAGGGCGACATCCAAGTCGCCTACACCGATGTCTCGACCAAGTGGACGATGCCAGCGCGCACCTACGACTTCGTCTCAGGCCCCGCACACTTCTTCGCGCTCGACACCAACGACATGATGTGGGCCGCGTTCTTCGACGAAGCCGATGACCGCGCCAACGCGCAGATGAACGAGTTCCCGGGTAAAATCGACGCCTCAGACGCCACATG
This sequence comes from Myxococcota bacterium, assembly GCA_049602155.1. GTDB lineage: Bacteria > Myxococcota_A > UBA9042 > PHBI01 > JBMYRH01 > JBMYRH01. The sequence continues at coordinate 7,726 of JBMYRH010000034.1, read as the reverse complement.
GAAGTTCGTCCTCGGTCATCACCCGTATGTCAGCAATGGGGCCCATGGAAACGCCGGCGAGTATGAGGGGCTCGATGAGGACGTCATGGAGGTCGTGTCTGATCTTCCCTTCCTCGGCGATCTCCTAGACGGGATCGGTGAGATCGTCCTCGGCGAGGGGGTCAAAGAGGGCGTCGAGACCATCGTCTGCGGTCGCGCGGACTTCTACATGTCCGGCCATGACCATAATCGCCAGTGGCTCGCGGAGCAGGCCCAGTGCCCAGGCGTTCAGTTCGTCGTCAGCGGCGCCGGCGCCAAGACAAAGGCGCTCGGCGGATCCAACCCCACCGTATTCGAGGACGCCAGCATCGGTGGCTTCCTCTACATCCACATCGTCGGGCCAACGCTGACCGCAGAATTCATCGACCAAAACGGCAACATCGACTTCTCGACGACGATGACAAAGTGAGGCTGCGGCGTCGCGCCCGGCTCTAGATGTCGTGACCGCAGACGCCGAAGCTCGTGGTGCCTAAACCCGGCCCCAAGATGTCTTCACACAGGGCCGTGCTTCGACTGCAGTCCGGGTGATTCACGGTGTTCTTCGCGCCCTTCGAGAACCGGCAAAGCTCGTAACACTGGTAACCCGTGCTGCCTGGGAAGCCCGCGTAGTCGATGCAGTAAGAGAAGGGCGCGCAAAGCCCGGTCGCTTCTGAACACGCCTCAAACTCCTCGTACGGCCAACTGGGGTCGGCTGGGGTGTTGATGCACGTCCCGCCCTCTGAGCCCTCGTCGAAGACCGTCGCGGGGATGCACGTCTGTGTCGAATCAGGGCACGCCGTGCCAGCGTCATAATCACAGTCGCCCTGACACAGAGAGAAGACAACGAACTGCCCGGTGCCGTCTGCAAAGTCGTTACACCCTCCCTCCGCGCATGGCGCTAAGTCCGAGTCACACAGGACGCGGCACTCCCCCTGAAAACAGAGGGTGTCTGGTGCGCAGGTCGTCCCCTCGGGGTCGACAAATGAAGGGTCGCACGCTGCACTCGGCGCGAGTGCACCGACCGATGCTACGCACACATCGGGCCGATTGAATTCTGGGCTCTGGATGTCCGGGCTGCACCAGCTGTCCTCTGGACAAGAGGCGGCCTCCGAGAAGCGCTGACATGGGACGCGGCAGCTGCCAATCACCTCTTCAACCAGTGCCCCGCCCACCTCTGCGATGAGCGGAATGCACTGCTCATCCAAACCGCATGATCCTGGTCCGAGCGGCTGCGCGGTAGGCTCACAGAGCGCGCGACAACGATAGAGAGAGTCCAAGTCCTGCTGACAGATGGCGCCGTGGCGACATTGCACGGGGTTGCAATAGTCTCCGGGCTCTCCAGGCGGGCTCGCGCCATCCGAGCACACCCCTTCGTAGCTTTGGCCGCCGTCCGTATAGACCAGCGTACACACCTGGCCTTCACCGCATCCCGTTTGGTCAAAGAGGTTGCACCCTGTGCACGTGTTCGTGACTTGCCCGCAAAGTCGCCCTGGCCCGCAGTCGTCATCGGTTTGGCAGGCCCCGCAACCGCCGCCCTGCAGGCAGATAGGTGTTGGCGCCTCACACTCAGGGCAGGTGTCGGTACATCCTCCGTTCGCGTCTCCGACGTAGCCGACTGGGCATGGCCCACATACGATGCCGCTCGCGCCCTCTGCACACGCCACAAGCGGATCGCACCCGCCATTGTTCACGTCGCAGCCCGTCCCCGGCTCCACGACGACGTCATCAATCACGTCTCCAGTGGCTGTGCCCTCCGCACCAGTGTCCTCCACTGGCGCCGGGCTCCCGGCGTCAGGCTCGACAGGGGTCGTGCCGATGTCGTCAGGGCTGCCCTGACTGTCCTCCGTGCCCTCTGGTGTCGCAACGCAGGTCGCGGTGCCATTAGCCGACACACAGTCTCCTTCGCACACCATCACAGAGAGATCGCCCCCGAGGCATGTCACCAAGCGCCCGCCCTCTTCGCACAGCGTGAAGTTCACCTCGGCGGTGCAGGCGAGGTCCGCGGGTTTCTCGACCACGCCAAAGCACCCCGCAATGAGGAGCGTGAGCCCCCCCATGCACGTCGCCCACAAGCGCTTCACCACCCATGATTTCCGCGTGTTCATTAGAACCTCACCGATGCGTGACTCAAGACCCCACCCGGCGTGGGCGCAAAGGTCACCGTAGGCGCTGTATCATCCGCCAACCACAACCAGAGCACACCGCCCAAGAGCGCTGCTGCTCCGGCCGCATAGAGCCCTACCGACGCGGACTGCATCGTGCTCACACTGTCTGCGCGCGAGTCCCAATCTAGGCTCGCAATCAAGCGGGCCTCTTGGCTCATCGTTGCGTACTGAGCGGGGTCATCGAGCAGCAGGTCTCTGTCTGCCTGCAGCGCGCTGTGCTCTGAGGCCGCGAGGGCCGTCAAGACGGCACCCGCGACGAGCACCGCGCCGCCACCTCCAACCAAGGTCCATGCGCCCGCTTGCGACGGCACCTCTCCCGAGGTCAGGGGCTCCGTCGCCTTGAGGGGCGTCGTGCGATCCGCAGGCTCGGCGAGCACCTCATCGACCGGCTGAAGAGAAGGCCCCCCGCTCGACGAGGCGCCCGGTTCCAGGACCACATCCAGCGCACGGATCGCCCCGGCGGCGATCTTGATGGTCCGCTCGGCGCTCTTATAACCAGAGCGCGCCAGGCTCACAGTGTGTGCACCCGGGTCCAGGAAGAGGAGGAACGGTGACACCCCATCCCCCATCGCGCCCACAGGCCGCCCGTCCACAGAGATCGTGGCACCTGGCGGCTGCGTTACGACGCTCACGAAGCCCTGAATCGCCGACGCGCGCTTCATAATTCGGTCCACATCGCGCTTGGAGTTCTCAACGCGCTTGCCCCACGCCGGCGTCAGGAGCGCAGCGTGCTTTTGGGCGCGCATCAAGAACGCACGGTGAAACTCCGCCGCGTGCCCGAGCTGCCCCATTTGGTCGTAGGTCACGGCGATGGCCAAGAGCATCCGCCATGATTCAGCGTCTCCGCCGTCGACCATCTCCAAGGCCGCCATGAAGTCTTGGAGCGCCTCGTTGTATTGGCCGCCCTCAAGTGCAGCTCGGCCTCGCTTGACGGCGTCGTCGTAGGGCCGGTCCGAGGCGAGCGCTACCCCCCCACACACCATCAGCAAGAGAGGGAGCGCCGCACAGCAGAAGGTCCCTAGCTGCCAGAGTAAACGTCGGATTCGAGCCTCGATATGCAACTCCGCAAAGTCGGTCGCTAGACACGGGCCATTCGCCCCCTGCCTCGTCCCTCTGATCGGCGGGATCATAATCCAGTTCGCACCGCGCGTGGAGATATTAAACCTGCAACGCTGCAAAACTAGGGGCCCTCCATCGCAACACCGCATGCCATCTGAGGCCGCGACTTGCTAGTGTTCCCGCCCTAAGCAAGAGACTCGGATGGGGTGCTCACCGTCGTTAACGCTCCGCGAGGCTGTTGAACTGGATGACTCCTCGCAGGGCGCTTACACTCTGCCTCATCCTCCGACCTGCAAAGGGTTTGCTCATGCGCCTGCTCCTCATCCTCGGCTTCGCCTTCGGCCTCTATGCCTGCTCGGACACGACGACGATTCAGGGCTGCGCCAGCGACAGCGAGTGCCCGGAAGGGATGGCGTGTGTGTTCCAAGGCGAGGACCAGGATTCGCCCAACGCATGCGTCCAGAAGGCGTCGAGCTCGTCAGACACCGTCGAGGCGGCTGGTGGCGAGGCGTCAGACGCCACCTCAACCGGGCCAGAGGACGCTGTGGAGGGCGAGGTCTCCGCGCCATGCGAGCCCCAGTGCGGCAGCAACAACTGCGGAGATAACGGCTGTGGCGGCCTCTGTGGCACCTGCTTTGGGAACTACACCTGCGAAGAGGGCACCTGCACCCCGTGTCAGCCGGACTGCGAGGGTAAGACCTGCGGCGATGATGGCTGCGGTGAGGCGTGCGGGACCTGCGCCGAGGATGAGGTCTGCACTGCCAGTCAGTGTGGCCCCCCCCCACCGGCGATTTGCATGGAGATGGCCCCCTGCTTGATGGCGGCCTGCATGGACAGTGACGACGCTGTGACCTGTATCGCAGACGCCACCGAGGGCTGTGGCCCCGCTGAGACGCCCGCCCAAGAGGCTGCCGCCGTGGACCTCGTCACCTGCATGGCCGACAACGGCTGTTCGCTGGCGAAGGACGCCGGCGGGGCAGAGTGCCAACGCGGGTTCTGCCTGCCCGAGACCGTCGCATGTTCCCAGTCCACCGAGGGGCTCGAGGAGTGCCACACTATCCTGGAGTGCATCGACAGCGACGCCTGCCCCAAGGACTTCATGACAGGCGACATCACGATCGGGTGCCTCGCAGGCTGCATCGAGAACGTCAGCGCTGAAGCCGCCAGCAAGTACTGGACGCTGATGCTCTGCGTCGACGGCGAGTGCCTCGGCGACGAGTCCTACACAGACCCCGAGATCTGCTTCCAGGACAAGACGAAGAACGGCGGCCCCTGCGGCTGGCCGTTGAGAGACTGCCTGGTGACCGCGCTCAACTAAGCCAGCTAAGCCCCACCTCCTAACAGGATGAAGGCCCCGCAGTCGTGGCCGCGGTGAGCGATGACAGCGCTGGGCTCACCGGCGCCACTCTTGAGGACCGTCGAGCGCGGGTGCTAGCCATACTCGCGCACGCCCAAGGCCACCATGTCGCGCACCTCAACGACTTGGCTGTGCGCGCCGAGCCGCGGCCCGGGCAGGTGTCCGCACGAGCGAGCAGCTTAGACCTCGCGCCTCTCTCCTCTAAAAAGCGGCCCCCTCGAACCGCCCCCACACGGAGCGTTCGAGAGCGCCAAATGAAACCCCTGAGGCCCGTCGATGGGAGGCTCAGGGGTTCCCGTCACTCGGTACCGCCGGGGTCTACAGGGGCGACCATCTCGGCGTAGGTCGTGTAGGCCTCGCGCACGTTGCGGTCGATGTCGACCAAGCCCCACCACTCTTCTTGGATGGTCGGATCTGGGTACGCCCCGTTGGTCCACGAGGCCTCCGTGTCGTGCTCACTCCAGCCGCCATCGCTGTTCTTCCACCACTCGTCGCACCACTCGAAGACCATGCCACCCGCACACACGCCGCCGGTCACCGAGGCCTCTGCGTAGGCCTCCTCGGTCTGGTCGCCCAGGATGGACGCCTGAGTCGCCTGGTCTTCAGCGCCAACGGTCCCGTCATAGGCATCCGCGCCGTACTCACCGAAGTACATCGGCTTGTCGGACATGTTCGCCCACTCCTGAAAGAGCCCGCCGAAGCTGGCGCCTGAGTAGATATTGAGCCCCCAGAAGTCGACATTGGAGAGCCACGCGTAGACGTCACCTGAGGGGACACCACCGTAGATGGTCGAGACCGGCCGGCTCCCGTCGTTCGCCTTGAGCGCATCGACCGCGGCCTTCACGCGCTGAACCGCCTCTTCGAAGCTGATCTCTCCGCCCAGGCCCAGGTTGTTATAGTTCCACTCGTTGCCGACCACCCAGCCGATGATCGCGGGGTGGTTCTTGACCTGACAGAGCGTGTCCACGGCGCTCGCCGGCGTCTCGGAGTAGCCGTAGTAGACCGTCATCAACACATGGATGCCGTGGTCGTAGAGGGTATCTAGGACCGCGGTGTCGGTGATCGGCCCGTAGGTCCTCACAACGTTGATGTCCGCGGCTTGCATCAGCTCGGCGTCCTGCGCCACGTAGGCCGCGAAGTCCGCTGCGCCAGGGCCCGCGCCCTTCGGCGTGGGCGACCAAGCGACGCCCTTCATGTAGGTCTTCACGCCACCGATGACGATGTTGTAACCGTCGACGGTGACCGGCTCGGTCCGCCCAGGCGCATCCGCGCAGACCGTGGACACTGGCTCGGCGTCACAGGCTCCGCAGGTGCCGATCGGGGTCTGAAAGCAGACGGGGCCAACGACCACAGGGACCCCACTGTTCACGTCCGACGCAGACACGTCGAAGTGGTAGTTCTTGTACTGAGGGTCGAGTGAACACTCGGCAGGCGCCTCGGAGGTCTGCCCCCACGCGTCGACGCTGGGTTTCCACTCCCAGGTCTGGGGAGCGAGGTACTGCGTCCAGGTGTAAATGCCGTCACCGTCTGTGTCTTGACCGAGGTTCCCGCAGTCTCCGCACCACTCGTTCATCGTGCCGTGAAAGTGAGGGGCCTTGTCGGGGTCGAAGCTGTTCATGTCGACCTGCAAGTGCACCTCGGCCCAGCCGCACACTTGCGCCTCACCACAGGTCCACCACTCCGCCGTCGTGGTGCATGCCTCGCCGTCAAAGCAGCCTTGGCAGTCGCTCGGGCAGCCGTTCTGCGGCTCGACGGGCCCACCGTCGTCACACACCGCGTCGCACGTCCCAGCGCAGTAGGTCTCGGTCACCGGCCCGTCGACCACCGTCAAACCGTAGTTAAACTCCGGCCCATCGTTCGCCGCGCACTCGGCCGTCGGGCGAAGGACCGTCGAGGCCCCCCACACGTTGTTCCACCACTCGTTCACGGTCGTGTCCACGCAGAGCACCACGTACTCGTAGTCCCCAGCGGCGAGGGTCGCCATCATGCTCGTCTCTGGGGTCACCCCCCAACCGCTCCAGTCATCCCACGTGCCAGTCACGTTGACTTGACCGCAGTCCTCCGTGCCCGTGAAGTCGAAGGTCACCGAGTAGAGGCATGACCCATCGTCTATCGTCGCTGCCTCCGAGTAGTTCGTCGCGTCCATGTCCGTGCAGCCCACGGTGGGTGCCTGACAGGCTCCCTCGACGCAGGTCTCACCCTCGGCACATTCGGGCTCGCAGCCGGACGGTGCTGGCCCGCAAGCCCCAGCGGCGCACACCTCGCCCTCTCCGCAAGCACCGCAACTTTGGCCACACCCATCGCCGCCACACACGAGCCCCTCACAGCTCCCCGCACAGTCACACGCAAAGCAGCTCCCGTAGATGTCAGCGGTCACCGCCGGCGCCCCCTCTCCGACCGTTACGGTGCGGTTCGCGTACTCGAAGTAGTCCGTGACCGGTGCGCACGTTCCGCCATTCACCATCATGCTCACGAGGTCCTCAGAAGCGGCCCAATTGTCCACCAAGTACTTGTACTCGAGGGTCTCGCCGGGCTCGAAGACGAAGGTCCCCTCCCAGATGCCGTCGCCGTCGTCGTCACTGAGCGCATTGCAGTTACCGCACCAGTCGGCGAAAGGTCCGGTGACGTACACGGTCGTGAAGTTGTCGAGCCCTGAGCAGCCCATGTCCACCGAGAACGTCACGCCGGGGGCCACTTCGCCGCAGGCCGTGCAGGCGCCATACGTGTCGGAGGTCACCATGTCGCTCGTCGCCGTCAGGCTTCGGTTCGCGTAGCCGGAGTAGTCGGTCACAGGCGCACAGCTCGCACCTGATTGCATGTCATCGACGAGATCCTCGTCATCAGCCCAGCCGTCGACCTGGTATTTGTACTCAACCACGGCCCCCTCCTCGAAGAGGTAGGTCGCCGTCCACACGCCATCTTCATCCGGGTCGCTGAGTGGGTGCGCATCCGCGCTCCAGTTCTCCCAGGGGCCGACGACATAGACCGTCGTAAAGCTGTCGAGCCCCGAGCAGGACATGTCGACCGAGAAGGTGATCGCGACCATGCCCTCCGGGACCTCACAGACACCCGCGCCACCGCACATCCAACCCTCGGCGCACGCGCCGCAGCTCCCACCGCAGCCGTC
>JBMYRH010000033.1:0-56250 GCA_049602155.1 Myxococcota bacterium | reverse complement strand
TACGCCACCTCGTAAGCGCCAAAGTTTCCGCTCAGGTTCGTCGCCCACACCTTCGACCCGCTGTGCGCGACGCTTGGACCTGTGCTGGGCAAGCCGTGCTCCCACAAGTCATCCGGCATGGAGAGCCCCCCCATCTCCGTCATGGACGCAAGCCCCCCGTCGTCTACCTCAAAGTCGAGGAGCATGCCGGGCGTCAAGGCGACGCCTCCATCAAAAGAGGCCGGGCTGAGGGGGTCCGTGCCGGCGTTGACCTCTTGACCGTCGAGGTGGTCGTCCTGGTCGGTATCGGCGACAAAGGGATCGGTGCCGTGGGTTAAAAACTCATCGATGACCCCAAGCAGGCCATCCTCGTCGGGGTCACTGCCCTCCTCGTAGAGCGCGAGGTCGTCGATGTAGGCGCCCGGGGCAACGTTGCAACAGTTAGAGCGGAAAGCCAGGCGCACTTTGACGCTTTGGTCGACATAAGCCTCAAGCGAGAAAGCAGCGAACCCATAGATGTCCAGGCGGTGGTAGTCGCCCCAGCAGCTCTTGCCTAATCCGTCAGTCGCGTTGTAGGCGGGGAAATCCGGGGGCACCGTCTCCCAGGTCGCCGAGACATCATTGTAGATCTCAAGGCTCAGACCGTCGGCGCCATAGCTGTCGACCCAAAAGAAGAAGCTCAAGGTCGGGTCGGTGGCTGTGGTCAGGTCGATGAGCGGCAAGCGCAGGTACGCCACCTCGTAAGCGCCAAAGTTTCCGCTCAGGTTCGTCGCCCACACCTTCGACCCGCTGTGCGCGACGCTTGGACCTGTGCTGGGCAAGCCGTGCTCCCACAAGTCATCCGGCATGGAGAGCCCCCCCATCTCCGTCATGGACGCAAGCCCCCCGTCGTCTACCTCAAAGTCGAGGAGCATGCCGGGCGTCAAGGCGACGCCTCCATCAAAAGAGGCCGGGCTGAGGGGGTCCGTGCCGGCGTTGACCTCTTGACCGTCGAGGTGGTCGTCCTGGTCGGTATCGGCGACAAAGGGATCGGTGCCGTGGGTTAAAAACTCATCGATGACCCCAAGCAGGCCATCCTCGTCGGGGTCACTGCCCTCCTCGTAGAGCGCGAGGTCGTCGATGTAGGCGCCCGGGGCAACGTTGCAACAGTTAGAGCGGAAAGCCAGGCGCGCTTTGACGGCTTTGCCGACATAAGACTCAAGCGAGAAAGCGGCGAATCCATAGAGGTCCAGGCGGTGGTAGTCGCCCCAGCAGCTCTTGCCTAATCCGTCAGTGGCGTTGTAGGCGGGGAAATCCGGGGGCACCGTCTCCCAGGTCGCCGAGACATCATTGTAGATCTCAAGGCTCAGACCGTCGGCGCCATAGCTGTCGACCCAAAAGAAGAAGCTCAAGGTCGGGTCGGTGGCTGTGGTCAGGTCGATGAGCGGCAAGCGCAGGTACGCCACCTCGTAAGCGCCAAAGTTTCCGCTCAGGTTCGTCGCCCACACCTTCGTCCCGCTGTGCGCGACGTTTGGACCTGTGCTGGGTACGCCGTGCTCCCACAGATCATCCGGTATGGAGAGCGCGCCCACCTCAGTCAGGGGCATCAGGTCGCCATCGTCGCCGTCGAAGTCGAGGAGTACGCCGGGCACCAAGGTGGGCGCCCCGGGATATGACGCTGGGCTCAGCGGGTCGCTGCCTTCAACGATCTCCTGGCCGTCATCGAAACCATCCTGGTCTGTGTCGGCGTTGAAGGGGTCGGTGCCATAGACGAGGAACTCGTCTGCAACACCAAAGAGCCCATCACCGTCCGGGTCACTCCCCTCCTCGTCGTGGAGCGCAAGATCGTCGATATAGGCCCCATACCCTTTTGTAATGTTGTTGGCGCGGAAGGCGAGGCGCACGCGGATCTCCCTGCCCGCGTATTCCGCGAGCGAGACGATTACTAGCCCGTAATAGTCCAGCTCGCGATTGGTCCCCCAGCAGCTTTTGCCGTGGCCGTCGATTCCATTGTAGTCGGGGAAGCTCGGCAACATCGGATCCCACTGCATGGAGTCCTCGTTGTAGATCTCCAAGCTCAGCCCGTCGCCACTCGGGGCGTCGACCCAAAAGAAGAAGCTCAAGGTTGGGTCGGTGGCCGTGGTCAGGTCGATGAGCGGCAAGTGCAGATATCCGACATCGAAGTTGGCATAACCAGAACTGAGCCTCGTCGCCCACACCTTCGACCCGCTGTGCGCTCTGTTTGGCCCTGAGGTGGGGATGCCGTGCTCCCACAGTCCACCCGTCACGGAGAGTCCACCCACCTCCGTCATGGGCATGAGGTCGCCATCGTCGCCGTCGAAGTCGAGGAGCATGCCGGGCACCAAGGTGGGCGCCTCGGGATATGACGCCGGGCTCAGCGGGTCGCTGCCTTCGGTGATCTCCAGACCGTCATCGAAACCATCCTGATCTGTGTCGGCGAGATGAGGGTCGGTGCCGTAGGTCAGAAACTCATCGGCGACACCAAGCAGACCGTCACCGTCCGGATCTGTCGCCTCGCTATCGACACGAACGTCATCGATATAAGCGCCATACGCGCCGTTGTTCGCGTGGTTACTCTTGAACACGAAGCGTACGTGTGGCGTCTGGCCAGCAGCGGCAGGGACCTCCGCCGTGATGAACCTGTAGTTGGTGCCATATTTCAAGGTGCGCCACCCAGGGAGGCCCTGGTCAACAGACTGGTAAGCCGGCTCAACCTCATCCATCGGGACCCAGCCCAGGCTCGTATCGAGCACCTCGATGCGCAGCGCATCGTAGTTAGCGTCATAAGCGTCATGCCACACCCGAGCGCTCACGGTGACGCGGGCCTCACCCGCTCTGTTGACCGGCGGCAGGCACAGCGCGTCATTGAGGCTCGGGCCATAGAACCCGCTCAAGTTCGTGGCCCACACGTTGGCGCCGCTGTAGGCCTGCCCAGGCCCTGTGGTCGGCTGGCCACGGACCCAAGCCTCAGTCGCGGTCGAAAAGCCATTATCATCGAGCTCAAAGTCGAAGAGGGTCCCCAAGGCCGTGATGTGGGCGAGGTCAGCGCTGACCGTGACGCTCACCTGGTCCGTGGTGATGGCGCCCAAGTCATCCTCCACCTCAAGCTCGAAGAGCAAAATCTCAGCGCAGGTCAAAGCCGGCGTCACGAAGCTCGGGGCGAGCGTGTTCGCGTCCACCAGGGACACAGGCGCACCGCTCACCTGGACCCACTCGGTGCGCACGACACTTCCATCGAAGTCGCTCGCCTCACCGCTGAGCTCTGTCGAGGTGTTCGCTGACTGCGTAAAGTTCGGCCCCGCGTAGACCTGCGGTGGGACGTTGCCATCCACGACCGGGTTGACCACAAAAGCGACGGTGTCGCTGGCGACACCTCCTTCGTTGTCTTCAACCTCGAGCTCGAAGATGAGGAGCTCCTCAGTCTCGACGTCAGGCGCTGTGAAGGCGCTCTGGAGGAGCGAAGGGTCGTCGATAATAGCCTCAGGTCCAGCAAGCTGTGTCCAGGTCACCGTGGCGATCGACCCATCGGGATCCTCCGCGTTACCATCAAGCGTGGTGGAGGCCAGCTCGTTTATCGTCGCGTCCTCACCGGCATCGACCGTTGGGAGCGCGTTCAGGCCGTGGACCGTCACGACCGTGAAGTCGATGGAGGTCGCGTCGAGGTCGTCGGTAACGCTGAGCTGAAAGACCAAGACCAGGGGCGAGTCCGTCGCCGGAGCGCTGAAGCTTGCGTGGAGGCTGTCGCTGCCGGTCAGCGTGAGCTCGGGCCCGGAGAGCTGGATCCACGCGACGCTGACGACGGCGCCGTCATCATCGTCAGCCGTCCCCACGAGGTCTACCGTGGCGAGCTCATCGACGTCCTGATCGGCCCCCGCGTAAACCACAGGGGGCAGGTTTTGGTGTTCACAAATCTCGCCATAAAAGCCCGGTGCGCAGGTGCAGACAAAGCCGTCCACACCGTCGGTGCAGGTGCCACCGTTCTGACACGGGCTAGCAGCGCAATCGTCGGTGTCGAACGCGCAGGTCTCGCCGTAAAAGCCCTGTGCGCAGGCGCAGCTAAAGCCGTCCACACCGTCGGTGCAGGTGCCACCGTTTAGACACGGGCTACCAGCACAATCATCGATATTTGTCTCGCAGGCCGCGCCCTCAAAGCCGGCGTCACACGCACAGGTGTAGCCGTTGACCCCATCGACGCAGGTGCCTGCCCCACAGTCAGCGTCCGCGCACTCGTCGATATCCACCGCGCAGGTCTCGCCCTCATAGCCCGCTGCGCAGGCGCAGCTGAAGCTCGCGACGCCATCGGTGCACGTACCGCCATTGAGGCAGGGCGCCTCTGCGCACTCGTCGATGTCCACCTCGCAGGTCTGACCCGTGTAGCCATCAGCACACGCGCAGGTGAAGCCAGCCACCAGGTCGGTGCACGTGCCCCCGTTTAAGCAGGGACTATCGGCGCACTCGTCGATGTCCACCTCACAGGTCTCCCCCTCATAGCCCTCGGCGCAGGCGCAGGTGAAGCCGGCGACCCCGTCGGTACAGCTGCCACCGTTTAAGCAGGGGTCATCGGCGCAGTCATCGATATCCACCTCACAGGTTGCACCCGTGTAGCCATCAGCGCAGGCGCAGGTGAAGCTCGCGACGCCATCTGTGCAGCTCCCGCCGTTGAGGCAGGGGCTGTCAGCGCAGTCGTCGATGTCGACGTCGCAGGTCTCGCCCTCAAAGCCCACGGCACACTCGCAGGTGAAGCTGGCCACGCCGTCGGTGCAGGTGCCGCCGTTGAGGCAGGGGCTGTCGGCGCACTCGTCGATGTTGACGTCGCAGGTCTCGCCCTCAAAGCCCGCTGCGCAGGCGCAGGTGAAGCTGGCCACGCCGTCGGTGCAGGTGCCACCGTTGAGGCAGGGGCTGTCAGCGCAGTCGTCGATGTTGACGGTGCACCCCGAGCCGGTGAAGCCCGCGGGGCATTCGCCCTCCACGTCGTCTTTACAGCCGTCTCCGTCGTGGTCGCTCTCAGGGTCAGAGACCCAGTTGGTCGCGCCTTGGGGGCAGGCGTCAGCCTCATCTTCGACGCCATCCCCGTCGTCATCACCGTCCTCGGTGGCGTCTTGGCAGCCGTCTTGGTCGTGGTCTTGATCGCCTGACTGATCCCAGCCGACCTCCCCCTGAGGGCAGCTATCCTCGACGTCGACAAGGCCGTCATTGTCATCATCGTTGTCCTCGGTGGCGTCCTGACAACCGTCTTGGTCCTTGTCCTCTGAGCTGCTCTCTTGGTCCCAACCGACCTCACCCTTTTGGCATTCGTCATCGCCGTCGACGAGGCCATCATTGTCGTCGTCGGTGTCTTCACCGGCGTCTTGGCAGCCGTCCTGGTCGTGGTCCTGCTGGCTGTCCACCTGATCCCACTCGAGGTCGCCTTTGGGGCACTCGTCGTCGTTGTCTGCGAGGCCGTCATTGTCGTCGTCGGTGTCCTCCCCGGGCGCCCCTGGGGTCGCGCCGTCGTCTTTGCAGCCGTCACCGTCGTTGTCGTTGACTGCGTCGGAGGTCCAACCGGTCTCACCGGCCTCGCAGCTATCGTCGACGTTGAGGATCCCGTCGCCGTCGGTGTCCGTGTCTTCGTCGTCTCGGCAGCCGTCCATGTCGATGTCTTGGCCGTCGGCTGCGAGCCAGCCCGTCGCGCCCTCGGGGCAGGCATCCTCGCCGTTGGGGATCCCGTCCAGGTCGCTGTCCGTGTAAAAGGGCTCAGGGTCACACGCGTCGCCTACGTCATCGCCATCGCTGTCGATTTGGCTGGGGTTTGAGACCTCGGGGCAGTTGTCTAAGCAGACCGGCAGGTTATCCCCGTCGAAGAACTCAGGCTCGTCGGGGCAGGGGTCGTCGTCGTCACCATCACCGTCCGCGTCGCAGTCTACGAAGCCGTCGCCGTCCTTGTCGTTTAAGGCCAAGCCTGGGCAAGGGTCACAAACGTCACCGAGGCCATCACCGAGGCACCCCTCACTCGCGTCGCCGGCGTCGCAGGAGCCGTTCGCAAGGTCCTCATCGCTGTCGCTTTGGTCTGTGTTGGGGGTGTTGGGGCAGTTATCGAGCGCGTCGATGACATCGTCGCCATCGTCATCCTCGTCCACATCATTGGGGGTACCGTCGTTGTCGACGTCGGTGTCACAGGCGTCACCGGCGTGCACCTCTTGGTCAGCGTCGCCGTCCGAGTCGAGCTGGTCGGGGTTATAGACCCCCGGGCAGTTGTCGATGACACAATCTGGGCCTGCGCCCGCCTCACAGCCCCAAGGGTAGCAGTCGAGGACGCCGTCGCCGTCGGGGTCATTCGGGTCTGCGCCCTGCTCAGGCTTGGACACCTTACCGTCCGGGCCAGGCTGAGCGAGGACAACCCCATCGGGACAGGCGTCACACACGTCACCCCTGCCGTCTTGATCAGCGTCCACTTGGTCAGCGTTGGCGACCTCGGGGCAGTTATCGATCTCGCTGCAGATCCCATCGCCGTCGGGGTCGTCCTCACCTGGCTTGTACTGAGGACACCAGTCACAGCTGTCTTTGATGCCGTCGCCATCGCTGTCTGGCTCGTCGGTCACGCACGCGAGGACCTCCATCGTGACGCCATCGACCTCAGCGAAGACACACTCCGTCTCCTCGTTGTTGACGCTCACGCCGAGCTCATCACAGGGCGCGCCACAGCAGCAGCCGATGTTGTAGAGCGCCTCCTTATCCTCGGGAGGGGGCTGATCGGGGTTGTCTTTCTGATCGACGAGGCAATCCGGGACACCGTCTGTGTCGACCAGGTTCGACTCGACGGCGTCGATATTGCCATCTCCGTCTTCATCGAGAGGGTTGGCGATGTCAGTGCCGACCTCAACCTTGTCTGAGACCTCGTCGCCGTCCGTGTCTGAGCTCAGGGGGTTGGTCCCGAGCAAGCCCTCAATCGCGTTGGTGAGCCCGTCGCTGTCATCATCCCGCGCGGGGTCAAGGCACTGAGACTCGTAACAGAGGCTATCGGCGCATTCGCTACGCGCGCCACAGGCCTCACCGGCCGTGCGAGGTACAAAAGGCTCCGCCGAGCAACCCCACTGGCCGAGCCCCAACCAAAGAACTGCAAGAATACAGAACCATCGACGTGTGCCGCGCATACCCCTCTCCTGCCCGCTCAAATCTAAATTTGGAGAAGATAGAGGCTATCACCCTCTCCACGCTCGGAGGGAAAAACAAACATCAGCGCTCGGTAACCTGCACGTCCACTTAACTCAGGTCGCGCATCGACCAGGCGCATTTACAAAAAAAAACCGAGGATTCCACACGCTCCAACTCCCTGGCCCGGTGTCCAGCTCTACGGAAAACGGACCCAAGCTAAGCCAACATTCAGAGCGTGGAGCGCTGGAATTGTCAGGGCGCTCTCGACGATGCCCCCCTCGTCTCCCTGACGCCTATGCTCACGACGTCGACCCATGGAGCCATTCCGAGTATGATAGCCGGGGGCGTCGGACTGCCCCCCCAAAGTATTTCGCGGGCTAAAAACATGACTTCTTTATATTCGCCTCGACCGAGTACGTGGCTCTATTGCCTCTTGTTGTTCGCCACCTGCGCGTGGGGGTGTTCGGCGGCGGAGGGCCTTGGTTCGGAGGGGAGCGCCGGCCTTGAGAGCCCGACGGACCCACGCGGGGAAGGGCAAGCTGTATTTACGCCCCCGGCCACGACAGACGCGGAGGGGACGACGGGTGCAAGTGACGCTCTCAAGGTGTGGGAAGAAGACTCGGAAGTCGACGAGGGACCAGAGCCAGGAGAGTTCGAGGCACCGTGTCAATCCAACCTGGACTGCAACAGTGGCTACTGTGTCCAGACAGCAGCCGGAGATGTCTGTACGCAAGCCTGCTCCGAGACCTGCCCGACAGGCTACGAGTGTAAAGCGGTCACTCTCGCCGACACGAGCACTGTCTTCCTCTGTGTGCCGCCCTCACAGCTGCTCTGTTCACCCTGCGTCACCGACGAGCAATGTCAGGGCGGCACCTGCGTCGTCCTCGACGGTGAGGGGCGCTGCACTTTACCCTGCGGCGATGATCAAGGCTGCCCGGATTTTTACGAATGCACACCGGCCCCCAACGACGAGACCGAGGGCTCGCTATGCCAGCCCCTAACGGGCTCTTGTAGCTGCAACGCTTACACCAACGGTGGGGTCCGCTCGTGCGTCCGCCAAAACGAGGACGGTGCGTGCTACGGCAACCAAGTGTGTAAAAACGGCGCTGGCTGGACGCCCTGCAGCGCGCCTGAACCGGGCCAGGAGATCTGCGACGGCGTCGACAACGACTGTGACGGCCTCTTAGACGACGGCATCATCGCCGGTGAGCTATGCACGAACGACGTTGAAGGGATCGGCAGCTGCCCAGGCGTCACGGTCTGCACAGGCCTTGGTGGCATGCTCTGTCAGGGGCCTGAGCCATCGATCGAGGTCTGTAACGGCCAAGACGACGACTGTGACGAGCTGATCGACGAAGACTTCCTCGGTGAGAGCGGAGCGTGGACCCTGAACAACCACTGCGGCTACTGTCACAACGCGTGCGCGGACAAGATCGTCCACGGCACGGGGGTCTGCGGTGGAAGTGAGGAGAGCCCCATCTGCGTCGTAGACACCTGCGATGAGGGCTACGTTCAGGTGGGCGACTATCAATGCGTCCCCCCTGTCGACCTGAGCTGCGCGCCTTGCTCGGGTGACGCCGATTGCCTGGGAGGCTCTTGCGTCGCGCTTGACGGTCAAAGCGTCTGCACGAGCCCCTGCAATGTCGAAGATGGAGGGTGCGCGCCTGGCTTTGTGTGCGCGGACATCGGGGGAGACGTCCTCCGCTGCGTCCCGCTGAGCGGCACCTGCAGTTGCACCGAGTCCAACGCCGGCGCCTCACGCCCATGTCAGCAAAGCACCGAGGCAGGGATGTGCATCGGATTCGAGACCTGCGACCCCGCGCTTGGTTGGGGAGGCTGCACCGCGCTACTCCCGGCCTTTGAGGTCTGCGACGGCCTCGACAACGACTGTGATGGGGTCGTCGATGATGGGGTCGGCTCAGGTGAGCCCTGCGACATCACGGTCGATGGCGTAGGGATCTGCTCGGGCGTCCAGGTCTGCCTGGGTGCAGGCGGGCTCGTTTGCCAGGGCCCAGAGCCCACCCTCGAGAGCTGCAACGGCCAAGACGATGACTGCGACGGCGAGGTCGATGAAGACTTCAAGGACGCCGAAGGTCAGTGGACCCTCGACGCGCATTGTGGACAGTGCAACCAGGATTGTGCGACCAAGATCGACCACGGCACAGGCAAGTGCGCTGGAGACCCGCTAGCCCCAGTCTGCATGGTCGACACCTGCGACGAGGGCTACCTCGAACTCGGTGATTACCAGTGCGTGCCGCCGGTGGACCTGAGCTGCGTCCCCTGTAGCGGAGACGCCGACTGCCTAGGCGGGAGCTGCGTGGACGTCGAGGGGCAGATGGTCTGCCTGAGCCCCTGCGGCCTCGATGGAGACACCTGCGCGGAGGGCTTCTCATGCTCGGACATAGAAGGCGAAGCGCGCTGCACGCCCGTCAACGGCTCGTGCACCTGTGGCCCGGCGAACGGCGGCGGGACGCGGCCATGCCAGGTCGCCAACGACGCGGGGGTATGCCTCGGCTACGAGACCTGTGATGAGGCCATGGGCTGGGGAGGCTGCACGGCCTCGACGCCCTCGGCTGAGGTGTGTGACGGCGTGGACAGCGACTGCGACGGCGTGGTCGACGACGGGGTTGGCGCAGGCGAGCCCTGCGACATCACTGTCGATGGCGTAGGGATCTGCTCGGGCGTCCAGGTCTGCCTGGGTGCAGGCGGGCTCGTTTGCCAGGGCCCAGAGCCCACCCTCGAGAGCTGCAACGGCCAAGACGATGACTGCGACGGCGAGGTCGATGAAGACTTCAAGGACGCCGAAGGTCAGTGGACCCTCGACGCGCATTGTGGACAGTGCAACCAGGATTGTGCGACCAAGATCAACCACGGCACAGGCAAGTGCGCTGGAGACCCGCTAGCCCCAGTCTGCATGGTCGACACCTGCGACGAGGGCTACCTCGAACTCGGTGATTACCAGTGCGTGCCGCCGGTGGACCTGAGCTGCGTCCCCTGTAGCGGAGACGCCGACTGCCTAGGCGGGAGCTGCGTGGACGTCGAGGGGCAGATGGTCTGCCTGAGCCCCTGCGGCCTCGATGGAGACACCTGCGCGGAGGGCTTCTCATGCTCGGACATAGAAGGCGAAGCGCGCTGCACGCCCGTCAACGGCTCGTGCACCTGTGGCCCGGCGAACGGCGGCGGGACGCGGCCATGCCAGGTCGCCAACGACGCGGGGGTATGCCTCGGCTACGAGACCTGTGATGAGGCCATGGGCTGGGGAGGCTGCACGGCCTCGACGCCAGCCGAGGAGATCTGCGACGGACTCGACAACGACTGTGACGGCATCGTGGATGACGCGGTGGCGCCCCCAGACGCCCCCTGCGCCACGAGCAACGCCTCCGGAACCTGCGTCGGGACCTGGTACTGCGTGGCGACCGACGGGGCGACCGACTGGTGGTGCAGCGCGCCCGACCCGGCAGAGGAGGTCTGCGACTTCGTGGACAACGACTGCGATGGGGTGGTCGACGGACCCTACCGGATGGGTGACGAGGGCCCCTACGTCCATGACGAACACTGCGGTGCGTGTGGAGTGAGCTGCATCGGGCAGATCCCCAACGCGAGCGCCCACTGCACCCTCAGCGCTGATGGAGACCCCCGCTGCGAGGTCCTCACTTGTGACCCCGGAACCTACCAGGCCGGCCCATTGACATGCCTCCCCGTCAGCGACGACCTCTGCGTTCCATGTGAGACCGACGATCAATGTCCGACACCCGGCGACCGATGTGTCCCCTTGGCTGAGGGCGGTGCCTGTGGACGGGACTGTGGGGAGGGGTCGCTTCACGGCGAACCTGGCGCGTGCCCAGAGGGGTTCTCGTGCACGCCGCTTGACGGTCAGGGCAGCCAATGCGTTCCAACCTCCGGCGCATGCAGCTGTCTTCCGGCAAACGCAGGTGAGGCACGCCCCTGTGTCATCACCAACCAAGAGGGCACCTGCTTCGGACAGGAGAGCTGCGACCCGGAGCAAGGTTGGGTTGGGTGCAGCGCAAAGGAGCCAACGACGGAGCTCTGCGACGGCCTCGACAATGACTGCAACGCCGCGGTGGATGACGTCGTCGGGCGTGGAGAGCCATGCGAGTCGAGCAATCAACACGGGACATGCGGTGGGATGATGGACTGCAGCGGGTCCAGCACAGCGCTTGTTTGCTCTGCAGAGACCCCCGCAGCCGAGGTCTGTAACGGCGTCGATGATGACTGTGACGGAGAGGTAGACGACGACGTTCCGGCCGCCCTCTGTCAGCTACAGCAGGGCGTGTGCTCAGGGTCTACTCAGCTCTGCGCTGGCTCTGTAGGTCTACTCGCGTGTGACCTCGGCAGCTACGGCCCCAACTACCAAGTGACAGAAACAGCCTGCGACGGCCTCGACAACGACTGTGACGGGATCACCGACGGCATCGACCTCGATCAAGACGGTCACATCGACGCAGCCTGTGGTGGCGATGACTGCGACGACTTGAACCCCCTCGTGCATGCAGGCGCGGTAGAGCTCTGTGGTGATGGCCTCGATAATGACTGCAACGGTGTCCCTGACGACCGAGACGACGACAACGACGGCCACATCGACGCCCTCTGCACAGGCTACGTCGGCCCCCTCCCCGTCGATGACTGCGACGACGACGCGGAGGAAGCTCACCCTGGCCTCGACGAGGTGTGCGGTGACGGGCTCGACAATGACTGCGACGGCAGCGTCGATAACGTGGATCTCGACGGTGACAAATACCTGGCAGCGTCGTGTGGCGGACCCGACTGTGTCGACTCTGATCCCGATGTCCACCCAGGCGCGCTGGAGGTATGCGACGGTAAAGACAACGAGTGCAATGGGATCATCGACGATAAAGACGCGGACAAAGACGGTCACATCGACGCCCAATGCGTCGTCTACGCGGGGGCGCTCCCGATCGATGACTGCGACGACGGGAACCTCGGCGTAAACCCGGATATGGATGAGGTGTGCGGAAACGCCTTCGACGAAGACTGCTCCGGTGCTCTCGATGACAAAGACGTCGACAAGGATGGCGCCGTGGACACCGACCCCCTCTGTGGAGGCGACGATTGTGATGACCACGACCCGATGGTGTACCCCTTAGCCCCCGAGGTGCGGGACGGTAAGGACAACAACTGCGACCCGCTCGGGCAAGCCGATGAGGGGCTCCTCTCGGCTGGCGCGCTCATTGTCACGGAGGTGCTCTACGACTCCTCTGCGACGCCAGATGAGAACTTCGAGTGGTTCGAGCTCTTCAACCCCTCCGATCGCCCGATCAACATGCGGGCCTGGATGATCCACGATCAGCCTGGCAGTTCGCAGGAGGTGGCTGTGGTGAGCGACGACCTGATCGTCCCTGCGAGGGGCTTCGCTGTCGCATGTCGGACGGGATCCGCGGAGTTCAATGGAGGCGTGGCCTGTGACTATGAGTACGGCTTTATGCAGCTCGGGAACACCTCCGACGAGCTCATCCTCACGGTCGACGAAGTCGTCATCGACACGCTTAGCTATGACGAAAACGCAGGCTGGCCAAAGGCGACGAGCGGCTCGATGAGCCTGGATCCAGATGCCCTGGGCGAAGACAACGACCAAGCTGCTCTGTGGTGCAACCACCCGAACGGACCGGAGATCGGCAACGGAGACGAGGGGACGCCCGGGGCCGGTAACGTGAGCTGTAGCTTCGACGTGAGCGCCCCCCAGCTGAGCGCTATTCACCCAAGCGATGGCGTCACTGAAGGAGGGACCTTGCTCACGATCACGGGGGCCGGCCTCCTCGGCCTCACCGGTCTCCAGATCGACGGCGTGAGCTGCATCCTCTGGAGCGTGGAGTCCGATCACCTCGCGACCTGCTTAAGCCCCGCAGGCCTTGCAGGCGACGTGGAGGTCACCGCCATCGAGGGCGACGTGACAGACACCCTCTCTGGTGGCTTCCGCTACACCACAAGCGCGGTGGGCGGCGTCGCCGAGGCGACCCTCATGGGCCCAGAAGAGCAGGCCTTCCTTCGCGACACATGGTCACAGGCGATCCGCGCTCGCGTGAGCGTCCCAGGCCTCACTGGAGGGGGCTGCCCCCTCGGCCGTGAGTATGACCCCATGGCCTTAGTCGTCCAAGTCGGATTTGGCCCACCGGGCACCGACCCCGCCTCCACCGGCGCGTGGCGCTGGTCGCCCGGATACTGTGACGAGGCGGACGCGGACGCGGACATCTTCAAGGGGGTCGTCACGACCGACACCCCGGGGCTCTACGCGGCGGCTGCTCGGGTCAGCGTCGACGGAGGCCAAAGTTGGCACTACGCAGACCTCAACGGGGTGGGCGACCCCTTCGACCCTGAGCAGCTCAGCACCCTGAGCGTCCAATGACGCACACCCTGGAGACGACTTCCATGACGAAACGCTTTTGCGTCACTCTGGCTATCTCACTTCTCGCTGCTTGCTCCTCGGGAGATCCCGAGGCCGACGCTCCGACGTCCGACGCTAAGATCGAGGCCAGCGACACTGAAAGAGAGCGTGCAGGAGACGGCGCCGCCTCAGATCCGCGAAGTGACGACCCTCAAGCGTGGGCTTGGGACAGCTCAGGAGGCACTTCAGGAGAGACGAGCCAAGACGCAGATGATGGACCAGGGCTCTCTGCTGACTTCGGGAGCCCCTGCTCGTCGAACAGTGACTGCCTCTCGGGATACTGCGTCCCCTCAGCCCAAGGCTTCCTATGCTCTAAGACCTGCCAAGATGACTGCCCAGAGAACTGGAGCTGCGTCGGGGTTCAAGGGGACGGCGACCTCGTCTTCGTTTGCCTTCCGAGCGTCAGTCGACTCTGCGAACCCTGCCTCGTCGACTCCCAATGCGCTGGCGGTTATTGCTTGAGCTTCCTTGATGGGCAGGCCTGCACCCAGCCATGCCCCGAGGGCGACGAATGCCCCGTCGGCTACGTCTGTGAAGAGGTCGACAATGAGATGGAGGACGCCGTGGCGAGTCCGCAATGCGTCCCAGCCTCTGGGGTCTGTGACTGCACGGGCGCAAGCGCAGGTGAAGTTCGCCCCTGTCAGACCAACAATGAGGTCGGGACATGTTGGGGGACTCAGAGCTGCCAAGGAGACGCGGGGTGGACCCCATGCGACGCCACGACACCCGAGGTCGAGGTGTGCGACGGGATCGACAACGACTGCAACGGTCTGGAAGACGACAGCCTGACGGCGCCTGAGGAGCTCTGTGAAGCGGTCAACGGAGCGCTCAGCTGCTCGGGGGCCTGGCTGTGTGAAGGCGAAGGGGGCTGGACCTGCAACGCCCCGATCCCGAACGAGGAGAGCTGCGACGGGATCGACAATGACTGCGACGACGCTGTGGATGAGGCCTTCATTGACGCCGAGAGCGGGCTCTACAACGACCTCGCCAACTGTGGCGGATGCGGGGTCAACTGCGAAGAGATCGTCGCGCACGCGACCTCCAGCTGTGCCCTCACAGACGAGGGCGCCTCATGCATCGTGGAGAGCTGCGACCTCGGGTATTACCAAGCGGGACCCTCTACATGCCTCCCAGTCCTCGAGGTCGCGTGCCAGCCATGCGCGGATGACACACACTGCGTCGTCCCAGGCAACCGCTGCGTGACCTTAGACGGTGGCGGCTGGTGCGCGACTGACTGCAGTGAAGGCAATGCGTACACGGGCGAGGCGGGGAGCTGCCCGGAGGGCTTCTCATGCGTGCCCCTCGAAGAAGGTGCAGCGGTCTGTCAGCCGCTGAGCGGCTCATGCACCTGCCTTGAGGACGAGGACGACGGCGAGACGCGCACGTGCATCGAGGTTAATGAGGCCGGCGCCTGCAACGGCGCCCAGACCTGTAGCCTGAGCTCGGGGTGGTCGACCTGCGATGCCCTTGTCCCGAGCGCTGAGAGCTGTAACGGCATAGACGATGACTGCGACGGCCTCGCTGATGAAGACGTCGTGGCACCGAGCGATGGCTGCACCGTGGACAACGAGCAAGGCTCTTGCGAGGGCGCGTGGACGTGCGGCGGAGCCTCAGGGTGGGTCTGTGAGGGTCAGACGCCCATCGCTGAGGTCTGCGATGGCCAAGACAACAACTGCGAGGGCACGGTCGACGAAGGCTTCATCGACGTGCTCACCGGCTTATACACTCAGGATGACCACTGCGGCGGCTGTAACAAGAGCTGTGAGGGCTCAATTCTCTTCGCCACCGGGACGGCGTGTGGCGTGGAGGACGGCGCCGCTGTGTGCATCGCGACGGGCTGCGAAGAGGGCTACACGACCCCACCGGACACCGAGCGTGTGTGCGTCCCAGCGAGCGGCGGCTTCGACTGCGCGCCCTGCACCGAGGACTCCCACTGCTCAGGCTTGCCGGGCGGAGAGTGCGCGTCCATCGACCTCGGGAGCTTCTGCACGCGAGGATGCGAGGCCGACGAGGAGTGTGAGGGTGGCTACGGCTGCCTTGAGGGCCGCTGTCTACCCATCACAGGGTCCTGCACCTGTCAGGCGGGTGACGTCGACGCGATACGCTCATGCGTAAACGACAACGGCTTCGGGACCTGCGTCGGCACCCAGACCTGCGAAGCTGAGTCAGGCTGGAGTCCGTGCACGGCGTCGATCCCCTCGCTTGAGGTCTGCGACGGCATAGACAACGACTGCGATGGGCTCATTGACACCGGCGTGAACCATGACCCACCGACCTGCGAACAAAGCACGGTCGAGGGGACGTGCAGCGGAGCGTGGCAATGCAAAGGTGAGGGGGGCTGGGTGTGTAACGCGGCTACCCCAGAGGCCGAGACCTGTAACGTCGCCGATGACGACTGCGATGGCTCCCTCGATGAGGGCTTCGTCAACGCCGAAGGCCTCTATGTGAGCGACGACCACTGTGGAGGCTGTGGCCTGAGCTGCGAAGGGGCGGTCGCGAATGCGGCGTCGACGAAGTGCGCGGTCGTCGAAGGGGTGGCGCGCTGTCTGGTCGAAGCCTGTGAGCCGGGCTTCTACGCAGTCGGCGGTCTGATCTGTATCCCCGCGCTCTCCTCGGTCTGCTCCCCCTGCGCATCCGATGGGGGGTGCCCGACACCCGGCGACGCCTGCCTCGCACTGGACGCTGCAGGCTACTGTGGACGGGACTGTGGTCCAGACAACCTGCACGGGCTGCCCGAGGGGAGCTGCCCCACGGGCTTCGAGTGCGCCACACACACGGACGGGTCCCAGCAATGCCGACCTACCTCCGGCTCATGCGCTTGTCTGCCCGAGAACGCGGGTGAGGTGCGAACATGCGTCCAAGGCAACGATGACGGGGTCTGCGCGGGGACGGAGACTTGTGACCCAAGCGCCGGTTGGGTGAACTGCAGCGCCAAGACGCCGATGGCTGAGACCTGCGACGGCGCTGACAACAACTGCAGCGGGCTCGTCGATGACGTCGAGGGTCGAGGCGATCCATGCGTGAACACGAACGAGCACGGCACCTGTGACGGCGTCCGCGAGTGCCAACCCGGCAACCCCGAGCTCATCTGTTTGGCCCCGACCCCCGCTGCAGAGGCCTGCAACTATCAGGACGACAACTGTGACGGTGTCGTCGATGAGGACTTCGTTGACGACCTTGGCCTCTATGTGGCCGACGACAACTGCGGCCTCTGCGGCAACAGCTGCGTCGACCTCGTCCCTAACGCGACGACGGCATGCGTGGTCGTCGACGATGTCCCGCAGTGTCAGGTGACGGGGTGCCAGGAGGGCTACTACCCGGCGGGGCCGACGACCTGCTTGCCCTTGACGGACAGCATCTGTCAGCCATGCGGAAACGACGCCCAATGTCTCGTGCCGGGAGATCGCTGCGTCTCCCTCGACGGCGTCAGCGTCTGTGGCCGTGACTGCAGCCCCGACTCTTTGTGGGGCCCCACCCCCTGCCCAGCTGGGACGGCCTGTCATAGCTTTGGTGAGGGGCTCTCCCAGTGCGTCCCCGAGACGCTCTCTTGCTCATGTCGGCTCCCTGGGGATGAAGGGGCCATGCGCGTGTGCGTCCAAGAGGGGGACGCAGGGACCTGCGTCGGGGTAGAGATCTGTGACCTGACCTCGGGTTGGTCAACCTGCTCGGCCCCCGTCCCGACAGCGGAGATCTGTGACGGCCTCGATAACGACTGCGATGGGCAGGTCGACGAGGGCGCACAAGAGCCCAATGAAGCCTGCGCACTCACCAATGAAGCGGGGACCTGCACGGAGGCATGGGCCTGTGAAGGCGAAGCGGGCTGGACCTGCGCCGCCGAGACCCCAGAGGTGGAGACCTGCGATTACCAGGACCAGGACTGTGATGGCACCGTGGATGAGGGCTTCCTGGAGGAGGAGTTCTACCTCGACGATGACAACTGCGGGGTCTGCGGCGTGTCCTGCGAAGGGGCGGTCCTCTTCGCGACGGAGACCCAGTGTGGGCTAGAAGGGGGAGCCCCGGTCTGCCTCGCGCTCGGGTGCGAGGATGGCTACGCCACACCGGCAGACACCGACAGAGTGTGCGTCCCCCTCGCGGGAGGGTCGGACTGCACACCCTGTAGCCTAGACGCGCACTGTAACGCCCTCCCAGGCGGTGTGTGTGGCGCCATCGATGGCGCAAGCGTGTGCACACGAGCGTGCACAGAGCCGGGTGAGTGTGAAGAGGGCTACGGGTGCACAGAGGGTCGCTGCGTGCCGCTGACGGGATCCTGCAGCTGCCTGACCCCAGAGCATGATGGCGCCTCCCGGGTCTGCGTAAACTCCAACGGCTTCGGCGCGTGCACCGGCGATCAATCCTGCAACATCCTGAGCGGCTGGTCTCCATGCACAGCAGACATCCCAGCCCAAGAGACGTGCAACGCCATGGACGACAACTGCAACAACGCAGCAGACGAGGGCGTCATCCACGACCCACCTAGTTGTAAAACGGTGAACGCCTTCGGGACCTGCACGGGCGCCTTTGTCTGCGAAGCCAGCGTCCCAGGTGAAGACGGGTGGGTCTGCACAGCCCCACAGGCGCTCCCCGAGGTCTGCGACTTTTTGGATAATGACTGCGACGGGGTCACCGATGAAGGCTTCCTCGACCCTGTCAGCGACCTCTACGTCAACGACGCCCACTGCGGGGCCTGCGGGTTGAGCTGCGATGGCGCCATCCCGAACGCAGAGGCAGCTTGCGTGCTCGATGAAGACGACGCGCCTCGTTGTCATGTGACCTCCTGCGACGAGGGCTTCTACCAAGTCGGGCTGCTGACCTGCCTGCCCGCCACCGACGACATGTGCGCGCCCTGTCAAAGCGATGATGACTGCGCGACACCAGGCGACCTTTGCCTTGAGCTTGACGGGCAGAAGGTCTGCGGCCGTGACTGCGGCCCGGACAACCTGCACGGCACGCTTGAGGGGGCCTGTCCGCCGGCCGCGAGCTGCGTTGAGATCGACGGGGCCTTTCAGTGTCTGCCCGTGTCGGGCTCCTGCGCGTGCTTAGCGGCCGACGAGGGTAAAACCCGGGTATGCGCAGATGAAAACGCCCTCGGGAGCTGCTTCGGTGTCGAGACCTGCGCGCCGCTCACCGGCTGGTACGGGTGCAGCGCTGAGACACCGGCCGCAGAGACCTGTAACAGCCAAGACGATGACTGTAACGGCCTCGTCGATGACGTCCCTGGGCGAGGGCTGCCCTGCGATATCACCAATGAACACGGCACCTGCGTGGGGGTCTTCGACTGCCACCCCGAGCAGGAGGAGCTCCTCTGTGCGGGCCAACAGCCCGAGGCGGACATCTGCAACGCGCTCGATGATGACTGCGATGGCGTCGCAGACGAAGCATTCGTCGATGGGGAGGGTGTCTACAGCTTCGACGATAACTGCGGCTTCTGCGGCATCACCTGCGAGGGCTCAATCCCCAACGCCACCGCCAGCTGTGATGGAGGACAGTCTCCGCCCATCTGCGTCGTCGATACCTGCAATGACGGCTTCGTTAAAAGCGGAGCGAAGTCCTGTGCCCCAGCTAACCTGGGCCTCTGCGCGCCATGTGAGTCGGACGCGAGCTGCCTGCTGCCTGGCGCGGTGTGCGCCCCCATTGACGACGGCACCTACTGCGTCAACCCGTGCGCCGATGCGTCAGAGTGCGCCTCCGGCTACGCCTGTGAGGCGCTCGAGGGACAAGAGGGCTCCTTCTGCTTCCCGGAGACCGACGCGTGCACCTGTGACGGGACCAACACCGACCTACAGCGTGGCTGCCAAAAAGGGTGGCCCGTCGACGGTCCAGCCGCAGACTACACCTGCTTTGGGCTTCAGGCCTGCACACCCAGCGGGTGGTCCGAGTGCGTCATGGCTGGTGAGGTCTGCGACAGCCTCGACAACGACTGCGACGGTCTAGCCGACGAGGGCTTCCTCGACGAAGAGGGTGCGTACACCGCGGATGAGAGCTGCGGAGGGTGTGGCAACGACTGCACCTTGCTCGTCTTCCCTGGCGGAGAGGGTATCTGTAATGGCTTTGTCGACCCGCCGATTTGCTCGATTCAGTGCGAGCCCAACTGCTTCGACCTCAACATCAACCCAAGCGACGGGTGCGAGTGTTGCGACCCCGTCCCGACCGACTTCCCCGAGCCCGGCGGAGTCGACGCCAACTGCGACGGCCTCGATGGTGAGAAGGACAACGGTGTGTTCGTCTCGAAAGCCGGGTCTGACGACAACATCGGCACCCTCGAGGCCCCAAAACGGACGGTCCAAGCCGGCATCGACGCGGCCTTCGAGGCGGGCCTCCGCGATGTCTATGTCGCCACAGGTGTCTACAGCGAGGCGCTGACGCTCCGAGCCGGCGTCGGCGTCTACGGAGGCTACAGCGCGGACTTCGCTGTGCGCGACGCGCTGCTCTACGAGGTCGCGTTCTTGGCCCCAGAGCCGACAGCAGAGCTCCCAGGGGTGGTCAACGCCCTCGACATCTCAGGGGGAGCACAGGGGAGCACCGTCCTCGCCGGGGTGAGCGTCTTTGGCTACCCAGTCCAAGAACCCGGGGAGTCTTCCTACGCCGTCTTTGTGCGCGAATGCGATGACACACTGCGGATCAGTCATAACCACGTGCACGGCGGCACAGGGGGGCCTGGTGGTCGCGGTCAGGCGGGCCTAGACGGCAGCGATGGCGACCCGGGCGGCGATGGCGCTGATGCGTCTGACGTGCCCGAAGAGAGCTGCGGCGAGGTCCACGCGCTGCAAGGGGGCGCTGGGGGAGGCGGCCTATGCGGCGAGACCTTGACCGCGGGCGGCATGGGCGGCGATCGTGTCTGCCCCGTGTGGGATGACCTCATCGACAGCCCAGCGCTGCCTCAAGCGAGCGCGTCGGGGCTGCCGGGGGCGAACGGTGAGGCCGCAGGCGGTGAGCCCGGCCACGACGTCTTCCACCAGAAATTCCAGTGCCTCGGCTACGAGACCTACGGCAACCTGGAGGGCGGCGACGGCCAACCCGGCCCCCCCGGGCTAGATGGCTCGCTGGGTGCCGGTTGCGGCGCCGCAGCGGGTCAAGTGCTCGGCGCTCTATTCGTCCCGGGAGCCGGCCTACCTGGCTTGGGGGGAGGCCCTGGTGGCGGCGGCGGCGGCGGCGGCTCCGGTGCGGGTGCGTTCGTCCACAACTCCTGCTTCTCCAAGGGCTTCGGGTGGCACAACGTCGGCGCCACAGGCGGCGGCGGCGGCGGCGGTGGATGCGCGGGAACCGGCGGCGGTGGCGGAACAGGCGGTGGCGGTGCATTCTCAGTCTTCGTGGTCTTCCAAGGCCAAGAGAGCGCGCCGATATTGCAAGGCAACGTGATCTATCGCGGCGTAGGCGGCGCAGGGGGTGACGGCGGCGCAGGTGGCGTAGGCGGTACAGGCGGCGACGGCGGCGCGGGCGGTGAGCCTGGTGGGTTCTTCGATCCGCCCGACCCGACGTACCCAGGCTTCATGGGCGGTAAGGGCGGCACAGGCGGCCGTGGTGGCCACGGTGGTGGCGGCGGTGGCGGCTGCGGTGGCCCCGCCTACGGCGTGTACGTCGCGGGGCAGACCTCTGGCGACCTTGAGTTCTTTGTGAGCGGAAACACCTTCACCCAGAGCGGCGATGCGGCGAGCGGGGGACAAGGTGGATTCTCGCTCATCTTCCCTGGTGAAGATGGAGCGCCTGGGGTGCTCGCGGACACCAACCTGCCCTAGCGACGTCAACCAGAGCCGCCCTCGCGCGAAGGGAGCGCAATGAGCCGGCTAGGCTCTTTGGCAATGAGCTGCACACGCGCCTTTGCCATTGCCGCCATGACCACCGTGCAATGCTCAGGGCCCGAAGTTCAGGCTCATGAACTCAAGCCGCTTCATGAGCCTGGGGTGGGGTTTCGTCTCTTATTCGCATCTTAGACCTTCGCTGCAGCGGCTTGAATGCAAGAAGGCGGAGCCAACAAGCCCCGCCTTCCCACTGTTCTCTGCTAGCGTCGACTACCAGCGGTTGCCACCGCCGCCGCCGCCACGACCACCACGGCCACCGCCTCGGCTCTTCTCTTCCGCCTCGTTGACTCGCACTGCGCGCCCATCGAGCTCTTTACCATCCATCCCCGCCATGGCCTCCTTCGCGGCCGCTTCATCCGTAAACGTGACGAAGCCGAACCCGCGGGAGCGGCCGGTCTCACGATCGGTGATGACTTTAGCCTCGGTGACTTCACCGAACGCGCTAAAAGCATGATTGAGGCTTGCATCCGTAGTGTCCCAGCTTAAGCCACCGACAAACAACTTGTTACCCATGTTTCTCTCACTCCGGCCTCGGGTCGCCCCGCATGGCCTGCTTATTCGGGTGTATGGTGCCCGACGAGCCCTTGTGCAACCCTCGTGGTCGCATTCGTTGCGCACTAACAACCACGAGAAGGTCGATTCATAAAGGAGAATGTCCCGACTCCGGGACGAATTCAAACGAACCACGACGATGAACCCCGCCCCAGGCGCGCCGTAAGGCTCTGAAATCAAATACGCAGACACCGCTCTTGTGCCCGGCGGCTTCGAGGCGCAAATGAACCCTGCCCCCAACGAACCCCAAGTGCCCCCCGCCCTAGGGACGTTGCAAGCTATTGAGATCACGTTCGCAGCTGCCACTATTGAGCCCGACGCCAGACCTGAACCGACTTAGAGCGCGCGACCTCGGGACCTGGTGGTGTCCTGAGTCTTGGCACTGTGTTGACTTGGATTGAGCATACCGAATGCCTAACTGCCGACGAGGCAAGCTAGCGTGCTAGACTGGTGCCATGAACCCCCAATCAAAACCCCGAACACGCGGCGCTTTCGAGCGCTTCTTGGACACTGTCGAGTGGCTCGGCAATCTATTGCCTCACCCGGTCACCCTCTTTGCCCTCATCTGTGTGATGGTGCTCTTGGCCTCGGGAATTGCCGGCTACTTCGACCTGTCAGTCGCCGACCCACGTCCCCTCGGAGCGGATGGGCGCGCTCCCGATGGCGTCATTCGAGCAGTGAGCCTCCTCACTCCAGAGGGGTTACGCCGTATCAGCATGGGCTTGGTCACCAACTTCACGTCGTTCGCGCCCTTGGGGACGGTGCTCGTCGCCTTGCTCGGCGTCGGTGTGGCAGAGCGGGCTGGGCTGTTAAGCGCGGCCATTCGTGCGCTTGTGTTGGGAGCTCCCCGAAACCTGCTGACCGCCGTCGTGGTCTTCGCGGCCGTCGTCTCCAACACGGCCTCGGAGATGGGGTATGTGGTCCTGATTCCACTCGCGGCTGTGGTGTTCCACTCCGTGGGACGCAACCCTCTGGTCGGTCTGGCTGCGGCCTTCGCCGGCGTCTCTGGTGGCTACTCGGCGAACATCTTGATTGGGACGGTCGACCCACTGCTCTCCGGCATCACCACAGAAGCCGCACAGATCATCGCGCCGGCCTACGCCATCGGCGGCGCGAAGGAGGTGCTGCCTACAGCGAACTACTACTTCATGTTCGTGAGCACCTTCATGATCACGGTCATCGGCACGCTGGTGACCACCCGCATCGTCGAGCCCAAACTTGGCGTCTACGACCCCTCGCGCGCCGAGGAAGGCGTTGAGGATGCCGCCAAGGAGATGGGCGCCCTGAGCGACGACGAGAAGCGAGGGCTGAGGCTCGCGGGCCTGACCCTCTTCGTCATGCTCCTCGGGCTCTGCGCCCTAGCGCTCCCTGAGAATGGGTGGTTCCGAGACCCCGCCGAAAACGAGACCCTCATCCAAGACCTCCGGCCCATGCTCAAGAGCGTCGTGGCCCTTATCTTTGTCTTCTTCACCGTGCCGTCCATCGTCTATGGACGTGTGACAGGCTCGATGCGAACGGACCGCGACGTGATTGACGGCATGGCCAAGTCGATGAGCTCCATGGGCCTGTACATGGTGTTGGTGTTCTTCGCCGCCCAGTTCGTGGCCTTCTTCAAGTGGACGAACCTGGGCACCATCACGGCCGTCGCCGGGGCAGATCTCCTCCAAGCCTGGTCCCTCACAGGGCCCGAGGTCTTCATCCCGTTCATCCTGATGTGCTGCTTCGTCAACCTCATGCTGGGCAGCGCTTCGGCACAGTGGGCCGTCACGGCACCGATCTTCGTCCCCATGCTGATGACCGTGGGCTACAGCCCCCAGGTGATCCAGGCGGCCTACCGAATCGGTGACTCGACGACAAACATCATCACGCCAATGATGAGCTACTTCGGCCTGATCCTGGCCTTCGCCATGCGCTACGACAAGAAGCTCGGGATCGGCACGCTGATCTCGATGATGATCCCCTACTCGATGGCCTACCTGGCGGGCTGGGTCATCCTCTTCTACGTCTGGGTCTTCGCCCTGGGCCTCCCCGTGGGACCTGGCACCCCGACCTACTACCCGTAGGGCGGCGCGGTGCCAGGCGCCAAGGTCGCCCAAGAGTGCATTACTGTCCGCTCTGGACGCCCTGCCCTGGCCCCCCAAGACGACGACCACCCCGGCGGGTGTAGAGGCTTGTAAAGGGGCCAAGGGCGAGCCTGTAGCACGCCTGTGCCACCTTGGCGCCAACCGCCGGATGCCAAGCATGAGGACAGACCGGACAATGTGGGCGCCACGCAAGAGACAGCGGGGGATGAGGAGGTCTGACCCGGCCCAGCACCCCAAAGGCAGCCGCCCTCCCACCTGGTGTCAGGTGACCTCACCTCCTCGTGCATCGCGCTGACAAAGAACCATCCAAACGCAACACTGAACACAAATCCTAACGCGTGTTCGGTTTATGGCATGCGACTTGCTTTAAGAGCCGGCAATCGACCTAACGCTGGGTCACCAAACACCAGGAGAATTATGATGCGAACTCACCTAACCACCTTCATCCTTACCCTCCTCTTCAGTGCCACTGCCACCGGCTGTGCCCAAATGGCCCATGTCCTTGAGGAGGCCCCCAGAGCGCAGCTCATGTGGTTCGATGAGGCCGACACCGTCGACGCCGACGAGCTTGTCACAGAGTACATCTTCGATGGCGACGAGCTCATCGTCGACGCCCCTGCAGAGGAACAGGTGCCTGCGACTTAACGCAGTCGTGCGCTACCACGGACGACCCCAAAGCGCTCCTCACTCGGGATCGTGACATCCCTCCCCGTCACGGCGCCTCACGGTGCTGCCCGTGGACGGGAAGCATCTGGAGTCACAGCACCACCGCGTCCCAAAAGGCTCGGTGCTGGGCTAGATACGCCTCTTGTCAGTACCCGAAGCTCGAACCAGTGATTTCGGGCTCGTTCGTGGTCCTGAGTCGGGTTTAACCCAGGCTCCTGCGCCAGGTGAACCAAACGGCGCTGCGCATCCCCTCCAATCGAGAGGGAGAAGCGCCGCAGTGCGTGACAGTACATGGCACGCTCGCCTTGAAAAAAGACACCGGCGGCTCTAGAACCAGGGTGTCCACACTGAACACCCTGCAAATACCCCAAGGAGTCGTCAATGCGCCTTCCGCACCTCATGCTTTTGCTCTCGTTTCTGCTCATTGGTGCTTGCGACGGTGGCGTCGAACCCGGTGACGGTGCCGCGGGCCCAGGGAACACCGCAGCCGATGACGCTGAAGAGGGGGTGAGCGGCTCCTCAGACGTGACCAAGGTCACCCTGACCAGCTTCGTCCTCGAAGACGGCGCTTACAGGGAGATGGGGACGCCGCTCGTCTTCGAGGTGGGGGTGCCGTGTCAGACCTGGAGTCGTGAAGCAAAGGGCGACGACATCAACCCCGAGGACGGCCACCTGCACTACAACGCTGCGACCGACGTGGCCTTCGACGGGACGACCTTGACCTGGACCGAGTTCGGGCCTGAGCACGAGGACGGTGTGGTCGTGCCTCTCTGTGAGTCTGGTGATGGCGGTGCGTCAAAGAGCGCAAACAACGAGGACTACACGCCGGCGACCGACAGTTCAGCAAACAGAGCCTACCTGAAGGTGACCGCGGTCGAGTAGAGCGCAACAGACCGCGGCTCCTTGAGCCGCCTCGTGCGTCGTTCGGATCGCTAGCCCAAGGCCAACGTGGCTTGCAGTGGCAAGCTTATGAACCCCCTCGACTATTTTCACGGCCCGAAGCCCAGGCTAGTGATTGCAGCTTGTTTCATGGCCCTGGGTCGCTCTAAGTCGCTGAAGCAACCCCGACGCACAGAAGAAATGTGAGCCTGGAACAACCAACACCAGGCCAGAACCGACTCATTTCAGTGCCCGAACTTTGACTCAATGACTCCAGGCGCTTTCATGCCCCGGGGGCGGGCACATCGCACTCCTCTGGGCGTTCTGCTAACCTGCTCGCAGCTCCCACCTACGCATAGGAAAGATCCGCCGTGTTACGTGCTCTTCTGTGTCTTGTGCTCCCCGCCCAGCTCATACTGACTTCCTGCGACGACGCTCAGAACCTCTGTCCAGTTGAGCAGGTTCAGAGCTATTACGATTTCACTGACTCCCACCTCCGAAACGTGGGCGACCGCTGCTACGAGGAGCTGAATCGCTTTGAATGCAAGGAGTGCCCATCAGGCTCTGAGTGTCTGGATGGTTACCTGAGCGGGGTGTACCTCGACACTGGTGTCGGATCCTGGGGGACGACGAGCCCGTCGACCATCTGCACGATCCCGTGCAGCGACGACAGTGACTGCACGGGTCTCACCTTCACCACCTACGGCGAGACCATGACCTCCATCGAGTGGGGATGCGTCACCAACGGCCCCTCAGGGGCATTCTGTGGGGTCGTCACCGACTACTCCAGCGGGGGCTCTTCCGATCTCTGCAGTGGATGCGGTGGCAACTTCTGCTCCGGCAACTGCATCGGATGCCCCCAGTGCTGAATGCGCTTGGACGCGCCCCTCGAGGGGGGCGCCGCGTCGCCAGGCCACTCGTTGTGAGCCCCTGAGTCGGCAAGGCTGCAGCGCCACCGTCGAGGGCGGCGCCATCACCCTCGACGAGAACAACGGTGTGCCGGCGCCCGGCTGGCTGACCTACGCCCCCGCCAACTAGAGCCCGCTCAGCCTCTAGGAAAAGCGCATGCCTGTAAGACAGATAGGCCTGGACTGCCAGGCGCACCCTAGCGCTCTCCATCACGTCTTCTAGGCGGCGCTATTGAGAGTGTGGTGCGATTCGACCGGTCCGTGGCAGACGAGGCGGCCGTCCGGACCTCTTAGCGCGGCCTGTTGCGATGGCTAGACAAGGTCCTGCTGACTCGGCGGCGGCCTTGGACCGGCATCGTCGGTGTCCAGGCCTAGGTGGGTGAGGATGGCCGCGACGGCGTCTGCCTTCATCACCACGACGAGCAGCTCTCAGCGAGAGCCGCAGTAAGCACACGCCAGGACATCGACGACGAAGGTCCGCTTGAGCAGCTCGGCCCAGGCGAGGCGGCGCGGACGGGGAGTCCGTGGTTGACCTGACGTGCGCTTCAGGCGACACGGCGCCGAGCGCCCACAAAAGACGCTCGGTCAACCAAGGCGAGCCCACAGCAGACACCAAGTCAGAGCTGCTAGTTGTCTGGGCACTCCGCGATGCAGGCGCAGCTGTTATAAGTCCACCCGTCATCGACGCCACAGGTGCCGCCGACCTTCAGCTTCCCCCAGACCGTGATGGTCCGATGCACGGGGAAGGGGATGGCGTACTGGGCGGCTCCGAGGACACCGACCCCTTTGACCTTCGCCTCAGCAACCTTGACCTTACAGGTCTTGATGCACGGGCCACTATTACAGTCTGGCGTGCCCCAAACCGACCAGTCATCACCGCAATCGATGTGCTCAGTGCCGACCTGCTTGTCGCTCATGAGCCTGTTCATCTCGGGCGCAGGGTCACCGGCCAAAGTCAGGGGGGGGGCCCCCGCAATCCCTTGAGCGCTCGGCTGGCTCTCGTCAGTCATCGAGCGCCTTAGGTGTAACCAAAGGAGCGCGTCCTCAGTGTGGTCATCATCGAGCGCGAGCTCTGCCACGACCCCGAGCATCCTGTCGCCACAGACTGGCTGCCGCTCATGGTCGAGCAGGTAAGCCCCGACCTCCTCCCGGGTGATCACACCGAGTTCACTCGAGCGCTCGCCTTGAAATTCCTCAAGGAAGACAGGACTTAAGCGCGCGACCGTCACACCGTTACGCAGCGTCTCAGCGAGCAGGGTCTCTGAGCCCCGAGGGATGACCTCCAGGTGGAGCTCCGCTGGGCCCAGGGCGATGACAGCCCGGCCCCTGATCCTATCACCGTGGTGCTCTGGCTCAATCAGAAGCTCAGCCTCGACTTGGTTGAAGAACCCCTCGACGTGCGCTGCGACCTCTTGAGTCTCTTCCGGCGCCTGGTCAAGTGCGGGAGCCTGTATATTGTCTGCGCAACCCAGCAGCCCTAGAGCAACAATTGCCAGCACGATGTGTCGGACCTTCATGTGGTGTGCCTCGTATGGTCAATGGCGAGTAGCCCCGCGCACAGAGAAGGGCGTGGGGCTAGTGAGGGAACGAGCTAGATCTTTGGGCAGGGTGCGCACTCACACGAGTTGGTGAAAAAGCCCCAGTCCACCTGGCAGTTCAGCTTGAGCTGGTAGCGCGCAAAGCAGCGCGTTGTGCCACCGGCGATGACCACGCAGTAGACGGGCCCGACCTTCACGCCTCCGACACCACCGCCTGTGGACTGATCGACGACCTGAGTACAGATACGCTGACACGAATCATGACAGTCCGGCGCGCCGAAAAACGTCCAGTCGTCACCACAGTCTGTGTTCTGCACAGGGATGGGATCGGCCGCTGCCTGAGGTTTGGTCTGGAGCACGTCACCCTGACTCTGCTCACCGCCCACGGTCGTGGACTGGGGCTCGTCCCCCAGCTGACTCATCGGGCCACCCTTACCGCCCATCGCGGTCAGGTGCTCACCGTCATTGAGTGCCCCGGGGAAGCCCTCGAGCGGCAGAAGGTGAAGCGCCAGCATCACGGCGACCTCATCACCCTCATGCTCGATGATGGCAACCGCCGCGGTCTTCCGCGTCCCACAAATGGCGGGCACTTCTTTATCGATCAAGAACTCACCGACCTCGGCGCGGTCGACGATGCGGTCACCCAAAGACGAGTGAGCCTGAAACCCCGCAATCTCCGAGAGCTTGACGTTCACCTGGCGCTTACCATCGCGCAGCGCTTCAGCCAGATGTTGCTCGGTGATCGTCTCTTTATGGAAGAGGACCTCAACCTGTAGGCGAGCGTCGGTCAGGGAGAGCTCAAAGAAGCCCTGAATCGCCTCGGGCCGCTCGACTGGGTAGAGGGTGACCTCGACAGCATCCTGAGCGAAGAACGTGTTGATCTCCGATGCGGTGAGCGTGTCTTGGTCGACACTTGCTTCAAGTCCACCAGGAGACGCCGAGTCACCCTGGATAGTGGTGCCCGCTTGGTCACAACCGAGTGCAAAAGTGGCCGAGGCGGCCAAGACAATCAATGAAATGAAGCGTGAGTTAGTAAGTCGCATGTGCCCTCCATTAGGCGTCATTGTCCACGTCGCTCGGCGAACACAACGTCGCCTCCCGCCCTCCATTCACGACCGCTAATGGCTTCGTCGAAAAATCGTAAAAAAAGAACGGCGGGCTAGGCCGATAAACACAAAAACATCTTAATCACAGTGCATTAGGCGGCACCGCTCAAGACTGCGAGGTGCATATGCTAAGCGTGCTGTGCAGCGGGAACCTTCGCCCCGAATCGCTGCCTAAGGGGACATGGATACCTTCTGAAGCTCCCCGACCTCGAGGTGAAACTCCCGACCCAGGGACGTATTCTGAACGTCATCTCAACGGTATGAAGCCCTGCTGAGGGACCTTCGCTGGGCACACCTCCCCCCCTAACGCCGGCTCAGGAGCGCCCCCAGCGCGTCCAGGAACTCCGGCTTTAAGACCGTGACCTCGAAGCCGGGATCGCGCCACGTCACAAGCGTCGCGAAGTTCTCCGCGCCCCCCTCAGGGTGGATAGTGTCGTGGGTGTTGAGGCTTGTAAGCTCTCTATAGTTCGTCTCAGGTGCGTGCACAGAGGTGGGCCGCTGCAGCGCGCCAGTCGCCGGGTCGACGTCCAGCAACGCGATGCTGAACTTGGAGAAGAGCTGGCCTCCATCGAGCGCCAGCGCCTTTGGGAAAAACAAACGCTCTCGCGGGCATAGCATCCCAAGGTGCCCCGCCCCGGTCGAGATGCGTAAACATCTCTAGGGGCAGTCGATGAGCGGAACGTCCCCTGCCAAGAAGTGACCGCAGCACGTCCCACCCGGTGCGTCGTATTCGTTCATGAAGCCATCAGGGCAAGAGGTCCCTTGCCAGTTGTTTTGATCCAAAAAGGCCCCATCAAAGGTCGACCCGTCCAAGAAGGCGTCTTTGAAGTTCACCACGTTCAGGTTGGCGCCGTTGAGGTTGGAGTTGATGAGCTCAGCCGCTGTGAGATCGCCGTCAACAATCATGGAGTCGCTGAGGTCCACGCCGACGAGCTTTGTGTTTACAAAGGACGCATCGAAGAGGTTGGTCTCGCGGAGATCTGCGCCTGTCAGATCTGCACCGTCCAACACCGCCTCTTCGAGATCGGCCCCAAAGAGGTTCGCCTCTTGCAGCTTGACCTTAGGGCCGATGATGTAACCTGACGCCACCATCACCTGTTCAGGGAGCGCCGCGGGGACGCCAGTGAGCCCTGAAGAGGTGACAAAGCGCATGTCCGCACCGGTCAGGTCTGCGCCCTCAAGATTGGCGTCGATGAGCGTCGCGTGAGTGACGTTTGTTGCCCCCAAGTCCGCGCCGGTCAGGTTGGTCCCCGTCAGGTTCGCGAACTGAAGGTTCGCTCCGCTCAGCATGGCGCCTTCGAGGTTCAGGCCAGAGAGGTCTGCGCCTTGAAAGTCTGCGTCCATCAGAGGTGCGCCGGGCCCGACCACATAGCCCGCCACGTACTTGAGCTGTGGCTGCGCCGCCACAGCGTCCAGCGAGGCTTGATTGGCTCCAATCTCTGCAGCGTTGGTCGCTATCCCTTGGGTATTCTCAGCAATATTTGAGGCGTTCGTCGCCACGCCTTCAGCGCTCCCGTACCCTTGCTCAGTGACCCACGCGGTGGTCGCGTAGCCCTCCAGACCTGGAGCCCCCGTGTTGCCCTCGAGCGCGGTCCCCGCGCTTGTCCCGAACCCGGGGAAGCTCACCTTGGCACTGTTGGCGGCGATGGCCTCGACCTGCTCATCGCTGATGCCGACCTTGGCGCTGTTGGCGGCGATGGCCTCGGCCTGCTCATCGCTGATGCCGACCTTGGCGCTGTTGGCGGCGATGGCCTCGGCCTGCTCCGGGCTCATGCCACCCGCAGCGCTTAATGCCTCCTGAAGTTGCTCGACGGTGGCCTCGAGCGCGTCTATTCGCGCGCTGAGCGCCCCGACCTCTGCGTCACTTCCGTCCGCGCCTGGTAGACCATCGGCGCCGTCGACACCGTGGCAGACGACATGAACGTCTCCGACCTCATCATCGTCGAGTTGACCATTGAGGTTGGCATCGACCCCGACCTCGATTGAGACACCACCTTGGGGGCACGTGTCTTCGCTCACCGCTGGCGCCAAGGCACTCGAGACGCGGGTCAAGACGCCCGGGTATCCATCCTGGGCCTGACTCTCACCCACACCGTCCTCGACGGCGTCTCCTTTCTGGCAGCCGACAAGGGGCAGGGCCAGACAAAGTAATAGCGTGATTCGCAGCGACATCGGGCTCTCCTATGAGCATGCTTGAGGTGTAGACAAGGCTATGAGAACACACGCACGTGCTGTTTGTCTCACCGTCGACATCGTCATCATCGCCTTGGGGCCGAAGTTCGAGCTAATGACTCCAAACGCTTCCATAGCTTTGGGTCGGGAGCATTTGGGTCGGGAGCATTTACCTCAGGGGAGGAGGTCCAGAAAGGTGCCGACGGCAGCAGTCACCCCATCCGACGCCACCCCAAAGCCGACGGCAAGGCTGGTATGGGTCTCGGAGACGTCGTGATAGGAAGAGGCGATATGTCCCTGCGCCGTCAACGCGCTCACATAGTTCTCGGCCGCCTGAGAGACCAGGTAGCCGTAGGAGCCGACAACCTCCGGGTCGGTGTCCACGGAGACGATGAGCGCCGGCGCGACCCACCCTTTGGCGTAATGGATCGGCGAGGCTAAAAGCTGCTCGTCGGTCGTCTCCCCGAAGAGATGGGTGATGAGGGGCACGTTCTCCTCGACGACGCTGCCGACCATCAGCTCCAGGGCAAAGGGGACGTCATAGGCGTGCACGTCCAAAGAGACCGTGGCCTTCAGGACGGTCTCCGCCAAGCCCGCCGCCTCAAGGTAGCGCCCGTCGGCGCCCAGCAGGGCGACGAGGTGCGCCCCGGAGGAGTAGCCGACGAGCACGACCGCGTCGGGGGCTATCTTGTGGACGTCCCCCTGGCTGATCAGCCAAGCGATGGCGTGGGCGATATCGCTGGCCTGGTCAGTAGGTCGAACGGTCTGAGGCTCGGTGATCTTGCTCGCCAGGCGAAAATTGACGCTGGCGACGACGTACCCGCGGTCCAGCCACCAGGGGATGAAGTCCGGGGCGGCGACGTCGAAATTCGCCTTGTCTCCGCCGACCCAGCTCCCACCGTGAACGAGGACTACCAACGGTCGGATG
This sequence comes from Myxococcota bacterium, assembly GCA_049602155.1. Classification (GTDB taxonomy): domain Bacteria; phylum Myxococcota_A; class UBA9042; order PHBI01; family JBMYRH01; genus JBMYRH01. Next base: position 24,090 of record JBMYRH010000033.1, on the reverse strand, counting down.
AGGCCGTCATCGCGGCGATAGAGATCCAAGGTGGCCATCTCCGCGTTGACCCCCTCCGGGAGGGTGTAACGAAGGCCCTTCAATGCGGACGTGAGGGCCGTCGCGCTGACATCGGCCTGTCCCTCCGGTGATGCAGAGTCTCCCATCGCTTGCTCGTCCAGATGTCCGTCGTCTCCCTGCGGAGGCGTCTGGTATTGAGCCACCGCGTCTACTCCAGAGCTCGCGCCATCCGGACCGGTACCGGTGGACGCAAGGTCGCGGAAGCACCCCGCCAAGCTGGCGAGGACGACCATGCTCATCACTACAGTCGCACCTAGCGTCGGTCTCTTACTCATCGCCTCGACCTCTCCTCCTCTTGGGAGATCTCCTAGAAGCTGGTGTCCGGCTAAGCACACTGCACCTTGAGAGGAGCGTATCACCCTCCCCCTCGGGGCGAGAAGCTCTTACAGGTCATCTCCACGAGCCCCGGTAAACGGTTCGGCTGTCGGTGACCTGTCGTACACTTTTGTCAGAAATTACAGGAGGTCTCGACCCAGGCGATTACATGACCCTGGGTCGGTGGGCAGCTGGGCGGTGAACAGCCTGATGACGCGACGACAGCGGTTGAGCCGCCCCGCTGGGGCCGAGCCCTCTCGGCACGGTGTGGACCTCGTGTTTCAAGCGCCCATGGCGTAAGCCGGGACGCTTGGGGGAGGGTTTGGTACATTGGGGCCTCTCGAAAAACACATGCGCACGGGGACAGCCGGTGAAGAAAAGCGGACCATGGTTCTTGCTGGTGATGATGTTCGGAGCACAGGGCTGCGCTTCGGACCCCGCAACGAGCCTCTCGGACGTGGCGGACATGATGGCCACCGACGGGGGCTCCGACGCGGGCATAGCGGACATCGCCTATGCAGACGTGAGCACGCAGGACGTCGTCACGCCCGACACGCCCGACACGCCCCCGCCGGCTGACGCCATCGTCGACCCGGAGCCGGCGCTGGATGTCGCCGAGCCCGACGCGCCGGGCCCCCCCGACACCGCGTCTCCGCCGGACGAACTCGCGCCGACCTGGGGGGCCGAGCCGTGGTTGCAGGCGCTCGGTGTGGGCGAAGCGCACCTGACGCTGAGCTGGACGGAGGCCTTCGATGAGAGTGGGGTCGAGGCGTACCTCGTGTATCAGGACGAGCTCCTAGTCTCGCGGATGGCCGCGGCGCATCAGGCCCTTGAGGTGAGCCAGCTGAGCGCGGGGGCGACCTATGTGTTTCGGGTAGAGGCGGAGGACCCCCTCGGGAACGTGAGCGACGACGGGCCGACCCTCACGGTGACCACGGCGGACGAGACCGCACCTCAGTGGTCGGAGCCCTCGGAGCTCAGCGCCACGGACATCACGGCGTCCAACCTCACCCTCGCCTGGGGCGAGGCCCTGGATAACGTCGCACTGAGTGGGTACCGGGTCTATCAGGACAACATCGCCATCGGCAGCGTCGCGGCGGGGGAGACGAGCCTCGCCGTCACGGGGCTCGAGGCCTGGACGAGCTACCTCTTTCGTGTCGAGGCGGAGGACGCTGAGGGGAACCTCTCCTCGAGCGGGCCGAGTGTGATGGTTCAGACCCTCGATGAGCTCGCCCCGATGTGGAGCGAGGGCGCGGAGGTCGTGGTGTCTGGCCTCACGCCCACGGGCCTCTACCTGGGCTGGGACGCCGCGACGGATGACGTGGCGGTGACGGCCTATCAGGTGCTCCAGGACAAGGTGGAGATCGCCCTGGTGGACGGCGCGACGACCTGGCTTCAGGTCCAGGGCCTCAGCCCCTGGACCGACTATGCGTTCGAGGTGCACGCCTGGGACGCGGGCGGCAACAGCACCGGCGCCGCGCTGAGCGCCGAGGTCATGACGCCGGATGAGGAGGCCCCGACCTGGGCGGACCACGCCGCGCTCCTCGCCTCCAGCGCCGAGGCGGACGGGGTCACCCTGGGCTGGAGCGCCGCGCAGGATGACGTGGCGGTCACCGGCTATCGCCTCTATCAGGACAACGTGGAGATCGACGCCTACGCCGCCGACACCCTCTCCGTGGCGCTGAGCGGCCTCGACCCCTCGACGGGCTATATCTTCCGGATCGAGGCCGAGGACGCGGCGGGGAACCTGAGCTTCGGCGGGCCGACCCTCGCCTTGGACCTCTCGGACAAGACCCCGCCACAGTGGCCGGAGGGCGCCACGCTGGAGGCCACAGACGCGGGGCCGACCTGGGTGACGCTGAGCTGGACGGAGGCGACGGACAACCACGGCGTCGCTGGCTACCAGATCAGCTCAGACGACGCGCTCATCGCCAGCGTCTCCGCCGAGGAGACCTCGGTGACCATCGAGGACCTGGTGCACTTGAGCGCCTACACCTTCAGCGTCCAGGCCTCGGACGGCGCCGGCAACGTGTCGACCGACGACCCCAGCGTGGAGGTGCTCACCCCGGACCACCCCATCCCCTCCTGGCCCGAGGGGGCCACCCTGGTGGCCTCGGAGGTCGGCTACGACGCGGCGACCCTGAGCTGGACGGACGCCGACGAGGGGGTGGTGTCCTACGAGGTCTACCAGGACGACACCCTGGTCGCGACCACCGAGGCCCCGACGACCACCTGGAGCGCATCGGGGCTGCTCCCCGCCACGGCGTACGCCTTCCGGGTCGAGGCCGTCGGGCCGACGGGCAAGGTCTCGAGCGACGGCCCGGTCACCGACGTGCTCACCGAGGCGCTGGAGCCCCCGAGCTGGCCCGAGGACGCGGTGCTGACCGCCAGCGACATCACCGAGGACGGGCTGACCCTGAGTTGGCCAGCGCAGCCGGTCGTCTCCTACCAGGTCACGCGAGACGGCGAGCCCATCGGCGCGGTGGACGCGCCCCTGACCTCGCTGGCGGTGAGCGGGCTGACGCTGGGCGTGGCCTACACCTTCACGGTCGAGTCCGTTGGGCCGACGGGCCTGGTCTCGATCGACGGCCCCAGCCTCACCGTCTCCACCTCGGATATCACGGCCCCGAGCTGGGGCGCGGGCGCGACCTTGACCGCCGAGGCGGTCGGGTCGACGACCGTCACCCTGGTGTGGACCCCGGCCACCGACAACGTCGCCGTGACCGGCTACACGCTCACGGTGGACGGCGCGCCCTTGGGGACGACCGGGGGGGATGTGACCACCTTCGCGGCGACCGGGTTGAGCCCGGCGACGAGCGTGGTCTTCCAGGTCCAGGCGATGGACGCCGCGGGGCACGTCACGGCGGACGGCCCGACCTTGGCCGTGACCACGGAGGCGGCGGTCCAGGGCGTGAGCGACCAGGCGGTGCTGGATGCGCTGAAGCCGACCTGCCAGGCGTGTCATGGGCCCTGGTTTGCCTCGATGTCGGACTTCACGAGCCACGTCATCGACAACGCCGAGGTCGTCACCCCCGGCGACCCGGATGGCAGCCTCTTGATCCTCTACCTGGAAGAAGAGGGCCCGGGCTCGGGGCAGATGCCCCCGGGGTTCTTCGATCCCGACGGGGACAGCTTCATGGACATGTCGGACAAGGGCGAGACGGCGCTCACCGTGCAGGAGATTCGCGACTGGATCTCCGCGATGTAGAGGCCGGGGCGCCTCGGAGCGCGCCCTCGCTCAGGTGATCACCGGCAGCTTGTCACCCATCACCAGCTTGGCCTGCGCGTAGTCGCTGGCCTTGGATGCGTTCACGAAGTGGAAACCGTAGCCCTTGGTGGCCGTCGAGGCTCCCGGGCCGTCGCCGGTCAGCTCGGTGAAGTGCTCCCACTCGTCGGAGGGCACGCCCATAGACAGCAGCGCGTTGGCGAGCCACTGCTGGTAGTAGAGGCCTGGGCTCTCATTGGTCAGCGGCAGGTCGTCGTAGACCTCCAGGTCCGGGTAGACCTTGGTCGTGTCGCAGAAGTCCACGAACATGCCGGTGTTGAAGTAGCCACCGGCGCCGCCGGCGGTGACCACCGGGAAGTTCACACAGTTCGTGTGGTGGGTGTATTGCCCGGACTCGCTGGTCAGGGTGATCAGGCTGTGATCCAGGAGCGTCATGCCATCGGCGGCTTGAACGGCGTCGAGCTTGGCCGCCAGGTCGACCATGGCGTGCTCAAAGGTCCCCTGGTGCCAGCGCAGGGTCTTGTCCTGAGAGGCGGCGGCCCCCAGGCCCCCGTGGGCCACGTTCCCGTGCCAGTCGTTGATGGCGTCGCCGACGAAGAAGAGCCCCTGCTTCCACGTGCCGATCCGCGAGGTCCCCGTCTCGAAGGCGGCCACGATGATGTCGTTCATCATATGGCAATAGTCGGCGTTGTATTCCGAGTTCCAGAGGTAGGACGGGTCATCGAAATTCTGGTCCGAGGCGACGGTGGGCTTGGCGATGGGCGGGGCCGCCATGCTCTGCGTGACCGCGAGCTTGCGCTCGATCTCAAACATCCGCTCGACGTGTTGGTTGAGCCGCGCGAGGTCGCCGGTGGACAGGCGGGGGTCCATCTTCAAGCGGTCGTAGCTCGCCTTGACCCGATCGATGATGACCTGGTCGACGTTGTGGAAGCTCGAGGCGGGGGAGAAGAGGAAGTCATAGAGCGCCTTGTTGTTCCCGTGCTTGGGGCGCTGCACCACGTCGCCGCTCTTGGTCGAGGGGCTCGAGAAGCCCCAGGACTGCTGTCCGCTGCCGATACAGAATGAGCGCTGGGTCATCCTCGTGCTGAGGTCCTCCGGGCTGTAGAAGTTGGGGGAGTAGGCCATGACCTGATCGATGGTCGCCGTGTGGTAGCCGGTGGGCGTGATGCCCGCCACGGTGCCGCTCGAGCTGTCGGCGAAGTTCCCCAGCTGATGCCCCCATGAGTGCCCAACGCGGTAGGGCACATCGACGCCACGCAGGATGTTGAACTTCCCCGCCAACGTGGGGGTCATCACCTGGGCGCTGGCGCTGCACGCGGGGGAGAAGACGACGTTGCCATCGGCGTCGGGGGTCGTCGGGAGGGCCCCGTAGCGCACATCGCGACCGGCGTAGCTCACCGTCTGAGTCAAGGTCGCATCGCCGGGGTACATATGGGTCCCCCACACGCCGCCGTGGTCGGTGCAGATGGCCAGGAAGCACTTGCCCACCTCCCCGGGGCCCGGGTCTGCCGCGAAGGCCCGGGTCATCAGCGAGGGCAAGAAGGGGATGGCCATGACGGCGCCACCGGCGCCACGGAGGAACATCCGTCGGTTCATGGGGCGTGTCATGGTTCACCTCCCGGGTCTGAGGCCACCGGTGGTTTGTAGAGCGCTTTGAACTGAGGCAGGTGCGCGATGGCCTTGAAGGCGTCACCGAGGGTGGCCCCGTCTCTCAAGGTCTGGGCCAGGGCCTCGATCGACGCCTCGTCCGCGTCCCACTCGATCCGCCCCATCGCGAAGCGGAAGTACTCGCGGCTCCAGCACCACTCCATCTGACCGCTGTCCACCAACACATCGGCCAGCTCGTGGGCCCCGTCGATCGCCACCATTTCACCGTTGAGGATGGCCGTCCCCGAGGCGTCGATGGGCGCCCATTGGTCGGGGCCATGCACGTCGTAGAGCCAGTTGCCATCGGCGTCCTTATCGCTGGTGAACATGTGCTCCTTCTCCCAGTATTTGCCGACCGAGGAGAAGTGCGACAAGGCGTGCCCGAAGCCGTTGATGAAGGTGCTGTGGCAGCCGGCGCAGCTCGTGCCGGGGGTCTCGGTGAGCTCCTCCACCTTCTCGCGCACGGTCATCGTCATCTGCTTGTCCCACCCGACGCAGGTCTCCCCCTCGTTGCACTGGGCATCATCTGTGCAGCTCACCCCGGTTTCGCCCTCCGCGCCCGTGCAGGTGCCGTCCACCTGGGGGGGCTTGACCACGTCGCAATTCTCCGGTGGGGGGATGGGGTCACAGAGCAGCATCTCCCGGACCTTGAGCCCGCGCTGAATCGGCCGGGCCTGGAGCGTATTATGGGCGAGGAAGGCCATCCGGGTGACGAGCCCCGCGCGCTCCGGTTGGGGGATGGTGACGGGCTCGCTCACGCCGTCCCACCCGGTCTGGCTGTCCTCCCAGAGGATGTCGTAGCAATCGCCAAAGTCATCACCGGGCGCTTCACAGATCCCGTGGATGCCGTAGGTGGTCTGGCTCCAAGGGCCCGCACCCCAGCACGCGCCGTCGTCGTAGTTGTAGATGTCCTGACACTCGAGGAAGTGAAGGTTGCTTCGGAACATCTCCTCGTAGGTGCCTGGCGTCGTCTTGGTGAACCACACCCCGAGGTTCTTGAGCTCGTCCGCCATGGCCTCCTGGATGCGGAAGACCCGGGTCTTGGTGGGGTTGTTGTACGGGTGCAGGCCCTCCTCGTTGTTCGGCCCCGAGTGGTAGATGATCTTGCCCCAACCGTCGGCGCCGTCTTGGCGGCTGATGTCCTGGATCTCCTCGACCCGGAAGTAGTCCCGATAGAAGTCCTCCATCGCCCGCTCGGACTTGGGGTCGTTGAAGAGCCGCTCCACCTGGGCGTCATACCCCTCGTCTGTCAGGAGGCTCCCGTCCGCCGCCGCGGCGAAGAGCGCGTCGTCGGGCATGGTGTTCCAGAAGTGGTAGGAGAGGCGGCTCGCCAGCTCCCAGGCCGTCAGGTCACCGTTGTCGTCCCCCAGCTCCACTCGGTAGATGAACTCCGGCGAGAGGTTGATCGCGGCGATCACGTTCCTCAGGCCGCGCTTGGCGAAGTCCTCGGCCCACTGGTAGGTCGGCTCTCCAGACCAGCCCTCCTCCGGGTATTTCTCCCCGACCTCGTTGTAGACCGCCATGAACGAGGCGTGCTCCTCCTCGGTGAGCGGCCGCCGGAACGCCCGCATCCCAAACTCGGTGATGAAGTTGGAGACACAGCCTTCGTACGCGTGGACGTAGTCGTCGTAGCTGGTGACCTTGTAGAAGTGGTCGAACCTGCAGGGCTTCAACACGAACTCGTAGCCGATCCACCCTTCGATCTTGGCGTCCGCCATGTACATCACCGCGGTGAGCCAGCTCGCCGCGTGCTCGTCGTAGACCACCTGGTCGAGGCGCTTGTAGCCCCCCCCGTGCTCACCGGGCGCCGCGACGTGGTGGTCTCTCGGGTAATACTGCGCGTAATCTCGCCAGTCCCAATCGAGGGTGTTGCCGGAGAGCTCGTCGTACCAATAGGCGGCGTCCCGGGTCGTGGTGCAGCCGTTGGGGAACGCGACCTCGTGGTTGCAGGCCGTGGGGTTCATCCAAAAATACCCGTACAGTTCGGAGAAGGTCCGGTTGAACTGCTCCTGAGTTAGCCTCCGAAAGCCGGGGTCGTAGGACGCGGTGGTGGTCGCGGTGGCGCTGGGGCCGTCCTCCGACCAGTGACCTGCGGCGTCTCGCGCCTCCACCGTGAAGGTGTACGTCGTGGCCGGGCTCAGGCCAGAGACGATGAGCTCCCGCTCGACCTGCTCGGCGATCTCCACCCCACCCTGGAGCACGCGGTAGCCTGTGACCTCCACGTCATCGGTCGCCGCCGTCCAACTCAGGGCGACGTCCGTGATGCCCGCGGTGGCCGTCAGCTCGGCGTCCTCCCAGGTCGGGGGGCCCCCGTCCGGGGTGGTGATGGTGGTCTTCAGCTCCGTCGAGCCATTGCCCGCCGGGTCAAAGGCCCGCAGGGCGATGAGGTAGGTCTGCGCCGGGTGGAGCCCTGAGAGGCTGGCGCTGGTCGCCCCGCCATCGACGGTCACCGCCTCGCCACCGTCCACGGTGACGACATAATGGGTCACCGACACGTCATCGACGGCGGCGGGCCAGCTCACAAGGAGCGCCGTCGAGGTGAGCGACGAGACCTCCAGCGCGCCCCCATCAGGCCAGATCGGCTTGGCGGTGTCCGGGGTCGACACCGAGACGGCGAGCGTGTCGGTCTGGTTCCCCGCGGCGTCGGCCGCCGTGACGCCAAAGGACACCTCCGTCCAGGGGCTGAGCCCCGTGACCTCGAGGCTCGTCGCCGCGCCCTCCAGGACCTCCAAGGTGTCGTCACCCATGGTCACCGTGACCGAGGCCACGGCGACGTCGTCGGTCGCTGTGGGCCAGGTGAGCGTCAGCGTGGTGGGCGTCAGGTTCGACACCTCGAGCGCGCCGCCCCCCCACATGGGCGCCACCTCGTCGGTCGTCTTGACCGTCACCTCCAGCGCCGTCGCCGACTCGTTCCCCGCGGGGTCCGACGCCCAGACCTGGAAGCTCACCTCGGTCCACGGGTCGAGCCCGGTGACCGCCAGGCTGGTGATCTCGCTGCCGACGGTCGCGAGGTCGGCGCCGCCCTGGCGGATGCGATACGAGGTGATGTCCACGTCATCGCTCGCCGGCGCCCAGGTGAGCGTGAGCGTATGTGGCGTCACGTCGCTCGCCACGAGGCTCGCGCCATCAGGCCAGGTCGGTGGGGCCGTGTCAGGGGTTGAGATGCTCGTGCTGGGGCCGGGCGCTGACACGTTCCCTGCGCCATCTTCGGCCAACACGGTGAAGTTGAACGACGTCCAGGGGATGAGGCCGGTGATCTCCGCCGTGGTCTCGGACACCGTGGTCACCGGGACGCCGTCCTGCCACACCCGGTAGGCCGTGACCCCGACGTCGTCGATGGCCGGGCTCCACGCGAGGCTCACGCTGTTCGCGCTGAGGTTCGAGGCGATGAGGCTCGCCCCCTCGGGCCAGGTCGGCGCCCCGCCATCCAGGGTGCTGACCGTGACGCTCGGCCCCTCGGGGCTCAGGTTACCGGCGGCGTCCATCGCCCAGACCGTGAAGGTGTGCGCGGTCGAGGGGTCAAAGCCGAACACCGTCACCGAGAGCGCCTCGCCGGAGGTCGTCGCCACGACGACCTTCTCGTGTTGGATCTGATAGCTGGCGACCCCCACCGCGTCCTCCGCCGCCGACCACGCCAAGGTCACGGCGCTCGGGGTCACCGCGCTCGTGGTGAGCGCCGCCCCCTCGGGCCAGCTCGGGGCGACGCTGTCGGTCGTCTTGACGGTCACGCTGGGCCCCGGGGCGCTGTGGCCGACAGCGTCCAGGGCGACCACCACGTAGGTCGCCTCGGTCCAGGGGGTGAGCCCCGTGAGCTGGGTGGTCGTCTCGCCAGAGGTCGTCGCCACCACGGCGCCCTCGGCGTGGATCTCGTAGCCCGTGACCCCCACGTTATCCTGAGCCGCGCTCCAGGAGAGGGTCACCTGGGTATCGCCGACCTCGCTCGCCAAGAGGCTGGGCCCCTGACCCCAGGTCGGCGGCGACACGTCGCTGGTGTTCAGGGTCAGGGCGAGGACCTCCGAGCGATTGCCCGCGCCGTCTTCGGCGATCACACCGAACACATAGGTCGTCGCCTCATCGAGCGCCGACACCGTGAGCTTGGTGAAGGTCGGCTCGACCGTGGCGATGGGCGCCCCGTCACGGGACACCACGTAGGCCACCACCCAGCTGTCATCCAGCGCCGAGGGCCAGCTGAGCGTCAGCCCCTGCGAGCCCGCATCCTCCGCCGTAAGCGCCCCTCCCTCGGGCCACTCCGGCGGGGTGGTGTCCAAGGGCGGCGGAGGCGGTGATGTGTCGGTGACCGGCGCCGTGTCAACCCCTGGCGCTGTGTCGACGGCGGGGACCGCATCGGCCGCAGGCGGGGCATCGACGGCTGGGATCGTGTCGATGGCCGGAGCAACATCGGCCGCAGGCGGGGCATCGACGGCTGGGGTCGTGTCGGCCTCAGACCTTGCATCCGGGGGGCCAGGCAGATCGACAACGGGCTGACCACAGCCAACTAGGCAGACGACGAACCAAGCGCCCGTGAGCCAGCGCATATCCCCTCTCGACATGATAAGCAGCCCCATCATACCAAAATCTACCCTCCGGTGTCGGGGCTAAGCGGGCGCCGCGACAACCCGACGCCCGATTCGAGCCCTTGGGCGGCTCTCTTCTCGCGTCTACCTCTACCACCAGCCCATCAACTGCTACGTGAAGCCGCTAGCCACAGACGCTGGCCTGACAAACAGGTCGCTCTCGAGGACCGTGTTCTTCGCGCCCACCATCGCCACTGCGTCACTCTCCTGGCGCTTCTTCGAGCGCCCGTTCAACGGTCTGAAGGCCAAGTGGGCCCCGTCTCACCGGGAAGAAACACGAGCCGCTGCTCGTGGGTGACAGTGCAGGTCGGTCAGCTCCGGCCTGCGCTCTCCATTTGCTCTCAAGTGGCGGCCTCGCAAGCACCGACGCGCGCCTGGAGTTCCAGAGCGAAGGTGTGTGGGGCTCTTTCATGACCCTCGGTCGGAAGCCTCTCCTTTCATGACCCTGGATCGGGAGCATCTCAACCCGCTCAAGGTCTACACGAGCGGCCACCTCATGTGCGGCCTGCATAGCGCGGGCCTCCCCCTTGAGATACGGTGGGATGACTTCGCGATTGGAGGGCGTCAGGACTAGCCTCATGTACCTTGATACGCGCTCAATCATGTCCCCCGAAACTCCCCTTTACCCAAAGGAAGAGTCGTGAGTCCTCCTGGAAAACTCGTCGAGGCGTCAGCGTGTGACCCTGCAGTCTTCGATGCGTTTTTGGGCTCTTTTGGCGCCGGTGGAGACGGCGTCCATGGCCTCGCGGCGCTAGACGTTATGGAGCAAACGCTGAGCGCTGAGGAGGCCATCGCGCTCCTTGAGGACCATCGCCGCGGCGAGCGCCTGCCTGAAGGCTGGGTCCCCTCGACGACGTGGTTCTGGGCCTCTGAGGAGGGGCTGCAAGGGGTGATCAACCTCAGGCATTGCTTGACGCCCTTCCTAGAGGACTTTGGTGGGCATGTCGGTTACGCCGTGGCGCCAGAGTTCAGGCGCCGCGGGATCGCGACCGCGATGCTCGCTGGCGTGGTCCGCGCCGCTCAGGAGCTCGGCATCCCCCGGCTGCTGGTCACCTGTGACGCTCAGAACCGCGCTTCGGCGCGCACCATTGAGCTGAACAGTGGTCGCCTCGAGCGCGAGGGCTACAGCGAGGTGACCAAGGGCGTAATGCGCTGGTACTGGATCGCGTGCGACGACTCGGCGTGATCAGGTGACGAAGGTCGGCGAGTCCCCTTCGCACCATTGGGGGCCTCTGTCGGCCGGACCGTCGAAGGTGAAGTCTAGGGTACTCTCTTTGAGCCCCCTGGCGAGGCATGCCTTGAGCTCGGCCCCCGCGGTTACCAACCCCACCGTCGGAGGAGCCTTTTCGAAACGGTCGTTGGCCCCCTTAACTGACTGCTCTGCATCACAACTCCTCCGTCAGGGCTGCTCAGATGTGGCGATGCTGTGGCGCAGAAGAGCCAAGGTGGCCCAGGTGGTACCCCAAAACTCGTAGATGTAGTCCTTCTTGTCGTTTGGGTCCTGGCTCGAAAGGACGCTCGGAGTCTTCCAGGAGCCGTCCTCTCGTTGGCGATCAAGCAGAAACTGGACCCCGTGGTGGAGGGCATCGTGATCTGCGCCAAGTCCGGTGCGCAGCAACCCGTAGAGCGCGAGGCCGGTGGAGAATGAGTCACTCGCTTGTCCCTGGACCCAACCCCAGCCACCATCGTCTTGCTGCAAATCGATCACAATTTGCTGAAGGAGCACCAGAGCATCACCAGCAGCCTGGAGTTCAGACTCCACGATCAAGCTGGACACCCACCATTCCAAACTCTCGCCCGTGCTCTCACTATCGAGCCAGGTCAGCGCGAGATCCCTGGCTGAAACCGTTGCGGCGGATGATTGGGTCACAGAGGACACGGCCAGCACAATCCAGTTCGCCGTGATGGCGTCTGTCTCTATGCCTGATTCCCGAACTTGCGTGGCCAGGCTCGCGTGACGTGGCCAGCTGCCGTCTCCCGCTTGAGTCGAGATGACTCGCTCAGCCAAGGCTTGCCAATCGCTCTCCGAGATACCCCCTTCTACCGCAGCCTTGCGGCCAAGAAGCAACATCGCACCACGAACTGGGCCACCATTTGTGGAGCCCTCGTCGTTGCCAGGCAGCGGATCGAAGAAGGCATCCAAGGGCGCTAAGCTGTCGAATCGCGACCACGAGTGTTCCATTTGGGCGCGAGCCGCCTCGCGTTGAACCCACAGGGCCATCGGAACATGATGGCAGGACATGCATCCGCCACCCGCCGGTGTGGTGTTCTCCAACCAGTCGGCCGCTTCTTCCCCGATGTAGTCCAGGCTCCGAGATAGCGCCATGGAGACACTTTCGGCGGGAGCAATCCGTGGTTCTGAAACGTAGGGGTTGCCACAGCCTGCCAGGATCACAATAGCAACAACCCAGAAGTGACGGTTCATATCGCTACCCGCTCCTGGGCTTTGGGGGAGATGTTCAAAATAGGTGCGCCGAAAGCGGACCCCTGGGGAAAACAAACACTCTAGTCCGAATCCCCCTCCCGGGGGAGCACCTCGGAAAACCAAGCCCCCTGGTGTTACCCCCAGGAGAGCCACGGCGCGTTCATCTCTCGGGCACAACTCAACTGTACCACCGCGGCTTGTGTGGCGTGATTCGACCGGGGCGTGGCACACGAAGCGGTCGCCTGGGCCTCGGAAGGCGACCTGATGCGGTGGCTAGATGAGGTCCAGGTGGGTGAGGATGGCTGCGATCGATTCGGATTTCATCACGACGGCGAGCAGCTCGCGGCAGCTACCGCACAACGCACAACGCTTGTGCCCAGCCTAGTCGTTGGGCTCATCCGACGACAAGCCAATCGCCAGCGGTGAGTCACTTGCGTGAGGCAGCTCCCAACCGCGGGGACAGTGGGGGGCTATGACGCTAGGGCAGGAGTCCATCGGGGCGTACAGGGTTATTCAAGCGCAGACGCACCGCTGAGATAATCCAAGAGAAGGCAAAGAGAGCCACCACAACCAGTGCGAGGCCGCCCGCGATGGACCCGAGCTCGCCGGCGCCGTCCAACCCGATGATTGCGCCGCTCGCGAGGACCAAGAGCCCGCCTATCAGGGTGACGACCTGACCGAAGACGCTCTCTACCTTGAAACGGGCGTCGCAGGCTTCACATCCATAAAAGACGTCTGTCCCCGAGGGGATCACGCCGACCAAGCGCTGGGTGATCCCGCGCACATTGCAGGCCCCACCACAGGCGCTGCAGGTGCGCAGGCGGGGGCCGTTACGGTAGCGAATGAGGGGGGCCGTGGCGCCCGGCACGACGGGGTTCCAGCCGTCTTGCTTACCAAGCCACCAACCAAGCCATACAAGCGGCAGGCCCAGGAGGATCGGCGTCATGAGCACCCCCGCCCAAAAGACCCCCGCTCGCAGAGGCCTGGAGCAGAGCACAAAGCGACGTCCGCAACCTTGGCACCGGTGGCGCTGCGTGACGAGGTAACCGTGGATGTCGATAGAGGTGTGGAGCGTGGCTATCCCTGGCAGGACGGCAGCTGCTCCGCAGCCTTTACAGCGACGAATTGGAGGAGGTTCGGACACGGGGCCTCTTTGCACAGGGCTGCTGTCTCTGACGAAACATACTGTCTAACCGCTGCACATCAAAGCGTTGACGCCTCGCTGAGTGGATAGCCCTGACGCCTGCGGGAGGACCCGGTCGACGAGGTAGACAGTGGTGTCCGCCATGGTTCGACCACCGCACGAAGGGTAGATGCCGCGGAGCTTGCAGCTCAGCGCGACAAGCAGGTCGTCTCAGCAGACCGGACACCAGACACGTGCGAATCCACGCTCGAGTCGGCCACACCCGAGGTATCCCTCCAAAGTGCGGAGGGTGAACATGGGGAGCCCGCCAGCCTCCTCCGCCCGGTCCAAAAAAGACGGGAGGCGGGCGGAGAGCAGCCGATACAGATCGTTCTGATCCGGCCGCCAGATATGTTTTGCCGGGATAATGCGACGGGGCAGGTCATCGAGGGTTCCTCCTGAGCCAGCGACGGGCTGGCTTCAGAGCGGTGATGACGAGTCAGAGTGGTCGCGTAACGAACGGTGTTAAGCACCCAAAGTTCGGCTCAATAATTCCAGCCCGTTTCACGACCCTGGGTCGGGTTCATTGATGCGGAGCTGCTACAAGACTTCAAACGGCTCTCTGAAGAGATCAATCATCAGAAGTGAGTTGGGGCCTCACCCTCTCAAGGTCTCTCGACACCCAAAACGCGCCTCACCCCGAAGGGGGTGTACGCCCCAAACCCACACGTTCATTCACCTTTTACTGCGCTTTCGAACTCGTGAGGGTGCTCGGACCATCGCTTCATCAAGTAGTCAGCTACATAGTTCGCCAGAAACTCTTCATCCCACCCTGGCACGACATGCGCGGCTAACTCGGCGCGATTCGCGGCCGTATTCTCTCGCCCGTGGCCTGCCCCCCAGACGTACTCACAATCCTCGCGAAACGTTACGTCGTGCTCCTCGTATTCATCTTCCAACCAGTCTACTGCCCAGCCCTGTTGTTCCTCATCGCTCCATGAGTTGACGCGCTCTGTGGCCAACGTGAGACGGTTTTCGAAATTATTTTCCATGTTGATTCACCTCTAGAAAAACTCAGGTTGTTTAGCTCTGCAGATACAGAGCCCTACGATTGTCATGCGCGAGGACGAAGTCCAGCAGCCCTTCCGTCTCCCGGAGCGCCTTGGCGGCGCGCACCACGGAGCCGGGCTTGAGCTTGGCCAGCTTCTCCAGCCCGCTGACGATCTCGACGACCACCGGCTTCAGCGCCGATTTGTCCGCGGGGTACTCGGCGGCGTAGAGGGCGGCCATCGCCTGGGCGCGCTCGCCGAGGTCCCGGATCTTCGGCGCGGCCTTCACGTCCCGCGCGAAGACGATGCCCCGCGCCTTGGCCTCGATGGCGGCCAAGGCGGACTTGTCCTTGGGGTAGGTCTGGGCGCGCAGGGCCTCGATGCCGGCGATCATCGCGTCCGGGTTCGACTGGCCGCGGAGCTCGGCGAGCCGGGCGCTGAAGTTGAGCTGCTCCTTGGCCTCCCTGAACCGGTCCATGAGGACGGTGTTCGAGGAGAGATCGAAGGCGGCATGCTCGGCGGCGACCCGGGTGAGTCCAGACCAATCACCCGCGCCGTGCAGGCGCTCGGTCTCGGCCATAAGTTCTTTTTGCGCCTCGGTCTTCACCGACGCGTTCTGTGTGGCGAGCAGCAGGTCGTCCTCATCTCCGAGGGTCGCGTACCAAATCCCGACCCAGTAGCCCGGCTGCTCCCGCAGGGCGTCGGTGTGCATCCAGCACTCCTGATCATCGGCGATGAGGTTGTCGACCTCGATCTGCACCCAACGACCGTCGAGGCGATCTTTGGTGATGCACTCGTCGTCGGCGTTCCGCACGCAGTCCATCAGGTCGCCCTCTTCGGCCTCCTCGCAGATGGCGCTGGTCATGTCGGGGCTCTCGTAGGCGTTAACACCGTCACGCAAGGCCTTGAAGTCGCCGAGGTACATGAAGGGGTAGCAGATCGAATAGATGATAAGCCCCCAGACGGCGAGCTGAATAACGAGGTTCATGACCTTCGCACCAACGGCCTTATTCGCCTGTGAGCGTTGGTGAGCCTCGTAGGCCTCTTGACGCGCGATGCGCTCCGCTTCGGCTTCGGCGGCAGCCCGCTTTTCATCAGCTTCCCGCTTCGCTTTGGCCTGAGCGGCCTCCTTCTTGTCGGCGATCCGCTCTTTTGCCGCTTCAAAAGCGCCTTTGATCTCCTTCATGGCCCGCGCCAGGGCCTTGTCGAGAGCGGCGTCAAAGTCGACGGGCAAGTTGGCTCTGGCATCCCGACGCAGGGACTCCCAGCCGACGACGACCCATGGGGAGTCATAGCTTGGGACATGAGAGGGGGGAGACGCGAAGGACGCCTTTGCTGCCTTCTCGGCCTCGACGAAGTCGGCGACGGCCTCCTGGACGCCGCTGTCATTCGCGGCCTTGCCTCGTAGTTCACTGGCTTTGGCAGCCACCACATCGTCGAACTTAACGAGCATCTGGGCGACCTCGATGTCACCGTCCAGCTTGAGCCCCACAATGTTGGTGGCGATCTCCCTTGTCGTCCCCTCAGGGCCCAGCGCCTGCACTATCGCGATGATAGCCTCGTTCAGAGCCTCCTTGGAACGATTGTCATCCAGGCGCTTCTTCACCTCCCAGGCCATCAACGCCTCGGTGTTCTCAAGCCAGGCGCTGACCTCCGCCACGATGCCTCCGCTGGTCGCGAGGGCTGCGGTGTCGGAGCCGCGATCCTTGCTCCACCGCAAGAAGGCATCAAAGAGGTCTGCCGGGTGCTCTTTCTGATCACGCTCCTCGACAACTCGCCCAGGAAGCTCATCGCAGAGAGGCAAGGACGCGATCTTGGCCTCGTAGGTCTTCACGAGATCGAAGCGTCTCTGGGCAGAGGCTTCGATCGCTGAACGGAAAGCGTCGATCGCCGCGCGGTCCGGGAATTCTAATGCCCCTTGAGCCGCTGGGATGTCTCGCTGACACTCGGGGCACACAAGGGCTCGGGTACTCGCCGGCTCCACGCAATATGGGCACTCGCGTTCGTTCCACTTGGTGTCCAAGGCCGCTTTCTTGGCGGCCTTGCGCTTGGCCTCGGCGGCTATGCGGCGTGCCGTTCGCTCTACGCGCTCACGCTCTCGCTCACGGTCTTCGGCAGCTCGGGCGGCGTCCCTGGCCGCTTGGGCCGCATCCCTGGCCGCTCGGGCCGCGTCAGCCTGTGCAGCTGCGGCCCTGGACGCCTCCTGCTCCATCTTCCTTTCATGGAGTCGTGTCCGCTTAGCGCTCTCTTTCTCATCTTGGCAAACCTGACAGACGCCGTAACGCAGGTCTCGCCGATTAAAGTACCGACTACACCGACTGCACTTTTGAGAGCTAGACACGATGAACTCCGCATAACGAAACGGGCCGAACGTATTGCGCACTAAGTCAATGTCATAGCAGTCATGTGCGTCAAGCGGCGGCCGCCACACCTCCGTATTACCGCCGACCCAAGGCCATGCATGCTAGGCCGCCCTCCGAGCGAAGGCAGAGGCTGCAGGACGGAGGAACGCACCCACAGCGCCGCCAACGACGCTCGGCCGAAAACACGCGGTTCAGGTTGGGGCGACACTCGGCCGCGGCGACCGGGGTCCACCTATCTAGGTTCGGCTCCCTCGCGTAGTTGCAGCGTTCTCATGGCGCCTATCGGGCGGACCTTGCGACATGACGCCAGGACACGGTGTCCGTGCGCTTTTCTCAAGTGACCTCAGACATCCGGAACTATCCAGGTGTTGTCAGTGAGTGGACGCCGCCCATCAGCTGCGAACCCACGTGTCGCTGGGGCGGACCAGCTGCTAAACTAATCAAACGAGCTAGCAACTTCAGCCGGAACCAATTGTGTTACCTTGAACACGCATTGAAGCGTGGCTTGTGAAAGCGACATAGCCTCGGCGAAGATCGACACGAGCAAAGAGAGTGAAAGAGTGGCACAGCCTAAACTTTTGAAAGTCTATTTTTGGCACACCCGCGAAGAGGGCGAGTGCACCCCAACGGAAGAGGATCTCCAAAAGGCGGTCGAACAACAGAGCCTTAAGGGATATGTCTGCGGTGTTTTCTCCGAAGTGCCCGCCGATCGGTCCGACATCCAAGACTACAACGCCATGACGACCACAAAGCAGTTCTTTTCCACCAAGGTGCACGCCGTATACGAAGGTGGGCACACCCTCGACGTATGGACTGAGCTCAATAGCGACGGCGACAAGTGCTGGTGGGGCTACAGCGACTATGGTGATTTGGAGGGTATGCTTGGCGACTACGCCTACGAACTCCCTCAGGTTGATCCTGGCGCTTAGGTCTTTCGCCCCCTTTCGAACACAGCTCCCGTTGTGACAGCTTCATCTCCCCATGGGAAGCACTCAGAGCCGTCGCCGGGGCCGTCCCCATAGCCCCGCTCACCCCTTCCTCACGCCCCCGCTTCAGACAATGCCCTACGAGCTCTCCATCTCTCACTTGCACGCCAACCCAGAGCGCATCGCGCAGACGATGGCGTCCCCAGAGGTCCTCGTCCCCTTCGCCGCGCTTGAGGTGCACTACATGCTCCGGGGCGGCTTCATGCGTCGCGGGCAGCTCCTCGACGACGTCGCGCGGATCAAAGACCACCGCATCCACATTGTGCACGGCCGTAATGACTCGGTGTGCCTGCCCCGGGCGGCCTGGCGCCTCTATCACGCCCTGAAAGAGGCCGGCGCTCAAGACAACGTGACCATCGAGTTCGTCGAGGCCGCCGGGCACTCCAACAGCGAGCCGCCCATCTCAAGGGCTTTGGTGCAAGCGAGCGATCAGATGGCCAAAGAAGCGCGGCTCAACACCTGAAGGCGGTGAGACCATTGCAGCCCCTAGCGCGCACCTGAGCAAGCCATTCTCGATGAACGAGCTTGAGACGCTCATCGCCGACGTGCTCTAGAGCGTTTGTGTGTTCTCAGGTCCAAACCCGGAAGTTGATTGAGCAGGGCAGAGGTCGCCGAGGACAGGGACGACCCTGTCTAGAGTGCCAGCCCCGTCATCTGCTGAAGCCGCACGAAGCGGTCTTGCGAGGGCTGCTGCCGAATGTCGGCGCGCAATGCGTCACAGGACTCACGGCCTTCATGCCGTTTTTGCCAAGTCTGCGGTAACTTGGCGCACCCTCTAAGGTCGATCGTTGTGAGCGTGTCGAGCCACGCGATAGCGTCAATGTTGAGAAGCTCTGTGCACTCGATGACTTCCAGCGATTCCAAGTCAGCTAACCTGGGTCGACGCTCAATCAGTCCACGACGTTCGTCATCATCTACGTCATCAAGGAAGTCATGGCTGCACGCGTTGCCAACAACAAGACCGTCGAGGTCGGTGAGTGCGCGGCTGTAACTGAGTGACAATGAGCGCAAGGAAGAGACGATGAGCTGCGCAGCCGCATCTTCACCGGGTGAAAGGTCGACGGCTCGATAATGTTCGAGCGCTAGAGATGTCAGCTTCGTCAGCTTGGAGATGCCGTAGTCCCAACCACGGAAGCCAAAGGAATAGGGTGGAACATCGTTCATACTCAAGCGCTCCAGCGCCTCAAGAGGCTCAAGAAAGCCGATGTCTTCGAAGAGATTGTCATCGATTGGGCCGCACCCACACAAATGGAGCTCTTTGAGGCTTGTAAGCGTCGATAGCGTAGCGATGGATGCTAGCGCCTCGCACTGAAACACCTCGAAATAGGT
Organism: Myxococcota bacterium; assembly: GCA_049602155.1. Taxonomy (GTDB): domain Bacteria; phylum Myxococcota_A; class UBA9042; order PHBI01; family JBMYRH01; genus JBMYRH01. The sequence continues at coordinate 4,993 of JBMYRH010000033.1, read as the reverse complement.
CAACTCTTCGAGTGCACTGATGTCGCCAAGCGTGGACAGCTTCCTGAGGCTCGCGAGGCTGAGCCGATTGAGTTTTGTGAACACGGCAAGTTCAGCAGCACTCTCTATGTCAGACTTACTGATGTCTAAGCGCGTAATACCGAGATGAGGCTCCATTGACGCGCTTTTATCCCGCCAGAGTTGCCATGTAGGCTGCCGATACGTGCCTTTGGGTAGCTCAATCCGTACGCTAAGTTCGGCGTAGTCTTGATAGGTCGGCAACGTGAGCAGACATTGGATAATGGTCGCGTTTACGTCCGTAAACGGAACTTCCACAACACCATCACTTACAAGGGTTTCGCCGAGGACTGCTGATAAATCGCCGAAGCTGAGAGCACGCTCATACCCCTGCTGACGTTCCGCCAGGTCGCGACTCACAAGCAAGCGTCGTATGTGTTCGATGTGATTGATATCCATCCTCCACTCCTACATGTCCTGTATTCTTCTCGCTTTCTAAGCTCCCGTCATCTGAGCATCAGCTGGACGTGCGCTGCAATTAGGAGTCGAGTTCCAATTGAAAGCTTTTATGCGCCGCCAGACCTCACTCCGTCTCGGGCAATTTGGGGCGCTTCTTTAAGCGGAGCTTACTCAACGCTTTGGCTTCGATGGATTGGATGCGCTTGCGCGCTTTGTCGTCGTCGGGCCCCGCCCCTTTCGGCTTGGCTAACTGACCGGGGTTAAGACCAAGATACCTCGCAATGACAGCCTCCTCCCGAGGCCCCATTAGCGAGAACATGCGGGTGAGCTTCCCTTTTTCCAGGACGCCCCTAAACCTCGATTCCACCTCGGCTCGCTTGTTTTGATGGGGTGTACTTGGTCGATCATGGTCATCAGTGGCCATGAGCGCCGTCATACTCATTCGTTCATTTCCTCGAAAGAGTTGAAGCTCATGGCTGGATACAGAGGTGCTGGATTGGACGCCCATCGTGCCACTCTCATTGAGCAGAAGGGGCTCATACCCGGGCACAGTGAACCAAGTCGCCATCCTCACTTCACCTAAGCTTCGCACGAGCTCGAACCCGTCTGCACAGTCCCGAAATTCATAGCCACCGCAAGTTGTGAGGTCGAGGTCATCCATGGGCTCATTCAACCGTTTCAAGAATTGCGCCCTGCGGTGAGTGAGTCCGCCTTCTATGGAGCCTTCTTTTGGCGATGACTTAGGCGCCGGACCCCAGATCTGAACGACGCCACTCACATCCCAGCTCGCGAAACCGTCTCCGAGACTCACAACGCCCTCAAGCTCAGAGATATGTCCGCCCAGCTCTTTGCCATGAGCGTTAACGTGCCCGAGATATTCTGACCATGAGACGAGTCGATGCGTTCGAGTGACAAATAGCGCATCGGGAATCGCATCAAGACCAAAACGGGGCCACGCTGTGAGGCCTTCAGCCGTGCGACGGACATCGATGACAGTGCCGTCGAGCGTCACGCCAAAGAGGCGGCCATCCATGCTCCGGGTCATGGTGAAGGGAAACCAATGGTCGTCTTTGACCAACGCACTTGGTCGCGACTGCACGAGGGCGGGTGCTTGGGCAAAGTGACGATCGTCATCGTTAAAGGTTCTCTCAAGCCACCCCTCATGAAAATTCCATTCCACGATAGAGGTGTCTTGAATCATGTCGCCGATATCTGTCGTGAGACACCCGCGGACATCTTCCGCAAGTGACGAGACGATGAGGTCCGGATCAACGTCGACAGACCAGGCGAGTAGGCACTCTGAATCCAGTCCAACGGCGCCTAGAAAGATGTCCTTGTCGGGAAAAAGCGTTTCATGCAGGTCGCCATCGACGAGGGCAAAGACGCAAAGTCGACTGTCCGTCCAAAGCCCGACCATCTCATCACCGCAGGCCGTGGCGCCGCGAAAGGGCAAGCCGTCTGTGCTTTCAACTCCAAACGCTATGCCCGTGTCCAAATCAGCCCAAGCGGCATGCCCCGTCTCATCCCAGAGCACCATGTGAGTCTCTGTCATGAGCACGCCTTGAAGCGCCCCAAGGGTAGGGAGATCCCTTTGCCAGGTGGGGGTGGATTCACCATGGGACCAAAGGGCAAGTGCTGATGCACTCAAGCTCAGAAAGGTGTCCGGTTCAGGGCCAGAAAAGACTGCTCTGCAGCTACCTGTGCCGTACGGCGTCTGCTCTCCGCTTCGAAGCTCGATCACAGAGAGCCCATCAGCCGACGCCAGGGCGACACGTTCACGTGAAACCTCAGCGAGCCCAAAACGCGAATGGGGTTTTAAAAGCAGCGTCCGCAATGCCCCAGCATCTCCGAGCCATCGAGTGGGCCGATGGGAGCGCCGAATCCATAGAGCGTTTGGCGTGTGGCGATCAATCCAAGCTTCTGCTGCGGCCGAGACGGGTGAATCGTCGCCGTGCTCGGCAGCAGCCTGCGTCAACGCAGCCAAGATGACTGACGTGTCTTTGAAGTGCTGCGACACAACGGCACCCCTGGAACGCCAGAACGAAAGCCACGGTATGATGCGCTGCTTGTGTGCGTCGTCGACCCGTTTATGAACCGCTTCAAGGTCACGGGAAACGACTTCGTAGGCCTTTCGAGGCGACAATAGAAAGCGGGCGCGGAGCGCGTCGAATCGTTCGAGGCGAGCCACGGCTGCGTCGTCCTTACCAGCGGCCAGTAGATGAGAGATGTCATTGCGCAAGCGGTAGAAGAGCAAGGCATCCTCGGTGCGCTCACTCCAATGCTCATCCCCGGCAAGACCGCAATGAAGGGCGTCGATAGTACTGCTGCGAAGTCTCATGAGTTGACCATTCCCATTAAGTCGCGCGCCCCAAGGAAACGCACACTCTAGACTGGGTGTGAACCGTGACGTCGAGGTCCTCTCTCGGGTGTAACGCGACGTTACCATTGCCGAGGGTAAGGCGCGACTCGACTCGGGCGTGGCAAATCAATCTGGCGTAGGCACTTCGTATAGCGGCCTGTTTCGGCAGCTAGATGAGGTCCGGCTGACTCGAGGAGACCCTCGGGGTAGACCGAGTCCAAATCCATGAAAACCCGGCGTCGAGTTTTGACACATGAAAAGCCTCAGGCGGGTCTAGACAAATGGAAACCCCGAGCATAACGTGCCCGCACGCTGGACCTTGTGGCTCCAGCGTCCCAATCACTGAAAGAATCGAGGCATCACATGAGCGCAGTCAGCGGAAAAACACAGGCAATCCTGGACAAAGTCTACGCCGATGGGCATGTCAGCCCACAAGAGGTCATGGAGTTGAGGGATAACGCGCGCGCCGCACGCAACGAGATCGCGGCATTGGACGGCGCGGACTCGCCCGTCGTGGCGCTCCTCGACCGTATGCACCAGGTCGCCGAGGAGATGCAGGAGGATATGCTCGCTGTCCGCGTGGCCGATTACACGGACATGGGCAAGATGCAGCTCTTCTCCGCCATCGAGAACTACGTCGCGCTCCTCAAGGCCAACTTTGACGCCTTCAAAGGCTAGATGTCACTGAGGCCCCGACCTTATCTCGGGGCCTCAGCATCGCCTCGGGTTCAGAGCTCCTCTCCTCTTATCCAGTCCGAGGTCGGGGAGGCGGCGCGATGCTGAGTTCGGTATTCCGAGCAGCGTCGCCGCTGAGACTATCCCCGGTGTCGATGGCTGGCGTGAGCCCAATCGCAATAGCTGGCGCGAGGGTCACTGAGGCAGCACCAAGCGCTTAGCCACTGACCCGCCAGTCCGGGAAGTGCTCAGCCAGTTCGACGAGCTCACCGAAGCTCAAGGTCATGAAGGTGGCTTCGTCGACGGGTGTCATACATCGCTGCACGTGGCGACGCGCTCGAATGAGAGCGCGTGTCTGCGCGATCCGCCCGGGCCCGTGCCGAAGGGTCAGGCAGAGAAAGAAGAAGCCGAGCTTGTCGGTCTCGGTGGTTAGTGCGTCACGCCCGATGTCCCCAAGCGAGATGTAGGGCTCGGTGTAACACCATGTGACCCGGCCCTCACGGCGCTGCAGAAGCGCAGGCTCCCAGTCCACGAGGTAGAGGCGCTCGCCGTTAAAGAGGACGTTTTTGCGACAGAGGTCGCCATGGACGATTTGAGGCGCGATCGCATCGAGGCATAGGGCCAGTTCTCGGAGGGCGGGCAGGACCCTGATGTCACCCGGACTGACGCGCTCAAGGTCGAAAATGCGCGCCTGCACCAGGCGCACACTGTCCTCCTCCACATGGAACGTGGTCTCTGGGATGGCTGCGTGGACGCGAGACAGGGCTGCAATGCACTCGGTCCGCGCGATAAGACCCGCGTCGTCCACCAAAAGGTGTGAACGCTCATAGCGCTTTTCTACCGTCACGCCTCGATATCGAATCCGACGCCTCATGAGAGAGCAATGACTCTAGTCGTGAAGGTCCACGTCTGCAATGCAGCGTCATGAGAAGCGTAGATGAGCAAGCTCCGGCGACCGAAGGAAGCCATACTGGGCGCTGAAGATGTCATGTAAACGCCTCTCGTGACCCCGGCGCGAATCACGGCGAACACCGATCTAACATGACCTCTGAGCGCATCGTAGCCCTCAGAGAAGGCCTTTCAAGTGCCCAGGAACGTGCATCGCGAAGATGACTCGGCATCGTCCCTTTCCGGTCATCAACCGAGTGGAGCATCGACTGACTAATCTGCCGATTGAGATGAACTCCCTCGTCGGCTTGCCGCTTGGGCCCGTGGTCGCCATCATAGCCTCATGACATCGGTCTTAACAGAGGAGCACCTGATGCCGTTGCACAAGAGTGGTGGGAGTGGCAGCAACGCTATCTGTATTATCGGGTAGACCGAGGAAAAGGCGTGACTGACAGCGGGGTGGGCGCCCTGCGTCGGGTTTTTCAAGACCGACTCTGCCACTGGACGAGGGAGGGCGAAGCGCCACCCAGCAACAGTCTATATCCCGCGCTGTCTATCTGGTCTGCGAAGCCCGGTGTGGAGACACAAGACTATGCCGATGCCTTCTTTAATGAA
>JBMYRH010000032.1:0-59288 GCA_049602155.1 Myxococcota bacterium | reverse complement strand
CGGCTACAAGTACACCGACGATGGCGGGATGCCGGATCCCGCGAAGATGGGGCGCCTGCATATCCTCGAGGTGCAGCGCTTGATTCGCTTCATGCCCAAGGTCGTCATCGCGGTCGTCCCTGGCTGGGCGGTCGGTGGTGGTCACAGCCTCCACGTCGTGTGCGACATGACGCTGGCGAGCGCCGAGCACGCTTGCTTCAAGCAGACCGACGCGGACGTCGCGAGCTTCGACGGCGGCTTCGGCTCAGCCTACTTGGCGCGCCAGGTGGGCCAGAAGCGCGCGAGAGAGATCTTCTTCCTTGGGCGCGATTATAGCGCGCAGGAGGCCTTCGAGATGGGGATGGTCAACGCGGTCGTGCCCCACGCCGAGCTCGAGGAGACTGCACTCCAGTGGGCCGCTGAGTGCAACGCTAAGAGCCCGACTGCCATGCGCATGCTGAAGTACGGGTTTAATCTGCCTGACGAAGGGCTTGTTGGACAGCAGCTCTTCGCCGGCGAAGCAACCCGTCTCGCCTACGGGACGCCGGAAGCACAAGAGGGGCGCGACGCCTTCTTGGAGAAGCGCCCCTTCGACTTCAAGGGCGTGCCTTACCACTACTAGGGTGAGGCGACGGTCGCCTTAGAGCAGGACGGCCTCGATGGCCTCGGGGTCGATGCCGAGCTCCTCGATGGCGCTGACGGCGACGCTGGTGTCGATCTCCCCGAGCAACGAGAGGCGCCAGAGCGCCGTCGCGGCGACATGCTCTGCGTCGACCTCGAAGTGTCGACGCAGGGCTGCGCGGGTGTCTGAGCGCCCGTAGCCGTCGGTGCCCAGGGGCGTGAAGTCGTCCACCCACCGGGCGATCATCTCGGGCACGGCCTTCATGTAGTCCGACGACGCGATGATCGGGCCCTTGGCGCCCTTCATGACCTCGGTCACGTAAGGGACGCGCGGGGTCTCTCCCGGGTGCAGTCGGTTCCATCGCTCGATGCTCAGCGCTTCACGGCGCAGCTCGACGTAGCTCGTGGCGCTCCACACATCTGCGGCGACACCGTAGTTGGATTCAAGGATGTCTCGGGCGCGCAAGACCTCGTTCAGGATGGCGCCGGAGCCAAAGAGCTGCACGTGAGCCGTGGGCTTCTTCTTTGCGCTCTTCTCGTAGAGGTAGAGGCCGGCCAGGACGCCTTCTTCGATGCCCTCCGGCATCTCGGGCATCACGTATGGCTCATTCTCCACGGTCAGGTAGTAAAAGATGTCCTCGTTGTCCGTGAACATGCGCTTGAGGCCGTCTTGGACGATCAGCGCGATCTCATAAGCGAAGCTCGCGTCGTAGGCGCGGCAGTTCGGGACGGTCGATGCGTAGAGCAGGCTGTGGCCGTCCTCGTGCTGGAGGCCCTCTCCGCTGAGTGTCGTTCGACCGGCTGTGGCGCCGATCAGGAAGCCGCGTCCGCGCATGTCTCCAAGGGCCCAGATCTGGTCTGCGGTCCGCTGGAAGCCGAACATGCTGTAGAAGATGTAGAAGGGGATGAGCGGGACGTTGTGGGTCGCGTACGAGGTCGCCGCGGCGATGAAGCTCGCCATGGAGCCCGCCTCGCAGATGCCCTCCTCGAGGACCTGGCCGTCTGTGGACTCGCGGTACATCAGCAGCGTCTCGCTGTCGACGGGCTCGTAGAGCTGCCCGACTGAGGAGTAGATGCCGTAGCGGTTGAAGAGCGCGTTGAGGCCAAAGGTGCGCGCCTCGTCCGGGATGATCGGGACGATGCGCTTGCCGATCTCCTTATCCTCGAGCAGCGTCCCGAGCAGGCGGGCGAAGGCGCCGGTGGTCGAGACCTCGGACTTCCCGCTCGACTGATAGAAGCGCTCCAGGCTGGAGCGCTCAGGGACCTGGAGGGGCACCTCGACGAAGGTCCGCTGGGGGACGTAGCCGCCGAGGCTCTGACGACGCTCGTGCAGGTACTGCGCCTCGTCGCTCTTCGGGTCCAGCTGGACGTAGGGCGGGAACTCGAGCGCGTCGTCTGGGATGTCGAGGTTCAGGCGCTTGCGGAAGGTCTGCAGCGCTTTGGTCCCGAGCTTCTTCGTGTTGTGGGCGATGTTGCGCCCCTCGGCGCCGCCGCCGAGCGCCCAGCCCTTGACGGTCTTGGCGAGGATGACCGTCGGCTGGTCACCGCCCGCGCTGGCGCGCTCGTAGGCAGAGTAGACCTTGCGGAAGTCATGGCCACCGCGGCGCAGGCGTCGCACCTGCTCATCGGGCAAGTGCTTGACCATCTCTAGGAGTCGCGGATCCTGACCGAAGAAGGTCTCGCGGACCTTGTCACCGGAGAGGACCGACAAGCGCTGGTAGGCGCCGTCGACGTACTCACCGAGGGCGCGGAGCAAGATGCCTTGCTGGTCCTTGTCGAGCAGGTCGTCCCACTCGCTGGCCCAGACGACCTTGATAACGCGCCAGCCCGCGCCGTGGAAGACAGCCTCAAGCTCTTGGATGATCTTCGAGTTACCACGCACCGGGCCATCGAGGCGCTGCAGGTTGCAGTTCACTACGAAGGTGAGGTTGTCGAGCCTCTCGCGGGCCGCGAGGTGCAGGGCGCCGAGGCTCTCTGGCTCGTCGCACTCACCGTCCCCGAGGAAGGCCCAGACGCGCTGCTTCGACGTGTCCTTGAAGCCTCGATTGTGCAGGTAGCGGTTGAAGCGGGCCTGGTAGATCGCGGCGATCGGGCTGAGCCCCATCGACACGGTCGGGAACTGCCACATCTCCGGCATCAGCCACGGGTGGGGGTAGCTGGACAGGCCCTGGCCAGGGACCACTTCGCGGCGGAAGTGATCGAGGTGGTCCTCAGTCAGTCGACCCTCGAGGAAGGCGCGGGCGTAGATGCCCGGCGAGGCGTGCCCCTGGATGAAGACTTGGTCGCCACCGTCGAGCTCTGGCCCCTTGAAGAAGTGGTGGAAGCCTACCTCGTAGAGGGTCGCCGCTGAGGCGTAGGTGGAGAGGTGGCCGCCGACGCCGGGGAAGCGCTGGTTGGCGCGGAGCACCATGGCGACAGCGTTCCAGCGGATGTATTGGCGGATGCGCAGCTCGAGCTCGGGATCTCCCGGGTACTCAGGCTGGTCGCTGTGGTGGATCGTGTTGCGGTAGGGGGTCTGGACGAGCGCGGGCAGCCGGACACCCTCGATGTGGGCGTGGCGCAGCAGCTTGACCATCAGGAAGTGTGCGCGATCCATGCCGTGCCGGTTGATCACGGAGTCGAGGGACTCAAGCCACTCCGAGGTCTCTTCGGGGTCGACATCGTGGACGTTCAGATCATCAAGGACGTTCTTCATCGTATCGCTCCTGCACCACGGCGGGGATCGATGGGATGAACCCCACTGATCGCCTGCGTATGCCCTGTGTATGACCCTCCAAGGTCGGCCGGAGCATACCCGACCCGAGCCTTCTGTACAGTCAGAGTATTCATCTCGGCATAAGTGTGTGACCAGGTGGGTGACTGCGTGGCTAGTCAAGGGTCGGAACCTCATCGTGAGTGGGTATCATCTGCGCGGGTCGTCAGCCGGATCTCTGTTGGCTTCAGGGTCCTAGGGCGGCTGTGGGTTGCCCGACGCGCGCAGAGCAGCTAACAAGGCGTCATGGCACGACGCGTCAGTCACGACGGAGCTGGAAAGCTCGAGATCACCTTCGATTACGACAGGGAGCTGGTCGAGTACGTGAAGGCGACCGTCCCACGGCGCGCGTGGAACCCGACCAAGCGCCTCTGGAGCGCCCCAGATTCGCAGGCCGCTGCGGTCGTTGAGGCGCTCACGTCGAAGGGCTTTGAGTTCGATGACGCGACCCTGGCGCTGTGCGGCGGCGAGGATGAGGACGCGGCCAAGCACTACACGGTCTCCCGCCTGAACCAGGCGGCGCAGTTGGCCCTGATTCAGGCGTTCCCTGAGCCGGTGTGGCTCGTGGGTCAGCTCCACGACATCGACAAGTCGTTCCGCCGCGCAGAGACCCGCGGTGACCGAGCGATGCTCTTCTTCAAGCTCGTGGAGGTCGACGAGGCCGGCAAAGAGGTCGCTTCTGTCGCGTGCAAGATGTCGGCCCGCGCTCGCGCCCGCATCGCCTCGAAGATCGCCCGCGCTGGCAACCCGCTGACCCTCAGTGACGAGACCACGGTCCGCCTCGAGGGGCGCGTGGAGCTCTACGTGGGGCGCGGCAACTTTCAGCTCGACATCACCGACATCGACGTCAACTACACCCTCGGTGAGGTGGCGCGTCGGCGTGAGGCGATCAAGCGTACCCTCCGCGTGGAGGGGGTCTTGGAGCAGAACCGTCAGAGGCGGTTGCCGTCACTGCCGCTGCGCATCGGCCTCATCACGAGCCTCGAGTCCGAGGCGTATAATGACGTCATGAAGACGCTCATCGAGTCGGGCTTTGCGTTCGACGTGTTGGCCCACGACGCCCGGGTTCAGGGCGGACAGACGGAGCCCACGGTGCTCGCGGCGCTCGCTCACTTCGCGGCCCGCTTGGATGACATCGATGTCATCCTGATCAGCCGCGGTGGTGGATCGCGGACGGACCTTGCGTGGTTCGATACCGAGGCGCTCGGGCGCGCCGTCGCGACGTTCCCGATCCCCGTCTTGGTCGGCATCGGTCACGAGACCGACGAGGGCGTCCTCGATGACGTCGGCTGGTCCTACAAGACCCCAACCGCCACGGCGAGCTTCCTCGTCGACCAGGTGGCGTTGGCTCTCGGCGCCGTCGAAGAGCGCGCGGTTCAGATCGCCCACGTCGCGCAGCGACGTGTCACCGAGCAGCGTCATCGTCTGGACGCGCTGGGGCGTCAGCTGTCCGAGGCCGTCAAGGGGCGACTGCGCCTTGAGCGGCAGCGTGTTGCGTCGCGCTCGGAGCGCGTCGCCGCGGGCTCACGTCACCGCTTGGACGCCGCCAAGGCCCAGTTGGTGAGCGCGTCCAGCGCGATCAGCCGCGGTGCGGTCTACCTGCTGAGTCGACGGCGAGCAGAGATCCAGGTGACGAGCGAGCGCTTAGGCCGTGAATCCAAGCGCGCCCTAAGCCGTGAGAGTGAGCGCCTCGATGCCCGCGAGATGCGCTTGCGGCTGGTGAACCCAGAGCGCGTCCTTGAGCGGGGCTACGCGCTCTTGCGCACCTCATCTGGGCAGACGCTCAGGAGCATTCACGACGCACCAGAGGGCACGATGCTCTCGGCGCGCCTCTCGGACGGGAGCCTCACGCTCGTGTCCCAAGGACCCGACGACACGGAGCGATCATCATGAGCGAGACTCAGGACATGACTTACGGCCAAGCTGCCGAGCGACTTGACCACATTTTGCGCTCCATCGAGGGCGGACAAGCGGACATCGATGAGCTCTCGAAGTTGGTTGACGAGGCCGCGGGCCTCGTGACCCTCTGCCGCGACAAGATCGAGGCCGCCGAGGTCCAGGTCACCAAGATCGCGGCTGACCTGACTCGAGAGGTCGCGGCCCCTCAGCCCAGCTTCTCGGATGCACCACCGCTCACCGATGACGACGCGCCGCCGCTCGATGATGACGACGTCCCGTTCTAGGCCGTTTTGACCTGAGGCTGGTCATTCACAGGTTCCGTCTGTACATTCCGCGCCCGAAAGCGACCCGAGCGTCACCATGTATCGCATCCGAAAGAGTATCGACATCGACTTCTCGCACCACGTGCATGGGCACATGGGGCCCTGCATTAATGTGCACGGGCACACGTGGAAGTTTGAGGTCGGCCTTGAGGCCACCGAGCTGACCCCTGAGGGCTTTGTCGTGGACTTCAAGCACTTGAAGAACCGCGTCTTGAAGCCCTCGGCGCAGCTGCTCGACCACGCCCTCGCCGTGGGTCAGGTGACCTACCAGCGCATCGAGGGTGACCTCGCCGAGCTGGGGGCCAAGCTCCTCGCGACGCGCGCCGATGGTGGCGCGGGAGAGCCGAAGCCGGAGCTTGAGCTCGCCGGGGCGATGAACTGCTATCCTGGGGGGATGAAGGTCGCGGTATTCCCGTTTATCCCTACCAGCGAGCGCTTGGCGGAGTGGCTGTGGCGCCTCGCCGACAGTGAACTCAACGATGGCCGCGTCGCCGTCAGCTACGGGCGCATCTACGAGACCTTGCACCCTGTCGAGTCGGTGGCCGAGTACGCTCCATGAGCGCCGACGAGCGGATCCTCCTAGGGTGTCGCCGCGTCGTGCTCCCGGGTGACAACGGCTTGATGACGGCCCCGGCGGCGGTCGAAGTCGACCCTGAGACCGGGCTTATCGACGCCGTCTATCCGCTGCCTGAAGGCGCGGCGTATCGCGACGCGCTCACCGAGCTCGCGGATGAGCTTGGAGCGCAGGTCGATGACCTCGGCGATGGGGTGCTGACGCCTGCCTTTGTCGACGTGCACACGCACCTCGGCCTGGTGGTGCTCCGTGGCACGGGGGTCGAGGAGGCTTCAGCGGGGGACGTAGTCGAGGATCTCTTTTACCGCTTTGAGCACCTCCTCACCGCCGAAGACGTCGACTGTTTCGTCCGGATGGGGGCTTACGAAGCCCTGATGTCCGGCACTGGGCTCGTCTGGGACCACTACTTTTATGGCGAGACCGTCGCGAAGGCGCTCTCGGATGTGGGGCTGACTGCGGTCGTCGCCCCGACCCTCGAGGACGTGTTTGGGCCGCAGACCGGTCAGGTCGAGGCGCAGATCGAGGCGACCTTGGCGCTCGCGAGTGGCTCGGCGCCTCCCGGTATCTTTGCGGCGTTTGGGCCGCACGCGACCGACACGGTCAGCTTGGGATTATGGGAGCGCGTGGCCGAGCTGTCGGAGACCCATCAGCTTCCGTTCCACGCTCACCTCGCGCAGTCGCTCGGCGAAGTCGAGCGCACACGGGCACGGGAAGGGTGCACCCCCGTCGAGCTCTTGGAGCGCGCTGGGGTGTTGGAGCGTGCACCTGCTGCCTTGCTGGTGCATGACCTCTACGTCACCCGCGCCGAGCTGGAGCGCATCGCCGCATCGCAGGCTTACGTCCAGATGGGCTTCTGCCCACGCTCACAGCGCATCTTCGCGTTCCCTGCCGATCCGGGCCTGTGGGACGCCGCCGGGCTGGACTGGTCGATTGGCACGGACTGCCCAGCGTCCAATGACGCGGCCAGCATGGCGCGTGAGATCACGGCGCTCGCGGGCATCCGTGGGCATCAGACGAGCGGGAGCGAGGCCTATCGCGCATTCGTCGAAGGTGGAGACCCCGAAGCGGTGTGGACGGGCCGGCAAGCCGACCACGCTCAGATCGCGCGTCAGGTCGCTCCCTCGGAGCTCTTGAGCCGCGCTTGGTCGGTCCCCGGAGACCTTCACCCACAGGTTCAGGCGGGGGTGATCGCCCCCGGTGCGCTGGCCAACGTCGTCCTTTGGGACATGGATCACCCGGCGATGTGGCCGAGCGAGAGCCCGCTCAGGGCGCTCGCTTACTCGGCGCCGACCGCCGCGATCACCCAGGTGATGACCCGCGGGCAGTGGCGCGGGACCCGCGGTGACTTCGCCCGCTCGCTCATCGACACAGAGGAGTACCGCGCCGTGCTCGCCGAAGCGACGGCACGACGCAGCGTCCTCTTACACAAGAGCGGCTTGCGCTAGCTCAGCAGCTCGCGGCGTCGCAAGACGCCGAGGCCGAGCACAGCCATGAGCGCGAGCCAGCCGGTGCTCGGCCCGCCTGTGCTGTTGCAGCCTCCACTGGTGACCTCACCATCGGTGCCGCCATCGGTGCCGCCGTCGGTGCCGCCATCGGTACCGCCATCGGTACCGCCATCGGTACCGACATCAGGACCGCCACCGACGTTGCCGGTGTCAGTGGGGTCAGGCTGTGGGATCTCCTCGAGCACGAAGTGGTCGGGGAGGGTGGCGCCGCCGGCGACCGTCTGGTCCAAGACCTCGTCGACCTGCGGAGCCTGAGCGGTGTCGAAGACGCGCGGCAGGCCGGTCTCCTCGAGGATCTCTGCGTACTTCAGCGCCGGCGCATCCGGCACAGGGCCGATGAATCCGCCAAAGAAGCAGTCGGTCTCGTTGCAGTCGAAGGTGTGCGTGCTGCCGTCTGGGTACTTCATGATGCCCCAGGGCTCACAGTCGGCATCGCTCCACACCTCAAGCTCCGCCGTCCGGTCATTCGACACCATCGGCAGGTCGGGGTTGAAGCTGAAGATCGGGTCACGGGTCATCTCGTCGGCATCCTGCGTGGTGAAGAAGCGCGTCAAGGTGACGCCGTCCCGGTCGAAGAGGTCCTGGATGTCCATGGCGACCTTAACGACGTCCTCGTAGAGGCGCGTCTTGAGCATGGCCAAGTCCACAGTGGCGGTGAAGTGGTCGGCGACCTCAGCGACCCCAAACCAGTAGTTGAGGTTCATGTAGAACTCGTCATCGGTGGTCTTGTGGGTCTCGTTGGGGTCACACAGGTCGCCCCAGCCGCCGTTCCAGTAGCAGTCCTCATAGGGGTATCCAGTGAGGCCCTCGGGCTTGGTCAAGATGTCACGCAAGACATCCTCGACATCAGGGCTCATCCAGCTGAAGCCCAGCTGACCGAGGTTGTTCAGGACTGCGGAGACGCTCTCGGCGGATTGGACCTGGCTGTAGTCGCGCCCTGCGTCGGTGATGAACCGTTGATTGAAGTCGTCACCAGCGGGCTGAGCGTACTCAGTGACCCAGGCGCGGCCCTCGACGGTGTCGACCGCAGCGGTGACGACGTCGACGTAGTTTTGAGCGCCGGGGTAACTGATCGCTTGGTCGTTGACGACGGCGTGGATGAAGTTCTTGGGGACTGCGCGTCCCTCGCCGAGGACCCACACGAGGATGGGCATCTCAGGGGTCGCGGCGATAGAGGTGAGCTTGAGCGGCACGCACGGCGCCTGCTCGCTCATCGTCAACGCGATGGGCTTGATGTCGCCCGAGTCCTGACCGTTCTGCAGCTTGATGCCGAGGAACTTGAACCCCTTGTCGACGTACTCGTCGAGGAGCGGCTCGCTCTTGGGGTCCTGGTAGTAGCCCTGCTCGTTGAGCCACTCGAAGAGCTTGCTGCCGCTCTCGGCCTCTATGAGCTGGGCGTCATAGGGGCCAACTGCGGCCTCTTGCAAGACGGTGACGCTGCTGCCGCCTCCTTCCTCTGGCGCACTATCGGGCATCGCTCCGGCGCTGTTGGGGGCGGCAAACATGCCCTCCTCCTCATCGCAGTCATCGTCACTTGAGAAGGTGATGGTGCGGTTGAAGGTCGGGTCAGTGGTCTGCTGGAGGATGGTGAAGAGGCGCTGAGACGAGATCTGGACGAGCTCATCGAGCGGCAGCTCCTCTCCGTTGGGGCCAGTGGGGAGCTCGGCCAAGGGCAAGATCCAGCCAAACGCTGTGGGATCCCCGGCGTAGACGATCTCGATGTGCATCGTCACGTCGGTGTCATCCCGGCTAAACAAGATCCGCTCACCCGCCTGGTAGATCGGCGAGAGCGACACGGCGTCGCAGAAGAACCCGCCACAGGCGAGCACCGGGTTCGTGGTCAGCAACAGGCTCAAGGCCAAGATAGGGGTCAGGATTCTTCGCAACATGGGGTCCTCTCTTCAAAGGGCAGGGCAGGGTGCTGAGGGGGCGCAATGGCGCTCACCTCAGCGCGGGATGTCATGAATTCAGGGGCAGGGTTAGGCGGTCGTGGTGGCGTCGCGTCGGCGTCGCAGCGCGACGCAGAGCAGCCCGAAGAGCAACGCTGGGAGCCAGCTTGTGGATGACCCGGTGGCCTCACAGCCGCTCTCGACGTACTCGGGGTTCTCGGGGTGATCGACCGGAGGGTTAGGCCAGCTCTCCTCGACCTCCTCGGTGGTGGCGATCTCCTCAAGGACGAATTGCTCTGGCAGGGTCGGGCCACCGGCGACGGTCTGGTCCAAGACCTCATCGACCTGGGCCGCCTGTGCCGGGTCAAAGACGCGGGGGAGCCCGGTCTCTTCAAGGATCTGAGCCCACTTGAGCGCCGGCGCATCCGGGACGGGGCCGATGGTGCCCCCGAAGCAGTTAAACTCGTTGCAGTCGAAGGTGTACTGGCTGCCGTCGGGGTACTGCATGATTCCCCAGGGCTCGCACTCTGGATCGCTCCACACGGTGAGCTCGGCGGTGCGGTCGAGCACCACGTCGGGGAGGTCTGGGTTGAAGCTAAAGATGGGGTCACGGGTCATCTCGTCGGCGTCGAGCGTCGTGAAGAACCGGGTCAGCGTCACGCCGTCTTTGTCGAAGAGGGCCTGGATGCGCTCACGGACCTGAATGACGTCCTCGTAGAGGCTCGTCTTGAGCATCGCGAGGTCGATGGTGGTGTTCCAGTGCTCGGCGACCTCGAGCTGCTGAGCCCAGTAGTCCAGGGCACCGTAGAACTCGTCGTCGGTGGTGATGTGGCTCTCGTCTGGGTCACAGATTTGGTTGCCACCGCCGTTCCAGTAGCAGTTGCCGTTGGGGTAGCCGGTCAGGCCCTCGGGCTTGGTCAAGACGTTGCGCAGCACGTCCTCGACGTCGGGGTTGCTCCAGCGGTAGCCGATGTTACTCATAGCGTTGAGCACGCCGCTGACGCTCTCGGCGGCGTTGACCGAGCTGAAGTCCTCGGCGCGGGGGTCTAGGAAGGCGCCTGCGAAGCTGCCCGCCTCGCCAGTGGTGGACTGCGCATACTCAGTGACCCATGCGCGGCCCTCGACGGTGTCGACCGCGGCGGTGACGACGTCGACGTAGTTCTGAGCACCAGGGTAGGTGAGCGCTTGCTCATTGACGACGGCGTGGATGAAGTTCTTAGGGACGGCGCGCCCCTCGCCGAGGACCCACACGAGGATGGGCATCTCAGGGGTCGCGGCGATGGACGTGAGCTTGAGCGGGACGCACGGCGCCTGCTCGCTCATCGTCAGCGCGATGGGCTTGATGTCGCCCGAGTCCTGGCCATTCTGGAGCTTGATGCCGAGGAACTTGAAGCCCTTCTCGACGTACTCCTCCAAAAGCGGGAGGCTCTTGGGGTCCTGGAAGTAGCCCTGCTCGTTGAGCCACTCAAAGAGCTTATCGCCGCTGTCAGCCTCGATGAGCTGCGCGTCGTAAGGACCCACGGCGGCCTCTTGCAGCACGGTGACCGACGGCTCCCGGTCCCCGCCTTCCGACGAGGCGAAGTCCATTGTTGGGACGCCCCCAGCCATCATATCGCCATCTTGGTCGTCTCTACGATCCTGGCACTCCTGGGAGCTCTCGAAGGAGAGGTTCCGCGCGAAGGTCGGGTCGGTGGCATTCTGGAGCGTGTTGAAGAGGTCCTGGCTGGAGAGCTGGAGGAGCTCCTCGAGCGGGAGCTGTTCGCCATCTTGGCCGGTTGGGATCTCTGCCAAGGGCAAGATCCAGCCGAATGCCGTCGGATCCCCTTGGTAGACGATCTCGATGTGCATCGTGACGGTCGTGTCGTCCCGACTAAACAGGATGCGCTCGCCTGCCTGGTAGATCGGCGAGAGCGTGACCGCGTCACAGAAGAACCCGCCACAGGCGAGCACCGGGTTGGTGGTCAGGAGCAGGCTCAAGGCCAAGATAGGGGTCAGGATTCTTCGCAACATGGGGTCCTCTCTTCAAAGGGCAGGGCAGGGTGCTGAGGGGGCGCAATGGCGCTCACCTCAGCGCGGGATGTCATGAATTCAGGGGCAGGGTTAGGCGGTCGTGGTGGCGTCGCGTCGGCGTCGCAGCGCGACGCAGAGCAGCCCGAAGAGCAACGCTGGGAGCCAGCTTGTGGATGACCCGGTGGCCTCACAGCCGCTCTCGACGTACTCGGGGTTCTCGGGGTGATCGACAGGAGGGTTAGGCCAGCTCTCCTCGACCTCCTCGGTGGTGGCGATCTCCTCAAGGACGAATTGCTCTGGCAGGGTCGGGCCACCGGCGACGGTCTGGTCCAAGACCTCATCGACCTGGGCCGCCTGTGCCGGGTCAAAGACGCGGGGGAGCCCGGTCTCTTCAAGGATCTGAGCCCACTTGAGCGCCGGCGCATCCGGGACGGGGCCGATGGTGCCCCCGAAGCAGTTAAACTCGTTGCAGTCGAAGGTGTACTGGCTGCCGTCGGGGTACTGCATGATTCCCCAGGGCTCGCACTCTGGATCGCTCCACACGGTGAGCTCGGCGGTGCGGTCGAGCACCACGTCGGGGAGGTCTGGGTTGAAGCTAAAGATGGGGTCACGGGTCATCTCGTCGGCGTCGAGCGTCGTGAAGAACCGGGTCAGCGTCACGCCGTCTTTGTCGAAGAGGGCCTGGATGCGCTCACGGACCTGAATGACGTCCTCGTAGAGGCTCGTCTTGAGCATCGCGAGGTCGATGGTGGTGTTCCAGTGCTCGGCGACCTCGAGCTGCTGAGCCCAGTAGTCCAGGGCACCGTAGAACTCGTCGTCGGTGGTGATGTGGCTCTCGTCTGGGTCACAGATTTGGTTGCCACCGCCGTTCCAGTAGCAGTTGCCGTTGGGGTAGCCGGTCAGGCCCTCGGGCTTGGTCAAGACGTTGCGCAGCACGTCCTCGACGTCGGGGTTGCTCCAGCGGTAGCCGATGTTACTCATAGCGTTGAGCACGCCGCTGACGCTCTCGGCGGCGTTGACCGAGCTGAAGTCCTCGGCGCGGGGGTCTAGGAAGGCGCCTGCGAAGCTGCCCGCCTCGCCAGTGGTGGACTGCGCATACTCAGTGACCCATGCGCGGCCCTCGACGGTGTCGACCGCGGCGGTGACGACGTCGACGTAGTTCTGAGCACCAGGGTAGGTGAGCGCTTGCTCATTGACGACGGCGTGGATGAAGTTCTTAGGGACGGCGCGCCCCTCGCCGAGGACCCACACGAGGATGGGCATCTCAGGGGTCGCGGCGATGGACGTGAGCTTGAGCGGGACGCACGGCGCCTGCTCGCTCATCGTCAGCGCGATGGGCTTGATGTCGCCCGAGTCCTGGCCATTCTGGAGCTTGATGCCGAGGAACTTGAAGCCCTTCTCGACGTACTCCTCCAAAAGCGGGAGGCTCTTGGGGTCCTGGAAGTAGCCCTGCTCGTTGAGCCACTCAAAGAGCTTATCGCCGCTGTCAGCCTCGATGAGCTGCGCGTCGTAAGGACCCACGGCGGCCTCTTGCAGCACGGTGACCGACGGCTCCCGGTCCCCGCCTTCCGACGAGGCGAAGTCCATTGTTGGGACGCCCCCAGCCATCATATCGCCATCTTGGTCGTCTCTACGATCCTGGCACTCCTGGGAGCTCTCGAAGGAGAGGTTCCGCGCGAAGGTCGGGTCGGTGGCATTCTGGAGCGTGTCGAAGAGGTCCTGGCTGGAGAGCTGGAGGAGCTCCTCGAGCGGGAGCTGTTCGCCATCTTGGCCGGTCGGGATCTCCGCCAAGGGCAGGATCCAGCCGAATGCCGTCGGGTCCCCCTGGTACACGATCTCGATGTGCATCGTGACCGTCGTGTCATCCCTGCTAAACAGGATGCGCTCGCCTGCCTGGTAGATCGGTGAGAGCGTGACGGCGTCACAAAAGAACCCACCACAAGCCAGGACCGGTTGCGCGGTCACGATCAAAGACAAGGCCACCATCGCGGCCATGGAAGGAGCGAGCAGGCGTCGCATCATGAGATTCCTCCGTCAGGCGGACGGGTGTCGTCGGGGGCTGTTAAGGGGTTGTAGCACCCTCCACGAGTGGGATCAAATGAGCGGCGTAATCCCTAGAGATCTTTACAACAAAGCACACCACCGAGCTCCGGCCCGGTCTTCACCACGTTGTCCGCTTCGGCGGTCGTGTTTGTCCCACAGTCCCATGTCGCAGGGAGCTCTTCACCGAGCTTGTAGGCCCAGTAATCGAGCGGCTTACACCAGCCGCATCCGCCGCTGTTGGGTTGGCAGACGACGGTCTCCATGTCCCCCTCGGCGTACTTGGGGTCGTCGGTCGGGAGCTCACCCGCAAACTGGCACTCGCAGCTCGCCGTCGGCTTGTAGTTCAGCGCCTTGCACTTGTCGTGGCTCCCGAGCTGCAGTGGCGCACAGGTGGACTCCGTCGCCGGGCACCCAAGGTCCCCGCAGCCGAAGAGGTCGTTGACGCTGTCTGGCGAGCCGATGGTGTCCGGTGCGCAGTTGAACGCCCCGGTGGACGAGGTCCTCGCCAGGAAGAACTGGCCGCCCTTGGCGCCGTCCATGATGCCCTCACAGCCGTCTGGGTTGTGGGCCTGGACGTCGCTTTTGCCGAGGCAGACATGCCAGCCTTCGGCGCACAGGTCGGCGACGTTACAGCCGACCCCGTTCGGGTTGTCTGAGTCGTTGCCCGACGTGTTCCCGCAGGCGCCTACGGAGTGGTGAATGCCCGGGACATCCCAGCCCCCCGCGCAGCCGGCGATGAGGCCATAAGCGCTACCGATGATGAAGCCCTCGCGCGTGCCGTCCGCGCAGCCCGCGTTGTTCACCTGACCGTCGAAGGTGTCGTCACAGGCGTCACCTACGCCGTCTTGGTCAGCGTCAGCCTGGCCGAGGTTCGCGACCTCTGGGCAGTTGTCACAGGCGTCGCCATAGCCGTCGCCATCCGTGTCGTCCTGCGCGTCATTCTGCGTCTCTGGGCAGTTGTCACACAGGTCGCCGACGTTGTCTTCGTCGCCATCAGCCTGGTCGAGGTTAGCGGTCTCCGGGCAGTTGTCTTCGCTGTCTGGGACCGTGTCGGTGTCCGTGTCCGTCATGTCTGGGACCGTGACCTCTTCATCGGCTGCGTCTGACCCCTCGGCGGTGTCACCCTCCGATACCGCGTCATCAGCCTGGTCGGCGTCGCTCTCCGGCGTGGTCGCGTCAGGCACCTCGCCCGTGTCGTCCTCTGGCGTCGCGACGTCAGCGTCGGCCTCTGGTGTCGCGGCGTCAGGCGCCTCGGTCGTGTCGTCCTCGGGGGGCATGATGTCCGCGTTATCCGAGGTGTCAGATTCGTCTGCGGTGTCGGCCCCTGGCGCTGTGACATCCGCTTCGGGGCGCTCTACATCGCCCTCAGGGGGAGCGACATCCGCCTCTGGGGCCACCACGTCCGCTGCGGACACCGCGGTGTCCGCCTCGACCGCCTCCACGTCAGCCTCTTGCGTCCCGACCTCGGTCGAGGTGTCGGGCCACTCGGTCTGTGGGCCGACGCTCTGGGCGTCCGCGACCCCGTCTCCGGTCCCATCGGTGGTGCTGCATGCGGTGAGAAGGAGGAGGCACATCGCCACCGCGCTCAGTCGTCGCGTCGTCGGCTGCGTGGCGGAGATGGGGTGACGGGGGGCCATGGCGCTGTCCTGGTTCTTTGGTCCTCCAATCAGCATACTCAAGGTGATGGAGAGGTGCCATGCGCGTCATGATTAAACGAATGCTCCTGTTCAGCATCGCAGCGTTGCTCTGTGCTTGCGGTGATGACGGCCCCGGGACCGATGACGCCGATCCGTTGGACGTGATGGAGGGCAGCGCCGTGATGAGCGACGCCACCGGGACGCCATCCCCTGCGGACCTGGCCGACGCCGCGCTGCTGAGCGACACCGTCGAGGGTCAAGACGCCGCGGCCTTGGATGCGGGCCCGACTGCGCCTGACGCGTCGCCCCCAAGGGCCGATATCGTGACGCCCACCGACAGCGGTGTGCTGACGGACGTGACCGAAGGGGACGCAGCGGACCTCGCGGAGGCGGACATCGGAGACAGCGTCGCAGGGGATGTTGAGGAGGCGGATACGCCCTCGGAGGATGTGGCTCAGGAGGTCGACGTCGACGAGCCGGAGCCCCCCTGCGCGGTGGTCTGCTCGGACGATGACCCCTGCACGGTCGATATGCTGACGATCGACTGTGAGTGTGCGTACCCCCCGGTAGATTGCGATGATGGGAACCCGTGCACGACCGATGCGTGCTCGATGGTCTCGGGGGCCTGCGTGAACACCCCCTTGGACTGTGAGGACGGGTTCCTGTGCACCGATGCCTTCTGTGACCCTGCAGCCGGTGGATGTGTGGTCACGGCGACCTCCTGTGACGATGGCGATCTCTGCACTGACGACAGCTGCAGTGAGCTGACGGGCTGCCAGCATGACCCCGTCATCTGCGAGGATGATGACGCGTGCACCATCCAGTCCTGCGGCGCCGCTGAAGGGTGCTACGTGAGCGGGTCGACCTGCGATGACGGTGACCCGTGCACGGTCGATGCGTGCAGCTCGGCCTCCGGCGTCTGCTCCTTTGTGCCGAAGTCTTGCGACGATCAAAACCCGTGCACCGTGGACGCCTGCGATGACGTGACCGGGGGCTGCGTCTACAGCGGAGCCTGCGCGGACGACGATCCCTGCACGGAGGACGTCTGCACTATCTTCGACGCGAACAATTTTGAATGCGGCTCTGGCGAGCTGGTCGCGTGTGAGCCCGACGGCAACGCGTGCACGAAGGACGTCTGTGTCATCGACTCGGGGTGCTACAGCGAGGTGCTCTGTGACGACGGCAATGCATGCAGCATGGATTGGTGCGATCCGCTCGTGGGGTGCGTGTTCGAGGGGGCGACCTGCGATGATGGTGACCCCTGCACGAGTGATGTGTGTGACCCGGAGACAGGCTGCGTGCACACGCAGACCCAGTGCAACGATGGGAACCCGTGTACGACCGACACCTGCAGCCCCCTCGACGGCAGCTGTGAGTTCGATCCGCACCCGTGCGACGATGGTGACCCGTGCACGACGGATCTCTGTGACGTCGACACAGGGGAATGCAGCGCCTTGCCTGCCCCTTGCGACGACGCGGATGCCTGCACCCTAGACCTCTGCGACCCGGAGACCGGGGAGTGCATCTTCCCGACGAACCCTTGCGACGACGGGAACGCGTGCACGGACGCGACGTGCAACTTGGTCGTCGGGTGCCTCTATGCGCCGGTGACGTGCGAAGATGCGGAGGCTTGCACCGTCGACGCGTGTGTCCCTGACCATGGCTGCACCTTTGAGCCTAAAGACTGCAGCTATGAAGACGCGTGCGTCTCGCCCAGTTGTGATGAGGCCACCGGGTTGTGCATCTATGCGCCGGTTGAGTGTGCCCCGGACACGGCGTGCGAGACCTACGCATGTGACGCCCTGGCGGGCTGCCTCGCGACGCCGCTCTGTGACGACTTCAATGCGTGCACCGATGATGTGTGCAGCGAGCCGGCCGGTGACTGTAGCCACATGAACGTGCCTTGCGACGACGGGGATGTCTGCACCTGGGACTATTGCGATGTCGGTCAGGGCTGCGTCTTTGCGCCGATCTGCAGCGACACCTCGGACTGCACGAACAACTTCTGTGACCCATCGACGGGGGCGTGCAGCACAGACTGGATGGGCTGTGATGACGGGGATCCGTGCACCCTCGATGAGTGTGACTTCATCCACGGGTCATGCCACCACACGCCGGCCGTCTGCACCTCGGACGACGCCTGCTACGAGACCTGGTGTGACTCCGAGACCGGGCTCTGCGAGCAAGCGGTGGCCTGCGACGATGAGGATGCGTGCACCATCGACCTCTGCTCCAACGGCCCCGATGGCGGGGCGGTGTGCGACACCCTGAGCTTCGACTGCGACGACAACAATCCGTGCACGGAGGATGGCTGCGACGCCGTGACGGGGCAGTGCACGCACGAAGTACCGGAGACGCTCTGCGCCGATGATGACCCCTGCACTCAGGACGTCTGCCTCCCCCAGACCGGAGAGTGTAGCCACCCCCCGGAGAGCTGCTTTGACGGTGAGCCGTGCACCCTCGACAGCTGCACCCCAGAGGGCTGTCAGCATACCTGGCTGACCAGCGCAGACTGCCCCGCGCCGACGTGCGAGAGCCACGATGATTGTGTCGATAACAACCTGTGCACCATCGATCTATGTGACCCGGAGACGGCGCTCTGCACGCACACCCTAAACACCTGTGACGATGAGGATGAGTGCACCGTCGACGCCTGCCTCTTGACGCTCGGGACCTGCGCTCACGAGGTGGTCCTGTGCCCCGACGATGGGAACCCTTGCACAGAGGACAGTTGCGTCCCAGAGATCGGGTGCCTCTATGCGCCGATCGCCTGCGAGGCGAGCGAGCCCTGCGTGGACGCCGCGTGCATCTTTGAGACAGGCGAGTGTGAAGAGACGCCGATCGCTTGCGAGGATGGGAACTTATGCACGACCGATGCGTGTGATCCTGAGACCTCGGGGTGTGCGTTCACGCCTGTGGTCTGCGATGACGGTGACCTCTGCACCTATGACCTCTGTGACGCCACCGATGGAGGGTGCGACCACCCTGCAGTGGATTGCCCGGGTGGGGCCTGTGACTTCGTCAGCTGCTCCCCGACGACGGGCTGCGCGAACGGGGGCCCGATCCCCTGCGACGATGGCGATCCTTGCACGGTGGATGAGTGCACCGAAGAGGGGGGCTGTCAGTCTACGCCGCTTTGTGATGATGGCGTCGCCTGCACGGTGGACACCTGCGACCTCGAGTCGGAGACCTGTGCGTACGCGCTCAAGGCTTGTGGTTCAGAGGACCTATGTACGCTCGGGTGGTGCGCGCCAGACGGTGACTGCGAGTCGCTGCCGATCCTCGGCTGCGGCGCGGCCTGCGCTGTAGACTCCGATTGCCCACAAGAGTGGGGCTGCACGGAGGCTCTCTGCGAAGACGGTGGCTGCGTCTACCCCTTGGTGGATTGTGATGACGGCAACCCCTGCACCTGGGACCACTGCCAGCCAGACTCAGGCTGCGTCCACGACGTCATGGCCGACTGCGGCACGGCGTGCCAGTCCGAGTCAGACTGCCCGCCGCCCGCGACCTGTCAGGAGGCGATCTGCTCGCCGGTGTCATCGACCTGCGTCACGGCGATGAAGGACTGCTCGGACGGCGATTCATGCACCTTCGACAGCTGTAATCCCCTCAAGAATGCCTGTGAGCATGCGCCCATCCCAGGCTGCGAATAGCGGGGTCAGTTCCCCGGAGCGCCGGTGCGAACTTGTAGCGCGGTCAAGGCGTCACAGAGGCGGTCTGCGACGTCCACAACGTCGTCGGGAGTGCTGAGCAGGTCCTGCCGCACTTCGAGCTCGAGGTAGACGACGTTGTGACGCTGTCCGTGCAGGCTCATCGCGTACATCATCCCGTCCTTGCCCGAGTATGGCTCGTTGAGCGCTGTCTTGAACCCGACGTTCCTCAAGTGACCGGCGAAGCGGTGAGCGATCGGCTCATAGCGGTCGAAGAGGATGCCCATCTCCATGTCGCGCGCCTTGCCCTTAAAGACAGGGGTGAAGGAGTGGATGCTGAAGAGCACAACATCCCCGCCGCGGGCCACGCGCTCTCGGAGGCAGTCGTCGAGCAGGCTGTGGTACGGCCTATGATAGGTGTCGAGCCGCCGCTGCACCTCCGCGTCATCGATCCCCTCGTTAAACGAGAGCTGGACGCCGTTGATGTCTCGCCGGATGAACGTGGGGTCGGCTGCATCGCGGTTGGCGTCACAGACGAGGCGAGAGAAGCGCGAGAGGACAGCACAGCATGATTTCCGGGCCACGAGCTCGCGGGTGAGCGCTGCCGCGCCGAGATCCCAGCCCCAGTGCGAATCGAGCCAGGCGCGGTCTGTCTCCGAGGTCACGAGGGGCTCTGGGACAGCCTTGGAGGCGTGCTCGCAGCTGATGACCAGTCGCCGAGTGTGGTGGCGGTCTCCTACGATCTCGGCTGCCTCATGCCAGGGCTCTTTCATGGTCCGAGAGTGTACGGCATCTGCGCGGGTGACGCACCCGTCATTTGCAGCACCGGAACCCGGTCGCTCCGCGATCGATCACGCCCAGCTGAGCTTCGTGGATGAGCACTCGGAAGCCGCAAGACGGCGTCTGCGCGTCGCTGTAGCCGTAGTAGGAGCCAGCGAGCCCCCAGAACCCCTGGAGCTCGGGGACCCGGACCCACTCGTAGGCGTTGCCGGCGAGATCACTGACGCCGTATGCGCCATGACAGCGCGCCATCGCACCGGACGGCATCATCGCCCCGGGGCCGTCGGCGCTCCGCAGGTTGCACTCGCGGCGGAGCCGAGAAAGGGCGCTCGCTTGGTACGGGTAGGAGGTCACGAGGTAGAAGCGGTCGCCATGGTTTGAGCAGGCTTCATACCAGCCGACGCTGTCGCACAGGACCTTCCCCTCTTTGGCGCACTGCGCTTCAGCCTCGCGAGGGGAGAGCCCCGTCGTGGGCATATTGCCCTCCTCGTTTGGGTGCTCGAAGCGGTCGATCTCGAAGGCCGGGACGCGAGAAGCAGCGATGGAGACGGTCGCGCCTCTCGTGGCCGAACCTTGATGGGCATCCATCACGAGCGGAACGATAGAGGTTGGTTTGACTCTGTGACTCAGTGGGATCAACGGGAAGGTCAGCAGGGGAACCAGGGTCATGAGTAAGATCGCCGGCCCAAAGCTCCGCCGAAGGGTGCGCACCCACGCAGCACTACGTCGGGCTGCGGCCTCTTGACGCTCGGGGTGCCGTAAGGCGCGCTCGCGCCAGCCCCCGAGGCTGTCTCCGAGCCCAACCACGGCGATGATGGCCATCAGGTGAGGGTGCAGGCAGACGACCAGCACCCCGGCGAAGCTGAGGATGCGGCCCAGGCGGCTGGACGCGGTCATGACCCAGGCGCAGAGGAGCCCTTGCCCGACGAGGGCTGCGCCGCCGAGCTCTCTCGCTACGGTCACGGTCCAGTGTGTCGTCACCCAGGGGGTCAACAGGAGGGTCCCGAGGGCGGCCAACGCCCACGGTTTAGGGAGGCGCGCCGTGAAGAGCTGTGGCGCCGTGAGGGCCTCCTCACGCGCAGCGTTTAGGCGGCCCGTGACCACGTGTGTCAGCGCGACCACAGCGGCGAAGCTCGCCATCAGGTGCATGGCCAGGAGGTGGTTGGAGAAGAAGGCGACAGGCTCGGTCAGATAGGCGATGACTGCGTGGCGGGCTGGTGGGCCGCCGACCTCGGCGAGCAGCGGATCGATGAGGGCCAAGTAGAGCTTGTTAAAGAAGTCGACGAACCAAAAGTGAGCGCGGCCGTCGGGCTCAAAGAAGGTCTGCCAGAAGGTCCGGAAGGTCTGCAGGCTCCAGGCCCCGGCGATGGCGACCAGGGTCCCCCAGCGATGCGCCGAGGAGCTCGCGTGGGTGGCGACGCGGAAGGCCTCGAGGAAGAGGCCGAGGTTCAGCAAGGCGATCGCGGGCCAGGGCAAGACGGGGAGGGCGAGGCTCGCCACCGCGAGGACGAGCAAGAGGGCGGGGAGCCATGCCGGGCGTCGCAGGGCGAACGCGAATGCACGAGGTGTGATGCGCGCGGGGAGGAGCGCCACCGTCAGCAAGACGAGCGTCGTCGGATCCAGCGGCACGAGAGCAGCGAGCTGCGCGACGTCAGGGGTCATGCCCGCATCACCGCTTCGCGCGACGCTTCTTGCGGCGCTTGCGCTGCTCTTCCCAGTCGAGGCGGTAGCCTTTGAAGGTCTCGGTCGGCGGGAAGATCAGTGGGCCAAAGACAGGGATGGGGTCGATCCGGACGTTGTCGTGCCGCAGCTCGAAGTGGAGGTGTGCGCTTGACTCCCGAATGCCGGAGCGCCCGACGTGCCCGATTAGATCCCCGCGCTTGACGACCTGACCGCTGACGACTGTGTAGTCGTCTAAGTGCATGTAGTGAGAGGAGAGTCCCTCGGCGTGGTTAATCGCGATCAGCAGTCCGCCAGCCCCCATCTTGTCCGAGGGGTATTGCTTGGCCGCTTCCGGGCCCAGACGCACCGAGGGGCCACGCTTGAGGTCGACGCCAGCGAAGTTCACGGTGCCGTCCGCGATGGCGCGAATCGCTTCACCACGGGGGCCCCCGAAGTCGACGCCTTTGTGGCTGCGCTTGCCCCCATCTCGCGGGTCGCCCATGTCGCTGGTGATGATGCGCGGTGTGCCGTCGAGCGGCGACTGAATGGGGACGCCCCGGAAGTTGCCGGCGGCCTCGCTGCGCTCACCCTTGTAGTACTGAATCAAGCGCCGGCGCTCCGTCAGGACGCGGTCCTCGTGACCACGCCCCCGCACGCGGTCGCCCCAAATGAAGTGCGACACATAGTGGCGGTGCTCGATTGACCCAAACGCGGAGGCCAAGGCCGGAGATTGGTCTTTGAAGACCCGCAGAAACGCCGCGGCAAAGTAGAGGTTCGACTCGGCTTGCTTAAGCGCGGGGCCATAGAAGAGGAATGCCTTGACCGGGAGGGTGCGTGGAACCCAGGCGTCCCCCTCGCGGACGCTGTAGTGGTACACACGGTCCTTGATGTGACCCAGGTGCATCCATTGATGGATCTGTGTCAGCCCTGTCCCGTACTCGGTGACAGCCTTGGGGCGACAGCGGCTCTGACTCACCATCAAGCCAGCGAGGAGCATAGGGTCGACGTCGAAGTGCGCGCTCCACTTCAAGATGAGCTCGGCGTAGAGGGCCGGGCGATGCGGCGGCATCCAACCACAGGCGACCTCGATGGCCTTGGCGAAGCGCTCTGGCTCGAGGGTCTCCGGGCTCTCGGGCTCCGCGGGCCACTGGCTCATGTCGATCAAGCCTGCGCCCGTCGGCTTGAAATTCTTGGCCTTCCTGCGCTTCCTCGCCAGCCACGTAGGTTTGGGGCCACTTTGCTCGATCACTTGAGGTTTTGGTGGCCGCGATGCAGCGCTCGCCGGCGCGCATGGCAGGGCGAAGAGTGCACAAAGGAGCAGGGGCATGAGGGTGCGCATGGTGCGATTCTATGCGGTCTTTCCCAGCTGACAACTTAGCTGCAGGGGAGAGGGCGAGTTGGACAGACTCGTCTGTCTCCGACACCCTGGGTTTTCGTCCTTTCCCCCGAGATGCATGCTTGACCCGACCTTGACCGAGGGCCTCGCCGGCCTTCCAAAATCTGCGACCTTGGCGATTAACGAGCGCTCAGCTGCGCTTCAGCGAGACGGGCGACTCGTTTACCGCTTTGGGTTGGGGCAGTCGCCTTTCCCCGTCCCGGAGGTGGTCGTCGCTGCGCTCCGCGCGCACGCCGCTGAGAAGGACTATTTACCCGTGGAGGGGCTCTGGCCGCTGCGAGAAGCGGTCGCGTCCTTTCATCGGCGCTTAGATGGCGCGGAGGTCAGCGCTGAGGGCGTGATGATCGGCCCGGGCAGCAAAGAGCTGATGTTCCTGACGCAGCTCGCGTTCGGAGGGCAGCTGGTGCTCCCGACGCCGTGCTGGGTGAGCTACGGGCCGCAGGCTCGTATCGCCGGCCGTGAGGTCCTGCGCATCCCCACCAGCGCGGAGGCCCGTTGGCGCCTCACTGGCGAGCAGCTCGCCGCCCACTGCGCGAAGGAGCGAGGGCGCCCCCGCTTGCTCATCTTGAACTACCCAGGCAACCCAGACGGAGACACCTACTGTGCGGAGGAGCTTCAAGGCATCGCAGCGGCGGCGCGGGCGCACGGGGTCATCGTGCTCTCTGATGAGATCTACGGGTTAACCCATCATCGCGGTGAGCACGTCTCGATCGCGCGTTTTTACCCCGAGGGCACCATCATCAGCGGCGGGCTGTCGAAGTGGTGCGGTGCCGGGGGGTGGCGCCTCGGGACGATGACCTTTCCGCCAGCCTTGGCGTGGCTTCAGTCGGCTGTGGCGTCCGCAGCCAGCGAGAGCTTCACGTCGGTCAGCGCGCCGATTCAGTACGCTGCGATCACGGCCTTCGAGTGCGGCTCCGAGGTTCAGGATTATCTGGCGCACTCGCAGCGCGTCCTAGCGACGCTGGGGGCAGCGATCACCGAGCGCTTACGAGGCGCTGATGTGCAGCTCGAGGCGCCCCAGGGGGCCTTCTACCTTTGGCTCGACTTCTCAAGGCACGCGACCGCGCTCGCGGCGCGCGGCATTCGTGACAGCCCGACGCTCTGTGAGCGATTGCTTCAGGACACTGGGGTCGCGATCTTACCAGGGGCGGCGTTTGAGCGGCGGAGTGATGAGCTCACGGCGCGCCTCGCGTATGTCGACTTCGACGGGGGCCGCGCGCTGGAGGTCAGCGCACAGGCGCCGCTGACCAGCCCTCCGCCCGAGGCGCTCCTCACTGAGGCCTGCGCGCGCGTCATCGATGGGATCGATGCCCTCTGCGCTTGGCTACAGGGGTGAGTCACCTTTGCCGAGCGCGCTTAGGGTTCACGCTGATGGTGTCCTTGGTGTGCATGGCGCCCACCGCGTCGGCCAGCATGGTGTACGTGTCGCTTGAGGGGATGTCGCCCGAGGAGCGGGAGGTTGTCCTCGCGTCTCAGGTAGGCCAGCGGGTGCAAGTGACGCTCGCCGACGGGGCGACCGCCGTCGGTGACCTGATCGCCGCAGTGCCTTGGGGGCTCTTCGTGGCAGAGGACGGCGCTGTCGCTGCCCAGGACTACGCCTTGGACCGCGTCGTCTCGGTGACGCGATACACGACGCGGACCCTCGATGTCCCAGGTCGAAGTCCCTCAGGTGGGTACCTAGGACTGCAGACTGTCATGCTCCTGGATGGCCGCTCTCTTGCGGGGGTCGTGGTGGCGCTGACCCCGACTCTGTTAACCCTCGGGCGCCCAGGGGGGGACCGGTTGGGGGTACCTCGTGAGCGCATCGCCGGGATCACCGCGGGTGGGCACCACAGCAGCCCACGCCAGAGCGCAGTCCAGCGAGCTGAGGCTCAGCCGACGACTGAAGAGGTGCACTCTGCGTCTCGTTATCATCGGGCGCGGCACTTCGTCCTCCGATCTGCGAAGCCCCTCGGGAAGTGGGAGGGGAGCGTCTCTCAAAAGGAGCTCGGTTATTCAGAGTTCTCAATGGGCGTGTCTGACCACTTCTCTATCTATGCGGGGGCGGTGCTCCCTGCGTGGGTCATCGGAGGGGACGATGGTCTGCACTTCGTGCTGGGGACCCAAGGCGGGCTTGAGGTCGCCCAGGACCTGTATTGGTCAGGGTCGCTGCACGCTGCGTTGTTACCCGAGGATCTCCTCGGTGCCCAATCGGTCATCGGCGCGCTCAATTTCGGGGCCACGCTGACTTGGGGGCCCGATGACTTGCATGCGTCTCTCGGGCTGCTCGTCCCTGTGCTCTTCGCAGCGGATCTCTTGGAGGTCGAGCTGATCGTCAGCCTCGCAGCGAGCGTGGAGGTCGCAGATTGGTTGGCGCTGATGACCGAGCACAGCTTCTCGCCGACGCTCATCGTGGATGGTGGCCCCGAGAGCTTCCACATGGCGGGGTTCCGCGTCATGTTTCGGGACTGGTCCTTCGATATCGCCGCCGTATACTTCCCGCTGATTGCGGAGAACATACCGCTCGTGCCGTGGCTCGACGTCACGTACCGCTGGGGGACCCCGGCGACGTCAGATGCGGCGCCTCTGGATGACGATGAGGGCTCTTAGCGCGCGACACGTCGCCATGTGCTGGCGAGCCAAGGCTGTTGATCCCTAGGGAGCCCTGGTGGCCTGTAGTAATGGTCGATGGCCTCAAACCCGGCGGCGGTCATGAAGTCGCTCCAGCTGGCGAGGTCATGATAGGCGCCGTAGCGCTCGGCGTTCCAGCCCTCGACGTTCTGGCCTCGTGGGTTCGATGAGAAGAGCACGCCTCCCGGGACGAGCGCCGTGTGCAGGTCTCGCAGGACGCGGGGCAATTCTTGGCTGGGGACGTGGAAGAGGGTCGCGTTGGCGAAGACCCCATCGAAGTGCTCTGCTGGAAGGTCGAGCGCCAAGAAGTCCTGATTGAGGATCTCGCACCCGGTGAGCTTGCGGGCCATCTCGCAAAAGGCCGGGGCGCCATCGAGGCCAGTCGGGTGATGACCTGCAGCGGCGAAAGCTGCGACATCGCGGCCAGGTCCGCAGCCGAAGTCCAAGACTCGAAACGGTGCGCTGCCCTCTATGGCGCTAAGCAGCGCTGCGATATTTTGGCTGACGTCATGGTCGCGTGTGCCCTCCCAAAAGGGCTCTGCCCGTCCATCGTAGTGGCCCACAGTACGTCGAACAATCTCTTCAAGGTCGGATGCGCTCAGCTCTGCCATAACGTGCTCGGGGCTTGGGGTAGACCGCTGTCTTTCGTGCGGCAGTGTGACGTGTGGCGACTTAGATGTCTCCCAAGAAGGGCGCCACGACGCTCCGAGCTTCAAAGTGACCAGACTCGTTGCTATAGTCCGGCTTGACTGCGCAGCGCTCGGTGTCCTTTGCCCCGACCTGCGCTGTGCTTGGTGTGGGGGTTATGGACCGACAGGCGCTCTTAAAAGCCCGTGATGGGGTGTTGCTCGTCACGCCGCCTGTCCCGAGTGGGGACGGGCGCAATCTTTGGCTCGATGACTCGATGCCTCACCTTGGGATGGCGTACCTCCTCGCGATGTTGCGTCAAGCGAATGTCGCCTGTGCCTTGCTGGACGCAGGGGGGCACAACCTCAACACCCGAGCCACGATGGCGCGTATTCGCGAGGCGCGCCCTCGCCTCGTTGCCCTGACCGGGGCGTCGTGTCAGCTCAAGATGATCGGAGGGCTCGTCTCTCGAATCCGCGCGGAGCTGCCCCAGACCCGCATCATGCTCGGTGGTTGGCATGTGACGGCGGCCGGGGCGGACACCCTTGAGTGGATGACGGACCTCGACTACACCATCTCGGGGGAAGGCGAGCAGGCCATCGTCGAGCTCTGGAAAGCTATCGAGGCGGGGGAGACCGACGCGGCCCTTGGCCAGGTCCCCGGGCTCACGTGGCGTTTGGCCGACGGCAGCCTCAAGGCGAACCCGAGGGCGTGGGTGCATGGCAGCTTAGACGACTTGCCCTTCCCTGAGTTCGAGGGCTTCAGCTTGGACTTCCGCCCGGGGTTGTACGGGACATTGGCGGGCTACTCGGCCATCGCGCTGCCGGTCACGACCAGTCGCGGTTGCCCGTACGGATGCGAGTTCTGCTTCCGAGTCACCGGGCGCACCTTTCGCAAGCGTGAGATTGGTGACGTCGTTGAGGAGATGAAGCGCGGGTTCCAGGACTATGGCGCGCGGGTCTTCTACATCGTGGATGAGACCTTCAGCCTCCACGCCAAGCGCACCATGGCCTTCTGCGAGGCCCTCATTGAGAGCGGCCTGCCCAAGGAGATCTCGTGGGTGTGCGAGACGCGCCCGGACTGTGTGAGCCCTGAGCTCGTGGACGCCATGGCCCGCGCGGGGTGCAAGGTCATCTCGTACGGCATCGACACCGGCAACCAAGACATGCAAGAGGCGATCGGTCGCAAGTTGGACCTCGCCGTGGCGCGGCGGGCGATCGAGACCACCGCGAAGCGCGGTATCGTCGTCGACACCAACTTCATCCTTGGTCATCCGCACGAGACCTGGTCCACGGCGATGGACACGATCAAGTACGCGCTGTCGATTGACGCGCACCTCGCGAGCTTCGCGGTGCTGGTGCCGTTTCCCGGCACGGACCTGATCGAGAAGGCGCGGGCCGGCGACGGGCTGCGGCTCATCGACAGCGATTGGAACGGCTATGACAAGCAGGTCGGCGGCGCTTGTGAGCCGTTGGATATGACGATTCAGCAGGTGCAGTGGTTGCAACGCTACGCCTATCTGCGTTTTTACCTGCGGCCCAGTCGAGCGCCGGCTGTGGGGCGCGTCTTCGCCGCCCTTGGTCCGCGGAACGTGGCGACCTTTATGGGGCGCACGGTCCAGACTCTGCTCGGGACGGGGGGGCTGTCCTCGGCTGCTCGTCTACTTCGGGGCAACGCCTGAGCGTGGACCGAGGAGCTCCTCGAGCTTGATCTGGACGATGCCTGACGACCCGCCGGTGTAGAGGATGTCTTTGGCCTCGTCGTAATCGAGCGGCTCGCTCTTGGCGCCGACAGGGAGTCGGTGAAGCGTCTCGCCTGTGGCGTAGTCGATGACGCGCACGGTCCCGGTGATGCGCGACGCGGTGTAGATGAGTCGGCGGTGCGGGTCGAAGGCGATCTTGAAGCTCCTCGGGTCGGCTTCGATCTCCCGGATGACGCTCAAGTCCTCGCGGTTCACCTCCCACATGGTGCCGTAGTAAAAGCTCGGCAAGATGAAGGTGTCGGTCACCTCGTTGAAGAAGATGCCGCCAGCCGGGAGGCGGATGTCACCGGTGACCTCCCACGTGTGGATGTCGACCTCGGCCATCCCCATCAAGTAGGTGTCTTCGAGGACGCCGATGCTGACGTAGATCTTCCCAGTGGGCTTGTGGAAGTAAGAGTAGTGGGCGGCGTCCTGATAAGGGGTGTAGCCGATCTCGTGGAAGTCGAGCATGCGGACGATCTCAAGCTCGCACTTCGCAGGGCCGCCTCGCCAAGTACCGCCGCTGTAGGTGCTCACGGTGACCTTGGTCTCGAAGAGCCGAGGAGGGTTGAGGTTGGTGAGGTAGAGCGTCTCGCCGTCCCAGGCCATGTGATACGGCTTGGGGATATCTTGGGCGAAGACGTCAATGGTGCAGGCGACCTCGAAGCTGATGGGATCCACGAGGATGAGGTCGCCTTGGCGCCAGTTCGCTGCCCATAAGCGGTGGGGATCTTCGAGCATCTGCATGTCCCGGAAGAGCCCGGGGATGTGGAGGTGCTCGACCTGACGACTCAGCAGATCGACGCTCAAGATGCCGCAGGACGGACCGTAGCTCGCAAAGAGCCGGTCCGGGGTGCGCTGAATCTGCCGCAGGAAGTTGAACGAGCGCCCGAGGCCCCCGTCTGGGGGCTCGGCG
This sequence comes from Myxococcota bacterium, assembly GCA_049602155.1. Taxonomy (GTDB): domain Bacteria; phylum Myxococcota_A; class UBA9042; order PHBI01; family JBMYRH01; genus JBMYRH01. Next base: position 30,674 of record JBMYRH010000032.1, on the reverse strand, counting down.
AGGACGCGGACGCCGGGGTGCTCCTCGATGTAGGTCCTGTCCGAGGTCAAGGCCAGCTCACCCCAGCCGTAGAGAGGTACCACGCCTGTGTAGTTCAGGAAGAGGGTCACCAAGATCCAGCTTGAGGGGATAAGCCGGCTCGCGAGCAGCAGGAAGCCGCGGCGGCCAAACCAGACCAAGGCTCCGGGCGCGCTCGCGAAGATGAAGAGGTAGAGGAGGGCTTGCGAGCCGTTGCTGATGAAGCCAGCCAGCCCCTCGCCGGTGTAGGAGAACGCTAGCTTGTAGACGACCGTCGCCGAGAACGCCCAGACCAGATAGCGAGGGAGCCGTTGGACCAGCCGATGGGTGGGCGCGATGCGCCAGCAGATGGTGACGATGAGGGCACCCAGGACAAAGAGCGTCGTGAAATAGGGGCACGAGGTCGCGAGCAAATAGATCCAGAAGGGCAACTTCACCAACTCGGTCGTGATGAAGTTGAACTCGACGCCCTTGGCGACGTGCTGCACCCCCTGCAGGCCGATGAGAAAGGCCATCGCCAGCGCCGGGCAGATCAGCTCGAGCACGAGCCTGCGTCGGCGCCTGGGGAGCCCGTTATCGAGCAACGCATGGGACAGCGCGATGAGCGCGCTGAGCCCGAGTCCTGCCCCCAAGAGAGGCAGCCCCGTGAGGTGCCCGAGCAGGGTCTGTAACGTCACCTGAAAGGCGATGATGTTCAGCAGCAGCAGGTCGATCCAGACCAAGAGCACCGCCAGCCAAGGTCGCCTCGCGATCCCGACACGGAGGGACTCCAAGCGCGCTAGGAGGCTACTCATGGGCGCCCCCTACAGCTGTGATGGGTCGCGGTCCGAGCAGCCGAGCGAGGTCGATCTGGACGATGCCCGAGGCGCCCCCGGTGAAGAGCGCGTCTGCTTTCTCGTCGTAATAGAGCGGCTCGGACTTCGCCCCAACGGGCAGGTTGTGCAGTGTCTCGCCCGTCGCGTAGTCGATGACGCGGACTGTCCCCGTGATCCGTGATGAGGCGTAGATGAGCTGTCGGGCGACGTCGAAGGCGACCTTGAAGCTCCGCGGGTCGGCGGGGAACTCGCGAATGACGGTGAGGTCGTCGCGCCTCGCCTCGTACATCCGGTCGTAATAGAAGCTTGGCAGCAAGAAGGTGTCGGTGCTCTCGTTGAAGAAGATGCCCCCGGCCGGAAGGCGCAGGTCGCGGGTGACCTCGAAGGTGTCCACGTCGACCTCGACGAGGCCCATCATGTAGGTCTCCTCCAAGATACCGACGCTCAGGTAGATCTTGCGAGTCGGTGCGTGGAAATACGAGTAGTGAATGGCGTCTTGGTAGGGGGTGTAGCCGACCTCATGGAGGTCCACCATCTTGACGACCTCGAAGTCGCATTGGGCCTCACCGCCACGCCATGGCCCCCCCGAGGTGCTCGTGACGTTGGCCTTCAGCTCGAAGAGGCGAGGTGGGGTCCCGTTGGTGAGGTAGAGGGTCTCTCCATGCCACGCCATGAAGTAGGGCTTTGGGATGTCTTTGGCGAAGAGGTCGACCGTGCAGGCGATCTCGAATTCGATGGGGTCGACGAGCAAGAGGTCCGCTTGGCGCCAGTTCAGCGCCCAAAGGCGGTACGGATCCTCGAGCATCTGCATGTCCCGAAAGAGCCCGGGGATGTGGAGGTGGTCGACCTCTTTCGTCAGCATGTCGAGGCTGATGATGCCGCAAGAGGGCCCATAGCTCGCGAAGAGGTGCCCAGGGGTCCTCTGGATCTGCCGGAGGAAGGTGAAGGAGCGACCCACGGCGCCATCGGGGGGCTCGGCGATGATGCTCACCGCGGGGTGCTCTTCGATGTAGACCGAGTCTTGAGTCAGGGCGAGCTCACCCGGGCCGTAGAGTGGGATCATCCCCGCGTAGCTCAGGAAGAGCGTCATGAGGATGTAGCTCGAGGGCAAGAGCCGCGCTGCGAGCAAGTGATAGCCGCGCCGTGCGAACCAGGCGAGGGCACCGGGGGCGCTCGCGAAGATGAAGACGTAGACCATCGCTTGCGCGGCGTTCGCGAGGAAGCCGCCCAGGCCGCTGCCGGTCCAGGAGAAGGCGAGCTTGTACATGACGGTCGCGGCGAACCACCACGCGATGAGCCGCGGGATGCGGACCACCCAGCGATGCTCCGGCGCGCGGTGCCACGCGACGGTCAGCGCGATGGCGCCGAGGAGAAAGAGCACGCTGAAGGCCGTGCAGGAGATGAAGAGGAGCCAGATCCAGAACGGCAGCTTGATGAGCTCAGTCGTGATGAAGCTGAACTCCATCCCCTTCTGCGGGTTCTGCACCGTCTGAAGGCCGACCAAGAAGAGCAGCAGCAGGACCGGACAGATGAGCTCCAAGACGAGGCGCTTCGTCCGCCCGGCGGTCCCCGGATCCAGCAGCGCGTTCATGAGCGCGATGAGGCCTCCGCCTAGGAGCGCGACTCCGACCATCGCGACCACCCCGAGGTGACCGAGCAAGAACTGCAACGAGACCTCAAAGGCGAGGACGCTCATCAGGACGAGATCGAGCCAGATCAGCAAGACGCGCAGCCAGGCCCGAGCGTGGATCGCGCCGCGCACGGTCTCGAGTCGCTGAAGGAGCTCAGCCATCGGCGCGCTCCTTGGTGGGCTCATAGACCACGGCCTCCCAGACGTAGCGCTCGATGAGCGGCGCACCGGTCAGCAGGCGACGCGGCAAGGAGAGCAGATCGAGGGGCACTCGGGTGTAGGGCGCGCGCGCCGCCCATCGCTCGGAGACGCTCCCCTCTAACGTCTGCTGTAGCGTCGACGGGCCCGCTTGGTACGTCGACATCCGTGTGTCCTCGATCCAGTTCTGTGGTGGGCGCGTGTCGGGCCACGTGTCACCCCAAGGGTTCGCCATCGCGACGCGGTCCTCAGGGGCGTCGGGCACACCGCCTAAGAGCAAGAGGAGCATGTCCTCTTCGGGCAAGAGCTCAGGGAAGAAGTCCAATGGACTGAGGAGGCCCACCTGACATCGTGTCCAGGACAGGTCGCCCGCCAAGACAGCGTTCGCCTCGGCGTTCATGGTGGAGCGGCTGCTCAGCCAGTAGAGGTACATCGGGAGCTTGGCCTGTCGGGTGCGCTCCGGGTGCTCGATCCCCGTCTGGCTCTTCACCGTCGGCAAGAAGCGCGCGGGGAACCAGGCCGGGGTCGGGGTGAAGCGTGTCGCGCTGAGGGTCCGTGGCTCGGCGCCGATCGCCGCCAAGTCCATCCGCCCGAGCCACTGACTCGTGTTGTTGAAGAGCACGCTGACCTGGCTCAGCGGTTGCTTGGCGAGCTCCCTCCGACCCTCGGTGTCCACGGGCCCTCTGGCCTGCCAATCTTGAGACATGTTCCACGGGTGCACAGCCGCATACCAAACGAGCCCAGCGAGCCCGGCGACATGGGCCCATCGCATCGCCTGCGAGGGGCGCCTGGCGAGCGTCTTGGCCACGTCGAGGCCGTCGACGATGGCGCGCCCCGCCAGGCCCAAGAGCAACGGGAGTGCAGGGATGAAGATGCGTGAGGCGAGGTCCTCGCGGGTCGTGGCGCCGACCAAGAGCATGAAGGCGAGGGGGCCCACGGAGCCCAGGATGCCGCCGGCGGCCATCGTGATGCCGAGGTCCCCGTCCCGCTTGAAGACCCGATGAATCAGGCCGATGGACAGCGCGAGGGCGACCGGGGAGCCCCAGCGCGTGACGTAGAACGCGGTCTCGTAGTGCGAGTGGTAGTCGAGGAGCGGCGAGACGACGAGCCAGCCCATCGCCAGCGCTGGGGCGAGCCATATCCAGCGGGAGTCGGTGGCCAGTCGACCGGATCGCCGCCAGAGCAGGCACGCGATGAGGAGGGCGCCTGTCGCGCTCACGAGGTACATCAGCTGCAGCGCCATGTGCTCGATGATCGGGAGCCGGCCCATGACCAGCAGCCCGCTGCGACCCGGTGGGCCCTCAGCGGTCAGCATTTGCCACGCATAGAAGACCCAGCCGAGGATCCCGATAGCCAGCGGTATCGCGTGCTGCTTTGCCATCGCGCGCTCGCCACGGCGCCAGTGCACAAACGCTGCGGCGGCCAAGAAGCCGAAGGTCACCAGGGCCGTCGACTCCTTCAGGAACAAAGGGAACAGCAAGAGGGTAGCGACACCGACATGCTGTGCGCGCGACAGGGGGCTCTTCGCCAAGATGGCGCAGGCGAAGAGGAGGGCGCCTGCGCCGATGGTGTCGAATTGGGTCAGCTGCCAAGCGCTAAAGAGGCTTGGGCTGACCGAGACCGTCGCCAGCATGGCGAGCGGGGCGACCCGAGCGAAGCCATAGGCTCGCAGCCATGCGCGCGCGGCGAGACCGAACCACAGGGTTGTGATGACCGACTTCACCATCAGGAGTGTGCCGTCGGGGGGCGCCTCCGGTCCGAAGACGTCGAGGTATAGCTTCAGGAGGCCGACGGAGATGGGGCGCGCTCCCCAGCTGTTGTCCGGCGCAGGGTAGCGGAAGAGTTGCCACCACGGTGCGTCGTGGCGGCCGACCATGTCCAGGGTGCCGAAGACCCCATAGTCCGCCATGGGGGTTTGAGCGGGCAGGGCGAGGAGCGCCGCCAACGTCACGAGGCCCAAGAGGGCTAGGCGGTCCATCATCGCGGCGCGGGCAGTGGCGTATGTTCGGTGAGCGTCAGTCGGCACGCGCTCAGCCTAGCAGGCGTAGACAAAGGCACAAGAAGGCCCCCCATCTGATCGAGGGCACCTTGGGTTCCCGTCTTCGTTTGGGATTCGTTGCTGCAGTGCGCGATTGGTGGGTATGGTGAACCATGAAATACGGACCTTATTTCAGCCGGCTAGGCACCGTTTGTTGTCTCACTGCAGGCCTCTTAGCGCTCAGCGCGATAGCTTGCGAGCAGGCGCCGCCCGAGACCCGCAGCGCCGGTGAAGCCTGTGTGGTCACCTCCGAATGCGAGTCCAACCTCTGTTACGAGGCGACCTGCTTGGAGCCCGAGCGCGATGACGACCGTGATGGTTTGACCAACACGCTCGAGTCACGGTTTGGGACCGACCCCTTCAGCTATGACACCGACAACGACGGGATCTCTGACTTTCATGAGATCCCCAACCTCTCGGAACCCGCTGATGAGGACGGCGACTTGGTCATCGACGCCTTGGAGTCGCTTATCGCCGAGACTGGCGCAGACGGAGGCGACTCTGACAAGGACTGCCTGACCGACCAGAAAGACCCTGATAACGCTGTGAGTGCACCCAAGGCCGAGATTGTGGACTTCAGGAACCGCGCCTGCTGCTGCTTTGGGCAGTGTGACAAGTTCGGCGTCACCGAGAACAAAGAGGTGGTCGCAGGAGGCGGCGACCCCATCGAGGTCCTCTCAGCCAATGACTGCACCGATGAGGTGCGCGAGAGCGGAGAGCTTGGCTGTGTCCTCAACCACCCTTGGGTCAACGCCGACGATGATGGGGATGGGATCGACAACGCCTGCGATCCGTGTCCGTCCTTCACCGGGTGGCTGGACGATGACTATCCGAACGACTCGGACAAGGACAGCGTCTGGGACTGCGAGGACAACTGCCCGCCCGTTGAGGGGCAAGACACGTGGAACGGTGCTGACCCTGTGACGGGTGTGCAGGCTGACACAGACGGCGATGGCGTCGGCGATGCATGTGACCCCAACATCGACGGTGACGCGTACGATAACGAGGTCGATAATTGCCCTTATGTCCCGAACCCCCAGCAGGGCGATGTGAACGGCGATGGGCTCGGGGACGCTTGTGATCCCTTGTTCCTGCTCACCGACATCGACGGCGACGGCACACCGAACTTGCTCGACTGTGCACCTGAGGACGCTGCGTTCGCGGCGACCTCCTGTGGTGCCGCAAACACCTGCGGCGATAATGGTTGCGGGGGTGTTTGTGGGACATGTCTGAGCGACGAGGCCTGCATCGATGAGGTCTGTGTCGCGACCTGTGCGCCGCTGTGTGCTGCAGGGACGGTCTGCGGTGACGATGGCTGCGGTGGCTCCTGCGGCGCGTGCCCAGGCGACGAGGTCTGCACGGAGGGCCAGTGCGCCGCCGCCTGTGTGCCAGCCTGTGACGGCAAGGCGTGTGGTGACGATGGGTGTGGGGACACCTGTGGGGGCTGCGGTGACGCCGAGGTGTGCACTGACGACGGGCTGTGTGAGGTGGTCTGCACGCCGAACTGTGGTGCGGGGGTGGGCTGCGGTGACGACGGATGCGGCGGCTCCTGTGGGACCTGCGACGATGGGGACGCCTGCACGACCGACAGCTGCGACGGCGGTGTCTGCGCGTACCTGGCGGTCACCTGCGAAGACTTCGGGGTCTGCAAGACGGCGACCTGCGACGCAGCGCAAGGGTGCGTCTATACGCCGCAGCCTGGGCTGCCTTGTGAGGACGGCGACGCCACGACCTTCGAGGAGACTTGTGACGGCAACGGGGCGTGCACAGCGCTCCCCTGCGATCCCGCTTGTGAGGATGGACTCAACTGCATCTCAGGGGTCTGCGACAGCTGCACGTCGATCGACTCCTATCCCTACGACGACGTCGACTTTGCACTTTGGACCGATGACCCAGTCGTCGACACCTTCGCCGTGCTTGAGTCTGGGGAGCCCCTTGAGCGCTCGCTGTGCCCGACCTCGGACACGGATTGGTTCTCCTGGGAGGGCATAGACGCGCAGGCAGGGGTCTACCGCCTGACGATGACCTCGGCCCAAGCGATGTCGCTGGGTGCTGACGTCAAGGTGACGCTCCATCGACCGTTTGACGACCCGACGGCGTCGGTCCTTGAGGTCTTTTACAGCCAGAGCAGTAAGACCGAAGACCACCTCATGGATGAGCTGATCAACCTGAGTGGGCCCGCGTTACTGCAAGTCGAGACAGCCGAGGCCTTCGGGTGGGCCCAGGGGCTCGACAGCTACAGCTTGGAGCTGTCTCTCTGCGTCCCGGATTGTCAGGGGAAGGTGTGTGGCGGAGATGGCTGTGGGGGCGACTGCGGAGCCTGCGATGACGGTAACCCTTGCACGACGAATGGGTGCAGCGCGGGTGGCGCGGCGTGTCTGTTCGAGGACGCTATCGTGGGCACCGTCTGCGAGGATCTCGCCTGCGACGACACGCTGTCGCTCTGCGAGCAGCAAGGGGCCTGTAACTCAGGGCTGTGCACCCACCCCGAGCGTATGACGTGCGCTCAGTCGTTCGAATTCCTCGATGGCTGCCCCTACGACCCAGAGAACCCGGGCCAGTGGGAATTCTGTACCCAGTCGGCGGTGACGACCGCGTTGCCGGGGGCTGTAGACGACGTCGCCGCGCTCGCCGATTGCATCCAGACCAATGGGTGCTTTGGCGCCTTTGTCGGGCCTGAGTACGAGCCGCTAGACCGCGCGTGCTTGGCCGGACATTGCGCCTCGGAGTACGCCGCCTGTCACTATGAGACTCAAGGGGAGCAGAGCTGTGGCGCCGTGCACCATTGTGCGAGCGCGTGCGACGAGACGCCTAACTGCGAGGCCGATTGTTTGGGCCAGGGGAGCGCAGACGCTCAAGAGGGCTACACGGAGTGGGCGCTCTGTAAAGAGGCTTACTGCCCCGAGGGGGCCGACATCGGGACCTGCGCCCAAGCGCTCGCGGAGCATTGCACCGGGTCGTTGAAAGACTGCTTGGCCCCCGTTCAAGGTGACGATGGGTGCGCGTTACTCGATGAGTGCTTGGCGACGTGCACAGCTGACGGGTGGGGGTGTGACGCTGAGTGTTGGCAAGAGGCCTTCAGCGGCGCACAAGAGCAGATGGCTGCGTGGACTCAGTGTCTTGATGTGTATTGCACAGGCTCAGTGAGCGCTGACGCCACTGCTGCTTGTGAGGCTGAGGCCTCGAGCGCGGCCTGCGCGCCGTTCTCGAACCTGTGCCTATTCGGCTCGGTCTGTGGCGACTGTGACGACGCGGATCCGTGCACCATTGATAGCTGTGACACGACGCAGGCGCAGTGTCTCCACGCGGCATTCCAGTGTGACGATGGAGACGCCTGCACGGCCGCTGTCTGCGTCGAGGATGGCTGCGGCACTGAGCCGCTGACGCTCCCAGGGTGCCCGGCGTGCGCGCCGATGTTCACGTCGCACTTGCCTGCGGTGTTGCCCAGCGTGCCGTCGGGCGACGTTGTGTTCCGTGGTGCGGTGGCTTGGATCGCGACAGAGAGCCTGGTGTGTGCGCACAGCCTTGAGAACCTGCATTCCGGTGAGGGAGACGCTCACTTGAGCACGATCGAAGGCGAAGCGGCGCAATTGGAGCGCTTCGATCAGCGCCTGACGGTCGCCACAGGGGCTGTGCTCAGGGTGTACGACGTCACTCAGTTGGAGTCGCCGATCGAGGCGTGGTCGAATGAATACAGCAGCGTCGTGATGGATCTGGACCGCCAGAGTGGCGGCTTAGCGGTCCTCTTGGGCGATCGCGTGTGGGTCTATCAGATCGCAGGCAACTCGGAGCTCCAGTCCCCAGAGGAGATCCTGTTCGGTGCGTCGGACCACCGCCTTGTGGCGTTCAAGGGTCAAGATCAGGTCGTCGTCGTCCGCGAGGCCGAGTCTGTGGCGACCCTCGCGCTCTATGGCACCTCCGATGCGAACCAGCTCGGGTTGACGGGAACCCCGGTGACGCTTGTGGGATCGAAGGTCTTCGACTTGGAGGTCCAGTCGAATGTCGCCTACCTCGCGACCAACCACGGACTGGAGCGGGTCGACCTTGGCAATGATCCGACCTATCGCGACGGGCTGGCGTTGCAAGGGGGGAGCTTTGGGCTCTTCTTGATCGAGACTCAGGCGTTCGTGAGCGGTAACCAGCAAGCACAAGAGGGGCTGCATGTCATCGACATCAGCGAAGACGGGTCGCTGACCTCTAAAGGGTTCTTCCACACGGGGAGCCAAGTCACTGCGGCGTCTGTCGCCACGCACCAAGGCGTCGCTTACGTGATGGCGAGTGATGGCGTGCGCGCGCTCACGCTGGGCTGCGGCGAGGACTGTGGAGATAGCCTTGATAATGACAACGACAGCCTCGTGGACTGCGCCGATCCCGAGTGCGTCGGCGACTCGGCGTGCCCCTCTTGCGAGCTGGACCCATTGCCTACCCCCGGACCGGTCGAGGAGGGTGAGGAGCCCGCCGACGTGACGACCTTCTGCTACGAGGTCTGTAACGACATGACCGCCTGCAGCTATGACCTGCTTGGCGGTGCCCCTTCAACCTGTATCTTTCCGCCGAACCCATGCGCGCTGATGGATGCCTGTGAACCTGAGTGCGTCGCCGAGGTGACCGCGGATCCAAGGACGATGACCAGTTGGCGATGCAGGGCCGATGTCGCGCTGACGGGGGTGTGCCCCGCGCAGCAGGTGACCACGTGGGAGACGCCTGAGGTCTGTCAGCTCCCGGAGGGGGACTGCCCGCTCTACGACTCAGGCTGCAATGCATGGTGCGCAGCTGCTCAGGGCTGCGCATCTGTGGCATTGGACACCCAGGGAACGCTGGATTCACGGATTGGGGTCTTTCAGTACGAGGCGCCAATCTGTGAGCTGACGTGTTCGGGGCACGCCCTCTTTAACGCGAGCTTTGGTCTCTTCACTCAGTGCCTTGCGACAGCACTCGACTCAGAGAGCTGTGGGTTTAGCGACCTGACGTACCAAGCGTGTGAGGAGTTCCTCGAGGCGGAGTGTGGCAACGGCTCTGTGCTGACTGGGGTTGAGGAGTGTGACGACAACAACACGACGACGGAGGCGTGCGCTTACGGTGAGATCGAGTGCATGGTCTGCAACGCGTCTTGCCAGCTTGTGGCTGGAGAGACCTCCTATTGCGGAGACGGGGCGCTGGACGCCGACGAGGAGGAGGAGTGCGACGACGGAAACACTGCGGACGATGACACCTGCTCCAACGCCTGCATTGAGCAGGCGATCGTGACCCCCAAGATACGCATTCGGCTTGAGTCAGAGTCCATCGTGGGCGGCAGCTTCCATGAGCTCCGTGTCTACGTCACCGACCTCCGCGAAGCGCCCACCGGGGTTGAGGGGCTTGAGTTCGCGCTCTTCGCGGGAGCCGGTGGCTATATCAAGGCGGGGCCGCCCGATGATACGGACGTGTTCTGGACCACGCCCTACGACGTGGACCCGAGCTTCGTCGCTGACCTCCCCAAAGACGCCCTGGAGGCGCAGGGCGGTCACCTCAGCTTCCCATTGATCGGCGTCACCGCGGGCGACGTTCCAGTGGGCGCAGGGGAGTTCTTGGTCTTGACGATGACCTTTGACTGGAGTGGCTCAGAGGGGGTCATCTCAAGTCAGGCCTCCACGATGTCAATAGAGCACAGCATGAAGCTCTTCGGTGAGCCCTTGCCAGTCTCGGCTGAGGAGGTTGAGTTTGGCTCTGTGGACCTCTTCCCCTGAGCCTCGCCGCTGCTCGCTGATTCGAAGATGGCGCTGCCCCCGCCTGAAGTTCACGCGACGCAGCGTGGCCTGAATCGCTCGGGTATGAGGCGGCCACAGGGGCTCCGACTCTCACGCAGGCCTTCGGGACCGGCGCCCCTGGTTGAAAGAAGTTCGGCCCCGGTCACTAAGCACAAGGGGATCGCGCTGAGTGACCGGGGCCGAGGAGACCAGGGAGCGCCCTTGCCTTGGGTCTCTGCATCAGCCACGCATTTGGGGAGGTGGCGCTTGATGCAGGGAGTCTTCGGGTCCGGGAACCTCATGGCCGTCGATGTGGGGTTAGGGGAGGGGGCTCACGGCTCAGGTCAGCCCCCGCACCCCTGCTTACTCAATGCCGCAGGTGGCGTACTCGTTGGCGCAGGTTGTCTGGTAGCAGCTGGCGTAGGCGGCCATCGCGGGCTCATTGCAGCTCTGCGAGCAGGCCTCCTCACCGTCACTACAGTCCGCCATACAGCCCTGGAAGACCTCGCCCCCCTCGGCGTAGCAGCTGTCGTAGTTGGTGTTCCAGCAGGAGAGGACTGCCTCGTAGTCATCGGCGTCGCTCACGTCGACAGCGCTGGCCTTTTGGTCGTCGACGCACGCGTTGGCATCGGCGGCGCACTGGTCACCACAGGCCTGGTCGCTGCAGCCTTGGCTGCACGCCACGTAGCCGGCGTCGCAGATGGCCTGGACGGCCTCGTAGATGGCGAGGCAGGAGTCGTGGCTCTCGCCGGTCGCTGTGCCGCCACCGGGGGCGCTGTCTTGGTTGCCTCCGGTGATGCCGCAGGTGGCGTACTCGTTGGCGCAGGCCTCGACATAGCAAGCCTCGTAGGCCTCGTCGGACTGCACCATGCAGCCGTCCAGGCACGCCTGGTCGCCGGCGGCGCAGACGGCGTCGCAGGTGCCGAGCACCGCGTCAGCTTCGTTGTTACAGGTGTCGAAGTTGGACTGGCGGCACGAGAGGACGGCGGCGAAGTCTTGGCCCGCCTCATAGGGGGCTGAGTTCTGCTTGGCCTGGATACAGGCGGCGATCTCACCACTGCACGTGTCTGCGCAACCTTGGTCACTGCACGCAGCCATGCAGCTTGAGTACTCGGGGACGCAGACATTGGTCACCGCGAGGTGCACGTCCAAGCAGGTGTCGATGTCCGCGCTTGCGCCGCCACCCGAGCCACTGCCGGAGCCGCCGCCTGAGCCAGAGTTGTCAGCCGGCTGGTCGATACACGCCATGTACTCCGGGGAGCAGAAGTCCTCGATGCACTTGTAGTAGTTCGCGAGGGAGCCTGGGACGTCGTAGCACTCGACGTTGGCGCAGCCCGTGAGCGTGTCCATCAGCGCCTTCGCCTGGCTGCTCATCGCGTCCTCGCACTGCGTCACGCAGCCGTAGAAGCTCGTCTCATCGTAGGCGGTGGAATAGCACGTCTGGATGCAGGTGTAGCCGTCGCCGCAGGTGGTCCCTGCGCTGCCGCCGCTGCCGTTGCCGCTGCCGCTGCCGCCGCCGGAGAAGCAGACGCCGTATTCTTGAGGGCACATCTCGGAGAGGCATGTCTTGTATTCGTCGGCGCTCGCGACCTGACCGTTGCAGTAGGACATGCCGCACTGGATGAGCTGGGTCCACTGGCTCTTCGCTTGGTCGGTCCCTTGGTCGTAGCACGCTTGGCCACAGGTGGCGTTGCCGTTGCAGTTGTCCTCACAGGCGTAGAGCGCGCCGCACCCCATCCCGGTGGCACCGCCAGAGCCAGAGCCAGAGTCAGAGCCAGAGCCCGAGTCGGGGCCGGGGTCAGGCTGCGTGGGGTCCGGGGTCTCCGTCTCCTCGGTGACCTCCTCCTCGGCACCGACACCACACGCCGCGTACGCCTCAGCGCACGCGGTGTTCATGCACTCTTGCAGGACCTCATTGGCCTGGTTGGCGCAGTCTTGGGCGCACGCCTCATCGGCGCAGGCCTCGGCGCACGGGGTGTAGAGCTCGCCGCCGCTCGCGTAGCAAGGATCCCAGTTCGTGTCCTCGCAGGTCCGCAGCGCGTCGAACGCGACCTGAGCGTCGGCCGAGCCAAGCGCCACTTGTGCGCCGTAGCAGCCCGTGTAGTTCGCCTCACAGGTCTGCGCGCAGGCCTCGTCTTCGCAGGCGGATGCACAGGTGTAGTACGTCGTGTAACAGGCCGAGACCTGGTCGTAGACCGTCGCGCAATTCAGGCCTGTGTTGGCCTCCTCTTCCACTGCGGGGTCACTGGTGGTCGGCGTCGTGTTGCTCCCGCTGTTCGGTGTGGGCGTGTCTGTCCCTGGCGTCCCAAAGTCGCCTGGGGTGCTGCTGGGCTCACCGGTCGTGGCGGCCTCTTGTGGCGGCTCAGGGGCCGTCTGGAAGCTGGTCGGACGCTCCGGGGTCTGATCGGCGAGCGTGTCGACGCCGCCGTCACAAGCGACGGAGAGCAGCGCGAAGGATGAGAGGGCGGTCGCGAAAACTGTGCGTTTCATGGAGTGCTCCTGGGAATCTTCCTGGAAGCTAAACGGCCTCATTGCACAGAAAAAGCGATACGTTTTGATGGTAATGGTCAAGTTTACAGAACTAAGCGTCAGTTCATCATTTATCTGCGGCCAAACCCTCCTTCAGGGTGTCGACAAAGAGCTGCCCGCCGCGCCCTAAATGGCCACCTTCCCGGAGGACAATCTGAGGGTGATAGGTCCACTGGTTGGGTTCGTGGTCGATGAGCTGAAGTCGACCCAGCGCGAGGTCATCGGCGATGAAGTGGCGCGGGATCCAGCCGTAGCCGGCCGCGCCCACAAGCGCGATGCGCTTCGAGTGAAAGTCCGAGAGGTAGACGATGTTACGGCTCCCCATGAAGGAGCCCTTGGGTTGGACACCGAAGCGTGGAGAGGAGTCGCGGACGACCAGCTCGGCGTGCGCAGCGCGGTTCTCTGCGTCAAAGGGCAGGGTCGCCATCGGGTGGTCGGGGGCGCAAACGAGCATCATGAAGAGCTCGGGCAGCGGGCTGCAGCTGTAGCCGGCTTCATCACCGTCGCCATCAAAGCCAAGCATCAAGGAGAGATCAGCCTTCGCGCCGTTGAAGCGGTCGAGGACCCCCTCTTGGTACTCGACGTCAACTCGGAGGCATGTGGGGATCTCAGGATCTGCGAAGCGACGCACGCAGCGCGTGATTGCCCCCATCGGCAGCGCACCGTCAACGACGACGTGGAGCTCCGACTCCCACCCCTCACGGAGCTCTGCGGCGATGCGCTCCATCGCGTAGGCACGATCAATCACCTCGCGGGATGCCTCGAGCAGGCGTCGGCCGGCGCGGGTCAACTCCGCTTTACGGCGCGTACGGTCGAAGAGCGGCACCCCGAGGGCGTCCTCCAGCCCCTGGACATTATAGCTCACGGCGGACGGAACTTTGTGCAGCGCTTCGGCCGCCTTCGCGAACGAACCGGTCCGCACGATAGCGTCTAGCGCCATGAGCTGGTCGAGGGTGAATCCAATCATTCAATTCTCCTGAACATTCGAAGCAGTTTATATCGCTTTTTCTGCTTGAGAGGCCAGCTTACGGTCTGAGGGTCAGCAATAGGAGTCATCATGGTCCGTTCAGCGTTGCCCCTCATCTTGCTCTCTTCCCTTCTCCTCATCGGGGCTGGCTGCGGCTCTGGCGCTGATGACTCCGATACGAACGGTGAGGCGCCCTCTTGGTCGACCGCCACCACGGACAGCGAGGGTAACCCCGTGTCCTCGGGCGCACCGGCTCCTGGCGGGTTCCCCGGTCAGGGCAACCCCGGGTTTGGGACCCCAGGCAGCGGCGGGACCCCGAGCGGTGGCAACTTTGAAGATCAAGAGCAGGGCGAGCGCTGCAATGTCGACGCGGATTGCTCGGCGGAGGCGCCGCATTGCAGCGTCTCGGGGTATTGCTTGGCGTGCCTCGAGGACGCGCACTGCCCCGCAGGCCGCAGCTGCACCAACGGCTTCTGCCTCGCCGACGTGTGCACCCCGCACGAGACGATGTGTAGCGGTGATACGCTCCTCACCTGCGACGCTCAAGGGGCCGCGTGGACGGAGATGGCGTGCCCTGGGAGCGCTGGCCAGTGCGTCGACGGCGCCTGCACGGGGTGCGACCCCGGCTACAGCGCGTGCGTCGGTAAGGATCAGCGCGTGCTGTGCGCGACAGACGGTCTGACGCTCACGACCGAGACCTGCGCGGGCGGCTTCTGTGCCGACGGCGCCTGCCTGGAGTGCTACCCCGGGACGAGCCAGTGCGAGGGCTCTTGGGTCCAGACCTGCAACGCTGTGGGCGAGTGGGAGCTGGTTCAAGACTGTGGCGCGACGATGGGGCAGTGCTCTGGCGGCATGTGTCAGTCGGCCTGTGGCGGCTCGGGCAAGCTCTCGAACGAGGGCTGCGATTACTGGGCCATCGACATGGACAATGAGGGGCCGGCGAAGGACAGCCCGTACGCGGTCATCGTCAGCAACCTGAACAGCTACTCGGTCTCCATCACGGTGACCTCGAAGTCCTCGGCGGGCGCCGCACCGAACACGGTCGCCTCTGGTACGATCCAGCCTGGTGACGTCGAAGTGTTCCAGCTACCGCAGCAGAACATGGGCCAGAGCGGGCTCTTCTGGAAGGCGCTCCGTTTGCAGTCCACGGGCCCCATCGTGGCTTACCAGTTCAACCCTCTTGAGAACGTCGCGGTCTTCTCGAATGACGCGTCGCTGCTCCTGCCGAGCCAGACCTTTGGTCAAGAGTACGTGGTCGTCAGCCGCGAGGAGATCCCCGCCAGCGGGCTGGAGACCTACCGCGGCTCCATCGCCATCGTCGCGACCGCCGAGGCGACCACCGTCACGATCACCCCCTCGGCGCCGACCCAGGCGGGCTACGGCATCTCCCAGATGGAGGCCGGAGAGACGACTCAGTTTGTCTTGGAGCCCTACCAGGTGATGAACATCCAGAGCGACATGCTCGGGGCTGACCTGACCGGCACGATCGTCACAGCCGACAAGCCCATCGGCGTCTTCGGTGGCCACGAGGCCTCGGTCTCAAGCGACCAGTGCTGTGCAGACCACCTCGAGCAGCAGCTCTTCCCCGTCGACACGTGGGGCAAGACCTACGTCGCCAGCAAGTCACGGGCGCGCGGCATTGAGAAGGACTACTGGCGCATCGTGGCAGCGTATGACGGCACCTCTGTGACCGTGAGCCCGAGCCTCCCTGGTGTCCCGAACCCGATCTCGCTTAACCGCGGCGACTTCTACGAGATCACCACCGACGCCGACTTCGTCATCGAGTCGAGCGAGCCTGTGATGGTCGCTCAGACGCTGGCGAGCTCGCAGGAGATCGCTGGCCCCGCGATGTGCATGACGAGTGATGAGTGTGCCCAAGGGTACTCCTGCAGCTTCGTCTCCCCCGAGTGCATGATCGACACGCCTTACTGCTCGACGACCGCGGATTGCCCCCACTCGCACAGCTGCTCCTGCGGGGACCTCGGCTTCTGCACCTGTGAGCCCATCGGTGATCCGGCGCTCATCTTGGCGGTCCCCGTCGAGCAGTACCGGGCCTCTTACGTCTTCCTGACCCCGACGAACTACTTGGACGACTACATCAACATCGTGGCGCCTCAGAGCGCGACGGTCACCTTGGACGGCGAGGAGCTCGGGACCTACGCCTTCAAGGCGCTCAGCGGCAGCCCCTACAAGGTCGCTCGCCTCAGCGTGAGCGATGGCGTGCACAGCGTCGAGTCGAGTGAGCCGGTGGGCGTCGTCGCCTACGGCTACGACGACGATGTCTCTTACGGCTACCCGGCTGGCCTCGATCTCTCGGTTCAACCCTAAGCTTTGACACACGGAGGACGCTCATGAAGCTCGCAACCCTGCGCAACACCCACCGTGACGGCACCCTCGTCGTCGTCCGCAGTGATAACACCCGATTCGCTCGCGCTGACGCGGTCGCGTCCTCGCTCCAGGCCGCCCTCGACGATTGGGACGCCGCCTACCCAGGGCTTCAAGCCCTGAGCCGTGACCTCGAGTCCGGCGCTGTGGCGGGGGAGCCCCTCGAGCTTGAGCGCCTCACCGCACCTTTGCCGCGCGCCTATGAGTGGGTCGATGGCTCAGCCTACCTGAACCACGTCCGCCTCGTACGACAGGCGCGCAACGCCGAACCCCCTGCCACCCTGACGGTCGATCCCCTCGTCTATCAGGGGGGCTCGGGGGTTCTCCTTGGGCCCAACGACGACATCGAGCTCCCCGCCGAGGACGTCGGCTTGGACTTCGAGGGCGAGGTCTGTGTTGTCCTTGGCGACACCCCGCGCGGGACGAAGGCCGAGGAGGCCGTCGACCACATCCGCTTGGTGATGCTCTGTAACGACGTCACGCTGCGCAACCTCATCCCGAATGAGCTCGCCAAGGGCTTCGGCTTCTTCCAGTCCAAGCCCGCCACTGCGTTCTCGCCCTTCGCAGTGACGCCTGACGAGCTTGAGGGCTCCCTCAGCGACGGCCGCTTGCACCTCAACCTGCGCACCCGGCTCAACGGGGACGTCGTCGGCGACTGTGATGCGGGCCCTGAGATGCACTTCAGTTTTCACGAGTTGATCCAGCACATCACGCGCACCCGGAGCTTCACCGCGGGGACGATCCTCGGCAGCGGTACGGTCTCTAACGCAGACGCCTCACGGGGGGTCTCGTGCCTCAGCGAGCGCCGCGTACGTGAGATCATCGATCAGGGCGCGCCGGAGACGGCCTACTTGAAAGCCGGCGACCGCGTGCAGATCGACGTCCACGATCCCAAAGGGAACAACCTCTTCGGGACGATCGACCAGCGTGTGGTGTCCGCATGACCGCGCGCACGACATGGCGTGAGGAGGAGGCGCTCTGGCGGTTGATCCAGGGCTTCTTCTCCAGCGCGGCTCGAGACGTCGGGCTGACCCACTGCCGTGGCTTTAGTCGCCAGGCCATGGGTGACATCGCCGCGGCGTTCTCGACCCGCGGCGTTCGAAACGTCTGTCGTCTGCGCAGCGTTGTGCGGGACCTCGTCGCCGAGACCGCTGAAGCCGATGTGCCTCCGCTTAAGATCACGAGCACCCGAGTTCGCCCCTATTTGGAGACGAACTTGGGGCAGACGCGCGCGGACCGGGACGCCTATGTCCTCGCCTGGGTGAACCATCAGTTTGAGGCCCTCGGCGTCTACGAGTACGGCAACGCACTCGGTCCTCAGGAGGTCGCAGCGTGACCCACGATGTCACAGAGCGATTCACCTGCGCTTGGTACGCAGGGGCCGCCCCCACCGGCCCCGCGCGCCCCCCATTCACTTTGACCGTCAACCGGGGCGCTGCACGCGCCGCCTGAGGAGACTCGGATGACCTCCCGACTCGGCTTAATCGGCCTCGACGCCATCGTCTACTACACACATGACTTGGAGCGCAGTCGTCGCTTCTATGTGAACCAGCTCGACTTCGCGGAGATCGCTCGAAGTAGCCCGATCCTTGAAGTCGAGGGCGGTCAGCGCGCTGCGGCATTTCAGGCGGGTGAGGTGAAGATCTTTGTGCAGGAGCCGGTCCTCGCGCACAGCCGCGCCGGGCGATTCTTGGCCAAGCACCCCCCCGGCATCGGGACCCTCGTCTTTGAGGTACGCGATGCGCACGCAGCCTTTGAGTACCTCGATGCCCGGGGGGCGACCCCTATCGGTGAGGTCGAGACCTACATCGATGTGCAGGGCGCGCTGAACACCTTCAGCATCACGACGCCGCTCGGCGGGACGACCTTCAGGTTCGTCGAGCGGCGCGGCTATATGGGGTTGCGACCTGGGTTCATTCCGGTCGAGCCGACCGGCCCCTCGAACCGCTTCGGCTTTGAGGGCTTTGACCATGTGACCTCGAACTTCGAGACGATGAAGCCCGCGCTGCTCTGGATGGAGCATGTCCTTGGCTTCGAGCCCTATTGGGACATCGCTTTTCACACATCGGACGTCGCAGGGGCCCCGAGCAGCCACGGGTCAGGCCTGCGCTCCCAGGTGATGTGGGATCCAGAGAGCGGCGTGAAGTTCGCGAATAACGAGCCTTGGCGCCCTCACTTCAAGTCTTCACAGGTGAACGCCTTCACCGAGGAACAGCGCGGTGACGGTGTGCAGCACGTCGCGATGACGGTCGGAGATATCCAAGAGGCGGTGGGCGGCCTGCGCGGTGAGGGGGTGCGCTTTATGAAGACCCCGGAGACGTACTACGACGCGCTGCCTTCGCGCCTCGTGACCAGCGGCATTGGTACCATCGACGAGGACCTCGATCGCCTGCGCGACCTGCAGATCCTCGTTGACGGAGATCGTGACCGGTCCTACCTGCTGCAGATCTTCCTCGAGGAGGGTGCCAGCTACCACGAAGACGCAGGCGCAGGTCCCTTCTTCTACGAGCTCATCCAGCGCAAAGGTGATGACGGCTTCGGGGGCGGTAACTTCCGTGCGCTCTTCGAGAGCATCGAGCGCGCTCAGGTTCAGGTCTCTGGAGGCCCGTACTAATGACCCCCTACGAGACCCGAGCGCGCCGAACTGGCGCACGTTTGCTGACCGCCGATGTCCTTGAGGCAGAGGTCTCATTGACCCTCGTGGCCTCAGCGTGCTCGGGAGCCGAGGTGCGCCCGGATATCGAAGGGCCAGCAGTCACTCCGACGACCCTCCGCGACCTTTCGGATGGCGCTCCAGTGCGCCAGCTCTCAGACGTCGACTACGCCGACAGCGTCTGTACGGGAGGTTGGGCATGAGGGGCTTCTCCGACATGAGCCGTGCCACGGCCATCATCTCTCAGATTATCGCAATTATTAGCCCGCGGTGCGGGCTGCCGGACTGACACGCCTAGTGTCCCCGGCAGGCCCCGCACCTCTTAGGCGCGTCGGACCTGCTGTGGACTGACCGCTCAAAGAGGCTTCGGACGCCTACCGGGATTCAGAGATTCACCCTGGACCTGGAGACGACAAGCCATGACAACCTTCCGAGATGACCCAGCGCGGGCCCCTGCCCGCGCGATGTTACGGGCCACTGGCCTGACGGACGCCGACTTCGACAAGCCAACCGTCGCCGTGGTCAACACGTGGACAGAGGTGACCCCCTGCAACATGCACCTGCGCGAGCTGGGTGAGTTGGTCAAGGCGGGGATCCGCGAGGCGGGCGGCGTGCCCGTGGAGTTCAACACCATCGCGGTCTCCGACGGGATCTGCATGGGCACCCCAGGCATGCGCGCGTCCTTGGTCAGCCGCGAGGTCATCGCGGACTCGGCCGAGCTCGCGGTCTTGGCGCACGGCTTTGACGGCGTCGTCGCCATCTGTGGCTGCGACAAGACGATCCCGGGCACCGTGATGGCGCTCGCGCGCCTCGACCTCCCGGCCGTCGCCCTCTACGGCGGCTCGATCATGCCAGGGCGTCACAAGGGCCGCGATGTCACGATCCAGGACGTCTTCGAGGCGGTCGGTTCTCACGCGGCCGGGGCCCTCTCTGATGAGGGGCTCCGCGCGCTCGAGACCTCGGCTTGCCCAGGCGCAGGGGCGTGTGGTGGACAGTTCACGGCGAACACGATGGCCACCGCGCTCACCTTCCTCGGCATCTCGCCGATGGGCGCCAACGATGTCCCCGCCGTGGATCCGCGCAAGGCTCAGGTCGCCCGTGATGTCGGGGCGTTGGTCTTGGAGTGCATCGCTGAGGACCGCCGCCCTAGCGCTGTCCTCACGCGAGAGGCGTTCTTAAACGCCGTCGCCTCTGTCGCTGCGACCGGGGGCTCCACCAACGCTGTCCTCCACCTCCTCGCGCTCGCTCGAGAGTCCGGAGTGGCGCTGAGCCTCGCAGACTTTGATGCGGTCAATCGCCGCACCCCCGTGGTCGCTGACCTCAAGCCTGCCGGGCGCTTCACGGCGCCCGATATGGAGGAGGCAGGCGGCGTCCGATTGCTGGTCCGTCGGCTACTCGAGGCCGGCCTGCTCGAGGACACGTTGACCGTCACTGGGCGGCCGCTCTCGGCCGAGGTCGCGGACGCTCAGGAGCGCCCTGAACAGGCGGTCCTCCGGGAGGTCTCGGATCCCGTCAAGCCTGTCGGCGGGCTCGGCATTCTGTTCGGGAACCTCGCCCCCGAGGGGTGCGTCATCAAGCTGGTGGGGCAGAACAAGACCCGGCACGAGGGGCCCGCGAAGGTCTACGACCGTGAAGAGGACGCGTTCGAGGCTGTCCGAGAGGGCGCCATCGCGCCCGGCGACGTGATGGTCATCCGCTATGAGGGCCCACGTGGTGGACCTGGGATGCGCGAGATGCTCGGCGTCACCGCGGCGCTCATCGGTCGCGGGCTCGGCGACTCCGTCGCGCTCTTGACCGACGGCCGGTTCAGCGGCGCGACCCACGGCTTCATGGTCGGGCATGTCGCCCCCGAAGCCGCGGTGGGCGGCCCCATCGCGCTGCTCGAAGACGGGGACACCGTCGTCATCGATGTCGCGGAGCGTACGCTCTCGACCTCGGCCGACCTCGAGGCGCGTCGCCTCGACTGGTCGGCTCCTCCGGCGCCGCGCCTCCGCGGTGTCATGGCCAAGTATGCCCTCCTCGCCTCGTCGGCGTCGCAGGGCGCGATCACGTCCAACCTTTAAGGAGCAGCTCATGACTACGCTTTACGATTCAAAAGACCTCTCAAAAGACGCCCTTCAGGGCACCACCATCGCCGTGATTGGATATGGCAGCCAGGGGCGCGCCCACGCGCTGAACTTGCGCGACACGGGCCACACGGTCCTCGTGGGCCTGCGGCCCGGCGGGGAGAGCTGGAGCCAAGCCGTCGAGGACGGCTGGGAGCCGACCTTGATGGCGGAGGCCGTCGCTGCGGCGGAGGTCGTCGCCCTCTTGGTGCCTGACCCCGTGCAGCCGGCCCTCTTTGAGGCGGTTGTCGCGCCGAACCTCACTGATGGGACGCTGTTGCTCTTCGCGCACGGCTTCAATGTGCACTTCAAGCAGCTGACGGTTCCGGATCATGTCGACGTCGGCTTGGTCGCGCCCAAGGGCCCCGGTGGCCTCGTCCGTCGTCAGTTCGAGGAGGGCCGTGGGGTCCCCTCGTTGGTGGCGGTTGAGCAGGACGTCACGGGCAAGGCGCTTGAGCGGACCTTGTCCTACGCGCATGGTCTCGGGGCAGCGCGCGCTGCGGTGCTCTCGACCACCTTCGCCGAGGAGACGGAGACTGACCTCTTTGGTGAGCAGGCCGTCCTCTGTGGTGGCGCTACAGAGCTGGTGACCGCGGGCTGGGAGACCCTCGTCGAGGCTGGCTACAGCCCTGAGGTTGCGTACTTCGAGTGCCTCCATGAGCTGAAGCTCATCGTGGACTTGCTCTATGAGGGAGGCCTCGGTGGCATGCACAAGTACATCAGCGAGACGGCGAGCTATGGTGACCTGACTCAGGGCGGCCGGGTGGTCGACGACCGCGTCCGTGCGCGGATGCGTGGGGTCTTGGCCGACATCCAGAGTGGCCAGTTCGCTCGCGCATGGCGCGAGGAGAACGAGCGGGGGCGAGAGCGCTATGAGACGCTCTTGGCTGAGGATCTGGCCCACCCGATAGAGGCCGTCGGTGCTCAGCTGCGTGCGCGGATGCCATGGCTCCATCAGCCGAGCGCATCATGAACGGCGCGGAGTACCTGGTTCGGGCGCTGGAGGCCCAAGGGGTGTCGACGATCTTCGGCTACCCTGGGGGCGCCATTCTGCCCTTCTATGACGCGCTCGTAGACTCGTCCCTTCGACACATCCTCGTGCGCCACGAGCAAGCCGCTGCCATCGCCGCAGACGGCTGGGCTCGGGTCACTGGGGAGGTGGGCGTCTGCGTGGCGACCTCGGGCCCTGGGGCGACGAACCTGCTGACGGGGATCGCCAACGCGTACATGGACTCCGTCCCGATGGTCGCCTTGACCGGCCAGGTACCCACCGAGCTGCTGGGGACGGATGCCTTCCAAGAGCTGGATGTCATCGGCCTCACGATGCCTATCGTGAAGCACAGCGCGCTCGTCCGGCGGGTCGAAGACCTGCCGGCGCTCGTCGAGGAGGCCTTCCGCCTCGCACGAGAGGGGCGCCCGGGCCCGGTCCTCTTGGACCTCCCCAAGGACGTGATGAATGCGGCGCTCGACGCCGAGCTGCTCGCGACCGCACCGGCGCCGCGCCCGCCCGAGCCGACCCCAGAGGCGTTGGCTCGGGCCTGTCAGCTGCTCAGCGAGGCTCGGGCGCCCTTGGCGTACGTCGGCGGCGGTGTCCGGCTGGCCGAGGCCGTGGCGCCGCTGCGAGCCTTCCTCGACGTCACCGGGATGCCCTCGGTGCAGACGCTGAAGGCCCTCGGGAGCGTGCCCGTCGGCGGTGAGCTCTCCCTTGGGATGCTCGGGATGCACGGCCTGAAGGCGGCGAACCTGATGGTTCAGGCGTGTGACTTGCTCGTCTGCATCGGGGCCCGCTTCGATGATCGAGTGACCGGCGCGTTGAAGACCTTCGCGCCGGACGCGAAGGTGATTCACCTGGACATCGATCCCGCCGAGGTGGGCAAGCGCCGCCAGCCGGAGGCGCCGGTCGTCGGTGACCTGCATGCGTCACTTAAGGCGCTGACCATGCCGCTAGACATCGAGCCGTGGCGGCAGCGATGCGCGGTGGCCAAGGTCGAGCACGCGTGGGATTACGAGCCACCCTCGAAGGCCATCTATGGCCCTCGCTTCCTACGAGAGCTTGGGCGCTGCGCAGAGCGCGCGGCGGCGGCCAGGTCGGACGCGCCTCAGGAGACCTTCATCACCTGTGACGTCGGGCAGCATCAGATGTGGGTCGCTCAGCACTACCCATTCAATCGCCCGGAGCACCACCTCACCAGCGGTGGACTTGGGACGATGGGGTACGGGTTGCCTGCGGCCATCGGTGCGCAGCTCGCGCGACCAGACGCTCGGGTCATC
Source organism: Myxococcota bacterium (assembly GCA_049602155.1). Taxonomy (GTDB): domain Bacteria; phylum Myxococcota_A; class UBA9042; order PHBI01; family JBMYRH01; genus JBMYRH01. The sequence continues at coordinate 7,339 of JBMYRH010000032.1, read as the reverse complement.
AACGTGACGGGCGATGGCTCCATCATGATGAACGTCCAAGAGCTCGCCACGGTCGTTCGCTACAAGTTGCCCATCAAGGTCGTTGTCCTGGACAATCAGTGCTTGGGGATGGTGCGGCAGTGGCAAGACCTCTTCCTCGGCGCACGCCACAGCGAGGTCGATCTCTCCGACAACCCAGACTTCGTGCTCCTCGCCCGGGCCTTTGGCTTCGACGCCTTCCGTGTCGACGCAGCGGACCAGGTCGACGGCGCGATCGCCCGGTTGCTCTATGGCGATGGACCGCAGTTGGTCCACGTCGTCCTCGATAACGCGACCCAAGTGTGGCCCTTGGTGCCCCCCGGTCGCGCCAACCATGAAATGATGGAGGGGGTCTCCCCATGAAAGCTTTGCAGCTGACAGTCGCGCCTCGTGAAGGGGCGCTGGTGCGCGTGCTCGGGTTGGTCGAGCGCCGTGGGTATGCGCCGGTGCGCGTTGATTTCTCATCTGGGCAGGGGGGCGATTACGAGCTCTCCCTCGGGGTCTTGGGGTCACGCCCCGTCGAGCTCCTCGCCCGTCAACTCAGCCGCCTCATCGAGGTGAAGCATGTGGAGGTGTGCTCATGAGCGGACCACGACTTTGGAAAAATGGTGCGCTGGTCGACCGCGATGACGCGCGGGTCGACCTGCTGTCTCACGGTCTTCACTATGGGACCGGCGTCTTTGAGGGGATCCGCTGCTACGACACCGGCAAAGGGCCGGCCATCTTTCAGCTTGAAGCCCATATGGACCGCTTTGCTCGCGGCGCCGAGGTGCTCGGGATGGACCTCGATATGGCTGCGCTGACGCAGGGGGTCGTGGACACCGTCGCCGCCAGTGGGTTCGGTGACGCGTACATCCGCCCCCTGGCGTTTTATGCCTCCGGCGGACTGGGGCTCGACACGGCGCCGCTCACCGCAGAGGTCGCGGTCGGGGTCATGCCCTGGACCTCGCACTTGGGTGAGGCGTCCAAGGCGGGTATCCGCGTCCACCTCAGCAGCTACCGCCGTAACCCGCATCGCTCCTTGCCCCCGCTCAAGCTCTGCGGTGGGTACGTGAACTCGGTGCTCGCCAAGCGCGAAGCCACCCGTTTGGGCTGTGATGAGGCGCTCTTCGTCGATGATGCGGGGCGGGTCTGTGAGGCCACCGGAGAGAACGTCTTCATGGTGACAGGCAACGATGTAGTCGCGGTCGCGCACCCTGATGCGCTGCCGGGTATCACGCGGTCTACGGTGATGGCGCTCGCCGGCGCGACAGAGCGCGAGGTGACGCTCGCCGAGCTGTTGCAGGCGGATGAGATCTTCCTGACAGGCACTAGCGCCGAGGTCGTCCCAGTGAGTGAACTCAGCGGGCGCATCTTCAGCAAGTCCACGGTGACGCGTGACCTCCAGGTGGCCTACGACGACCTGGTGCATGGCCGAGACAAGAGCCGCCGCACATGGCTGACGGCCGCATGAGCCTCGTCACCTCTGACGAAGTCTTGCGTGCCGCTGAGCGCCTCCAAGGCCGCGTGAGGCAGACCCCTGTGGTCCCGTCTGCGGCCTTCGGGGGGCTGCTCAAGCTCGAGACGCTGCAGGTGACCGGCGCCTACAAGGTGCGGGGCGCCCTCAACGCGCTCATGCTCCAGGTGGCGTCAGGTGACCGGCGCCCCGTCGTGGCGGCCTCCGCGGGCAACCACGCGGCCGGGGTCGCATGGGCGGGCCGGGCGCTCGGACTAAGCGTGGTCACAGTCGTCCCCCAGGAGGCGCCGGAGACCAAGGTCGCGCGGACGCGCGCTCTCGGGGCGCAGGTGCTGCGTCACGGCGCCGATTTTGAGGCAGCCTTCGCCGAGGCTCAGCGGCTCTCCGAGGTGCACAATTGGCACTTTTTGCACCCCTTTGATGACCTGGACGTCATCGCAGGGCAGGGCAGCGTGGGCGTGGAGCTCTTGGCAGAGCGCCCCGATGTGGTCGCCTTGCCTATCGGAGGAGGCGGCCTGGCCTCGGGCGTGGGGACGCTCTTGAAGGCTTATGGCGTGCGGGTCGTCGGGGTGCAGATCCATGGCGTGGACGCGATGGCCCAGGCCTTGGGGCACACCGCCACGTCGGGCATGCGCACGCGCACCGTCGCAGATGGCATCGCTGTGCGCACCGTCGGAGAGAAGACTGCAGCGATTTGTCGCGAGGTCCTCGATGACCTGGTGCTCGTGACCGAGGACGAGGTGCGCATCGCGATGCGTCGGCTCGCCCTCGAGGACCACGTCATCGCCGAGGGCGCAGGTGCTGTCGCTGTAGCGGCGCTCGACCGTATCCCAGGTCATAAGAAGGTCGCGGTCGTCTCGGGGGGCAACGTGGATCCGCTTGAGCTCGTGCGTGTCCTCGCGCCGACCCCGACACGCCGCTCCCAGCCTTACCAGGAGATGAGGATCCGGCCGTGACCCGTGTTCTCACCGCTGTGGTTCACCGAGGTCTCGAAGAGCGCTGCAGCGAACGAGGAGCCGCCGCCACCGCCGCCACCGTGGCCACCGCCGCCACCGCCGTAGTATCCGCCTCCGCCGGCGCCAGCGCCGCCGCTGCCCGTGTTCGCGTTGTCGGCGCCACCGCCTTGACCTAAGGAGCCACCACCTCCGCAGCCCCCGGGGAAGCAGCCGCCGCTCCCTCCACTGTTGGGCGTGCCCGGGCCACCTTGACCGCCTGAGTTACTGCTGTGCCCACCCGCCTGACCGGTGGGGCCACCAGCGTCGCCACCCACAGCCGTGCTGGCATAGGTCCACGCCGAGCCTCCACCTCCGCCGGCGACCACGATGCGGTCGCCGAGGCCAGAGCCGTTGAGGCGGATGTCCGAGGCTCCACCGCCGCCGACGGTGTAATCTTGGCTCGCATTCTGCGGGCCGCCGCCACCGTTGTAGCCCCCGACGGCCTTTTGACCTGAGTATGAGCCTTCACCGCCGACGCGGATCTCAAGGGTCGCCCCGGCGAGCCCAGTCGCCGTGACCTTGATGTAGCCGCCGCGCCCCGCGTAGCTCGCGCTGGTTCTGTAGCCGCCGCTCGCCCCCCAAGCCTCGATGGTGACGTGCGTCGCGCACTCCGGCAGCACCAGGGTTTGCACGGCTCCGGTGTAGTCGTAGCTCTGTGTCTCCGAGACGCAGCTGACCTCACCAACACAGTTCCCGGCGCCGTCGCATTGGTCCGAGTCGGTCAGCGGGTCGCCGTCATCACAGGGGACCGTGGCGCCCTGGAAGGTCACGTCGCAGTCCTCACCGTTGGGCACAGACGTGGCCTCGCACTGGGTCGGCTCACAGAGGTAGGGCGATCCGCTGCAGCCGCCGTCGCCATCGCAGATGTCGTCGTGTGTGCCGGCGACGCCGTCGTCGCAGGGCATCCCCTCGGGGCGGTGGACGACCTCGCAGCCCACGCCGTTGGGTTCCGCTGAGATGTCACATTGACCGACCGGACACTCATAGGCAGTGCCGCCGCAGACGCCCTGTCCGTCGCAGACGTCATCCTTGGTGCCTTCGTTGTTGTCATCACAGTCGGTCGAGAGCGGCGCGTAGACGACATCGCAGTCCTCACCGTTGGGCTCCGAGGAGCTCTCGCACTGCGTCGGCAGGCACAGGTAGGGGATACCCGCGCAGCTCCCTTCACCATCACAGGTGTCCTCGAGCGTCGAGACGTCGTCGTCGTCGCAGGGCGCCTCGGTGTCGAGGTAGGTCACCTCGCAGCCTTCACCGTCCGGGGTCGCGGTCTCTTGGCATTGTGTGGGCTCGCAGGTGTAGGTCTCGCCTGCGCAGCTGCCCGCGCCGTCGCACTGGTCGGTCTTGGTGCCCGCGTCGCCGTCATCGCAGGCCGCTCCCGCTGGCGCATAGGTGATGTCGCAGCCCTCGCCGTTGGGTTCGCTTGAGAGCTCGCAGGGCCCTGGCTCACAGGTGTAGACGTTGCCATCACAGAAGCCCCACCAGCCGCAGGTGTCATCCTTGGTAGAGGGATCGCCGTCATCGCATTCGAGCCCCCAGGCTTTGTAGCTCACATCGCAGTCGAAGCCGTTGGGGACGCTCGCGGCGTCGCAGGGCCCGAGCTCGCAGACGATGACCTCGCCGGTGCAGCTGCCATAGCCGTCGCAGTGGTCAAACTTGGTCCCGAGGTCTCCGTCGTCACACATGATGCCCTCGGGGGCGGGGGTCACGTCGCATCCGCCCGTGCCATTCGGGACGCTCGTGGCGTCGCATGGCCCTGGCTCACACGTGTATGCGGTGCCGGTACACGCGCCTTCACCGTCACACTGGTCGTCGGCGGTCGTCGCCTCACCGTCGTCGCATGGGATCCCAGCGGCCTTGGGGTAGCTCTCGCAGCCTGCGCCGTCCGGTAAGCTCGCCGCCTCGCACTGGGTCGGCTCGCAGGTGTAGGGAGAGCCTGCGCAGCCTCCGAGACCATCGCAGACGTCGATCTTGGTCGCTGGATCGGCGTCATCACAGGCCATGGCCGCCGGGGCGTGGGTGACGTCACAGCCCTCGCCGTTGGGGACAGATTGGAGCTCACATTGAGCCGCCTCGCAGGTGTAAGGGGTCCCGATACACAGGCCTTGCCCGTTGCACAGGTCGCTCTTGGTGTCGGGTGCGCCGTCATCGCAGCTGACGCCTTGCGCGACGTAGGTCTCCGCACATCCATCGCCATCAGGGACGCTCGAGAGCACACAGGCGGACGGCGCACAGCCATACGGGGTCCCGCCACAGCTTCCTTGCCCGTCACATTGGTCGTCTTTGGTGGCTGCGTCCCCGTCGTCACAAGCGGTACCCTGGACCGCAGGGGTCGTGTCGCAGCTGAGGCCGTTGGGGACACTGGTCGCCTCACAGGTCCCGGGCACACAGGCGTAGGGGGTACCCGAGCAGCCCCCTTGTCCGTCGCATTGATCCCCCATGGTGTCGGGGAGGCCGTCATCGCAGGCCGCCCCCTGAGCTGCGTAGCTCACATCGCAGTCTGAGCCGTTCGGCGTCGATGCGACTTCACACGTGGACGGGGTGCAACTGTAGGGCGCGCCAGCGCAGCCCCCTTGCCCGTCACATTGATCCCCCAGGGTGGTCGCGTCTGCGTCGTCGCAGGCGGTCCCAGCGGCCCAATACTCGATGGCACAGCCCAGCCCATCGGGGCTCGAGGAGACCTCGCACAGGCCAGGCTCACAGGTGTAGGTCGTCCCGATGCACGCCCCTTGGCCGTCGCAGGCGTCGTTCTTTGTGGTCCCCAGCCCATCATCACACGCTGTCCCAGCGAGCTTCGGCGTCACGTCACAGGTGGCGCCGTTGGGGGTGCTGCTGGCTTCGCACTGGGTGGGCTGACAGTCGTAGGCCGTGCCAATGCAGGTGCCTTGCCCGTCGCATTGGTCGCCCTCGGTCTCTGGGTTTTGGTCGTCACACGTCGTGCCGGCAGCCCAGTACTCGATCGTGCAGTCGACGCCGTTCGGGCTCGAGGAGATCTCACACGCTGCGGCCTCGCAGGTGTAGGTCGTCCCAGCGCACCCGCCTTGCCCGTCGCATTGGTCGGCCTTCGTGGTCGGCTCCTCGTCATCACAGGCCGCGCCGAGGGCCTTGTAGGTCACGTCGCACTCCGCGCCGTTGGGGCTCGCCGCGGCGATGCATGCACCCTCTGGGCACGTGATGGGGTCGCCTGCACAGCTCCCGTCATCCCCGCATATGTCGTTCGCTGTCGTGAGGTCTCCGTCGTCGCAGCTGGCGCCGGGGGTCGCGACGTGTCCACACCCTGCCTCGCCCTCGCAGGTGTCTGCCGTGCAAGGGTTCTGGTCGTCACAGGGGACGTCGTCGAGGTCACCATCACAGTCGTCATCGACGCCGTTGCAGAGATCCTCGGCTGGGGTCGCTGCGTCACACTCGGTCAGGCCGTCGGGGCCGCAGCTGCGCATCCCCTCGCAGGTGCCGAAGCCGTTGGAGGTCGTGCAGGTCGTCGTGAGGCCAAGGCCAGCCGCCAAGTTCGAGCATTCACAGACGCCATCTGCGTCCACGCATTGGCTGCTGCTACCGCCGCGCGTCGAGGTGCTCTCTTGGCAGACGAAGCCCTCGGGGCAGTCGCCGTCGGACTGACATATTGCGCCGCAGAAGCTCCCCTGTCCGTCGTAGTCGATGCACGCGGTCTCGCTGGTGTCCGAAGTGCAGTCGTCGCTCGTCAGGCATGGGCGGCAGAGGTGCTCAAAGGAGGAGACACAGATAAAGACCGCGTCTCCGCCGGCGCCGGTCACTTGCTCGCAGGTCCACCCTGCGGGGCAGTCCTCGTCGCAGGTCTTGGTGCACACGGTGTCGCCCATGTGCTCGGCGCAGACCCCGGAGTAGCAGTCATCCCCGCTGTCACACGGGGCACCGAACCCATGGTCATCGGGGCGCTCTGCCGCGTCCTCGGGGGCCGTCGCGTCGTCGGGGGCTTGTGCTTCGGTCGCATCTGGTTTGGCCTCGCCGCCGCTCTCCTCTCCCGGTGCGACGGTGTCGGTCACGTTGAATGAGGCGTCCTGCCCCGCGGTCTCGGTGGAAGCAGCGTCCGCCAGGTCCCCGGCTTCTGCCCCGAAGATGCCGTCGGTACCGCTGCAAGCGCCGACCAAGAGCCCGGCGGCGAGGATGAGGGGCAAGAGCAGGTGCTTGAACATGGGGTCTCCGTCACGAACGCGTCACCTCCATTGTCGGTGATGAACGCACCTGTTGTCGATGCCCGGCCCCAGCAAGATGAAACATGCATTGCGCCTTGCAGATGCGAGCGACTCTTCTCATGCTGTGGTCTAGGTTGACATGGGGATGCGATGAGCTACGCGGAATCTAGGACGCTCTACGGGGGGATGAAGACGGTCGCGCTGTGGTTCTGCGCGGCCTCGTACATCGCGGTCGGGATCCAGCACTTCACCGACCCGGACCTCTTCGTCCTGATTGTCCCGGCGTACTTGCCCGAGCCGCTCTTGCTCGTGCACATCAGCGGCGTCGCCGAGATCCTCGGCGGGGTAGGGCTTCTCTGGCGAAAGACGCGCCGCGCCGCCGCTTGGGGGATCCTCGCGCTCTTGGTCGCCGTCTACCCGGCGAACATCAACATGCTCGTCAACGACATCTACCTGCCCGATATGCCCCAAGAGCGCTGGATGCTCTGGGCGCGCATGCCCATGCAGTTCGTCTTCGCCGCCTGGGTCATTTGGGTCGGGGGGCTTTGGCCCCGAAGTCGCGGCTCGCGGAAGTGAGAAATGATAGGCCGGGTGCCCTGTTCATCGGGGGCACACTGATTTAATCTTCTCGCTAGATTGTAGCTGGAGGGAAGGATGTCGAAGCGCCGTACCGCGTCATCGCGGGGTTGTGTCGTTGTGGTGGT
>JBMYRH010000031.1:43513-61453 GCA_049602155.1 Myxococcota bacterium | reverse complement strand
GTGGTCGTGCTGATGCTCTGGAGGCGAATGAAGCGGAGCTCACGGCCACCGATCCAGATGACGTCGCCGTTCTCCAGAGGTGTGCTGCGTGCGACCGCTGAACCGTTGACTAAGGTCGATCCATCGCTGACGCACGAGAGGATATGCTCTCCGCCAGCGAAGTAGATGCTCGCGTGGCGTGGTTGGACGTTTCGGTTGGCGAGGCAGATGTCGTTGCGAGGGTCGCTGCCGACGAGGACTCGGCGCTCACCGATTTGAATCCGTTCGATTCGCCCGCTGTCTAAGGTCACGTACACCGCTGCATCACGGCGCGACAATTGCGCGTGTTGGCCCATGCACTGAGTTTAACGGGGTCGAGATGTTAGCTGCCACATTCTGACCCTCGCTCGGCGTGCTACTGGGCTCAGAATCAGTGCAACCGACCGAAGCCACTGGCTCGGGGCCTGGTCTTACGTTTTCTGTAATTCAGGCTCGCGCTAGGGATCAGAGCTGTGTCCTTCGCGCCCATCTTCGCCCTCCATACCTTGAGTGCACCGTCAGTCGGAGGCATGAGCCCCTGTGGGCTGTGGTATGAGGTGAGCCATGAGATTGAAGACCCTGCAGACGCCGTGCCTCGTCCTCGACCGAGGTCGCTTGCTTGCCAATGCGCAGCGCATGAGTCAGCGGGCCCATGACCTCGGGGTCGACCTGCGCCCGCACCTGAAGACGGCGAAGTCTATCGACGTCGCGCGCATCGCGACTCGCGGTCACTCAGGGGCCATCACCGTCGCGACCCTCAATGAGGCAGAGTACTTCGCCAGTCATGGGTTGACCGACATCCTCTACGCCGTCTGCGTGACGCCGAATAAGCTCGACCGCGTGGCGCGCATCGCGGCGACGGGAGCGCGCGTGACGCTCATCACGGACTCCGTAGACGTCGCGCGCGCCATCGCCAACCACCCTGCTGCACACAGCGTGATGATCGAGATCGACTGCGGGGAAGACCGGACTGGGGTGCCCCCAGCGGCCCCTCAGCTGCTTGAGATCGCCCAACTCCTAGACAGGGCGCCGCGGGTGACGCTGCGCGGTGTGATGACGCACGGTGGCCAGAGCTATGGCTGTCATGATGTCGCGTCGATTGTGGCTGTGGCAGAGACGGAGAGACTGGCGGCCACCGACGCAGCGGAGCAGCTCAGGGGAGCGGGGATCGCCTGCGAGGTCGTGAGCGTGGGCTCGACGCCGACCGCGGTCCACGCCGAGCACCTAGAGGGGGTGACGGAGATGCGACCTGGGGTCTACCTGATGGGGGACCTCTTTCAAGCTGGCATTGGAGCGTGCGCTGAAGGGGACCTCGCGGTCACGGTGCTCGCCACCATCATCAGCCATCGGCGCGCTGCGAATCGTCTGGTGATCGACGCCGGGGGCCTAGGGCTCTCCAAAGATCGCAGCACTCAGGGGCGCGCCTTTGATGCGGGCTACGGGCGGGTGCTCGATGCGGTCACGGGGAGCCCCCTGGGTGACCTTCAGGTGACCTCGGTGCATCAGGAGCATGGTGAGGTGACCAGTGCACAGCCCATGGATTGGGAGGCGCTCCCGATTGGGAGCCTCGTGCGCGTGGCGCCTAATCATGTCTGCATGACAGCGGCGATGTATGACACGTACGCCGTGGTCGAGGGTGACGACGCCGTCGTGGCGCTGTGGCCTCGGACCAATGGCTGGGGACCGGGCGCCTAGAGCGGGCTCAGCAGGTACCTCTCGGTGATGAGGCGTTGGGGGCGGAGCTCCCCTCAACGGATGGCAACCGCGGTACGCCTGTCCGCTCAGTGGTCCATTTCGTGTGAGGGTTTGGCGGGCCACGTCATTTTTTCCAACGAGGTCAGCTCTGGTTCGGAACGGAGCATCGGGCAGTCGCTCAACTGTGAGCGTCGCCCTCGAGCCCACTGCGTGGAGTCGATGTCGCGATAGCCCCGTATTGAAGTGCCCTATGGACGGTGCTGGGGCTCACGTGTGCGCTTCGTTTCACTGCACCAACCGGTCGCCCAACAGGAGTTGTCGATGAACGCCCCGCTTCGAACTGCAGCGCTCGCCGCTGCCCTCACGCTGACACTGCCCGTTTCTTCGGGCCACGCTATCTACGATGGTGTCCCAGTCGCAGAAGGCAACATCTTGCTGAACCAGGTGATGTCTGTGGGGAAGTGGGCGCCACTTGAGCCCGAGGTCGGAGGTGGCATGAGCTCGTTCCCCGGTGACAAGGAGTTGGTCGGGACCACGATGGTCATCAAGCATGAGGGGATCGACACGCGGTGCATGCTGACCGCGAAGCACCTCAAGCCATGGGAATCGAAGGATGAGCCCATGTACCATCGCGTGGTGATGGGTGCGGATGTGACGTTGGTCACACCCGCTCATCGTGACCAGCTTGTCGCAGATACGGCGTCGACGCGGAGCTGGGATTTCGGGGTTCACGCTATCGATCCTTATCGCGATCTCCGGGTCCTCTGGCTCGAGAATCGTCATAGTGACGGCGCCGATCTTCGCCTCCGCCTCCAGGACTACGAGGCTCAGAAGCTCACGCCACTTCCTTTGGACGAGGGGCTCCATAGTCAGGCGTACACGATGTCTGGTTACGGCATGACTGGGGACGGCGGGGGCGCCGCCGGAGCTGGTGTGCATCACAGCGGTGATGGTCGAGTAAAGCGGGTTCAGGTGCGCCCGGACGTACAGGGAGGCGGCGCGCGCATCCAGGTCTTGCCAGGGCTCGATTCGGGTCGCACGGAGTGCTCTGGTGACAGCGGCACCTCGATCATGCTGGAGGACAGGGAGGTCTTCTCGGCGATGTCGATGGGGGCGACGTCGTGCAACCCGGAGAACCGAAATCAGTGGCTCGACCCCAGCTCGACAAAGACGTCCAAGAGGAAGGGGTCAAGGCTCCCAGGGAACGTGAACCTGCACTCGGCGCTTAATGACCGGGGCACGTTCTCTGGAGACCCCGAGAAGTTCTCGCTGGAAGAATGGGGTGAACTCGGGAATTGGCAGCAAGTGACCTACTTCGTCTCAAAGGTCTGCACGAAAGAGGTGGTCTTTCAGGTGCAAGGCTCTGGGGCCATTGTTGGTCACATCACCGGTGAGCCGCTCCGCGCTTACGAGACGCCTCGTCTGAATCACTCCGTTTCGTGTGTCGGAAAGAACCCGGACATTCAAACGGTCAGTATGGGTGACTGCGTTGAGGCAGTGCACCAACCGGAGGGGCTCGCGGTCGAGGCGATCCCTGCGGACGGCTGGGCATTTTATCGCTGGAGCGATGGCCCCGACGTGGTGACCGACGGTGGGCATCAGGCTCCGAGCCTGTGTCCCTGTGAAGGGCAGCCCGTTAAGTGCACGATGAGCTTTGACGACGTCGGCCATTACGACGCGCAAAGCTCCATCGACCTGTCGATGTGCATGGCTGAATTTGTGCGTGTCCCGGGCAAAGGCGGCGGTGGTGGCCCTGCGCAGCCCAGCTTCTAGGAGCGCGCAGTGCGGTACCCACGGTAGGGGCACTGTGCCCAAGAACGCTCCTTGTGAGATGATCTCACAGGCCCTACCGTTGCCCTGCGCGCTACACTCGGGGAGCAGGTCAATGAAGCACGGACAGGTCACTGATGATCGCAACGCCTACCGCTTCCGAACGGAGGTGCGGGTTCGATTGAGCGAGACCGACGCAGTCGGTATCGTCTTCTTCGGGAGCTTCTCGGCGTACATGGACGTCGGCCGAATGGACTACCTGAATCACCTTGGGTTGGCGCGGCACGATGGACCGGTCAAGGACCTCGCCCCAGGCGCCGTGGTGGAGACCTCGCTGAACTTCCATGGGCCCGCCCGCTACAACGATGTCCTCGAGGTGCACGTGCGCTTGGCGCACCTGGGGACCACGAGCTATGCCTTCCACTTCTTGATGACGGACAAGCGTCAACCGCGGGTCGTCGCGACGGGGCAGATGACCCTCGTGTGGCTCGATGAGGCCTTTGCGCCGGTCCCGATCCCCGAGGACTTTCGCGCCGCGATCCTCGCCTTTGAAGGGGAGCTCCCGGCGCCTTGAGGGCGAGGGACGAGGTCGTCGCGCCTTCGCGGAGGACGGGAGGGCGCAAAGACGCACCGTGGGCCTGTGTCAGTGTTCGCTATGCTGCACCCGAATTGTGCTGCTTTACCGAGGGGACTCCCCGCTTGCCGATTGAATTTCTTCGCCGTCAGGACGAGACTCCGGCCCCGAATGTGAAGCAGAGCTAGAGGTGTCTGCCTGCACCTCGCTCGGGGCAATCCGATGCACGAAAGTGAGCTAAAGCACTGGGACCGCTCAAAGCGTTGGTATGATCCAATGATTTGCTTCGCCGTCGGTCAAACGTCGCGCTTCATCATGAGGGTGGTGAACCGCCTTGATGTCGTCGGCCAAGCGCACTGGCAGAGCGCGTTCGATGGGCCACAGAACGGTGTGCTCACCTTTAGCAACCACGTCTCTCTCTTCGACGATCCCTTGATTATCTCGGCTGTCGGACCCATCAGCTATTGCAAGACCAGGTGGGTCCCAGCAGACCATCTGAACTTCTTCGGTACGGCCCTAAAGGGGGCGTTCTTCGGAGGTGGTAAGTGCGTGCCGATTGTCCGGGGCGCTGGGCTTGATCAGCCGGGGCTGTCCTTCCTCATCGACCGCCTCAGAGAGGGGGCATGGGTCCACATCTTCCCTGAAGGTGGACGGACTCGTGAGCCCGACGCGCGCCTCCGCCATCCATTCAAGACTGGGATCGGGCGCCTCATCACCGAGGCCAAGCCGATGCTCTTGCCGTTTTATCACCGCGGGATGGAGGCCATCCTCCCGATCGGTAGCCGCTTCCCACGGGTCGGTAATTCCGTGCGTGTCTTCTTCGGGACGCCCACTCAGGTCGACGACCAGTGGCTAAAGGCACAGACTCCAGGTGGCGGTGATGCGCAGCCATGTCGTCATCGGGTGACGCAATGGTGTGAGGAGACCCTCGCGGCGCTCGAGACGCGTGCGCTGGCCACGACCAAGTCGACCCGCCCGTGACGCGCATTGCTGCTCTTTCGCTCAGGTGTGGGCGATGGAACTAGCCCAAGCCGACCGACTGCTTGCGCGGCTCGCCGTGACTCACGGGGCGAGTGTTCACTGGACGGATAACTCTGACCGATGGCCTGATTGGATAGAGGAGCCCGTGGGGCTTTGGGAGAGTCGCGCTTTCACCTTGTCGTATGCCCCGTCAACCGCCCGCTTCCACCTCGCATGGGAGCGGATGCAAACAGACCACGGGATGTACGGCGAGGGTGTTCAGGAGCTCGGCCGAGGGGAGGCGCTCGACTACCTGTGCTTAGGGCACATGACGCTCAATGAGGCACTAGATGGCGGCATCGTGTCATGGTCCGATGGCTAGGGCTGGTCAAGCATTCGGCCCCTGAATGTGGCGTTCTCGATACGCTTGAGGGGGGCTCTGCAGGTTCTCCCGAAGCTTTCCCATGACGGGGCGGATTTAATTCCGCCCAAATGAGGTTGAGACTCCCTGCCCTCCATTGGCACGTCGGTGGGAGAGGGCAGCACCTCATTGGGGGGAGTTCGATGCGCCATACTGAACTACAACACTGGGACCCCTCCAAGCGCTGGTACCGACCACTCGTCTGCTTTGTCGTCGTGCAAACCTCTCGGTTCGTCATGCGAGCGCTGAATAGACTTGAGTTCGTGGGCCGCGAGCACTGGGAGACGGCGTTCGCGGCACCCGGCCAAGGGGTTCTCACCTTCAGCAACCATGTCTCACTCTTCGATGATCCTCTGGTGACCTCTGGGCTTGGTCGCACCGGGTACGACGAGACGCGCTGGATCCCGGCGGACCACTTGAATTTCTTCGGGACACGTCTCAAGGGGACGGTGTTCAGCAGCGGTAAATGTGTCCCGATCATCCGCGGGGCCGGCCTTGAGCAGCCCGGACTCGCGTTCTTAGTGGAGCGTCTGCGGGAGGGGGCTTGGGTTCACATCTTCCCTGAGGGCGGCCGCACACGCGAGCCCGATGCGCGACTTCGACGACCGTTCAAGATGGGCATCGGGCGCCTCATCACGGAGGCTAAACCACTCCTGCTGCCCTTTTATCACCGGGGAATGGAGGCTGTGTTACCGATCGGGGGCCGACTCCCGAGGCTGGGCAAGACGGTCCGGGTGCTCTTCGACCCACCGACCCAGGTCAACGATGCCTGGCTCGAGACGTTGGCGTCGGAGGGCAGCGACGAAGAGGGGCTCCGTCATCGCGTCACTCAATGGTGCGAAGCGACCCTCGCCGGGTTGGAGCGGCGCGCCCTTGAGCACGACGCGGTGTCGGTCGCGCGCACCCCTAGAGCCCTGACCAGAACGCGACCAGTCGACCCACGAACGCCTCGGAACCATCCATCATAGGGCCATCCATCCAAGGGGCGTGTCCCTCGGTCTCAGGTGTGTAGAAGGTCGTGCTCGCGGGCAGGTGGGCGCGGTAGTTCTCAAGGTTCGATGTGCCCAAGATGCCATCTTGAAGCCCCCAATACAGGAGGACTGGCATCGGGAGCGCGGACAACCTCTCGGGTTCGAGCAGCCACTCTGGCGAGAATTCTTTGAGGATTGCCTGGATGTTCGGATGGGTGATGCGGCTCTGAATCGCGAGGGCCATGAGCCTCCGCATCGGTGGGTCTTCGCCCATGCACGCGTCCACGAAGGCGAGCGCTCGCTGCCAATCATCGACGGCGAAGAGCGCGAGCACGGTGTCGAGCTGTGCTTGAGTCGCCATCGTACCGGCCGGCGAGATGAGGCCTAGCGAGGCTATGGACTCGGGGGCATGACCGGCGAGACGCACACTCATCAAGCCCCCAAGCGATGATCCTACGACGTGGTGAGGCGTGTCCAAGAAGGTCTCGGAGGCCTCTGTCAGCATCTCGAGGAAAGGGTCGAGCCCCATGCCGTCGCGCGGAGCGTCACTCCAGCCGTGCCCCGGCAAGTCGATAGCTCGGACGCTTTGGCAATGCCGTCGCAGGCGCCGGATGACACGGTCCCAGTCGATCGACATGGCTGATAAACCATGGATGAGCAGGACAGGTGGTAAAGGGCCGGTACCGGGCACCTCGATGAGGGCCAGTCGGCCTTGGCGTGTGGCCACAGTGCGGTTGCGCGCTCCGACGGTCTTGAGCGCGAAGCGTCGGGCCTGATTCACCCCCTGAGAGAGCGCGCGCTGGAAGGGCTTCATCGGAGCTCACCCCACGGGGTCATCGGAGCGATGAGGGACATCTCAGCTCGCAGAGGGCACGATCTCTTGGTCGGAGACGATCGCCACGCGGCTCATGCCACCGGCGTCATAGATATAGCCGACCTCGGTGTCGCCCATATAGAGCTTCAGGTGGGTGAAGACCTGCCCGGTCTCGTTGACCGTGATGGACTGCACGATGACCTCGCCCTCGTCGATCATGTCGAAGGCCTCAGCGATGGTCGAGAGGCCCCAACCTTCGGCGTTTAGGCCGGCGAGGAGCTGCTCTTGGTGCAGGGCGGGGAGGGCGCCAGGGCCGTTAAACCGACCAGTCTCTTGAATGGAGAGGTGAGGCGAGGCCGCCATTTGGAGTGTGTCTTCGCCCAGCAGGGCGATGATTGAGGTGCCCCCTCCACCGCCGGATTTCCCTGCCTGCGGCGCCGGGAGCAAGAGCTGAGGTGAGAGCGCTGCAGCGCCCTCGTCGAAGCTCATCCCCTTCAGTGCGTTTCGGCTCTTGGCTTGAACATCGGGGAGCTCACCTTGCGCGACGCGAGCGGGGTCGTTCTTCCTTCGCGTGTAGTCGAGCATTCCGGCCTCTCATTCTTTGGGGTCGTCGTGGCGTCGGTCTCTCGAACGCTTCAGGGCACCCCGGGGGTGTCTCTAATCGCGACCCATCGACCCCCAGACGATGCCACGAGCGGGGGCTGACTGCCAAACAGGTCGTCAGGAGGCCTTCCGTTCGGCGCGCTCCGTGGCCGGTTGTGGTGCGGTTGGTTCGGATAGACCTACTCGCAGAGATCGCCGTCCAAGAAGACCTGACCGCCGGGGATGCTCACTGACGGCAGCCCCGTCACGCAGTCCGGGTGAGTGAGGCTCTCGCAACAGGCGAGGTTGATCGCCTTGGTGTAGAGGACGGGCGGGGTGTCTTGTTCACAGGCGTCTGCAGTGTACGTCTTGACGACCCCTGATCCGCTGCAGTCCAAGTTGCCCGCGAACTGAGTGAAGGTAAACGAGCCGTCTTCGCCGCAGCCGATCGCGTTGGCAGAATTGTCATGTTCTTCCCCAGAGTTGTCCATTGCGCGCCACCCATGGCAAGCCGTCCCTGCCATACCGATCGGCCAGCGATGTAGATTTCCTCCGCCGCACGCTGGGTCCTTCGCGGTCTGGAGTTCGACCAGGGGAAATGCGCAAGGTGAGGTCTGAGGCGTGTCCTCTGGGGGCCGCTCCTCGGTCGTATCCTCGGAGCTTGACTCCGTCGCCGTGTCGACCGCGGCTTGACCTTCACCGTCGGGCGCGCCGCTTGGGGTGTCTGTGGCCTCTTCTGCCGTGTTGGAGTCGGCCAGGTCCGCCGCTGCGGAGCTGTCGGTTGAGATGTCTACAGTCGCGGCCGCGCTGGTCGAGTCTGTGGCGGCGTCACCACACCCCATGAAGGTGCAGGTCATGGCGACGGCGAGGGGGCGTATGAGGTGGCGCATGATGGTGTCCTGAGTGAGGGGTGAGCGTCAGGGACCCGTGGGTCGGTGGCAAGTCGTTTGCTGACTTTGACTTCGAACGGTTGGAGGACAGCGCATGGAGCGGGTTCTCCAGGGAGAGCGAGGCGCTCACGATGTGGTGCGCGATGGCGCCTCAATCTTCCAGGCTTCGACAGCATCGGAAGCCGACGCTTGCGGATCCAAACTTCGGGTTGTTCTCCAGACGCTCAGAGAGGCGAATTGCGTCCTCGCCGTAGTCGTAGCTGCCCCCTCGAATCACCCGCCGATTGCTCTCACAGATGCCGTAGGGCTCGATCCACGGCGCGCCGTCTAGGGGGGCGTCTTGATAGTCGGAGTGCCAACAGTCTTGGACCCACTCCCAGACATTCCCTGACAGGTCCATCACGCCGTATTGGCTCGCACCATCGGGGTACGCCCCCACCGGCGAAGTGTCCCCCCCGCATGCGCTGTTGCCGTGGTTCGCGAGCGCGCAGGTCGGGGGGCTGTCACCCCACGGAAACAGGGGCATCATCGCTTCACAGCAGGTGACATCATCTGCATCACAGGCCGCATGGCAGGTCCCTCGTCCGGCGAACTCCCACTCGGCCTCGCTGCACAAGCGCTTGTCCTGTCGGTCGCAGTAGTCCTCTGCCTGGGCCCAGGTCACGAAGTTGATCGGGTGCTCGTACTTGGTCGGGGTCGCGTAGTTGGCGCCGCTCCCGCTGGTCAGCAAAGGCAGCGCGCACCCCGTGGTCGTCACGCAGGTCTGGTAGTCCGCGGCGGTCACTTCATGGCGGTCAATCGCGAAGGCTTCCACGGTGACGAGCCGACGGGGCAGCTCGTCGGCGTGCGCCTCACACGCCTCCCCTTGAGCGCTTGAGCACCCCATCACGAAGTGCCCCGTCGGGACAAAGGCTTCGTCTCCAAGCCCGCCAATGCAGTGTCCGTCCTCGCAGGCGAAGCCGTCCGGACATGCGACGCCAAGCGCCCCACAGGTGCAGCTGCCGTCCTCTGCACAGACGTGGCCGTCGGCGCAATGGTCACAGCACGCACCATCTGCGCAGCCCGTCGGGCACATGGCTTGAACGCTCTCCTGATGACCGCACCCGTCGTAGCTGCACACCGCCGAGCCGTCCTCACAGCAGGCCATCGACACCGACGGTGCGCAATCGCATGTCCCCTCAATGCACACCTCTGGCCCTTTACAGGAGCCACAGGTGCCGCCGCAGCCATCATCCCCGCACGTGTTCTCTCGGCAGTCGGGCGTACAGCACGCCCCATCGTGGCAGCCGTCTGGGCACGTCTCGATCACCTTGCCTTGGTTGCCACAGCCGTCAAACCAGCAGGTCTGGGTGCCCATCTCACAGCACATCTCGATGTAGTGGGGCGCGCAGTCGCACACGCCGTCCGAGCAGGCGAGCCCGTCACTGCAGCGACCGCAGCTACCTCCGCAGCCGTCGTCACCACACACGCGGCCTTGGCACCTCGGGACGCAGTTCAGCGCTACCTCATCTACAGCGCGTAGTTGGTCTGCGGGGACGCTGCATGTCCCGCCGCAGCCGTCGGGTCCCGTGCTGAAGCCGTCGCAGGCCGGGACACAGTCCAATGCGCCAGGCCCGGTATCGACCGAGCCGTCTTCCCAGTCCGCTACGGTGGAGAGCTCTCCGATTGGTGTCGGGTTGAGCCCCAGCCCCTCACAGCCCAGGCCCATCAGCGCGACTGTGCACACTGCTGCGACCGTGATCCACCTAGCCGTGATGTGGAGCTCAACCTTCAACATCTCCCCCCGGATCATGATCCTTGGGGATGCGTCGATGGTTCGCAAGTGCCTGGATGTATTGAATTTGTGTGTCAAAGTGGCTGTGTTAGCTGTGACACGTGATGATTTCGAAGGCTATTCGCGGACTTTGGGGGGCTCCCACTGCCCTGACGCGCTTGAAACGTGGGGGTGTTACACCCTGTGGCGTCACAGTGCGTTTCACTCAGTGGCGCTGATCGCACACCTGCTCGAAGGTGATGGACGTCACGCGTCGTTCCCTATCCTTCGCATCGGGGGCACGCTCAGTTTAGGGCGCCTGAACGTCCCATGAGACCGTGTCGGTCCAGGTCACATTGTACGAGTCGATGAGAGCGATGCCGAACACCAAGGGGGACAGCGGGATATCGAGAGACAGCGCGATGTCGATCCTGAGGATGGCGGTCTCGCTGGTCTGCTCACGGGGGAGGTCTTGGAGCGCCGATGCGTGGAGGGAGTCGCAGGCGCAATCGTCGCTGCATTCCGCCCACTCGCTTGGCGAAGTGGCGAAGCATCCCAGGACTGTCACGCCGGGGGGGAGGGTGAGAAGTTGGGCCCAGACGCCCGTCGCGTCCTCGGCCCCCTCATTGGTCGCGAAGAGGTGCAGCGATGCGCTCTCGCCGGGGCTCAAGGCGCCGTCGGCGTCGCTGTCATCGTGAAGCTCGAGGGTGTGGATTGAAAGCGATGCGCCGTTCGGTGCGACCTCGGTGAGCACCTCATCTTCCCAGACGTCGCCGCGCTCATCATGAAGTGCAACACGCCAGCTGAGAGGGGCAATCGGCGCGCTGTCGACGAGCGTGAAGCGAACCCTTAGCAGGATCGCCTCTGTGCTCTCGTCTGCGCCGAGAGTGACCTTGGCATCGTCAGGGATCTCCTGGCAGTTGCACTCCGAGTCGCATGGCGTCCACGCATCTCCCAGCTGCGCATCACAGGCGATGATCTCCACAAAGGGGGCGCTCTCCATCAACGACATGGAGATGCCTCCAGTCTGGAGTCCCCCGACGTTGCGGGCGGTGAAGCGAAGGTCAGCCACTTCGCCCGGAGACAGCAGCCCATTACGGTTGCTGTCTTGGCTCAGGATCGCGCTCTCGATCTTGAGCAGCGCATCGGCAGGCTCAGGGAAGCCGTCCGCTGCGGGGGCGCGGAATGGGGGCCCAGTAGTGTCCGGTAGTCCCTCTGTGTCGCTTACGTCGTCCCGAGAATCTTGGGCGTCCGCAGCGCTGCAAGCGAGGTCGCAGGACTCGGCCTCGTCGCCGTCATCACACGCGGAGGTATCAGTCCCACAGAGGCCTCCCGTCGTGTCCTCGACACACCCCTGCAACGTACCGAGGCACAGGCCCACGATGACGACCGATACACCACACTTTAACCGCATGGCGGACAGTATACGCGAGCCACCCTCGCGGGGCTCGAAAAGCACTAAAATTGATGCTCTTCGTGGATCAAGGCGGGGTTGAGCGTGTGACGTGCAGGGCCTCATCGTCACCTTGGCTCCGAGGCTCCTCTCGCCGTCCCGGTCAGGCAGTGTCCTGGCGGCCAGGGGCGATGAGGTGGGTGGCGGTCCACAGGCTGAGCGCCCCCACCAGGACGAGCACCCACAGGAGGTGCAGCAGGATGACTGAGCCACCGTGCAGGCTCATCAGCGCGGTGAGCGTCAGCCAAGGGGCGAAGACGCCCCAGCACAAGAGGAGGCGGCCTCCAGACCGACGCGGGGACCACGGGAGGATGAGCGCGAGGAAGACGAGCATCTCGATGAAGGACGCGCCGAGCGCCACTTGGAGGGCGCCTTCCACGTTCGCGCCGCGCTCAGCGTCTCCCGGGCTCGGTGGTTCGGCCAGGTGCGCGCTGGTCATCATCGTGGCGAAGGCGAGCCACAGGCAGGGGATGATGGCGGTTCGCAGGGTGCGCAGCGTAGCGGACTTCATGGGGACCCCGTGAGCAGGTCGAGTTGTGGGCGGGGTGTCATCGGTCTGAGGTGAAGTGACGGGTAGGTGTCGCCCCCTCAGCGTGCCACACTTCGCGCAGACCTCCTTGTTATTGCGATCCATCAAGGAGAGGTACCACCCGGCGTGGTTCGCCTCCCACGCCATAATACAACCGTTTGTGAAACCCGCGGGGGAGCAATAGACCAAATGTTCTCAGCTGCTCAGTGTGCCAGTGCCAGTGAGCGCTTGGTCTCGGCGACCTGAACCTTTTAACGTCGGCTCCTTTAACTCATGCGTGAACCTCTAGCGCGCTCCACTTAGCCCCAGCCCGCGAGCCCTCATATAGGGCTCGTGCTGGCACCGTCTGAGTTGACGGGTGACTTCCTTTTTGAGCCGGGATTGTACCTGCCACGATGATGGGGTTAGCTGTCTCGTTGGAGGGCTGCCGATTATGCTCGATTCTCTGCTCGAAAAGGTGAGGGCGCACCTCGGTGCATCGAAGAAGTTCAACGAACTGCCAGAGGGCAGCGAGTGGTCTGCCACGGCGGACGATGATGGGGTTCGAATCGGCGTGACCATCTCAGCCGAGTTAGTCGGCGACGATCCCGGCAAGGACGGCCCTTCGGCGCCCATCCGTGCCCTGTGCTTGGCTGCTTGGCTTCGTCGATTGGGCGAACCTGCCCGCGTCGAGATCGAGGTGACAGACGCCACCTTCAGGCAGACGCCAGGGCAGCGCCGCGCCTCGTTTCTTCTGCACGAATACGCCGAGCTCCTCCCAGACCTCGTCACCGTCACGGGCGCCCGGCCCTGGGCTTTCCCTCCGGACCCAGTCTTCAACGTGGAGAGCCTGAGGAGCGCTAAGTCCAGAGGGCAGGGCCGCAACGGGCAGCTGGGGCTGGCCTTCGCTGGCGATCGCGAGCTTCGGGAGAGGCTGGCGGTCCTCGACGGCCCGGTCGAGCCGCTGAGGAACAAGATGCCGGTCGGCATGTACGACGGGGAGGTCAACAGGGACACGGGCTGGACGCCGGCGGGCAAGACCGCGGTGGCCATGTGGACCCGAACCAGAGAGCGCCACGTCGTGCACTTGTTCGAGCTGGAGGCGGCGCCCAAAGGCAAGGTCGGCGTCCTCGCGGAGGCCCTCTACTACGCTCGGATGCTCAGCCACGTCCGAGATCGCCGCTTCATCGAGTTCGCCCCCAGCGCTGATGGCCTCAGTGCCGTGCGCAACGCCAAGCACCTCAAGATGTGGCTGGCTGGCCCGGCGCTTCACCCCCTCCTGTGGCACCCCGAGCACGGCTCTGCCCCTCTGGACGCGCTCAACGCGGCCCTTGAGACACACCGAGTCACTCTCGGCGTGATCCCGGTGACCCTAGAGCCCCCGACCCTTCACCTCGACCGCCGCTGGTCGAGCTGATCCTTCAATCCGTCCATTCGAAGGGAGGACAGGGGCCCCGAACGGGGCGGTCTTGGGCCGGCCTGAGCGCGAGTCAGCTTGCCTGTGTGTGGTCGGAGCGACCCTAGATGGTTTCGATGGCGCGCATGCCGCTGCCGCCGAAGCCTGAGTAGGCGGCGGGGGTGTTGCCCAGCATCCCCTCGATGTCAGCCATGTGCGCGTCGGTCATCCGCTCGACCACCGAGATGGCGCCGAGGTTCTCCTCGAGCTGCTCGGTCTTGGTCGCGCCCAAGAGCACGGTGGTGACGTTGGGGTTCTTCACACACCACGCGAGCGCCAACTGCGTCATGGAGCACCCGAAGGTGTCCTGAGCGTAGGTCGTGAGCGCCTTGATACGGTCGATGGCCCCCTCGCCGCGCTTATCCGCGAAGAGCTTAGTGAGCCATTCGTAGCCTGCCAGCGCGGCGCGTGAGCCCTCGGGGATGCCGTCGTTGTATTTGCCCGTCAAGAGCCCGCTGCATAGCGGACTCCAGGTCGTGAGCCCGAGCCGATACGGGGCTTGGTACATCGGCGCGTACTCGCTCTCGACGCGCTCTCTGTGGAGCATGTTGTATTGAGGTTGCTCGAACTGAGGGGGCTCGAGCCCGTAGGTTCGGGCGAGCCAGACGGCCTCGGTGATCTGTTGCGCGGACCACTCGCTGGTGCCCCAGGCGGTGGCCATGCCCGAGCGGACCGCGTCGGTCATGGCGCGCACCACGGTCTCGGTGGGGGTGAAGGGGTCGGGGCGGTGGCAGAAGACCAGGTCCACGTAGTCGACTTGGAGACGCTCAATGCCAGCGTCGAGGCCCTCCATGATGTGTTTGCGGCTGAGCCCTTTCTCGTTCACGCCCGCGCCACCCCAGAAGATCTTCGTGGTGATGAGGATGTCCGATCGGCGCCAGGTCTCTGGGTCTTCATCGGCGAGCTGCGATAGCGCCTCACCCATGATGCGCTCCGCCTCTCCGACGGGGTTGCCATAGGCCTCGGCGTTATCAAAGAGGTTCACCCCGGCTTTGCGAGCCAGGCTCAGGCACCGCTTGGCCATCGCGATGCCGTCGTCTTCGGTCAGGTCATCTTTGACCCCGTAGGTGGCCCAAAACCCGTATGAGAGCACGGAGACCTGCAGGCCTGTATTTCCCAACATCCGATAGTACATCTTCGACACCTGACACCTCGCGATTTGGAGCCCGTAGAGTGAGTGACTGCTCTATACCGCAGTCGGGCCGCCTCGTCTCCCCGAACCTGGGGTCGAGGGCGCACCATGCCCCCCTGAGTTGTTCGAACCCGCTTTCGAGATCAGACGGTCTTTCTCGTGCATTGTGGGCTCCCCTTAGCGCGGGCCTTTACGGGTCCCCCACTCTTGGAGGATGCGCGAGACCTTGGTTTCAAAGAGTGTCTCAAGGGCAGCTTGGGTCTCGGGCCCTTCGATGATGCCCAGGGCGCGGGCGACGGCTTCGGCAGTGGCGAGGCCGCCGTCGACGTGCTCGTTGCGCAGCCGATAGCGCGTCTTCGGGCCCGGCGGGGGGACGACGTGCCTCGCGGCGCTCAAGATGGGCTCGCGGCGCACCACGCGACGTGCTTGGGTCCATGAGCCGTCGGGGACGACAAGCGTGATGGGTCGGGTGTCTTCCTCGACCATCTCACGGGTGAGCACCTCGACGGTATCCGAGGGGAAGAGGACCCAGGTGCGGCGGTCGGGGGTGTCCAGGGCGCTCAGGTCGAGGGGCTCTCGAGTAAGCCCTCGGACGTAACATGAGCTGTTGGGGAAGAGCTGCAGCGCGAGCGTCCCCGTGTTGCTCGGCTTCCCGAGCTCGCGCCGGTGCATGACGAGCGCGATGTGGGTCTGAAGCGTCACCGGAGAGATGGTGTCGCACAGGCAATTGGCGTGCCGCAGGAAACACTGCTGACAGCGCGTGGGGTTCGGGGTGGGGTCTACGGGGAGCATCGAGGGGGAGTGTGCCACGTACGGGCCCATCGTGGGAGCGAGACGTGGTGTCACGGGCGCGGTCAGGGTGCCTCGCCCTCGAGGACTTATTCGCGCCAGGTCTCAAAGGTCAGGAGCACCCTGTCGATGCAGACGTCTATTGGTGCGTGGAGAGGCCGATCCCCGACTGGTAGATCCATTGGAAGCTGTCGAGGAGCACCAGCGAATCTAAGGCGGCGTCGCTCGTGTCCCAGATGTGAAAGTCTAGGGTCAGCTCTTCACCGGGGATGACCGGTACTTGGGTCGTGAGCCAGCCTGTTGCGCCCGCGTAAGCCAGGTCGGTCGTGAACGCCGCGATGTCATCCGCCCCATCCGGGCAGGCGCCAAAGGGACCCTCGCAGAGGTTCGTGTCCTCGTTACAAGTGAGCACGTCCACGCAGCCATCATTGTCGGAGTCGGGCCCGGACTGAATGGGGTAGACCGAGCTGTCGTAGCAGGCGATGGCCTCGCAGGTAGTGAAGAACGCGTTGTTGACCGAGATGGGGTTGCCGCTGGCGTCAAAGGAGATGTTGCCGTCCTCGGGCAAGACCGGTGATGCGCCCTCCATCAGCACCAACATGAAGTCGTTGTACTTGGTGCACAGGTAGTTCGGGTATTCGTGGGAGAAGAAGCGGAAGCGGAAGCCAAGGCCGTGCACGTTAGTCGGGGCGCGGATGCGCACGCGGAGCCTCACGGAGTCACGCACCGTCATGCTGCCGGCTTCACAGCCAGGGCTCGTCTGAAGGGCGCCATGTACGTCGATGTAGCTCTGCGGCGGGCTGCTCTTGGTCTTGGCGTTGTGCGTGTTGGAGTCCTCAAAGCCCTCTTCGCCGACCCCACGGCCGATGCCGCTGGCCATGACCGCCATCGTACTGTGGGCGACCGGTGAGACGATGCCCCCGAAGCTCTCGGTGACGTTCAGCTGGATGTCTTGAGGCTGGCCTGAGCCGTCCGCCAAGCTGAGCGAGGCCTCGAGGACGCCCCAGCCCAGCTCGCCTTCGTCGACGAAGCGGCAGAGGTCCATCGCTTGGACGAGGTCTGAGGCGGTGATACCTGAGTTGACCGCTGCGTCGCTGCAGGGGGCATCGTCACCACCGTCGACGACCCCATCGCAGTCGTCATCGAGGCCGTTATTGGGCAGGTCCAAGGCCGCCGGGCTCACCTGGTCAGCGAGCGATCCGCAGCCCTGATTCGGCGCATCGCAGCAGTCCAAGCTGCAGCTCCCGAAGCCATCACCGTCCTCGTCGAGGTCTTCGTCGGTCAGGCCGTCGCAGTCGTCATCGATCTCGTTGGTGCAGACGTCGCCGCCGACCGCGAGCGCCTCGACGCTCGGGAGGACCTGGCCCACGCACAGGCTCCAAGCGCCGTCGACGCACGTCCGGATACCTGGGCTGCATGCGCCGATACCGGCGGTGTCTGTGGCGCCGTCGTAGCAGGGCTCGCTGCCGACGCCCTCGCACGGGCTCCCAGGTGGCGTGATGATGACGGCGTCGTCCGGTGCGGAGCTTGCGTCTGCAACGGGGGGCGCTGTCGTGTCGGCGGTCCCGACCTCGTCGACGTCTGCCTGTGGGCCTGAGGCGTCGTCAGTCGCTTGGCCGATGTCTTGGTCGTCGACGGTCCCCTGACCGCGGCTACCGGTGTCCAAGGTGGCGAAGCGGTCAGAGCTTCCCCCGGTGGCGTCTCCGATTCCGGGGGCGCTCGGGATCTCATCACCATCGCCGGTGGTCACCTCGGCCTCGGAGCAGCCCGTGAAGCACAGCACAAGCGTGAGCATCAGGCGCGTCACCTTGGCACGACGTGCTGCAGTCGCATTGCACAGCGACAAGTGGGTGTGGGGTGGCGTCATTCAAAGGCTCCATCTGGTGACTTACGCGCCAGATTATCACGAGCTATGGCGTTCGCGCAGGTTCACCGGTGTCGATCGGTTGGGTGACTAAGAACAGCGGGTTTAAGGCCGCCGCCGGGTCAACCATGCCCAGGCCAAGAAGACGAACAGCACCGTAAAGGAGAGGGTGAAGACCCGGAGTCGTGGCTCCACAAACGCGTTGCCCTCAAGCTGATGAACCCAAGGATCGCTCGGGAGATAACGCAAGTAGAGGTAGGGGGTCTCTGGACGCGCCATGAACGCCATAG
>JBMYRH010000031.1:0-43416 GCA_049602155.1 Myxococcota bacterium | reverse complement strand
TGTCCCGATCTCATTACGGCGATGCACCACAGTGCCGCGGTAGCTCACACCGTCGACCTCGTAGCGGTACGCGACCTCCTGAGGCGTTTCGATAAGGATGAACCGCGTGACCTCAGGGTAAATGCTGCTCGAGACCTTGATGACGGTGCTGGAGAGCGGCACGCCGTCACGCTCCAGGGACTGATCGAGCGCTTGGCCCTGGATCCACGCGGAGACCCCGAGACCGAAGCCCGTGAAGGCTGGGTTGGTCAGGAGCAAGGCTGCGCCGAGCACCACGCCCAGCGGTGATCGGCGTAGGAGCGGCGGGAGGCTCAAGGTGAGGCACATCAGGCCTGACCAGCCAAAGAGCGCGCTCCACCAGAGCATATGCCAAGGGAGCCCGGGCTGGGCGAGGTGGCGCGCTTGGTGCAGCACCAGCGCACACAGGGCCCCGCAGCCTAGCGCCAGCAGAGAGGTCTGAAGGGCGGCTTTGAGTGACCACTCCTCCGCGGCTTCGGGGACGTCTCCGACCTCTTCAGGGGGAGGTGCGTCATCTTGCGGCGGGTCGGGTGAGGGCGGCATCGCCACGCGCGCGCTCTGACGTTCACGGATGGACTGCCGGAGGACCTCGATGTCTGCGCTGTAGCGCCTCCCTTCGGCGCCCGAGGTCGCTCCAGACGCGTGGATGGTGAGCCATCGAATGGCCTGGTCATACGCGAGGTCTGCGCGGCTGTACTCTTGGCGTTTCTCGAGCCGCAACGCGAGGCGTTCGTAGTACGCCGAGCGCCGCTCAGCCATCGAGCCATCCGAAGACTTACCCTCTTCTATGAGGAGCCTGTCAGCCTCCTCGATGTCGCCCGCCTCAAGGGCTATGAGGATAGCCCTGGCGCGCGCTTTGTTCGTCTTCTTTGCGATGCGTCGTGGCCTGCGGTGAGCTCGTAAGGCGTGAGCCTAAGATAACGAGATCAGCCCGGGGAGGCTGGTCAAGAGCCCCACTCTTTGACGGCCTTCTTCACGGCCTTCTTCTCGCCCGGGCCCGTGTCGGATTCGCCTCCGTGGCCGAGGTCGTACATGCCGGCGACGCCGATGATCCACTCCTCACCCTGGCGGATGAAACACACGAGGCCCTCGGTGGAGCCGACCTCAAAGTCTGGGTCGTCGGGGTTGTCAGGCATCACGATGGTGCTGAAGTTCACGCAGCGCTTGGGGTACTTCTCGGTCCACTTGCTGAGCTTTGTGTCGGAGAGCACGAGGTTGCCGCCCATCGGGTCCTTTCGGATCTTTCCGTTTTCACAGGTTACATCGAGGATCTTGCTGAGCGCTGTGCGCGCCTTGCCGCCGGTGCGAAGCTTTGAGGTCGCTTCGACGAGGTAGCCGTCCCCTTTGGCGAAGGTCTCGTAGAAGCCGTCTTTGCCCATGGCGTCGATCATCTTGCCGCGGTTTGCGCACATCTGCTTGAAGGCGCCTTTATCGACGTCGAAGGCGAAGTGCTCGGTGATGGCCTTGATGCGGTGGTCCTCCCGGATGGGATCGAAGTCTGAGTCCACCTGAAGCTTGGCGGCCCTCAGGAGCGCCTCTGGGCTTCCGATGCGGAAGAGGTGCTCCAGCTCACCAATGGCTGCATCAGCGTCTTTGGCCCGGGCATACTCACAGGCCAGGTTGAAGCGCGCGCCCACGTAGCCTGGGGCGAGCTCAAGCGCCTTTTTGTAATTCTCGATAGCCTTGGCGGCGTCGTCAGCCTTTCGCGCTTTGTAGCCCGCTGTGTTGGCCTTCTTGGCCTTGCGCATCTTCTTGGTGCTGTACTGCGCTTTGACCTCTTTGGCCTTAAGCGCGCTGGGGATCGTGTAGCTCGGCTTGGCGGCCTCTGGCGCTTTATCCGCGGCGGGCGCAGCGGCCTCTTCCTTGGCTTCAGGTGCCGGCACTTCGGCAGGAGGTGTTTTGGACTCGCCGCAACCACCAAAGCTGAGGATTGAGGCACCGATGAGCACGAGTAAGTAAGTCAAAGGGCGCGTCATGAGGGGGGGGGCTCCTAGGTCACAAATATGGGGCGCCCCTTATCGTCGTTCCGAGTGGACTGGGCGCGCCCGGGTTGTATGATGAACAGCTAGTGTGACATGTCCTTTGTTCTCAGCCAAGCAGGCGACCAGTGCGTCGTTTGTTTTCTGATTCACTCAGGATCGCACACGCCCATGCACGTCGCCTCAATCTTCCCATCAGGCCAAAAGAACGCGCTGAGTTGAGCCTTCACCGCTGTCAGGCGGCGGAGCCCCTCATGGACCTCGTTTTCGCCGGGAATGGTCCAGGTCAGCGTCGGATCGGGGCCCAACCCAAAGTCATACTCGACCAGTCCAGAGCCCGAGTGGGGCCCCTGAAACGATCCCAACCCTGGTAGGTCACGCGGTGAAGGGGCCATCAGCGGGATGCCCAGGCCACGCGCGTGAATGTGAGCGGACTGTGCGGGGACCTCGGCGTCGCCGATCCCCGTCTGCAAGAGCAAGGTCAGGTCCTCGCGGTCACGTGCCATGTGCGCCCACGCCACCGGGTCGATAGGGTCGAGGGCGCTCGCGAGGAGGCTGAGCATCTTCTGGGTGTCCCGGGGAGAGGCGAGCGCCTGGTCGATGACGAACTCAAAGAGGCCGAATGACCGCGAGCGCGTCATGATGAAGCCGAGGCTGGCGCCGCCGCCGTTGAGGACGACGCGCTTCGCGAGCGGGCTCAGCGCCGCGAAGACGCCCCCCAGGATGTGGCCCTGACTGATGCCGAGGAAGTACAGGTCCGTCGGGTCAAAGGAGGTCACACCCTCAAATTGAAACGCGTCGAGGGTCGGGAAGGTCTGCTGCGCCGCGTAGCCGAGCGACAGCGCGTTCGCCATCCCTTGGTGGGTCCGCTCGATGAAGCGTGTCGCCTCGTGAATCGGTCCGGAGATCGCCTGAATCAGCGTCGCCCTGTCCGCCTCTGACATCCCCCACCAATCCACAGCGATGACCACGAACCCGTGCTCCGCCGCGAAGTCCACCGTGTACCCGCCAGTCTCTCCCATCGAGCCGAAGAACCCATGACCGAACTGCAGCAAGCGACCAGGGCCGTCACTCGCCAAGCCGTCGACGACGGAGCGCGGGATGTAGGCCACAAAGGGGACCTCAAAAGGGGCACCCATCACCGGGAGGCCGTCGTCATCTAGGATGAGCCTGGCGCCGGGCTCGGCGTCCGTCACAAAGGAGGGCACCTCGAAGGTGCCATGGATGCGGCGGGCGATGTGGGGTGCCGGATCGTCGACCTGCTCAGTGACCGTCACGGTCGGCGTGTGAGTGTTGAAATAGGCGTCCAGTTGGTCACGGATCGAGACGAGCCGCCCGGTGCGGAGCGCGTCGCTCCCGGTGGTGAAGGCCCAGGCGAGCTGCAGTGCACCCCGCGCGACTCCGAGGGCCTCGATGGGCGCGAACACCTGACCGTCGTAGTAGCGCTGCATGTCCACGTCGTCGCTTGTGCGATCTCTCAGGGTAGCGAAGCGCTCGGGGGCCTGGAGGGGGAGCCCATCGCTGGTCTGAGTGAGCCCTTGAATCGCGACGACGTAGCGGCGGCTTGGTTCGAGGGGCGCAAGAGGTCGGATAGCGAGCAGCGGACCGTCGCCTAGGCTAGGATCCGGTTTGGTCTCGCTGAAGTGACCGACGAGCTCCCCGGTGACGGTGTCGATGAGCAGCGTCGGGCTCTCCACGGTCGGCAGGCCTGCGCTCGGGTCGGCGTGACTCGGGAGCCCAGGTGCGTCGATCGGCGCTGGCAAGAGCACCTCGAGCATCGGGAAGACGCTCGCCCCATCGAGGTCATTCTCGATGAGAGCCTCAGCGGGGCCGCCGTCGATGTGCTCAGGTTGTGCTTCGCCTGGGACGATGACTCGGTAGCCGCTCGGGAGCGTGTCGTCTGCGGTCAGGAACAGGTCGGTTGGGAAGGGGTAGAAGCAGCTCCACTCCTCGGCGATAGGGTTGCAGCCTTGCACGGGGATGACGGCGCCCAAGAGATCCGGCGCGGGCGGCGTCGAGATGTCTTCGTCGGCGGTCTGTGCATCGAGGGCACCCGCATCGTTTGCGTCATCGGCACAGGCACAGAGTACAGAGAGCCCAAGCGCCATCAGAATCAGTCGTCGCATCTCAGGCTCACTCCTTTCGACGGGGCGTCATCATCCACGCGAGGGCCCCGAGGATTCAAGCGCCCGTTTACGCGCTGGGCAAGCGATCCTCTTCTGTATGTCTGATGCGACGCTAGGTCGTGCGTACGGTTTGCACCTGATTGGGGCCGCATGGCATCGTCCTGAGGCCCCTGAAGATGCGCCGCCTTGAGGCACGACGCGGACGGTTCGGGGGCCGATTGCTTGGGGGCAAGCTCTGGACGTGGCACGTCATCATCGCTCTGAACCGTCGCATCGAGGCGCCATGGCGTGCAGCGCTGTGTCGCAGACGTGGGGGAGGCGGCTGACGACGTTGAGCGCCGCCTTGATCCTCGGCGCGAGCGTGCTCTCTGGGCCTGGGCTGTCGGCTGAAGTGATGGTTGAGGATTGCACGACCTGGTTGGCGGAGAACCCCGCTGCATGGCGCGCGCTTCCGCCCGAGACCCTCGATCGTCTCCGCGCCCGGGTTCGGGAGGGGACCCCGCCGCTCTACCTGTGGCAGGGGACCTTGGTCTGCGACCATATCGAGGCGACGCTCTGCACCAAGGCGCAGGGGCGAGGGGCCTGCGCAGAGGTCCGCCTTGGCGACCCTGAGCGCGGGTGCGTGCGCCCCAGCGATGGGCCGTTCTGCATTACGCCACGGGGCACCACGCAGGACGCCACCGTCCTCAGCGCCGTGACGGCGCGCCTCACAGACTGGTCGCCTGATCAGGTCTGGCGAACCATTGAGCGCGATGGCCAGCCCGTCGCTGAAGGCGCAGCCCTCCCGTATGCAGGTGTCGATGCGGCGCTTTGGCCGATGGGGCTCAGCTTGGTGGCGCTGCTCGTGCTTTTCGGCCTGGGGCTCCTTTGGGGGCAGCTCTCGCGGCTCTCTCTCGGCGCCCGGGCGCTCGTGCCCCCATTGTCTGCCCTCTTGGGTGCGCTCTTGTGGCCTGGCGTCTCGACGTGGGACCTCCTGTGCGCGGGCCTGATCATCGGCGGCGTGGGGTGGGTCCGCGGACGGCACGGTCCGCCCAGTCAAGGCGCCTTAGGGCGCTTCGCGCTGGCGACTATCCTCACAATCGCGCTTGGCGAAGTGGCGGTGCGTGCGCTGCTCCCTGCGCCCGCGCCGCAACCACCGCCACAAGCCGCGCGCCTCTACTTTGAGCCCGAGGCGCGCGAGCTCGCCTGCCAAGCGCTCTACCCCACGCGCTATGGTGACGCCTTGCCGACGTTGAGGCCGCTAAGCGAGGGCGCTGACTATGTGCTCCATGTGGGTGACTCGATGGTCGAAGGCAACGAAGTGGCCCCCGCTGAGCGCTTCACTGCCATGATCGACGCCCATGATGAAGCGAGGGTTCACCTGAACGTGGGCTTCTCTGGGACCGGCCCAGACCATCACCTCCGCGTACTTAAGGCATGGTGGCCTGTGGTCAAGCCGGCCGCCGTCGTCCTCTACCTCTACCCGGGCAATGATCTCCTCGACCTCGATCGGGCCTATGCGTGCTGCGACCATGGAGCGCTGCTCGACCATGCGCTCGACTCCCGCTGTGAGGCCCCTCAGTGGTCTTTCCCGCTCGGGGCCTTGCTCGCTCGGAGCCCGGCGCCATACCCGCTTCGAGCAGCGTCATCACACTCCGCCTTCTTTGCCCACTTGAGCGCCGGGTTCTCGCGGCTCGTGCACGGCCTTGAGCCGCGGCTCGGAGACGAGGCGGGGAGCACGGAGGCCGAGGGAGCGTGGGAACGCTACAGTGCAGTCATTGTCGCGATTGAGCGCTTCGTCGCCGCGCGCGGGGCGGCGCTCAACGTGGTCCTCCTGCCCACCCGCGCGGCGCTTGAGCCAGAGGGTGAGGCGAACCATGCGCTGGGGGTCGGTGACCGCATGGCGGAGGTCCTGCGGCTCGCGCAGATCCCCGGCCTGGATGCCCGCCCCATGTTCCGCGGTCTCGGTCGTGGGGGGAGCTACGCCCACCTCTTTAGCGACCAAGGCGCATGGAATGAGCACTTGGGGCCTCAAGGGCACCAGGCGCTCTCTAACTGGCTGCAAGGGCGCCTCACCTTCGATTCGAGCGCGCGTTGACGTGTTAGAGGCCGCGCAGGGTGTTGATGACGCGCGCGGCTTCGGCGGCCAGCCCTTGCGAGGCGAGCTCCTTCAGGGACTCGTTTAAGACGACACCCGCAGCCGGATCACCAGACTCTTTGAGCATCTCCAGCGCCCTGAGCTTGAGCGGTCGGCCGACGTCAGCGAGCAAGACCTCGGCGATGAGCGTCGTGGCTGCCGATTGAGCGTGCGCGACGATGAGGGCGTGGAGGTCGGCGTCTGGTGGCTCCCCTGCCTCGGCGCGTTCGTCTGCACAGCTCAGCACACGTGGAGCGGCCGTCGCCCTCAGCCACAGTCGACTCTCCGGGGTCGAGAGCGCGTCATCGGCCCGACGCACCGACAAAGTGGCGTGCCGCGCCTCTGCGCACGTAGAGAGGCCCTCATAGCGAGCCTTGAGCGCAGTGAGTCCGCCTTGATCAGCGTTATCTCCCATGGCTGAGAGGAGCATCTCTCGGGTGGTCGGGTCGTCGCTCTCACTGTGGGCGGCGAGTAGGAAGTCCTGTGCACTACCCCGGGGTAAGCGCCCGAGGATCCGAGTCGCTAGGGGGGTGAGCTCCGGCGTTTGCGCATCGGTGAGGCAACCCTCAAGCGCTGGGCGCGCCAGCGTCGCAAGGGCTGATGAGGCGGCCTCGGAGACGAGCAGGTCCTCGAGGACGACAGCCGCCACCCTCTGCGCCACGGGTTCACCACCCTTGAGGGCAGACTCCAGGTCCGCGCTGTGAGCCCCTGCGCTCACCTCCGCGCGTAAGGCGAGGTAGGCGCGAAAGTCCCTGGCTTCGAGCTGGTCGTTGACCTCGCGCAGTCGGCTCAGGAGATCGGTCGTCGGGGCCTCCACCACCTCGGTCGTGGCCGGGGATACGCCCCCTTGAGCGGCCTCGTCGCTCGCCTCATCGGGGCAGCCGGCCAGGAGCAGCAGCGCCGACAAGGCGAAGGCGCAGCGCGATGTGGTGATCTCAGTCATCGAAATAGAACTCCGCCCAGGTCGACCAATTGCTCCATGTCCCGTTCAGCGACGCACGGACACGCCATCGGTAGGTCGCGGCATCGACCTGAGGCCAGAAGGTCTTGGTCGTGTCGCTCGTCTCGTAGGTGTAATAACTGGTCCATGTGCCGCCATTGAGCCACTCGATGCTGACCGAATACCCCGCTGCGCCGGCCACGGGTGCCCAGCTCAGGCTGACAGACTCGCTCTGAACCTCGACCCCGCCGGAGGGCCAAAGGTCAACCGGGGATGAGGCCCCAGAGGCGCTGGCCTCTGTGTCGTAGTCGAAGGTCGCCCAGTCACTCCAAGTGCCCCCGGAGCGCCGGACGCGCCAACGGTAGGTCGCGGGATCGACCTGCGGCCAGAATGTCTTCGCCGTCGCGCTCGTCTCGAAGGTCGTGTAGCTGTTCCAGAGGCTGCCGTTGAGCCAGTCGATGTCGATCTCGTAGTTCGCCGTGTTCTCGAGCGCGGACCAGCTCAAGGTGACGCTCTCCTCGCTGATGAGCGTAGAGGCTGGCCAGAGATCTCCCGGCACGGGCTGCTCGCCTCCGGGGGGGAGCGTGATGACGATCTGCACTGCCTCAAAGTCAAAGCTTACCCAGTCGCTCCAGTCGCTCACTCCCCAGCCCCCTTTCGCGCGCACACGCACCCGATAACTCCCCGGGCTCGTCGCTGGCCAGATGCTCAGGGGTGGGGCGAAGGGGCTCCAGGTGGCGTAGGGGAGGTAGCCGCCTTGAGCGTTGAGCTGCACCTCGATGTCGTAGTTCGAAGCGTCGGGCACCATCTGCCAGTTGAGGGACACACCGTTGCCCCCCTCCGGCGTCGCCGTGAGGCCTGTCGGCGTGGTGTTCGTCGGAGTGTCCGGCGTGTCGGGGATGTCCGAGGTTTGACTGCCATACCCAAAGACCGCCCACTGCGACCAGTCACCCCAGCCCGAGGTGCTCGCGGCCCGCACCCGCCATCGGTAATAGGTGTCGTCCATGTGCGGCCATAGGGTCAGCCCGGTGCCTTGTTCGACGCTCTCGGTGAGCACCCATGCCCAGCTCTGCTGGGCGTCGAGGTATTGGACCTCCACCTCGTACCCCTCAGCCCCGGCGACGTCCCCCCAGGCGAGGCTCACGGAGGGAGGGGTCTGTGGAGGCAGCCCGTCGGGGGTGAGCCCTGTGGGGGCGTTCGGCGGCGCAGCGCCATCTCGGGGCGGAGCCGGAGGGGCGTTACCCTCCTCGTCTGCCTCGTAGTGCGCGATCGTGAGGTCAGCGCCATACCAATAGCGGAGGAGCTCAGAGGTCGTGAAGCCCTCTGTGTGAGCGAGCCATAGCGACCGATACTGGCCCATCGAGCCACGGTTTCGAGGGCCGGGCGATGATTGGGGGGTCGGCACCACTGCGCTGCCGCTCTTGCCGTCGTTCAGTGTGAGGAGCGTCCAGGTCCAGGAGTAGCCGTCCCCGAGGTCGTGAAGGTCGCCCGCCGCATAGAGCGCCGCGATATCCGACCACTCCAGAGTCGGCTGCTGTCCGTGCTGGTCCAGGCCGTAGCTCACCGGCTTGTGCGGCCAGCCCGAGGCGTCTAGCGGCCAGGCGCCCGAGGCGTAGTTTCCGGTGATGACCCAGCCTTGCCAGGTCATCACGGCCCCAGCCGTGTCTTGCACTGCGGCGTGATCATGGCTGGCTGCCTCGGGTGCCCAGGTCTGAAAGTGCGGACCGATGGGGACCATCGCGCTCATCCCCTCGGCGTTCAGGTGACGCAGGAGGTAGGTGCGGGCGGCGATAGCCTGGGCTTGAAGCGCTTGATGGCGCCGCGCGGGCGTGCCGGTGGCGAACCAGCTTGTCGGCATCCAGCCGCTCTCGCCTTGAACGACCCCCGGGAGGTACTCGCCCTCCGTGTCCTTCCAGCCTTGGTCCGTCCAGACCTCGGGGGGCAAGTTGAGGTTCTCCCCGGCGGCGGAGGGCTCGGGCTCGGGCTCGGGCTCGATGGGCGCCGGCTGCGGTGGGTCGGGCTCGGGCTCGGGTCCACTCCCTGAACTGCCCGAGGGGATGAGCCGGACAGCGTCCACGGTGATGTGGCGGTCTGCGGCCGTCTCTCCGGTGTTGTCGAAGACCGAGATATGTTGATCGCCCCCGGCTGCGAAGTCGAAGACCCCCAACGAGCGCCACCCCTCACCGGCAGATTGATCCAGGACGACGGTGTCCTCACCGCCTTGATGTCGAATCGTGTACGGGACCGAGGTTGAGGCGTTGTAGGGGGAGACGACCGAGACCTGCACCGCGTACTTCCCACCCGACTCGAGGAAGAGGTGCCACCGCGCCCAGTTGCCTGGGGTGTCACTCTCCCAGCCGTTGGTCCAGATGAAGCCGCCCCCTTCGCCCGCCCCGGAGACGCTCCGCCAATAGTCTGCCGAGCCCCAGCGCGAGAAGCACGGGCCGCTGTCATCTAGATCTCCACCCTCGCTCGGGACGACGCTGCAGGGCTCAGCTTCGGCGCCGAGCAGCGCCTCATAGGACTCGACCAGGGAGAGGTAGGGCGAGACGTATGCGTTTCCACCGACGCTCTGGACGTTCATCCGGATGTCATAGTGGAGGTGAATCGTCGTCGGGACGGGGTTGCCACTGGAGTCGAAGAAGGTGTTGGACACGCGGCCGAGTCGATCGCCCTTGTTGACCCAATCGCCGTAGCTCACCTGGAGGCTAGAGGGCTTCATATGTAGATAACGGTGCCGCACCCCGGCCGGGGTCGTCAGGTAGACGCTGTAGCTGCCGATATTGGTGATGGTCCCCGCCTCCGCGGCGACCGCCCAGTGGGTGTCATTATCGCACGTGGATGGCCGAATATCCTGCCCCTGATGTCCTGTCCCAGAGGGGCACAGCGGCATCGACCACGAGCGGGGTTCGCAGTAGTTATCCCACCAGGGGTAGCTGTAGTTTTCGGTGTCGCACTGCCCACCGCCGGGGCCGTGGTAGCCGCCATGCCCGTAGACCTGAGAGTTGGCGTAAGCCGGGGCCGTCTCAAGCGGAAATTGCATCCCCGGGATGAGCGCACCGTCGGACACGTAGCCGGTGGCGTCCGCCTGGAGTTGCCCCACAGGCTGATAGGTGAATGGGCCCGAGGCGCTGGCGAGCGTCACGAGGGCGGTCAACCAACCGATCATCGCTCGAACTCCAGGCGCTTGAGGCTGCGGAGTAGCTCATGGACGAGGATGTCGTCGTCACACAGCGGGTGTGCCACGCCCCCCATGCACTCGATGTCGACGTCGAAGGCGACCCCCCAGGCGACAAAGTGCGCGGTGACGATGTCATGGGTGCGGCTGATCCGCGGCACGTTGAGGCTTGGGACCCTGACCGGGGGCCGCTTCACGCCGGGCAGCGCGATGGCGCGCGCCGAGGCGTGGATATAGACGCTGTAGTCGCTCTCGCGCATTGAGAGCGCGTGCCAGCTGGGGCCGACGATGAGCTGTGCGCTGCGGAGCAGTCCGGCTCGCGCCGGGAGCAGCACAGGCGGCAACGTGGGGGTCGCCGCCGCGCGGTGAAGTGTCTGCTGCACATCGATGGGGAGCAGCGCGGCCATCGCGCGGTCGAGCGCAGGGTGTGACTGCAGCCGCTCACCCCGGGCTGGCGCACTCACATGAGGGGCATCCCTTGTCGCGTCGTGCGCAGAGGGGTGTCCACTCAAAGTGACGATCACCAAGAGACCACAGAGCAGCCTGAAGACGTTGACCAAGGGTAGATTACTCCTGCGTGCGCGCGGCGGCCCGCGCGTTTGCCCGGCCAGACTATACACGTCGTCGATCCGATGGCCCACGACCAAAGCACTGAATGGCGTGTCTTCGGCAGCGTGAATCACACAGTCAGGACTTCTGTATGCCTCGAAAGGGGGCGAGAAAATGACGTGTGATCAAGGGCGACTGTTTCCATCGAGGCGTGGAGCGCGTATACGGCTCCGCCATGAAGATCCCCAAGCGCCTTCAGCCCCTCGTCGAAGACGGCCTCATCGAGGCGGTCATCCGCCCGCTCATGAGCGGCAAAGAGGCGTCGGTCCTCGTGGTCCAGAGCGGGGGAGAGGTGCGGTGCGCTAAGGTCTACAAGGAGGCGACTAACCGCAGTTTTCGGCAGCGCGCCGACTATCAAGAGGGGCGCAGCGTGCGGAACAGCCGCCGCGCTCGCGCGATGGCGAAGCGCAGCAAGTTCGGGAAGGCGGAGCTCGAGGAGGCGTGGCAGAGCACAGAGGTCGACACGATCTACAAGCTCTCTCGGGCCGGTGTGCGGGTGCCCAAGCCCTACATGTTCTCAGACGGTGTGCTGATCATGGAGCTCGTCGTCGACGCGGAGGGCAACGCTGCGCCGCGACTTAACGACATCCAGCTCAGCCCCGACCGTGCAAGGCGCTATCATGCATTTATGCTCAATCAGGTCGTGCGGATGCTCTGCGCCGGGCTGATACATGGGGATCTCTCAGAGTACAACGTCTTGGTCGGCCCCGACGGCCCTGTCATCATCGACTTCCCCCAGGCGGTCGACGCGGCTGGCAACCAAAGCGCGCGCCGCATGCTCCTCCGAGACGTCGACAACATGCGGGCGTACTTCGCGCGCTACGCACGGGAGCTAAAGAAGACGAGCTACGGCAAAGAGATCTGGAAGCTCTACGAGCGCGGTGAGCTTCACCCCGAGGTCGAGCTGACAGGCATCGTCGAAGAGGAGACGCGGGCAGCCAACGTGGACGGCGTCTTACAAGACATTGAGGACGCCCGTGAGGCGCACCATCGACGCTTTGGTCGCAAGGTGGTGGACATTCAGGCGCCACGGCCCGTGAAGCCGAAGCAAGTGGCACGCTCCGGTGGGGGGCGCAATGGGGCGCCCAAGGATGCGCGAACGAGTGGAGAAGGGCAGGGGGGCAAGAAGCGCCGACGTCGCCGACGCAAGTCGGGTCAGGAGGCAGCGGTTGGCCTTACGACGCCCACGCACACTACGCCGGGAGCGCGGCCTCAAGGGGCAGAGCAGGCGCAGGGCGAGGGCCCAAAGCGTCGGCGACGTCGCAGGAAACCGCGCGCGTCATCGGGCTCCTCTGAGGCTCAGGGGCCCCGCAGTGCATCATCAGACGCGCCGCAGACCGAGGGGGCGCTGCCTCAAAAGCGCCGCCGCCGCCGCCGCCGCCGGTCTCCAGAGGGCAGCCCACCTCCGGGCTCTTCGAACTAAGGCGCCCAGAGAGCACGGGGTTGAGCGCCGTCGAAATTAGACCGTTCATTCGGTCGTATCGGGGGCCGATATGAGGAATATCGCCTCGCAAGCGGCTTCCTTCTGGCCTTGTGGGTCGAAAGCGCCTATCAAGCGCGCCCCTCGACCCCGGAACTTTCATGTCCACGTCAACGACAACCGAGCCTCACACCTTTGCCAGCTTTGGGCTCGACGAGCGCATCGCGGAGGTCTTGAGCGAGAGTGGGTTTGAGACCCCTACCGATATCCAGGCTGCGGCGATCCCGAAGTTGCTCGAGGGGCACGATGTCATCGGGCGCTCCCGCACGGGCTCTGGCAAGACGGCGGCCTTCGCGCTCCCAGCGCTCGAGCGGATTAAGGACGGCGCCAAGGGACCTCGGGTCCTCGTGCTCGCGCCCACACGAGAGCTGGCGATGCAGGTGACGGACGCGGTCCGTACCTTCGCTAAGAACCTCCCTGTCCGCGTCGCGTGCATCTACGGTGGCGCCTCTTACACGCCGCAGTTACGCGATCTGCGCAGCGGCGCCCAGTTCATCGTGGCGACTCCCGGTCGCCTCATGGACCATATGGAGCGCGGCAACATCGATCTTTCTGGGATCGAGACGCTGGTGCTGGACGAGGCCGATGAGATGCTCCGTATGGGCTTCATCGAGGCCGTTGAGTCGATCTTGTCTGAGACGCCGCCGGACCGTCAGGTGTGCCTCTTCTCGGCGACGATGCCTGCAGTGATTCGGCGCGTCGCCTCCGCGCACCTCAACGAGCCCGTCGAGATTCAGGTCGAGTCGGGGGGCTTGGCGACCGATCATATCGAGCAACGCTGGATGATGGTCCCGTTTCGCGAGCGCTTAGAGACCTTGGCCCGCTTGCTCGACGCAGAGGAGTGCGGCACGACCCTGGTCTTCGCCCGCACCCGCCGTGATTGTGGCGATCTCGCTGACGCTCTAGGGCGTTACGGCGTCGCCGCTGAGGCGCTCCATGGGGCCCTAAACCAAGCCGCCCGTGAGCGTGTTTTGCAGCGCATGCGTGCCCGTCAAATCAACGTCGTCGTCGCGACGGATGTGGCCGCGCGAGGGATCGATGTCGAGCACATCACGCACGTCATCAATGTGCAGCTGCCGACTGACGTGGAGACCTACGTACACCGCATTGGACGGACTGGGCGTGCGGGCCGTAAGGGGACCGCTATCAGCTTCGCCACCCACGGTGAGCGGCGACGAATTTCAAACTTTGAGCGCGCGCTCAAGACCCCTATCACCCTGTGCGCGAAGCCGACCAAGCGCGACGTCGCGATTCGTAAACGCGAGGGCCTCCAGCGGCGGCTGGAGGGTGCACGCACTGGCGACTTGGCGGACGTGACTACGTGGCTCCAAGGGCTCACTGAGAAGGGGTGGAGCGACGCTGAATTGGCCGCCGCGGCGATGCAATTGGTGAGCGAAGCGACCGGGATCGATCTTGGACCGCTTCCCCCCAAAGAGGAGCGCCCGGTCTACAAAGAGCCGAAGTTCCGTGAGCCGCGCGCCCAGAAGGGGCCGCGCCACGGCGGCCAGGACCGACCACGCAGTGGCGACAACCCGAACTTCGACGCGGTCAACGAGGTCCAGATCATCCTCTTTACGGGGGCGCAATACCGCGTACGTCCGGGAGACCTTGTCGGCGCGATCGCCAATGAGTTCGATATCCCTGGGAGCAGCATCGGGCGCGTCTCGATCCACGATCGGAAGAGCTTCGTGGGCTTGCCGCGCGCCGTCGCGGAAAAGGCCCTCGCGCAGCGAGACAGCTTAGTTGTCCGCGGACGCCCCGTGCGCATCGCCATCGCTCGGAGCCAAAATGATGGTCCCCCATCTCGTCGCCCCGCGCGTGATGGTGAAGGACCGCGCCACAACAGCTTTGATGGCCCGCGCCGTGACGATCGCCCAAGGCGTGATGACCGTCCGCATCGCGACGACCGGCCACGCCGTGACGCTCGCCCGCATCAGGCGCGCAGTGAGCGGCCGAATTCTTATGGCTCGGAGGCGCCACCGCGTCGACCGGCACGTGGCGGTGATGACCGCCCGCATCAGGCGCGCGTCGAGCGGCCGAGCCCCTATGGCTCCGAGGCGCCACCCCGCCGCCCTGCGCGTAGCGGTGATGATCGCCCCCACTATGGCTCGGATGGCCCACCTCGTCGCCCTGCGCGGGGCGGAGACACGGCGCCCGGCGGCAAGGTGAAGGTGAAGGTGAAGTCCAAGGCGAAGGCCAAGGCCAAGGCCAAGGCGAAGGCAAAGGCCAAGCTGAAGGGCAAAGGCAAACTAAAGTCCAAGGGCAAAGGCCGCGCTCACCGTGCAGCTGCAGCCTAGCCCCAGAAAGATGAGGGCGGCTAACCGCTAGTGCGTCCAGCCATCGAGGAGCTGGGACCGGAAGGTCTTCGGGTTGCTCGTGGGTGCCTTGCAGCTCCCACGCACGCAGACGTAGGCGAGGGCCTTGCCGGCCTTGGCGAGCTTCCCTGCGGTCGGTGGTGCGGCGCTCTTGAGTGCAGGTGAGGCCCCGGCAGCGGGGACGTTGATGCGCACCGCCCAGGGAGGCGACAGCGCGTCGTAGGCAGCGAGCAGGCGCTGCGTGGTCTTGTCCTCGGGATCGCCTGCGATGATGACCTCGTAGTGGGGACCGAGGTTGTGGAGCGCGACCTCAAGCCATCCCGCCATGCCGAGGCCGGCTCGAGAGGAGAGGCTGGCGTAAGCGTTGATCGTCTTATCGACCCGCTCGAAGAGCGCCTCATCACCGGTGAGCGCGGCCATGCGGAGCTGTGCGTCGAGGAGGGCGCTATTGCCCGACGGGCGGACGGCGTCAAAGGCGTCGAAGGGCCGCAGGATGAGGCTGTCGTCGTCGCTCTCGGCGAGGAAGTACCCGCCCCCTGGTCGCGCGAAGCGGACCTCTGCCTCGGCGATGAGGGTCTTGGCGCGTCGCAGGGCGCTCAGGTCCCCGGAGGCCTCGAAGAGGTGCAGCAGGCCGCTCGCGAGGAAGGCGTAGTCATCCAGGACCG
Organism: Myxococcota bacterium; assembly: GCA_049602155.1. Lineage (GTDB taxonomy): Bacteria > Myxococcota_A > UBA9042 > PHBI01 > JBMYRH01 > JBMYRH01. The sequence goes on along the minus strand of JBMYRH010000031.1, from coordinate 27,990 downwards.
CGGTCTCGAGAGGCACACCGCCATTCGAGGCGCGGTAGAGCCCACCTTCCGGGCGTCGGTGGACGCGCCAGAGGACCTCCGAGGTCGCACGAGCCGCCTTCAGGTAGCGCCGATCTCCAGTGGCGGCGTACCCCATGGCCATGGCGCCGATGGCGAGCCCGTTCCAGGAGGTCACGAGCTTCTTATCGAGGCCTGGCCAGATGCGCTTGCTGCGCGCCTCGTACATGACAGGCTGCCATGTCTTCCAGAGGGCCTCGATGTCCGAGGGGCGTCGCTTGGTCACCTTAGCGACCTCTTGGAAGGAGGAGCGCCACGTCAGGATCGATGTCTTGTGCTCGAAGTTGCCCCCAGCGGTGACGCCAAGGAGGAGCGCGAGGGCCTCACCGTCCTCCGGGGTTGTCAGCGCCTTGAGTTGCTTCGGGGTCCAGACGTAGAAGGTCCCCTCTTCACCACCACTGTCCGCGTCGTAGCTCGCGTAGAAGCCACCCTCGGGGGCGCTCATCTCCTTGAGCATGAAGTCCAAGGTCTTGACCGCGACGCCGAGATACCGCGGCTCTGAGAAGGCGGCTGCGGCCTCGGTGTAGAGCGTGGCGAGCTGTGCGTTGTCGTAGAGCATCTTCTCGAAGTGCGGCACCAGCCAAGTGCGCTCGGTCGTGTAGCGGTGGAAGCCCCCCCCGAGGTGATCGTGGATGCCACCGGACGCCATCTTGTCGAGCGTGTTCCTCACCCCCGCTTCGACCTCGTCTCCCCCCCAGCGCCGCCAGCTGTGCATCAGGAAGCGCCATCGAATCGGGGTAGGGAATTTCATCCGCCCTTTGCGGCCGCCCCACTCGGGATCAAAGGAGGTCACGGCGCGCTCGATGACTGATTTCAGGCTGTTCGTGTGCATCTTAGTGCGCGGATTAGGGTTCGCGGTGCGGGCGATCTTGGCGTAGATCTGATCCCCCTCGGCCTCCACCACGGAGCGCTCATTCTGGAAGCGCTCAAGGGCGTCGGTCGCGATGCGCATGAAGCGGTCCTTCGGGAAATAGGTCCCCCCAAAGAAGGGCTTCAAGGACGGGGTCAAGAGCACGGTCATCGGCCAGCCACCGCGGCCGGTCATGGACTGGACAGCGTCCATATAGATCGTGTCGAGATCCGGGCGCTCTTCGCGGTCGACCTTGATGCAGACGAAGTGCTGGTTCATGAACGCCGCGACGTCGGGCTTCTCGAAGACCTTATGCTCCATGACGTGGCACCAGTGACATGATGCATACCCGATGGAGAGGAAGATGGGCTTGTCCTCAAGCCGTGCGCGGGTCAGCGCCTCTTCGCCCCAGGGGTACCACTCGAGGGGGTTCTTCGCGTGCTGTTGCAAGTAGACGGAGCCGGCGTCTTTGAGGTGGTTGCCTTGCGCCATGATCTCATCGGGCGTCCGGAGGACCCAACCTGTGGGGCTTGGGGTCGGTGCGGCGGTCTCGGCCGGGTCAAGGGTCTTGGGCACGGGGACCTCATCGGCGCCAGAGCGAACCGTGGCGGCATCGTCAGGAGTGGCAGGAGGCGCTTCGGCGGGGGGAGCCGCTGGGGTGGACTGGCAACCCGACAGAGCGAAGAGCACGAGTAGCAGGCGCGTCATCAAATCCTCCAGAAGGCGAGCATCGCCATGGCGCCCGAAAGATAGCTCAAAATCCCACCCCACGCGCATCTCTGTGTCAGCAAGCCCGAGTAGGCGGCGGCAGAGCGGACAGCGCGAGTCTATCCCTCCCAGCCCCTTCGCGGTCGTCGGAGTGGCCGTTAATCACCGAGGGAGGCCCAGCTGATGCCGACTCGGACCCCCGCGCGGAGGGTCCATAGTTCGGGCATGCCGTCGCGCGCGAAGCTGTACTCTGCGTACACCCCGAGCCCCACCCAGGGCATGAACTCTTGCACCCGCAGGTATCCGAACCCAATGAGGCCGCCGAAGCGCATCCCGAACTGCATGGGGTCTTTCCAGGGGATGCCGTGGACGATCCCCGCCACTTCCAGCTCCTGGCGCCACAACACCCCGGTGTGGCGGATGATCACCGGCACGTCGATGTAGAAGTCGGCCTCGATATTCTCGGCTGACACGGTCTCATCGGCGAGGGCTCCTCCGCCAAAACCAAGGCCCCCACGGACGTCCCAAGACTCTGCGAAGCCATAGCCCACGGCCAAGCGGCCACCCCCGCCGACACCAAAGGTCAGCTCGCCATCGAGGAAGCGACCGATGACCGCGCCGCCCCCCTCAAAGTGCAGGCTCACGCGCCCCTCATCGCTGTGGAGGCCCCGGAAATCATCGCGTGATTTCATCCAGAAGGGGCAGCGCTCTTGCTCTGCGATGGCTTGCCGAAGGAGCTCCGCAGTGCGTGAGGCGCTCAGCAATTCAGAGATGTCGGAGAGCGTGACCCCAGGCTCAACGAGGCGCATGGCGGGGTCTCCTCCTAGCTCATCGGCGGCTTCAGTGAGGATTCGCTCCGCCAACAACCGCCCCGCAGCCGGCGTGCGGCACACGCTCTCAAGCGCGGAGGGCAGCATCGCCTCGTATTCATAATGATCGATCCCCCACCCCGTCTTCTCTGAGAGCGTGACGACCCGGCGCAGGTCGCGTACGAGGACCCGAGCGCCGGTCTCGGCGACCTCCGACCCAGCGTCGGCCGGGATGGCCGTCGCGGAGTCTTCGGCGTGAGGTGTCTCGGCTGTGGGGGGCGCGCCCTCGGGCCCGGTCTCTGCGGCCGCTGGCTGCGCGAACAGAAGGGCTAGGGAGAGCAATGCGAGGCAGCGTGGCAGAGCAATCATGACCATCCTCCTGTCGAGCTAGTGCGGCATGTCCTCACCGGCGTGCGTAAGCGAACACGGTCACCGAGCGTTGTATGCCTCGATGCCGGCCGCCAATATCTGCATGGAGCGGGTCAGATCCGCCTCGTTGAGGACGTAGGCGATCCGCACCTCGTCTGTGCCACGGCCTTCGGCGGTGTAGAAACCACCACCCGGCGCCACCATGGTGGTCTGCCCGTCGAGGGAGAAGTCCTCCAGCATGAAGCGCACGAAGGCCTCGGAGTCGTCCACTGGAAGGCGCGCCATCTGGTAAAACGCACCCTCGGGGCGATGAGCGACCACGCCTTTGATCGCCTGGAGGCTCTCGTAGACGACATCGCGTCGGCGACGGTACTCGTCCTTCACTGCGTCGAAGTAGCCAGGCGGCAGCGCTCGGGCCTCTGTGGCGACGATTTGCGCGAGGGCTGGCGGGCTGAGGCGGGCTTGGGCGAACTTCATCGCGCTGGCCATGACGCCTTTGTGTTTAGAGACGAGGCAGCCGATCCGAGCGCCGCAGAGGGAGAAGCGCTTCGAGAGGCTGTCGACGACGACTGCGCGGTCACCAAGCTCGGGGTAGGTGAGGACGCTGCGCGCGGTCGGCCCGTCATAGACGAACTCTCGGTAGACCTCATCGGCGATGACGAAGAGGTCGTGCCGGCACGCAAACGCGATGATCCGAGCGACCTCGTCCTCGCTGTAGACGGCGCCGGTGGGGTTGGCCGGGTTGCACAGCAAGATGGCCTTGGTGCGTGGCGTGATGCAGTCCTCGAGGGCGTCGGGCAGGTGGTAGCCATCCTCGACGCGGGTCGGGATCGGGCGCACTGCGTTGCCCAACATCGTCCCGTAGCCCATGTAGTTTGCGTACATTGGATCGGGCACCAAGATCTCGTCTCCGTGATCGAGGCAGGCGGCGAAGGCAAAGAGCACGGCCTCGCTGCCGCCGGTGGTGACCAGCAGATCACTCGGCGCCAAGTCGACCCCGAGCCCCGCGTAGTACGAGGTCAGGAACTCCCGGAAAGGCGCGTCTCCACCGGACGGCCCATAGGCGATGACCTCGGCGCCGTAAGAGCGCAGGGCCTCACGCATGACCGCGGGGGTCTCGATGTCCGGCTGACCGATGTTGAGGTGGAAGACTTCGATGCCACGGGCACGCGCGCCATCTGCGAAGGGCACGAGCTTTCGGATCGGAGATGAGGGGGCGTTTTCGCCGCGCAGAGATGCAGTAGCCATGGCGCGGAACCTAGCCGCATCAGGGCGCCTTGTCACCACTTCCTGACATCCGCCTTGCGCGCCCTTTATTGCGCCGCTGACGATCGGTTGCGTAGCCCTACGATTGCCGATCGCGGAGGGCTTAAACGTCGGACGATGTCACCGTCAGGCGGGGCGTTGAGTTTTGAAATGAGTCGCGCACATCGACGGGCTGCGCGGCCGCCTCGTGCGTGGGCCACACCCGCCAGTCACTTTATAACGCCCCTTGGGCTGGCCCTCGCTCTGCACTCCGGCGTATTCTCGATAGTTGCGAGGCGTCGCGGGCGCAGTGCGGGCACTTGGCCGATCTTGGGGGATGACCGAGATCGATCAGTTGAAAGGAGTGCATCGCCATGACGTGTGGTGGACGCTTCGAGGGGAAGAACTATGAGTGGGCAGATGTGTCGATTGTGGCCGCTTCGGTGGCTCGCTTTGGGATCCGTGATGCTCCTTGCGGGGGCCTGCAGTCAGGCGACCGGCTTGGGTGAGATCGGTGGAGGCGTCCCGGACGCCAGTGGCCTTGGCGGCGTGGACGCGGGCAATGGCATCGAGTCTGGCGTCGAGACCGGGGAGTCCTCGGATCCCGAGCGCGGGCGCACCGGGCCTGCTTGCAAGTTCGACGGCGATTGCAATGACCTCGTCGAGCTTCAGGGCTGTGAGTACGCCGTCTGCACCCCCGACGGCGTGTGCGAAGTCCGGGCTCAAGAGGACGGCACGGTCTGCGACGACTTTCTGAAGTGCACGAGCGATGACGCGTGCATTGAAGGGCGCTGCGAGGGGAGCGCTCGTGACTGCGACGATGGAGACGCCTGCACGTCGGACAGCTGTGATGAGAAGGAGGGCTGCTTCAACACCCCGACCCCGGGCGAACCCTGCGACGATGGCGATCCCTGTACCGCCGGAGAGATCTGCACCGAGGGTCTGTGCAGCGGTGAGGCGGTCGAGGACTGCTGCCTCTCTGATGAGGCCTGCGACGATGGCAACCCGTGTACCGACGATCTCTGCACTGCGGAGAGCGTCTGCGAGAATCCACCGAACGAAGCGCACTGTGACGACGGCGTCCTCTGTACGGTGGACGACCGCTGCACTGAGGGGACCTGTAGCGGAGAGGCGGTCGCCTGTGACGACGGCGATCCCTGCACGGTTGACGTGTGCGATGCGGCGACGGGTGACTGTGCGGTGACCCCCGCTGAGGACGGTGTCGTCTGCGACGATGCCAACGCGTGTACGACGGAGGACGCCTGCCAGGGAGGGGCTTGCGTCGGGGCACCTTTGGCCTGTGAGTCAGACGATCCCTGCGTGAAGGCCGCCTGCGATGAGGAGACGGGGGCGTGCACGCTGACGCCCATCCCTAACGGCGGGGCCTGTGATGATGGCGTCCCATGCACCATGCAAGACAGCTGTGTCGGTGGCGTATGCGCTGGGACACCGGTGCTGTGTCAGAGCCCAGACCCCTGCGTAAGCGCTTACTGCGATGAGGCCACTGGTGCGTGCACCTCAAGCCCGGCAGAGGATGGCGGCGCATGCCACGACGGCGACCCCTGCACGGATCAAGACACCTGCATAGGGGGGAGCTGCGCCGGCTCTCCGGTCGTGTGTGAGCCCTCGGACCCCTGCGCGACCGCGGTCTGCGATGCGGAGGCGGGTGGCTGTGTGGAGAGCCCGGTCGCCGAGGGCGCGGCCTGCGATGACAGCAACAGCTGCACGCCGGAGTCGGTGTGCGTCGCTGGGGCCTGCGTGGGGATAGGGAACACCTGCGAGTGCACGCTGGATGCCGAATGCGATCCGTTCGAGGACGGGGATCTTTGTAACGGGACGCTCCACTGTGAAGACAACAGCTGTGTCCTCGATCCGGCGACCGTCGTGACCTGTGACGGCAGCGCGGATACGGCCTGCATGAAGAACCTCTGTGAGGTCACCACAGGGCTCTGCAGCGTCACGACCTTTGAAGACGGTGCGCCCTGCGACGACAGCAACCAATGCACCGAGAGTGATGCGTGCCTCGAAGGGGTGTGCGGCGGCGAGGCGGTGCTCTGTGATGATGAGAACCCATGCACCTCGGAGAGCTGCGCCGCGGAGACGGGCTGCACTTACGCGCCGAACACCTTGCCGTGCGACGACGGGGACCTCTGCACAGAGGGCGACGTATGCGCAGCGGGGGCCTGCGGTGGCCAAGCGGTCGAGTGTGATGACCAGAACCCGTGCACTTCGGAGAGTTGCGAACCCGAGTCCGGCTGCGTGGCCACGGGGGTGAGCGGCCCGTGTGATGATGGCGATCCTTGCACTGAGGGCGAGATGTGCGCTGACGGCGCGTGTACAGGCGGCGAGAGCACCTGTCAGTGCGTCACGGACGCTGACTGCGCTGGTATCGAGGATGACGATCTCTGTAACGGGCAACTGCGCTGCGTCGACAACAGCTGCGAGATCGATCCCGAGACGGTCGTGGTCTGCGGTCCCTCTGGAGACACCCCGTGCACGTTCAGTACCTGCGATCCGGTCACAGGCGCGTGCGCGCCGGTGCCCAAAGATGACGGGACCACCTGTGACGATGGCGACCCATGCACGACGCTTGATGCATGCCTCGGTGGCCTCTGCGCTGCGGGCGCCGCGGCCTGTGATGACGGCAACACCTGCACCACAGACACATGCTCAAGCGATGGCGCATGCACCTATGAGCCAGCTTTCAAGCCCTGTGATGATGGTGATCTCTGCACGCAGAACGATCAATGTCAGGGGGTCGTCTGCACGGGGATCAGCCTGGACTGTGACGACGAGAACCCGTGTACTGATGATGCTTGTGATCCGGTCGCCGGGTGCACGAATGTGGACCTCACCGGCCCTTGCGACGACGGGAACCCTTGCACCGGAGGAGATGCCTGTGTGGATGGCACCTGTGTCTCCGGTGACAACACGTGCGAATGCACGACCGATGAAGAGTGTGCAGCTCAAGAAGACGATGACCTCTGCAATGGGACCTTGCGCTGCGTCTCCAACAGCTGCGTGGTCGACCCCCAGACGGTCATCCAATGCGACGGGGCTGGAGACGGCCCGTGCCAGGCTACGGCCTGTGACGGAGCGAGCGGTCAATGCGTGACCGTCGATTTCGAGGACGGCGCACTGTGTAACGACCAGAACGCTTGCACCCTAAGCGACACCTGCGTGGCAGGAAGCTGTGAAGGCACCCCCGTCAGCTGTGTCGATGATAACCCCTGCACCGATGACACCTGTGACCCGACGGCGGGCTGCCTGAACGCCCCGCAAGAGGGGGCATGTGATGATGGGGACGCCTGCACCGAGGGCGATGCATGCGATGGTGGTGTATGCAGTGGTGCACTCGTGGCGTGCGATGACACAAACCCCTGCACCAGCGACAGTTGCGACGTAGAGGCGGGCTGCGTCTTTGACGCGGCCGCCGCGCTGGGGCTGCCTTGCGACGATGGGAGCGCTTGTACACAGGCGGAGTTTTGTCAGGACGGCAGCTGTGTAGGCGCAGTGATCGACTGTGATGATGGTAACGATTGCACGATCGAGAGCTGTGACGATGGGGCGGGGTGCGCATCTACGCCGGTCTCAGATGACAGCTCTTGTGATGACGGGAGCGCCTGCACAGACGGAGACAGCTGCTTTGCTGGGGCCTGCCAGGGGATCCAGATCTCTTGCAGCGATGGCGACCCTTGCACAGCCGACGAATGCGACGCCTCATCAGGCTGCGTTTACCCCTTATCAGCGGACGGCACGGCGTGCTCGGACCAAGATGACTGCACGGGCAGCGACAGCTGTCAGGGGGGCGTCTGCCAGGCTGGCGAGCTCGTCTGCGAGTGTACGCTCGACGCACACTGCGCGGACAAGGAGGACGGCGACCTCTGCAACGGGACGCTCTACTGCGCCGGCGACAACACCTGTCAGGTCGACCCGGGCTCGATCGTGGTCTGCGCGTTGGACGCGGACTCCCAATGCATGACCCATCAGTGCGTCGCGGAGTCTGGGGCTTGCGAGCAAGTCCCAGTGACCGAGGGGACGCTCTGTGATGATCAGAGCAGCTGCACTGCAGACGACCAGTGCGCCGCCGGGCTTTGCACTGGCACTGCACTCGAGTGCGACGACGAGAACCCCTGCACCAATGACGGCTGTGATCCTACGAGTGGTTGCTTGAACGCAGACAACACCGAGGCGTGTGATGACAACGATGCATGTACCGAAGGCGACCAGTGTGCCCTCGGGGAATGCAGCGGCGTCGCGATCTCTTGCGCCGATGACACGTCGTGTACGATCGACAGCTGCGATGTCCTCTTGGGGTGTCAGAATACGCCTCAAGAGGACGGCACGTCGTGCGATGATGCGGACGCTTGCACCGAGACTTCAGCGTGCAGCGCAGGCGCCTGCGTCGGGGTCCTTGAAGCGGTCTGCGATGATCAAAACCCATGCACCGTCGACAGCTGCACGGCCGACGGTGGTTGCAGCCACGTGACCCAGGCGGACGCGACCCCATGCGATGACTCTGATGCGTGCACGGTGAGTGATCAATGCGCTGACGGTGTGTGCGTGGGTGCCCAGGCGAGCTGCACCGATGGGAACCCCTGCACGACAGACAGCTGCGCCTCCGACGAGGGGTGTGTCTACCCGCCCGTGGTGGATGGGGTTGATTGTGAAGACGGCAACACCTGCACCGAGAGCGACAGCTGCGTCGCAGGTGCATGTGTGCCGGGTGCGAGCGTCTGTGAGTGCGAGTCGAACGCGGATTGCGGAGCCTTAGAGGATGGGGACCTCTGCAACGGGACCCTGATCTGCAGCGCCGACAACACCTGCGTGGTGGATCCCGAGACCGTGGTTGTGTGCGACCTCTCCGGCGACAGCGCATGCATGATCACGGTCTGCGATGGGGAGACAGGCAGCTGCGCCCCAGCCGCCGTCGCAGATGCGACACCCTGTGACGATGCCGACGCTTGCACCCTCGGTGATGGGTGTGTCGCCGGCAGCTGCGTCGGTGAGACCCTGACGTGTGATGACCAGAACCCCTGCACGAGCGAGGTCTGCGACCCGGCTGTGGGCTGCACGCCGACGACTCTCGTGGACGGGACACTTTGCAGCAATGGAGACTCCTGTGACGGAGTCGAGACCTGCGCTGCGGGTGTGTGTGTCACGGGCGCGACCTTGGATTGCGACGATGAGAACCCGTGCACGGCGGACAGCTGTGATGCGGCTGCGGGGTGTCAGTACGCCCCAGTGCCCTCGGGCACGCCTTGCGCGGATTCAGATGCGTGCGACGGTGCCGAGTCGTGCCACGACGGAGAGTGCCAAGCGGGGACACCATTGACGTGCGACGACGGCAACCCTTGTACGGCGGACAGCTGTGATCCGAGCCAGGGGTGCACTGCACCTCCAGAGCCAAACGGCGTGTCTTGCGCGGACGCGGACGTCTGCAACGGTGCGGAGACCTGCCAAGCGGGGCAGTGCACCGCTGGGACCACCCTCACCTGTGCCGCAGACGGACCGTGCGTGACCGCGAGCTGTGATGCGGCTCAGGGATGTGTCATCGACCACATCGCTGATGGGACACCTTGCCTTGATGCCAACGTGTGCAACGGCGCGGAGCAGTGTGAGGCCGGGTCGTGTGTGCCGGGAGCGCCCCTGGCGTGTGATGATAGCAACCCCTGCACGGCGGACTCGTGCTCACCAGATGATGGTTGCGTGAACGCCCCGGTCTCTGACGGCACCGCGTGCCTCGATGGCGATGTCTGTAACGGCGCTGAGTCGTGTGACGCCGGAGAATGTAGCGCTGGCGTCGCGCTCACTTGCGACGACTTGAACCCCTGCACCAAGGATACCTGTGATGCGGAGAGCGGGTGCATGACGAGCCCGCTGGCTGATGAGACCGCCTGCAGTGATGGGGACGTCTGTAATGGTGATGAACTCTGTGTCGCGGGGCAGTGTCAAACCGGTGTCGCCCTCGCCTGTGATGATGCGAACCCCTGCACCACGGACAGCTGTGACCCAGGCTTGGGGTGCAAGTCCGAGACCTTGAGTGACGGCACACCGTGCCTCGATGGTGACCTCTGCAACGGGGCTGAGCGCTGTCAGGATGGGGCCTGCAGCGCGGGTGAGCCGCTCACCTGTGACGACCAGAACCCGTGCACGATCGACACGTGCTCTGCCGACGGTGGCTGTCAGGCCACCGACGCGGCAGACGGCGCGTCCTGCGTCGACGAGACGGTCTGTAATGGTACCGAGAGCTGCGAGTCCGGCGTCTGCGTGGCGGGGGTCGCCCCAGACTGTGGCGAAGACACCCTGTGTACGGTGAAGACCTGTCACCCCACGAGTGGATGCACGTCGACCAACCTCGCCACCGGGACATCGTGCTCCGATGGCGACGTCTGTACGGGAGATGAGACCTGCTTGGGTGGGGCGTGTAAGTCGGGCCAGTCGTTGCTCTGCAATGATGGCAACCCGTGCACCGACGACCTCTGCGATAAGGACATCGGGTGCGATCCTCAACCCTCGGAAGAGGGCACCTCATGCGCGGACTCCAACGCATGTGACGGGATCGAGCGGTGCTCAGCGGGGGTCTGCCTCGATGACCCCGATGGCTCCTGCGATGACGACAACCCCTGCACGGTCGATGCCTGCGTCGGTGATGTGTGTACGCACGAGGTCGATATCACGGCTGTCGCCGGGTGCCCGACGCCCGACAATCAATGCGAGATCGCCATCTGTGATGCGGAGACCGGCGGCTGCGGCACGGCCTTCTTAGAGCCCGGCACGCCTTGCGACGACGATGACTTCTGCACGACGGGGGACTTCTGCTACGACGGCGAGTGCCTCTCTTATGACGCCACGAACGCCCTGGGTGACCCGATTTGTCCGCAGGACTGCCTGCCGTCGACCGCGTCGATGGGCTGCGGCAGCTATGAGAGCTTCGACTTGGCAGCGCCGCTTGGGTCAAGCCTCCTCGAGGCCTACAACTGCGACGGCGCTGAGGGCTACACGGGCCGTGAGACAGCCTTCCTGCTGACGCCTCCGAATCAGGCCTTTGAGATGCCGTTGACCCTGGCGCTTGAGCTCGCGGATCCCGGCCTAAAGGGGATCGCCTTCGCCGACATCGTTGTCCTTCAGGCGACCGATGATTACCAGTGCTGGCCCAACAAGTGCGTGGATGTGGGCTACATGAATGACTCCGGCGTCGCGACCCTCGAGATCCCCGCCTTCGTCGACGATGACGGCGATGCTAGCAACGATCCCCAGTACATCGTCATCGTCGATGGCCGCGATGGCTTTGACGGCTCGGTCCGCCTCTCTTCTTGGTGCGCCCCGGGCTACACCGGCATCGAGCTCTACTGCACGGACGGCCTCGACGACGACACCGACGGGATCACGGACTGTGAGGACAGCTCGTGCTGGGACAGCGACCTCTGCCTCTTCGAGCACGACTGTGATAACGACAAGGACGACGATGGGGACGGCGACGTCGACTGCACCGATGACGACTGTGATGAGCACCCCGACTGCTTCATCGAGGAGAATTGCACGGACGGGATCGATGATGAGGGAGATGGCCTGACTGATTGCGATGATGACGATTGCGCCTTCACGTCGGCCTGCGGCGACGTCTGTGAGGGTGCCGTCGCGCTCAGCTGCGGGGACGTCCTGACGAACCAAGATCCGCTCACAGGTTCAAAGACCTTCTCGAACTTCCCTTGTTCGCCTTCGGGGGTCGGAAACCCGAGCGCGACCTACAACAACCCGCATCACGTCTATCACGTCGAGGCGGACGACGGCTGCGACGTCCTGGTGCGCGTCACCCCCAATGATCCCTGGGGTGTCCTGGACCTCTTCGCCCTCGCACCCGGGTGCACGACCGAGCACTGCGTCGAAGTGGCAGGAAACGCCGCAGGCTGCGTGAACCCTCAGACGCCGTCCTCCGCCTTCTTCGCACCGGCCTGTATTCAGGTCCCTGAGAGCTTAGGGAGCTCCTCTTGGGTCGCCGTCATGCCAGACAACGACATGGTCGCTTGGGGGATCGACGTCTCCTACGAGATCGAGGTCCTCTGTGACTGCGACTGAGCAGGGCAGTGAACGTTAGTCGCCGCCGTGAGCCTCGAAGAGCGAGGCTCCGACGGTGATGTTCAGCGTCAACCAGGCGATATCGGTGCCGCTCACGATATGAGCCTTGAGCTGAGCACCGAGGTCTACAGGGCCATCCCAGATGATGCCCGTGAACCCCAGTGAGTAGGTCAGCGCCGGCTCAATGGGGGTGATCTCCACCCCGTCTACGGACGCGAAGACGCTCAGCACCGAGGCCCCCAGCCCCGCGTCGACCTGGAAGCGCCACCAGGCGATCGCCAACCCCGCTTCGATGTTCCAGCTGTCCATCACTTGGGTGGTGTCGGTGAAGAGCCGCGTCCACCCGCCTGAGAGGAACGTCCCGAGCCCTGAGGGGCTGAGGTACTGGGCTTGAAGGGAGAGGCTGGGGCCGCCGGGGAAGGCGCCGTCAGGGTCTCGTAAAGGCATCGTGTAGCCCACGGCGCCGAGGGCCTCGATGCGATGCTCCGCTGCGGTGGCCGGAGGGTTGCCAGCCAGGGAGCCGAGGAGGAGCAAGCTGGTCACAAGGGCGCACTTCATGGGGCGACGCTCGCTTCGTCCCGGACGTGAGCTTGCGCGCGATAGAAGACTTGGCTCGGGCGATTGGTGAGGATCCCATCCGGGGTGGATTGGTTCAAAAGGCGCTCGATGAAGACCGCCTCATCGACGGTCCAGAAGGTCACTAGGCGGCCTTTACTTTGCATCAGCGCGACCTCCTCGGTCAGAGGGCCGAGGGTCCAGCGCGGTGCCCAGACCTTGCAGCCTGCGCTGCCGACGTCCTCCGGCTCCAGCTCCACGAGGCAGTTCCCCTCGGCCGGGTCGAGCGCGATCCAGGCATCGAGGATCTCTTCTGACCATAAGCCATGCATGATGTTGATCTCTCGTCCGGCTGCGGTCGCTTCAGCCTCAAGCTCCTTCGCGATCTCGATGACTGACCCCAGCGCGTCGACCGCCTTGATGTCCAGCCATACTCCACGAATATCCGTGTCATAGATCACGGCCTCGAGGGCCTCACGCAATGTCGGGATCGCCTCGCCGTAGGTCAGGCGGCACAGCTCTTGGACATGGGCCAAGGGGAAGTCAGCGACCGGACCAAGGCAGAAGAGCCCTTGGGTCAGCCGGTCGCTGAAGGCCGTGTCGTGGTAGAGGATCGGTACCCCATCGGCGGTCATCTGAATGTCGACCTCGATGGCGTTCGCGCCGAGCGCCCCGGCCAGCTTGATGACCTCAATGCTGTTCTCCGATGCGCCACACGCGTCGATGGTGCGGCACCCGCCTCGGTGCGCGACGACGAGGAAGGGGGAGTCTTTAGGCATCAGGAGGGGGCCGCTCCGTGTGAGGCGTATCGTGGCGTTGTGTGATTTGGACGCCTTGCCGTGGGTCCCCGAGATGTCCGGCTCTGAGCCCTCAACACCCTCGATTTCCCCGCGACAGAGGGCCGCCGCGACCTTAGGGGGCGAGATCTCTAGACGAAGTGTGCCGGTGCTCACCTTGTGCCCGTAGCGCCACGTCCCCTCGAGCACGAGCCTTGTCTGATCCTCGATGCAGCCGGCTTTCAGGACCGCATACGCGTTATTGGACCCAGAGAAGAGCGAGATGCTCCTCGCACCTTGGCGTGCAGCCAAGACCACCTCATCGCCGAACGTATCGGACTCTTCGACGTCATAAAAGCCGTCGAAGAGCTTCAATGAGGCCTCCGGTACTTGCTCGGCACCGTCGAGCCACGTGCCGTCTGGCATCTCGGGGTGCACCAGGGTGGGCGGCGCGCAGCCGATCATGAGGGCGAGGCCCAAAAGTAGGTGCTTAAAATGCATAGCCCACCTTGAATCGGACAAACTCCAGCTTTAAGTCGCTGTCGCTGAAGACCAACCAGAGTTGATAGTCGGGGGACGCGCGGAAGACCGTCGCACCGTAAAAGAGCCGGCCATCACCGAGTTGGCTCTCAAACATCAACTCGAAAGACACGCCATGGAAGATGGTGCGGCGCTGACCCACGCTCGAGTCGCCAAAGCGCACGAAGTGCATGTGGGCGAGGAGGGTTTTGAAACCAAGCGAGACGGCATGCGGGCCGAGACGGAAGCCTAGGCTGGCGCCGGGGTAATGCGACATGCCGAGGGTGGTCGTGTCGAAGCCAGGGAAGATCACATGCCCAAACACCAGCCCGATGTGGTCGCTGAGCCCTAACGTGATTGGCCCCAGATCGATGGCCCACCGGATACCGAGGCGCAGTTCGTTCGTCATGACGATGCTGTCGAGGGAGGTGTCGAGGGTGAATCCAGCGGGCAACCCATACCGAAACGCCGTGTGCACACGGGGGAGCACCCGCACCTCCGACTCGACCAAGGCGGTCGCTAAGACGTCAGTCGTCGCCCCGAGCCCGAGGACCCATCGACCTTCCCCGGGCCCCGAGGGGTGATAGAGCATCGGGGCGGACACCGGTGTCGCCACGTCGGTCAGGGCGCTGGTTTCCAGCGCAGCGCGCTCTCGGGGGGCCTCGCCGTCCGCGTCAGCCTCTTCGATTGCCCTGGGAGGCATAGGGGGCGCTGTGTCCCTGAGGTCTGCCTTTGCAGTCCCGCTTGCAGCGAGGAGGCAGACGAGGGCGAGGGCGAGCGAACGCGACATGACGAAAGGGTAATCGGGGGACAGATGAATCGCCAGTATTGCCATGCCGGGATCGACCTCAGGGGAACGGCCAGGTCACAGAGAGTCGGCAGAGGCCTCGCTGCCGGTTGGCGCCGTGCGTCGTCTGCACTGAAGCTGGCGTCGCTGAGGGGGCTGCAGACACCAGGCATCTGCGGCTTGCCCCGCGACCCGCGCGTCTCTATCCTCCAGCCTCGCTCGCACCCGTGGAGAGCACCTTTGGATGTCGCTACGCCCCCTGCAGCCAAACCACCGAAGCCCAAACTCCGCGGTGTTTCCCATTTGATTGGCGCGCTCGTGGCCTTGGTCGCCTCGCCATTCCTCTACTTGAACGCCTCTGAGGAGACACAGACCCTAGGGCTTGGCATCTATGGCGTCTGCTTGATCTTGCTCTTGGCGATCAGCGCGCTCTATCACACGCCGATGTGGAAACCTGAAGCTCGCGCCCGCCTGCGCCGCGTCGATCACTCGATGATCTACGTGTTCGTCGCCGGGACGTACACGCCCATCCTGATGGAGCTCGGTGACAAGGTCTCCCCCGTCATGATGCCTGCCGTGTGGATAGCCGCGCTCGTGGGGATCACCTTGGCGCTCTTCTTCGCAGGCTTGCCGCGTTACGTGCGCACCGCCCCGTATGTGGTGATGGGGTGGGGTGGGGCAGTCATCCTCCCTGCGCTCTACACGCACCTCGGCTCGTACCCGTTTTGGCTGCTGCTTGGGGGAGGCTTGGCCTACAGCGTGGGTGCGGTCGTCTACGCGAAGCGGACGCCGAACCCCGCGCCTGCCGTGTTTGGGTACCACGAGATCTTCCATCTCCTCGTGCTCATCGCCGCGACATGCCACTACGCCGCCATTTGGGACATCGCTGTCTAGCTCAGTGTCGTCTGCACTGATGCCTAGGAGGGGCCCTTTGAGCCCGCCTCATGACGGCACCTGAGACCTAGAGGACGACGACCTTGAACCGGAAGGGGGACTTGCCTTTCCCGGCGGCTAAGGTGTTGTCACCAGGGTTCAAGGGGGCTTGCCCCTTCGCTCGTTTCCCGCCGATGCCCTCTCCGTTGACGACGGTCCCCAGGTAGCTCCCACGGTCGCGCACGATGAACTCCGAGCCATCGCGCGTGATCATGAAGTGGTAGCGAGAGACGCTGAAGGGCTCTTGGTCCACCACCACGAAGTCGTTTGTGGCCATCGGATCCGAATGGGCCCTACCGAAGCGGAATGGCAGCCGGTCGATGTCGAGTCCCTCTTCAGGGAGGAAACGGTTGGCCTCAGGGGAGTCTGGCAGCAGCCGAATCAGCACCGGCTTATCTGTCTCCACGGGTGGGGCGGGGAGATCGCTCACAGAGAGCATCGCGTTCACTGTGCGCAGCCGCTCAAAGAGGACCTTAAGGTAGCTGATAGCCTCTTTGGGGCGGTGTACGAGGACGTACATGAAGTGCTCGTGGCTCATGCATTCGAGGGAGACCTCGCCCACGGCTCTCGCGCTGGCTGAGCGCGGTTTATCATCGACCAAGCCCATCTCCCCGAAGATCTCCCCGGACCCTAGCCGCGCTAAGATGACCTCGGCCCCTTCGAGCTCCTTGACGATCTCAACCTCGCCGGAGGCGATGACATAGGCGGCCTCTGCAGGATCACCCTCTTTGAAGATCTCGTCACCGGGCGCGAATTGCTTCTTCATGCGTCGTCCTCCTACCGTCACCGCATAGCGTTCACGGCGCGCCTATGCAAGGGCGACACCGCCACTCAAGGGCAGCCGGCGGCGAGGCCAGCGGGCGCCTGATCAGCTGCATTGCATGTGTATGCGGCTTGAACATCTGACCAGCCGCAACCGAGCTGTCCATCAGGCGCGCACTCCAGTGAGTGAAGGGTCCCCAGGTGGCACCAACGCAACGTGACGCCATCGCAGCAGCCTGCATAGGTCAGCTCTCCACAGGGCGTCTGGAGCGCACAGAGCCCAGTGAGGCACGTGACTCGCCCCGGCAACGTAAAGATGCGTGAGTGATCTGTAGGGATGCGTCGCGTGACGAGCCGCGCGATGTGCGTCGGCCCTCCCTCCTGCAGGGCCTCGAGGAACGCCGTGAACGACTGGAGGTAATATTCGTAGTGCCGCCCCTGAACTCGAAACGTCCGAAAGATCAGGGCGTTGGGGGAGAGTTCAAAGGCACGCATGTTTCGCTTGAAGCTGCGGGTGTACTTAAAATACTGCTCGGCGTTGGAGAGGGAGATGGCCCCGACCTGCAGGCGCAGTGCCTTGAGGGTGGTCGCGAGTGAGGTCAGTGAGCTGTCACCTGTCAGGTCACCTCGTAGGGCAGCGTAGCGACCTGTGATAGCGAAGCTTCGGAGGTAGTCATAGGTGACCTGGTCGTTGAGGTAGCCGGCGGTCCCATCACGGTTCAGGTGCCGCCTCACCTCACGCAGGCGCTTGAAGATCTCTTCATGGTAGCGGGCGTAGACGCGCTCCAACCGTGCACCGTGCGCGGGCGTGAGCCCGCTTTCCCTGAGCTCGCGGCGCTTTGCATGAACCTGCTTGGGGCTGAAGAAGTTTACGAATTCCCTCGGCGTCTCCTTCGTCTTAAAGAGGTGCTGGTAGATGGCGTGGGTGTCTACAGCCCACTGGTCGAAGTCGACCATCACCAGGTGCGTGGGGCGAACGCGCGGGATGAGGAGGAAGTTCTGATCGGTCCCGATCCCAATGAAGACCCCCCCGGTCTCATGGGCATAGGCGAGGCTCGCTGCATGATGCCGCTCATTCGAGGTGATATAGTGGGTCTCGAAGAGGGTCTCCGCCGGGTCGGGTTCGATGGCCTGGATCGCCGCCACAAAGGCGCCAGGCTCGGCCGCTTCGGCGGGGGAGCCCACGCCGAGGCTGAGGAGACACCCGAGCGCCAAGAGCGCCCGATAGCACCCCCGGCTCACTCAGCGCCGAGTTGTTGGGCCTGCTCGACGGTCGCGGCGCAGCGGAACCCAAAGTGGTGGTAGGGCTTGTTCTTGGCGAAGTGAGGGCGCCGGTTCCAAGACGTCGCGCACTCTTTCGGCCAATACCAAGACCCGCCACGCACGACTTTCTTTTGGTTGCGTCCGCATCGTTTCTCAGGAGGTTGATCGCCGCATGGGCCCTTGGGGTCCACCCCTGCACAGTCATCGCCGCATCGATCCCAGTCTTTGGTGTACCAGTCGGCGGTCCACTCCTCGGCGTTGCCGATCATGTCGTACAGCCCGTAGCGCCCAGCCGGGCGACTCTTGACCTCCAAGGTTCGCCCTTTGTAGCCGCTCGGTGCCTTCTTCTGCACGCCGCAGCTGCGCCCCGATGCGTCCATCAGCACAGCACGTTCACAGGTCGGCTCATCGTTGCCCCATGGGTATAAATCCCCATCGGCCCCGCGAGCGGCTTTCTCCCACTGTGCTTCGGTAGGGAGCTGCTTACCGACGGCATTGCAGTACTGGTTCGCGTCGTACCAGCTCATCCCCACCATGGGCTGATTCTCTCGGTCATAGTCGTTGTACAAGGGCTTCGAGCGCTTGCACTTACCGGCTTTGACGCACGCTTGGTACGCGCCGTAGGTCACCTCGGTGATGTCCATGTAGAAGGTCTGCAGCGTGACCTGACCGACGGGGCGATGGTTCGGCTTCTTCTTCGGGATACGGGCAACCTCGCCCTGCTTGCAGAGCCGGTAGCTCTCAGTCCCTCGGGTGAACGGGCCACCAGGGATGCAGCTCATCCCGTTGATGGAGTCATTGAGACAGTCGACAGCTTGGAAGGCTACCGGCGCCTGCGCTGCGGTTGGGCCGGCGATGAGCAGGCCGGCGATGAGCAGGCCGGCGGTGAGCATGACTGGGCGTGTCCACATGGGGCGACTCTCTTCGGTGTGAGTGATGCTGCGGAACCTATCACGGGGTCGGGCGGTCGGCCCGAACCTTGGACCTTAACGCCCGGTCGGCCGGTTTTATGGCACCGCCTGCGCCCGTCTTTTTCCAGCCACACGTGTTCTCTTTCTTGTTCTTGAGGGGGCCGCCGCCGAGGCGACCTCGGGGATCCTTCGCCAGCCCCATCTGGGCCGCGGGCAGCGGCGCCCTCTTTGACGCGCATGCGGTGGGTCGATGCAGCGAGAGTTCACACACGGGGCCTCCGCGCGTTCGACGTGACACCCTAGAGGTGTACACTGGGGGTACTCTTCAAGGATTTGGGCGCTCTGGCGTCGGGAGCGTGTATGGACGCGGAGTATCGGGCGTTGGTGGTGTTCTGTATCGCCCTCGGGGTGGTCGGGTGCGATCCCTTCCACACTGGGTTTGACGATGTGGAGCCGGCGCTGATGTATGAAGCGCAACCTCTTGAGGTCCCGAGTCAGGCACCTTCATCGCTCAAGGTGATGACCTGGAACGTGAAGTTTGGTGGGGGGCGCATCGACTTTTTCTTCGACTGCTTCGGTGATCGTGTCCTGATGAGCAGCGAAGAGGTCGAGGGGAACATCGCGGCGATCGCGGCGGTCGTCAGGGACGTCGACCCAGACGTGTTGCTCGTGCAAGAGATCGACATTAACTCCCGCCGCGGTGACTTCCTGGACCAGCTCCAGTTGCTCTTAGACAGCACGGCGCTCAACTACGCTGCATATGGCTCACAGTGGCGCGCCGACTACGTACCCAGCGATGGGCTCGGTGCCATCGACAGCGGCAGCGCGACCTTGTCTCGGTGGCCTCTGGACGCCGCTGAGCGTGTCGCTCTGCCGCTCCGCACCGATCAAGATGGGCTGACTCGTTACTTCTACCTGCGACGCAATTTCCTGCGCAGTCGGCTCACCCTGCCAGGAGGGACACAGCTCTGGATCGTCAACATCCACACCGACGCATACGGTAAAGACGGCACAAAACAGGCACAGATAGACCTCTTCTATGAAGAGATGATCCGATTGACGGAGGGTGGGGACCGCGTCATCGGCGGTGGCGACTTGAACACGATCCCGCCAGGCTCGACGGACACCGGTGACTTCCCTGACTCCATCTGTGAAGACGAGGAGTTTGTCGCTGATGATTACGCTGAGCAGCTGGATTGGCTCTATTACCTCTACGATGACTTTGCCCCAGCGATCTCATTAGAGGCCTACGGTGGGGACAACAGCGCCCACTACACGCACACCGTGGACGGGGGAGGCTTCTGGAATCGGAAGCTCGACTACCTCTTCACCAACGGCACATGGGTCTCTGGCTCTGGTCGCACCCTTCAGAGCGTCAGTCAGGGCGGCTACGAGACCATGCCTCTGTCTGATCATGCCCCGGTCGTCGCCGAGATGGAGCTCCCATGAAGGTGATGCAATCGATCGTCGTCCTGATGACCATGTGCCTCTCGGCGGGCACGAGCCTCGCTGATGACGAGGTGCAGGACAGCGCTCCCGCGTCGTTCGACGCGCCCGTGTGGACCACGGGCACCGCGATGACCGCCCAGGGAGGCCGCTGGGAGTTCGGCATTTTTCATCCACTGCATTGGGGGGTCACGGAGGACGTCGAGCTCTCGACGCATCCCATCCTGACCACGCTCATGCCCCACTTGGATGCGAAGGTCTCTTGGTATGCTCAGGGTGGTCTCTACATCGCGACGCGGCATGGGCTGATGTACCCATCTCTGCTGCTCAACCTCCTCTCCAAGAAGGGGGCGTTAGGGCTCTTACCGGTCAACACAGAGGTCCCAGAGGGGCTCATCATCGACTCGGATGCGCTGGTGACGATGGCGCTCGCGCCCTCGCATTGGGTGACCGTGGAGGCCGGCTTAAGCGTCGCCCCTCGCGGCGGCGGGGATATGCCGGTCGTCGACTTCCCCTACATGTACGCGCGCTTCGGGGTCCTGAGCGCCCCCATTGTACTCCACGGTGGGCTGGGCTTCGAGGGCTCGCTGTGGGGGCAGCTGGGGTACACTGCGGACATCGATGCGTGGTGGATCCCCGCCACGGATGGCGGCTATGCACTGGAGCACGGGCTGTCATTGACGTGGCACATCTCCGAGCATGTCGGCATCGCCGCAGGGTATCGCCTCAGCCACGCGCGCTATCCCGCCGGAGAGCAGCTCCACATATTGCCCTACGCAGACGTCCTCTTCGGGCTCTGAGGCCCTCAGTCCACGCCGCCCAGGACCTCTAAGGCTGCGTTCAACTCGGGATCCTCGCCTGCTGCGAACTCCTCGGGGGTTGGGATCACCTCGACCTCCGGGACGACACCTATCGTATGGAAATCAGAGCCGTCTGGGTTCGTCAGCTGCATCCCCGTGAACGTGAGCTCGAAGCGACCCGGCACCCAGAACGTGGTGATCGTGCCGTTAGTCGACGCGCTCTGCTGGCCGACGACCGTGACGTTGTCGAGGTCCATCACCATCTGAGAGAAGCACTCGGCGGCGCTGACCGACTTGTTGCTCACCATCAAGACGACGGGGGCATCGACGACGTGGGGGGCCGGATCGAACTCCCAGGCCTCGAATTCGACGGCGTATTCCCAGGGCCCGTACCACGTCGGGAAGCCGAAGAGCGGCGCGCTGAAGTGAGCCGGATTAAAGGTCCGCGCGAACTCGTAGATGTCGAGGTGAGGGTAGTCACGCATGTCCAACACCACCCCGGCCATGTCACCAGCGCTCGCCAACTCAGCGACGACCCCGGACACATCAGGGGTGACCGCTGAGGCCATGTTCACGAAGTAAATATCCGGCGCGCCCAAGTCCGTGAGCCACCCGCTCTCACGCATCGTGCCGCCCCAGGCGACCGCCTCTACATCGGACCACTCTGAGGTCATCGCGGTCACCGTGCGCTCTGCCCCAGTCGGGTCTTGAAGGGTCCATTGGGGGGCTCCATAGACCTCGGTCAGCTCATCGGTCGCGAGGACAAAGCGGTAGCCATCAGAGGACGCCGAGTAGCGCGTCATGGTCTCCTCGTACCAATCGATGATGTCGACGCCATCCACCGAAAGGATGGTGTCCCCAGCTTCGATCCCTGGGCTCAGCGAGCTACGCACGACGGGTAGCCCCTCGATCTGCTGAATCTGAAGGGCCATCCAGCCGTCTGGCCAGTCGACGCTCCCGTCATCCCAATAGAAGCCATGACCATCGTAGAGATCGTGCATGAAGCGGCCCATCGTGTGCTTCATGGCCTTTCTGTCGCCGTCCTCTGCACTGTCGACCTCAACGAGGGCGTCAAGGAGCGCGTCATCCAAGTCGCGCCCCACCAGATCGAAGTAGCCATAGAAGAGGTCCAGGGTCCCGTAGGCGACCAAGAGGGCTGCGCGCATCGTGGCGCGGTCCAGGGTCTCGCTGTGCATTCCAGCGCCTCGGTCATAGGGCGCCAACTCCGGGCGCGTTGCGTCTGAAGCGACTTCCTCTGGGTTCATCAAGCTCTCCACAGAAGCCAAGACCTCCTCGAGGTCTTGAGTCTCAAGGTCAGCGGGGATGACATCCGGCCACCGGGTGCCTCCGCTTTTGAGCGTTGACGCGCGCCACAGCAGGCCGGCGTCGCCAATACCACTCCAGCTCGACTCCGCGACGGCTGCGTGCACATGGTGACCGACCACCGAGGCACGACCGAGCATCCGCAGCGCCCCGACGAGCGTGGCGACCTCTGGACTCAGGGCGCTGGGAGTCCACACGACCAGTGGGCGATCTTTGCCCCCGGTCCCATCTAAGGTGACAGGCAGGGATGCATCGAAGACCTCGTAATGGGTCCAACCATCGTTCTGCGCAGGGAAGCCGTGGAACTTACGCACCGCTCGGGTAGCCAGCGTGACCGGCCCAGAGACAGCGAGGCCGAGGGCCGCGCGCACGGCGTCTTCGCTCGCACCGTGTCGGAGGTCCACGATGACGACCTCAGCGCTCTGCGGGAGGGTCACCGAGCCCGTCCCAGGGACGATCAGGACTGCGGTGCCATGTTTGCTGAGCGTCGCTTCAGCGTCGCTGGCCTCCTCTGCATCGCGTCGGCAGAGCTCCAGGGAGGCATCGGCGTAGCTGGCCAAGAGTGCGTCGTCGAGGGGGGCATCCCCCTGGAGCAGGTCGACCAACGTGGCGTCGGCGCCGATCCAGTCTGCGCTGGGACCAAAGAGGCGCTGCGCGACGTGGGCTCGGGCCAAATCTTGGGCGAAGGGCCGGGTACCCGGGGCTCCGCCAAGGCCGGCCTCGCACCAGTCAGTGACTTGGGTCACGTCACTTGGTGTGGAGATATCCGGGGCAGCCTCGTCCTCGGAGTCGTCGATGGTCACGGTGTCCTCGGACGGACCGGCCTCCGGTGCCCCCTGCGCAGTGTTGGCCTGACCATCGACACCCTCATCCACGTCTTCAGAGGTCGCCGTGGCGTCTTGGGCGTCCACGGAGGTCGTACCCCCATCGACGAGCGCGCTTGCATCGCCGCCTTGGCTGTCGTTTGCGGGCGCTTCGCTCGCTTGGCAGGCGCCGAGCAGGGCGAGGCTCAACCACGTGACAAGTGAGCGCGAGAGGCGAGAGGTATGCAACGTGGTCATGTGGTCCGCTCCTTGAAGGTGATGCGGGTCGCGGCAGTGTACCGAAAGCGCCGCCCTAGTTCAGCCTGCACCGACACTTGGGCCTCGTGTCGACCGTTTGGCGCGAGTCTCAGCGGAACTAATCACAGCGACCCAGTCGTGAACATTGTGCTCCCTCACGCAGTCCACTGCCCCGGGGCCTGAGCGGTGCGCGTCGCTTCGGGAGGTCGAAGGTGCGCAGTCGGTGCCTTAGCGCCGGATACCCTCCGCCATGTCCGCTCTTGAGAGTTCGGATGAGCGTGCAGATGAGGGCCCCCTTTTTGTTTGGAAGGAGATTGACGCGCGCCGCAGGGTCTCGGCGCGCGGAGGTGGGGGGGCGTGGCCGCGTCAGGGGGCTTCATGTCTCGCCCTTTCAATGGTCCTCACGGGGGGCTCTGTCACAATTGGAGCCACTCCTGGCTTGCTCCTCTCCAAAGGGCCGTTTAGCCTCGTTCGGTCCACCTGATGAATGGCGCTCCAAAGAGGCTCTCTCATGCAGCGAATGTTTTTGATATTTTTGGCTTTGGTCTGCTGCGTCGTAGTGTGGTCGCCGCCTCCGGCTTACGCGGAAGCGCCAGCAGTCGCCGAGCACTACGAGCTTGGTAAGGCTGCACTGGACGCGGGGAAGCCTGCGGATGCGCTTGGCCATTTCAAAACAGCGCTGACTCAAGCTGATCTCTCTCTGGGGAGCACTTGGCAGATGCTCCTAGCCGTCGCGCTGACCTACCAAGAGCTTGAGCAACCCTCGAATTCGGCGCAGATGTTTCGTCGGTTTCTCGAGGTGACCGAGGCTCACGGTGAGCTCATGACGGAGAAGTGGCGTACACGCCGTGAGGTTGTACGAAAGCAGCTCACGCTGCTCGAACAAGAGCTCTCCAAATCCCACGCGGTCGTGATGATCACCTCGACGCCTCCCGGCGCCGCGGTCAGCGTCGACGGAGCGCGCGCAGGGATCGACGGAGACGCAGTGACCCCCACGCGACTCTGGCTCGCTCCCGGCGAACATACGATTGGGCTCGTGTTGCAGGGGTTTGAGTCCACGACGCGCACCATGATGACCCGGGCCGGCGGCCTCGACAGTTACTCGCCGACCCTGACGTCGCTCGGGGCGGCGATGCCGACTCCAGCCCCATCCCCCGCAGTGACCCTCGTCGGGGAGCCCGAGGCGACCGCTGGCTCTGTTGGCCCTTGGGTGCTCTTGGGAGGCGCGGGCGCGGCGGCCATCGTCGGTGGGGTGATGCTTGGCCTCGCGGAGGGTGAAGCCGCCACGCTCGCGGAGATCGCCGCGAAGGAAGATCCCGGCACTACCGATGGTGTGAACGATCACAAGGACTTCAACCGGGCCCAGGACAACTTGGCGACTTACGATGCGGTCGCTTGGGCGATGTTCGGTGTCGCGGGTGCGGCGGCCATAGGCGGGGTGCTCTGGTGGCTCCTCGACGGCGATGGCGTTCAAGAGACAGAGGCCGCTTTCGGGCTTATCCCGACGACTAAGGGCGTGCATGCACATGCCTCCTGGAGGTTTTGAAATGATGACGCGATGGACACTCTGCGTGATGCTGATGGCGGTGATCTCTCCAGGCTGTCGCGACGCCGTCGAGGCGCCAGATTGGCTGGATAATTATGCACCGGACGCCCCCGCGGTGACTGAGGCCGACGCGAGCACGGGCGGGTCCACGGATGCCGTCGTGGCCTCGGACAGCGTTGGTGATGACGACACGTCCAGCGCTCTCGACGACGCCGTTGTGGCTCCGGATGTCGTCGAAGAGGAAGAGGACGGCGAGAGTACGCTGCCCGACGGTGAGGGGGGAGATCTCTGCACCGGCGTGGTCTGCGACGGCGACGCTGCAGAGTGCCAGACCAGCGCGTGCAACCCCGAGACCGGGGAGTGTGAGCTCACGGTGAAGGAAGGGTGGTGCTTCTACACGGCGGATGAGCGATGCGTTCAAGAGGGCGTCTTTGAAGCGGACAACCCATGCATGGGGTGCTTCCCCGACGTCTGGACAAGCGAACCCGCGGAGGCGCCTGACGGCCTCGCTTGCGAGGACGTGGGCGGTCTTTGCGTCGTCGCGTCATGCTACCTCGGCGTGTGCCTTATCGAGGAGACCGTGGACTGTGACGACGGTGATCCGTGCACGGAGGATGCTTGCGTGGCCTCGACCGGTGGGTGTGTGCACACCTTGCTGGGCAACGATGAGCTGGAGTTCTGCGATGGCCTCGACAACAATTGCGACGGGCAGGTCGACGAGGGCTTCGAGAGCTACTGCAAGGTGTCAGGAGAGGCGCTGTGTGTCTCGGTAGGGGAGGGTCACGCGAGCCACCCTTGCCAAGTGTGCTCTGAAGCTACTGAGGGTGCCTCCTGGGCGCTCGCCGAGGATGGTGAAAGCTGTGAGGGCTCGCCATGCCTGCAAAACGAGACGTGCCTTGGGGGGCAGTGTGTCGGGACCCAGGTGGTCGACTGCGACGATGGCAACCCCTGCACCCTGGACAGCTGCGATGAGAGTGCCGGGTGCGTGAATGACGAAGAGGCCGTTACCGGACAGGCCTGTACGGTTGACGTGGAGGACATCTTTTGTGGCGATCCCGACACGAAATGCTGTGCCTCGCTTGAGGGGGGATGCATCGTCGGTGAGTGTCTCCCTAGCGCGTCCTGGTCCTGTGACCTCCCCGTTCTTTCTTGTCAGTCTGCCAGCTGCGGGGGCGGGATCGATGAGTGCGGGGTGGTGGTCCACGAGGGCTTTTGTGTCATCGATGACGCCTGCATAGAGGGTGGCGCTCCGAACCCCACGAACCCCTGTCAGGTCTGTGACCCCAGCGTAAGCCAAGACGACTGGTCGAGCATCGCCAACGGGAGCGAGTGCATGAGCGGCAACCTGTGCCTCACGGGTGAGACTTGCTCAGAGGGGGTGTGCAGCGATGGCGCAGAGGTGAACTGCGACGATGGGCTCCTCTGCACCGAAGACAGCTGCGAACCCGATACTGGGTGCACCTTCGATCCTCAGCATGATGCCTGCATAGGCACCGAATGCTCCGAGGGTGTGTGTTCCCCGGAGACGGGATGTTTCCAGCAGCCGATTGAGGCGAAAGCCGGGGCAAACTGTGACGACGGGAATGCTTGCACTGCCACCTCGATCTGCACGGCAGGGGTGTGTACTGGCGGTATGACCACGCAATGCGATGACGGGTTTGATTGCACGACCGACGCGTGCGATCCGGAGACGGGCGATTGCGAGGTCACCATCATTGAGGGGTACTGCTTCTATGATGAGATCGAGTGCGCGCCAGCGGGCCAGCCGAGCCTCCTCACTGAATGCCTGGCGTGCCACCCCGAGGTCTCCCAGACCCAGCCTACGTCGGTCATGGACGGGGCCTTGTGTGACGACAGTGATCTCTGCAGCGAGACGTCGACATGCCAAAGCGGCGTCTGTGTCTTAGC
This sequence comes from Myxococcota bacterium, assembly GCA_049602155.1. Lineage (GTDB taxonomy): Bacteria > Myxococcota_A > UBA9042 > PHBI01 > JBMYRH01 > JBMYRH01. Next base: position 1,283 of record JBMYRH010000031.1, on the reverse strand, counting down.
GACCGAGACAGATTGCACAGATGAGTACGAGTGTACCGTCGACACTTGTGATCCCAATGTAGGGTGTGTGAACGAGGCAGACAGTTCGCTATGCCCTGATGACGATGTGGCGTGCCGCCTTCCCAACTGCTGGGGGAATTCTGGGGTCGGATGTAGCTTTATCCTCGACCATGATCTGTGTGACGACGTCGACGCCTGTACGGATGACTTGTGCGTCACCGAGGGCTGCGACAACACCTCCAATGTGGACTGTGACGATGAGAATGACTGCACGGTCGACAGCTGCAGCGCCGCAGATGGGATCTGTGCGAACGTAGCCAATGACGCCGATTGTGATGACTCACTTGGTTGCACAAGCGACAGCTGTGACGTGCTGGCAGGTGGCTGCACCAACGTCTTGATCGAGGGGTGCGTCATCGATGGTCAGTGTGTGTCGGCGCTCGCCGAGTCACCGTCGGACAGCTGCCTCAGGTGTCTTCCAGCAGAGTCGACCAACGAGTGGTCGTCGGCTGAGGGCCTGTCCTGTGGTGCTGTCGTTCCGTTTGGTTCGTCGAGCTGTGGTGAGTCTGGCTGTGAGTTCGCCTGCGATGATGGGTATGCCGACTGTGATGGGGACCTGAGTAATGGTTGTGAAGCCATGGTCTCAGAGGACCCGAACCGCTGCGGTAGTTGTGAAATTGCATGTCCCGGTGCGATCCCTTGGTGTGTCAACGGGAGCTGTCAGCCGAGCTGCTCAGAGACAGAGTGCGGGACCTTGTGCGTGGACGTGACGAGCCACGCTGAGCACTGCGGTGGATGCGACATGCCTTGCAGCTCAAGCCAGCCTTCCCATATCGGCGCTTGTGTCGACAGCAGCTGTACCGAGAGCCCATGCCCAGAGGGGCTCTGGGACCTTGATGGGGTGGTCGCCAACGGATGTGAATATGCGTGCACCTCTCAGGGTGAAGAGGCGTGTGGTGGCGGTGATGAAGACTGTGATGGTGAGGTCGATGAGGGCTTTTTCCTCGCGAGCGATCCGGATCACTGCGGTGGGTGTGATCAGGCCTGTGCACACGAGACAGTGAGCGAGTGGTCATGTGTCGAGAGCACTTGTTACATCAATCAGTGTGAGGCTGGTCAGGCCGATCAAGACGGAGTCACCGACAATGGCTGTGAAGACGGTGTGACGGTGGCAGGGGAACTCTGGGTCGATCCATGGGCCTCGATGATGGGAGCGGACGGTTCACAGGCGAACCCCTTCGTCACGATTCAAGATGCGGTGACAGCCGCCTCGGATGGCTACG
>JBMYRH010000030.1:57981-65856 GCA_049602155.1 Myxococcota bacterium | reverse complement strand
GCCGTCTCCGGATTCGCTCCCTTGCGCTCGACGATGCCCATCCAGCGGTCTACAGCGGCGACGAATTTTCGTTCGCTGGGCTCCAACTGGCGTTTCTTCAGGTCGTCTTGAGCCTCACTTTTGACCGCCTGATTTTGGACCTTGAGGGTCTTCAGGTACGCGACAACGGTACGCTCGCCGGCGTCATCGGAGTGTTTACCGTCGGGCCGCATCGCGATCACCCGTTCGAATTCCTCTGCGGCGGCCTCATAGCGGCCGGTCATCAACATCAGGAGCGCGTTGTTGTAGCTGATGTCATAGGCGTTCGGCTTGTCGCGGAAGAGCCTGAGGTACTCGTCGTAGAGGAGCTGAGTGAGCTCGAGGGTCTTCTCCTCCTTCGTGGTTTTAAATTCGTTGTGGTACGCGGTCGCGATCGCCAAGACGAGGCGCTCGACCTCGACCTCCTCTTTGCTCATGAACTTCCTCGGCGCGTTGACCGAGAGCTCCTCAAACTGACGAATGAGGGACTGAACTTCGGCGTAGGTCGCGGCCTTGTCCACGCTGCGTCGGGCGTTATCCACGATCAGGCGCTGGAATTTCAGCGCGAGGTAGGCCTGCGCCTTGCCTTCGATTTTGACCGAGCGAGCCTCTTTGATCAGCGTGCGGAGTAGCTTGGAGGACTTCTGGTACTCGGTCTGCTCTGCGTAGAGCTCGGCCAGCTTGGTGGAGACCTTGAGGTAGGTCGTCGGCGCGTACTTCTTAAAGAAGCCGACTGCAGCCTGAGGCTTGCCGACCTTGGAGTAAGGGAAGATGAGCTCGCCCTGTGCCTCACCTTTCAGGTCGAGGGCGCCGAGCACTCCGGCACGATGCTGCGCATCCGCGATTCGGATGACGTCCACCATCTTCTTGAGGCAGGCGTTGTAGTCGCCCATGTTGTAGTAGCTCCACGATTGCTTGTACGTGGAGTACGCGAGGACCGGGGCGTCTGGGTACTTCTCAACCTGAGCGTAGAGCTTCAGCGCAGAAGCATAGTCGTTGAGCTCGAAGTAGTACTCGCCGATGTTCACGAGGGAGTCAGGGACATACGGGCTGTCAGGGTGCTTAAGGACGAGGTCGTAGTAGATGTCCTTACCCTCATCCAGCCGGCCCATCGCGTACAGGTGGTAGCCGAGGTAGTAGCGGATCTCAGGAAGCTTTCTGGCCCCTGGGAAGCGGCGGATCACATCTCGGTACTGAGCGACCGTCTTCTCTTGATACTCGCGCTGCTTCATCACAAAGCCGAGCTTTGTGCTCTTGAGTGCCTTGATCTTCTCCGCGTCTTTTCTCTCCTCAGCCTGGTAGAGGTCTTCAGCGAGCTTGTCGCCCTCTGCTCTACGGAAATAGGTCTCGGAGAGGTCCCAGTAGAAGTCGGCCAACGCGATGATCATCTCAGGGTACTCGGGGCTTGAGGCGTCCTCGAGATCGATGATCATCTTCTGGTTTTCGATGTTGGCGAGGATGGACTGCTCGGTGGCGTCCGAGATCTGCTTGCTCTTCGCCTGCTTCAGTCGACTGAAGCCGGGCTTGCCGCTGCTTTGCGCATAGGCGAGCCCGCTCGTGCCGAGCAGGAGAATGATTAGCAGGGACAGCGTGGAGGCGCTTCTCATCAATTAGCCTTGAGTCTGGCGTGGTTCGTCAATCAGCCGGTTCATCGTCTCTCTATTGTCCCCGACGCGCGGGGTCTGAGCAGGATGACGAGATGTCATAAAGGTACGAACCAAGTTCGTCGCGCCAATATTCACCAGAGAACGGCCATTCGATGTGCTCGGCGTCGACGGTGTACTCGGTACGGGCCGATAATGCGGCGGTCTGCTCGGCGCGAACGGTCTCGGCCAAGACGCCACGCTGGGCCTTCAGTGTCTCGCCCTTGATCTTGAGCGCCCCAGCGAGGTGCTGCTTCAGCTCCTTGAGGACGCGCAGCAGTCGCGCCTGGGCAAGGCCACCTGCCTCACCCACGACCAAGCTGCGGTACGCTTTGAGCTCTCCGCGCAGGCCGTCCAGGAACGGGCCCGCGACTGGGTTGGTGTTCGTGATCTCTTTAAGGGTCTCAAGTTCGTCGTTGAGAGCCTTCACGAAGATGAACTTTCTCCGCAGCCGCCGGTCTGCGAGGGCAGCGTTAAAGATACGTTTAAAGCGGGCCGAGAAGTCTGTCTGCTCGGCTCGGGAGAGGCGGGCGAGCCAGGCATAAAAGGCGTTCGGATCCGCGATCCGGTTCACCTCGTTTCGCAGCTCGGTCATGAGCGGATAGTAATCCTGAACGAAGGTCTTGATGACGACGTTCGCCTCATCGTAGCGGCAGTTGTAGAAGAGGATCAGTGCTTGGAGCACGCGACTCTCAGGGAAGTACTGATCTGAGAAGAACGGCGAGTTCAACGTGTGCAGGTTACCGAGTGACCGTCCGTATTTCTTCAGCTGGAAGTAGACCCAGCTTACCTCGAACATCGACTGAAGCCAGTTGGGATCGTCCTCAGCGACGCGATCGTAGTAGCGGACAGCCACTTGGTACTGCCGGGTCGAGAAGAAGAGGCGCCCGAGCGCCAAGTTCGCCATCGCCGCGACTTTGTCGATCGTCTCGGAGCTGCCACTGTCACGACGAAATCGCAACACCGACTTAAGTGCCTTGGCGGCCTCGGCCAAGCGTGAGGAGTCAGCGGCTTCAGGATCCTCTGCGAGCCCGGAGGCTTGAACGTGGATCACGCCCTCTAAGTAGCGCGCGCGTGCGAAGAAGTCGCCGTTCTTTTCAGACACGAGTTGGAAGCGAGCTAATGCGTCATCGTAGGAGCCGCTGGCATAGAAGTACTGGCCGACGAGGAAGTGAAGCTCATCGGCGAACTCTGCGGGGTAAAACTCAGGGGGGAACTGCGCGATCCGTGCGCGGATGTTCTCGTCTCCTACGGTCTGTCGGCTGATATACAGGAGGTAGGGGACCGTCTCGCGGAACTTGGAGTGGGACGGTCCAAGATCCACGATCGCCTCAAATTGCAGCAGGGCGCTCTGGTGAAGATTCAGCTCAAAAAGCGACACAGCGAGCGCGAACTGGCCTTCTTGGACGACGGGTAGCACGTCGTCCCCGTTATTCACGATGTCGTTAAATCGCAGGCTGGCGTCGAGGTAGCGATCGTCCTCGAGCAATTCCAAGCCTTCATTCAAGAGGGCCGTCAGCTGTGATGTTTCCACCCCGAACGAGTTGGTCTCCTCCGCGGGGATCTCCTCAGGGGCGAGTTCGACGGGCACCTCTTCCGGCGCCAAGTCTACTGGGGCGTCAGCGTCACTGGGGGCTTCTTGGGCCCAGCTGAGCGTCGACGTCGTGCACACGAAGGCGACCATCAGGAGTGCGGGCGAGAGCAACGCAAGAGCGACGCGGCCGAGTTGTGTCATGAGCGGTTCCAAGCGGGCAGGGTGCGGCAGTCTACCGGACGCGGTAGGGAAGAGACCGTGGTCTTTGCCGACCACACAAGCCCAGAGGTTATATCGCCCGCCCGAATAGGTGGTCAAGGTGGCCATTGAGCGGACGTCGACGATTGACACCCGATACCCGGGAGCGCCACAATCCGCTACGTGATTTTACGAGCCACCATCTCAGCGCTCCTGTTGCTTAGTGGAGCCTTCTCTGCGGCCGCCTGCCATTCCGATGGTTTGTACGCGCCGTGTCCCCTGTCGAACTCTATCTTGGATGCCTGCTCGCAGACGTCTGGCGAGGGTGAGGCGTGCGCGACCGCTGCTGATTGTCCCGAGGGACTTTCTTGTACGGAAGGGCAATGCACTGATGGCACCGCGTACACGTGCGTTGTCGCCGAGCACCCATTCTGCCTTGAGCAGATCTGTGCATCTTGGGAGGGCGCCGAGTCGGTGTGTACCCGGGCTTGCGCCACAGATGATGAGTGCCCCGGCGATGACAAATGTATGGCACACAACGCCCTTCGGTTTTGTGTCTCGAGTGATCAGCTCTCCGAGTGGTCGCCCTTCGATCAGACCGAGCTGTTGACCGACGGCGAGGCCTGCGGGACCGGGATCCCATGCATCGCTGAGAGCGAGTGCTGCGCAGAGGGGACCGAGTTTGCTGGTATTTGCGTGCCTCGTGGTGCTTGCGGCGAAGTCGCGCCCTAAGCTATTGGGCGTCGAAGGCGTTCGGATAGTAGCGGATGTCCCAGCGTAGCCAGCTGTGTCGTCTCAGCGCGACGATATCGAATCGTACGCCCTGAGGCCGCCACGTTGACTTGGCGAGCCATGCCCTGCCGAGGCGCTTCAATCGGCGCTGTTTGTCGGGTCCTACCGTGTGCTCGGGTGCCCCGGAGAAGGGGGTGCTTGAGGCGGTGGTCCTGACCTCGATAAAGACAACGCGCTCTCCGTCTCGCGCGATCAGATCGAGCTCCCCGAGATCACAGCGCCAGTTTCGGGCGATGAGCCGGAGCCCTTTGCGTTTCAAAAATCGCCAGGCTTTTCGCTCACCGGCGCGTCCAAGGGCCTGGCGCCTCACTTCGACTCACTCAGCAGACGGAAACTCTGACGATGAATCTCGCACGGGCCGTGAGCCTTGATCGCAGCCCGGTGTGCGGCGGTGGGGTAGCCTTTGTGCTGCGCGAACCCGTAGACCGGCCAGCGCTTGTCATACGCCACCATGAGTCGATCTCGTGTGACCTTCGCTAAGATCGATGCTGCTGCGATGTTGAGCGAGCGGGCATCGCCTTTGACCACGGGTCGTTGCTCTGCTGGGTGGAGCAGGGGGGCGCGTCGGTTTCCGTCTACAAGGACCAAGGCCTCGCCAAGCGTTGGGTGTTCAGCAATCACGGCGGCATGCGCACGAGCCATCGCGGCCATCGAGGCGTGCAGGATGTTCAAGGTGTCGATCTCATCACGATCAACGACGGACACGGCGTACGCGAGCGCGCCCTCACAGATCACATCGTAGAGTGCCTCTCGACGGCGCTCTGAGAGTTGCTTCGAGTCATTGATCCCATCAATGGGGCAGGGCGACGGCAAAGCAACAGCAGCTGCCACGACCGGCCCTGCGAGCGGCCCTCGACCTGCTTCGTCGAGCCCGATCAGCTGTGCATAGCCTCGTTCATCTGCCCATTGCTCGATCTGACCGCAAAACGGACTCACATCGAGGGCGTCAAAGAGATCACCCACGCAACTCTCCACACACGGTTACGAGACGTCAGTCAGCACGCGTACGCCGGAGCGTACGCAGAGGCAGCCTAGAGGCTAGTGCCGGACGTCGCGGAGTGCGCGAATACGAGCAGCCTTACCGGAGCGACCGCGGAGGTAGTACAGCTTACTACGGCGTACGCGACCTCGGACCTTGACCTGGATCTCTTGAAGGCGTGGGCTGTGGAGCGCGAAGACACGCTCGACACCGACGCCGTAGGAGATCTTTCGGACGGTGAAGCTTGAGCGAAGGCCGTCGTTGTGGCGTGCGATGCACATACCCTCGAAGACCTGCACACGCTCCTTTTCACCCTCACGGATGCGGACGTGGACACCAAGTGTGTCTCCGGCTTTGAAGTCCGGGACGTCTTGGCGCATTTGCATGCCCTCGATCCTTTCGATGATTGCGGCGCGGCTCATGGCTCAACTCCAGTCGTACGTTCGAGTCAGGGCGGGTCCTCTACCCGATCACCTAGGAGTCGGTCAAGGATGATCGCCACTGCAGCGCGAACTGAGAGGTGATTATATCCGTCTCGACCCGGTACGGCGTTCACTCCGGGTAGCAGAAGATCGCAGTTTGCCATCACTTCGCTTACGAGGCCCCACCCCGTCCCAAAGAGCAGCACGAGATCTCCGGAGCCTTGTGCGATTCGTACTCTGCACGCGTCATATGAGATCGCGTTCTCAGTGACGGCGGCGCCTGTCCCGACCACCAAGGGGCGCGCCCCCGAGGTCTCGGTCAAGGTTTCAATGAGGGCTTCAATACTCTCGGCGACCTTTACACGTTCGAAGGCCTTCGCACGGATCGGGTTGTAAGTCTGACCCTCACCTTGCTGCCAGTGACCGACAATACGATCGACCAAAGAGCGCTGTTGCTCGAGCGGGGTGATGAGCCACGTCGTGTGGACGTCGAACGTACGACCAGAGCGCGCCAGATCGTGGATGTCGAGGTTCGTGACGGCGGTCGCGATCGTCTCACCCCGGCGATTCAGGACGGGGTGATGGACCAACGCGACGTGAACCTCCATGCGGTTTGGGATGGAGGCGCTCATGGCTCGTCTCCTGTGAGGCGTGCCAGCCGTGCGGGATCGTCTCCAGCCCAACGTGCCATCAGATCGGGGCGCAGAGATGCCGTCCTCAAGATACGTTGTTCGGCACGCCACTTGGCGATCGCACCGTGGTTACCAGACAGCAAGACCTCGGGGACATCGTGGCCCTGCCAGGTGCGCGGTCGGGTGTACTGAGGGTGTTCAAGGAGGGCCTCGTTAGCGAATGACTCGTCCAATGGGCCATCAGCGTTGCCTAGGACGCCGGGGAGTTGACGACTGACTGCGTCGATGACGGTCAGCGCACCGAGTTCACCTCCTGTGAGCACGTAGTCGCCGATAGAGAGACATTCATCTACCGCATGGTCGACGATCCGAGCGTCCACCCCCTCATATCGACCACAGAGTAACGCGACGCTCCCAAGGGATGCATATTCCTCGACCACGTCTTGCGTGAGGAGGCGGCCGGAGGGGCTGAGCATCACGACGCGGCTCGGTGTGCGTTCCGCCCGAACGGCGGCGATGGCTTGACCCACCGGTTCGGCCATCATGACCATCCCAGCGCCGCCGCCATAGGGCGTGTCGTCGACTGTACGGTGACGGTCCGTCGTAAAGTCGCGTGGGTTGGTCGTGTGGACGTCGATCAGGCCATTTTGGATCGCGCGACCAATGATACTGTCGCTGAGATAGCTCTCCAGTAGCCCTGGGAAGAGGGTGATGACGTCGAAGCGAAAGGGGGAGCCACTCATGGGATTAGCCCCTCGATGGGGTCTACGACGACCCGTGAGTTGCCTCGATCGATGTCGACCACGAATTCCCCGACCATCGGGATGAAGTAGGTGTCGCCTCCGTGCATTGGGCGGACTTCAAGAAGGTCTGTGGGGCCGTCGATTACTCGAACGACGCGTCCAAGCGCCTCGTCTGTCGTCGAGCGGACATCCCACCCGGCGATCTCGTGGTACCAGAATTCGTCGGGTGCGAGCTCGCCCAGGTCGTCGGCAGCGACAGCTAGCCACGCACCTTTTTGACGCTCGGCGGTCGAGCGGTCTGGGATGCCGTCGAACCATACGATCAAGCGCCCCTTCGGTCCCGAGCTGATCCGCTTGATACAGAGGGTGTTTGGGGCGCTCGCTTCGACCGTATCTACGGAGCGATCGGCCATAGCCTTGGGCAATACAGCCAGTTCCTTGCCCACCCGCCACAAGGGCGAGTCGGTATGAAAAGGCACAACCTGAACGTCGCCCTTAACCCCGTGGGGTCGGGCGATAGCACCGATGAGTACGTAGCGCGCCAAAGTCGAGCGCGGCCCGGCTAGTCGACGATCTCGACCTGACCACGACGACCGTCGCGAGCCAGGGAGGCGCCGACGACGGCACGCAGGGCTTTCGCTGTGCGTCCTTGTCGACCAATGACCTTACCGATGTCATCGGAGGCCACCTCAAGATCGTAGCGGATCAAGCCGTCCTCTTCGGACTGCTTCACGTTGACCGCATCAGGGTCCGCGACGAGGCCCTTCGCGAGCTGCTCCAACAGGTTGGTGGCATCAGCTGGCATCGGCGGCCTCATCTTTCTCTGCAGGTGCAGCCTCAGCGGCCTCCTCTGCAGGTGCAGCCTCAGCGGCCTCCTCTGCAGGTGCAGCCTCAGCGGCCTCCTCTGCAGGTGC
>JBMYRH010000030.1:53583-57881 GCA_049602155.1 Myxococcota bacterium | reverse complement strand
CAGCCTCAGCGGCCTCCTCTGCAGGTGCAGCCTCAGCGGCCTCCTCTGCAGGTGCGGCCTTAGGCTCAGGCTCAGGGGGGAGGTCCACCGGGACGTAGGTTGCGCGCTTGGCGACCGCGGAGTCCTCGCTGCTCATGTAAGCGTTGAGAAGCTTCTTCACGGTGGGGCTCGGGAGAGCGCCCTGATCAAGCCAGTACTGCACGCGTGGACGGTTCAGAGTCACTGCCGGCGGATCGTGCAGTGGATCGTAACTGCCGATGTGCTCGAGGAAGCGGCCATCACGCGGCATGCGCGAGGAGGCGGCGACGAGTCGGTAGTAGGGGCGTTTCTTGGTGCCATGACGGGCGAGTCGGAGCTTGACGGACATCTCGTCTCCAGTAGTGACAGGGCCCATCTTCGGGCCGGTGTCGTGTGATTCGTGTGCTTGCGCAAGCGCTTAAAGCGCGGGTGGTTTCGCCGCCTCGTGTGCCATTTCGGTCCACGGCGCTCACGGCGGCGCGTAACGTACAGAGGGGCCCTGGGGGTGTCAACCTATGTTTTCTATGCCGATTTCCATCGGTTTAGGCTGCGAGCGCGTCGAGGAGCAGTTTACCTACCCTTTGATCGTCTTCGGGAGCGATGGTGCGCAGATGGAACAGCACCCGGTCGTCCGCGATGACAGCCACCAGGGGCGTCGCTCCGTCTCTGAGGCGCGTGCACAATCCCGTCGCCGAGCCACGGTGCGGGCGGATGGCAAGCGCGAGCCCATCAAGGACCTCTCCGGGGTGACTCCCGCCACCGATAGGATCTTTGCAGGCGACGATGTCGAGATCTGCAGCACCGGCTTGAACGGCCTCCGCCATGGTCTGAGCGCGCTCTCTGAGCGCGTCCAAGGACGCATGCATCATGGCCCACACTGGGACCTCGTGAGGGCGATCTGCCCGGTAAGCCATCAGGGTGTGATCAAGTGCAGCGAGGGTGAGCTTGCAGACTCGGAGTGCTCGGGCGAGTGGGTGTTTCGAGAGGCGCTGTACGAGATCTGCACGGCCTAGGATGATCCCTGCTTGAGGGCCGCCGAGCACTTTATCGCCACTAAAACATACAAGATCCGCCCCCTCAGCGAGTTCGCGTCGAGGGTCCGAGTGGTCTTGCAATGCGGTTGGCAATGGGGCGAACGTGCCGCTGCCGAGATCGGAGATCAAGGGGACGTCATGGTCTCGCGCGACCCGCGCCAGATCTTCGCAGCTTGGGCGCGTCGAGAACCCCTCGATCTTAAAGTTGCTTTGGTGGACACGCAGGATCGCCTTCGTGTCCTCCGAGATCGCAGCGGCATAATCCCGGGCGTATGTCCGATTGGTGGTACCCACTTCGCGCAGGGTGGCGCCGGATGCAGACATGATGTCGGGGACGCGGAAGCTGCCACCGATCTCGACGAGCTCGCCACGGCTGATAGGGACCTCTCCCCCATGTGCGATCCCGGCCAAGGCCAGGAACATCGCTGCTGCGTTGTTGTTGACGACTAACGCAGCCTCCGCGCCAGACATCTCGCGGAGGCGCGCCTCGACGTGTGCACGGCGTGAGCCACGGCGGCCAGCCTTGAGGTCGTACTCCAAGTTACAGGCCCCGGACGCGACGGCCACGGCAGCTTGGCTTAGAGGAGCCCGCCCAAGGTTGGTGTGCACGATCACCCCCGTCGCGTTTAGGACTGGCCTCAGCGAGGGGCTGACCTTGGCGAGGGCGCGCTCGGCAGCGTCGCGGGCGATCTTTGGTGTGTCCGGCGCACCGTCCCCCCGAGCGATCGCGGCGCGAGCGGCGTGTATTGCCTCCCTCGCGGCTTCCGCTCGTAGCTCGTGGCCTACGGAAAGTGTGGTTAAGGCGTCTTCAGCCAGGAGGGTGTCGACCCCGGGGAGTGCTCTGTATAGGGAGTTGCTCATGGCGGGACTATAGCCTGCTGTCAGTCGCGACCGGAAGCCCTTGTGTTGCTTCTGGTGATAAGCGAATGTCGATGGATGGGAGGGCGATGTGAAGAGGTTCATCGCGGTTGCCGGTAATATCGGCGCCGGAAAGAGCTCGCTCGTGGAATTTCTGCAAGCTGAGCATGGCTTTGATCCGGTCTATGAGCCGTTCATGGATAACCCGTACCTGGATGACTTCTATGCCGACATGAAGCGCTGGGCGTTTCACAGTCAGCTCTACTTCCTGACTCATAAGTTCAAGCTGCACCAGGGCCTGCCTGAGCGGCCGGGAACCGTCGTCCAAGATCGCACGATCTACGAAGACGCCGAGATCTTCGCGACCAACCTCCATAGGTCCCGACGGATCTCGAAGCGGGACTATGAGACGTACATGGAGCTGTACGACAGCATGAAGCGGGTGCTTAGGCCGCCCGATCTGTTGATCTACCTGCGCTGTTCTGTGCCTGCGATCCGCCGCCGCATCAAAGTGCGTGGTCGACCGAGCGAGCAAAAGATCCCGACGACGTATCTGAAGCGCCTCAATTCCCTCTACGAAGATTGGGTTGAACGTTACGACGCAAGCCCAGTGTTGGTGTGGGATAGCGAGCGAATGGACTATCTGACCGACTTGGTAGACCGATTGGAATTCAGAGAGCAGCTGCAAAGATTCCTTTGATTAGGTAAGACGTTTTGACCACTCACGATGGAGCGCGACCCCGGCGATGACACGAGCTCTCTACATCGCAGTTGAGGGGCCGATTGGTGCAGGCAAGACCACGCTCACTCATCGGCTCGCTGAGCGCCTAGGCGGTCGTGTGGTCCTCGAGATCGTAGAAGAGAACCCATTCTTGGCGCTCTTCTACGAAGATCGGGATCGGTATGCGTTTCAGACGCAGCTCTTCTTCTTGATGAGCCGCTTCAAGCAGCAGCAGGAGCTCGTCCAGTCGGACCTCTTCGCGCCGAACACCCTCGCGGATTATCACCTGCTCAAGGACCGTATCTTTGCGCAGTTGACCCTTGAGGACGCTGAGTTAGCCCTCTATGAGCGGGTCTATCAATCCTTGGAGTCTCAGGTCCTGCAGCCTGACGTGATGATCTACCTCTACGCACCGATCGACGTGTTGCTGGGGCGGATCGCGAAGCGAGGGCGTCCTTTCGAAGAGGACTTCGATTCGGGGTACCTGACCGATCTCTGCTTAGCGTATCAGAAGTTCTATGCGCACTACGATAAGACGCCATTACTGCGTCTCGACAACTCAAACTTGAATTACGCAGATGGACCTGAGGCGGATGCGATCTTGGACCAGATCGTCGCTGATGTACTACGGCTCGCCGGTCGACCCACCGGAGCCGCGCCTGATGCCGCTGCCTTCGGAGCTCACGATGTCTGAGACGGATGACTCGAACCCTCGGCTGTCCAACGCCTTCATCAGCATCGCTGGCCTGATTGGGGTAGGGAAGAGCACCCTCGCCGATGCGCTGGGGTCACATCTTGGCTTTGATGTGCACTACGAGCCTGTGAAGGACAACGCGTACCTCGAGGACTTCTACGTCGACACCGCGCGCTACTCGTTTGCGATGCAGGTCTACCTGCTCAATGCGCGCTTTCAGCAGCACCAAGAGATCATCTGGCGTGGTCGTGGGGCCGTCCAAGATCGGACGATCTATGAGGACAGCATCTTCGCGAAGGTCCTAGTGCAGATGGAGTTGATGCATCCACGCGACTACCAGACCTATGTGAGCCTCTTCCGTAACTTGTCGCATTTTATGTGCCGGCCCACAGCGATCGTCTACCTCCACTGCAGTCCAGAGACGTGCTTTGAGCGCATCCAGATGCGCGCGCGCGGCTGCGAGTCTGGGATCAGCTTGGACTACCTCAAGCTGCTCTACGAAGAGTACGAGCGCTTTGTGACCGAGATCAGCGCGAGCATCCCGGTCATCCGCGTCGGCTGGGAGCAATTCCACGATGTGGAGCGTGTCGCGGACGCAGTGACTCGGGAGGTTAATAAAGCCTCCTACATGCGCGACGTGACCCTCTAGGGCTGGGCGTGAGCGATGACGCCACCAGCGTGGTCCTGACCGTCGATGACGCCGACGCTGGTCAACGGTTAGATGCATGGCTAGTCACACGCATTGAGGGGCTCAGTCGGAGTCAGATCGGTCGTGCGATCGAGGCTGGGCGAGTGAACCTTAACGGTGCGCCTCCCTCGAAAGCGGGGGTCAAAGTTCGAGGAGGTGACAGCGTTTACTTCGAACATGAACCGGTCCGCTCAGAGCTCCCACTTGCGCAGGACTTGCCGCTCGAGGTGATCTACCTCGATGAGTGGCTTGCCGTGGTGAACAAGCCGGCTGACATGGTCGTTC
>JBMYRH010000030.1:0-53483 GCA_049602155.1 Myxococcota bacterium | reverse complement strand
ATCTACCTCGATGAGTGGCTTGCCGTGGTGAACAAGCCGGCTGACATGGTCGTTCACCCCTCCGCAGGTCACCCAGATGGGACGATGGTCAACGCGCTCCTGCACCACGTTGGACGACTGAGTGAAGGCTCTCTGCAGACGCGGCCCGGGATCGTACATCGCTTGGATAAGGACACGACGGGGTTGCTCGTCGTGGCGCGAGACGCGGTCACTCACCGGGCGCTCTCCGAGGCGCTGGCGCGCCGAGAGGTGCGACGTTCGTACATCACGGTGGCGCTCGGGCGACGATTGGAGGGGCGGGGGACCATTGAGACGCAGTTTGGTCGTCACCCGCGAGAGCGCCTCAAGATGAGTGGCAAAGTGGTGGCCGGCAAGCGCGCTTGCACGCACTGGCAGGTCTTGGCTCAGAGCCAAGCGCTTGTGCTGCTCGAAGTGCGCCTAGACACCGGTAGAACGCATCAGATCCGTGTCCACCTCTCGGAGGCCGGGCACCCGGTTGTCGCGGACGAGCTCTACGGGCGCAAACCGCCACGCGGGGGAGGGGGGCGTCTAGCGTTTGAGCACGGCGCTGTTCGGAAGATGCCAAGGCAAGCGCTCCACGCGGCGGTCCTGGCGTTTACTCACCCCGTCACGGGAGAAGCCTGCCGTTTCTCTGCACCTTTGCCGTCGGATATGACCCAGCTCATCGATCGCGTATTCGAAGAGGAGGGTCGCCGAGTGGTCGAGGCGGTGCTGCGCGGCGAGTCCTGAGGCGAGCCCTCAGCTTAATCGTAAAGGTAGCAGCGCACGTTCACCTCTGTCGTGAAGGTGGTGATGTCGATAGGGCGGTCGCTGTCTGGTTGGTGGAATAGCGGCCATTGGAACTCTGCTCTGAGGTCACACAGAGGGCGCTCCTCACGTTCAAATGTGTAACCCAGGCCTGCGCCCAACGGCAGGACCAGCTGGGTGCCGTCTGTGAGGATGAGGGCCGTCGACAGAGAGGCGAATAGCGCGTCAGTGGCCTGAATGTTTAGCGCCACGGGCACTTGGAGGTTCGTGAGTCGCGTATCGCTCATGACGAACACGATGTAGGCCCCTACATCGATGCGCATGATGTCGACGGGGTAATAGGATTGAGGGAGCCCAACCGTGATGCGCCAAGGAGAGTAGCTCTGTACCCCGGCGACGACCTCGAGCTTCGCCCCGATTGTGAGCTGCTCACCCTCAAACAGCTCTGCGATCGCGTAGATCGACGGCCGATCATAGACCACGCGCTCAAGCAGCTGGAGTTGCATCAAAAAGGCGCCTAATTCAAACGCATCAACGACGCCGTACGAGAAGGCAGCTGTGAGCCCGAGCGAGGTCTCATCTGAGTCCCATTGCTGCCCGACCCCCATACCGGCTGCAAGGCTCCAAGAGCCTCCGGGGAGTGTCAGCGCGCGCTGTGTGTAGCGGAGCGCATGTGTTTTCTGCGCTGGGAGGGGGCTGGGGGGCTCTGGCGCCATCTGAACCTGAACCTGTGCCGGCGCAGCCTTTCGTGCAGTTCGAGGGGCGTTAGGGCTAAGGGTCTGAGCGTCTGGAGTCAGGTTGCTGGCTTTGAGCACATCCAAGATGTCGAGCAGGATCATTGATGCACGCCGGCGGGCATCCGGGGAGAGATCCGGGGCTTCTAGGCAGGCGTAATAGCGCTCACGCGCCTTGAGGAGCGCGTCGGCGCGTCGGAAGGCGTTCGCCGACTTCATGCACAGCGCCCCTGTAGGGCGAATGCGATAGGCGGCATCGAACTCTTGGGCCGCTTGGCTGTAACGGCCTGCTTCAAGCTCAACTTCGGCGCTTTCAGCCAGGAGCTTTTGCGCCGGCGGTGGCGTGCCTTCTGCGTTCGCACTCGATATGGGGCAGAGGGTGACGCACAGCGCGATGCTCACGATGTGGAGGGAGAGCCTCACGCGCTTGCCAACTCTTTTGCTTGAACCATTGGGAGAGGCAATCGCGCGGGGAACCATCACTCGAGGATGCAGCTCCACTCGTTCGTTTGATCGTTCTCCATGCAGTAGCAGGTGCCCAGTGTGCAGTTGGGATCCGCGAAGCATGGGTGATCAGCGCCCTTCTCCCCCGCCAGGAAGTTTGGCTCATCGGGATCTGCGAAGGCATCGCAGTCATCATCAAGGCCGTTGCAGATCTCGGTTTGAGGCATGACCTGATCCAGGCATGCGCTCCAAACACCCGCATAGCATTTCTCTGTTCCCTCACGGCAGATGCCAACATTCAAGGTGCCCTCGGGGCCCTCGTAGCACTCCCTGTTGAGGGGGTCGCCGATCTCTTCGGGATCTTCGTCTGTGATCGCATTGCAGTCATTGTCGACGTTGTCACAGACCTCGGGGTTGCCAGGGAAAGCGTTGGCGTTGGCGTCATTGCAGTCGCCGCCTTGTGTCGCGGTCCACTTGTCGACGGGCGTACACAGACAACGTGGGCCTGCAGCGCCGTATTGGTCACCATCCGCGTCGTACCAGCGGTCGGTACAGCCGACTGCATTCTCTTCGTCGGTTTGGCCGTCGCAGTCCTCGTCTTCCACACCGTCACAGACCTCGACGACGTCCTCGGGGTCTTCATTGATGCACTCGGTGCCGTCTTCAGCGGAGCGGCAGGTCCACGTGCCGTAGGCGCAGTAGTCGCTGTCGGAGCCGTCGCACTCGTCATGCACCTCGGGGTAGAGCGGGTCGGTCGTCCCGTCGCAGTCGTTGTCGATGTAGTCACACTGGTTATCGGGGAGCACCGGCGGGGCGTCGCAGTTGACCCAGTTACCCGCGATGCAGACCTCATTGCCTGGACCACAGGCCGTGGAGCAGTCGCGCTTCAGGCCATCGTCGATGAGGCCGTCGCAGTCGTTGTCGAGGTTGTCACAGACCTCTGGGGTCGGCTGAGCTGGGACGGCGTTACAGACAGGCTCTGTGATCTGATTGAGGGGGCAGACGAACACGCCGTCACGGCGGCACTCACCCACACCGAGGGAGCACGCTTCACCCAAGGCCGGTCCGTCATCGTCGGTCCATTGGTCGTCGATCGTGCCGTTGCAGTCGTCATCCTCGTTGTTACAGATCTCGGTCTCGGGGCTGATGGTGCACTCGCTGTAGCTGCCACCTGAGCACGTCCGCTCACCGGCTTTGCCCCAGACGCCACAGTCCACGTTGCAGACGATCGGCGTCACGCCCTCGTCGGTGACGCCGTCACAGTCATCGTCGATGCCGTTGCAGCTCTCTGCAGCTGCCTTGCCGAAGATGTCGATCATCACCTCTGTCAGCTGCTGACTGCTCGACGCGTGGTAGTAGGCGGCCTCATCGGCGGTCTCGATGTTGCGACCGTGTCCACCGGCTTCGGCCATGTCGTTCAGGACGTCGTGATCGATACCGTCATCACCAGGCGCCCCGAAGCCGATGACATAGACATCAAGGCCCGCAGCGTAGAGGTCCTCGACCGCCTTGACCGGGTCACCGCCACAAGTCTCTGTCCCATCGGTGATGAGCAACACGTACTTCGTACCGGAGAGCCCCGAGTTCGCGTACGCGGCTTCTGCGCCGTAGAGGCCGCTTGCCATGGGTGAGAGGCCACCAGGGACGAGCGGTGTCAGGAAGTTCGCGACATCTTGTGATGATGAGTGGAAGGGCAGCTCAAGCCCATCTGGGCTGACGTTGCATGGAGCCGGTCCTGGGGTCTTGAAGAGCTTGAGGGAGGTGTTGAGCACCGGACCATAGGTCGAGAGGACCTGCACCAAGCTGTTGGTGGCGGCCTGCCAGCGGCTCAAGGATGTCCCCGCGTGGGCTTGCTTGTTCATGCTTCCCGAGTGGTCGAGCAGGACCATCATGTTCACGGGCGTGGGCGAACACAGTTCACAGGTGTGTATGTAGTCACACCGCCCAGACTGACAGGAGTCGATGGTACAGTCGTCGCTGTCGTCGCAATCGGAAGCGCTGCTGCAGCAAGCGGTCGTCACAGCGATGTCATCGACGTAGACGCCCTCGAAGTCGTTGAAGAGCTCGTCACCACTGTCGAATCGCCAGCGGAGGCGCACAGATTGGTCAGTGAAGTCACCGAGGTCGACCGTGACCTGACGGAAGTTCCCGGCGGTGGTCCCATTGAGGCTGTCAACGGAGTTCCAGACGGGGACCGACGTGCCGTCAGCCCGCACCACATCAAGGTAGAGGACGTCGAAGCTGACGGCCTGGTTGAAGGCCTCGGTCTCAAGCCAGACACGGAAGCTCAACATCGAGACGATGCCCGGCGGCAACCAGAACTCGGGTGATGTCGCCCA
The DNA here is from genome assembly GCA_049602155.1 of Myxococcota bacterium. Classification (GTDB taxonomy): domain Bacteria; phylum Myxococcota_A; class UBA9042; order PHBI01; family JBMYRH01; genus JBMYRH01. The sequence continues at coordinate 49,198 of JBMYRH010000030.1, read as the reverse complement.
CGTGTGGACCCGGGCGCCGACACCGTACGAGGCGTGGGTGGGATCTCCCATGTAGAGGGACCACTCAGGGGAGTGGGCTCGGGCTTTGCTTTGGTGCCAGATGACACCAGAGGCGCTTCCGTCGACCATCTCCCAACCATCGGCGTCGGCCTTGTCGAAATTCTCGCGCAAGATCGTGCCGCTGAAGCTGGTCTGAGACTCTGCCGGGTAGCAGACTCGACAGGAGTTTGACGGGTCGACGTCGCCCTTGTTGTAGGAGACGCCGTCGATCACGCAGGCGTTTTCGGAGATGGTGTGGGACGCGACGCCGCCAGAGCAGGTGTCGATCGTAGCCCAGAGTCCGTCGTCGGGGATCAGGCTGTCATCCGCGAGGTTTTGGCTCGTCCCGCCGTAACACTGCAGAGTCGTGCAGGGGTTTGCGTCGATTTGCCCTTGGTCTGGCGCGTTCGTGTTGTCCGCGACGTTCACGCAGTCGAACTGAGGGTGACAGCTGTCGTCGGTGCATGATTCACCATCTTGGCAGGTGCCATGATTCGGGGTGTTGCTGGCGACGCCGTTGATACACGTCGAGTCGGTGCACACGACGCCGTCGTCATAGCTCTCGTCTGTACTGCCATCGCAGTCGTTGTCCAGCGTGTCACAGTTGTTCGCTTCGACGGTCATCGTCGGGCTGCCAGGGCTGCAGGCCTTCTCGTTTCCATTTGTGCAGGAAGAGGTGGCCGCGCAGACGCCTTTCCCGCACGTCTGCGTGACGTAGTGTTCGTCCTTGGAGCCGTCGCAATCGTTGTCTAGACCGTCGCACTGATTGTCGGCTTTGGGCGTGCCAGGGCTGCAGGCCTTCTCCGTGCCAGCGACACAGGAGGAGGTCGCGCTGCATTCACCGACGCCACAGCTCGTGGTCACGTAATTCTCGTCGACCGAGCCGTCACAGTCTTGATCCTTGCCGTCGCAGCTCATGTCATTGGCGCCGGGGGTGATCTCGCCGATGCAGCCGCCGTAGTTGCCTGAGCTACACGTCCGTACCCCGCCGACGCAGACGCCGACGTTTTGCGTGCCGGAGGGGCCAGTGTAGCAGGCTTGCGTCAGGGCGCCGCCGGACAGGGTCTCATCCGTGCTGCCGTCACAGTCGTCATCGAGCGCGTTGCATGTCTCGGGTTTCGAGTTGTCGTTGATCATGCCCGGGTTGGTTGAGCACGTGGCGCCGGAGGGCCCTGCACATACGACCACGCCAGCACCACAGGTGCCGTAGCCGTAGCAGAACTGGCCGATGACGCGGTTCACACCCGCGACCGGGTCGGCGTACATGTAGCCTTCATCGGTCGCGCCGTCGCAGTCGTTGTCTAGCCCATCGCAGATCTCAGCCACGGCCTTGGAGTCTGAGCCGTCCGGGTTGGTCGAGCAGGTCGGGGTCACGGAGGAGAGGTTACACTCGACGACGCCCGCGCCGCAGGCGCCGATGCCATCACAGCTGCCACCGACCGCAGCGCCTTGGTAGGAGATGCCATCGTCTGCGCTCTGGTCGCAGTCATTGTCTTGGTAGTCACAGACCTCAGCTTTGGCCTGTGAAGACGAACCGTCTGGGTTGGTTGAGCAGGTCGCCGCGACCTCGGAGATGCACTCCACCGTGCCGACGCCGCAGTCACCGAATCCGTCGCAGGCTTGACCGACACGCCGGACCAAGCCCTGGTAGCTGTAGGTGAAGTCCTCATCGATGGTGCCGTCGCAGTCGTCATCCTCGCCATTGCACAGCTCTGGGATGGCGGAGCCACCACCGCTGGTCTCCTGACAATAGGTGCCCGTCATTGTGCTGTTGCAGACCATTTCGCCGGTGGAGCAGCCTCCGAGTTGGCAGAGGTCTCCCTTGTCCGAGTAGGGCTCATCTGTCGCGTTGTTGCAGTTGTTGTCGCGGTCATCGCAGCGTTCGTAGTTCTTGGTGACGAGCTGCTCATTGCCGGTGGCTCGGGCCTTGATCTCCGCCTCTGTCAGCGCGACGCCATAGACCGCGACCTCGTCGATGATGCCGTTCTTGAAGTACATCCCGCTCTTGCGGCGGCCGATCCGGAGCTGTTCGTTTGTATCGGAGATGTGGCCGGAGTCCGTGAAGATGACGGGGCCCTCTACGTGGTCAAGGTTGCCGTCGACGTAGGTACGGATCATCCCGTCGGTGTCGAGCACGCAGGCGACGTGGTGCCACTGGTTGTCGTTGACTTGGGTGTAGCCGCGCCACTTCCAGCCCCTGTCGGTGGTCTTAATCGCGCATTGGAAGCGGCCTCCGTTGCGGACGCCGATCTCGTAGGAGGATTCTTTATTGAGGATGATCCCGTACACGCTTGAGTTTGTGCTTCGAATCCACGCCTCCATCGTCATCTCTCGCCCGACGAGCTTGATCTCCGGGTGGTTGCCGATGTTGACGGCGTCGTTGCCATCAAAAGCGAGCGCTGTGCCGATCTTCCCGGTGACAAAGGCTGGATCGGATTGGAAGACACCCTGTCGTGGGTTCTGGTTGTCCGCGACATCTGCCACTGTGTTGCCTGAGCCTTCATTGAAGTCCCAGAACCCGACCGGGCTCGCATCACGACACTCAGTGCTGGTCCCGGAGGCGCTGCAGATGATCGTGCCGTCTTGGCAGCTGTCGATATCGCTACCCTCGCAGGAGGCGTAGAGCGAGTAGCCCTCGTCAGTGATGCCGTCGCAGTCGTTGTCGATCTTGTCGCACAGCTCAAGGTTGGCGGAGCTGCTGGTGTCGCTCACATAGCTCTCGGCGACCTCGGTTGGGGTTATTGCGTACCGGTAAAGGGTGACGTCCTTCATCCACCCCTTGAAGTAGTTGCTGTTGCCGCCGTCGAGGTTTCGCCCCATCACGATGGGGTGGTTGCCGGTGCTGGTGTTCTCGCCCGGGCTGGTCGTGTGACAGACTTGGTTGCCGTTGATGTACGTGCGCCTCGCACCGTCGGCGTCGTGGGTGAGCACGACATGGTTCCAGCTGTTTTGGTCGAGCCCCCACGCATCGCAGGTGAAGTTCCAGTTGCCCGGCACACCGCCGGTGTGGTGGACCTGGTAGGGGCCGCCGCCATTGGAGGCGCCCATCCAGAAGTTCATCGAGCGCCCGCCGCCATGCTGTCCGAAGACCCCGGTCCAGTATGTGGACGTGCTCTGAGGTTTAACCCACAGAGCGACACTGTAGTTGGGCGCATCGAGCAGGGAGTGGCCCGGCACGCGGACGTACGCGTTCGAGCCGTTGAAGTAGGCACCCTCCGACTGGAACGACACATTGTACGCAGTGCCGTTGACCCCGTTGCCGGAGGTGTCGAGCACCGTGTTGCCGTCATGGGCACCGTCCAACCACCGCGCGACCGGTCCTTCGCGGCAGTCGACACCGTAGCCGGTCTCATCACAGCTCGTGCGGTTGTCCTGGCAGAGGTCTGCGTCGGCGCTGCTGTCACAGGAGGCGCCGCTGTTGTGGCCTTCATCGGTGCTGCCATCGCAGTCATTGTCGATGCCGTCGCAGAACTCGCTGTTGAAGCCCAAGTTCGGTTCATTCGTCGGGCGACCTTCCTTCCCGTAAATGGTCGCAATTTCGGTGTCGTCTAGGGCGCGACGGTAGAAGAGGATGTCGTCCACGCGTCCGTTGTAGGCGCCGCTGCCCGAGCGGCAGGCCGACTGGGTGCTCCAGTTGCCAAATCGGAGCTCGCCGCCGTAGTTCGGGAGGGTGCCTGTCGGGCCTGTACGCGAGGCGGCTAGGGCCCCGTTGACGTAGGCGCGCTGTTCGCCGGTTCGGAAGTTGTATGTCGCCACGTAGTGCGACCACTGGTTCGCAGGAAGCGTGTTGCCTCCTGTCCACAGGCGCTGGTCGGAGCCATTGACCCGGATCGTCCAGCCCACGCTGTAGTTCTGCTCGAAGATCAGGTGGTATTCGCCCCAGCCGCTCTTGGCTGCGAGGTAGCGCCAGTTGTTCGAGCCACTGCAGTTCATCCCCGCATCAGGGTGGACCCACATGCCGATAGTGATGCCCTCCTTGGGCAGCAAGTCCGTACCGTGCTTGAGGTACATGTAGTCGTTTTGACCGTCGAACTCGAGCCCACCCCAAGTCTGACCGTTCGGTACATGATGGGCACCATTGCGGAGGCCATACCACCGGCCGTTGCCCGACGCGTCGGACTTACCGTCGTTGAAGTCCAGGGCGAAGAGCAGCTCACCGTCACATCGCGTGGAGAGGTTCCCGTCACAGATGATGATGCCGTCAGAGCAGCTGTCGGAGTCCGACGAATCACAGCTGGCACCGAGCCCGTAGCCCTCATCAGTGCCGCCGTCGCAGTCGTTGTCTTTGTTGTCGCACCACTCGGGGTGACCGGGGTGGATGTTCCCGTCGCTGTCTACACAGTCGCTCGTGTTCGTGGCCTTGTAGCTGCCCGAGGGGCCACACGTGCAGACGGAGCTGCCTCCGACGCCGTAGCCGTCACCGTCACCGTCGATGTAGTACACCGTGCAGCCGTTGGCGTTTGCTTCGTCGGTGAGGCCGTCGCAGTCGTTATCGATACCGTCGCAGACCTCGACGCTGTTACCGGAGTAGTCGTTGCACGTGGCGCCACCTGAGCCGTTACACACGTAGATGCCCTCGGCGCACTGGTCGGCGTCCGAGCCATCACAAGGCTTCCCTAGGCTCCAGTTCTCATCGACGCTGCCATCGCAATCGTTGTCGGCGCCGTCACAGGACTCCGCTTTCGCCCCTTGATAGGGGTCGCAACTTTGCGGTGATCCGCCCACACAGTTCGCCTGCGTATGGTAACACTGGCCTTTACCGCAGGTCGTCGATCCGAGCCCCTCGTCGGTGCCGTTCTTGCAGTTGTCGTTGACCCCGTTGCATACCTCGGCGGCACCCGGGTTGATGCTGCTCGAGCCGTCGTTGCAGTCTCCGGAGGTCCCGGCCCGCCAGTTGCCCGTCGAGCTGCAATAGCAGGCTGATGACCCTGTCCCATAGCCGTCGCCGTCTGCATCCCAGTAGTAGGTGTTACAGCCACTCGCATTCTGCTCATTGGTCGCGCCGTTGCAGTTGTCGTCGTACCAGGTGCCACATTTTTCGCTCTGGCCCGGGTGGATGCTCGAGTTGCCGTCGTTGCAGTCACTCGCGTTGGTCACGTTGTAAGACGCCTGAGGGAAGCACAGGCATTGGTTCGAGCTCGACCCATACCCATCGCCATCAGCGTCTTGGTAGAAGGTTTTACACCCAGGGAGCCCTGTCCCGACGTCGTAAAGGCCATCGCAATTGTCGTCAACGCCGTTGCACTTCTCACTGGCACCAGGGTGGATGCTCGCGTTGTAGTTGTTGCAGTCACCGGCTTGCCAGGCGGTGTAGCCTCCCCCAGGCCAGCAACGGCACGATGCGCTGTTGGAGCCATAGCCGTCTCCATCAGCGTCATAATAGAACCAGATGCACCCCGAGGAGCCTGGCTCGTCCGTGGAGCCGTTGCAGTTGTTGTCGACCCCGTCACAGACCTCTTTCGATGGGCAGACGGCGTTGTTGCAGCCGCTCCAATTGCCGCCGCTGCAGTAACGGTACCCGATGTTGCACTGGCCGGTGTTCGTGGCACCACCACCGCAAGGCCAGCAGGACTTACTGCCGCCGCCATAGATGTAGCAAGATCCGTAGTAGCAGACACAGCTACCGCAGCTGAGGCCGCTACCAATGCAGCTGCCATTGCAGCCCCACCAGCCGGCTTTGTTGGCCTTCGCGGCGGCTGCTTTCGCCGCAGCCAGAGGATCAGCACCGAGACCGCCGATACAGGCCGAACCCTCGATTCGGTAGCGGAGTTGGACGTCTCTGACCGAGCTTGGGAGGGTGCCCGGCTCGAAGCTGATGGCGTCGCGTGCGCCCTCCGAGCGCTCGACGAACGCCGGGTCACCCCCGTGGGTGGCGCCATCTGCGATCTCTTTCCATCCCGAGATCTGCCACGCAGTGTCTCGGAAGCGGTACTCGAGCCTCAGGTCGGCGCTGACCGTGTCCCAGTCGCCCTCTAGCGCGAGGTCATCGATCCAACGGATGGCCTGTACGCCGCTGCTCTCGGTGACCGTCACCCAGGGGGACGCCAACCATGTGTTCACGGGCTCGGTCCCGTCGCTGCAGCTCTGGGTCGTGGGCATCGAGATCGCGAACCCCGTCTCGACGCGGCTTACCATCGGGCTCTCAGCGTGCGTGCCGTGGATGCTCCACCCGTACTCTTGCCAGCAGGAGTAGCCATGGCATGTGCCTGGGAAGCTGTCGACATAGAGGGGGAAGAGTTGGGCGCCCAGGGTCTGAACGGTGACGCTGCTCTCGGCGAGCCGAGCTGCGAGGAAAGGATCGGCGTACATCGCGTCGGACAGCTCACCTTGGAAGAGGAGCGTGCCGTCCTTGGCCTGGGCGACGGAGACGGCCAAGCCGCTGTCGAGCTGGTGTGATGACGCGACGCGAGCGTGGCCGATCGCGTCCTCGGGGAGCTCCATCCAGTTCGCCGGAAGTGCCCAGAGCATGCCTTGGCCCTCGATGGGGTCCCGCTCCGCGCCACCATGGTGCGTTGGGTTGGTGGTGCTATGGCCGATCGTGAAGTCGGCCAACGCGTGGAGACCTGGCGTCTCAAGCCATGCACGGAGTGCACCCGAGCCGAGTTCCAGCGCGGACCAGTCGAATTCGGCCCAGACGCCAGCGACCTCGTCCGGCTCTGCGCAGCTCACGCAGGTGGAGGTGACCCGGCCCTCGCCTCCGTCGTAGCGGAGGCCACCAAGGCGGTGGCCCACGGCGTCGGGGCCGAGCTGCCATTGCACGCTGATGCTTCGGAGGGCGTCCCGGGTGTCACGCGCGACGACCTTGGCGATGAGGGTCACTCCGTCGCTGTCCTTGGTGACGCGCCACTCGAGGGCCTCGTTGGCCTGACCGGCCGCTGTGATCGCATGACCAAAGACCCGTGCCTGCTCGACCCCAGCGTCGTCCACGAAGTGCACGACGGTGCCATCAACGCTCGCTTTCAGCCCTGGCGGGATCGAGACACGCTGCTCGAAACGCGACGCGTCCAGGGGCGCGCCGTCACTCCGGAAGATCGCTTGGACCATCCCGAACCCGGTCACCTCGATGGCGTGCTGTATTCCTGTGGGTGAGAGCCAGCCAGCTTGAGACCCGTGAACGCTGATGTGTCCCCCGTCGAGGTCGGCTTGCCCTGCGCCGCCGGTGAGGCGAGGGGAGGCGCCGAGCGCGAGCGGCTCGGAGAAGCCGAAGAAGCTGACTTCGACGTCACCTTGTCCGAGGACCTCTGGGAAGCGGAGAGGCGTCTGGTGGGCCTCGACGTGCCAGCTATGCAATCCGTCACCCGACGGCTTCAAGCTGGTCTCGATGGGCTCCCACGTGCCATCCGAGGCGATGTAATGGACCGGTGCGGGCCACGCTTTCGTGAGCTTCCAGCCGCGGTCCCAAAGGGTGTACGAGGCGGTGGTCGCCGTCCGCTCATCGATGCGCTCTTCGGCGAGTGCCCACTCGATCCATTGAATGGCTTCGTCACGGTTCAGCGGCGCGGGGATCCACTCGGCCAACGCGTCGGCGTCCTCATCGGTCCAGGCGAAGTCTGGATATTCCCAGTCGGCGTAGACACCGCCATGGTTGCCGCCCGGGGTCTGAGCTTGGGCAGGCTCGTGCGCAAATGGGGCCCCGTCCAGCGCCAACGCTGTCGACTGGGTCATACCAACGACCGTCATGATGACGATTGTGAGTCGCCATGCGCTGCTTATGTCTGTGAGCGTAGCTCTCAACATGCCCCTCTCAACGATGTAACCCCCAAGTTAGCAGCCGCACAGCACCCGCGCGCGAGAAAGCGTATGCGACGACACCCGTCAGTGTTGATCATCCGGACTATTGAATGCACGTATTACGCCTCGAAATGGCGAAACTAGTCCGTGGCGGAGGTCGCCACAGGTCCTAGAACTGGTCTCTTGGGGAAGTGCTTGTTCGGGATCGTGCCGAGCATGCACATGCTCGGCAAGCAAGCGCTGTGCCACGCTCTTCGGCGACACAAGAAAGCGACGGCGGCCGCTGGTTTCCGGGAGTTCGCGCGCTATCGACGTACGCAAAATCTGCGCACTCTCGGTCGAAGCTGCGGGCTAATCGAGCGCGAACACACGATTATCGATGAGCCGCACATCGTCGTAAGTCACGGCGAGCGCGATGAGGATCGCCTGGGTGATCTCACCCTCGACGGGGAGGAGCGTGTCGGGGTCGACCACGGCGATGTAGTCGACGTCTCCTCCAGAGGCCGAGAGCCGCTGTTGTATTGCTGACTTGAGCCATGCACTGCGGCGTTCACCCGAGGCGATCTGTTCAGCAGCAAATTCGAGGCTCTGGACGAGGGCCAGCGCCCGCTGGCGCGCGTCACTTGAGAGCCGGACGTTACGCGAGCTCAGGGCCAGCCCGTCATGTTCGCGGACGATCGGCATCCCGACCACCTCCACGGCCATATCGAGATCGCTCACCATGGCGCTGATGACGCGCCACTGCTGGTAGTCCTTTTTACCGAAGACCGCCACGTCGGGTTCAACGATGTGGAAGAGTTTACTGACGACTGTCGTGACACCGCGGAAGAAACCAGGTCGGCTGGCACCACAGAGTCCATTTGCGCTCGGCCCAGGCTCGATCCACGTCCGCGTGCCGGGTGCACCCTGGTAAAGGTCGGTTGGGGTGAAGACCGCAGCGCAGCCTCGGGCTTGCAGCTTGGTGAGGTCCCCCTGCGTGTCCCGTGGGTAGACGTCAAAGTCCTCGTGGGGGGCGAACTGTGTGGGGTTCACGTAGATCGACGCCACGACCAGATCGGCCTGCTGACGCGCCTCGTCAACGAGCGAGAGGTGCCCTTCATGGAGGTACCCCATCGTTGGGACGAACGCGATGCGTGCGCCGCCTCGTCGCTGAGCACGAGACCATTCGCGCATCGACTTCGCGTCGGTGAAGCGTTCCATTAGCGGAAGGTGTGCTCGTCGGTCGGGAAGCTGCGCTCTTTGACCTCGCCCACATAGTCCTTCGCGGCAGCTCGAATGGCGTCGCCCAAGCTGCCGTAGCGCTTGAGGAACTTAGGAGAGAAGCCGTCGACCATGCCGAGCAAGTCGTAGCAGACGAGGACTTGTCCATCGCAGCTGACGCCGGCGCCGATACCGATGGTGGGGATGTTGATCGCTGCAGTCACCGCTTTCGCGACCTCCCCGGGGATCGTCTCCAGCACGATCGCAAAGACCCCTGCGGCCTCCAGGGCCTGAGCTTCTGCGACGAGTTTCTCGGTCGCGCCGTCTCCCCGGCCTTGGACCTTAAAACCACCGAACACGTTCACGGACTGAGGCGTCAGGCCGAGGTGGCCCATGACGGGGATCCCGGCATCGACCATTGCCTCGACCGCAGGGACGCATCGCAGCCCACCCTCAAGCTTCACAGCCTGACACCCTGTCTCAGCGAGGAGTCGTCCGCCGTTGCGCACGGCCTCTGTGACGGAGGCCTGGTACGACATGAAAGGCAGATCAGCGACGATCATCGCGCGCTGGCTTCCTCGGACGACAGCGGCGGTATGGTACGCCATCTGGTCCATGGTGACTGGCAAGGTTGAGTCGTGACCTTGAATCACCATGCCGAGGGAGTCGCCGACGAGCAGAACGTCGGCGCCCGCTTCTTCGAGGATGCGTGCGAAGGTCGCGTCATATGCGGTGACCATCGCGATCGGCTCGCCGGTCGTCTTCATATCGACGATTTGCTGCGTCGTTCGTCGTGTCATGGTGTCGCCTGGCTGTCCGGATGGAGGTGGAACGGGTCGACTACGCCGGCGGATATCAACCTCAACCGTCACTTGCAAGGAATCGTTCAAGCCCCTATTGAGACCACGCCCGCATCTCTCGGAGAGTAATCATGAGCCGTGGTGACCAAGAAGCGTATCTCGTATGTCCTCGTCGTACGGCGATCGGTCGCTTCGGCGGTGGTTTGGCGGGGGTCCGTGCTGATGATTTGTTGGCGCACGCCTTTCGTGCGGTCGTCGACGAGTCGGGCGTTGATCCGGCGGACTTCGATGATGTGATCGCGGGCTGTGCGAACCAAGCCGGCGAAGATAACCGCAACGTCGCCCGCATGGCCTCCGTCCTAGCGGGGCTGCCAGAGTCGGTCCCTGGCGTCACGGTGAATCGGCTCTGCGCATCGAGCCTGGAGGCCGTGAACATGGCCTCGCGCTCGATCTGGGCGCAGGACGCCGAGATGATCCTCATCGGCGGCGTCGAGGTGATGTCGCGTTCGCCTTACGTCGTACCGCGCAACGCCACGGGGCGGGCGGTGTTCGGTAACTTGACGGCGTTCGATACGGCCCTTGGTTGGCGTTTCCCAAACCCCAAGATGGAGGCGATCTTTCCGCTTGAAGCCATGGGCTGCACGGCAGAGAACTTGGTCGATCGCTACGGAATCTCTCGCGAAGATCAAGATGCGTTTGCGCTCGCCAGCCAGCAAAAGGCGTTGGCGGCGCAGGCGGAAGGGGCTTTCGATTCCGAGATCATCCCGGTGCCGATCCCGCAGCGAAAAGGAGACCCGGTCATCGTGGATCGCGATGAAGGCCCGCGCGCCGATTCGTCGCTTGAGCGGCTGGCCAGACTGCGCCCGGCGTTTCGTAAAGGGGGCAGCGTCACCGCGGGTAACAGTTCAACTTTGAACGACGGTGCTGCGGCGCTGATCGTCGCCAGTGGCGCAGCTGTACGTCGCCATGGGCTCACTCCGTGGGGGCGGGTCGTCACGACGGGGACAGCTGGCGTGGATCCGACGGTCATGGGCATCGGCCCCGTCCCCGCGATGCGCAAGGCTCTCAAGAAGGCAGACTGGACCGTCGACTCGCTCGACTTGATCGAGTTGAACGAGGCGTTCGCCGCACAGTCGCTGGCTGTCATTCGCGAGCTTGGGCTGGACGAGGCCAAGGTCAATATCCGGGGCGGTGCCATCTCGCTCGGGCACCCTCTCGGAATGTCCGGGGCACGTATTCTTGTCACGCTCCTGCACGCCATGAAGGCACAGGGAGCGAAGCGTGGAGCGGCGACCTTGTGCGTCGGCGTGGGGCAAGGAGTCGCGACCCTGGTGGAGTCTGTTTAGCGCCCATCGGGCGAGCGTGTTCAGCGTCCGATTAAGAAGAGTGCGATAGCGACGAGGCTGATGAGGGCGAGCAGCGGGAAGAAGCGCGAACGCGCTTCATCCTGTGGTTTCTCCCCCTCACCGGCGCGGTTTGGGCGTGGCATCTGGTGCGTTTCACTGACACGTGCAGGGAGGTAGTCGACCCGACTGTGTTGGAAGCGAGCCTCTTGCTGGGCTTCCTCAAGCGAACGCCGGATTGTCTCGAGTGAATGAGGCCGTAGCGCGGGGTCTCTGGCTAAGCAGCGGGCGACAACGTCGGAGAGCTGCTTGTGCGGTACGAGGTTTTCATCCTCGTCCTCAACCCTCGGTGCGTCCTGGGACGCCTGTGAGGCGAGGTAGTCGCTCGTTGAGGTGCGGGAGTAGGGGAAGCGGTTGAGCAGGCTGTAGAAGAGGGTGGCTCCGACTGCGTATGCAGCGACGGAGGCGTAGGCCTGGTCTTCGAGGTCTGAGAGCTCGACATGGCCGGCGATCTCTGGCGCACGAAATACGATCTCGTCGAGGGACGTCGGCTCCAAGAATCGCAATGTGGAGGTGAGCCCTGGGGCGGCGAGCGTCCATTGGGCCTCGTCTTCTGCCACCCACAGTGTCTCGGGGGTCCACCAAGCGCCTCGGATCCCCAAGCTACGGAGGGCCATCAACGCGTCGATCAGGCTCAGCGCTGAGGTCACTGCTTCAAGCGGGGATGTTTTGCCACGCCTAAGGTAGTCCCGGAGTGATTCACCCGCTGGGCGCATGAATGCGATGACGGAATGATCGGTGGCGACCGATCCGTGGAGGACCTGCGCGATCCCAGCGAGCTCCGCGTCGCGCAGCGTATCGATCAGGTGCGCGAAGCCCGGGATGCTCAAGCGCTGCGGAGCTTGTGACGTCCAGCGCCAGACGATCGCGGGGCGCTGCTCAACGGTGACCGCGTCAAACCTCTCTGCGCCATGGGCCGCGGATAATGGTGCGCTGAGCGTCAAGGGCCCGATCCGTTCGTTGGCCTTCGAGGTCGTGATTTCTTCGGACTCCATGCACGCCCTTTCGTGACGAGATTCCCGAGTCTACGCCGCGCAGGTCTCGGCGGAAAGGGGGCCTGTTCTGATCCAAGCTGTTGACGTGATGGATTGGCCTTGCTAAGAAGCCGCCCCCGCTCGGGATCTCTGTGTTCTCAGGATACCCGAGGCAGGCTCCGACACCCTCCGGGAGGGACACGTGGCGAACCACAAGCAAGCTATCAAACGTAATCGGCAGAATGGCGTTCGTGCCGAGCGCAACCGTTACTACCTGTCCACTGCGCGCACATTCCTCAAGCGGGCTCGCTTGGCGCTCGGCGCTGGCGACAAAGCGGCTGGAGAGGCCGTTGAGAAAGCGACCGCTTACCTCGACCGCATCGCGGGCAAGGGCGTGATTCCGAAGAAGCGGGCGAGCCGTATCAAGAGCCGCCTGACTCGGCAGCTCAACGCGCTCTAAATAGACGATGCGCCCGACGCCGAGAGCGGCATGGGTGCGACTCTATCCATCGTCCGTACTGGCGCGAGCATTGCTCGCGCTTTTTTTGTGTCTAGCGCTCGGGATATGCTTGGTCCCGGGTTTTAATATCCTCAACTATTACGCGTCGTTGGCGCTGGTGCTGCCCGGTTCGCTCTTCGCCGCATGGCTGGGGGTCCACGTCAGCAGGGGAGTGACCTCGGCGTCGCAGGGCTTGGCGCTCCGCTTCTGCGAAGCGGCTGCCGCGGGACTTGGTCTGTCGCTTGTGCCGGTCTTCGTGCTGCTCACGAATGCCATCTGGGTACAGAATTGTGACCCTGCGGAGGGGTTCGCCTTTTACATGGCGGGAGCGGGGGCCTCGATGCTCTTCGCATCGCAGGTCGGCGCGGCGAGCGCGATTGCCGTGCGTGGACGAGGCGCTTACCTGGTCGCCACAGTGTGCGTGTTGGGATGGGTCGCGTGGGATGCGTTGAGGCTCTATACCGAGCCTGTTATCTACGCCTATAACCCCTTTGTCGGCTTCTTCTCAGGCGCGATTTACGACGACGTGATCGAGCTCGATGGTCGCTACGGGTTTTACCGGCTGTTTAATGTGAGCCAGCTGCTGCTCCTGTGGATGATCGTAAATGGGCTTTGGGAGCCTCAGTCACGTCGCCTCTGCTGGGGGCACGCATCATCGTTTGAGCTTCGGCGTTGGGGGCCCCTCGCGGCCGCGCTCGTGCTGACTGTCGCGCTTGGCACGATGGGGCCTTCTGTGGGGGTGATGCCATCTCGCGAGAGCATCGCTCAGGCGCTGGGTGGTGAGCTGAGAAGTGACCGGGTGATATTGCACTATGACGTGGTGCACATCACGACTCCTGAAGCCCAACGGATGTTGGCAGACCATCACTTTCATCTGGAGCGCCTCGACCAGGTTCTGGGGGAGCCTTATGACCAAGTCGTGCGCAGCTTTGTCTACAGTTCGCCGACGCAAAAGCGTCAACTCATGGGTGCTCGACGGGTTGAGGTCGCCAAGCCGTGGCTCCGTGAGATTCATCTCACACGTCCACGATTTGGTGCCTCTGTCGTTCGGCATGAGTTGGCGCACGTGGTGCTCGGGCGCGACGCGCCTGGGCCGCTTCATATTCCAGCGTTTGCGCGCGTGTTCCCCCACGCGGCCCTGGTAGAGGGCGCGGCGGAGGCGCTTGAGTGGTCCTCCGGGGACCTCACGCTGCATCAGTGGAGTGCGGCACTGCGTCGGCTGGGACTTGAGGTCGATATCGCCGACTTGATGGGCTCCGATGGGTTCTACGGTCAACCACCAGGCAAGGCCTACACGCTGTCGGGCTCCTTCATGCGCTGGCTCTTGGAGACGCGAGGGCACGAAGCGTTTCGTGCGGTGTATGCAGATGCTGACTTCCCTGGCGCTTACGGTGAGTCATTGGCGACCTTGGTGACCGCATGGCGCGGCTTTTTGGACGACTTGAAGCTGCCGCCAGGTGCCGAGGCGCTCGCCAAACAACGATTTGACCGTAAGGCGATCTTTTTTCGGCCCTGTCCCCTCGAAATTGCGCGCCTGCAAGTCACTGTCCTCCGGCATGTCCGAGAAGAGCGCGATGATGAGGCGCTGGAGGTCGCCCGACAGATCATCGCCTTCGTGCCTGGGGACCCCAACACGCGCCTACGATTCGTGGCCCTCCTCGCCTATCTGGGGCGCTATCAGGAGGCGCGTGATGAGGCGGCGCGTGTGTGTCTTGGAGAGGAAGACAGCTCAGTGCTCTGCGCGCACTTTGACCGGTTGGTCGCTGACGCTGCTTGGCGAAGCGGTCATTTGGAGCGTGCGCAGGAAGGCTATCGAGCAGCGCTTCAAGCGCCTCTACCCCAAAGTGTCCGCCGTGTGGCTGCCATCAAGTTGGCGATCGTCAGCGACCCGGATCGCGAGCCGATTCTAGGCCCCTACCTCTTGGGAACGGCGATGGGCCCAGAGGTCTCGGATGCAGCGTGGGTCGATGAGGCGATTCAGTACCTCGTCGCAGCCGTATCGGACTTACCCGGGGATCCGATCGCGCTCTACCTCTTGGGGCGCCGCTTGGCCGTTGAAGAGCGCCATCGGGCTGCGTTGGGCCCCTTACGCACCGCATTAGGGGTGATTGAAGCCGCGAATACGGGGCTATCGAAGGAGACCGCCGCGCTGATGAAAGATGAGCTCTTACGCATCGAGGGCATCGCGCTGCTGGTCAGCGGAGAGCCTGAGGCTGCAGCCCTTCGTTTCGAGACGCTCTCCGAGCGCTCGACTTGGACGGGACGTGCACAACGCTATCTGGAGTGGGCGGAGCGTGCACGATGGCAGGATGACGTTTCTTTGACGCCTTGAAGGATCGCCCGGACGCTGGTGCTATGGATAATACAGCACCAGACGACGTCATCTCGACCCTCAAGGCCCAAGGCTACGGCGGCATGCGCGCCCAAGAGCTTCCCGGGGCCTTCACGCTAAGCGGCGCTCTGCCCGCAACACCAGAGGCGCTCAGCGCGCTTACTGAGGCGTGGAATATGAGGACAGAAGAGCGTAATCAAGAGGGCTAGAGGCGCTTCGCCCCTTAGGCCTGCAGGAGGTCCCGCTTACCTTCGACGTCTTTGAACTCGTCGGCGGTAGCCATGGGCTCCTTCTGCTCAATGATGTTCTCCCACTCTTGGGCATACTTCTCATTGAGTTCGACGAACTCTTGCCACTTCTCGGGGAGGTCATCCTCCTCGAAGATGGCCGTGACTGGGCACTCGGGCTCACAGGCACCGCAGTCAATGCACTCATCCGGGCTAATCACGAGCGTGTTGGGCCCCTCATAGAAGCAGTCGACCGGGCATACGGCCACGCAGTCGGTGAACTTACAGTTGATGCAGGGCTCTGCGACGATGTACGCCATGTGTCTTCTCCAGTGGTCCAGCTACTGCCCAAACCATGCCACCATTGGTCATGGTCGGCAAGCTCTCTAGTCTCGGCTCATCACAGCAGTCCGATAGAAGGCCAGTAGACGAAAATGAGGAGAGCCATGGCGGACCACGCGACGAGGTGCAGTCCGAGTCCAGCCTGAGCGACCTGACGTGGCGTAAAGAAACCTGCTGACCACGCGATCGCGGTGACCGGCGTCGAGATCGGGAACATGAACGCGAAGTTGGACGGGAGGACCACGGCCATTGTCATGGCGCGAAGATCGATGTCGTGGGCCCCGGCGAAGGAGAGGGCAGGGGGCAGCAGCATCGCCACGACGGCGGAGTTGCTCATGAACTCGGTGAGGATTGCGCCGATGATGGCGAACCCCAACATCATGACGCCCGCGCTGGCGGTGCTGTCGGAGAGCATCTGCTGCATGATCCAGGCTGCGGCGCCGGTGTGTTCCATGACGCCACCCAGACAAATCGCGCCTCCATACATGACGACGATGCCCCAGTTTACGTGAGATTGGATGGCCTCCCAGTCTAACGCTCCGATCGCGAAGAGCGCGGCGATGGAGCAGATCGCGATGTTCGCCAATCCGTGTGAGTCGCCGGCGAGTGCCCAGAGGACGATCGTGATCACGACGACCAAGCCGACGACGATCTCCTTGGGGGTGATCTTCCCCATCCCATGCAGCCGTCGTTCGAGCTCTACCTGTGCAGTCTCGGTCGAGCTTATCTCCGGGATAAAGCGGGTCTTGAGGAACGCCACGGCGGCCAACACGAGGACGACGACCATCGGCCAGCTGTAGTGGACGTACTCCAAGAAGCCGATAGAGGCCTGCTCGCCGCTGGCCTCCTCCAAGATCCCGATGGCGAGGGGGGCACGGCCACCACCGAGGACCGTCAAGCTTCCCCCGATAATGCACCCCCACATCAATGCGAAGTAGAGGGCTCGGCCCATGACGGAGTTCGTCCGCTGCAGGCTGAGTGCGCGGTCGATGTCGCGCACAATCGGGAAGACCATCACTGCGACCGCGTGACCACTCATCATCGTCGAAGCCGCTGCGCACAGGGCAAAGACCGCCATGATCAACCGACGTGGCGTGCCACCGAAGCGCCGTACGAAGAGCGTCGCGAAGCGCTGCGAGAGGCCAGTGGCGATCAACGCTGCAGCGAGCATGAAGGCGCCGAGGATGAAGAAGACGACCTTTGAGCCGAAGTAGGCGTAGGTCTCTCGAGCGTCCAAGATGTCGAGCATCGGCACGAGTGCGATGGCCAAGAGGCTCGTCACCGCCAGCGGGAGCGTAGAGGTCGCCCAAAGCAGGCCGCAGAGCCCGAAAATACAGACCGCGCTCCAGCCTTGCTGACTGAGGCCGACGGGCGGCGTGAAGTCGAGCATGACTGCAAAGAGGATGAAAAATACACCGATCCAGAACTGCCGCTTCAGTCGGCTGAAGAGGACGATCGCCAGGGGACGGCGGTCGATCTCGAAGTGACCATTCGGTGCCATAACAGGGCTGAACCGACCCGCGGTCTAGCCCAACTCCTCAACGTAGCGCACGCGAAGGGCTCGCCGTAGGTCGCTCATGTAGGCAGAAGTTCTGCGCCCCCACCGGGTTCCCATCACCTTGTGCTGCAGCGACTTAAGGAGGCCGTCATCGTTGGCGAGGAAGCGGCCCTCGAGGGGGGTGGTGACGATCGCGATGTCACGGACGAGGTTAAGGCTGATGCCTTGCCCTCGCACGGTCCGATAGAGGTGAGAGTGCAGGGCGATGAGCTCTTCCCTGCTGGTGTCGAAGTGCTCTGCAGCGTCGTCGCGGCGCATGTCCCGACCTTTGAAGGGGCGATACAGGGGTAAGATCGGGAGTACCCCCATGGCGGTCAGCGTGTCGATGCCCTCTCGTGTACTCTCGAGAGGCTCCAAGCCGACGATCAAGTGGCATGTTGTCCCACCAGAGGGGAAGACTGTCGCCGCATACTCAAGGGCCTCGAGGAACCGCGTACGGCCAATGGCCCGGGCAGGACCGGGGCAGATGCGCTCGAATCGGTCGTTGTCGAAGATCTCCAAGTTGTAGCTGACGGAGTCGACCCCCATCGCGTAGGCATGGTCGATCCAACGATTGTCCGAGGGAGGCAGCGCGTCCATGGCGACCAGGACGTCGAAGTGCTTCTTGATCTCTGCGACGTAGGGCTCAAGAAAGAGCACCCCACCATCGTCCGTACCAAGCTCACCGACCGACAGGTAGACCATGTCAATGGGGTGTTCTGAGCGGGCGATTTGGATGGCCTCGATGACATCATCGACCGGCACGGGGGCGTGCGTCGTTCCCTCCTCACCGACACCACAAAAGCGGCATTGATCCTCGGTGCTTAAAAATGAGCACCGGTTCGTCGGTGAGATGGCCATGTACGGGCCATGAACGGTCCCGAATTTACCGAAGGGTAAGCCGGTCGATGTCTTGTGCGAGAAGACATGTGATGGCGGACGGATCACGACAGGGGTACGGACCTCAGTACCTTTCGCTGTCACGAAAAAAGCGTTCCCCTCCTCGATCAGCGTGTAGGGCGTGTGTCGCACGAGGCCGCGCATGACCGGGACGGAAGCCCATGTCCCTTCAGGGAGCAAGAGGTCGACGTCGCCGGCGCTGCCGAAGAGCGCATGGCCCGTGACCGCGCCGCCGTGTTCGAGCGAGCGCCGCATAGGCAAGCGGATACCGTGCAGCATGAGCTCAAGCTTTAGGAGTCCCGGGTTCGTGAGGACGTGGGAGGGGGCGTTCATCGCTCTAGGAAGTCTCCCGCGTCTTCAGACCACTTGAAGACCTTAAAGCCCTGCACGCCCGTATCTTGAGCATCGAGGACGACGTACTCGGCGTCGGGAAACCAGGGCTCGCCCCACGGGGCTAGCGCGCGGCTCTTATCCTCCTCGGAGAAATATGCACCGACGCGGCAGTGGCTGTGGAAGATAGCGACAAGCGTTTCACCACGCTTCTCTGAGCGGAGGATCTCGCTCGGGTCCAGGAGGTAGCCTGTCTCACCTGTGCGCTCGTATTCGCCGGGTGCTTTGGCGTGGGCTTCATCGATGCCGTTATGGGCCAAGACGGCAGCGTGCCCCTCCGGACCACTGACGAGCAGGCCGCAGCACTCCTTGGGGAACCACGTCATCGCGTGCGCCTCAACCGAGGCTCGGATGTCCTCGTGAGCCATGATGTCGTTGGATGTCACCATCTCAAAGCACTCCAGCTAAGGCTCAGTTTCCACCAGCGATCGCGGGCACGATTTGCAATTCCGAGCCGTCGTTCAGGGGGGTGTCGAGGTTGTCGAGGAAGCGGATGTCTTCCTGGTCTGCGTAGATATTGATGAACCGGCGAAGGTTGCCGTCACCATCACAAAGTTTTGCCTTGATGCCCGGGTGGTTGGCCTCAAGCTGGTCCAACGCCTCACGCACATTGGCGGACGCCACTGCGACCGTGTCATTGCCTCCTGCGAACTTGCGCAGCGATGTGGGGATCTTGATGTTGACGTTCATCGTGAAGTTCCTTGTGTCAGCGCCCCACAATGAGGCTTGCGACGTCTTAAGACGGTTGTCGAAGTCTGGAGTCGAGTCGTGATGCCCCCGGGCCTCACGCACTAGAAATGGTCTCAAGGCTGCAGAAAAGCTGCCCTGAACCTTGGTGATAGCTAAAGGTGACCAATTGAGTCAACAATCTGTTTCAGAAAAGGTGACTAAAAAGGTCAACAATGGCTCTGCGCCAAGCAGGGCAAGGGGAACAGCGTGATACTGAGCCGGTGTACAAGGGCGGCGCTGCGATCCCGAGCGCCCGTACCTACTTGCCAGTCGCTTCCTTGAGCGCGGCCTCTAGCTGGTCAAACTCAAGCATCATTCCGTTCAGGAAGAATGTGGGTGTCCCGTCGACTTTGGCCAAGTCTGCGTCTGAGACGTCACGCGCGATGTGGTCTGCGACCGCTTTGGAGGCGACGTCCGTCGCGTAGCGGGTCATGTCGAGGCCGGCATCCTTGGCGATCTGCTCGATTGTCTCAGGGGAGAGCGTCACTTGGTTCTCGAAGAGCGCGGCGTAGACCTCCCAAAACTTCCCCTGCAAATGGGCAGCATGGGCCGCTTTAGCGGCGGCCTCAGCGAAGGGATGGTGCCCGGTTAGGGGCAGGTGTTTCACGTAGAGCGCCACACCATACTTCTTGGCGAGCTCCTTAGCGGGGCCGCTTACAGATGCGCAGTAGGGGCATTGAAAGTCGATGAATTCTACCAGCTCGTTGGCACCACTTGGGTTGCCAGTGACGGGGACACCGTCGAGTTGAAACTCAGCTTTCGAGCTGCGCCGGGCCAACTCTTTCAGCAACTGACCCGTGATTTGGCGCTTAGAGAGCCCTTTCTGAACCAGGCTGACGGTAAACTCGCCGACCGTGACAGCGAGCTCGCAGGGGCTCTCGCTGTTGAGCGCATCCAGGAAGCTCTTCGGGGAGCCGCATGGATCGAACTGCTCACCGAGGACGCCCACGAGCACTGCCGTTTCATCTTCGTCGAGGTCCTTCGTATCTAATACGGCAGGAGCGCTCACCACTGGAGCGGCCTCGGGCGCGGCTTGCTGAGCGGTCGGGGCCGGTGCAGGAGCCTCATCAGCGCGGCGGCTTTGACACACACACTGGGTCAGCGTAAGCAGGGTCGAGAGCATCAGTACGGGAAATAATGAGCGCATGGTCGGCACCACAGGTCATGTCTCAGGGTCGAGATCAGGTGGCGCCGGTCCTATCACACCGCCAGAGGCGAAGCTACAGTGAGACGCGTATGGATTGGGCTCGGTGCGAACTTAGGGGATCGACGACGGACCCTTGAGCAGGCGGTCCGGTGGTTAGACGCGACGTCCGGGGTCGAGGTCCAACGGGTCTCGACCTGGCGCGAGACGCCCCCGATGGGGCCGCCCCAGCCGAGTTACCTGAACGGTGTGGTGCGCGTCCTGACGGCGTTCTCGCCTATGGAGATGCTGACCATCCTCCGTCAACTTGAGGTAGCCGCAGGGCGGGTGCGGACCGTCCGCTGGGGACCGCGGACGCTGGATCTGGATTTGCTCTTTATGGAGGGGCTTGTCTTGGAGACTCCTGAGCTTGTATTGCCTCACCCAGGGATCCCCGAGAGGCGCTTTGTGCTCGAGCCACTTTGTGAACTTGATTCCGACTTCGTGCATCCCGTGCTTGACCGCCCCTTGTCCGACCTCCTAGAAGCGCTGACTGAATGCTGAACTCAATTCATCAAAGGTTGCCCGTCATCGTCGGTCCCCTCGGGAGCGCCTTCCTCGTGCTGTGTCTGTGGGGCGCGTGTGTCGAGGATCCTCGCCCGGCGCCATCGGCCGACCGTCGACCGGCCTTGAATAGCCCGCTGCGTTCACCTACGACGCCCTTGGTGCGGAGCGATCTGAAGACGCAGGCGGATTACGACGAGCTGGAGACGACGCTGCTGCGCCGGATGGGGGTTCGAGAGCTGATCGCCGTCTACACCAAGGTGGCCGAGGGTCGAGACGTCGCGACCGATCCGACAGCCGTCCTGCTGCTCCAGCGCTTAGCGATGTTGCACCTGCGACTAGGGACGCGAGAGGGCGGGTTCCAAGAGGCATTCTCGATCGCCGATCGGCTTCGACAACAGGCGCCCAAAGAGGCTCACACGGAGTTCCTGATCGGCGCAATCACAGCGCTGCTGCTGCCAAATGCAGCGGATGGAAGCTACGACGTCCCAGCGCGTCGCACGGACGTGGCGCAGCGCCTCGTTGAGCACTGGGAGCGCCTTCTCAAGGTGGCCCCGGATTACGTGGGCCCCGGTGGACGAGGGGCAGTTCAAGTTCGTAAGGACCTGAGCGCACTCAAAGCAGCGCTCGCGGCCGCGGCGCGAGAGGCAACGTCCGTGGCGCCTGAAGCAATAGGTGATGCGCCTCAAGCAGGAGATGCTGGCACACCATCGTCCGCCGGAGCGCCCCAGGACGTTGATGCGGCGAAGGTCGAGGAGGGCGCTGATACCGTTGAGCCGTCCGTCGCCCCTGCAAAGGCCCCGGTGGCACCGCCCGCTGTGTCGAAGGCCTCGGACCCGGACGTGGCGACAGCCCAGCAGGACCTGCATCGCTTGGACACTGGGGACACCATGGCGCGCCGTGTGTTGTGTCGAGACCGGACCGAGCGCCGGCTCGATCTCAAGAAGACGACGCATGACGTCGTGCGCTGGGTTGAGCTGCGCTGTGCCATAGACTTGGATGATGGAGCGCGCGCTCTACAATGGTTGACGGCGCTGGTGTCGAGTGGTGCTGCTCAGGACCCATGTCGATGGGCCGGACGGATAGACGGTGGCGATGAGGCGGCTCGAGCGGCGCTAAACGCGGCGATCTCGGAGCGAGGCCTCACCCCCTGTCCTCCGCGATGACAGGGCTTGGGCGGAGGCTGGCGATTGGCGCCGGTCTCGGGCTGCTCGTCGTCATCGGGCTTATGCTCGTGTCCGACCTCTCGGCGCTTAAAGGGACCTTCGCGACGCTGTCTTGGGGGCCCTTTGGCGGCGCCCTTTGCCTATCATTGGTCGGCTATATGTTGCGTGTCGTGAAGTGGGAGCTGTACCTGAGAGCGCTTGAGATACGGGTCCCGTTGGGACCGAGTGTGCTGTGCTTCTTCGCTGGGATGGTGATGAGCATTACACCGGGTAAGGTGGGGGAGGTCCTCAAGAGCTTCCTGTTGAGGCAGGCGTTTGAGGTACCTGTCACGCGCTCGGCGCCCATCGTCGTCGCTGAGCGGTTGACCGATCTCATGGCGCTCCTCTTGCTCACTAGCCTCGGTGTCGCCACCAGCGGCTATGGATGGGGCGTCCTGATCGCCGGGAGTGTGCTGGTCGGCGGCATGATGCTCGTCTTTGCCTGGGATCCTTTGGGTCAATGGGTCCTCAAGTGCTGCGCTAAGCTCCCGGTGATCGGTCGGATTGCGCCTCGGCTGGAGGAGGCTAGGATCGCGATGCGCGCGCTCATGGGGCGCTGGGTGTTGCTCGTGACGCTCGCGCTCTCAGTCGCCGCTTGGGGGCTTGAGGCGGTCGGCACTTGGTTGATCCTCGGTGGGCTCACCGACGTCGTCGTGACGTTGGGAGAGGCGACCTTTGTGTACGCCTTTTCGACGGTCGCTGGGGCCTTGACGATGCTGCCCGGGGGGCTCATCGCGACGGAGGGGTCCATGATCGCGCTCTTGGAGCTGACGATGGGGGTCGCCCCCACAGGTGAAGTCGCCACTGTGGCGACCTTGTTGATCCGGTTCGCGACGCTTTGGTTCGGCGTGGCGCTCGGGGGACTCGCGCTCTGGGGGTTCGGTCGCGCCACGAAGAAGGCCTCCGCACTCTGAGCGGCTCGAAAAAGGGCACTCAGTGATGGTACGGTTGAGGCCGGAGGCTCGCACTGAAAGCGCTAATCGAACGAATCACGGAGAGAGACGGTGGGGGGAGCCCACTCGCGCTGTTGATCTATGATGAGCGGACGTTGGCACTGCTTCAAACGTTGGCGGACCAGCTGCACGGCTTGCGGGACGCTGAAGCGCGGGGCACCACGCCGCCGCTCTTGGTGATCCCGGATGCAGAGATTCGCCATGCGCGGAAGAGCTGGCAGGCTGCGGTCTTGGCGGGAGAGCATCGGCTTTACGACTTGGCGACCCTGCTGGCGTGGCGGCTGCTCGGCACCAAGAAGATTCAGCTCGTCGCCCGCGTGCTCTGCAGCTCTCGTGATGAGCCCGAGTTGAGGCGGATCGTTATCGAGGAGGTCTTGTCCCGCGCTGATCTCAAGCGCTATACGGACCATACGCTGGCTGCTCGGATTGCCCGTCGATACCGCTATCGGACCGGTCATCGCAGGCCCTATGACAAGCTCATTCACCGCGCGAGCTTTTTGGAGCTGCGCCCTTTGGAGGGCGTCAAGACGCCCCTCGCGATGCGTGTGCTGACGCGGGTCAAAGTCGACGATCAAATCTGGAACAAGGTTTGCGACGCGCTCTTTGATGTGGACAGCCTCGTGGCGCGCGACAAGATCCTCAATCCCCTCTCGAAGTACATCAAGGATGTCTTCGGCATCAAGGCGCTCACAATCAATAACGAGCGGGCCTACGAGGTCGTAGACGCCCTCAGCGCGATGCGTTTCACAGCTGAGGAGCGCAGGGAACTCAACCTCGATACGGAAGAAGGTCAGCGCTTAGAGCTGTTAGAGCAGAAGGACTACTTAGCGCTCCCTGAGCATCTGAAGAAGAAGACGGGCTGGGAGGCCCTCAAGAATGTGTACAGCTGGCGGGGGCAAGTCTTTGAGATGCAGATACAGACCGAAGCGAATTACCACCTTGAGACCTCTGACCTCTCCGATACGTCTCACCGAACCTTCGATATGCGCCGGCAAGCCTTCCGTGAGCAGCTCGATGAGAAGATTCCTCACTACAAAGAGTTCCGAACGGTGCTGAAGATCTTGTTTAAGCCTCAATACAGTCGTCGCCGCGCACGCCTGCCGTCCTGGGTCCGGATAGAGAAATGAACGGACGTGTGATGGTGGCCTTGGCCGGTGTGGTCGCGCTCCTCGCGGGGCTTAGCTTGATGACGTTCGAGGACCCCGAGCGCAAGCTGGTAGAGGCTACGCTGTGGGGGGTCGTTGAGTGCGTTGAAAGCGGTGATGAGGCGGGCCTGTTGACCTACGTGGCCGTTGACTACAGCGATCGGCTGGCGCAGGACCAGCGGGGCGCGGTCAAGCGCGCCATCAGCGAGGTTGAGCACATGCCTGAGGTGCAGATTGAGATGGAGGGTCTCAAGATTGAGGTCGATGAGTCTGCGCGTCGGGCGACCGCGACGTTCCGCCCAGTGCTGTCCGGTGACGTCGACCCTAGCCTGAAGAAGCACCCGAAGTTCAATTTTGAGCGGGGTAAGCGGTTGATTGTCCGCTTGCGCAAGCAGGACGGGCTCTACGTCGTTACGCGTGCCGACATCGGCTACGCGTTTGGGGCGGCCCTGAAGTGATGGGTGTCCGCCTCTAGGCTGCGTGCTGTCGCTTCCTGAGGTGGACCATTAGGGCTTGGACGGCTGCGGGCGTGACCCCAGGAAGTCGACTGGCTTGGCCCATGGTGGTGGGAGCTGCTGCTTTGAGGCGCTCCGTGGCCTCTGCGCTCAGGCCATGGACCATCGAGTAGTCCATGTCATCGGGCAGTCGCACGTTCTCCAGTGAGCGATAGCGCTCAACGAGTCGGTTTTGCCGGTCGATATAGCCTTCATACTTAATCGAGATCTCCACCTTCTCTGCAGCCTGCGGCTCGAGCTCCTTCAGCCACCCCGCGTCGAGTTCAGCGAGAGCGTCGATTCGGACCTCGGGGCGCCGCAGCAAGTCAGCCAGTGTTTGGGGCGTGCTGATCGCCTCTAAGCCTGCTGCCTTAAGCTTCTCGTTCGTCTTGTCGGACGGCGTCAGGCGGGTCTGTTGTAGCCTCTCCATCGCCTCTTCGACGGATGATGAGCGCGCTTTGAAGGCGCTCCAAGTGGCAGGATCAATCAGGCCAAGGTCGCGTCCTTTGGCCATCAATCGATCGTCTGCGTTGTCTTCTCGTAGCATCAGGCGATACTCGGCCCGAGAGGTGAACATCCGATACGGTTCGCTGACACCATGGGTGATCAGGTCATCGACCAGGACCCCAGCATAGGCCTCAGCCCGATCCAGGACGAGGGGGGCGCTTTGCCGCAGTGACAGCGTGGCGTTGATGCCAGCGAGCTGGCCTTGGATAGCGGCCTCTTCATAGCCGCTCGTGCCGTTGATCTGGCCAGCGAGGAAAAGGCCGTCGACGCTCCGGACCGCCAGTGAACGATCCAGCTGCCTCGGGTCCACGTAGTCGTACTCGACCGCGTATCCAGGGCGCGTGATCTCGGCCCGCTCGAGCCCGGGGATCGTGCGGACGAGCGCCAGCTGAACGTCGATAGGCAAGCTCGTCGAGATTCCGTTGGGGTAGATTTCCCGTGTAGAGAGGCCCTCGGGCTCCAAGAAGACTTGGTGCCTTGGGCGATCCGCGAAGCGCACAATCTTGTCCTCAATCGAGGGGCAATAGCGGGGGCCTGCGCCCTCGATGTCGCCACTGAACATCGGAGACCGGTGCAGGTTCTCGCGGATGACTTCGTGCGTCTTGGCGTTGGTGTGCGTGATGTAGCAGTGCACTTGAGGCAACGTGATCGGGGCTCCGTAAGTGGCCATCGGGCGGGGTACCGCGTCACCTGGCTGCACTTCGAGCCCGGCCCAGTCGATGCTCTTGCCGTCGAGCCGCGGAACGGTCCCGGTCTTGAGGCGGCCGATCTTCAAGTTCAAGCGCTTCAGTGCACCTGAGAGGCCCGAGGCCGAGCCATCACCAGCGCGGCCACCATCTACCTTCTTCTCACCGTAGTGGCAGAGCCCACGCAGGAAGGTCCCGGTGGTGATGATGGTTCGGCTCGCTAAGTAGCGAATCCCGAGGCCGGTATCGACCCCTCGCACCGTAGGTCGCCCATCGACCATCTCGACGACTAAGTCGGTCACGGGGGCTTGCTTCATCGTCAAGCCGTCAGTGCTCTCAACGAGGTCTCGGACGGCTGTGGCGTAGAGCACCTTGTCGGCCTGCGCTCGGGTCGCGCGGACCGCCGGGCCTTTCCGCATATTGAGGCGTCGGGAGTGTATCGCCGCGCGGTCTGAAGCCGCGGCCATGATACCGCCCAATGCATCGATCTCCTTCACCAAGTGGGTCTTGCCCAGGCCGCCAATCGATGGGTTGCAGCTCATCCAGCCCACGCGATCGATGTTCTGTGTCAGCACGAGGACCTTTGCGCCCATTCGGGCTGCCGCGGTCGCGGCTTCGCACCCTGCGTGCCCAGCGCCTACGACCAGCACGTCGTAGATCGTCTCGTCCACAAACATCAGCTCATTCCCCGACGCCGCAGGTCTTGTTGATGTCCGCGGTCTTCATCACAGCGTCTTTGCCCTCTGCGGTCTCTGAGTACGATTGGGCCAAGTAGTCAAAGACGCTCTTGGCCCGATCACAGTCTTCTCGCGCGACAAAGAGTTCGCCGATCCTCCACAGGGCTTTCGAGACCTGGTCGCCCTTGCTGTGGGTGTCATGCACGCGCTGATAGATTTTAATCGCCCCGCTGACATCCCCGGTCCCCTCCAGGATGGCGCCGATCGACATCAGCGCATTGTCTGCCCTCGGGTCATCGGGGAAGCTGGCTTCGAAGTAGTCGAAGAGCGCACGGGCCTCTCGAAGCTTCTCGGCTTTCATCTGCTTCTGTGCCAGCTCAAAGACATCATCGGCGCTCTTCGGTATCTCCGCGGGGAGGTAGACGGCAGAGGCGCCCAGTCGGTCGAAGAGCTCGCGCTTGAGGGCCTCAACGCTGTGGTCTGAGGCGTTGAGGCGAAAGTTGAGGGACTCGACCTCTCCCTTGAGCGCGGGCAAGGACTCCTCGACTTGCTCCATTCGAATCCCGAGCTTGACCCCCGAGCGTCGCAGCGTGGCTTCGGCTTCGGTGAGCATCCCGTGGAGGTTCGTCAGGCGACTGACATCTTGCTCCATCTGCGCTTTCAGGCGCTCGCGCTCCAGCTCAAGGGCGCGTACGCGAAGCTCGACCTCTTCGACGTAGCTTGATGAGGCACACCCTGAGAGCAGGAGCAGCGCCAAGCCGGTCAGGAGTGCACTGTGACCTTGGAGCCTTGAGTCGTTCACGGGGCTCATCATGCTCAGCGAGGGAGGGTCTCGACCCGGCGGTTCTGCTGCCAGCATGCGTCGTTCGCGTCGACACAGATAGGCTTCTCTTCGCCGTAGCCAAGGGTAGAGAGCATGCCCTTGGTGAGCCCATGTTGCCGATACATCCGGACGATGGCTGCGGCGCGTCGTTGGCTCAGCGCCAAGTTGTACTCGTCGCTCCCACGCTCGTCGCAATGCCCCTCGACCACGTAGCTCCCGAGGCGCTCTTTCAAACAGGCGGCGTTGCGTGTCACGGCCTCTTCTTGGTCGAGGCGGATACTGTTCTCGTTGAAGTCGAAGTAAATGGGCTCGATTGTGCAGCTCATCGAGATGCATTTACCGTTGACGCACTCGTGTCCTTCCATGCAGTCCGTCGCTGAGTTGCATTGGCTGTCAGGGACGCAGTTGCCGCCCTCACAGCGCTGACCACTGGGGCAGTGAGCGTCATCTTGGCACTGCCCGCCGCAGGCACCGGTGTCTGCGCCTGTGCGCTTCCAGCAGCGCCCGTCTGGGCAGTCCAGGTCGCTCTTGCAGCATCCAGCTTCACGTCCGCAGGAGTATGCTTCGCAGACCATGCAGGGATCGACAATGTTGCACTGGCTGTCTTCCCGGCAGTCCCTGCAGATACGGTCCACACAGACTTGTCGGTGTGACGCGCAGTCGTCGTCGGTGTCGCACTCCGGGTACTGGGGTCCGCATCCCATCCAACAGAGGCTGATGAACATCACGGCGGCGAGCGGTGCGTAAAAGGAGGTATGTCGGGCGTTCAGCGTCACCATAGTGACCTTTTTCTCCGTAGGGCGAGGGCGAGTCGGAAAGGACGGCGGACCTTCGCTTGAGCCCTGTTGAGTGTCAAGTGGAAACGGGTGAGTAACGCTTTCATTCCCGCAGCATGCGACACATTCTGAAGTGCCTCTCAGGTTTGGTCCGAGGCGTGGAGGGGAATCCACTTGCGCCTGCCTCTGCGCTTTGTTTCAGTGCCGTGGGTCGACAAGAGTTTGTGCGCTATCCGGAGGATGACACGCCAGCATGAGCGAAGAGCTACCAGCGCCTCTGCCGCAGGATGGAACAGGGCCTAAGCGCCCGTTCTGGAAGCTCGATAGTGAACTCACTGGTCGCTTGTTGACCCTGGCCTACCCGGTCGTCTTGGCGATGTTGACGCAGACGGCCATCAACCTGCTCGACACCATCATGGTGGGGCGCCTGGCGAAGCAGTACAGCATCGCCGGTCAGTCGGCGATCGGCTACTCCCTGATCCTCCTCTGGAGCGTCGGCGGCTTCTTGTCTGCGTTTGTCGTCGGTACTCAGGCCATCACGGCGCGTCGATTCGGCGAGGGGAACAAGGAGGGCGCGGGGCGCACCTTGATGAACTCCCTCGTCATCACCGTGACGGCCAGTATTTTCGCAGCGTTTGGGGCGTATATCGCGATTGTGGATGTGTTCCCGTTTTTCAACAGCAACCCGGACGTGCTGAGGCTGGGGATCCCTTACGCCCAGTGGCGAATGCTCGGCATCTTCCCGATGGTCGTGACCGTCTCTTTCAAGGGGTTCTTTGACGGCATTGGGTTCACGAAAGCTCACATGACCGCGGCCATCGTGATGAACATATGCAACGTGGTGCTCAACTACGTCTTCATCTTCGGGGCAGGGCCGATTGCGCCGATGTACGTCGAGGGGGCAGGGCTGGCCTCCTCCATCTCATCGATGGTCGGTCTCCTCATGATGATCGGCTTCGCGCTCCGTCCGAGCTATCGAAGGGTCTTCCGTTACTTCGCTGCCAGTCGATTGGAGCTCCGGCTGATGTGGGACATCACCCGTCTCAGCGTACCCTCGGGGTTGGCCACCGTGTTCGTGATGACGGGGTTCGCGCTCTTCCTTAAAATCGTTGGGATCCTCGACGAGCGTACGGTGGCCGAGGCTATCGCAGCCACGGGGGTCTG
Source organism: Myxococcota bacterium (assembly GCA_049602155.1). Classification (GTDB taxonomy): domain Bacteria; phylum Myxococcota_A; class UBA9042; order PHBI01; family JBMYRH01; genus JBMYRH01. The sequence goes on along the minus strand of JBMYRH010000030.1, from coordinate 19,978 downwards.
GAGCGATCAGCAGCTGCCGTCGGCCTCAGCGCTCATGCCCTTTTTGGGGCTGGGAGATTTGCACCTGAACGTCCTTCAGGCGCGGCCGCCAGTCTATGTGGCGGCGACGAAGGTCGTGATCGACATCATGTCGGTATCGTTCATGACGTGTATTGCGTTCGGCACGGCCACCGCGACGATGGTGGGCCAGTCCCTGGGGGCCAACCGACCGGACTTGGCAGAGCGCTACGGTTGGGAGTCGGTTCGGATCGGGGCCTACGCAATGGGGGCCTTAGGTCTGTTTGCCATCGTGGCTCCGAACACCCTCTTCGGCGTGTTCTCGCAAGACGCTGAGGTCATTGACGCTGGTCGCGGTGCGCTGCAGCTCATGGGGAGCATTGAGGCCTTGATCGCTGTGGCGCTGATTCTGGCCCAGGCGCTCTACGGCGCAGGAAATTCTAAATACGTGATGATCGTGGAGATGGTGCTCCACGTGACCTGCTTGGTGCCCCTCGCCTACCTCTTGGGCATCGTGCTCGATTGGGGGCTGCTCGGCGTGTGGAGCTCGGCCGTGGTGTACATCGTCCTGATGAGCATCGCCATGGTGCGTAAATTCGCATCAGGGGACTGGAAAGAAATCGCGCTCTAGGAACGCGTTGTGCCTCCGAGGCGTTGCATGGCACGAGGCAGGCCCTAGAGAACTGAGTCAGCCCCGTTTCGATTCACGCTTAAACCGACTAGAGTCCCGTCATGGCTTCGACAATCCTAATCGTCGACGACGAGAAGAACATCCGTTCGTCCCTTGCCCGGTCCCTCTCCCTTGAGGGCTATGAGACAGTAGACGCGGGGACGGCTCAAGGCGGCATGGACGCCGTGGTGCGAGAGGCCGTGGACTTGGTGATGCTCGACGTCCGCTTGCCAGACGGTAACGGGTTGGAGGTCCTGGATTGGATCAAGGCGCGCCGGCCAGAGCTGCCTGTGATCATCATGAGCGGGCACGGCTCTATCGACATGGCCATGGAGGCAATTCGCAAAGGGGCGGAGGACTTCATCGAGAAGCCCCTCTCCACTGAGAAGATCCTCATCACGCTTGGCAACACGTTGAGGTTGGCGGGGCACAAGGGGGAGCTTGAGACGCTCCGTGCTCGGCTGCCCGAGAGCTCTGAGTTGCTGGGTGAGTCTGCATCCATGCGGGGGCTCCGCGAGATGATCGCCATGGCCGCGCCGACCCACGGCCGAGTGTTGGTGACGGGCGAGAGCGGCACCGGCAAGGAGCTCATCGCTCGGGCGATTCATCGTGGCTCGCCTCGCAGCGAGGGAGCGTTCATCAAGCTGAACTGCGCCGCGATCCCCTCCGAGCTCATTGAGAGCGAACTCTTCGGGCATGAGCGCGGTGCCTTCACCGGCGCGACGCATGCTCGGAAAGGCAAGTTTGAGCTCGCACATCGAGGGACGCTCTTCTTGGATGAGATAGGGGACATGCGCCTCGATGTGCAGGCGAAGCTCTTGCGGGCCTTGCAGGAAGGGGAGATTGAGCGCGTAGGTGGCAGCCGCACCATCCGTGTCGATGTGCGAGTCATTGCCGCGACGAATAAAGAGCTGCCGACTGAGATCGAGGAGGGGCGCTTCCGCGATGATTTGTACTATCGGCTCAATGTGGTTCCGTTGGTCGCTCCACCGCTGCGAGAGCGGAAGTCTGATGTCCCATTGCTCGCTCGCCGCTTTGTGCAAGCGGCCGCGCTGGAGCATGGCTTGCGAGCTAAAGTGCTGACCGATGAGGCGCTCGCTGTCCTTGGAGAGCACGATTGGCCAGGTAACGTGCGAGAGCTGAAGAATGCGTGTGAACGGCTGATCATCTTGACCCCTGGTGATCGTATCGACGGCTCAGCTGCGAGGCGGCTGCTCGGCGCGACTCAAACTTTAGGGGGCTCGATGTATCGCCCTGGCCAGACCTTGAAAGAGGCGGTCGCTGAGGCGGAGCGGGCCATCGTGACCGGCGCTTTAGAGGCGCATGATGGGCATGTGACGCACACTGCTGCGGCGCTCGGCTTGGAGCGGTCGCATCTTTATAAGAAGATGCGCGCCTTAGGGATGCAGAGGGACGGAGGCGCGTCATGAAATGGATCGGGATTGTATGCATCGTGGCCGCGTGCTGCCTACAGGGGTGCGCGGACGAAGAGAGCGCGGAGGCCCCACAGCCGGCTGATGACGTATCTGAAGAGGTCATTGTCCCGACCGATTACACGGACTGGTCTGCTGACCAGTCGGGCACCACAGCTAAGCCTGCCTATGGCAAGGCGTGTCGTTATCGCGCCTCCGAGGAGAGCGTTTGGGAGCTCGCCGCGGACGGGGCAGATGACCATTTGAGTGTCGTGGGACCGTCTGCGGGTGAGGTGAGCCTTCACCTGGAGGTGAGGACAGCAGGCGCTGTATCGATGGGGGCCGATGTCGTCCTGAGTCGAGTCCTCTCGGGCAAAGCATATTATGAGGCTTCGGGAACGATGAGCTTTGATGACGATGCGGGTCAGAGTTGGAGTGTCTTGGACGGCACCCTCTGCTTCGCGAGCACCGTTGTCGGGACAATGAGCGCCGTCCCTGGAGAATTCTCGCTCATCGCGCAGCGTGACGCGGACGGCGAGATTCGGACGGTGGGGGGGACTTTTACGCTCCCTGCTGACAAGATGAGTGCAGACAGCGATCTCAACATCTCTGATGACGCGATCGCCCTGGACCTACGTTAGGGAGCCCTCTAATGATCATATGTGGGACGTGTCATAAAGAGAACGAGGACTTCTTTAAGTTCTGCCTCGGGTGCGGTGCGGATTTGGCCAAGGCCGCACGTGTTGATGAAGGGGCGACGGTCGAGTCTGGTGGGGCGAAGTCCTCTGCCGAGGCGGAGCCCGAGCCGATGACGCGTCGGGCAGGGGGGGGCGGTTCACCTCCGCAGGTCAGCTCGAGTTTACAGCGCACCTGCCGTATTTGTGGCGCGAGTCAGGCTCCAGACTTCGCCTTCTGTGCAGACTGTGGGGCGTCCTTTGCAGAGCTGACGAAGACCGGACCAGTGCCGGCTGTGACTGCGAGACCGCCTCGCTCCGGAGTGGCCAAAGGGCGCCTCGTGTTGGTGCGAGAGGATGGCACAGATGGCGAGAGCTTCTCGCTGGACGCCGATGGTGCCGTGGTCGGACGCGATACGGGGCATATCACGTTCCCCGAGGATGACTTCCTCGCTTCAGAGCACCTTGAGTTGACCTACGAAGGCGATGAGCTGCGAGTTCACCCTCACCCCTCGACCAATGGGGTGTACATCCGGGTCTTCGATCAAGTTCAGCTCGCTGCAGGTGACCGATTGAGGATCGGGCAGGAGCTCTTGGAGTACTCCGTTGCCGACCAGTCAGACGTCTCTGGGACACCGGACAGGGAGGGGACACTCCCGCTGGGGAGCCCAGTTCCCAAGGACGCCTGGGGCCGACTTGTTCAGCTTCTGGGCCCCGAGAGGTTAGGGCAAGCGTTCGTCTTACGTGGGAAAGAGGTCTTCATTGGCCGCGAGCGGGGAGACATCCGTTTTCCTCTCGATGGCTACGTCTCTGGAAGTCACGCGGTGCTCTCGAAGACCGGCAGTGGTGTCTCATTGCGCGACCTGGGCTCGTCCAACGGGACCTTCATCCGGCTGCGAGAGGACAGGCTCCTGCGGCAAGGTGACTTCATCCTCGTGGGGCAGCAGCTGCTTCGCTTCGAGCCTTAACCGGCCGCTTAGGGCGCTGTGGTTCGGGCCTGAGCTCGGAATCGGTCGGCTAAGCTGACCTGCTTTGGCGGAGCTGCCCGTTGGCTCCACAGCTCGTGGTCGTTCAGGAACCGCACGACGAGCTGTTCGATCCGCTCTGGCACTTCAATAGGGGCTGTGTGGCTCCCGTTGGGGAGCAGTTCGTAGCGCGCATTGGGGAGGGCGCTGGCCATCGCGCGGCTCACCCGTGCGGGGGTGAACCCATCCCTCTCACCTGCGATCACGAGGGTCGGGGCCGAGAGCGCGCTGTGATAGGCCGAAGAGCGGCGCTCTGCCGCGTCCTCAAGCATGTTGATGAAGAGCTTCGGTGGCATAGAGGCGAAGTGCTCCAGGTAGGGCATGAAGTCTTCTTTACGCACCAGGTCCTTATTCAGCTCGGTGTTTTGGGCGACGAAGTAGGCCAAGTCTGTGGGCATCACAAGCCGCAGGGCCTTGGCGACCGTGTCACGGTGACGCTCCGTGAGTGCCTTGATGTGGGGCAGCAGGCGCTTGCCAGTGTCCGAATTTTGAAAGGTGTCCAGAGCGCGACCTGGCGCACCGCAGATGAGGATCATCGCTTGCACGCGATCAGGGGTTCGGAACGCCATCTCTAGCGCGACTTGGACACCCATGGAGTGACCGACACAGATGGCCGATGGGATGTCACAGTGGTCAAAGAGTTCGACCATATCTCTGGCGAGAAAGGGCAGGGTGACGGCGCTCCGATCCCGCGGAATGCCGGAAAGCCCATGACCACGATATTGGACGTGGATCACCCGCAGTCGGGAGCTCAGCATGGGCTTCAGATACCGCCATGCGTAGCCCTCGCAGGAGATGCCATCCAATAGGCACACCGCGGGTGCACCTTCGGGGCCGGTAAGCTCGTAGGCCAAGCGCGTGCCATCCGAGAGCCGGAGCTGACTCATGGGCTGGGCCAGGTCAGCTTCACCTGAGCTGGTGCTCCCGCGATGATCAGGTGGAGGTCTTGCCCTGGTGCCGCGATGGGGCTGCCGTCATCGTGGGTCCGCGGGAACCGCAGCTCATAGAACCCGTCATGGCGGTCGATGTATGGGTAGAGGCGCTCCCACAACGGATTGTCGGTGTCGAGGCGCTTGACCTCGAGAGGGCGCACCCATCGCTCAGCGTCGTCTTGCAAGCGGACATCCCAAATACCGTGCTTGGGATCCAGTCGGTCCCAGTGCCGGTTGGCGACAAAGATCGAGGCCACCACCACGTGGTACTTGGCCTCATCGGCCATCTCCGCCTCTAGGAGAGCTGCTTTTTGTCCCTCTGTCAGCGAGAAGAGCCGCGCGTACTCCAGGACATACTGAGCCCGGAAGTCTGCGTTCTTGAGGGTGGCGTCGATGAAGAGGCGACTCTCCATGTCCTCCCAGACCTCTGCGTCCCGGGTCCAGTCCTCTCTCGCGTCCACATAGGAGGGGACCGCGGCGCTGCAGGCGATGAGTGAACTCGTCATGGCGAGCCCGATCAGCGCGCGGCCGAGGAGGTCAGGCACCATCAAGCTGCGTCGCTCATACCGGGGAAATCGACCTTCCGATAGACGCTCGTCACGGGCACACCAGCCGCTTCAATCGCCTCTTTACCGCCTTCCATACGGTCGACCAGGCAGACCAGCCCGAGGACCTCGAAACCAGCGTCACGGAGGTGATTAATCGAGCGAATCGAGGAGGCTCCCGTCGTGATAACGTCCTCAAGTACCAACACTTTAGAGCCTGCGCCAACAGACTTAACGCCCTCGATCCAGGACATCGTGCCGTGGCCTTTCGGCTCCTTTCGAACGAAGAAGCCGGGGATGTGGATGCCGCGTCGTCGCGCTTGCAGCACAAAAGTGCAGGTCATCGGATCCGCGCCCAAGGTGGGACCGCCGATGGCGTCGATGTCGATGCCCAGCCGCTGCCACGTGTCGACGAGCACAGTCCCGGTGAGGGCCATACCGTCGGGGTGCAATAAGGTCTGTTTACAGTCGATGTAGAAGTCGGACTCAAGTCCGCTGGAGAGCACGACTCGACGTCTTTGGAACGAGAGCTCGGTCAACAGCTCCAACAGATCTTCGCGTGGCTGACTCATGCCGTATCCTCCACCGTATCTTGCTCGGGGATCTCTACAATTTCGTCACTCAGCGTGCGCTTGCCGCGGGTGCTTTTCGTCACCGTGCTGCGCTTGCTGCGACCCTTCGTTGGCTTCTTGGCGCGCTTCTTGGCCGGCTCGGGTGTCGGCGCTGGTGCTGGCTCCGATGTCACTTCGACGATCGGGGCCGGCGTGCGCTCCCGCGTCAACAGTCTGGTGTCGCGCCCTGACGTACGTCGAGGTACGGCGGGTCGCGTCGAGGTGCGCCGCGCCGGTGTACGCCGTGCTGAGCGAGCGGGTTGCGCTCCCTCGCCGCTGGTCACATCGGCGTCTAGGCGTCCGCCTGACTCTACTTGGACACGGCGAGCCTTGATGCTGCCTTGGACCTGTCCAGTTCGGCTGACGACCACGTCGTCACTCGCGACCACATCGCCGACGACGACGCCGTGGATCTCTACGCGACGCGCAGTGATGTTCGCCTCGGCGATACCCGATGAGTCCACGATCAGAGCGTGCGAACTCTGCAGCTCGCCCACAAGATGTCCCGCGAGGACGAGGTCCTCGGAGGCTGAGACCAGACCCTCAATGCGCTGACTGGGGTCGATGTATGAAGAGGCTTGGGCCATGTGCTTGGCTAGCCTTGCATGTTGATGTTGCCCTTGAAGGCCGCACCGTCCGCAATGAGCACGCGGGGGGCCTTGACGTCGCCCACCAGGCGCCCGCCCGCCTTGATATCAATCTTGTCGGCTGCGGTGACGTTCCCCTCGACAGTGCCGGCGATCTCGATCGACTGAGAGTCGACGTTCGCTTCGACGTGGCCATCTTGAGTGACGGTGACGGTGCTCTTCACGTTCACCGTGCCACGTACGATGCCCTCAATGATCAGCGGGTCGTTGCCACTGATCTCGCCTTCGATGGTGATGTTACTGCCGATTATCGTGTCAGCCATGTCTCTAGTCCTGCAGCTGGATTAACGCCGTTCCCGTAAGGTCGCCCTAGCGACGACTTCTTCTGGTCCCGTGTGCTTTGAGTCCGCTCGGTAGGTCCAAGCGCATCGAGATGCGTCCCTTGAAGGAGGCATCTGGGTGAATGGTTAACGTAGAGGTCGTCACGTCACCGTGGATGATACCGGTGGCCCCGACGACGAGCTCGCGTTCGGCGTTCACATCGCCCTGAACCGTGCCGTCGACCTCGACGTTTCTGCCTTTGATCGTGCCGTCAGCTTGTCCGCCTGCGTCGATGCGCAGATCACCGTCCAAGTCGATCGCGCCGTCCACGGCGCCAGAGACGCACAGCGAACCGGTCCCTCGAACCGTGCCATCAACGCGAACGTCGGCGCTTATGATATGCGCGCTGTCCATCGATCCGCACCTCCCTGACGACGAGCGGTTGCTAGCACCCCGGGCGGGGCAGAGTCAAGGCGTGATCCCCCTCTCGTCGGGCTGGAGGCTCGGCAGGGATAAGCGCAGTTCGATCGTGGGCTTGACGGGGTCGCGCTGACGGGCGACCACCAAGGGGTATGACCTTTGATTTTGACTATTTGGTGATCGGCTCTGGCTTCGGTGGGAGCGTCTCGGCGCATCGCTTGACGGAGAAGGGCTACACCGTGGGTGTGCTCGAGGCTGGTCGGCGATGGCGTGCGGAAGATTTCCCCCGGACGACGTGGCGTGTTCGTAAGTTCTTGTGGGCGCCGGTTCTGCGTTGCTTTGGGATTATGCGGATGACATTTTTCCGCGACGCCTTCGTGCTCTCGGGGGCGGGCGTGGGCGGAGGCAGCCTCGTCTACGCCAACACATTGCTGGTACCGCCAGAGAGCTTCTTTGAGGACGCCCAGTGGCGAGATATCCAAGACTGGACCAAGGCGCTTAGTCCTCATTATGAGGTCGCCCTGAAGATGCTAGGGGCGGTTGAGAGCCCGCACCTCGGTGAGACGGATCTGCTCCTTGAAGAGACCGCACGGGAGATGGGTCGAGAGGACACGTTCAAGCGCGCGACAGTGGGGATCTATTTCGGTGAAGGCCCTGGTCGTAAGCACCCCGATCCCTTCTTCGGAGGGCGAGGGCCTGAACGCGCAGGTTGCAATCTCTGCGCAGGCTGCATGGTCGGCTGCCGCTTTCACGCGAAGAACACCCTCGACAAGAATTACCTGTGGCTAGCCGAACAGGGGGGGGCGGAGGTGATCCCCTCGACCACTGTGACCGACCTGCGACCCTTGCCGGGCGGCGGGTTCGAGGTCTTCACCCATCGTTCAGGTTCTCCCCTATTACGGCTAGGGAAGCGCCGCTACACCGCGCGTCATGTGGTGTTGAGCGCTGGTGCGATCGGGTCGACGCGTCTGCTCTTGGCCTGCCGTGAGCGCGGGAGCCTGACGGGACTCTCGCAGCAGTTGGGCAATTTTGTGCGGACCAATTCAGAGTCGATTTTGGGGGTCACTGCAAAGGCGCGAGGCGTGAACTATGCGCGAGGTCTCGCGATCTCAGCGGGCTTTTACCCAGACGACGACACGCATATCGAGACGGTGCGCTACAACCGCGGCAGCGACATGCTGTCCACTCTGAGTACGGTCATGACTGATGATGGCCCTGCTTGGCGACGCCTTATCCAGTCCGTTTGGATCATGGCGAAGCAGCCCTTGCAGACGCTCCGCAACAGCGTCCCGTTCGGGTGGGCGCGTCGCACGATCATCTTGCTGGTGATGCAGCCCGTACGCAGTCATATGCGCTTTGTGTTCAAGCGGCGCTGGTGGGCTCCTTGGTCCCGCACCCTTCAGACACGCAATGATGGGGATGAGCGCGTCAAGGCGACGATCCCCATCGGCAACGAGGTCGCGACGCGAATCGCAAAGCGCGTCGGTGGTCAGACGCGCTCTGTGCTGACGGAGGTGCTCTTCAATGTCCCCACGACAGCCCACATCATGGGGGGATGTGCCATTGGCTCGAGCAGGGAACGAGGGGTGGTCGATGGCCACTGCCAAGTTCACGGTGTCGACGGTCTACGGGTCATCGACGGGTCCGTGATCCCCGCCAACTTGGGCGTGAACCCGAGCCTCACGATCACTGCACTGGCCGAACATGCGATGGCCGCGATCCCGGCCAAGGCCGCACTGAAACTTGAACCGAAGACCCTGACTCAGGACCCTTTGAATAAGGAACGAAGCGAGGACGTCTCGACATAGAGAGCGCAGATCGCGCTCGCCACACGCACCGCCGCTAACGCGCCCTTGGGCGCCACGACGTTTGAAGGTGAAATCACGTGGTGTGGTCTGTCTTGTCTCCGCTACCGGCCCTGATTCGGAAGGGCTTCTTGCTCTGGGTCTTCGTCCTGTGCGGCGGCGCTGCGGCTCACGGTGGGGCGCTCGACGGAGGGGCTCCTTCCATCAAGGTGGAGGTGGCCGAGCTGACGCAGCACGGTGATGTGGCGAATTGCGGTCCGACAGCGGCGGCCATGGTGCTGTCTCATGCGGGGATCGGCGCGGATCCTGATATTCTGCGAGACCGCATTGGGACCTGGTCCTGGGGCCGCTTCCCACTCCGCGCGCTGAGCGTCTCGGGGCGCTCCTCTGGGATGACGAGCCCGACGATGATGGCGGAAGTGCTCGAAGCGTTTGGTGGTCAGGGGCGCTTTCGCGCCCTGAGGCACCCGTTCTTGCCTGGCGATGCCTTTGCCCTCCTCGCGCTGCGCTCGGCGCTCTCCGAAGGGCGCCCCGTCCTGATGATGGTGGAGTCCCCCATCCTATGGGGCACCGAGCAGGCAGGGTTGCATTGGATTGTCGTGCGCGGCGCAGAGCGAGACACCTTCATCTTCAACGATCCCGCAGACGGCAAAGAGCACCGCGTCTCGACGGAGCGCCTCTGGCGCGCGTGGAGGCTACACCCTCTCTGGCGGCGACTCCCCGGAGTGGAAGCCTTCACAGCGTTTGTCCTGGATGCCCCGCTGCCCTGCCCAGACGACGTGATGCGCATCGCGAGCGTCCGCCGGCCGTTGCGTGAGTGTCGGTGACAAGCATGGGCGGAGCCTCAGCGCGCCCAGGGCCAGCCCGTCGCTTAGAAGTTCGAGGCGCCCTGAGCGCCTGTGCCTCCGTCACCTCCACTGAAGCCAAGCGAGGCGCCACCGGGGCCACCCGTGCCGCCTTGCCCGCCTTCCAGGAAGGTGTTGTCTGTTTTGAAGTCCGCGCTGTCTCCGGCTGAAGCAGGCCAGAGGAAGAGCCCGTAGCTCGCGCCCCCGCAGCCGCCACCGCCACCGCCACCGTGTCCACCGCGTCCGCCGTTACCACCTTCGCCACCGCCGGTCGCACACCAGCTTTGCGCAGACCCTGAGGCAGGTGTGCCACCTGCAGCGCCTGCACCTGGTTGACCACCACTTCCGCCGGGGCCGCCAGCACCGCCCTGGCCACCAGCGCCTGCTCGAATCGTGTTGTCCACAATCACTGGGACCGAAGGAGCGTCACCGGCCCAAGCGGCAAAGATCCCGAAACTACCGCCACCACTGCCGCCGCCGTTACCGCCGCTGCCAGCGCAGCCGCCGCTGCCGCCACCGCCGCCGCTGCCCCCCAAGTCCATGCCACCGATCGCGGTGCAGTTACCGCAATCGCTCAGCTCGAGGAGGTCGACGCAGTAGCTGCTCCACTGGATGCTGCAGCATGCGGAGCCTCCGGGGAGAGCGCAGACGCACTGTTGAATCGTGTTGTTGGAGCAACCAGCCCATCCGTTTGCTTGGCAGCACGTGCCAGCGTTGACGGTAGGACATTGTCCGCCTTCGATGCCGACCCCAGCGCCAGCGCCGCCGCCGCCGCCGCCTGAGCCGTGTTTGCCCACGGTGCTGGATCCACCACTGCTACCTACCCAGTGACCGTCGACGACGGTACCGCTGATGTCTCCGCAGCCGCCGCCGCCGCTGGCGTCCTCGCCGCCGAGCCCTGAGCTCCCGAAGAGCCCCTCAATGTTGGGGTTTCCAGGGGCGAGCTGGCATGAGCCGCACTGCGAGTTGGTGTCGAACTGAAGGTCCCAACCGGCGTCTCCACCGACGCCTGGGCTGGGGCCTGAGCCGCCGAACCCTTGCTCGTCGGGCTTGGGGCCTGAGCCGTAGTTGGGGCACAGGCTCTGACCACCATCTCCGCCTGAGACGTCGGTGCCATCGCCGCAACTCAGTGTGCCTCCTGCACCACCGAGGTTGGTATCAAACCCATCGGTGCAGTTGCGGAAGCCATTCCCGCCAATGTTACCGATGTCTTGTGCGCCTGCACCGCTCGTACCACTGAACCCATCGAGGCCGTCATCGCCGGATAGCCCCCCGATGCCGTTACCGCCAGCGCCACCGAAGATTCGGTTGCCGCGAATCTCAAGGCCGCTGCCACACGCCCAGAGATAGAGCGCGTAGCTGTTGGCCCCAGCCACGTTGGCGGCGTTCGCACCAAAGATGCTGAACCCATCCAAGACCGTGAGATCCACGTCACCTGCGAGGCCAAGTGAGTCAGCGGTGATAGCAGCGGGCTGCGCTTCGGTGGGGTCTTGGCCCAAGATGGCCGTCTCGTAGACCAGCGTGCTGCGCTCTAGGAAGTCGGCTGAATAGCCACCGTAGAGGCCAACCCCTTCGCGCAGAGTGATGTTCTCTGAGTAGACGCCGGAGGCGACATAGACGTCACGCATACCGGTGTCGAAGGCGGCGTCTAATGCTCCTTGGATAGTGAGCATGGGCTCCAATCGCGTGCCAGGGGCGTCATCGCTACCGTTTTTCGCGACGAAGATGGCCCACTCGACGTCACCGTCAACGCCATCACAGTTGGTGTCGAGGCCATCGCCCGCCATGTCTGGTCCATCCACGGGCAGACACTCACAGCCATTGTCAGCCACGCCATCGACATCGATGAAGTCTCCAGCGCAGGTGTAGCTGCACTGAGGTACGAAGCCGCTGGTCGAACACACTGGTATCGCGTTGGGCGCCAAGACGCCAAAACACGAGATGTTGCATGCTCCGCAGTGGGCGAGGGTGTCGTATTGCCCTTCCGCGTTCTTGAAGGTCTCATCGAGGCCACCATCGCAGTCATTGTCGATGCCATCACAGGCCTCCTCTGGGGTGACACAAGCCCCCCAGCCGTCCGCTGTGCACTGCTGCTGCCCTGAACACACTGTCTCGGGTAGGGCCGGGTTGGGTGGGGTGTAGGTCACAGAGCAGCTGACGGCCAAGTCCGTGTTCGAGCCGTCGCAGCTGCACGCGTTGGTCTCAGGTGCACACTGCTGTGAGGGCAGGCCAAAGTCTTGGCACGTAAAGCCATCGGCACAGTCACCGTCGTCTGCACATGCGGTGCCGCAGAAGGTGCCATCGGAGAGCGTAACGCACGCTGCGCCCTCACCGAGGCACTCCTGATCTGCCGTACAAGGCTGACATAGGCTCGAGGCGTTAGGGACGCACTGAAAGTCGTTTAGCTGAATGTAGTCTTCTTCACATTCGGTCACCACGCATTGCGCGGAGCCGCCGATATCGACTTGGCATGCTGTAGAGACCGCGTTGGGGAACCCAAGGCCACAGCTGGCGTAGCATGTGCCGCAGTGGTTGTAGTCGGTGTAGACCCCATCGGTCATGAAGGCCTCGTCGACCTCACCATCACAGTCGTTGTCCTTGAAGTCGCAGGTCTCTTCAGCGGGGCTCGCGGCCTGGCAGATGAGCCCCTGATTGCCCTGGCAGACGGTGATGCCCGCGCAGGAGCCGACCCCCTCCACTGTGTTCTCGCACGCCTCGCCGACGTCAAGCAGCGCGTCGTCGATAAGGCCATCACAGTCATTGTCAACGCCGTCGCATACCTCTGCTGTCGGCTCAGGGGCGGTGCACCCTGACCAGCCCGACGAGCCATCGCAGGTCTCGATGCCATAGCAGGAGCCGAAGAGGTTCTCTGAGATGCACGTACGCTTCGCTCCTGGGTTCTGTGCGTTACACGTACATGAGCCCGTCACAGGGAGGCACCACGTGTCGCCATCTGCTGGGCCGCTGCAGCTGTAGCCTTCGATGCAGTCCTCGTCGGTATCGCAGCCCATGACGCACGCTGTATCTCCAGAGAGCTCGGCGCACAGCCCACCGAAGCAATCATTATCGCTTGTGCACGGCGCACAGCTTGCGTCTGGTGGCACGGCGCAGTGGTAGTCGCTCGCCATGTAAAACCCATCCTCGCAGGACTCGATTTTACACGTCGGCGTATCGCCCGAGGCGTCGCAATAGCCGATCCCGTTGGGGAACTTGTCCGAGCAGCTGTTGCCGCAGCCGCCACAGTGATCGATGAGTGTCCAAGTGCCGTCTTCGGCGGTGAAGCCCTCGTCCATGAGGTCATCGCAGTCGTCGTCGATGAAGTTGCAGCTCTCGGCGGCAGGGACCGCTGCGTCACAGACCCAGCCTTGGCCACCTACACAGGACTGCGTCCCAGAGCACACCCCAAACTCGTTTGAGTTTTCGCAGACCTGGTCGCCCTCGACACCGTCGTCCACGAGGCCGTCACAGTCGTTATCGAGTCCATCGCAAATCTCCTCTTCCGGTGCCACCGCAGTGCAGGCGCTCCAGCCCACTTCTTGATCGCAACTCTGGGTGCCAAAGCATGTCCCGACGTCGTTGCTGATCGAGCAGGTTCGCTGTCCACCGTTGAGATCGACTGAGCAGGTGCATGAGCCTGTGACGGGTTGGCACCAGCTCCCCTGGGCACCTTCTTCAGTGTGAGCTCCACAGATATAGCCGTTGGGGCAGTCCTCGTCCTCTTGGCAGGCGTAGCCGCACTGTGAAGATCCGTCGAGGTCTAGACATGCTCCACCGTTGCACTGCTCATCCGTTGTACACGGAGCACAGAGCTTTTGGAGCCGCGGCATGCACAGAAACGCGACGTCGGCTTGCCCGCCGACCGCCTTACAGTCGTATCCCTCCGGGCAGGCTTCGTCGCAGCTCTGTGTGCAGATGAAGCCTCCCGTGCCTTCGACACACCAGCCGCTAAAGCAGTCGCTGTTACCCGTGCAAGGTGCGCCGAAGGTGCCCGCTTCAACCGGGCCAGCCTCCGCATCGTCGGAGGCCTGTGGCGCGTCATCGTCACGCGCCACGACAACGTCTGTGCTCCCGGGTTCAGTCGGCGGTGTGTTCCAGTCCGTGGTCTCGGGCGCCATCTGCGGGGTGACGTCTGCCGTGGAGGTGTCTTCGACCGTCGCGTCAGCAGAATTCTCGGTCGTCGGTGCATCGCACACCGGGCAGTCCGAGAGGTCCTGTTCTTCGCTGCAGCCGGTCACGGCAAGGGACGCACTGATGAAGACGGCGAGCGCAAGCCGCCTGTGCGTCATGAGGAGTGATCGATTAAGGGGCTGGTGAAGCGCGCGCATCTGCGCCGCCAGGACCGTTCGCAATTCCATAAATGTCTCCCGCAATCACGCCGGCGACAGGTGTACCACGGTGCGCACCTCCGGTTCAAAATAGCTACGTTTCGCGCGGGTCACCCACGTACTCTGAGGTGCTCGAATTGAGGCGACCTAGACCCGGTGGGTTGGCTAGCGCTTGCTCAAGAGTGAGGCGATGACCTAACGTTCGCCCGTGACCGAACCTACGACCCCCAAATCGCGTACGCCCCGATGGCGCTACGTCGTCCCCAACGCCATCACGTGCACCGGCCTGCTCATAGGCCTCGTGTCGGTCTTTCGGTCGATGGAAGGGGCCTATTACGAGGCGGCGTGGTTGATCATCCTCTGCGTCTTGCTCGACAAGGCGGATGGGACGGCAGCACGGTTGCTCAGGGCGACCTCTGCGATCGGCGTCCAGCTCGACAGCTTTTCTGACTTCGTGACCTTCGGGATCGCCCCTGGGACGCTTGTTTACATGGCGCTGTGGCAAGATCCCAATCAGCACTTCGTGATTTGGCAGGGGGATGTCGCCACCTGGGTCCTCAGGGTCCTCGTCGCGATCTACGTCCTGTGTGCGTGCATTCGGCTCGCAAAGTTCAACGTCCTCTCCGAAGAGAGCGACAGTGGTATGGCCTGTTTCTACGGCTTGGCGACGACGCTATGTGGGGCGACCGTCGCGGTCTGCTACATCGTCGGCGTCCACTACGAGGCGTGGGATATGATGCGCTGGCTGCCGGTGGGCTGCTTCGCGCTCGGTGTCCTGATGGTCTCCAACTTTCCGATGCCCAAGCTGGCTGCGACGGAGTCCAAGCTGATGAACGGCTTCGTGGGGCTCAATGTGGTCGCTGCCTACGTGCTCGGCATCACGCGCACCTTCCCCGAGTACCTGCTCGCGATGCTCGGCATGTACTTGGTGGGTGGCTTCGTCTGGGGACTTCGGTATCGAGAGGCGCTTAAACCTCGCCGACTGGATCCCTACCCCGAGAGCTGAGATAGCCTGGAAGTGTGGCGCTTTGTGCGCTGCTCGCCTACTCCTCAGTTCCGCGTACTGTGCTCCACAAGCTGTCGGCCTCGGCGAAAGCTGCTGCGGCGCGCGCGATCGACGCTGTCGCCACGAGTGCGGCCTCGATTGGGGCTGCCCAGGGGCCTGAACGTGCCCGCTGCCAGCCATCACGCGCCAAGCGACAGGCCTCACTGTCGCCCTCGAGGGGATCCTCGGGGAGTGCGTCGTAGGTGACCCGCCAGTCTGTCGTGACTGCGAGGAAGCGGCGGAGTCCGTGGGGGGTGAGCAGGGCGGCCTGCAGCCGCATCGCTGCGACCTCTCTGACCGCGTCGCGGTCGTCCTCATTGGCGAGGCCCCAGTCGGTCTTTGCGAGCGCCTCGTCACCCTCAATCAGGGCATGGCAGAGCTCGTGGAGGATCATCTGAGCGAGGCAGTCGTCGTCATCGAGGTCGTCAAGCTCCCCGAGCGTGAGCGTCCCATTGCCGTCCCAAGAGGCGTAGACGTCCCCGGAACGCCTGATCGAGATGTGGAGCGCGGCAGCGGTGCGTCGCCACACCAACTCAAGAGGATCTCCGTAGCTGTGATCGATCGACCGCTCGGCCTTCATGGATCGGAATCCTGGATGATGCATCGGTTTAACGTGGCTGACAGAGCCCGTTGTTCGCTCTGGGTGCCTCCGACTGCTAGCATGACCTCCGATGGACACGCTTGTCATCAGCGCAACGTACGAACCGATGTATCGGGTGGATTGGCAGCGCGCTATGACGTTGTGGGCTGCGGGTCGTGTCGAGGTGCTCGACACCTACTTGGAGCGCGTCGTTCGGACGGTGGGAGCGCGGTTCGCGTTGCCGTCCATTGTTCGCTTTAAGACCGGTGGCTCGCCTTATCGAGGCGGCGTGCGGTTCAGCCGGGAGAATGTCTTCAAGCGCGACAAGGGGCGTTGCCAATACTGCGATCGCGCAGTGCGTCGTCACGAGATCACGTACGACCATGTTGTGCCGCGTCGCTCGGGCGGGAAGAGTAGTTGGGAAAACCTGGTTCTTGCATGTCGTGCATGTAATCAAACCAAGGGTGGCCGAACGCCAGCGCAAGCCGGGATGCGATTGCGATCCAAACCGGGGATGCCTCGCTCCTTGCCTACAATCAGGGAGTTCCTCTCCTTTGAGGAGGGGATGCCGCAAAGTTGGCGGCCTTTCCTGGTGCGTGAGCGGTCCTGAAGATCGGACAGGTCAGGGACCTTATGAGGATGGTTGGTGACCGAGAGACTTGCCGAGTGGGCCGTCATCTGCGATGAACGGGGGCAGCAAATGTGCCCCGGACCAGATAGGGCAGGACGCTGAACCGAAGGAGGTAGCGCATCGTGAACGCGTTAAAGCGCATCTACGATTCGACGATCGGACAAAAGGCATTGGTAGGCATCACAGGCCTAGCATTGGTGGGGTTCCTGATCACGCACTTGGCCGGCAACCTGACGATGTACATCGGCGAAGATGGGGAGGCGTTCAACGCCTACTCGAGCGGGCTCCACGACCTCGGCGTGTTGCTCTACGTCGCGGAGATCGCGCTGCTCACAATCTTCCTCTCGCACATCGTGCTCGTCGCCCGCCTCGTCATGAAGCAGCGAAAAGCGGGCGGCGCAGGGAGATACGCGGTCACGCAGTCCAAGCAGGCCGGTGGTGGGCTGCAGCTAAAGTCCTCCCGGATGATGTCGATCAGCGGCACCATCTTGCTGGTCTTCCTGGTGGTCCATATCTGGGACTTCCGACTTCAACTTGAGCCGGACACGAATCTCTTTGAGATGGTGAAGTCGGCCCTCCAAGAGCCCTGGCGAGTTGGGCTCTATGTGGTGGGCAGCTTCCTCGTGGGTTGGCATGTCTTCCACGGTTTCCAGAGCGCGTTTCGTTCGCTCGGTCTGAACCATAGTGTGTACACGCCAGCGCTCTCGAAGCTCGGCACGTTCCTCGCTGTGCTCTTCGGTCTGGGCTTCGCTTCGTTCCCACTCTGGCTCTTCTTTACGCAGTAGGGGGCATCGATGACGCTCGAATCTCATGCACCATCTGGACCGATTGAGACACGCTGGGCTCGCCACAAGGCGGCGGTAAAGCTGGTCGGGCCGATCAACCGCCGAAAGTTCGACATCATCGTCGTCGGTACCGGTTTGGCAGGCGCCTCCGCGGCGGCGACGCTCGCCGAGCAGGGCTACAACGTGAAGGCGATCTTCTTCCACGACAGTGCGCGCCGCGCACACAGCGTGGCAGCCCAGGGCGGCATCAACGCCGCCAAGAATTATCAGAACGACAACGACAGCGTGTTCCGCCTCTTCTACGACACAGTGAAGGGCGGCGACTTCCGAGCGCGCGAGTCGAACGTTCACCGCCTCGCTGAGGTCAGCGCCAACATCATCGACCAGGCCGTGGCTCAAGGCGTGCCTTTCGCGCGTGAGTACGGTGGCAGCTTGTCCAACCGCACCTTTGGCGGCGTGCTCGTCTCCCGTACCTTTTATGCGCGAGGGCAGACAGGGCAGCAGTTGTTGCTCGGCGCGTATGCCGGCCTGATGCGCCAGGCGGACACGGGTAAAGTTGAGCTGTTGCCGCGCCGTGACATGCTTGATCTCGTCGTCCACGACGGGCGGGTGCGCGGTGTGGTGTGTCGTAACCTCGTCAGCGGCGAGCTTGAGACGCACACGGGTCACGCGGTGCTGATGTGCACCGGTGGTTACTCGAACGTCTTCTACCTCTCGACGAACGCGATGAAGTCGAACGTCACTGCGACGTGGCGCGCCTCCAAGCGAGGCGCCTTCTTCGCCAACCCCTGCTACACGCAGATCCACCCGACGTGCATTCCGCAGGCTGGCGATTGGCAGTCGAAGCTCACGCTGATGAGTGAGAGCCTCCGCAATGACGGTCGAGTCTGGGTGCCGAAGCAAGCCGGAGATGGGCGCAAGCCGAACGATGTGCCTGACGCGGAGCGCTCCTACTACCTTGAGGAGAAGTACCCGACCTTTGGCAACATGGTGCCTCGCGACGTCGCGAGTCGAAACGCCAAGTATGCCTGTGACGAAGGGCTCGGAGTGGGGGCGTCCAAGCGCGCTGTATACTTGGACTTCCGGGACGCCATCGCGCGCGACGGACGAGACACAGTGGAGAGCAAATACGGCAACCTCTTCCACATGTACGAGAAGATCACCGGTGACAATCCGTACCAAGTGCCGATGCAGATCTACCCTGCGCCGCACTACACGATGGGCGGCCTCTGGGTGGACTACAATCTACAGTCGAACCTGCCAGGGCTCTTCGTCTTGGGTGAGGCCAACTTCTCGGATCACGGCTCGAACCGTCTGGGCGCCAGCGCATTGATGCAGGGGCTCGCTGACGGCTACTTCGTGATCCCCTACACCCTCCCGCATTACCTCGCGGGCGTGGCCCTTGACGAGGTGACCCCCGAGTCGGACGTCGCCAAGGCGACCGAGGCGGAGGTGCGTGACAAGCTAGCGACCTTGATGGCGGCCGGTAAGAAGGGGTCGCGACCAGTGGACAGTTTCCATCGTGAGCTGGGCCTCGTGATGCTCGATAAGGTCGGAATCTCGCGGACGCGGGAGGGCTTGGAGGAGGCGATCACTAAGATCAAGGGCATCCGAGAGGCCTTCTGGGAAGACCTGAAGATCCCCGGAGATGATGCACTCAACCCCGAGCTCGAGAAGGCTGGCCGAGTGGCCGACTTCT
This sequence comes from Myxococcota bacterium, assembly GCA_049602155.1. Lineage (GTDB taxonomy): Bacteria > Myxococcota_A > UBA9042 > PHBI01 > JBMYRH01 > JBMYRH01. The sequence continues at coordinate 1,069 of JBMYRH010000030.1, read as the reverse complement.
TGGAGTTCGCGGAGCTGATGGCCCATGACGCGCTGACCCGTGAAGAGTCCTGTGGTGGACACTTCCGAGAGGAGCATCAGACACCGGATGGTGAGGCGCTGCGCGACGACGAGAACTATTGTCACGCGTCGGCGTGGGAGTTTACGGGGGTCGGACAGACGCCCACGCTCCACAAAGAGCCCCTAGAGTTTGAGTACGTCAAGCCTACGCAACGGAGCTACAAGTAATGGCCGAGACCCTCGACTTGACGCTTAAAGTGTGGCGCCAGACCGGTCCTCAGGATTCCGGTCGCTTCGAGACCTATCAGGTCAAGGGCGTCAGCGAACATGTCTCTTTTTTGGAGATGTTGGATCAGCTGAACGGTGAGCTCATCGCCGACGGCAAAGAGCCCGTCGCGTTCGAGCACGACTGTCGTGAGGGCATCTGTGGCTCGTGCGGCTTCATGATCGACGGCCAAGCACACGGACCCGAGCGCGGGACGACGGTGTGTCAGTTGCATATGCGGCTGTTCAAGAGCGGTCAGACGGTCACGCTCGAGCCTTGGCGCGCGAAGCCGTTCTCCATCATGAAGGACCTGATGGTGGATCGGAACGCCTTCGATCGGATCCAAATGGCGGGTGGCTACGCTTCTACGAATTGCGGCAACGCTCCGGACGGGAACGCCGTGCCCGTGGGTCGCGTGGACGCTAGCGCAGCATTTGATGCTGCGGCGTGTATCGGCTGCGGTGCGTGCGTGGCGTCGTGCAAGAACGCATCGGCGTCCCTCTTTGTCGGAGCCAAGATTGGGCACTTCGCCAAGCTGCCACAGGGGCAGCCAGAGCGCGCCCGTCGGGCCCTGCGAATGGTCGCGCAGATGGATGCAGAGGGCTTCGGCTCCTGCACAAACACCTTGGAGTGTGAGGCAGCCTGCCCGAAGGAGATCTCGGTCTTCTGGATCCAGCAGATGAACCGCGACTACTTGAACGCGAGTCTCGCTCACGACGCAGGCTGAGCGCTCAACGTCTCAGCGCCCCCGCTCTCCGGGTGACACTATCCGACCGCCTGGACCTTGTCTGGGCCCTCTCTAATG
>JBMYRH010000029.1:0-68113 GCA_049602155.1 Myxococcota bacterium | reverse complement strand
TGGGCCGAATTCATCGCCGCGTTGCCCATGCCGGTCAGCTTCCGTTATCGCGATACAGCCACCGAGTGGCTCGCCCCCGACGCGCCTCTGCCTGTGTTGCTCGCGGTCGAGGCCGACACGGCGACTGAGCTCCTCAGCTCCGAGGCGATCAATGGCTGCGAGGACCTCGAAGCGCTCATGACGGCCGTGACCGAGGTGAGCCGCCTCCGATGAACCTTGGCAGCGCCGAGCTTCGAGCTGTCCCCAAGGTGACCTCGTCACCGAAGGGTGAACCGCGGTAACAACACCCGCGCAACGTGGTGTTCAAGGTCATCGCTACCCGATATAGTGTCGGCTTCGGACACGTGAAAGACGCCGCTGACGTAGGTCTAACCATGAAGAACTTAACGCTGATCCTGTTCTTTAGCCTCTCGCTAATCGCTGCCGCTTGTGGCGGCACTGAGGGCAACACGGGACAGGGAGATCCAGGCCAGGCCTGCTACCCCAACGCGACCTGCAACACAGGGCTCATCTGCGTCGCGGGGACCTGCGTCGCTGATGACGGAAGCTCACCGGCCTTCACGGACACCACGACGCCAGTCACGGACCCTGGTGCATCGGATGCGAGCGCCCAGGACACCCAGGCCCCACCCACGACCGATGACACGGGCACCGCCCCCACGGACACCACCAGCGGCCCCGCAGACACGACGGCCCTCAGCGACGCGACCTCGCTCGACGACAGCGGCAGTGAGCCTGTGCAGACCGGCAACTTCGGCGACCCCTGCGCCACCGATGACGACTGCTTCTCCGGCCTGTGCCTGGCTCACCTCGGCGACAGCGTCTGCAGCAAGACCTGCGACAGCGAGTGCCCGGCTGGCTGGTCCTGCGAACAGGTCCAGCTCGGGAGCTCCGACCCCACCTTCATCTGCGTCTCTAACTTCGAGCACCTCTGTAGCCCCTGCGTCGGGCAGAGCGACTGCGAATCCGACACCGGCCAGGCCGCGTGTGTCGACTACGAAGGAGAAGGCGGCTTCTGCGGCGCCAGCTGTGAAGCGGATGCCGATTGCCCCTCGGGCTTCATCTGCCAAGAGTCGACCTCCATGAGTGGCGGGACCAGCACTCAGTGCGTCCTAGAAGACGGCCTCTGCGACTGCTCGGCGCAAGCCATCGAGCTTGGGCTCGCGACCGAGTGCTCTGTCACCAATGAGTACGGGACATGCACCGCTGTCCGAGGCTGCTCCGAGGACGGCCTCGCCCCCTGCGAGGCCGCGACGCCTGAGCCCGAGAGCTGCAACGCCATCGACGACGACTGCGACGGCGAGATCGATGAGGGCGAGCCCTGTGATGACGACGACCCTTGTACGCTCGACACTTGCCTGAGCTCTGGCGAGTGCACCAACGACATCATGATCGGCGCCGCCTGTGATGACGGCGACCCGGGCACCAAAGACGACGCCTGTCAGGCAGACGGTTCCTGCGCCGGCGAAGAGACCCCCTGCCCCTACGGCCCTTGCATCCTCGACGCCGTGGCCATCGGCGAGACCTGTGATGTCACCTACAAGCCGTCGGGCGCGGCCTGCGACGACAATGACACCACCACCAAGAACGACTCCTGCGACGGCGCCGGCGGGTGCTTGGGGACCACGTACACCTGCGAGCCAGGCCCCTGCGAGCTCGCCAGTGAGCCCAACGGTCAGGGCTGCGATGTCTTGTACTGGGCCGCTGGCCAGCCCTGCGACGACAGCGACCCCAGCACCTCGGATGACATCTGTGACGGCCAAGGGACCTGCCAAGGCACGGTCTATGGCTGTGTGCCGGGCCCCTGCACAGTCTCATCAGAGCCCGACGGGGACGGCTGCCTCGAAGTGCACCTGCCCCAGGGTGCAGCGTGTGATGACGGTGACTCGGGGACGAAGTTCGACGCCTGCGACGGTGAGGGCGGCTGCGCAGGCCAGCCCTACACCTGCGAGGTCGGGACGTGCCAAACCGCCGCGACCCCCAACGGCTTTGACTGCGACGCGGTCTATAGTCCCCAAGGGGCAGCCTGTGACGACGGTGTGTCGGGCACCAAAGATGACGCGTGCGACGGGGAAGGTTTCTGTGCCGGCGTGCCCTTCACCTGTGAGCCTGGGCCCTGTGAGATCTCATCAGTCCCCAACGGCGAGGGCTGCGTGGCGCTGCCACAGCCTGTCGGCACCCCTTGCGATGACGACAACGTCTGGACCACGGACGACGCCTGCGATGGCGCCGGCGGCTGCGTCGGCCTCCCCGCCGACTGCCCCCTTGGCCCTTGTGACGCCAGCGCCACCCCTGAGGGCGATGGTTGCGCGGTGGTCCCCAAGCCCGCAGGGACCGCGTGTGACGACGGCAACCCAAGCACCAAGGGCGACCTCTGTGACGGCGGCTCGACCTGCATGGGCACCCCCTACGTGTGCACGCCGACCCAGTGTGAAGCCTCGTCAACCCCCGACGGCTCAGGCTGCTCGGTGACCTATTGGGCCGGTGGCTACGCCTGCGACGACGGGAACCCAAACACTAAAGACGACATCTGTAACGGCGCGGGCGCCTGCATCGGCACCCCCTTCACCTGCCCTGGCCCGAGCCAATGCGTGACCAGCGTCACCCCGAATGACGGCGAGTGTCTCCTGAACTACCAGGTCGCCGGCGTGGCTTGTAACGACGGCGACAACACCACGAAGTTCGACGCCTGTGACGGCGCGGGGGGATGTGCGGGCGAAGCGTACACCTGCGAGGTCAGCGCATGCGTCCTGAGCGCCAGCCCCAACGGCTTCAACTGCGACAACATCTACAGCCCCAATGGCTCTCCTTGCGACGATGACGACGCGGAGACCAAAGACGACGTCTGCGACGCCGCCGGCCAATGCCTCGGCGAGACCTACACCTGTGAGCCCGGCCCCTGCGAGGTCACCTCGGTCCCCAATGGCGAGGACTGCGACGTCACGCTCAAGGTCGAGGGCTCGGCCTGTAACGACGGCGTCCCTGGGACCATCAACGACACCTGTGACGCTCAGGGCCTGTGCGCAGGCACACTGATTGAATGCCCGCTCGGCCCCTGCCATCAGAGTTCCACCCCGGACGGTGACACCTGCGTGGTCGTCCCTAAGCCTGTGGGCGTGACCTGTGACGACCAGAACGCCGGGACCAAGGCCGACGCCTGTGACGCCGCCGGTGACTGTGTCGGCACCCCTTACACCTGCACCCCGACAGACTGTCAGCTCTCGTCAACCCCGAACGGTGTCGGCTGTGACGTGACCTTCTGGGCCTACGGTCAGCCCTGCGACGATGGCAACGCGGCGACCACCGGTGACATCTGTGACGGCCAGGGAGGCTGCCAAGGCGAGACCTACGAGTGTGCCCCGACCCAGTGCCAAGCCTCATCGACCCCTGATGGTGACGGCTGCATCGTCACCAACCACCCCGCAGGCGTCTCGTGCAGCGACGGCGACGAGAACACCCAGTTTGATGCCTGTGACGGTGACGGCAGCTGTGTGGGTCAACCCTACACCTGTGACGTGAGCGCTTGCGTCGACAGCGCGACGCCCAACGGCTTTGACTGCGACTACACCTACACCGTCGCTGGCGCGGCCTGCGACGACGATGACCTGACGACGATGGGCGACGCCTGCGATGGGTCTGGCAGCTGCGAAGGCGTGGCGTACAGCTGCGAACCCGGCCCCTGCCAAGAGTCGTCAACACACAACGGCACCGACTGCGACACGATCAACATCCCCGAGGGCACCGACTGCGACGACCAAGATCCCGGTACCAAAGACGACACCTGTGACTCCGCTGGCCAGTGTGTCGGCGATGAGATCGTGTGTGTCGCTGGCCCCTGTGACGCGAGCGCCGTCCCGAACGGCACCGGCTGCGCCATCACCCCAAAGGCCGAGGGCGCGAGCTGTGACGACGGCGAGATGACGACCAAAGACGACGTCTGTGACGCTGACGGCGTGTGCGAAGGTGAGACCTACACCTGCACACCCGGGGCCTGTGAAGCGACCTCGACGCCCAACGGCGCAGGCTGCACGGTGACCTACGAGGATGGAGTCGCTTGTGACGATGGCGATGAGTGCACAAGCGGCACCACGTGCCAACAAGGCGCATGCACCGGCGGCATCGACGCCTGCTTGTGCACCGATGAAACCGGAGACATCGACGAGGATGGCGACGGCTACGCGCCGTGTGCCGGTGACTGCGACGACCAAAACCCACTGGTCCACCCAGGGGCGCCTGAGATCTGTGGCGATGGGGTCGATAACGACTGCAGCGGCGACACCGACATCGCGGACATCGACGGCGACGGCTACGCGGGCTGCGGCGGAGACGACTGCAACGACTTCAGCGACTGGGTCCACCCTGGCGCGATAGAGAATATGCATGACGGGCTCGACAACGACTGCGACGGCGTCGTCGACGCCTTTGACGTCGATGACGACCTCGACGGGCGCAGCGAGGCCGACGGCGACTGCGACGACGCCAAGCCCTGGATCCACCCGGGCGCGACCGACATCCCCGATAACGGCATCGACGAGGACTGTAACGACGTCGACGCGACCGCTGTCGACGACTACCCCCACGCCATCTACCTGAACCCGAACCCCGAGGCCGCCGCGAACTTCCTCGCCAATGACGGCTACCCCGGCACCCCGGACCTGCCGGTCGCGACCATCACCGAGGCGGTCATCCGCGCGGGCTTCGCCAATGAGCCTATCTTCGTCGCGCAAGGTGAGATGGCGGTGCCCACCCTGGGCCTGAGCATGTCCATCTACGGCGGCTACGCCTATGACTCATCCACAGGAGAGGTCGACTGGTCGGTGGTCGCAGGCCGCACTGACTTCACCGGCGACATCAACTTCGCGCCCGAGACCACGCGGCTCGATGTGGCGAGCCGCCTGGACATCGTCGGCCACACCCGGTTCACCGCGCAGGCCTCCGCGATCTTGCATGACAGCTCGGTCCGCCTGAACCCCGACGAGCCCTACCCCGAGACGCTCTACAGCGAAACCGGCCACCCGATGGTCGCGCTCTCGGCGGTCTACGGTCATGACTTTGACCACGCCGACCACTCCGTCGCAGTGAAGTCGGGCACGGGCGGCATCGAGATCCACTTCTCGGAGATCATCGGCGGCGCCCCGGGCGGCAGCAGCTACTCCGCCTCGACTGTGAGTGAGGCCATCCCATCCAACCGCGGAACCCACGGTATCGCCACCTGCGCTGACGGCTCAGTTGAGGGCGGCCCCGAGGTCTGGAAGCGCTCGGACATGGCCTACTGCCAGTCAGACAGCAACCGCCTCGTCTATGGCCAAAACGATGCCAACACCTGCGGCGCGGGCAGCCACGTCTGCACCCAGGCCGAGGTCGAGGCCCGCTGGGACCAGGCCGAGGCGCCGGCCGGTAAGTTCTACGGCAAGGTCGAGGGCTCGGACTTGGTGACCGGCTGGTACGGGGATTTAGACCCCTTTGCGCTCGGCACCCAGACCTGCGATGGACAACTCATTCACGAGGATAACGAGGGGTGGCGGTGCTATAAGCGCTTCGACTCCAACGCCTCCAGTTGGGGTGACGCTCGGAACAAATGCGAGGCGTGGGGTGGACACCTTTTGACCCTACGAAGCGGCGCTGAGTGGCAGGCGGTCCACGACAACGTGCTCGGCACTCACGGCTCACACTATTACATCGGAGCCATCTATGAAGGCAGCACGAGCTGCTGCTGCAACAACGGCTGCAATAAGGGCAACACAGGCTTGTATAACTGGAAGTACCAGGGAGGGGGAACTCTCCCCAGTGTCTACCAAAATTGGCGTTCAGGTGAGCCCAACGACCCCAACGGGTATTGCTGCGGGAACGACGATCACCACGCGGTGTTTATGCATCATAAGAACACTGACAGCAGCTACTCCGGGCGTTTCTATAACGGTGATGATGACGACGACCGCGGCTACATCTGTGAAAGAGGCGTGGAGATCCCATCGTTGCCTGTCGACGAGCAGTCGCTACTCGTCTTCCCCGCCGTGGTCCAAGGCCTTAACACTCCGGGTGGTTCAGGTCATTGCGGCCCTCAGTTCGGCTCACACCAAGACTCCAACAACTCCTGCGGCATGATGTGCTGCACAAACGGCCCGGGCACCACCAGCGCGAGCGCCAACCCCGAGCAGATGAGCGAGATCACCAACTCGCTTATCGTCGGCGGCAAGGGCTCTGCGGGCTCGGGCACCACCCCAGGTGGAAACGTCACCTTGGTCTTGGGCGGCGCACGCATCGTCGGCTCATTGCTCACAGGCGGCGCGCCTGGCACAAGCAGCGGCGGGCTCGCCGGCACCTGGGAGGGGGTCCAGCGCACCGATAGCGTGCTCTCGTCTCGCATCGTTCAAAAGGGTGCAGCCATCGGGCAGGAGACCCCTCAGACCATGCCGAGCATCAACCTCGCGCGGCAAACACCCGAGAACAAATGTGAAGAGCGCCTCTTTGAGGGGCACACCTACCGCATCTGCGACACCTACACGACGATGTGGGACACAGCCAAGAGCGCATGCCGTGACTGGGGTGGCTACCTCACGACCATCACCACCCCTGCTGAGAATGACTTCCTCTCGGCCTTCCTCAGCGGCAACGCCTGGATTGGCTATAACGACCTGCAAGCCGAGAACAGCTTCGCCTGGGACGGCGCGGCGACCACCACCTATTATGAAAATTGGGACTCGAGTGAGCCGAACTCTGACGGCGCCAATAACGAGGACTGCTCGTACGTGAACTCAAGCGGCGTCTGGTTTGACACCTACTGCGACACCGAGCTCCGCTACATCTGCGAAAAAGACCACGTGGTCCCCTCAGCCTCGGTGCGTGACTGCAGCATCACAACCCACGAGGGGAGTGAGTATGCGCTCTGTACAGCCTCGCACGGCCAGGGGGGCGACCAAGGGACCGCGGTCGGGCGCAGCGACTGGCACAGCGCGCAGCAGCGCTGTGACGACTGGGGCGGCGACCTCGCCGTCCTCGAGACGACCGCCGAGACCGACTACCTCGACGGCCTGTTGACCGAGCACACCTGGGTGTCCGGCACTCAGGGCGAGAGCTGCTCCGCGGTTGGAAATGGTCTCTGGCCCAGCTGGGCGACCGCCGAAGACGCCATCAGCGCCCTCGGGGTCGCCAACGGGGACAGCTTCACCATCGAGGTCCCGGTGACGGCAGGCGGCGAAGACGGGCCTGTGACCATCACCATCGGGAGCAACCCCGTGGCGACCGACCACACCATCATGATCAACTGGAGCCAAGCGGGCGGAGACGGCAGTGACGACATCGCCAAGCTCATCCGAATGGCCGTCAATGGCGAAGACCCCGAGGGCGCGCCTAAGGCGACCAACCCTGGGGTCATCTTCTCGGCCGACGCCATCGTCTACGCCACCGAGGGCACCCGAGGCGCCTCGGGCGTCAAGGGGCTCATCGCGTCTCAGGGCAGCCACTCCAAGCGCATCACGCTCACGAGCGACAACCCCGGCGCGGGTGGCAACGACACGACGCTCGCCAACATCAGTGGCGACCTCGTGCTTGAGACGACACTCTCAGGGGGAGCCACGGCGTCAGCGACCTGCACGGACAACAAACCCTATGTGTGCGAACGCGCCATCGGCATGAGCCCAAGCGAGGTCGAGGTCATGGCCACAGCCGTGATGCTCGAAGCCGGCCAGACGATGGACTTGACGCGGATTGAGCTCGGCACGAGCGCGAGCACCTGGGGCTTTACCGGTGTCCTCGCCGACTCTGTCACCGACGCGAGCGTGACCGCCTCAAGTATCCACATCGCGTCAGACAAGCGCGCTCTCGGTGCCTGGGTGAGCGACGGCACCTTTTCCGGCAACGAGGTCGCGCTAAAGGCCGCTGATGACTCCACAGCCTTCGTGCACCATGACGCGAGCATGCCCTCATACAACAACACCCTAGTCGTCGACTCCGAGGGCACCGCGCTTCAGCTGAGCGGTGACTCCGGTGGCGCGGTCAACACGCTGATGAGCGTCGCCTCAAACGGCACCTGCATGATGGACCACGCGCACGACTCTTCGAAGTCCGTACTCTCAGCCAATCGCTACGAGGGCTGCGGCGGCTTTGTCTACGCGGACGCCGGCTACTTCTACGCTATCCCGGCCTTCATCGGCTTTAAGGGAGCCTACCCCGAGTGTGACGCGACCTTCACCGACGGCGACGGCATCCTCTTCAGCTCCCCACTGTTGTGGCTCTATGACCTACAGGTGAACTCACCGGCCATCGACGCGGGCATCCCGCTCGACACCATCGGCATCACCGAGAGCAAAGACTACGACCTGATGCGCAACCCGCGCATCCAGGGCGCGACCATCGATCGCGGCGCTCACGAGTATCAAGCACCCTAGGGGGAGCCCAATGAGCGTTATCGGCAACATCCTGTGGCTCATCTTCGGGGGGCTCCTCGCCTCCCTCGGCTACGTGCTGGGCGGGCTCTTGCTCTGCTGCACCATCATCGGCATCCCCTTTGGGTTGCAGAGCTTCCGGATGGCGGGCGCGGTCTTGGCGCCCTTCGGTAAGAGCATCGTGACGGTCCCTGGGGAGTCGGGGACCTTCAGGCTCATCTTCAATATCCTGTGGATTATGCTCTGCGGGTGGGAGATCGCGATGGTGCACCTCGGCGCCGCCGTCATCTGTGGCATCACGATCATCGGCATCCCCTTCGCCATCCAGCATATCAAGCTGATCCCGATCGCGCTCCTGCCCTTCGGTCACGATTTGGAGTAGAGCACGGCGACTCAACCACCCGCGCCAACCCTCTCCAAATGAATGACTGCTCGCTGGAGTGAAAGAGTGCGCTTTTTCGCTTGCCTCTGTCTGCCGGGCCCATTATATAACACCCATTAGATACTAACCGATGGTGATTCGGATGACCCGGCTCTCACTGACATTCTCTCTCGCCTGCGCGCTCTTCATGGGCTGCGATGGCCCCGTCGAGACGACCACCCCCAGCCCCCAGGCGCCCGCCACTGTATCGGCGAGCCCGTGCACCGCTGCGGAGGCCTACCTTCAGGCGTGTGGTGCCGAGCCCAGCTCAGCCTTTCAGGCGCAGTGCACAGATGACCTCGCCGAGGCGCTGCTCGATACGGGCTGTGGCGAGCTCGCCGACGCGCTGGCTGCAGAGGGCTTCATCGCCCCCACCCCTCAACCCTCGAGTGCTGCGCCAACGGTGGCCCCCGTCGCGAACCCCAGCTGGCCTGGGAGCTGGCTAGCCTGCTCTCTAGGCTTCAACTTCGCGTGCCCGATGCCCACCTGTGAGCTCGAAGCGGGCATTGAGCCCCCCTCCGATGATGAGCCATGCATCGAGTGGCTGCGTTACGAGGGCTGCGGGGCCTGTGAGTACTACCGATGCCGAGACAAGGAGAGCCAGTGCGGCGACGACGGCTACCTCCTCGGCTACGTCGGCACCTACTGTGACCGCTTCTCTCGCGTGACAGAGCCCAAGGCGAGCCCTGAAGCGGCGGCCTGGCTTGAGGAGGTGCGCGCCTGCCTCGTCACGACGCTGGAGAACGCCACCGACGAGACCTCAAGCTGCGAAGAGATCGAGCAGATCGGCATCGACTCTCACGCCACCTGCTACGTCCAGGCAGGGTTCTGCGACCTAAGCCTTGGTGACTGGTTCCAGGTCGTCCACACCATCGACCCAGGAGACGTCCCCTTCCAGCAGATCTTGGCCACCGGCCAGCTCTGCCTCCAGTCCTGGTTCTAGTCGATTCACCGATCCCCAGAGCACGTCGGTCGTCCTCTCCCTCTCTCTCGGTCGACGCGCTCCCTTACATGCTCGGGAGCCCTTGTCTCCCTTCGTGCACCGCGCACCCTCGCATCCCCTCGAGGGTGCGCGGTGCCTCCTTATTCTGGGGGCGCTGCCTCCAATGCGGCCCATCCGACCTCCCCTCTCTCTCCCGAGGCCGGATGGGTCGCGACCCTAAACGGGCCATGGAGAGCTTGCTTCACAACTTTTATGCCGTTCTGTGAATACTTCCGACGTGGGTGCGTCGACATTGCATGACCCCGACCGCAAGGAGAGCACCCATGCTGAGCACACGAACCGCCATCGCCGCATTGACGACCCTGGCCGCCCTGGCCGCCCCCCTGATTGGGACCACCGACGCCCTCGCCAGCGCCAAGAAAGGTAAGGCGCTCAAGCACACGGGGTACCGCATCCTGATCGAGCCCGAGGTCACCGAGTCCTCACGGAAGCACCGCACCCTCACGACGAAGAGCATCACGTGGAAGCTGCGCTCGGTCTACGTGGACAACCGAGGCAAGGAGCTCTTGGTGACGCCGCGCAGCAAGCGGCGCCCCATCAAGGACATCACCATCAGCCTGAACCGTGCATGGAGGCCGACCGACGTCCGCGTCCAGACCCGGAACTTCAGTGACCTCAAGTCAGCTCGGCGACGCTTCAGCAAGCTCATCAAGAGCGCCCGCGCCAACGCAAAGCGCCGCGCCCTCGCGCAGCTGCTCCGCCCTAAAAAGGCCGCGAACAAGGCGGGCAAGAAGGCCGGGAAGAACAAGCGCCCTAATAAGCGCCCCATCACGCGCAACCCCAAGCGTCGCCCCGCGCCGAAAGTCGTCATCGGCCCGGCCATGAACGGCCCCAAGGTCATCATCAACCCCAAGGCCACCCCAGGCCCAATGAACATCGGCCACATGGGCTTCATCACGGAGATCACCGAGCTCGACGGACCCCAGGCGATGCCGAGCTGCCGCGAGGCCGTGACCGCACAGGGCCATCACCCGATGTTCATGAGCCAATGCAAGAATGTCGAGCAGGTATGCGCTGTCACTTTGCTTGAGGCTGGTTACCACCCGCAGCTCCTGAGCAACTGCGCACCAAACCTCTCGCAGCGCTGCACCACCGAGCTCCTGGCCCATGGCCACCACCCACAACTGCTCGGCCAATGCGCCGGTGTCGAGGAGAGCTGCGCCGTGTCATTACTGAGTAAGGGACAGCACCCGCATATGCTCGACTACTGTGAGTAAGACCTACCAAGTGTGATTATCGAGACAGGCGGCCTGCCCAACAGGCCGCCTGTTTTCGTGTGAGTAGAGCCCGGATGACGCGGCCCCCGGCGCTGTCCCTCAGTCCGCCTCGGGCGCCCCGGCCTGAAGCCAACGCACGAGGAGCCGCAGCTCGTCATCCGAGAGGTCCGGGTACGCCGGCATCATGGCCTCGCGATCCTTGACGTCGACGACACCCCCGAAGAACTGTGGCGCATGCACATCGCGCAGGAGCGCGCGGGTCCACTCGAAGTTCTGATACCCCGCCAGGTCAGGCCCCTCCGCCGTCGCGTCGTAGTCCTCGTGGCTGACAGACCAGCCCGGATCGTTGTGGCAGGACGTGCAGTCCTCATCCTCAAAGGCTGCCTTGCCTACCTTGACCTTCTCGGGGTCCCCCGCCAGCCCATCGGTCTTGCCTCCGAGGTGCAGCATGTACGCGACCAGCCCGTCCATGGTGGCCTCGTCGACCTCGACGGGCTCCATCGCCTCCTTCAACGGCGTCAGGCCGAAGAAGTCCTCGTGGTCAGGGTCCTTGAGGAAGCGCCTGATGCGGTCCGCACCGCCGTAGCCCTTGAGCAATGGCCCCGGCTTCTCCGAGCCCTTCGCGTGGCACGACATGCAGCCCTTGGATTCAAAGAGGCGGTAGCCCTCGTAGAGCACGATGCGCCCCGCGCCGTCCAACCCGCCCATCGCGGCTAACCGGTTCGCCCGCTCGGCCTCCTCGACCGCAGCCGCCCGACCCTCATGGTAGGCCTCGCTGGTCGCGTCGTAGTTCAGCGCCACAGCGGTCAGGACGCCGGCCCCAAGGAAGACGCCAAAGAAGGGCAACATCAGCCGCATCGGCGGGCGGCGACGCGGCGCCCCGCCCATCCGGTCCAAAAACGGCAGCGCAACGAGGAACCCGACCGCGAGGCCGGGGATCACGACCGTGCCCACCAGCGTCATCGGCCCCTCAAAGTACTTCAGGAGTTGAAAGAGGAAGAGGAAGTACCACTCCGGCCGTGCTTCATAGCCGCTGGCTGGATCGGCTGGCGCCTCGAGGCTGACGCCCACGGTGAGGACAAGCGCGACGAGCGCACCAAAGACCACCGCGGCGGCGACGAGATCGTAGAGGACCTGGAGCGGCCAGAAGGTGTCGACCTTGGTCTGGACCACTTCGTCGCTCTTCTTCGGGCTCGCAGTGACGCCATGGCGTCGAAAGAGCGCGATGTGCCCGACCATCAGCAACGTCAGCGAGATCGGGAGGATGAACACGTGAATCGCATAGAACCGTGTCAGCGTCAGGTTGCCGTACTCTGCGCCGCCCTGGAGGAGCAACTGCAGTGATTCCCCACCGGGCGTGCCCCCCATGATCCGCGTCGCGACCTGCGTCGCCCAGTAGCCCTTCTGATCCCAAGGGAGCAGGTAGCCAGTGAGGCCAAATGCGAGCACCAGCAAGAGCATCACCATCCCGGTGATCCAGTTGATCTCGCGGGGTTTGCGATACGCCCCGTAGAGGAAGACCTGCGTCATGTGGAGGACGCAGAGGACGATCATCGCCGACGAGCCAAAGTGATGCAGACCACGGACCAGCCAGCCGAGCGTCATCTCATGCTGGATGGTGTAGACGCTACCCCATGCGTCGGTGACCGTGGGCGCGTAGACGGTCGCGAGGCTGATCCCGGTCAGGACCTGGATGACGAAGGTGAAGACCAGCGCGCTGCCGAAGACATAGGCGAAGCTCGCACCGCCATGCACAGCCTCGTCACCGGCGGCGCGCAGCAGCGCGCGATAGCCAGTGCGCTCATCCAGAGCGTCCTTGAAAGCGCCCAGGCGAGTGTTGGTACGTTGCTCCCCCACCTAGCTCACACGCACCCGCTCAGGGGTCCCGGTCTTGTAGCTGACCCAGCGCACTTGGAGCTGCCCCCCCTGGACCCGCCACTCGAGCGGGTCGAGGCCGCGCGGCGCAGGGTTCGGACTGCCATCCGCGTGCGGGAGGAGGTCCCCAGAGAGCGTGAATGAGCTCGTGTGACAGGGGCAGAGGAAGCGCTGCTTGTCGGACTGATAGCCCACGGCGCAGCCGAGGTGCGGACAGACTGCAGAGAAGACACGGAAGTCCTCATCTCCGCTCCGCTGGACCAAGATCGACCCCACGGGGACCCCTGGCTGACGCAACCACGCGTCTTGACGATCTTCTTTGAGCACGACGCGCTTGGGTGCGCCGCCGATCTCAAAGCTCCCAGCAGAGGCGACGCCGCTCCATGCCTCGTCACCGGTCTCCTTCCCCGCGCGCAGCACAGGGTGCAAGAGCATCCCAAGCGGGCCCGCCGTCAACGCGGCGGTCAATGCGCCGCCAAGCGCCAGCGTGATCCGAGCGATGAAGCCGCGGCGCGCGACCTCAGCCGACTCCTCTTCTTTGGTGCACATGATGCTACCTCCTCCATCAGCCTAAACCGCCAAGCCCTCGACGTCATCCTGCAGCACAGCTGCCCCCCTAAAAAGGGCACTGCGCCTTCTGACGCGCTGTGTCGTGACGTAGCGTAAAAAGCATGGCTATGCTGGCGCCATCAACACGCTCTATCCGGGGCGTAACCCTCTGAAAGGTGGATGTCATGAGCAACGTCGATGGAGAGATTCGAAGCTTCATGGCTGGGGTCGAGTCCCGCAGCCCAGGCGAGCCGGAGTTTCATCAAGCGGTCGAGGAGGTCGTGGAGAGCGTGATGCCCGTCGTGCTCGACAACCCAAAGTACAAGGACGCCCGCGTCCTTGAGCGAATCACGGAGCCTGAGCGAGCCCTGAGTTTCCGAGTGACCTGGCAAGATGACGCCGGCAACGTGCAGCTCAATCGCGGCTACCGCGTCCAATTCAACAGCGCCATCGGCCCCTACAAGGGCGGCCTGCGCTTTCACCCGTCGGTGAACCTGAGCATCCTGAAGTTCCTTGGCTTCGAGCAGATCTTTAAGAACAGCCTCACGACGCTCCCCATGGGCGGCGGCAAAGGCGGCGCGAACTTCAACCCTAAGGGGAAGTCCGACGCTGAGGTCATGCGCTTTTGCCAAGCCTTCATGCTTGAGCTCAGCCGACATATTGGCCCCGACTGTGACGTGCCCGCCGGTGATATCGGCGTGGGTGGGCGCGAGATCGGTTACCTCTACGGCTACTACAAGCGCCTCCGCAATGAGCACACCGGCGTGTTGACCGGCAAGGGGCTCGACTACGGTGGGAGCCTCATCCGCACCGAGGCGACCGGCTATGGCCTCGTGTACATGATGGAGAACACGCTGGCGCACACCGGGGATAGTATCTCCGGGAAGACCTGCACGGTCTCGGGCTCGGGCAACGTCGCCCAGTACGCGGTGGAGAAGGTCAACCACTTGGGTGGCAAGGTCGTCACGCTGAGTGACTCCGGTGGCTTCATCCACGACCCGAGCGGCATCGACGCCGAGAAGCTCGCGTGGGTGATGGACTTAAAGAACGTCCGCCGCGGACGCATCCATGAGTACGCCTCCCACTTCGGATGTGATTACCACGAGGGGCAGCGCCCATGGGGGGTCCCCTGTGACCTCGCGCTCCCCTGCGCCACGCAGAACGAGCTCGACGGCGATGACGCCAAGAAGCTCGTCGCGAACGGCTGCAAAGGTGTCGGCGAGGGCGCCAACATGCCCACGACCCCCGAGGGGATCGAGGCGCTTCAGCACGGTGGTGTCACCTACGTCCCAGGCAAAGCTGCCAACGCAGGCGGCGTGGCCTGCTCGGGCTTGGAGATGTCGCAGAACAGCCTGCGCCTCTCGTGGACCCGAGAAGAGGTCGACCAGAAGCTCCAGGGCATCATGGCCAACATCCACGGCCAGTGCGTCACGCACGGCACCGAGGGTGGCCGCGTGAACTACGTGAAGGGCGCCAACGTCGCGGGCTTCATCAAGGTCGCGGACGCCATGCTCGCGTACGGTGTGACCTGATCATCCGGCCCCTCAGGGCTTGAACAATGTCGCCTTAAGTTCGCGACGGTTCGCATGTCGGAGCATGTGAGCTGTCGCTGAGCTGCGTCTTGCCGCTCAGTGCTTCCAAGCTGTTGATGATGGCCGAGGTATGCCACACTGCGCGGCATGAACGTCCTCACTCAACGCTCCCTCCCCTCGTCGCTCATCGCGCTCACCATCGTGCTCTCGCTGACAGCCTGCGGCTCCTCCGCAGAGCCCGCATCGGGCCCAAGCGGTGGCGCCAATGATGCAAGCGCTGAGCCGGCCGCGGAGGACTCAAGCTCACCAGACACAGCCGTCGTGGCGGGCGACGTCCCGGAGGCCGAGGTTCAGCCCTCAGACGTGGAGGACACCAGCGCCCCCGAGGACACTGAGGCTCCCCTCACGGACTCAGCAGCCCCCCAAGGTGACACCGACACCTCAATGGGAGACCTGGACGGCCAGCCGACCGAAGATATGCAGGGGCCCGAGGACTCTGAAGAGGACACCACGGTGCCCACTGACGTTGAGGACGGCGCCGCCAGCGACGCCACCGACGATGTGGACACCGCGATCGAAGATGCCGGCAATGAACCTGAATCCGCATTTTGCCTCTTCGGTGGGCCACCGTGCCCAGACGGCTCCTACTGCGCCACCGGCGGCTGCGGTCTCGGTCTCGAGGGCCTCTGTACCCCGAAACCCACCGAATGTGAGCCCTCCGCAGAGTCGGTCTGCGCCTGTGATGGCAACAGCTACGCCAGCGCATGCTTCGCCGAGCAAGCCGGACAATATGCCATCGGCCCAGGGCCATGCCCGGACGTCTCCTTAAATTGCGACGTGGACACCACAGGTGGCGGGTTCGGGACAGGGTGTGACGTCAATGAGTACTGCTTTGGCGGGTGCCTCGGCGAGGGGTTTTGTAAAGAGCGCCCCGTGTGCGGCAACAGCCCCGGAGAGGTTCAGTGCGCATGCAACGGCCTCGACTATGCGACGCCGTGTACGTTGGCGAGCGCCGGCAAGAACCTCGCGCACGTCGGCTGGTGTGGTGAGCCCCCTGCAGAGCCCTGCGCGGGCCCAGACGAGCTGGTGTGCAGCGACCCCGATGCCTACTGCGACTTGCAGAGCTGCCAACCAGAGGCCAACGGGCTCTGCGTGGATCCCGAGGAACCGTGCCCACCCAATGCGCCACCGGAGTGCGGCTGTGACAACGTGACCTACGAGAACAAGTGCGCGCGGGTCCTGGCCGGCGTCGCCTTCAACCACTACGGCCCCTGCGGTGAGGGCGACTGCGAGCTCGGCGTGCCCGGCGACTGCGGCCAAGGCATGTTCTGCGCCGGCCCGGTCGGAGACTGCACTGGCCCCGGGATCTGCTACCCCTCCCCCTTTCAATGCGATGTCCAAGGGGGAGACAATGTCCCAGTCTGCGGATGTGACGGGGTCTCGTTCGAGTCCCTGTGTCACGCCCAGAAGGTCGACATCCCAGTAGCCTCTTACGGCATCTGCACGGATTAGCGTGAAGGCGCTCACTGGGTCAGCCGTGCTCGTGTGCATGGCGCTGCTCGCCGGCACGGCGGCCTCGGCGAGTGACGGACCTGCGCACTGGCCCCAATGGCGAGGCCCGCTAGGTTCGGGGGTCTCTCCCGACGCCACGCCCCCGACCTCGTGGAGCGAGACACAGAACCTGCGCTGGAAGGCGACGCTATCCGGGAGAGGGCATTCCACCCCGATCATCTGGGGCGACCACGTCTTCATCACGACCGCCATCCCTTATGGCGAAGCAAAGGAGGCGCTCAACCATGACCGTCATGGCGACCATGACAACATGCGGGCGCTCCAGCGGCACCGATTCGTGGTCATGGCCCTCGATCGCCGGACAGGTCAGCACCGCTGGCAGACCGTGGTGCACGATGAGCAGCCCCATGAGAGCACCCACGTGTCGGCGAGCTGGGCCTCAGCGTCAATGGTGACGGACGGCAAACGGGTCTACGCCTCCTTCGGCTCTCGCGGCCTCTACGCCCTGGACTGGCGCGGCAAGCTCCTTTGGCGCGCTAACCTCGGGAACATGCACACCAAGCACGGCCATGGCGAAGGGAGCTCACCTGCCCTCTTCGGTGATGTGCTCGTCATCAATTGGGACCATGAAGGCGAGTCCTTCGTGGTCGGCTTCGACGCCCCCACGGGCCGCGAACGATGGCGCGTGAACCGCAAGGAGGTCACCTCCTGGTCCACGCCGCTGATCATCACCCATCAGGGGCGCTCGCAGGTCATCGTCAGCGCCACTGATCGTGTCCGAGGCTACGCCCTTGAGACCGGCGAAGCCCTGTGGTCCTGCGGCGGACTCTCTCACAACGTGGTCGCATCACCCGTCTACGGCCAGGGGCTCGTCCACGTCATGAGCAGCTATGAGAGCCGCGCGATGCTGACCATCGACCTCGCCAAGGCGAAAGGCGACGTGACGGGCAGCGACGCCGTCCTGTGGCGACGTATGAGGGACACACCCTACGTCCCCTCCCCTGTCCTGAGCGCCGATCGCCTCTGCTTCAACCGGCACCTGAGCGGGGTCCTGACCTGCGTCGCGCCAAAGACGGGGGAGGTCCTGTGGGGTCCACGTCCGCTCCCTGGCATCCGCCGCATGTACGCCTCACCCATCATCGCCAACGGGCACCTCTATGCGCTCGGCCGGGGCGGCGACGCCGTCGTGCTCGACATCAACGCCGACATGGCGCTCGTCGCGCGCAATCAGCTCAACGACACCTTCTCAGCCTCTCCGGCGGTCGCGGGGGATGCCCTCTTCCTCCGAGGAGAGGGCGCGCTCTACTGCCTCGCCGATGACCCTAGCCCTTAGGCGCGACCTCCGAGGCCCAGCTCTTCAGCGTGAGGCTTTAGCGCGTCGATGATGAACTGGATATGCTCACCGAGGTCGACCTCGAGCATCTCCGCCCCGGTTCGGACCTCGTGCCGCTCTACCTTTGCTGCGAAGCGCTTGTCCTTGAGCTTCTTCTTCACAGACTTGGGCTTGAGCGTGTGTATCCCTTCGGGGCGCACGAGGCAGCACGCCCCGATGAAGCCCGTCAACTCATCGCAGGCGAGCAGCGCCCGGTCGAGCTGGCTGTCGTACGCCACGCCCCAGTGCGTGTAATGGGCCGAGATGGCGTGAGCCAACGCCTCCTCATCGCGCTCTCGTAACCAACCCACGATCCGATGGGGGTGCTCCTCCGGCCAAGCTTCATAGTCCGCGTCGTGGAGCATGCCAGCGATCCCCCACACCTCGACGTCGTCATCACCGGCGCCGTAACGGTATGCCGCTGCACGCATCACGACCTCGACAGCACGCGCATGGCGCCTCAGCGTATCGGTCTTCGTCCACTCGCAAAGGTGCTCCCAGGCCTCTTCTCGACTCAACATCGTGTCGCTCCAACCGTGAAAGTTCGCGGGCCGCCGCTCTCACGACAGCGCCCCATCCAGCCTCCTATCACCGACACTCCCAGCCCTGGAAGCAGCTCGCCGTCTCGCGCTTCACCGCCTGAGCCGCCGCAGCGTCCCCAAGGGCCTCGTGAAGCTGGTGCACGACGAGGACCTTGGCTTGGAGATCACAGGCCTTGCGCCGGGTCTTGTCCTTGAGCGCGTTGAGCTGCTTGGCGCGGCCGAGGTCTCCGTCCATCGCAGCAGCCCCGCTTTGCCTCACTGCCTCAGCGTAGGTCGCCTTCGCCTCAAGGCACTGCGCCGCATGACGTGGCACCTTGCGCATCAATTTCGCGACGCGCTTTCGCATCGTCTTCTGCTCACGGAGGCGCCGCTTCTCGGCCTTCGCCTCCGCCTTGCGGCGCTTGCCTTCCGCCTGAGCTCCGTCGATGGATGCACGCCATTGATCGATCAGCGCCTCATCGAGGACCCCTCTTTTGTTCTTCTTCTGGATGGCCTTTAAGGACTTGCTCGCCTTCTTCCATTTCCCCTTCTCCATGGCCTTCTTCATGCGCCCATAGATCTTGGCGATCTTCTTCTGCGCCGCGCGATCTTTGGCGTGCTCTTTGTCAGCCGCCTTAGCCTTCACACAGGCCGCCTCGATCACGACCGCGAACTTGTGCGCCGCATGCGCCTTCAGGACACCTTTGCAGCGCTTATGGTCACCGCTCTCAAGCGCCGTCAGCAGCGTCGCCCACTCCCCTTCAACCGCCTCTAGCGGCTCACTGGCGTCACCCAAAGGCTCGTCATCGACCATCGGCCCCAAGCCCTCTTGAGCCGCAATGCACCGACCAATGCGGGTCGCCAACGAGGGAGAGCCCTCTAGGCGGCCAGCTCCGATACACACAAACCAATACTTCAACGGGGGCGACAGCGCGTCACCGAGGGTCGACACGATCCAGCCCTTCGCCTTCTCCACCACGCGTGGCCCCTCAACGCGCCGTCCAGGGGGCTGAGTGGGGGCCGGTCGCTCTGTCCAGGCCGCGTCCCAAGCGGGCGTGCGCGCAGGCAGTTGCCACTGCCAACTTAAGCCCGCCGACTCCAGGACATCTCGCAGACGTCGCACCTCCTCGGCGACCTCCTCAGCCTCGGGCTCGTCCTCCCCAGGCTTTGGCAGCGCACGCCATCCGTCAAAGGCTGCCTCAAACCCCGCCATCGCCTCAACATGCTCGCGGGCAGCGTCATCAGTCGCCCCCACCGCCACGTAGAGCCCCTGTGTCCATGCAGCCAGCACCTGGCTGCGGAGGGCCTCGACGAGGGCGACCCGCCCGCGCTGAGCATCGAAGGGGTCCGTCACCTTCTGCAGGCGCTTAAACGCAGTGACCGCTGTCCCTAGCCCTCGGAGGTCAGCGCGCGGCTGACTGAGGCGCTCAATGTGGTGCGCCAGGCGCGCCGTCCTAGCGTCGGAGGAGAGCCTGGGCTCCAACCGCTCCAGGACCACCCCAATCTCTCGGCTCATCGCCTTCAGGCGCGCTGCGCGCTCGGCGTGCGACGTGCCGTCCAAGACCCCCTCGGAGAGCACGGCGTTAAGGCTGCCAGCGTACCGGTCCAGCTGCTTCACAAGCTCAGCAGCCTCCTCGGCCTCCTCCTCCTCCTCATCATCATCGTCGTCGTCATCGTCATCGTCCACGGCGTCACGGGCCTCCGCCAGTGTGCCGTCCACGCGCCCGACCAGCGCATCGATGTTCGCGAGCGCCTCGGCCACATCCCGGCGACGCGTTAAGGTCTGGGCCTCGAACCTGAGCGCCTTGGTCACGTCTCCGAGGCCGTGAGCGATGATGTCTCGTGCCTTTTGCGCCCCAACAGGCTCCAGCCCGTCGAGGAGTGGCGCGAGCTCCGACTCTGCGCCCTGATTCGCGGCCTTCACCGCGACCAACGCCTTGTCGATCTCGACGGTCGATTGCGCGGCCTGGGCTGCCTTGAGGACCGCCATCAGGCCCGCTCGACGCGCCGCGACCCAGCTTGAGACCTCCGCGAGCTGTCGGCCCTCCGTCGCAGCGCTGTCGCCATATCCGAAGTCGACGCCCCCGCGCTTGCCGCCGCTGCCGGTGACGCAGTCGACCTTCGACTGCTCTGTCGCCCCGACGTGTCCGCCTTGCAGGCACAGGCGCCATTTCCCAGTGAGCCCATCTGTGTCGAGGGCCACCGTTCCTCTGACGGCCTTGGCGCCGTTGACGAGGGGAATCAAGTGCATGGTGTCGGCGTGCGCCAGGACCTCGACGCCCGCGCCGAGGGGCACGTGGATCCGACACACTGCATCACGGCTGGTGCACTCGGTCTCGCTCCCCTGGCGCGTGTGCATGAACAAGACGCAGACGCCTTGGTTGAGGTCGAGCTCCCCAGGCACAAAGGAGCGTCGATAGTTTACCCGGCAGACCACCGGGTTCGCCCACGGCCCGCTGGCGGACTGGGCGCCCCTCCAAAGCGCAGCAGCCTCGGCCGTCGGTGGCAGCGCGTTGCCGAAGACACGGAGCGCGGACTCCGGGGCCTCGAAGTCAGAGAGCGTGACCCACTTGGTCGCCTCGGTCGCCCCCGCGGTCGAGGGCAACCCGAAGGCGAGGAAGCCGAGCAGGAGAGCCCCTGCCCACTGTGAAGGACGTCCAATCATGCGCTGAGCTTACCCCAATCGTTTCGGTTATGCCGCCCTGGCTTGAATGGTTCTTCGGCGCCAAGGCTGGCCCTGCCGCCCCTCAACGCGCCCCTGCCCCTCGCACATTCCCTTTTCCGCCGCAATTAGGGCAGGGAGCAGGCCGCACCACGCCTGAGCGGTTCAAGGGACACCCCCACGACGTTGCATCGAAGCCCTCTGCTGACCCATGATGCCCTTGTGCCTCTCTCAGCCCCGAAGCGCGCTCGATTCGCCAGCTGCCTCACGGTGGGGCTCACCTCGCTCGTGGCCTTGGTCTGTGTGGCGCCGCTGGCGCAGAGCGCACCCTCGGGGTGGCGCCACGACGGCACCGGCCACTACCCTGGCGGCGCTCCCACCACGTGGTCCCTCGAGACCTCGGACCAAGTGCGCTGGCGGACCCCGCTCCCCGCTTGGGCGAACTCGAGCCCTGTGGTCATCGGTGAGCGCGTCTTCGTGACGACCGAGCCCGCGACGCTGCACGCCCTGTCGACGAAAGACGGTCGCATGCTTTGGCAAGACAGCCTCGAGGTTATCGATGCGCTGAAAGGGGCTGAGGCGAAGGAAGCGCGCGCCCTGATCGCCTCAGCAAAGATCGCCGAGAAGCGCCTCAAGACGCTCCAGCGGAGACAGCGCACGCTCTCCCGGAAGCTCCGTAAGCCTGGCGCCCCCGAGGCACGTGAAGCGCTGCAGGGCGAGCTCGCCGAGCTTGAGGCCGAGCAAAGCACACTGCGTACGACCCTCGACGGCGCAGAGCGCTTCTGGGTGCGCCCTCGTGGAGACACCATTGGTTACGCGTCAGCGACCCCCGTCGCGGACAGGGAGCGCGTCTACGTGCTCTACGGTTCGGGGATCGTGGCGGCGTACTCTCACAGCGGCGAGCGCGTCTGGGTGCGGTGGCTCGGGCCACCCCATCGACCGATGCGAGGCAACACCCATGGACACGCTGCGTCGCCACTCTTGATCGGGGGGCAGCTCATCGTCGCCCTTGGCACCCTGCAAGCCTTGAACCCCGAGACCGGTGGTGTGGTCTGGCGTGGCGGCGTCTACGACGACTTCGGGACCCCCGCTGCTGTCACGATCGGCGGCACCCCGGCCGTCGCCACCCCGCGTGGCCTCGTGCACCGCGCGAGCGACGGGAAGCTCTTGGCCGACGTGGACGCGAACACGGTCTACATCGGACCCGTGGAAGACGAACGATTTGTCTACTGGGTCGGGAGCACCGTCGTCGCCGACGCCACGGCGAGCAAAGATTATGGGACCTGGGCGATGGCGGTCTCCAAGCGCGCACTCTCCCGCGGTGACGCGACCCCGACCTGGCGCGTCCGCGTAGGGACCGAGGCCGTCTACGCGACACCGGCGCTGCACAACGGGCTGCTCTACATCGTCGACCGCTCAGGGCGCCTCACGCTTTTGAAGACGCAGGATGGAGCCCTCAGCGGCCCCTATGACCTCCCCACTGGGATGGCCTCAGCAAGCCCTATCATCGCCGGAGAGTTCCTCTACGTCGTGGGCGAAGATGGACGCGCGGTCATCGGACGTGCAGGTCGACCTTTCACCTTCCATGCGAACGTTCAAACCGAGGGAGGGCGCGCCACCCCGACTGTCCATGAGGGGCACCTGTATCTGCGCTCGGACCAATCCCTGATCAGCCTCGGCGCCCCTTAGCGCGCCTCACTGCTCAGCGGCTCCGAACGCACCGGAAGCCGACGTCACTGGCCCGCGCATCTGGAGGCATGCTGGCGCGATAGCTGGCGCGCCGCTCGATGGCCTCCTCCGTGGTCCAGCCGCCGCCGCGTTGCACGCGGTCTGCCCCCACCTTCGGACCAGCGGGGTTGACTAGGTCGGCAGCGTCGTAAGGGCCGTACCAATCGGACACCCACTCCCACACACCGCTCCCCATCGACGTCAGCCCGGCCGCAGAGCTCTCCACCAAGATCCCAGGAGGGCGGGTGCCATCCACCGGACAGCCCTGGTGCCCAGAGCGACTTCCGCCGGCACCACACTCGGGGACCTCATCTCCCCACGGGAAGCGTCGGCCGTCCGCCCCACGCGCCAAAAATTCCCACTCAGCCTCGGTCGGTAGGCGGCCGCCGATCCACGCGCAGTAGCGCGATGCGCCAGCCCAGCTCACCCCGTTGACCGGGTGATCTGCGCGGAGCGGCTGCCCGTAGTTGAAGTAGCCCCCCAGCGTCTGAACGTCCTCCACCCTGCACCCGCCAGCGCGGACACAGGCCGTGTAGGAGCGGACATCGACCTCGGTCTCCATCGCATAGAGCGGCGCGATGCTCACACGCCTCACGGGCGCTTCATCCTCCGCGGCCGCCGCATCGAAGCCAGGCTCACCCTCCGACGTGGACTGCGCGCCCATCAGGAAGTCCCCCCCGGAGGCGAGGCGCAGGCAAGAGAGGTTCGCGACCTGCGGGCACCACCGCGCCTCTGCACCCTCGCCATCTGCCTGCGGCGCGCCTTTGGCCGTCAAGGTCGTGACCAACGCCTGCCAGCGGACCTGGAGTTCCTCTGCGACCCAAGCGATCAAGAAGCGCGCGCCCCCGAGGACGCCTCGCCCTGCCAAGCGGCGGGTCGCGATCTGAACCTCGACGCGCCACGCCGCAGCGTGATCTCCCGCGCGGGTCAGGAGCGCGCTCTTGGCCTGAAGCAAGGCGAGCGGGCTCGGGGAGGCCTGCGCTGCCCTCTCAAGCACGGCCTCAGCTGCGCGCAACCGGCCGCTGCGCGTATGGCACTGGACCGCTTCATACGCGGCCTCGGCGCAGCTGGGCTGACGCGTGACGATCTCATCTGCCACGGCGCTCGCCTGATCACACTCCCCTCCCCTGCGCCACAGGGCGCTCAAGTCGACTGCCTCGCATGGGCGCGCGCGAGGCAGCGCCTCCAGGGCCTCCTCTGTCCGGACCACGTCGCCCCGCGCGATACGCAGCGCGAGGACTGCGTGTGGCTGCTGCTCGGCGTCGCGACCGGCGACGAGCGCCGCAGCCCGAGCCGGGTCCCCGGCGAGCCGCCAGCGCAGCGCCAAGTGCGCCAACGCCATCCTGTCCTCCGGCGTCGCGATCTCGGCCAGGGCCGCGCGCGCCTCTCGCAAGGCACCATCGCTCAACCAGCGGTCAATGGTGGACCAATCCTGCCGCTCCACCGCGCGCTCTGAGAGTTCCCCCTCTTCCGGCTCACGTTCAATAGTGACCCAAGGGAGCGCGACCTCCCGAGCGCTGAGCCGCGCACGGAGCAGGGCCACAAGCGGCCCGGGCGCCGGGCCAGGGGTCATGAGGAGGCCGAGGCCTCCGACCAGCTCCGCGCGCGAGGGCGCGCCGTCTCTGTGGACAAGGGTCACCGCGAGGCGCACGCCGCCCTCAGGGTCACGCCCGACCACAGCGATGCGATCACGCTCGATGGTCGCCGAGAGCTGAACGGGCTCCTCCGAGTCCTGTGCGAGGGGCGTCGCCAGCTGTAAAAGCGACCGCACAGCGCCGACCGCGTGAGGTGGCAACGCGCGCTCAACCGCCACCCCCTCGCTCGCCTGAAGGATGAGCATGAGGGCGCATGACAGGCTGACCGCTCGCGTGCTCACAGCGATACAGACCCTCGCTCGTCCTCGGGTAAGGTCACGCGCCCATTGGCCTCAAACCATCGATAAGTGTCGCGCACGGTGTCCTGTAGAGGTCTTGGGCTGTGTCCCAGCTCTCGCCCGGCCTTCTGCCAGCTGATGTCATGACAGGCGCGCACCGCGTGCAGTGCCTCTCGCGTGTAGAGCGGCTCACTCTTCGTGAGCTTCGCCCAGATCGTCATCAGCGGCGCCGCCAAGTCGGCGACCCACAGGGGCACCGAGAACCCAGGGGACTTCACACCGGTCACTGCTTGGGCCATCCCGGCGAGCTCGGTCATCGCTCCCCAATGCCCGGTCAGCAGATAATTCTCACCGACGCGCCCCTTGGTCTCCGCAGCGATGATGCTGTCGACGACGTCTCGCACATCGACCCAACTGAAGCCGCCGGGGACAAGCCCAGGCAGCCTGCGCCCAAAGAGGCGCAGGAAGAACGTCCCCATCCGCGAGGGGATGAAGTCGAAGGGGCCGAGCACCCCACCAGGGTTCACGATGGTGGCCTGGAGCCCCTTCACGATGACCTCGCGGACCGCCTCTTCACCGGCAGCCTTCGAGCGATCGTATGCGGGTGCCCCGTCACCCACCTTCGGGCTCTCTTCGTTGATCTGCGCGGCGCCGCTGTTGATGTCGAACGCGTGACACGAGCTGACGTGGACCATGCGCGTCACGCCGGCCGCCAAGGCGGCCTCTGCCACGTTCCGAGCGCCATCCACGTTTACAGCGCGCACACGGCCGTCGGGATCACCGACGATCGAGATGATGGCCGCGAGGTGAAAGACGGTCTCGACCCCCTCGCAGGCGCGGTCGATCGACTCCCGGTCAAGGACATCCCCCTTCACGAGCTCAAGCTGCCCCTCGATACCCTTCAGGGCCTCGGACGAGCTGTGTACGAGCGCCCGCACTGTGCGCCCCTGGGCGAGCAACGCCCTCACCAAGGTCCCCCCGAGGTGACCGGAGGCACCTGTCACCAGCGCCGTCATGACAGCCCACAGGTGAACTGATCCACCGCTCCATACGCTGACCGCTGTGTCGTCGAAACCATGCCCTCACCACCTTGCTGGACGCCCCGCCTCGGGGTGGCACTTCAGGCCACACTGTTGCGCAGTGCAGGGTCTGAGGACGATGACATGCAGCGTCGCAGGGCGCAATTCGAGCGGTGTGCGACAGCGCGGTCGGGCCACGACCCCGCGCGATAAAGCGGAGCGCGATGACGGCGTTGAGCGCTCAGGGCGCGCGACCTTCGTAGAACTTCGGGTCACGGGTGGTGGGCACCGCGTAGCTGTTCGCGAACACGGCGTGCTCCGACGGCGACGTGAAGATCGCGTCGAAGCTGACGTCACCCCGCCCGTCGACCAACAGGCCGACACCGCCCTCCGACCAGCTCGCATCGCGGCCCGAGACGAGCTCCGCCTGCCCCAAAGAGAGCACGTGCGCGCCGTCTCGCCAGCTGATGTTCATGGTCATCCATGCCTCCGCCGGGATCGCGAGGTCGGTCGCCTCCGCGATGACCCCCTCCACGCCATCGAGGACGCGGATAAGGCGCGCGACGCCCACCCCGGGGTAGAGCTCAGCGCGGTAAAGAGAAGTATCGCTCTGCACCCCGTACAAGAGCGCGACTTTCCCGAGTGCGTCCAGTTGCGGAAAGAGGCGCGCGCTCAGCTGGGTATCTTTGATCGCAGGCGTGAGGCGCCACATGGAGCGGGCCTCGGCCACATCATGCGCGGTCACCATGCCTTGGCTCATCGTGAAGGGGGGCGCTCCCCCTCCCCCGCTCATGCGCCACCCCTCTAAGGCCGGGCGCTCAAACTCGTCGATCATCGCGATGGGGTCTTCATCGATGGCGTCCACAGCGCAGCGGACACCGACACCCGGGAGTTGAGCGTCTGGCGCGAAGTGGTGGCGGGCCGCGGAGCGCAGTGATGCCGGCTGTGTCGTCTGCCAACTGCCACCACGGGCGACCCGCTCTGTGCCAGACTCAGGCCCCTTCGGCTGGTGCGCCGCTCCCGTCGCATACGCGTTCGGTGCGTACCAATCCGCAGTCCACTCCATCACGTTCCCGCTTTGGTTGACCAGGAGCCCTAAGCGGTCCGCGCCCTCCGGCGGGTCCAGAGCCGCGGACATGGGCCCGTCCACGTCGCATGCCCGCGCCCCATCGTTGGCCACGTACGCGTGGTCGCAGGTGGGCTCTTCTTCACCCCACGGATAGCGCCGCTGCAGGGGTCCACCGCGCGCAGCGTACTCCCACTCGGCTTCGGTCGGCAGGCGCCCTCCGACCCATTCACAGTACGTCTTGGCGCCCTCCCAGGTGATCCCAGTGATCGGCCGGTCGTCACCCTCCCGGATGACCATCATCGCGTCGTAGATGCTCATGGGTGAGAACGTGAACGCTTCCCCCTGGCCCACGTCCTCAGCGTCACAAGGGCCGTACGTGATGCACCACCGGAACTGCCGCACGCTGACCGCAAAGCGCTGCAGCGCGAACGGGTCCAAAGTCACGGCGCGGGGCGGCCCTTCGTCGGCGGCCGCCGCAGGATCGTAGCCAGGCGCGTCCGGGGACTCGGCCTGCGCTCCCATCAGGAAGCTGTCTACAGGCTGCTCGGCTGCGCGCGCTGGCGGACTGTAGATCGCGTGCCGCATGCCCACCGAGGGCATGGGGACCACACAGCCAGCGCGCTCGATATTGGTGCGACCCTCGCGAGCCGAGTCGGCATCGCAGGCCCAGATCGACCACAGGTCGCCCGATCCCGCGTCGTAGGCGAGCTTGCCCATGATCACCACACGCAACACGAAGGGAAAGGCAACCGCGACCATTGCCAACACTATCAATCGCCGCTTCCAGCGACGACGCTCTTCCTCACCCGCCATGATGTCCCCCTGGGGTGGCCTCAGCCACGTTCAGCTGGGCACAACACGGCCTCTCGGCGATCCCTTCCCCGAGCAGCAACTCAGCCTGCGTCGGCCCTGGGGGCTCCCTCGAGGGCGCCAGGTTTGGCCCCGACCTCAGCCCAATCGCCGCGGCGATAGACCACAGCGCCGAGGAGCATCTTCACGGCTTGAGAGAGAGGGAAAGCGAGCCACACACCGAAGGGCCCGAGCCCCATCGGGTAGCCCAAAAACCAGCAGAGTGGGATCTGGACGACCAGCGTCGCGACCCCGTTTATCCGCAGAGAGGACATCGTGTGCCCGGCTCCGTGGAGCATCCCGGCGAGGGCGATCCAAACCCCGGTCACAGGCATCCCAAAGCCCAAGATAGTGACCCAGTCGACGGTATAATCGGCGAGCGCAGTCCCCGACTCGATGTCAAAGATGACCAGGATGGGCTCGGCAAAGACCAGCAACGCAAGACCCAGGGTCGACATCAGCCCACCGCAGACCTGCATCGAGAGCACCGCGAGCCGCCGTGCCTCTCGCGCGTCGCCCGCCCCAAGTGCGTTGCCGATCATCGCCCCCGCGGCCCGGGACACTGCGAGCCCGGGCACAAAGGCGAGGGTCTGGATGCGCAGCCCAACAGCGTGCGCCGCGACGGCGACCTCTTCGTACCAGCCGACCAGCCCCACCACGACCACAAACCCAGCGTTCAAGATCACCATGTCCAAGGCGGCCGGCCAGCCAATCCGCCAGACATCGGTCAAGACCGCGGTGTCGAGGCGGCGCAGACGGATCGGCATACGTATCCCGGGTAGCACGCCTCTGTGCAAGCGCAGCAAAAGCACACCGACCCCCAACGCTTGGCTGATGACGGTGCCGTACGCCGCCCCCTGCACGCCGAGGGCGGGCAGCCCCCAGTTGCCGAGGATGAGTCCGTAATTCAAGAACACGTTCAGCCCGGCCTGAAGCAACGCGGACTCGAACGCTAGCCGGGTGTTCCCGACCCCACGCAGGGTGGCGCCGTAGAGGATGGAGAGGTAGTAGACGACGCTGAAGGTAAGCAGTGGGCGCAGGTAGCTCAGCCCGAGTTCAAGGGTCGCCCCCTGCGCCCCCAGAGCCTCGAGTAGCCAAGGTGCTGAGAGGTTGCCCAACGTCGCGATCACGAGCGCGAGGCATACGGTCAGCTGCGTCGACTGCTCGAAGATGTGGTTCACCCTTGGCATGTCCCGCGCGCCAAACGCCCGGGACACAAGGGCTACATTACCAGTCGTGAGGCCGATCATAGCCACCATCAGCAGGAAAATGACCTGGGTCGCGAAGCCCAGAGCGCTCAACGCCTGCTCCGCATGATCGAGCCGTCCGCACATCGCCGTGTCGACAGCGAGCGCCAACACCTGCAGCACGTTGAGGCCGATCATCGGCCACGCTAAGGCGAACAGTCTGCGCCTTAGCCCGCCCATGCCGGCCGTCTCATGCTCGAGCTCTCCTGACGACGTCTCTGCCACACATGTCCGGAACTTGGAGGTGAGGGCGACTGTACACGAAGCCTCCTCATCCACACAGTCGTCAGGTACGCACTCCGTCGTTCAGTGAATCGGGCCGCCTCGAACCGCCGAAACCCCTTGCTCTGCCTCACTTTCCGACCTGCGCGGTGCGTCCTCGCGTGCGCGAGTGCGAGAAGCAGACAAGCGTCTGTCGATTGACGGGGGGGTGATGCGGTGATAGCTGGCTCTCTCAAGAGTGTAGTTCTGAGTGGACTCAGACCTGCTGCTGCTATCACCTCAGCGCTTGCAATTCAGCAAAGTCGCCCGAGGCACCAAGCGTTGAAGAGAGAGGACCAAATGGCTGAGCACGTGTTCAAAAAGGGCCTTACGCTTCCGATAAGCGGCAAGCCCAGCGCGGAGATCTCGGACGGAGGCACGGTGACGCACGTGGCCTTGGTGGGGCACGACTACCCCACCATGAAGCCCCGCATGCACGTCGCCGAAGGTGACGTCGTTAAGCGTGGCCAACTCCTCTTCGAGGACCGAAAAGGCGAAGGCATCCGCTTCACCGCACCGGCCGCAGGCGAGATCGTCGCGGTCCATCGTGGTGAGAAGCGCCTGTTCCTCTCCGTCGTCATCGGCCTCAACGCCTCAGAGCAGAGCGGTGAGCTCACGGCTGACGATCACATGACCTTCGCGAGCTACACCGGGGCTGACCCCGAGACGCTCAATGGCGAGCAAGTGCGCTCGCTGATCGCAGAGTCCGGCCTGTGGACGGCGCTGCGACAGCGCCCCTTCGACCGCGTCCCCTCGGTGAACGACTCCTGCGCTGCCATCTTCGTCACGGCGACAGACACGAACCCTCTGGCCGGCTCGGTCGCAGCGATGATCGCTGGCCAAGAGGACGCGCTCCGCGACGGCCTCCGCGCCGTCAGCACCCTGACTGAGGGGACAACCTACCTCTGCGTGGGCCCAGACTGGAACATCGACACAGGGAGCGTCGCCGGCGTGCAGACCGAGGTCTTCAAGGGCAAGCACCCTGCGGGCCTCGTAGGCACCCACATCCACACGCTGTGCCCCGTCGGCCGCAAGCGCACTGCGTGGCATTTGGGCGTCCAAGACGTCATCGCCATCGGGCACCTCGTGCGCACCGGGAAGCTCTACGTAGACCGCGTCGTCGCCTTTGCGGGCCCCGCCGTCGCAGAGCCTCGCCTTCTCCGCACACGCCTCGGCGCATCGGTGAGCGAGCTCACCGCTGGCGGACTCAAAGCAGACGTGGCTGAGCCCCGCGTCATCTCGGGCTCTGTCCTCTACGGCCACTCGGCGCAAGAGGAGACCACCGGGTACCTCAACCGCTACGACGCGCAGATCAGCGCGCTGGCTGAGGACCGCGAGCGAAAGTTCCTCGGCTGGCTCGCACCGGGAGCTGGCATCTACTCGACAGTCGGCACCTTCATCTCGCGCTGGCTGCCCAGCAAAGACTTTGATTTTACGACAACTACGAACGGTTCACACCGCGCAATGGTCCCTATCGGCATGTTTGAGCGGGTGATGCCGTTAGACATCATGCCGACGTTCCTGCTCCGGTCACTCTTGGTGGGTGACGTGGAGCGCGCAGAAGAGCTCGGCTGCCTTGAGCTACACGAAGAAGACCTCGCCCTCTGCTCGTTCGTGAGCCCAGGGAAGGAAGATTATGGCGTCGCGCTCCGCAACGTCCTCACTGACATCTGGCAGGAGGGCTAGATGAAGTTCATACGTAAACAGCACGATAAGCTCGAGCCGCTCTTTGAGAAGGGTGGGAAGCTCGAGAAATTCTATCCGCTGTGGGAAGCCCACGACACCTTGCTCTTCACGCCAGGTCACGTGACGAAAGGGACCACCCACGTTCGCGATGGGCTGGACCTGAAGCGCATGATGATCACCGTGGTGATCGCGCTCCTCCCGTGCGTCTTCATGGCGCTGTACAACACGGGGTATCAAGCAAACCTCGCCATCGCCAACGGCGCCGGCGTGGTCGCGCTCGACACCTGGCAGACGAGCATCTTCAACACGCTCGGCTTCGCCCACGACCCGGCTAGTCTGGCCGCGAACGTGGTCTACGGAGCGCTCTACTTCCTCCCAATCTTCATCTTCTGCTTCGCGACAGGCGGGATGATCGAGGTCGTGTTCTCAATCGTCCGTGGCCATGAGGTCAACGAAGGCTTCCTCGTCACCGGGTTCCTCTTCCCGCTCACGCTCCCTCCGACAATCCCCCTGTGGCAGGTGGCGATGGGCATCGCTTTTGGCGTCCTCATCGGCAAGGAGGTCTTCGGAGGGACCGGGATGAACATCCTCAACCCTGCGCTGACCGGCCGCGCCTTCCTCTTCTTCGCGTACCCCGCGCAGATCTCGGGCGACTCCCCATGGATCGCCGCCGACTTCACGAACGCTGCGACCAGCAGCACGCTGCCCGACGTCGTCAGCGGCGCCACTTGGCTCGGCAAAGCTGCCACAGACAAAGCCGCGATGGCTGGAGACCAAATGGCCCTCTTCGGCGAGGAGTGGATGAACGCCTTCATTGGGCTCGTGCCAGGGTCAATGGGGGAAACATCTGCGCTCGCCTGCATCATCGGCGCGGTCATCCTCGTCGCGACCAAGGTGGGCTCGTGGCGCACCATGGCTGGCGTCGTCGCGGGCACCTTCGTGACAGCGAGCATGCTCTACGGCATCGAGTCCGACACCAACCAGATGTTCGCCGTGCCC
This sequence comes from Myxococcota bacterium, assembly GCA_049602155.1. Classification (GTDB taxonomy): domain Bacteria; phylum Myxococcota_A; class UBA9042; order PHBI01; family JBMYRH01; genus JBMYRH01. Next base: position 36,334 of record JBMYRH010000029.1, on the reverse strand, counting down.
TTCCACTGGCATATCGTGCTCGGCGGCTGGGCCTTTGGCCTGGTCTTTATGGCGACAGACCCGGTCTCATCAGCCTTCACCGAAACGGGCAAGCTCATTTACGGCTTCTTCATCGGGGTGATGGTGATCCTCGTGCGGGTGATTAACCCCGCCTATCCAGAGGGCATGATGCTCGCGATTCTCTTTATGAATATGTTCGCGCCCTTTATCGACCACTGGTTCGTGAAGGCGAACATCAAGCGGAGGTTGGCACGCCATGCAGCGTAATAGCGTCACCTACATCCTCGGCTTCTGCGCCGTGATTTGCCTCGTCTGCTCGATCATCGTGTCGGGCTCCGCGGTGGGGCTGAAGGACAGGCAAGAGGTCAACAAGATCCTGGACCGCCAGAAGAAGGTCCTGTCGGTCGCCGGCCTGATGAAGGACGGCGAGCAGCTCCCGCCTCAGGAGATTCAAGACCGATTCAAGAAGCGCATCCGCGCGGTCGTCGTCGACCTGAAGACAGGCAAGGTGGACGAGGGGGCGACCAAGACCGTCGCCAGCTACGACCAACAGAAGGCCAAGAAGGACCCGGCTCAAAGCGAGGCGGCCCCGAAGAACTTCGCCGGCGTCGCTCGCATCCCCAACAAGGCCCTTGTCTATCAGGTCTCAAAGGGGGACATGGACGAGACCGGCAACGGCTTCAGCCTCGACCAGTACATCTTCCCCGTGGAGGGCAAGGGGCTCTGGTCGACGCTCTATGGCTTCGTGGCCATGGCCCCTGACTGCAACCAGATCAAGGGCCTGACCTTCTACCAGCACGCGGAGACCCCTGGGCTGGGCGGCGAGGTCGACAACCCCAAGTGGAAGGCCAAGTGGCCTGGCAAGCTCGCCTTTGGCGAGCTTGGCAGTGACCCGAAGCAGTGGAAGAAGGTCAAGATCGCGGTCTTGAAGACGGGCGGGGACGGCAAGCCGCACGCCGTCGACTCGCTCTCGGGCGCGACCATCACGGCCAACGGCGTGACCTACCTGCTGCGCTTCTGGCTCGGTGACGACGGCTTCGGCCCCTACATCCAGAACGTGGCGGTGCGGCCCTCTTGAGGGTCGCAAGGAGTAACTGAATGAGCACAAGTACCAAGCGAGTCCTGCTCGACCCGCTCTTCGACAATAACCCCATCGCCCTGCAGGTGCTCGGCATCTGCTCGGCTCTGGCGGTGACCACCAAGATGGAGACCGCCAGCGTGATGGCCATCGCCGTGGTCGCGGTGATGGCGCTCTCGAACCTCTCGGTGAGCATCCTGAGGAACTACATCCCGCCGAGCATTCGCATCATCGTTCAGCTCACGATCATCGCGTCTTTGGTGATCGTCACTGACCAGATCCTCAAGGCCTTCCTCTTTGAGACGAGTAAACAGCTCTCCGTCTTCGTCGGCCTCATCATCACCAACTGCATTGTGATGGGCCGCGCCGAGGCCTTCGCCATGCAGAACGGACCGATGGCGAGCTTCGTCGACGGCATTGGCAACGGCTTAGGCTACGGCCTGGTGCTCTTCTTCGTCGGGTTCTTCCGAGAGCTCTTCGGCTCCGGTTCGCTCTTCGGCGCGCAGGTCTTGCCCCTCGTCAGCGAAGGCGGCTGGTACCAGCCCAACGGCATGCTGGTGCTCTCCCCAGCGGCCTTCTTCCTCATCGGTGTGTTCATCTGGGCGGTCCGAACGTGGAAGCCCGAGCAAGTGACGGAGGACTGAGCAGATGGAAGATCTCATTAGCCTCGCCGTAAAGGCAATCTTCGTAGAGAACATGGCCCTCGCCTTCTTCCTGGGGATGTGCTCGTTCCTCGCCGTCAGCAAGAAGGTAGAGACCGCCATCGGCCTCGGCGCCGCCGTCGTCTTCGTGGTCGGCCTCTGCACCCCGCTGAGCAACCTCGTGTACACCTACATCCTCAAAGAGGGTGCGTTGACGTGGCTCTCGCCGGACTTCGCGACGGTCGACCTGTCGTTCCTCAACTTCCTCTCCTTCATCGGCCTCATCGCCGCCACGGTGCAGGTTGTAGAGATGGCCATCGATAAGTTCGCCCCGGCGCTCTACTCAGCGCTCGGTGTGTTCTTGCCGCTCATCGCTGTGAACTGCGCCATCCTCGGCTCGGCCCTGTTTATGGTCGAGCGCGACTACAACTTGGTGGAGAGCACCGTCTTCGGCGTCGGCTCAGGCCTCGGCTTTATGCTGGCGATCATCGCGCTGGCCGCCATCCGAGAGAAGATGCGCTACAGCAACGTTCCCGAGGGCCTCCGTGGCCTCGGCATCACATTCATCGTGACGGGCTTGATGGCTATCGGCTTCATGTCCTTCGCCGGTATCCAGCTCTAAGGAGGACGACATGCTTACAGCAGGACTTGGAGTCGCCGCGTTCCTCTTCGTCATCTTGGCGATCGTGACCGCATTGATGGTCGCCCGCTCACGGCTCGTGAACACCGCGGACGTGAAGCTCGTGATCAACGGTGACGAGGGTAACCCCGTCGTCGTCCCGGCGGGCGACACACTCCTCAACGCGCTCTCTGCTCAGAAGATCTTCATCCCTTCCGCTTGCGGCGGTGGCGGCACCTGCGGTGTCTGTAAGGTCCACGTCCACTCTGGCGGTGGCTCGATGCTCCCGACCGAGGTCGGCCACATCAGCCGTGGCGAAGCACGAGAAGGCTGCCGCCTCTCTTGCCAAGTTAAGGTCAAGAGCGACATGCACATCGAGGTCGAGCCCGAGATCTTCAGCGTCCGCAAGTGGGCATGCAAGACGCGCTCGAACCACAACGTAGCGACCTTCATCAAGGAGCTCGTCCTTGAGCTCCCAGCCGGTGAAGCGGTTCCCTTCCGTGCGGGTGGATACATCCAGATCGAGTGTCCACCGCACGTCGCCAAGTACGCCGACTTCGACATCGAGGACGAGTATCGCGGCGATTGGGACAAGTTCAGCATGTGGGGCTTTGTCTCTGAGGTGAAGGAGACCGTGGTCCGGGCCTACTCCATGGCCAACTACCCAGAAGAGGCCGGCATCATCATGCTCAACGTGCGCATCGCGAGCCCCCCGTGGGACCGCGCCGCGAACGCATGGGCCAATGTGCCTCCCGGCATCATGTCGTCCTTCATCTTCAATCTGAAACCAGGTGACGACGTGACCATCTCCGGTCCCTTCGGCGAGTTCTTCGCAAAGGACACCAAGAACGAGATGGTCTTCATCGGCGGTGGTGCAGGCATGGCTCCCATGCGCTCGCACATCTTTGACCAGTTTCGTCGCATCAAGACCGACCGAAAGGTGAGCTTCTGGTATGGCGCTCGTAGCTATCGCGAGGCCTTCTATGTCGAGCACTTCGACAAGATCCAGGCTGAGTTCGACAACTTCGAATGGCACTTGGCCTTGAGCGACCCCGTCGAAGACGAGAACTGGGACGATCCCGAGTCGCCCTTCAGAAAGTCGCTTGGTGCAAAGCACGGCTACACCGGGTTCATCCATCAGGTCTTGCTCGACAACTACTTGAGCAATCACCCGTCCCCTGAGGACTGCGAGTTCTATCTCTGTGGTCCTCCGATGATGAACACCGCCGTCATCAAGATGCTCGAGGACCTCGGCGTCGAGCCAGAGAATATCGCCCTCGACGACTTCGGTGGTTGATCGATGGCGGCAGGCCCGTCACTAGACGAAGAGGTCCAGCTCAGGCGCTTCATCGTGCCTGGGCTCTTCGTCTTGGCGCTCTTCATCGCTCTGTGGGTGAGGCGCCCTGCGCCCGAGATCCCCAAGTGGGACTTCGTCGGTGAGGCCTTTGGGACGAGCTACAGCGTGCAGGTCCTCGTCGAGGAGGCCCCCACGCCCAAAGAGGCAGTAGACCGCGCGATCTCAGCACAGATCGAGCGCGTCAACACCCACCTGTCCACGTATCACGAGGACTCCGAGCTCTCGAAGCTGAACCGAAGTGAGGCCCTGGGCCCGGCCGCTCTGTCTGATGACCTCGCCGCCGTGCTCAAAGAGGCTGTACGGATCTACGGGCTCTCGGGTGGCGCCTTTGACGTCACCATCGGTCCGCTGGTCAACGCATGGGGCTTTGGTCCAGAGGTGGTCACCCCACCCAGCGACGCTGCCTTGACCGCCGCTCGTGCCAAGATAGGCACGGACAAGCTCACGCTCGATGAGGGCGCGAAGACGCTTAAGCGCGCCCAACCAGGGCTCTACATCGACCTCTCCGCCATCGCAAAGGGGTACGCGGTCGACATCATCGGTGTGGCCATAGAAGCCCTGGGCTACAGCGACTACCTCGTCGAGATCGGTGGTGAAGTGCGCGCCCGCGGCCACAACGCAAAAGGCGCCCCTTGGTCGGTCGGTATTGAGCGCCCGGACGGCGGCGCTCAAGATGTCTCGGAGAGCCTCCCGCTTCACGACGTGTCCATCGCGACCTCTGGCAACTATCGCAACGTTCGCCTGGTGGACGGCAAGGCCGTCACACACATCCTGGACGCGAGGACCGGCGACCCTGTCAGCCACGGGCTCGGCTCTGTCAGCGTCCTTCACCCCTCATGCATGACCGCAGACGCCTACGCGACTGCGCTCTATGTGCTCGGGGCCAAAGAGGGGCTCGAGGTCGCCGAGCGCGATGGCATCGCCGCCCTCTTCCTCGCACCTGGGACCGAGGGCGCCCCCCCGACTCGCGTGACGACGCGCGCCTTCAACCAACTGACCTCCGCGAAAACCAACGCAAGATAGGACCTCTAAGCCGAGTATGCTAAAGCTCGGAGAGACCCAGGGCGGACCCCATGACACCGACACTGCTGCTGACCATCGCGATGATTGCGCTCTTGATGTTCATTATGAGCCTCGGTGTGCTCATCGGGGGCCGTGAGCTGCAAGGCTCCTGTGGGGGCGTCGGCAACTGTGCCTGTGACGACGCAGATCTCCCGCGGGAATGCGACCTCGTGCCGGGCCCAGGTGAACCTCGATGCCTCCCTGATCCAAGCAAGCCCTGCGCGAGCTACGACAGCTGCCCTCACGTCAACTAGCGGCTGCCTTAGTTCATCGCGCTGCCCGCGCGCCACGCCTTCAGCTTGTCCACTGCGTCCGAGAGCATCTCGACCTCGTGCTGGTAGAGCTCGCCCCGGATGTCACCTAGGGGGTTGATGAGGCACGACCCCAGCTCGCTCTGCGCCAAGATCGGGAAGAGCTCGCGCCCCTGCATCGTCGTGTGAGACGTGCCCTCGGGTTGCCAGCGTTTTAAATCGGAGAGCGACGTGAAGGCCACGTACACAGACCGCCCATGGAGGGGCTCGTCTTGTGAAAAGCGGGTCTCGTCAGGTTGGTCCGGATCGGCTTCCGTCGGTACGTAGAGCGTCGCACTCAAGAGCGCCATGTACACCGCCTTCCGGCTTGGCTCATCGCGCTTCTTCGCGAGGGTCTTCATCGTGCGCAACAGGCGTGCATTTTCATCGTCAGACATGGAGAGAGCATGCCTGCCCTACCCTCCCCATGTCCAAGCCCATCTAGCCAATCGCGCCGTGAGCGACGAGTGCGCGCATGCGCCGCTCGGTCGGCATCCACAAGAGCGTCGATGCCCCAAAGCCGTATAAGACCGTGAGCAGCGCGACGGCCACCGCCGGGCCGATGGCCGCGGGATCGTCCAAGTTCGCGAGCATCGCGATGCTCCCGATCAAGAAGCCCATGATGCCTGCGCAGTGAAAACTCTTCGTGGCTGAGAGGGCCACCGATGCTGCCTCCTCTGCTTCATCACGGGTCACCTCAGAGCCCAACGCTCGCAAGAGCAAGCCGAGCCCCTTCGGCCCATGACTAAAGAGCACCGTCCCAAGCCCTACGGCGCACACGAGGAGCACGCTCGGCCCGTTGATATAGTGCATCAGACTTGATGACAGGCTCATCGCCAAGGCGAGCGTTCCGAGCGCCACAATCAAACCAAGAAACCTCATACACACTCTCCTCATCGCCAAAGCGATACATCCCGGCGTGTGCTCTACAATCAAGAGACACACTGGCGGTACAGAACCTTCGAAGCGCACCGCAGAGACTTCGACGCGCCTCCCCTGCTTCGTCGAGTGACCTCAAAAACTTAAGCCCTCTCTGTGACTTTTGTTCAGAAGATGCCGCAGCACAGCGTTCATCCCGTCGCCCCCTAGCCGCACCTCTTCCCCCCACAGTCGCGGCCCCAACGTGCTAGGCTGCCCTATGGCCTTTATCCCACGCTCTCCCAAGCAAACCATCCTGATCGTCGACGATGACGAGGGCGCTCTGGCGGCGCTCAAGGCACTCTTGGCGCCCTTAGGTCACCGACTCTGTATCGCCACCTCGGGTCCACAAGCGCTAAAGCTGGCGAAAAGCGAAGAGCCCGCGATGGTCCTCTTAGATGTGCTCATGCCCGGCATGAACGGCTTCGAGGTCTGCGCGGCGCTGCGAGAGCACCCGGACACCCGCGACCTCCCTGTCGTGATGATCACCGCGCTCCAAGACCGAGAGTCACGGCTCGAGGGGCTTGAAGCGGGGGCTGATGACTTCCTCTCAAAGCCCATCGATGGGCTCGAACTTCGTACACGCGTCCAAGCGACCTTGCGGGCGGACCGCCACCGACGGCGCCTCGAAGAGCGCGATCTGCACAACGCCACACTGAAGGGCTCCATCTCCGTGATGCGCGATGTGCTCTCCATGGTGGATCCCGAGTCTTTCGGTCGCGCCAAACGCATCGAGAAGATGGTCCAAGAGCTCGGTCGGGAAGTGAACTACGACCCCATCTGGGAGCTCGAGGTGGCCGCGATCCTCTGCCAGCTCGGCCGCGTTGTGCTGCCCGAGGAGGTCAGGACGGCTTCGAATCAACCCAGTCGCTTGGTCCCCGCAGATCGAAAGCTGCTGGAGACGATCCCGGAGGTGAGCGCATCACTCATCGAGCACATCCCCGAGTTTGAACGCATCGGTGAGATCGTCGCTTGGCAGGACAAGCGGTTCGACGGCACCGGGGTGCCCAACCTCCCCATCGCGGGTGAGGAGATCCCCCTTGGGTCTCGCATCATACGCCTCGTCCGCGACATCATCGACTTCGAAGACGGCGGCCTCACGCGACGCGCTGCAGTCAACTACTGCTCCGAGCTCCCCGGCCATCACGACCCCGCGCTGCTCGCTGTCGCGACCTCCCTCTACGCCACCTTAGAGACCCTAGAGACGCTCGTGAGCTTTAAGGAGCTCCAACCCGGCGCTGTGACCCGCTCTGCCATCCACGACAAGAACGGACGGAGGCTCGTCGCGGCCGGCATGGAGATCACCGCGCCGCTCCTCGCCAGCCTCGAGAGCTTTCACCTCAGGGTTGGCCTCGTGGAGCCCTTCGAGGTGAAATTGGCCGTGACCCGCCCCGTGAAGGACAGCGCTCCTTAATGCAGAGTGTTCGGCCGCGACCGTTCGACCCAGAGGACCACCTCCACGCCGAGCGAGCCCTCCCGTCACGTCCTCTGGTCATGCGCAGCGACGACGACGGCCATGGACCTCACCTTCGTTGCAGGCCTCCCGCGCACGTGTCATCGTTCAGCCTCGGGCGACTGCACGTGTAGACAGCCCCGAAGGACCAGCATGTTTGAGGTCACATACGAGCGCTCTGGAGTGCAACACGTAGACACCCCGGGCATGACCCTGCTCGACATCTCAAAGCAAAACGCGGTCTCTCACTACCACGCTTGCGGCGGCCATGCCCGGTGCTCAACCTGCCGGGTCTTGATCGTCGCGGGGGCGGACAACCTTGCGCCCCGAACGGATGCTGAGCGCGCCCTGGTCGAGCGCAAAGGGCTCCCCAACGAGGTCCGCCTGGCGTGCCAGACCAAGGTCATGGGCCCGGTGACGGTGAAGCGCCTGGTCCTGGACGACCATGACGCAGAGGCAGCCTATACAAATGAGGCCAGCGACCAGACTGGACGCAGCGCAGGCAAAGCGATGGAGGTCGCGGTCCTGTTCAGTGACATCCGCGGGTTCACACGCTTCTCCGAGCGCAGTTACCCCTACGACGTGATGCACATCTTGAACCGCTACCTCTTCGGGGTCGGTGAAGCGATTCACCGCCATGATGGCTATATCGACAAGTACATGGGCGACGGCGTGATGGCGCTCTTCGGCATGTGCGGCTGTGGCCCCGAGGTCGCCGCGAACCAGGCGGTCTCAGCGGCGATCGAGATGATGGATGACCTGGAGCAGTTCAATCACTACATGGGCGAGCAGTTTGGAGAGCAGTTCCGGATTGGTATCGGCGTCCACGTCGGCGAAGTGGTCGTGGGCGAGGTCGGTCACCCGCAGCGACGTCAGCTCACCGCCTTGGGCGACGTCGTCAACACCGCCAGCCGCATCGAGTCCGCGACCAAAGAGTTTTCAGCCAGCCTCTTGGTCAGCGACTCGGTCCACCCACACATTCGAGACGCCGTGACCATCGGGCGCACCGTGACCGCCACCATGAAGGGCAAGGCCGAACCTCAGACGCTCTTTGAGGTGCTGCCAGATCAGCGCCCCAATGCCCGACGCCCGAAGTCCACCAATGTAGCGCGCACCGTCCTCCAGCACATCACTCGGATGGACGCCCCTGGTCTGCTAAGGCTCGCCTTCCATGACGCCCTCGCGTCAGCGAACAGCGGCGCGATCCTGCACCCGGACAACCTCGCGCTCCCCGAGAATCGGGGCCTCGAGGGCACAGTCAGTAAGCTCAACGCGCTCAAGGCGATGCTCCCCGAGGTCTCCTTGGGCGACCTCATCGTCGTCGCAGGGGCCGCCGCCGTGGAGCGTTGCGGTGGGCCACATATTCCCGTGCAGCTCGGTCGCCCCGACACCCCGCAAGACTTCATGGTCAGCGAGCTCCCTGACCGTGACGAGCCCGTGGGCACCCTTAGAGAGCGCTTCTTGCGCAAAGGGCTAAGCGTCCGCGATCTCACCGCGCTCAGCGGTGCGCACACCCTCGGGAAAGCCGATGGCAGCCCCTTCACGGCCGACCCATTCTCATTCAGCAACAGCTACTTTAAGCGCGTACTGAGCGGCCACAACCACCTCCTGGCGAGCGACGTGGCGCTCCTGGAGGATCCAGAGTCACGACGGTACGTCGAAGAGTACGCAGCCGACGAGCGCGCCTTCTTCGCCGACTTCGTCTCCGCCTACCGCTCCATGGTCGCAGCGACACGCCCTTAGGCGCTGTGCCCGCCCACGCCATCACGACCGTGGCCACCTAGCACATCGTTTAGAGCACCTCCACATGGGGAGTTTCTCTTTTTCGCAGGGACTGCGAGCAATCTGCGTCAAAACTTGTTACTAGGCGTCTCCAAGCAGGAGGGCTTTGCGATGGTGGCTGACACGCATTTTCTCGATTGGGCAGAACGGGAAGAGTACGCAGAACGGATGGTGCCGCTCATCGGGACGCTGTACCGCGAGAACAGCGTCATCACGACGGTCTACGGCAAACCCCTGCCGAAGAAGAACCCCGTCGCGCTCATCAAGGCGCATAAGTACGCTCAGAAATTCGACGGCAATCAGGCCATCAACATGGCTGAGTCCGCGGCCGTTCTCGCGCGACTCGTCGAACTCAAGCTGGGGCCCGCGCGCATCGACGTCGGCAAGCTCGTGAGCCAAGCCCGTGACGCGGGCAAGGACTTAATCACGTTCGTGAACGAGACCATGGCGCCCATCGCCAACACCCCAGGCAGCGTCCTCGATGGCCCACGAGACGTGGTCCTGTACGGCTTCGGCCGAATTGGGCGCCTGTTGACTCGGATGTTGGTCGAGAAGGTCGGCGGCGGTGACAAGGCGCGGCTTCGCGCCATCGTCGTGCGACCCAAAGGCGGACAAGACTTGGCGCGCCGAGCCAGCCTGTTGCGCCGCGACTCGGTGCACGGCCCCTTCGCCGGGAGCATCGGCCTCGATCGTGAAAAGAACGAGCTGATTATCAACGGCAACCGCGTGAAGCTGCTCTACGCAAACGCGCCCGACCAGATCGACTACACCGAGCACGGCATCGACAACGCCGTCATCATCGATAACACAGGCAAATGGCGGGACCGTGAGGGCCTCGGCCTCCACCTGCAAGCCAAGGGCGCATCCCAGGTCATCTTGACGGCCCCGGGCAAAGGCGACATCCCGAACATCGTCTTCGGCGTCAACCAGGCGATGGCGCGTGATGACGAGACGATCTTCTCAGCGGCGAGCTGCACGACCAACGCCGTCGTGCCTCCGCTCAAGGTCATCGATGATGAGTACGGCATCATCTCCGGTCATATCGAGTCGGTCCACGCCTTCACCAATGACCAGAACCTGACGGACAACTACCACCCAAAGGCGCGCCGTAACCGCAGCGCGGCGATGAACATGGTCATCACCACGACTGGCGCCGCCAGCGCGGCCGCCAAGGCCCTCCCTGGGCTGGCCGGCAAGCTCACAGCGTCCGCCATCCGAGTGCCCACGCCTAACGTGTCATTGGCCATCTTGAACCTCACCCTGGAGCGCGAAACCAGCCGGGAAGAGCTCAATGAGTTCCTCCGGCAGTCCTCAATGGAGAGCGAGCTCCAAGAGCAACTGGATTGGACCGGCGCCCCAGACGTCGTGAGCATTGACCAAGTGGGCAATGACCACGCCAGCATCATCGACGCGACGGCGACCATCGTCGAAGGCAACAAGGCGGTCATCTACGCCTGGTACGATAACGAGTACGGGTACAGCGCTCAGTGTGTGCGCCTGCTCGCCGACGTCATCGGGATGAACCGCCCGTCCTTCCCTTAGCGCTCAAAGCAGCCCTCATGGGGCAGTGGCGAGCACCGCTTTAAACTTCGAGAGAGCGAATGGGTGCGCGATCGTCGGGATGATGTCGCTCACATCCGGCCGCGCCAGCACGCGCCCCATCCAGCGGTCGGCCTCGCCCCCGGCTGCGCGGTAAGCGCGCTCTGCGCGCTGGGCCTTCCACTGGACAAAGGTCGCGAGCTTCCGCTGCGCGCTGACCCCACGCACCGTGAAGGGCGCGCTGCCAAGTGAACGTGGTACTCGTGTGGCATCAGGGTGCGCGGCACAGTATGCGTCGATGGCGTCGACCAGCGTTTTGAGCCACGCCCATTGGTCCACGAAGACGCACTCAAAGAGAGGATCGAGGGTGCTCGGGACCTCATCGCCTGCGAAGAAGTCGCCCTCGACACGTGCGCCCTCGGTGAGCCGGGCCATCCAGCGCGTCACATGAGGCCGGTCGTCGAAGAGCGTACGGCTCGCCGGATCGCGATAGAGGTGCGCCCAAAGTGGACCGTAGAGCGCAAAATCGCCCATGCAAGGGCGCGCGCCGAGCACATAGGGCGACTGGGACAGCTGCGTATCGAGGGCAGAGAGTGTGAGCTGGACGGTCTCCTCAATCGCTCCCTGGGTCGACTCCGTCACCCCGAGGACACCGAGGTAGCTTTGCATCCTGCGCGCCAAGCCGCCGACCGCTCGGCGGCCAACCCAACCCGGCGCGAGCGGCAAGCCTGAGCGGGCGAACTCCGCGAGCGCGAACGCGGCGTTCTCAGGTAAATTCCATCGGTAGTGTAGTGCAGCCATCGGCAGCCACTCATCTGCGAAGACCTCAAGCAACGCCGAGGCGACGCGCTGTGTAGGCGACGACGGAGTGATTCGCGTAGCCCCAGAGAGCCCTTCAAAGTGATCGATGATGACACTTGAGTCCTGTAGCCAAGTGCCATCTGGCAGCTCCACTGTCGGCATAATCACACGCCCGACGGCCTTGCCGATGCGGGTTCGCAGGGTCCATACCCCGGGTACGACATCCTCAAATGCGTCGCCTCGGAAACGCAGATAGCTGCGCGTCTTCGCCGAGTATGGAGAAACCAGCCAGCCGTAATGTTTAGGCGCCCTCTCCATCCTCAGCATCATCCCCTGGTCAGTGATCCTCTCGCGAGTATCACGCTCGGCGCTTGAGGACACCACGCCTCCCGCATGCGAGCCTGGCCCTCTTCATATCGCACTGCCGACCACTCGCAACCCAGAGCACAGCTTTTGGTGCTCATATCAAACGCTGACGTCACAAATTATGATACGCAGACGTGACAAATGAACGTGGCGCGTGTCTCTTAGAGGCCTGCGCAGGAGCCTCTCAGGCTCTTGGCGTGGTCAGAATGAAGGATGCATCCGTATGATAAAGCGACTCAAATACATCAGCCGTTCCTCTTCAGCGATGAGTTCAGCCGAGATTGCTGAGCTCGCCAAAGTCTCGGTGATGAACAACAAGGGATCCGACATCACAGGTGTACTCGTGGAGGCCTCTGGGATCTTTTTCCAGGTCATTGAGGGGCCAGCGGAGGCTGTCGACACACTCTACACGCGTATCAGCGCCGACCCACGCCATGACGAGATCCTCCTCCTGAACACGATGGAGGATTGCCCCTCACGCCTCTTCCCGCAGTGGGCAATGAAGACGGTGAGCCTGGGCGCGGAGGATATCCGCACCGAGGCCATCAAGCTCTTACTTGAGACCGCAGTCGAGGGCCATCAACGCCTCCAGCTCCTGTCGGGCGGCATCGAGCGCTTCGTCTGGGCCGAGGTCGCCGCCAACAAGACGAGCGTCGTTGAGAGCACCTGAGCGATCTGCCACGGCTGCCCGACAGCGTTGATTCACGACGTCAGTGGGCTGCGTGAGGCCTTGGTAATGTTGCCGCAGGTCGCGCCCGTTCAGACAGGTTGACGCCCGGGCCCCGACGCCCCTCCGCCCGACGGTCCAGGTAGCGTACAAACTCACTGTACGTCACGCATCGCACCTCGGGCTGATAGCAGACCGACTTCAAGAAGCGCTCCACGGTGTCGACGAACTCTCCGTGCCCGCCGTAAATGAGCGGCGCACGCTCTCCATGATAACGACGCTCGAACTCGTCGCGTAATAAGTAGAAGAGCCCCCAACGCCCCATCGCAGATGGGCCAAAGAGCAACGTCGGGCGCTTTGCGCCCTCGTACATCGGCAGCTCGACCTCCCAAATCGAGGTCCCCTTGATGCGCATCGGCCAGCGCGGCGCAATCGGGCCGACTTTGCTAGTGTCGTAGCGCATTCCATAGTCACTCATCACTTGGAACATCGGATCGCTCATCCGCGGGGCCCCGGGGATGCTGGTCTTCAAAAAAGGCGCCCGGAACCCCTTGGGGGTAGATAAACCGTGAAGCGCTAGAATTCGGGCGTGCTCCCGAAACTCGGCCTCCCACTGAGCACGCGTCCACCCAGTACCGTTTTGATGCTGCACGCCATGAGAGGCCAACTCGACCCCGAGCTCTTCGATACGCACGAGCGTCTCCACTGAGCGCGCGATGGCCTCCGGGCTTGGAGCGTGACCTATCACCCGGCTCCGTGGCTGTTCCGGGTTCTTGAGCCACGCGCGCCAGCGCTCATCTTGATGCCAACGGCTCTCTGGCTTGGGCGTCCAATCCAGCGGTAATTGTAGCAACCCCGTATTGAAGAACAGGGTAAACGATGGGGGCGGCGCCGTGTGGTCGGAGGGCGCCGCGGCTCTGAGCCGCTCGAGCAGCTGAATGAAGTGATACTCCTCCACTGGGACGTCCCCACGAGGGGTCGCATCAAAGGAGACGAGCACAAACATCGGTCGCTCCACGGACGACGCCAAGGGCACCTCAGCAGGAGACCACGCAGCGCTGAGCGCAAAGCAAGCCAGAGCGGACAGGAGAGCAAGCATCCGTTGAGGTTAGCCTGGGATGGCGCGCTTGCGCCATGTTGAGCCCCTCGTCGAGGGCAGCTAAGAGGGATGCATCACCTCGCAGTACGGCATCTTGGGGGCTCGGACCGGCGGGGATCGTGCGGCTCTTCAAGTCCACCAGAGTCTCCTGAAATGTGGTGCTCTACCTACCAGGGGCTGAGGCACGTGCCGGGACCCCACATGGCAGCGCTATCGTGCGCATGCTACAAACCCTTAGAGGCAGGTAAGGCTCAACCCCTGGCCCTCAACATGGAGTGCTCGATGTTGCGTTGGTTCGTCTCCATGTCTTTTGTCGCCACCCTGATGCTGCCCCAAGTGGCTCATGGCCAGGGCGAGGTTCACGCGCCAGAGGCGACCTCCGGTGCAGCCTATACGCTCAACTGGGAGGTCGATATTCCGGCCCTGGTCATCCCTGCTGCGGTCCTCCTGGCTTGGCCGCTCATGGACAGCTTCGCGCCGCCGCACTGCGGACCCATCTGTGATCCGGCAGACCTCAACCCCATGGATAAGGTCGTCGCAGGGCGCTACGACCCCAAATGGGCGGTCGCCTCTGATATCGGGGTCGGCGTATTGCTCGGCAGCGCCGTGCTCATCCCCTTCCTCGACGGTGGCCCCGTCGACGCGCTCAACGACATGGTCGTCATCCTCCAGTCCATCGCATGGACCAACGCAACGACACTGCTGGTGAAGATGGCCTCCAGGCGACCGCGACCTTATATGTACGGTGATACCGCCCCCGCCGCGCTCCGCACTGAGACCAGCGCCGCCTTCTCGTTCTTCAGTGGGCACACGGGCAACGCCTTCGCGGCCTCCACGGCGCTCTTCCAAACCTTGCGGCGCCGACACCCGAACAGCGCCCTCCCATGGGTCGCGTTAGCCGTCGGCGACGCTATCGCCATCGGGGTCGCCATCGGTCGCGTACAAGCAGGGCACCACTTCCCGACAGACGTCATCGCTGGTGCGCTCGTGGGCACGAGCCTGGGCTTGCTGCTCCCCGCACTTCACGACCACCCGGTTCAAGTCACGCCCCTCGCGCTCCCATCAGGCGGAGGCGTCGCGGTCAGCGGACGCCTGTAGCCCCCGCTGCTACTCGTAAGTCAGGGTGAAGCGCTCCAGCACCTGCAGCTCTGCGTCTTCCGTCTGAAAACCTCGGACCTCCACCGACACCCCCTCAGGGGTCGGCAGCATCCAAAGGTAATGAAAGGGACGCGGAGTCGGGCCGTCGTAGAGGTCTTCATACCCGGTCTCCTCTGCGCTTCGTAAGCTGTCGGGTCGAGGCCCGCCGCCACCCGCTGTGACGATAAAATGATGCCCACGGGAACCACAGGCCTCATCGGGGCCCTGCTCGAAGCGCTCGTAACCATGGGCATGGCCGCTGATGAAGGCGAGCCCCTTTTGGCTCTCGCAGAAGGCCGGCATGAACGTCTCTTGTACGTCCTTATCCCCGCTCACGACCGTGCTGTTAGTAAACGGTGGGTGGTGCGCGAACACCAAGACGCCTCGGATATCAGGGTCATCGTTAAACGCGGCCATCTCGGCGCGGTACCAAGCGGCCTGCTGCTCCCACGCGGCGTCATCAAGCTCATCGACGTTGGAGTCCAGGATGACGAGCCCTAACCCGGCGTAGCGTTCGCTGTACCACGTCTCTGTCGCGAGGCGACTGAAGCGCGCGCGCAGGTTCTCCAAGGCATTCGAATTCTGCCCCCAATATTCGTGATTACCGACCACGGGCAGCCAGGGGGTGCGTGCCTCGCGGAGGGGCCCCGCGGTGACGTCGAAGAGCTCCCAATGCTCCTCATCGGCGCCATGGAAGACGAAGTCCCCCACCACGACGACAAAGGCAGGCTCTGCCTCAACCACAGACGCGATCAGTGCCGCGGTCTCGGCGTCATTGACCTCACGGCCTATGACGCACTCTTGCCAACTTGTCCGCTGAGTGTCCCCGAAGACCGCAAAGCCTCCACTGGCGTCGGGCAACGTCGTCTCGTACGCCGTCACAGCGACAGACTCAAAGTCGAGCGCCGCCACCCTACGGCATGATGACTCTGTGCATCCAGTGAGCAACAGCCCCGCGACGACACACCCAATCCAGCGGACCATAGCCCTCCCCCATCCACTCTGGTTGTCACACACAGCGAGGTCCTCGCTGTCCGCATCGTACTGCGCAGCGCTGTGCGCGACCACTCCGCGCCTCTTTGACGGGCTAAAGGAGATCTGGACTGTCGGTCTCATGGAGCCCCGCGGCCTCAACATCCGTCAACGCTGCAGCGGGATGCACCCGCTCCACACGGCGAATCCCGACCTGGTCGAGCACCACTCGAACGCGCTCCATCTCAACCCGAGAGGCACCGTCGGAGCGTGTCGTGGTTCGGAGGACAATGTTGAGGTGGTACACCCGTCCGCAAGGGACCTCGACCAGCTGATGTGTCTGTGGATGAACCAACGTATAGATCTCTGTGGGCGCATCCATTCGGCGCCGCACACGCGCCAAGTTGAACCGAATGATGTCAGTGAGGCCATCGATATGGGTCAAGTCGTGGTTCAGCTCAGCGACCTTGAGCGCGACCTCCTTGCGATAGACCATGACAGTCTCAGGTCGCCCCAGCTCCTCCATCCCCCCTGGATGATCGATATGCCTCAAGCGGCTCACTTCGGTGTCCAAGGACTCCGGGGACAGGACATCGAACCACTCACGGCAGAGGCCGACGACTGAACCTGTCGACGGGACGCGGACCTTCTGTACGACGTCCGGGGCCATCCCCCTCGCGCGCTTGCCGAGCGCGCGCTTCCCGATCTCCTTAATGCGATCCTTCACCACATAAGAGAGCACCATCACGAGGATAAAGGGCCACGCGGTCATCTCCCATCGCAGCTGCGCCCACACCGCGACCACGATGGCGAAGAACATCGCGGCAGCGGCAGAGATCATGCCGATGAAGTTCTGGGCGAGCTCACCACCGCGCTCATGACCGATGTCCAAATAGAGCGCGCTGGAGATCGCTCGTTTCAGCGTCCTGCGGCGATGAGGCAGCCCCTCGTTCGTGTCCCCCTCAAGCGCGAAGCTCTCGTACCCCTGCTCCCTTCGGTGATGATACTCACGCACCGCCGCGGTGGCGACATGCGCTCGAATGGCGCGCAGCGAGGCCAACTCTGCGTCGACGAGGTCGAGCCCCTCCACGAGGCGGGTGCACGAGGCCTCCGCGACCAGAGACACGAACTCATCAACGGCCGGCCCCAGGGCGCCATGCTCCGGTTGAAGCGCCACGCTCTTCAGGTGGGCACGCGCCTGCCCAAGTCGGTCGACGAAGGTCGTCATGTCAACAGCGAGTGCCTCCGCCCCCTCCGCGGTGACCGCGCTCAGGCGCTGAGACAACACCCGTGCCCTGTCGCGAATGGCGCGACGGTACACACAACCAAGCAGGCGCAGCCGCCACTCGATGGGGCGCGCATCGCACGCGTCATCGAGGAGCTCGTCGATTCGAGCGCGCTCCGTGAGGCGCGCGAGGGGCTCATCGGGGGTCTTCAAACGCAGAAAGCGCGTCGTGTCCTCGAAGAAGCGCTCCGTCGGGTACGCCTGACGCGTAATCCCAAGGGTCTTTGGTGCGAAGATGAAGGCCTCTGTCACGACCACGTGCCGTTTACACTTCGGCGGAACCAAGTACGCGAGCTTGAGCTCGAGTTGGTTGCGATCATGAGGTTCGAGACGTCGGTAACCCAGGAGAAACCCCGTGCCTAAGGAGGTGAAAAAGCTAGCACAAGGTCGCCCTTCCCGCCCGAAATGCTGCCGTGTGAGGGCAATCAGCCACGGCGAAAAACGCGCTCGGTGCACATCGTATTAACCGACCTTCGCGCCCCAAAGACGCGCGGGACGATGACGCAGCGCCCCGAAGGCAGTAGGCTTGCGTCATGACTCAGCGTCCCCTACTCGTTTGGCTCACCGCCGGTGCCCTCCTCTCCCTCGCGGCGTGTGGCGATACGGCCACTCCCCAAGAGCCCGACACCGCTCAGCCTGCGGTCGCCGTGGACGGAGGGGGCGACTTTGACGACGCCACCCCGCCGCTGGTGGAAGGGGCAGTCGATGCACAGGCCCCGGTGACGAGGGACAGCAGCGTGCCCGCGCCAGGGCCAGAGGATGTCGAGGACGACGCGCCCCCCATAGACGCAAACGACGTCGACGCTCAGGTCCCCGACACCACAGCCGGCGACACCACGACCGCGGACGTCGTAAGTCAGCCCACTGATGCAGAGGTCAACGTCCCCCCCGTGGACACCGAAGACGCTGAGCAGGACACCAGCACAGGCACGACAGAGGACACCAGCACAGGCACGACAGAGGACATCACCGACGACACCCTGGAGGACACCGCGGAGGACATCACCGCGGGCGATGACGTGGAGGACATCGATGACACGCCCCCCCTCCCCTTCCTCGAGTCTTACGGCGTGGTCGAGACGCTCGCAGGGACCGCCTTCTTTACGGCAAAGGCCTTCAATGGGTGGGACCCTGAGTATGAGGGTGGGCCGGCCCTGGATGCAGAGCTGAGCCGCCCTCATATGACCCACGCAGATGCCCAAGGGCGGCTCTTCGTCGCCGACAAAGATGCCCACGCGATTCGCCGCATCGACACTGACGGGACCATCCACACGGTCGCGGGCACGAGCGAAGCAGGAGATGGCCCCGACACCCTCACGCTCGGGACCGAGGTCGCCCTACATTCGCCCAATGGGCTTTGGGTGCGTGCCGATGGCACGGTGTACATCCTCGACTTGGTCAACGAGAAGATTCGACGCCTCGGCACCGACGGCATGGTGGAGACCTTCTTCGTCGCAGGGGACCTCGGCTCAGGGCGCGGCCTCTGGGTCTCTGATGACGAGCAGCTCGCCTGGATGTCTGCCGGCACAGTCCTCAAGCGCTGGACCCCTGAGACGGGTATCCAGATCGTCGCCGAGGGCTTTGTCTCCCTGGGGAACTTGGCCGTGATGCCGAGCGGCCAGCTGGCCGTCACGGACCGCGGTGACAACCGTGCATGGTGGGTCGGCAACAGCGGCGCTGTGATGCCCTTGGCAGGGAACGGTGAATTGACTGGGGGTGGCCATGGCTTCTCGGCCCTCGAGACAGGGCTGGGGGGGCTCCGAGGGATCTGGTTCCCACCCGACGGTGGTATCCTCCTCTGTGCGCACTCAGCGAGTAAGCTCTTCTGGGTGGATCCCCAGGGCATCCTTCACTTGATGTTGGACGGTGTATCGGACGGCACCCACGAGGGGGACGGCGAACTTTGGTGGACACCCGGTGCGAAGATCTCCGAGCCCCGCGCGGTCACGATGGACTACCAAGGCAACATCCTCCTCACCGAGCACGATGGTGGGTTCATCCGCCGCATCCAGCGCACTGGACCACTGCCCTAGGCCCCACCAGGGGGCCTCAAGCGCCCGCGGTGACCCGTACTTTCACGTCCTGCGCCAGGTCATAGGCAGCGGAGCGCAGCCCGCCAAGCTTGGTGTTCAATGCGTCCACGTCATCCGCGAGGATCAACCGCCCCTCTGTCATCGACTGCCCGATGATGAGGTCATTGAAGGACCCCATCCCGCCATAGGCGCCGAGGACCTTGTGCACGCCGCCCAGGTCATTCGCCGCGATGCGTTCACGGGCTCCCCGCATCCATGCGCTCCAATGCGCCTCACCGTCAGCCTCGAGGAGGACGACGAGCTCATCGAGGACCTGAACCAGCTCCTGGGACCTCGTCCACGCAACCGACTCTGCATCACCGGCGGAGCCCGGTGGCACAATGGGGCGGTCGGGCCGCCTAAGCAGACGAGAGAGGAAGGACAATGGGTTCACAGTGCTCCGACAACGCTGGGCGCGACCCGAGCCTACACCGGCCCTCAGGGCCCCTCAACTGAGCACACCGCCAGCGCGCCCAACGCCCCACCTTTAATGCTCTAAAGCGCGATGGGCGCGACTCCATGTTGACTCGCACCGCGTCCCGAAGTAGCCACCCACAGCGGCCGTTCGCGACGAACGCCGAGCTCTCAGCGTCGAGCTGATGCCGCCTCGTGACGAAGGGCCGAGTACGTGAGCCACTGGTTAAAGCATCCTCGCCGCCCCGCTCAGCCGGGGAACCCCCATGCGGGCTAACCTCGCCAAAGAGGTCGCTCACCTGGCGTGGCCCGTCATCCTTCAGGGCGTCCTGACGACCGTCGTCTTCTTCACCGACCGCCTGCTCTTGGGCACCTACAGCGATGAAGCGCTAGGCTCCATGCAGATCAGCGGCCCAGTCATCTGGTCGATGGGCTCGGTCTTGGTCGCCTTCGCGACGGGCTCCATGGCGATCATCGGACGCTCGGTCGGGGCAGAGGATCGCGACAGGGCGCGCGACACCTTGGTGACCAGCCTCTGCCTCTCCGTGGGGATCGGCCTCGTCATGACCGTGCTCGGACTCTCAAGTATGGAGGCTATCGCTGCCCTGATGGGGGGCTCCCCTGACACCTCCCAAGGGATGCGGGACTTGGCGGTCGTCTATATGGGCGTCCTCTTCTGGGCCGCCCCGCTCAGCTTCGTCGCGTCCTCGGGCATCGTGGCGCTGCAAGCGAGCGGCGACACGCGCTCCCCCATGTGGATCTCAGCGGTCGCGGGCGTCGCAAACCTGGGCCTCAGCTGGGTGCTGATCTTTGGGCACTTCGCGGCCCCCGAGCTCGGGATGTTCGGGGCTGCCATCGGCTCCGTCACCTCCTTCGCCCTCCAAGCCGCCTTGGTCCTGACGGTCCTGTGCCGCTCCAAAGGGATCGTCGGGCTCTTACCCCTCCGAAAGCCCACCTTGGCGCCCCTGCGTCCCATCTTCCGTGTCAGCGGACCGACCTTCGCTGAGCGCATCATCTTCCACACGGCCTTCCTCTTCTTCGCGGGGTTCGTAGGCCACTTGGGCGACGTCGCCATGACCGCCAACCAGTCCCTCATCGCGATCGAGTCTCTGGGGTTCATGGTCTCCTACGCATTCGGCGTCGCAGCCAGCACCTTGATCGCTCAGAAGCTCGGCGCGGAGCAGCCGGCGGAGGCGGAGCAATGTGGCTGGCTGTCGACCGCCATGGGGGCCGCGCTGCTCTCCCTCATCGGCCTCTTCTTCCTCATCTTCGCTGAGCCACTCGTGGGGCTCTTCTCAGAGGATCCAGAGGTCATCGCGCTTGCCGCCACATGCCTACGTGTGGCGGCGATCGCCCAACCCCTGATGGCGGTCACCGATGCCTTGGCCGGGAGCCTCCGAGGCGCGGGAGACACACGCACTCCGATGCTCGTCGCCATCATTGGGCCTGTGGTTGTGCGCCTCAGCGCGTGCTGGCTCCTCGCCTTCGAGTGGGAGATGGGCCTCCTCGGGATCTGGGTCGCGACGACCATTGACTGGTCGGTTCGCTGCCTTGCCCTCGCGCTCGTGTTCCGCCGCGGCGCATGGAAGCGCATCGAAGTGTAGGGGAGCGTCGCTCGAATTCAGCGCCCAGAAGGTTCTATAAAACTGAACCTAAAGAACGATTAGTTTCGCTTTTCTGAACAAGCGCCCCCCGTTAGGGTGTCTTCCTGGCCGGCGTTCGGTCACCCACACACTACGGAGTATCACCATGGCGACCCTTCTCATTGAGCTCTCTTTAGCCGCAGGTTCCGTAGCGATGATTTGGCTCATGGCCAAGAAGGTTCGCCAGGCCCGCCGCATCTTCAACTTCCACGAGGAAGCCTAGGCAGCTGCGGGCTCCTCCCTTGAGGGGGCGCCCGAGAGTCGATCCGGTGACGGCGACCTGAATGCACACGAGGCGCGCTCATCAGAGCGCGCCTCGTTGCGTTTCAGGGGCAATGGACCAGCGGCGCTGCACCGATTAACCCAATCGAGAGAGCCCTACTCGAGGTTGTGGAAGACCTTCTGGACGTCATCGTCCTGCTCGAGCTTATCGATGAGCTTGAGGACCTCGTTGGCCTTGTCTTCAGGGAGCGCCGTGAGCGTCTGAGGGATGAACTCGCTGCCAGAGGACACGACCTTGATGTCGCGCTCCTCAAGGGCAGACTGCATCGTCCCGAACTCGTTAAAGGCGCAGTGGAGCACGAGCACGGGCTTGCCGTCCTCGCTGGTCCCCTCTCCGAGCTCCTCAAGGCCGTGATCGATGAGGTCGAGCTCGAGCTCCTCGGCGTCGATGCCCTCGGGGGAGACCCGAAAGACCCCTACCCGATCGAACATGAAGGCGACGCTGCCGCTGTTCCCAAGGTTGCCGCCGTTCTTATTGAAGTGCATGCGCACGTTGGCGACGGTCCGGGTGTTGTTGTCTGTCGCGGTCTCAACCAGCAACGCGATGCCGTGGGGTGCGTACCCCTCGTAGAGGACCTCCTGGAAGTCCTCACCACCGCCGCCAAGGGCCTTCTTGATCGCGTTCTCGATCTTGTCCTTGGGCATGTTGACGGCGCGCGCGTTCTGAATCGCGCGTCGGAGTGCAGGGTTGCTGTCCGCGCTGGCGCCCCCTGCCTTGACCGCCATGTTGATCTCGCGACCACACCGCGTGAACGCCTTGGCCATGCGATCCCAGCGCGCGAACATCGTCGACTTACGGGTCTCAAAGATGCGTCCCATACCCTTCTCCTCCTCCGGGGTCGCACAGCCGAGTCAACTCACGACCGAGCCAGCACCACCAATCACACACTACGGACCGAATCACAACGCCGACGGCCCCGTGTCCAGACGATGCCATCATCAGCCTTCGGACGCCAGTGAGCCCCTGCACGAGGCGCCCCTTATCCAGCAGCAGCGATGAGGCGGTAGGACGCTTGACGCGCCTCGGGATCAAAGCAAATGGTGACGAGCGTCAGCTCATCGAGCTGGTACTGGCGCTGGAGCGACATCAGCTCATCCATCACCTGCTCACCGGTCCCCACGAGCGCGTATTGGCGCCGCATCTGGATGGCCATCTGCTCCATCGGACCGTACACGGCGTCTGCGACCGCCTCGGGAGACTGAAAGCGGGGGTTACCCCCCCGTATAAAGGTCTCTACGAACCAATGCTCAGACGAACGCAGCAGGCGCTGAGCCTCTTGAGTCGTCTCGGCAGCCTGGACATACCAAGCGAGGTTCACGAGGGGCCTGTCGAGCCAGCGACTCGGCTGAAACGCGCGGTGATAAGCGCCCAATGCATCGACGAGCCCTCGGGGGTCCAGGAAGCCACCAAAGGTGTAGGGGAGTCCTCGTTCACCGGCATAGGTCGCGCTCGACGCGCTGGTGCCAAGGACCCACGGCTGCGCGCTCTCCGTGACCGAGGGTGACGCCACGGTGTCAGGGTACGGCCGCCCATCTGCGCCGGGCCCCAACCAGCTCAAGAGCTCGTCTATCGCACCAAACGCGTGCTCTGGCTGCATCCGACGCGGGTCGAGCCCGAGGGCCTGGGGGGCGTGCCGCTCTGAGCCACCGCTGCGACCAAGCCCGAGATCGATCCGCCCCGGGAAGAGCGCCTCGAGGAGGTTGAACTGCTCAGCGACCTTGAAGGGGGTGTAGTACGGCAGTAAGACACCACCGCTTCCGATACGCATCCGCTCGGTCTGTGCGGCGATGGCCGCGACCATGACCTCGGGGGCCGCCGAGGCCAGCGCTGTGTCGCTGTGGTGCTCGGACACCCAGAACCTGTGATAGCCAAGCCGCTCAGCCTCCCGCGCCAACGCCACCGTGTGCCCGACCGCATCGCGAGGCGTCATCCCCTCGGAGACCGGGGATTGGCACAAGATGTTCAGGGGCACGGAGGTCATCGCAGGGGCTCACGTCGTCGCGGGTGGCGGCATTGAAACCGACCTCGAGCGATTGCGACACTGGAAAGTGACGTACCGACCCATGCCGCGCCATACGGAGGCCTTCGAACCCTCGCCGTCGTAGCTTCGACCGGCAGGCGCTCCCATGGACATCGGATGGAGATGCAGCGCTGATGTTCGATCGCACGCCACCAGACCACATCGACACGATTGAGCTCGTCGCGCACAGGCGGCACGCGCGCATCGCGTTGCTCACGACAGTCGTCCCGAGCAGCGTGATGCTGGTGCTCTATCTCGGGACCGGGTCGAGCTTCTTCCTCTTCCCCATCGCCCTCTTCGCCGCCGTCGGCGCCCTCAACGATTCTCTGACGGGTTGCGCCCAGTCCCCCGAGCGCTGTGCATCAGCCCAGACGGGATACGCGAGGAGACCCGCCAGGGCCTCCTCCGTGAGCACAACTGGGCTCACATCTACAGCGTGAGAGAGCACCTCCACATCCTAAGGGGGCGCCACCGCACCGAGGTCTATCTCCATGACGGGCGCGCGCCGCTCTACCTCTACCCTCACGCCATGCGGATCACGTCATGTAACGGCGAACCGGACGCCGGGCACTTCACGGATCACATCATGGTCACCGGGATCTGCTGGGACCGCCCCGTGACCTACGCACGTCACCTCATCGCGCGTCAGGTGCCCAGCTTCCCGCCCTGACCACGCGCCGCCCTCCCCCATCACCCTCGGACGCGGTACCCTCTCGCGTGATGTACGCATGGCACGGCCCAACTGACAGCCCCGACTTCCTCGTCTTGGCTCCCGGCGACCAGGCCCAACTCGACGATGACGCCCCGAAGGCCATCGCTCAGGGGCTGGGAGAGGCCGGCGTGCGGGTGGTCCGCTTCCCTTTCCCTTACTGCGAGACCTCGGACGGCGCACGCCGTGACGCGCTCTTGGCCGAGCACATCCGCGAGGCCGCGGCGCTCAAAGCCCCCTCACAGAGGCTCATCCTCGGGGGGCTCTCCCGAGGGGCCCGCGTCAGCGGCGAGCTCGCCAATGACTTGGGCGCCATCGCGCTCCTCGCGTTCGCCTACCCCTTCCACCCACGCCACGATCCGGACCCTGGGCAACGGGCCAAGGCCCTCGGCGAGCTCACGGTGCCCGTGATGCTCTTCCAAGGCACCCGAGACTCCCGAGGGAATCGACAACAAGTGCTGGGGTATGGGCTGCCGAACCACGTCCAGGTGCACTGGCTCGACGACGCGAACCACGCCCTTGAGCCGCGCCTCCGCTCAGGCCACACCCAGGCCGACCAACTCGCCCAAGCGGTGACCCTGGCAGCGTCATTCCTTGAGGCGACCCGGGGGACGACTCAGGGCTCTTGCGGGAGCGTCGCCAGCTGACGCTGAAAGTGCGACGAATACCCCGCGAGCGTCTCGACGTAGGGCGTCGCGATGGCCCGCGCCGCCTCATCGAGCGCCCCCAAGTCCAAGATGGCGTCCTCGGGCACATGCCGAAACGAGACGCTCACGCGCCGCACTGCGAAGTTCTCGAGCTGCGAGCTCATCGCGGGCTGCTTCCCGTGCCGAACGCGTGTGATGCGGTGATAGAGGCGGTCCTTATACTCCTCTCCACTGAGGATCAGGACCGAGCGGTTTCGGACCCACTGGGCGTGGTCCGGCGCCTCTGCTCCCGGGGTCACGAACTCGAACTGACCCGGCTGACCGATCGAGAACATCACGACCGCGCCGGGCTCGGCGTCACGGTGCATCCGAAGGCGGGCGTAGTCCACCGGGGGTTCGTGGGCCCCTCTGGGCTCGGTCCCATAATAGTTGATGAGGGCCGTGTTCGGTAAGACGCCGCCGTCACCATGCGCCTCCAACTCGGGCCTGAGTCGCTCCAGGATGGCCCTCATCACGTCGGGGAAGGGCTCAGCGCGTACGCACTTCTGGTGCGTGTGATCGGGCTCTGAGTAATAGCCCAGCGCCGCGAACTGCCAAGCCCCCAACCAGTACACCGGCCGCGTGAGTCGCCCCGTCCCGCCGCGCCGACTCGGTGCGTCATCCGCGTAGCGCTTCTCCCACAGCGGACGCAGCGCACCGAAGTACGCGACGAGCGCCTCCGCCTCGACCGCGGTCACGAAGCCCGGGAGGTAGGAGAACCCCGAGACACGCACCGGTTCATCGCCACGTAGCGGCGTCGCCGAGGGTGTGGGCCCCTTCATCAAAGCGCCTCACGAGGTTGAGGGAGCACCGGCGCCCCCTGACCTCGCTGATAGAGCGCCTGGACCTCCGCCATCGACAAGGCGCGACGCCAAATCGCCAGGTCATCGAGATCACCGTCAAGGTTGTGCCCGTAGGCCCCGGTGCCATCTTGCCCCACGTGGATCGGGTGCGGTGACGCCAGGGTCATGAGCCCCGTGGCCTCCAAGGCCATCCAGCGCAATACGCCGTCGGGCCCCCCTGCGAACATCGTCGCCACGCCCTGCGGCGCCACCGTGAGCGCCAAGAACCACCAATCGGTGTCGCGATAATCCACGTAGCCCAAGTCGATCCTCGCCTCGTCTCCGTCCGCCAGGTTCGCTCCAAAGGCGTGCTCCCTGCCCGTGTTCGCCAGGAGCAACCAGCCCGGGTTCGCCCCCGAAGTCCAGTCCTTGTTGCCAAGGATCACCGGGTCGCCGCCCTGCAGACCGTGGGCCCGAAACCACACGCTGACGGTGAACGCTTGCCCCTCGGCCATCTCCAGTGCCGCGGGCTTACCGAGGGTCAGAAAGCAGGCCCCAGCCTTGCCGCCGCCGGGGTCCTGGATAGAGACGTACCCTCCGAACTTGCCCCCCGCCGAGGTCAGCGCAGGCGCCACATCCGAGGTCTCGCCGACGCGGGCGTCGTGCCCCCCACCTGCGCTGTCTTTCAGGTCACCGTCAAACCGATAGTAAGCCGCCAGGTCCTTGGATAGCGGCACCGTCGGCGCTGCGTCGACCACCGAGCCACGCGGCGCCCCCGTTAACGTCGGGGGGAACGGGATCCCCATGTGGGTTAAGACCGTGGGGACTACGTCAACGTTGCGGACAACCGCTGGGAGCACCCCCTGGCGCACATCAGGGCTCACGACGAGGAAGGGGATCGTGTGCGTCACGGCGATGTTGCCGCCGTGGTGCGTGTGGTAGCCACCGTGGTCGCTGGTGAGCACGATCTGCCAGCGCTCACGCTCAAGGGTCGGGCGCGCTGCGATGGCGTCCAGCAGCACCCCCACCTGGGCGTCCACTCTGGTGATCGCTTGATGGTAAGCGGGGATCGCCGGCTCAAACCCCTCGGCGTGACCGGCGAAGTCCGGGTTGTCGAGGAAGAGAAAGAGCGCGTCGACGTCCGCCCCTCTCTCCCACCGAGTCCGGTTTAGCCCCGCCTCATCGGCATGGTCACCCGAGAGGATGGCGGCCGCTCGGGCGACGTTATCGGCGTCTTCACCGTCGAAGATGTAGTCGGCATCGCTGGGGATCTTCGCGTCATTTTTCCAGGTAAAGAGGTAGGCGGTGTGGCGCTCTGGCGTGGCCCTCTCGATACGTTTTAGGTAGTGCGGATAGTCGGTGTGATAGCCACGAAAGACGTCCCAGTTGCGTTGCACCCCGTGCTGCGCCCCCGTCGCCCCGGTCATGATGGCGACGTGGTTTGGCCCGCTGATGGTGTTCGCGTCCGTCAGGTTCTGGGCGACGGGGCTATAGGCCCCCTGATAGCCGGGCAACCAGGTGCCGGCGATCAACGCATCGATCCGCGGGGTCGCAGCGTACGCCAACGCATCCGGCCGCAGCCCGTCCAGCGCGAGGACAAGCGACTTAGGCGTCCGCGTAGCCTCCCCAGCCGCGGTCGCCTCTGCCCCGACTCGAGCCGCAGGCGAGGCCCCCTCCCCTGCTCCCGAGGCACGGACAGAGGCCGCACCCTGCACATGCGTTTGCCCGCCGCTGCACGCCGTGCAGAGGAGGAGCGCTAAGATAAAGGCGGTCGTCCGTGAAC
This sequence comes from Myxococcota bacterium, assembly GCA_049602155.1. Taxonomy (GTDB): domain Bacteria; phylum Myxococcota_A; class UBA9042; order PHBI01; family JBMYRH01; genus JBMYRH01. The sequence continues at coordinate 8,876 of JBMYRH010000029.1, read as the reverse complement.
GCATGACGGAATCCTAGCATGACCACATGCGGCCACGCTTCACCCGTCTACCTCACCGGCGAACGCGAGGTCCCGGAGCGCCCCCAAGCCCGCCCGGCGGCGCGACCTCCTCAGCTCAAGACGCCGAGCAGCCTACAATCTCGCCCTCGTCCTCGACCGCCTGCTCTAAGCAGCGCTCGGCGAGCGCCTCGACCATCTCAAGGGTGGGGAGATAGCAACTGCCATCCTTGCTGGTCTGACTGATCCACTTGATGAGGCCCGTCTTCCAAGCCCACAGCCTGGCGGACTGACCGTCCCCCCAATCGGACTGGGAGTAGTCATCGTTCCAGTTGAAGAACGAGCCGGACCACTTGGACTCAAGGCGCAGGGTGAGCAAGCCCTGCGGCGGATCGGCCAAGATCGCCTCGAAGCGCTTGCCGCTCGCGATCATGCACCGTCGACCAGCCTCGGTGCCCTCCGCAAATTGGTAGGTTGGGCTCTCTCCACCAGCCCACTTCTGCCAAAACTCGGTCCCTGACAGGCTGAAGCCTCCAGGGTTTGGCGGACGCTGGTAATCCTCGGCGGGCGCATCCTCACCGAGCACCACCCGGTGGGCGTGGACATCGAGCGCCATCGCGTAGGGGTCGACCACCACCTCCTCTTCGACGACCGGGACCTCATCGACCTCTTCGGTTGGGGCCTCCCAGGCGATGAGGCGTATCGTCGTGTCGTAGACGTTGACGGGGCTCTGAAAGAAGGCTCCGAGCGTGGCCTGATCCATCATCACCGCCCCTCCCCGGTGCATCGGGTCACAGACGATGAACTGACCGAGTTCGCTCGCTGGAAAGAGCGCGATGAAGTGCGGCACGGCGCCCTCGTTTGAGGTGCCGTAGTCCTCCGAGAAGCGGCTGCGCCAGCCCTCGGTGATGTGCCCATAGGCGATGACGCCACCATGGGCCTCGAGGAGCGCGTCCAGCTCGCCCCAGGAGCTTCCGAGGACAGGGTTGCCCCCGCTGTTCACGATGCCCTGATGGAGCGACGGAGACGCGTCCTCAGGCTCTAGATAGACGGGGTGAGCGTCGTCATCGACGAAGGTCAGCGCGCCCTCGACGTAGAGCGTCGCCTCCTCGGCGAGGAGCGCCGGATCGATCTCCGGGTAGCCCGGGTACATCAGCGCACGGGCGTGGTCGATCGCCTGCTCTGGCTCGAGGGCGGGCGCGCCGCCCCGCTCCGCCATCAACATGGCCAAGCTAGCTGGGCCGCAATTGTTCGAGGCGATGTCGTCGACGACCCCCTCGGGGTTCCACTCGGCGTCGTAGATCTGGGTCAGGAAGAAGCCGTTGGCCCAGTCCGCATCGCGCACCTCAGCCAAGTCGCCCTTGCCGCTCGCAGGGGCTTGCCCGTCCTCTGACATCGCGTCGCTCATGTCACTTGCACACGCCGACGCGCACACCACCCACACGCTCACAAAGAGGACCCGCAACATCGACACACTCCCTGACCCCTTCGAGGGATCCAGGGCCTTCTACTCGTCCGGTCGCGAGATGGCAAAACAGCGGAGCCTTGAAGGCCGCGAGGCGCCCCCCAATTCCTCGGTCGCCTTGGCTAATCTCAGCGCCGAGGTTGGCCCCGCGGCGAACGTGGTGCATCGTCGTGGAGGTCGGGTTGACCGACACCCAAGGAGAGGTCATGACGCTCGGAGAGGTCGGTCGCAGAGTCATCATCGATGCGTTCGGTGAGACGCCCATGGACGCCCTAGAGCATCACCTCCAGCTGGAAGACCAGGCGCCCCCGGATCCCGCCCATTTGGCCGTTGATGACGTGGTGGTGGCGGTCCGAAGCGCCGCGGTCGGCTGGGTCGACCTGCTGATGTCGAGCGGCCAATATCAGCACATGGCAGCGCCCCCTTACTGCCCGGGCCTGGAGTACAGCGGCGAGGTGCTCTGGGCGGGTCCGGCCGCACAGCACGCCGTCGGCGACCGAGTCCTCGCAGACGGCTTGTTAACCGGACCGCGCTCCCTCGGACCGCACCAAGGCTGGGGCGGCTTCGCGACCTACGCGGTCGCCCCCTCCACGGCGCTTCGCCCCCTGCCCGCCTCATGGAGCTTCGACCAGGGCGCCTGCCTCCTGGGCAACTACGAGACCGCCTATCACTGCCTGCTGGCCCGGGGGCAGCTCACGGCTGAGGACACCGTCTTGATCCACGGAGCGTCGGGCTCTACCGGGCTCGCCGCCGTGCACATCGCCAAGCTCGTCGGCGCCACGGTCATCGCCACCGGCCGAAGCGCCGAGAAGTTGGCCATCGTGAAGGCGCAAGGCGCGGACCATATCGTGCAGACAGAGGTCATCACTGGAGAGCGTTCAGGGCTGCGCGACGCCGTGAAGGCGCTCACCGATGGGCGCGGGGTCGACGTGGTCTATGACGGTGTCGGCGGCCCCATCTCTGCCGAGAGCCTGCGCTGCGTCACCTTCGGCGCGCGGTACTTGGTCGTCGGGTGGGCCGCGACCCCGTTTGTCGCCAAAGGGCGGGGCCAACGCGGCGCACCGAACGCCAACCAGCTCCCGACGAACCTCATCATGATGAAGGGCCTGGACGTCCTCGGCTGCCCCACCGCGATCACCACCCACCGAGACCCGAGCGTCCGGATCGAGCGGCTCGCAGCCCTGGACAGCTGGATCGCCGAGGGACGGCTGGCCCCCTACGTCGCCCGTGCCTACGACATGGAGGACATCGACACTGCGTTGCGCGCCAAGTGGCACAGCCTGCATGTCGGTGGGTGCGTGCTGCACCCCTGAGGTTCAGCTGAGAGCGCTCACTCCCTTACGCGAGATCACCCTTGGGTGCCGTCGCTTTGGGTGCCGTCGCTTTGGGTGCCGTCGCTTTGGGTGCCGTCGCTTTGGGTGCCGTCGCTTTGGGCGTGGGGGGCGTCGGGGCAGCCTCAGGCTTCTCAGCGCTCGCCCCGGAGGAGGTCATCGTGGCCTTGTGTGCACGCATCTCCGACCGACGCTTGTTCCGCTTCCGGCGGCTCGCCGCCTTGCGCACATCCGCGAGGTAGATGCGCTCGACCTTCTCGCGCGCCCACGGCGTCTTCCTCAAGAGCTTCAGGCTCGACTTCAAGCTAGGCTCGTTATGAAAGCATGCGATGTTCACGCGCCGGGCGAGGCCCTCCCAGCCGTGACGCTCCACGAGCGCCTCTAAGATCGCCTTGAGGGTGAGCCCATGGAGTGGATTGTTGGGCTGCTCTTCACTCATCGCCCGCTCCCCCTCTCAAGGCCTCAAACCGCGAGACCTTTGTTGAACTCGGCGACGCCGATCTTCCCGTCACCGTCGGTGTCGAAGTGATCCATGACCTTCCCCGGGATGAACTTCCACTTGAAGTAGCTGAAGGCCTCCTTCACCCCGGCGTCCACGAGCATCTTGGTGACGCCGTCCTGGTTCACGGTGCCTTCGTTGGCGTAGTGATTAAAGGCGCGCTCCATGTCCCCGCCGAAGGTGCCGTCGACGTAGGCCGTGACGATGCGCAAGAGCTTCTCTTGATCGCCGCCACCAGCGGCCGCGGCGGCGCTGAGCTGCACGGGGGGCGCGAGGTGGGCGCTCCCCTCTGCGTAGCTCATCCCGCGGAGGTCTGAGCTCTTGGGTGCAGCCAAATCGGCTGAACGCTGTGACGCGCCCTGCCCTGCCACCGGTGCTCTGCGCTGCTTCTCGTACATGCCGACTCCTGATGTGCGTCCCACCTATGTAGCACTGAATCGCACCATTCACACAAGGCGCGTCGCGCTTACGTGCCCCGCTTACCCCGGCCCCAGTGGCGGTGGAGGGGCGCCAAGCCCCCCATCAGAGCCAGCCTCGCCGTCGCGCTTGAGAACGTCGAACGCTCCCCTTAGTGTGGGCCCGTCGACACCTCACAGCCCCGACGGAGCTCCTGTCATGCGTACCGCATTCCGAACCCTCATCATCAGCCTGTTGGCCCTCCTCCTCCCAATCACCCTCATGGGCTGCGATTCAAGCACCGCTGAAGGCGATGGAGGCGGCGCTTCCGCGGACTGTGGCGCGGATATCCAAGGCTCCGTCTACAGCTTTGACGAGGGCACAGCGACCCTCAGCGGGACCATCACGCTCCCCCCCGGGACGGCCGATGGCCTCACCATTAACCTCATGGTCGCCGAGGAGAACAGCTTGGGGAACTACGGCGTCGTCCCCGCGTTTTTGGGTGGCATGTTCGGCGGCGAGTCCGACGGCTGCTTGTCAGAGTGGAAGACCGACGGCCCGACCTTTACGTACGAGATCACCGACCTCAACGCCGGCTCGTACCAGCTGCACCTCAAGCTCGTGGACGGCGAGACCGACGTCTACGACCAGACCTCCGAGACCACCATCGTGGTCGCCGACGATGATGTCTTGACCCACGACGAGGCCTTCACCGAGTAGACGCGACCCGTGGCGACCCCACGCACCTTATCCACGACGTCGAACGAACCCGCACGGTGGAGCCCCCCATGACGCGCCCCGAGACCTGCATCCTGACCCACTCAGAGATCAGCGCTGTCCTCGACATGGACCTGGCGATAAGCGCCGTAGAGCGCGTCATGGCGGCCCACGGTCGAGACAGCGTCATCGCGCCGAACCTGCTGCACGCCGACGTCCCCCGCGGCGAGTTCCACATCAAGACCGGCGGCGTGCTCCACGACGGCGACACCGGCGTCTTCGGGCTCAAGGCCAACGGCGGGTTCTTCGGCAACAGCGACCTCGGCCTGCCGAACATCGTCGGTGTCATCTACCTGGCGGACGCCGAGACCGGCTGCCCCCTCGCGGTCTTGGACTCGGTCGAAATCAGCCGCGTGAGGACGGGCGCTGCGTCCGCGGTCGCGGCCAAGCACCTCGCGCGCCCCGAGAGCGCGGTCATGGCCGTGGTCGGCACCGGCACGCAAGCCCGCACGCAGGTTGAGGCCATCCGCCACGTCCTGCCCATCACCCGCGTGCAGCTCGTCGGCCGGTCGCCTGAGCGCACCCGCGAGCGCGCCACAGCCTTTGCCGAGAGCTTCGGGCTCGACGTCGTCCCCTGCGCCTCGGTCACTGACGCGCTCAAGGGCGCCGACGTGCTCGTCACCGCCACACCAGCCCGCGGGCCGCTCGTCACCCTGAGCGACGTCCCACCTGGCCTCTTTATCGCCGCGGTCGGCGCCGACAGCCCAGGCAAGCAAGAGCTCACGGCCGAGCTCACCGCCCGCTGCACCGCGGTCGCAGACGTCGCCCGCCAGTGCGTCGCCGTGGGCGAACTCCAGCACCCCATCGGTCAAGGCCTGATGACCGCAGACATGGTCCACGCCGAGATAGGAGCCATCCTCTGCGGTGCGCGCCCGGGGCGCACAAGCGACGACGAGATCACCCTCTACGACTCGACGGGCACCGCGCTTCAAGACGTGGCCGTCGGCTTCGAGGTCACCACCGCGGCCAGAGCGCGTGGGCTCGGCCAAGCTGTGCAGCTCGGCGCCTAGCCCTAGAGGCTCATCAGGAAGACCATGAGCGCCTCTCGCTCGCCCTTTGGGAGCGCCATGAAGCGGTCACGGCTCCGCTGCGCCTCGCCGCCATGCCACAAGATGGCCTCCTCGACGTCCCGGGCTCTTCCGTCATGGAGCAGGTGCGTATGTCCATTAACGACCTCGATGAGCCCAAGGCCCCAGAGCGGCGGCGTCCGCCACTCGCGACCGTTGGCCGCGAACTCCGCCCTGTCGTCCGCCAAGCCCTCCCCCATGTCATGGAGCAACAAGTCGGTGAAGGGGTGAATGGTCTGCTGTGCGAGCGAGGGCAGCGCTACGTCCGATGCGGTCTCCAGTGTCGACCGATGACAGCCGACGCAGCCAACCTCTTGGAAGTGATGAAAGCCGCGCGCAATCACACCGGAGTCCACGCCCTCCCCCGTGGTCCGGGCAGCCGGCACGGCCAGGGCGCGCAGGTAAAAGACGAGCCCGGTCAGGTCGCTATCCCTCAGCTCTGGGGAGCCGCCGTCAGGCCCTGGGAGGCGCGCACGCTGAGCCGTGGTCCTGTCATCTTGAGGGACCAGCGACGACGTGATGCCGACGTCGCCGGCGAAGGCGGCGGCGGACTGCTGGGTGAGGTTCGGCTGCCCGGCTTTCCAACCAAAGCGGCCCAGGGCCAGCGCGCCCGCGGCCCTATCCCATACGCGGTTTGGCCGCCCCGAGATGCCATCCGAGTCACGGTCCTGAGGATCTGACCAGGCCAAGATAGCCTCCTCGGGCACAGCCTCCAACAGCCCTAAGCCGTGGACCGCTGAGGCGACGCGGAACGAGGTTTGGAGCGGCGGCTCGGGGGCGCCGTCGCCGAAGTTGGTCACGGTCATCGTCGGGCGACGCAGGGTGCGCTCGGTGCCGTCGGGGTAGCGCACCGGGTGGTCGCTGTAGGTGATGACGACGCGGCCCTCGGCGGCGTGGGGCGCGGTGGCCTTGTCCTGCAGCTGTCCCCCGTAGACCGGGTGAGGCTTGGGGCCGCCATAAGGGCCTGTGCCCTCGGCGCTGATGCGCACCAGCGACGAGGTCAGGCGCGCCTCGCCAGGCTCTGGCGCGCGCCCACGGCCGTCTCGAACGTGACAGCCCACGCAGGAGCTCCTGTTAAAGAGCGGCCCCAGCCCATCGAAGTCCTCGACCGAGGCGGGCGCGGTCACCCAGGTCGTATTGAAGAGGCGGTTGCCATACGCAAAGGTGCGGAGCTGCGCGACAGGGAGGTTGGCCAAGGACCGGCCAAAGGCGTGCTTGTTCGTGACGTCGACGGTGGTCTCGCCGCCCAGCCGGCTCGGGGGCGCGGCCAGCGCCGGCTCCGAGACCTCAGCGCCCACACCCGCGTGGCGCTCCGTCCCCGGCGGCGCCGTCGCGCACGCCCAGAGCGCGCACAGGCTCAGGGTGAAGATGGCCTGAGCCAGGGCCCGCCTCCCACAGCGGTCGGGACGCTGTCGCGTCACCTTAATGCGCGCCTTGTTCGGCTGTCTCGTCAACACACCCTCACCAACACGTCACTTCGAACACCCCAGAGGTACACCACCGATGACGGAGCACGCCAACCCTGAGTGCACTAGCCAGTCAGAATCTCACGCCAACGCTCGCGGCGACCAAGCGACGCCGGCACATGTCAGGCGGCGCGACCCCAGGGGCCGAACGGACAGTGACGTTCTCCTGGTGAGGCTTTGCCGCAGCGGCTGGGCCCCCCGCGGCTGCGCCTTAGGGGCAAGAGGTCAGGACAAAGGGCTCGTCGGGGCAGGCCACCAGGTCCGGGCAGTGCACCGGGTCGCCCACGGCGTTGGTCAGGTAGCCCTGGTAGTGCAGCGTCTCGGGCACCGCGGCGGTGGCGGCGGTGACCGCAAAGATGACAGCAACAACGAACGCCAGCGTGATGAAGTGTCTCATCCCTTGTATTTCCTCCGTGGCTCGTCGGTTTTTCGGGGTGCTCGAACGTGCCATTAGGCGGACGTCTTATCGTGCACCCTTTCTATTTCATACGCTTGATTACCCAGAGTCCGGGCTTGAATTGAGTCGGGTCGGGTTCATTCGTCAGACACCAGCGCTGACCCGGGGATGCAATAGACAAACGCCGTGGATGGCGCTCCGCTCGGCTTGCACTCCCAGCCCGACTCCACATTGGAGTCCAGCATGTCAACCGGATGCGAGATGTGGACGGTCCCGGGATGTGCGTCACATCCGCCGGTCCACACCACATCGTCTACCGCATCACAGCGCGCCGTGACCGTCTGATTGGAGCCTGCACTCGCGGTGCGCAAATAGAGCCCATCCAGCGCCATCGCCAGCTGTCCAGAGGACACCGCTCCACCGCCGCCGCTCACGGTCGCCTCGGACCCATCGACCTGACAGCAGCGAGCGTAACACGCTGCCCCGCTGGTTCCGGGATCGCCGTCACAGAACCAGCCGTTGCCGGACGGATAGTTCGGCAGCACGTGTCCGAAGAAGTAGCCGCCACCGGTCATGTTCCAGCCCTCGGGGCAGGTCACGATCTTGTCAGACGTGGACATGCTCTCGACCACGGTCTGACACTCGAGCGCGAGCCCTGAGATGGTGCTGTCTCCGCCTCCGGCTCCATCCGCACCGGCCTCACCGTTGCACACGTAGTCCACGCCCTGGATCTCTGTGGCGTCGAGCACTCCATTTCCGTTGAGGTCGGCTCCCGAGCTGATCTTCACGCCTCCCACTGTGCAGTTCGATCCCTCAGCTTCCACGGCGGTGGTGAGGAGAACGCTCACGCCGTCCGCGCCCGGGACACCTTGAATGCCCTGCTCGCCAGTCTCACCCTGGACGCCCGGCGGGCCCTCTTGCCCGTCCTGACCATTCTGCCCCGGTGGGCCCTGCTCGCCGGGTGCGCCGTCCTGGCCGTTCTGCCCGGGTGGGCCCTGCTCGCCTGGTACGCCGTCCTGACCGTTCTGCCCGGGCGGGCCCTGCTCACCAGGCGCGCCGTCCTCTCCGTCTTGCCCGGGTGGGCCCTGGAGCCCCGTAGCAGCACCGACCCACTCGCCGGCCGCGTTGATGATGGTGGTGTCCGCGAAGGCCAGGCTGCCGTCGGCGGTCAGGCTCAGCTTCTGGAGCGCCGCCGGCACCCCCTCGAGGTCTGCGAACTGACCCGAGAAGTGCGGGCCGGGGACATAACCGCTGTCGGTCAGGTAGACCGCCAAGGCCCCCACGTCGAGGTAGGCCTCCTGGGCCAGGACGTCTTGCAGCTCCGCGTCGGTGACGCACATCCCGGGCAGGTCGCTGAGCAAGGCGTACTCCGCGGCGTCGACGCCGCCCAAGCGGTCCGAATCATCGGCCAGCTCGGCGCTTTCGGCCTGGCCTGCGCGCAGCGCGAAGGCCGCGGAGACAAGCCTCTGCCGAGGGGCCAG
>JBMYRH010000028.1:69107-71006 GCA_049602155.1 Myxococcota bacterium | reverse complement strand
CGCCATCGGTGCAGGTGCCGCCGTTTTGGCAGGGAGCGCTCGCGCACTCGTCGATATTGACCTCGCAGACATCGCCCTCAAAGCCAGCCGCGCACTCGCAGACAAAGCTCGCCACGCCATCGGTGCAGGTGCCGCCGTTTTGGCAGGGAGCGCTCGCGCACTCGTCGATGTTCTCTTCGCACCCTTGACCGGTCCAGCCCGCGTCGCAGATGCACTCTCCTGTCCCCGCGAGCCCATCATCACAGGTCCCGTGCATTGAGCACGGGGCTCCGTCTCCAGGGCATGGGGTACACGCGGCCCCAAAGTGACCGGGGTCGCAGGGCGTGAAGGTGGCGTCCGTGGTGTCGGCAACCTCTGAGCTATCACCTGCATCGAAGCCTTCGGAGGTGTCCGAGGGTGATGTCACGTCGGATGTCGTGATGTCACTTTGAGGCTCGACCTCCGCGTCGGATGCCCCCGCTGCGTCTGCTTCTTCGGCAGCCGCTGAATCCGAGGTCTCAGCGCCACTGCTCCCGGTATCGCCGTCATTGGTTATCGGTGCTTCGTTTTCAGCGCAAGCACCGGCCAAAACACCCATGAGGCATACCAACCGTAGGGTCCGCTTCATATGTTCCACCTATCAAGGGCACGACGGCCCGTTTTGATACCAGATGAGAGCGCCTTAATGGCGAGATACTAGAGCCCCACTGCCCGCGTGGACCCTAATTGGAGAGGAGCACAGATGGTGTCCGATAACAAGAGGCGCGCTACAGCGGGTGTTACCCAGGGGAGTTGGGGTGGCGCTCTTTGGCGGGCGGCTATGGTCGAAGAGCCGACCCGCGAAGGCCCGACCCAGGGTCATGAACGACCCACGAAGGCCCGCCCCAGGGTCATGAAAAAGACTGAAATCATTGGCCCGAACTTCAAGTCTCGAAGATAAAGCGGCGCGAACTCCCCTGACCTCGTCATCACCTCTCTGAAGCCAGCCTCCCGCTGACTCAGGAGGACCCCTAAATGACCTGCCCCGGCCAACTTAACCGACGCTCAGATGGTCGGGGAGTTTGGGCCGGGGAGTTCTCCTTGCGCTTGACCCGAAGGCGGTGATGGGGACACGTGGCAACGTGTCACTTCCCCACGACGCGTCCGAAGCGCCTGAACAGCTCCACGAGCTCTTCGAGCTTAGCCCGACGTTCGGACTCAGCGCCCTCGATAATTGCCTCGTGGACGCAAGACTCCAAGTGGGCACTTAGCATCACTTGGGCGGCCTTGGAGAGTGCACCTTGAACGGCTGAGAACTGGTGCAGCACTTCAACGCAGTAGGTCTCCGATTCAACCATGCGGTGGATTCCGGCGACTTGCCCCTCGATCCGCTTCAGTCTGGCCAGCATCTTCTTCTTTTCATCGCCGGTGAGCATGGAGTCCAACCTCTCGAAATCGGGGCGGTCAAGGCGCAGCGCTATAAGATCACGAACCCTGATTCATTTGACATTCTGGCCTGTTCCGCATACCCTTGGGGGGTATTCATCACTCATGTTCGTGACTCAACAATGGCGAGCACGAGCGCTCTATTGTCGCTGATACAGTGACGGCACGAGGTAGGTCCTATGCATCTTTCACCCCGCATCGCGTTTCTAGTATGCCTCACTCTGTCCGCCTATGCATGTGGCGATGGCGACGACGGGGCACAAGCGTACGACAGTGCTCTCCAGGAAAACGCAGAAATGGCGGAGGAGAGTGCCCCGTCAGGTGCCGATGATTCTCTCGAAGCTCAACCGGATGGTGAATCAACACAACCCGATGATGCTTCGGTCGACAGCAACAGCGGTGACGACGCTCCGGGTGACGGTGATTCGCAGGGGGAGATCGAGACGCCCACCGACGAGACGCCCACCGACGAGACGCCCACCGACGAGACGCCCA
>JBMYRH010000028.1:4129-69008 GCA_049602155.1 Myxococcota bacterium | reverse complement strand
CGAGACGCCCACCGACGAGACGCCCACCGACGAGACGCCCACCGACGAGACGCCCGAAGATGAGCCTGAGGCGCTTGAACTCCCAGTTGGCCCTGAAGATGGCACGGCATCCTCAGCGTGTGAACTCAGCGATGGCCCCACCACAGAGGTCATCTCTGCCAGCGACATCGGCGAGGCTGGCCAGGTGCTCGTCCTACCATCGGCCTCGGAGGCCTATCTTGTGACTCTGCCCGAGAGCGGCGAGGGTTACATCACCCTCCAGGTCCCTGACTGGGCGGTCACGATCGGTGCCTTTTTGGACTCGGACACAACGCTTGAGGTGTTAGACCCGGATTGGGTGACAGAACTCATCCTGCCCTTGAGCTGGAACGGTGCATGTTCGGACTCAGGGATGACTGACCAACGCTTGAAATACCACTCGTGGGGTTCGTTCACGGTGAAGTTGGTAGGTGAGCCGAACGCAGTCATCCACCTAGCCTTTATCAAGGTCGAGTAAAAGGCGCCCTGCGTGGCTCTTCTTCGCGTAGCCTCGGGCGTCACGCGGCTCATGGCTGTGCTGCTCATCGTTGCAGGTGCCGGATCAGGCGCAGGGTGCGGGGTTGAAGCGCTCCCCCTGAATGAGCAAAACCGGGCGCTAAGCGAGCTTGGGCGGCATCTCTTCTATGAGCGACGTCTCTCACTCTACGATGACCGTGCCTGTGGCATCTGCCATGAACAGGCCAAGGGCTTCACTGACGGTTTTGTTCGAGCCGTTGGAACCACCGGTGAAGTGCATCCGAGGAACACGTTGACACTCCTTAACGTCAGCTCTCGGGACACGCTCAGTTGGCTCGTTCCAACCCCAACTGACCTCGCCGAGCATGTCCTGATCCCCTTGCTGGGGACGCAGCCTGTGGAGATGGGGATGGCTGAAGTCATCGACGCCCGTTTGGATGAGTTAAGGGAGGATGCGACCTATCAGGACCTACTGAGGGCGTTGAACCTGCCGCAACCAGCGTTCGACCTGGACTTGGTTGCTGATGCACTCGCTGCGTTCTTGGAGGGGTTGTCGGACTATGATGCTCCCTACGACCGCTATCTGGCCGGCGCAACGGACGCCCTGACCGAGCAAGAGAAGCGTGGTGAGGCGCTCTTCTTCTCCGAAGATGTGGGGTGTTCAGCATGTCACGGCGGCGCTGACTTTGACCAAGGAGGTGACGCGCGTCACGGATGGTACAACACGGGCCTCTACGACCTTGGAGATGGGGCTTATCCAACGGGCCGACAGGGGCTGTTTGAAGTGACGGGGCTCGCGGACGATGTCGGGCGCTACCGGGTGCCCACGCTGCGGCATTTGCGCTTCACTGGGCCTTACTACCATGACGGCACCGGAGCGACCCTCGCCGACGTCATCGAGAACTACAATCGAGGGGGGCGACTGGTGTCGTCAGGGCCCTACGTCGGCGATGGTCGCGAGAGCCCCCATAAAGACCCTCGCGTCCAGCCTCTTGGACTCAGCGTCGAGGAAATGCTGGCCTTGGAGGCCTTCCTCTTGAGTTTGAGTAATGAGGCGGTAGTGACGCGAGCGTCGTGGTCAGACCCGTGGCCGAGAGAGTAGAACGGGCCAATGTGAACCACGTGACGCTTGGGGCGAACACGCTGTCGCCCTTCGCCACAGATCACCGACCTCATGCAGGAGACTTGGCCGAGGCCTCAGCGCCCCGCGCCATCGCTCTCGTCACGATGGCTGTCCTCGCTTTGAATCGAGCGGAGGTAGCCGATGACAGCCACGATCTCGTCATCACTCATCACGTCGCCAAAGGCAGGCATTTGCCCACCGGTGCCGGACTTGATCATGACGAAGAGTTTGCCGTCACTTTGCATGTTGATGTGCGGGGTAATGAGGGAGACGCAGATGTCTGTGCCCTCCGCCTCAACCCCATGGCAGCCTAGGCAGTGTGCGTCGTAGAGGTGCTCGCCGTTGGGTTGCTCACTTGCCTCGGGCGCGCTGTGTGTCGCTGTGTCGGGCTCGGAGGGATGGGGGCTCTCTTGGACGTCCACGTCACAACACCAGAGCACCAACGCCACCCCAAGGGCGCCCAGAACCGGCCGCATGGTCATGGTGACTGAGCCTCCTCGTAGGGATCGCTGAGCGCTGGATTGGTCAGGAACTCCTCATCGGTGAGCGCCTCTAAGAAGGCCAGAAGGTCTGCTCTCTCTGCATCGGAGAGTTCGAACCCGACAACAAAGGTGCTCTTGTTAGGGTGCTGAGTGCCGTCACCTGCAAGGTCGCCGTCGACGATGTTCCGGCCACCTGCTGCGTAGAGGTCGATGAGCTCAGGCAGTGTCTCGACCGAGCCGTCATGGAGGTAGGGAGCGGTGACAGCGATGTTGCGTAGGGTCGGCGCTTTGAATTTCCCTTGGTCGTCGATGTCACCGGTGAGCTCGTAGACCCCTTGATTTTCCGGGTAGGCGCCAGTGTTGCCGACGTTGTACATGCCGTTGTTATGAAAGGGCTGCTCTGCGAACGGGAACTCGGGGCTGCTGACTGAGTCGCTGAAATTGAAGCCGCTGTGGCAGTGAAAGCACTCCAGTCGCTCAGAGAAAAAGAGCGCCATGCCACGCTGCGCCTCAGGGCTCATGGCCTCAGGCTCTCCCCGCTGGTGTTTGTCGTAGGGGGAGTTGGCGCTGATCATGGTGCGCTGGAAAGACGCGATCGCTCGTGCGATGTTGCCCACAGTGAAGGGGTCGCTCTCCCCAGGAAAGGCGTCAGGGAATCGTGTTTGGTAGCGCGGTTGCTCGCGTAAGCGAGCGAGAAGCCCGTCTTCCCCGAGCTCGGCGAGCCCCAGTTCTACGGGCTCCTCTCCAAACATTGGGACCAGCGCTTGAGCCTCCAACGAGGTCAGGGTCGGGTTACCCCACCCTAGGGTGGCTGGATACGCAGCGTTGGCCAGTGACATCGACCCGACGGAGTGACTCTCACCGGTTGACCCCTCTGCGATCGGGAGGCCGTCTGTGAAGGCAAGCGCCTGCTGGTGACAGGTGCCACAGGAGTAGGTCTCGTTGCCCGAGAGAAGGGTGTCGTAGAAGAGGTGCCGTCCAAGATCGACGCGCGCTTCGGTTGGCACATTGTCGCTCGGGATACTTGGGTCCGGGAAGGTGTCCGGGACAATCATGGCGGAGGGCTGCTCCCCCGCCGCGCGCTCTGCCTCGACCCCTGTCTGTGGAGCCTCGAACGGGGACTCGTCGTCAGCGCACCCAACAGTACCCAGGGCTAAGAGCGTCGAAGCCCATACAAGTCCCAGCCGTCCGTACGTCATCTGCGTGTGTCTTCGCATGTTCCTCACCTCGCTTCAGCAGCACCCTTGGGAGTGACCGACCATGACGACCGATTCTCAATGGAGCCGAGTCCAATGCGCTGAAAAATATCGCTACAGTCGGGATCCACGGACTCCCCCATACACCCCGGAGCCGTACCAGCTGTGTTCTGACTGACGTCGGTCCCTGCCAGGAGATCGCCTAGGTCAAGGGTCACGTCGTGCGCGTCGCGGTCGTAGCCAGTGAGTGTGACTTCGACGAGGTTCATCTCAGTGCACGTAAAGTCGTCGCTGCATCCCGATGCGCCAAGGTGGAGACGGAAAGGCCCCTGGTCTCCATCCAAGCGGAGGTATTTGTAGCCCGACTTCCATGTCCAAAACATCGCGGTTTGGTTTAGGGGGCTTCCCCGGCCCTCAAGGACCGTTTCTGAGGAGTTGAGCTCTGGGGGTACCCCGACCGTGAACCGCACTCCTGAATACTCCCCGTCAAGAGCGGTGCCAGTGAGCGCTTGATTGACTTGCTGGGTACCGTTTTCGCATCCGTCTTCGAAGTCTAGGAGCGCGACACCGTCCCGCTGCCATACGCCATCTTGGTCTAAGGTCACAGGCGTCGCTTCACCCTGCTCGTCGATGAGGAAGACGTCGTGGACGTAGAGCCGCATGTCGTTGAATCCAAAGTCAGCTGCGCTTGTCCCGATGTTGGCGTAGGTCTTGCCGCACGTAAACGCTTCCCCGTTGACCGTGACAGCGAAAGAGATGGCGACCTCGACCTCGCTCGGGATCACTTCGCCTCTTTCGTTGGGCCGTTCTGCACCGGACACGTCACCCACCGCGTCAACTTCTGCCCGTTGCGTGTCGGTGACAGGCAACGCCGCTCCCTCCCCGGAACATGCTCCGGCAAAGAAAAGCAGAGGGGCTGCTGTACAAATGGAGGCTGCAATCCGAATCGCGTGATTTTTGCTCACTGATGGCTTCCTGCATCTCTGTGGTTCGACAACGGGTCATTGCTGGGAAGGATGCCCTAGCCTGCCTCCAGCACACACACCATACCCATAGGGGGTATAGGCATCAAGGCTTCGCTGGTTCGCACTCTCATTTGATTACGCGGCCCCCTCGGGGCACTTGGCCGTCCGGGCGGCCTTTCACCTGGCCGAGATGATTGTTTTTACTGGGGCCAACTTGACGTAGCCCCCCCAGGTCGCGTCATGATTAGACAGCCGCGACGGAATAGGGCACGTCGAGGTTTGTGAAAAGGGGGAAGGCGATGAACGGCCGTGTACGTCTGCTTAAACGTGCGCTTGAGCTGCCACGAATGTGCGTGCTCGCATGTGTGGTGATGCTTGTCGCGTGCTCATCCGCTGATGGTACGGCATCGCAGGGTGAATCAATCGACTCTCGTCCCGACTTCTCCACCCCCTCCACGCGGGACCGCCTCGACGTCGAGGATGGGATCCCATGCGAAACGACTCAAGACTGCGAAGGTGCCTTCGAGCTCCTGCCCTGCGAGCGCGTGAGTTGCTCTGATACAGAGGGCGTTTGCGAGGTGGGGCACCTTCCTGACGGCACTGAGTGCGCAGATGGGCTCCTGTGCACCGGGCCCGACTCATGCGTCAACGGAACTTGCCGCGGCACACCTCTTGACTGCGACGACGGCCTCCCCTGTACCAGCGACAGCTGCGACCAGAAGGATGGGTGCGTGCACTCACCACGCGATGAGGGGAGCTGCGACGACGGCGACCCCTGCACAATCGAGGACACCTGCGTCGACGGGGCCTGCACAGGAGGGAGCCCCGTCGAAGGCTGCTGCCTGTTCGACGCAGAGTGCGACGATGGCGACCTGTGCACGGACGACAACTGCGAGGACAACACTTGCGTCACGGCCTACAACTTTGCCCCATGCAACGACGACAACCTCTGCACCTTGCAGGACCGCTGCGATGGCGTGGGCGGTTGCAGCGGCGAGCCTCTGCTTTGCGATGACGCCAACCCCTGCACAGAGGACACCTGCGATCCCGACACGGGGACGTGCATCGCCGGCAAAGCTGAGGACGGGACCCCCTGTGAAGACGGCAACCCATGCACCAACCCGGACAGCTGCCTTAATGGGCTCTGCGTCGGAGATGGAAGCCTCTGCCAATGCACCACAGACGCGGACTGTGTGGTCTACGAGGATGGCAACCTCTGCAACGGCACGCTTCGTTGCGTTGACTTTCTGTGCAACGTCGAGCCCACCACCATCGTCCAGTGCAACCCAACGGGAAACACTGCCTGCGTCACCAACACCTGCGACCCCCAAACCGGGCAGTGTATCCCAAACGCGGCTGAAGATGGCGTGAACTGCGATGACCAGAACCCGTGCACTGACGTCGATGGATGCCTCAACGGTCTCTGTGTGGGAACGCCACTAGACTGTGATGACGCCATCGAGTGCACCTTTGATGCCTGCAACCCGACCTCCGGCTGCGTCAACGTCGCACACACCCAGCCTTGCGACGACGGCGACATCTGCACTCAAGGAGACCAATGTCAAAACGCGGTCTGCAGCGGTAGCCCTGTTGAGTGCGACGATAACAACGCGTGCACGGACGACATGTGCAGCCCTGGCGTCGGGTGCACCTCGCAACCGAACAACGCACCCTGCGATGACGGTAACTCCTGCACCTTGGGGGACCAATGTACTGGAGGTGCGTGTGCAGGTGGGACCAACACGTGCGCATGTACGTCGGATGGAGATTGTGCGGCCGAGGAAGACGCCAACATCTGCAACGGCACCCTTCAATGCGTTGACGGTCAATGCCAAGTTGACCCGTCCACGCCCGTCATATGTGATGCCACGTCGGACACTGCCTGTGTGAAGAACCTGTGCGATACAGCAACCGGTGCCTGCGTCATGACCGCCGCTGGTGAGGGCGGCGCGTGCGACGACGGTAACGCATGCACCTCTGGTGACGCCTGTTCTGAGGGGCTCTGCGTCGGCAGCACCGTCGAATGTGACGATGAAAACCCGTGCACCACCGACACGTGCGACGCCGCCACGGGCTGCGACAACACCGCGAACACGCTCCAGTGCGACGACGGTGACCCATGCACAGGCAACGACAAATGTAACCTCGGGGCCTGTAACGGCGTCGCCCTCGGGTGCGACGACGGGAACCCATGCACCATCGACTCCTGCGACGAGGTCGAAGGATGCGTCGCTGTGACAGCACAAGATGGGACCCCCTGCAATGACGGCAGCATATGCACCGTGTTCGACGTCTGCTCAGACGGAGCCTGTGTGGGGGAGCCCGCCGATTGCGATGATGAAAACGTCTGCACTGCGGACCTCTGCAGCGAACAGCAAGGGTGCTGGAGCGTCCCCCTCGTCAACGGCACCCCATGCGATGACGGCTCCGCATGCTCGCAAGGAGACCAGTGTGTCTCAGGGGAGTGCCTCGGAAACCCGCCCTCCTGCGACGATGGTGATCCTTGCACTGTCGACATCTGTGACGACGAGGTCGGCTGTGACTACAGCCCTGCGCCCGACGGCGTCCCCTGTGAAGATGGTGACCCCTGCACGGCTCCGGACGCGTGCCTGGCAGGCGAGTGCGAAGCGGGGGAGCCCTTCTGCGGCTGTCAGAGTGACGCAGATTGTGCAGCAGAGGATGACGACGACCTTTGCAATGGGACGCTCATTTGTTCCCCCGACGGAACCTGTAAAATCGACCCCACGACCATCGTCGTATGCCCGGCTGGCGATGACCCTTGCCTGACCCCCTCCTGCACCCCTGAGACGGGCACATGCGCCTCGAGCCCATCGCCGAACGGCGCCCTGTGTGATGACTCAGACGGCTGTACGATTAACGACACATGCCAGGGAGGTACCTGTGTCGGCTTCCCAGAGCCCTGCGATGACCAGAACCCGTGCACGGCCGACAGCTGCCAGGATGGCGCGTGCACCTACGACTCAGCTTACGACGGACAGCCCTGCGTAGACGACGGTAATCCGTGCACGCTGGACGTCTGCCAGTCGGGCAACTGCGAGCACCCCGCCATCATCGACGGCGAGCCGTGCTCCGACGACGGCAACTCGTGTACGAGCGATCTCTGCGTCGGCGGAGACTGTGTCCATCCCCCCGTGTCAGACCAGCTGCCGTGCACCGACGACGGCAACCCATGCACCTACGACCAGTGTACGGACGGGATCTGTCAGCACATCTCCAACGATCCAGCGCCAGTAGGGCCTGATGAGTGCTTCCCGGTCAGCGAGTTGACGGCGAACACAGGCACAACGACCAACACGTGGAGTGACTGCGGTGTGGCCGACCAGTTCTCTTTCAAGTGCAATGGCCCCAACTGCGCCAACACGGGCTCCATTGACACCTGGCCCTGCGCGAACCCCGACTTTGTCTACGACGGCGAAGACACCGGCTACGAGTATGCCTACGTGTTTGTGGCTCCAAGCGACGGCGTCTGCACCCTGATTGAGCACGACGAGGGCTTCAAAACACCCGGCGGCGGCCAGTTTGGCGTCATCGACTGGTTCATCCTGACTGGAGGCGGTTGCGAAGCGGACTCCTGCATCGCCTACATGTGGGAGAACGTCGAGGACAACCCGCTCTGCGGCCCTGGTAAGAAGGTCTGTAGCTTCAAGGAGTTCTCGGTCAGCGAGGGGCAACTCTTCTACATCGTGGCAGACATCTATGACGGGCTAGCGCCCGACCACGAAGGCTTCAACTACGACCAAGAGTGGAGCGTCGAAATCATCTGTGACGCTTCGCAGCAGCTTTTGCTGAATGAAGACTTCACCGACGCCGTTTGTGACGGCTGCTCAGAGTCCATCAACGCCCCGCCGCAGTGCTCTAATTTCGGCTGGCACCCGATCGGTGGTTTTGCAGATGTCGTCACCGGCTATTACCTCGGTCAGCTCACAAACAATACGCTTACAGGTTACGACTGCGCAGCGACCAGCGCTGGGTTGGAATTCCCCACTGTCACGCTGCCGGCGACCTCGACGAGCTGCACGGCGAGCTTCGATTATTACGCAGAGTTGGACCCGGCTGACGATGGGGACTGCGCCAACGACATCCTTGAGATCATGTTGAGCGTTGACGGGGGCGCGGCGACATTAATCCCCGGAGATGCATGCGGGTCGGGCTCGAGCTCGGAGAACCCCATTGGCTCATCGCAAGCGCCTGCGAAACAGACCATGAGCTACGACATCAGCTACGCGATGGGCTCGGACGTCACCTTGACACTCATCTGGAGCTCAAATGACACCGACAACGTGGGCCTTGGCGCGGTGATCGACAACGTTCAGGTCGTCTGTGACGGCCCATGAAGAGCGCCCCACATGCAACCAGCGCTGAGGTCCCCGAGGTCGTGGCGAGACCGGGTGGTCGATTCTCCCCTTCTTCGGGGCGTCTCTCCCTCCCCCACCAGCGTGCCCGCGACGCGGGCGAATTCTTCGTCTCCCATCCACGCCGTCGATGAGCGCTAGGCTCAAGGAGAGCACCTCATGAACAACCATGGCGAACATTCCGGTCGACTTTTCCCCACCCGGTGGCTGCTCCTGAGCGTCGCGCTCATCGGCTGCAGCAGCGCCTCGACAGAGGTCAATGGGGGCGCAGACATCTCCGCGCCTTCCATGGACATCGTCGTGGAGCTGGACACCGAGTTAGACACGGAGCCAGCGAGTTGCGCCGACGACACAGAGTGCGCGGCGGCCTTCAAGGACCTTGCGCAGTGCGAGGTTGCGGTCTGTGACGTCGAGACTTCGCGCTGCACCGTTGCTTTCGCCGCGCCGGGCTCCGAGTGCAAAGACGGTGACCCATGCACGGGCCCCGACTACTGTATCGAAGGCGTCTGCGGCGGCGGCCCCTTGAGCTGCGACGACGAAGATCCCTGCACAGACGATCTCTGCGAGCCCGGTGCTGGCTGTCGTCATGAGCCTAACGACGGTGCCCTTTGCGATGACGGTGACACCTGCACGTCAGGGGACGTGTGTGTCGCGGGCGTGTGCACAGGTTCCCCCGAAGAGGCGTGCTGCCAATCAGACTCCGAGTGCGAAGATGGAGACCTGTGCACGACGAACAACTGCGAGGACGGTGCCTGTGTTGCCTCCTTCAACTTTGCGCCTTGTAATGACGGCTCACCCTGCACCGTGAACGATCACTGTGATGGCCTGGGGGCCTGTGGCGGCGACGGCATCGTGTGTGACGACGGTAACCCTTGCACCTCGGACGCATGTAACCCGGAATCAGGCGCCTGCGAGTCCGTCCCAGGTCCAGACGGCGTGACCTGCGAAGACGGCAACCCTTGTACGGTCGCTGACACCTGTGTGGCTGGCGAATGTGTGCCTCAGACGAACGCCTGCGCGTGCACCACAAGCGCCGACTGCGCAGCCTTTGAGGATGGAGACAGCTGTAACGGGACCCTCTACTGCTTGGACTTCAATTGTATCGTCGATCCCTTGACGGTGGTGGCCTGCAACCCGACCGCTGATACGCCGTGCAAGCAGAATTTATGCGATCCAACGACCCTGACTTGCGGTGATGTCTCGATCAACGAGGGGGGCGCGTGTGATGACCAAAACGCTTGTACGCTGGAAGACATCTGCACGGACGGCGTCTGCGTTGGAGAGGCGCTGACGTGTGATGATGGCAACCCATGCACGATGGATGTCTGTAGCCCGGTATCTGGCTGCACCTTCATCGAGGTCACCGCCCCCTGCGACGATGGGGACGCGTGCACGGACAATGACCAGTGCATCAAAGCAGAGTGCGTCGGTCAGCCCCTCATCTGTGATGACTTTGAGCCCTGTACCGATGACGCATGCGACAGTGCGCTGGGCTGCCAGCATGTCGCGAATCAGTCCCCTTGTGACGACGGAAACCCATGCACCGAGGGGGACCTCTGCGTGGAGGGTGAGTGCGTCTCCGGAAACGACACCTGCGAATGTGAGACAGACGGCGACTGCGTGGCGCTGGATGACGCAGATCTATGTAACGGAAGCCTGGTCTGCGAAGCCGGCACCTGTGTGTTGGCCCCCGAGAGCGTCGTCGTGTGCAACACGACAGGTGACACGGAATGCCGCAAGACCTCCTGTGATCCCATTTCAGGTGCCTGTCTGAAGACAGACGAGCCCAATGGAACCCTCTGTGATGACCAGAACACCTGCACCCTGAGCGACATGTGCGAAGCCGGTGTCTGCACCGGCGCGCCGGCGACTTGCGACGATGAGAACCCATGCACCGCCGATGACTGTGCACCGGGACTCGGCTGCACCTACTTGCCCCTCGAAGGTATCGGGTGTGATGACGGCGACGCATGCACCCTTGGTGACGTCTGCACCGCCGGCGCTTGCTCCGGACAACCCACGCCCTGCGACGATGGCTCGCCATGCACCGTGGATTCATGCGACTCCCTCTCGGGTTGCGCCCATATTGACGCCGCCGACGGGACCCCTTGCGACGATGGAAGCATATGCACCATCAATGACGCGTGTACTGAGGGCCAGTGTGACGGAGCGCCAATCGACTGCAGTGACACCGACCCATGCACCGTCGAGAGCTGCTCTGAGTTCGAGGGTTGCGTCGCGTCCTTCGTCGCTGATGGGACCCCGTGTAACGATGAATCAGCCTGCACGACAGGAGACAAGTGTGTCACCGGAGAGTGTGGTGGGGCGCCCATCTCTTGCGACGATGGTGATCCCTGCACACTGAACGATTGCCTGCCTGTGAGCGGTTGCCAGTGGAGTCCTGTAGAAGACGGGCTCGCTTGTGAGACCGGAAACCCCTGTACGGCGGACGCCTGCTCCTCCGGCGTGTGTACCCCCGGAGAGTCACTCTGTGAGTGCGAAACAGACGCTGACTGTGCGCCTCAAGACGACGGCAATGCGTGCAATGGCGTCCTGGTGTGCAGTGAGCATCAGTGCGTCATTGCGCCTAACTCCGTCGTGACATGCGACACCAGCAACGACTCGGCCTGCACGGCGACCATATGCGATCCCTCAAACGGGGCCTGCGTATCCGCCCCCAGCTCAGAGGGAGTCCCCTGTGACGATGAGAACGCCTGCACCATCGACGACGCCTGCGTCGCCGGTGACTGCTCCGGGACACTCACCGGGTGCGACGATCAGAACCCATGTACGGACGACGAATGTAACCCTGCTTCGGGCTGCGTGAGCACCCCCAACGTCGATCCGTGCGATGACGCCAACGCGTGCACAGAAGATGACACCTGCGCTTCGGGCTCGTGTATCGGAAGCGTCGTCGGCTGTGATGACGGCGAACTCTGCACGGTGGACGTCTGCGACCCAGCGACGGGCTGCACCTATGAGAACAACACCACCTACTCAGAGCCATGCGGGAGCGACCTGGGTGCCTGCGTCGCGGGTGAGCGCACCTGCGTCAACGGCGCTCTGGGGGGCTGTGTGGGAGCTGAAGATGGCTCTTCGGAGGCATGCAACGGCGTCGATGACGACTGTGACGGTTTGACGGATGAGGGCCTCGTACAGGCCTGTGGCGAGGACACAGGTGAGTGCGTCTCTGGCACCCGGAGCTGCATCAGCGGGAGCTGGGGCGACTGCACCGGGGCCACAGCCCCCGCACCTGAGACCTGCAACGCCGCCGACGATGACTGCGACGGAACGATCGATGAGGCGCTCGTCCAGGTGTGTGGGTCGAGCGAGGGGCTCTGTGAAGAAGGTCAGGAGACCTGTGACAACGGGGCCTGGGGGACCTGCGTCGGTGAGGTCACAGCCGACCTGGAGACCTGTGACGGCACAGACCAGGACTGTGACGGCGACATCGATGAGGGGCTCACGCAAGCCTGTGGTTCTGATGTCGGCGCCTGCCTTGAGGGTACCTCGACCTGCTCCTCTGGGGAGTGGGCAGAGTGCGCTGGCGAGGTCACCCCCGTCGCTGAGAGCTGCAATGGCATCGATGACGACTGCGACGGGCAGACAGACGAAGGCCTCAACTGCACAGGCGAGGCACCGACGATCTCCTGTGGCGCTGACGTGGAGACCCAGCCACTCGCGACCGTCACTTTGAGTGGCTCAGGCAACGATCCCGACGGCGGTGAGGTCACCTATGCTTGGGTCGTGACCAGCGCTCCCCCAGGCTCCAGCTCTGAGCCCACCAACCCAACGAGCGCCACGACAGACTTCTTCGTCGACTTGGCCGGAGAATACACCCTGACCTTGACCGTGACCGATGACGAGGGCGAAGAGGCCACATGCATCATCATGCTGACCTCGGTGCCCTGGCAAGACCTGCACATTGAGCTCGTCTGGGATGAGGCGCACGGCGACGCGGACCTGCACCTCACAGCGCCAGGCGTGGACCCAGCGCTGGCGTGGTACACGAATCAAGACTGCTTCTTCGCGAACGACAGCCCGAAGTGGGTGCCCAACGGGCCATCTGGAGATCCATCGCTGGACCTCGACGACACTGATGGATATGGGCCGGAGAACATCAACATCAATAACAACCCGGGCAATGGCGACCTCCAGATTGGCGTCGCATACTATTGCTCCAAGAGCTTGGCGACGCCGGGCAGCCCTCCAGTTAACGAGGGTGACGGCCCAACGACCGCGACGGTGAACATCTACTGTGGCGGTGTGCTCATCTCCTCTATCGGGGATATCTACCTCGACAAGACAGGGCGTTTCGTCGATGTGGCGACCCTGACCTGGCCAGGATGCGCTGTACAAGAGGTCAATCAGTCTTCATGGACAGCCTTGGTTCAGCCAGCAGCGGCAACCTCTCCACTGCACTGCCAAGTCCCGTGCACCAAGGACAATGACTGCACCCCCGGTGAGGCCTGCAGTCCACTCGGGGTCTGCGTCCTTGATTAATCCCAGGTCAGGCTCGAGCGCGGAGCGAGGGCCCCCGCTCTGCGCCTGTGATCGCCCTCTATCGCCTGGACTACGCTTCCTAGAGGCCGGCGCGGTGTTCCGGGTGGTTCATAGCTGGGGAAGAACCTGCATTTTCTTCTGGGATCGGCGACGAATTGTCACCCAGGTGGGGCACATAACGTGGGCTTAATCGGCGAGGAGCCACTGACGGTCCCAGGCCTTAACTTAGAGCCCCCACAGCGCGCCGAGCGCTTTGCAATTATCTCGCTCCGCCTTTGAATCCCCGCCAAGGAGAGCCCGAGTTCACCGAACCGCTACGAAGAACGCGGTCCGCTCAACACCGACTCACTCCTCGATGATGTAATAGTCACCCAAGAGGACAAACATCTCGTTCTCAGTGCTCTGACCGCCGGTGATCGGGCAGGCGTCACACCAGCCATCGTTGGCCCCTGGCGCGCTGTCGCACGCCGCGTCGTCATCGGTCCCTGAGCAGGGGGCGCCGATGAGCCCAGCGACGCAGGCGATGGGTTCGCAGTCCCCTGGCACCCCTGGCACCTTGACGCTCTCTGGCATTCGAGAGTGACGGGTGACCCCCTCGGGGTCTGGCGCCCCGTCCGGGCCCACGCCGTTATTGTAGAGGCCGCAATAGGTGAGCGTCCGCGCCTCTTCGGTCGTGTCGTCGAAGAGGAGCGCTGGAGTGAACTCCTTGCGGAGGGGGTCGTTGTAGAGGGTGTTCTCGTAGAGGAGGGTTCCGTCCGGGTGGTGGACAGTGAAGCGCTCGCCTCGCTGATGGGTGTGCGACGAGAGGGTGAAGAGCTGCGCCCCGATGGGCAAGGTAACAGTGGCGCAGACCTCTTGGCGCTCAAAGGGGGGCGCAGAGGGCAAGAAGATGGCGTCGGACACGAGGTTCCTGAGGTCCTGAACCCTGTGCTTGGCCTCCTCGGCGAAGTATAGGTTGAGGCGCCCGTTCATCTCGTGGTCTTCGGGGCTAAGGTTAAAGGCGTGCGAGTTCCAATAGGCGATGCCGCGCAGCGGGATAGGGCGATAGACGCCCTCGGGGAGCACCTGGTAGTTCTGAGCCTTTTGGGCGACCCCGATGGGGTTAAGCGGCTCGGGTGTGCCCTCGACCAAAGGCCCATAGCCGATGCAGGCGAAGCCGTCTTGAGGGGTCGCCGCGCAGTGCCCTTCGCCACAGGCGTTGAGGTCGGTCGGTTCACACGCCGCCCCTGCGGTCGCCCCTCCTTTGCAGGTCCAATCCCCAAAGGCGGGGTCATGGATGTCCTCGACGGGGATCTGGGACATGTTGAGGCTGAGGTGATGACTTTGGGGGTCTTGGCGCAGCTTCTCGGCGCCGATGAACGCGACCTCTCCCGCCTCATCTTGATAGGCCTCTGGGACCCTGTGCCGGATGTCGAAGTAGGACGCGAAGCAGACCTCTCGCTCCGAGCCCCCCGGGAGGGTCCACGGCGGGAGCGCGACCTGGAGCCCCTCGGCGGGGTCGGGGGCCTCGAGCGGGGCGATGGTGATCGGCGCCGCAGGAGGCAGCGTGACCCCCATCAGCTCCGCCGTCCCCTCTACTGTGCCGGTCGGTGGTGCGCCGGCATAGATCCAAATCCGCAGCGCATCCAGGAGCTTCTTCGGGATGGCCTCACCCCCGCTCGGCATCGGGCTGCCAGAGACCTGAGCCGCCTCGGGGTCGCTCGCAGCCAAGAGCTTGAGGAAGAGGTAGCTCTGCATCCGGTCTCCAGGCTCGACACGCGGCAGCGTACTGCCCACCGAGGCCGCCTCGACCAGCTGGGTGTAGAGATCATCAGCGGTCAGGTCGAGGCCCCCAGCCGCAGCCTCACCGTGACACGCCCCTGCCGTGCAGCCCTGCCCCTCGAAGAGCACCACTCGAAGCCCATCGAAGGTGCCCTCGAAGGCGTAAGGGGGGGCCTCTGCCGGCGCCGTCGCCGTGTCTCGCGTCGCCGGAGGGGCAGAGGCGTCGGACACCGAAGCGCCCGTCGCGTCGGAGGCGGCCTGCTCGGGCGTGTCGTTCCATGGCTCTACTGAAGTTGTACAGCTCCACGCAACACAGCTCAACGCCAGGCAAAGCGACGCGCTCACGAGGTTGCCCGGGGTGTTCATCATCGGCGTCTCCCACCGCGCCAAGGTAGCGCCGCTGACGCTCAGCCTAGTCGGTGGGCTCATCCCACGACAAGCCAATCCCCAGCGGTGGGGCCGCCTTAGGAGGCGCGTTCAGGTCGGTCCGTGCCCCCGGCGTCACCCTTTGACCCCAACACTCCGCTCACGATGCTGCAGAGGCGGTATGGGACCTCTGCCCCGTGCTCGTCTGAGCTTGGAGCGGGCATCACCAGCGCTCAGAGTTTTCCGCAGAACTTCACCCTCAGCAGCTTCGTTATCGTCGCTTCGGCGAGGTGGTCACTCAGCCCGCGCCGCCGAACCACTCAGCGATGCAGCCGCTGCACTGGGCCTGCTCTTCGAGGAGCCGGACGCAGAAGCTCACCGGATCGGTGTCGACCAGCTCCGTGTCCTCTGAGCCCTCCTCGACCGGCACACGCACCTGCCAATTCTCCTGACAGCTGCAGTACGCGCACTCGTAAAAGGCTACCGCCACGTCCTTGACCTCTGCGGGCACCGACGTGCTCCCAGGGAACTCACCGGCAGACTCGGGATACCAGTACTGGATCGACCAGCCATCCAAGCACTGCGTGTCGTTGTAGGGACAGCCACAGCTGGTGTAGGTGCTGACGCACTCGGACAGCGCGTCTTCGCCGTCGGTGACGCAGTACCCTCGGCTCTGTGTCTCCCAGGCGCAGTCGGCCGCACATCCGCAGATCGAGGCGCCCTGACAGACCTCACCCGCAGCGCAGTCGCTGTCGCCCCAGCACTCCATGGGGCCGGGAGCGACCACGCAGGTCCCCTCGCGGCACACCCCATTCGCAGGGCACCCTGCGTCGTCCTCGCAGCAGTCGCCTTCGACCGGCATGCAGTTGTAGCCCATCTGGATGTCGCAGTCCTCACCGCAGGCGCAGGTCTGGCTACCCAAGCAGCGGTGCAGGTTCGGGCAGGTCTCCTGATAACAGCTCTCCCCCCAAGGCGCTTGGGCACAGTGCCCCGGGCTCTCGTCGCTCTCACCCACACAGATTCGACCCGTGTCACAGTCGGCGTCTGTCATACAGCACCCCTCTGGGACCACCGTCGGGCCCGGTATCGGGGCGTCTCCCTCGTCGCCGGTGTCGTCGCCGGTGTCGTCGCCAGTGTCGTCGCCTCCGGCTTCCACGTCGCCCACCGCCACGTCAACCTGAGAGAGGTCCTCTTCAGAGGTGCTGTCAAGGGGCGTCATAGCGTTGATGTCCAACGCGCTGGTGGTGTCTGTCGTGGTGCCTTGAACCTCGCCTCCGCAGGCGGAGAGCGCCAAGATGATGCACCCTGAGAAGAGGACGAACGACGTGTTCACAATGACTCCTTGCCGCTTATGACGACCCCAGCAGGGGCTGTAATCGCGGATGTCTTTCGGCAGGACGATAACTATAGCCTGCTGAGTGGCTTGTGCCACCGTAGATGGCTGCTTTTCGTGAGGTTCAAGGGGCGGGGGTACGCGCCGCTCGACGTTCGAGCGAGGGTCAGCCGAGGACCTCTCTGGGACCGTCACTCTGCGGGGCGACCGCCTCAAACGACCCTCGGATCGGTGGTGTGAGGGTCATGGCACCTTGTACGTGGCACGTTGCGTGACCCTGTGGCGGGTTAAGCGGGTGCCACATGCGGTGTACTCATCAACGCCATCGCCCCTTCTCATCAAGGGTGACCAGACCTCAGTGCCTGGCGTGGGCGAGCCCCCCTGTCTCTTCAGAGCCACGTCATCGACCTGAGGGGCGTCAGCGGTGGATATCAGCGCTATGGGCTCGGTGGACTTGAGCGGCGCGACATTGTTGGGCGTCGTCTCCGCTGGGGTAGATATCGGTCACGCATGCGAAGCTCGTGACTGAAGACAGAGCACCTGACTCGGGAGGACCCACGGGATGCCGAGGACTTCAAGGGGGGGGCTGGGGTCAACACGCTCTGGAAGCCAAAGTGGTACGATAGATGGGCAAGCACAGGCTCGGTTAGGGGCAGTGCTTGCCGAGAGGTATTTATTTTCCGAAGGGGCACGCATGACCGAATTCGTAGAGACCCAAACGCCGGTCATCGGGGTGACGCTGGCCTACCTGATGCTCTACTACGTCTTCTTGCTCTACGGGTTGAGGGTCAAACTTAAGATGCTCCGGGAGTGCCGCGCGCGAGGTGAGCAATTCGATCGCTACAACGGCGATTACCCGGAGCTCAGGGCTGCGGATCGCATTCAGCTGAACACCCTTGAGCACATGCCACCATTCCTCACCTTCCTTTGGCTGCACGCCGTGGTCGTGGGAGCAAGCAGTGCAGCGGTGCTGGGCTGGCTCTACGTGGCGCTCCGAGCGAGCTACCCCTTCTTCCTCGGGCGCCGGCTCGGGCGGATTATCCCCCAGCGACTGCTCATTAACACCTTCACTGGCTACACTGTGCTGGCAGTGTTAGCGGTCTGGACAGTCGTCGTTCTGCTCTGAAGTGCGCTCCTCCCCTGCCCTCGTCAGGCTCCCCGATGCGAACGATGGCTCAAACACTGAGCTGAATTCGGACGCCTGAACAGGTTGTCTCTGACCTGACGCCGAGTCTTGACCGTGGTGATTCAGAGGAGTGATTCCAGGAGCTTCTAGAGCCTCTGCGGCTGAACTCTCGCGGCCCCCATCGTCAATTGGCGGGCAGCGAACGATGTCCACCAAAGAGACCACTGCGTGGCTTCCCGGCGCGCTTAAGAGGCTCAAAAAAACCTCCCGGGAATGGACTTTTCAGACTGAGATTTTCTTTTCCCTAGGCTTTCCACAGTGTTAAGTGTTTACTTAACACCGAACGCGTTAGGGGTCTTACGTGCATTTTGGTCAAACACTTCGGGTACTCCGCACCACAGCTGGGGTGAGCTTGCGCCACCTCGCGCGCGAGATCGAAGTGTCGCCGGCGTACTTGAGCCAGGTCGAGACCGGCAAAGCCCTACCGCCTCAGCCGAGCCGGATTCGCGCGATTGAGGACTCATTGGGGGTCCCCGAGGGCTACCTGCTCTCAGCCGCTCATCGACTGGATACGAACGTCACGGCGCTCTTAGACGAGATGCCGGTCGTCGCTGATTTCTTGCGCGCGGCGATCCACGCTGGACTTCAACCGAGCGACTTTCAGGATATGATTGAGCTCTTGGGCACCGAAGGTGCGCCCGGCTTCCGGCGAAAAATGAGCGGAGGGGTGCACCTCAAGCTCGTCCCTGACGGCTATCACGAGGTGAGGCACCTCACGGACTACCTCACTGAAGATCGCATCACGCTCATGGCTGGGGCTAAAGACAAGGGCAGCCTCTTCGATGAGCTCGCTAGGCTCGCGGCGAGCAAGGTCTCTGGCCTGACCGCCGACCTCGTGCGCGAGGAGCTGTGGCAAAAAGAGCGCGAGGCCTCGACAGGCATCGGTGATGGCATCGCTGTGCCACACGCGACGGACCCGCTCTTAGAACAGACCCTCGCCTTCCTTGTAGTCTTGGACAAAGCCGTTGACTACGCGGCCATCGACGGGGCACCCGTCGATGTCTGCTTCTTTCTCCTCGCACCTGACTCGGCCCAAAGAGAGCACCTCGAGCTCTTGGCTCGAATCGCTCAGGTGTGTGCACACCCTTCCTTTTGTAAAGGCGTGCGCGAAGGGGGGACCCCTGAAGAAGTTTTGAAGTTCGTAACGCTATGCTCCACCAGGATCCCATGACGAACGACACCCAGAAAATCCGGCTCCACCGACACCTCGGCCTCCTTGATGTCTTCTGCATCTCTGCGGGCGCGATGATAAGCTCTGGGCTCTTCATCTTGCCGGGCATCGCCTTCGGGTTAACCGGGCCATCGATGTTCCTGGCCTACCTGATCGCAGGCCTGCTGACGATCCCCGCGCTCCTCAGCAAAGCCGAGCTCGCGACCGCCATGCCACGCGCTGGCGGTGTTTACTTCTATATCGACCGCTCGATGGGCACGGCGATGGGGACGCTCGGCGGCCTCGCCGCGTGGTTCTCTCTGAGCTTCAAGAGCGCCTTTGCGCTCATCGGTATGGGGGCATTTATTGCCCTACTCTTGCCTGGGCTGAGCGACTTTGAGCTCAGGCTGGTAGCCGCCGGTTGCTGTGCCTTCTTTGTCGCCCTGAACCTGCTTGGGGCGAAACACGCCGGTCAGGCTCAGATCGTGATGGTGATGGGGCTCCTCGTCGTCTTAACCATCTACATCATCGCTGGACTTGAGCACGTCGACACGACGCGTTTCCGCCCCTTCCAAACCGGCGGTATTGAGAGCTTCGTCGCGACGATTGGGCTGGTGTTCGTGTCTTTTGGTGGCTTAACCAAGGTCGCCAGCGTCGCTGAAGAGGTGAAAAACCCGGGGCGCAATATTGTCCTCGGGATGATGCTCGCCTTTGGCATCGTGCTTGGCTTTTATGTCGCCGTGACTGTCGTAACGATCGGTCTCGTGGATGGTGCTGCCCTCGCCGAAACCCTGACCCCTATCAACCTCGGCGCGGAGGTCTCGATGGGCTCTGCGGGGGTCGCGATGGTGGCGATCGCGGCCATCTTGGCCTTCGTCTCGACAGCGAATGCGGGCATCATGGCAGCCTCAAGAGTACCGATGGCGATGAGCCGAGACCTGCTCTTGCCGAGCACCTTTGACCAGGTGCACGAGAAGCGCGGCACGCCGACTTTGGCTGTCCTGGCCACAGGCGGCTCGATGATCGCCGTCATCTTGCTCTTAGATCTCGAGGGGCTCATCAAGACCGCGAGCATGCTCAAGTTGATGCTCTTTTTGCTCGTGAACGTCGCCGTCATCGTGATGCGCGAGAGCCGCCTTCAGAACTATCGGCCGTCCTTCAAATCTCCGCTCTACCCCTGGATTCAGCTCTTGGGAATCATCTCCTCGACGGTGCTCATCGCAGCGATGGGGCTGACTCAAATCGCGATAGCGTCCGGCTTCGTCGCGATGAGCCTCGCTTGGTACGCCATCTATGGACGCCGTAAACGATTGAACAGCGCCTCGGCGCTCATTCACCTCGTCGAACGGATCGCCGGACGTGACTTGACCAGTGGGTCATTGGGCTCGGAGCTGAGCGAGATCATCCGGGAGCGCGACGACATCGGTGAGGACCGCTTCGATCGCTTGGTTCAGAACTGCCTGGTGCTCGATTTGGAGGGCCCAACCGAGCTTGAGGACTTTGTGCGAGAGGCCGCCGACCATATGGCCGAGAGGGTCAACTTGAGCGAAGACCACTTCGTTGCGCAACTCATGGAGCGCGAACGTGACACCTCAACCGCGCTCACCCCGACGCTCGCTATCCCGCACGCCGTCATCGAGGGCGAGTCGCGCTTCGAGATGCTGATTGCCCGATGCAAAAAGGGCGTAAACTTCAGCGAGAAGGCCCCGAAGGTGCAGACCATCTTTGTGCTCATCGGCTCGCAAGATGAGCGGAACTTCCACCTCCAAGCGCTCATGGCCATTGCTCAAGTCGCCCAGGAGCCGAAGTTCCACGAGCGTTGGCTCCGCGCGAACGATGGCGCAGATCTGAAGGACTTGCTGCTCCTCTCACGGCGGGCGCGTCGCAACACCTGACCGGGCTCCTAGGGAGGCTCCTTCAAAGGGACACCGCGCACTCGTGGTCTCTGCCAGGCGTGCCTCTCGATCGAGATGATATCCTCTGAGCTCCCTACGAATCATGGGTGCATGAGCGCGCTGGTCCGGTCCCCTCCCCTGCTCATTGCGCGTCCACAATGGTCACCGTCCGCTCGTCTGACCACACCTGACCGTCGAGCGTCGCAGTCACCTGGAGCACCGCCTCAGCGCCGACGACCTCATCAGGTGAGACGATGTCGAGGACAACCCGATCACCGACACGCTGCCACCCCTCGCCTTCGGGCAACAGGGACTTGTTACTCAGCAACGCTTGGGTCTCGTAGCTGATAGACTGCCCCACCGCATCGAACCCCTCGTAGCTCAACAGAATACCTTGAGGGCCGAAGCCAGCGAATCGAAGCGACACGTCAACATGCCAGCCGCCCTGAATACCCGCGACCAGCTCGATGGTGTCGCCATTTTTGAGCGCCTCGAAAGCCTGCATCCCAGTGCCAAGCTCGATCCAAGTCTCGGCAAATACACCCGCGGCCTCTAGCGCCACCCCCGGGTCGGGTGGGCCGACCTCGAAGTCTGCCCACGAGTCGTTGGTGTCTTGCCATGAATTGCCATTTTTCCGTCGATGCAGGGACTCACCCACGTAGGTACCTGACACCCAAAGGAAGCCGGAGTCCACGGTGTCTGGCAGCCGCTTGAATGCGCCCGACTCGCCGTCCATGACGGCCTCAACCCCGTCGAGGACCGCCGAGGTCGGAGCCGTGGGGAGCTCCCCGAAGACCCCAGGCACCGAGCCCAGCGGTGTGCCCGGCGCGAGGACAACCACGCTTGGCCCGAACACGGTCATCAGCCAATCATAGCCGCCATTGAAGACCACGGACTCCAGGTTTTGGACCGTCGGATGGTCATCGTCTTTCCCATGCTCGGCCACATAGGCCTCGAAGTCCGCTCCGGACAGGTCAATGGTCGAGAACGGCTGATGGTTGGTGCCATCATGAGCCACAATCAGGCGCCCCTGAGGCGCTAGCGCGACGCCCTCCGGGATGCGCCACACCGACTCCATCACCACCAGGGCCGGATGGGTCTCACGATAACTGTCCGGCTGCATCCCCGGGTTAATCGCGCCGGCCGCCCCAGAGACATCAGCCACCATGACGCCCGATACGTCCAGCGGGCGGTCTGTGGTGTTCACTAACTCGATGAACTGGTCGGAGAAGTAGTGATCGGCACCGCCTCCGGGCGAGGCACCACTGTAATAAAACTCCTCGATGAGGAGGTCACCAACCGCAGGGGGGGTCGGCGCGACAGGTGGCGCGGCGGCCTCGGGTGGCGTAGGTCCACTGTCAACTGCTGCATCAGCTGTGCTCACGGTGTCGTTCACGTCCGCTGTGCCGACGACGTCCGCAGAGCCTTCGACAGTGGTGTGAAGGTCGGAGCAGCCCACGAGCAGCAGCCCAGTGATACACAAAACGAGGTGCTTCTGGCAGACATTGAACATCGGGAGCCTCGACACAGGGGAAGCACTGAAACACGGAGCAAAGAGGGACGAACCGAGTCCTCCCCTCGGACACAACACATTGATCACTCAGCAGTTGAGTCACGCAGAGGTCATAACTCTGTCACGATTGACGCCCATCTTTGCAAGACAGAACCCCACACTCCCCCAAAGGGGCTCATTAACTCAACGACCCACATGGAGTCGTCTGAACCCTCATTGAGCTGGGGCTCTGTCGCTCGGGAGTGCACCGCACCGAGACAGCTCGACGACACCTTAGGCCCCACAATGAGGCAGGTCCTCGGTCCTTGCGTCACCCCTTAGAGGCCCCTCCCCTCGGAATCCGTGGAAAGGTTTGGCGCACGCTAGATGAGCGACACAAGGCATGCTAGTTCGTACCCCCTCACGCATTAAAGGAGCCTCGCCATGAACCTGATGCTTACCGCCCACTGTGACAGCACTGACGCCTTTTACGAGAACGCCTACCTCGTCGTGAAGCCCGAGTTCGCAGATTGGTGCGACCTCTCGCGCTGCATATTCGCCAAGGTGGACGACCAAAACCTCGTCGAGATCTTCTTCGACGTGGACCCCCCAAAGCTTCAAGCCTGGCTCGCCAAGCCCTCGACCCAAGAGATCTTCAAGGACCACAATTTCGTCCCCACACGGTATACGTTTAGCCCGCTCTAGGTGGACTGACGCGTCACCCTCTTGGTCCTCGGTTTGGCTCTCGCCGTCCGCATCACAGCCCGCTACAGGCCGTGAGCGACCACGCGTACCTCGATCACTGTGATGGAAGGTCTCACGAGCTCCGGAGCGGGTCACACGGGCCCCCTTGCATGATCGAGTACCCGGGGGAGCCACCCGAAGTAGGCCCCCCGGAGGGGCTCACCCGACGTGTCGAGCTGTGGCTGCTCGCAAACCTGCGCTGTGAGCGCTTCGCCTAAGGAGTCGTGTCAGGCGATGACGCAATGCCGCCTCGGCGCCTGTCGTCAGGCGCCGAGTTCACGGATAGGCCCGTCGCAGTGGGGGCACTTCACGTAGGACCATATCCCGCGAGCGAATCCATCACAGTGAGGACAGCGTTGCTGAGCAACGGCGTAGCCAATCGCGGCCCCGGCAGGGATCAGCGTGCACCCTAGCAGCACCAACACCCCCTGAAGCGTCAGCTGGTCATGGAGCGCGATAGGGCACACCACCCCCGCCATGACACCTGCACCGCAGACGAGCCAGCCTCGCTTCATCCGGCGACGCCGCTGGTCAGTCAGAACATGGGGGTCACTCACCCGACCCTCCTGCCCTCAGACTGAATCGGTCGCCTACGAGCGCGGCGAGCTTCACAGCGGTACACATCAGCTAAACACCCACCGCGAGGCCGGTCTGGACCCGCCACAGGCGCGCATACACGCCGTCCTCCGCGATGAGGGCTTCATGCGCGCCTTGCTCGACGAGCTCTCCCCCTTTGAGCACGTAGATGCGATCCGCGTGCCTCACCGTCGACAGTCGATGCGCAATCACGATGGTGGTGCGGTCTGTACAAAGGCGCTCTAGGGAACGCTGTATCGCTGCCTCTGTCTCATTGTCGACGGATGACGTGGCCTCATCGAGCACCAGGATGGGTGGGTCTTTCAAGACAGCGCGCGCGATAGACACCCGCTGCCTCTGTCCACCCGAGAGCTTGTGACCGCGCTCACCCACCAAGGTGTCATAGCCCAGCGGTAGCCCTTCAATGAACTCGTGCGCTTCAGCGCTCTTGGCGGCGGCGATGACCGCATCGTCCGAGGCGCCCGGCCGCCCGTATGCGATGTTGTCACGGACGGTGCCGTGAAACAGAAAGACGTCCTGGCTCACGAGCCCGATGGCCCCTCGAAGCCCATGAATATCGAGCGACGGCAGCGGCGCACCGTCAAGGGTGATGACGCCTTCCTGTGCATCATAGAAGCGCATCAGGAGCTTCACGACGGTGCTCTTGCCCGAGCCCGTAGGTCCAACGATGGCGGTGGTCTTACCCGCGGGCATCTCAAGGTTGAGCCCGCGGAGGACCTGAGGCCCCTCGGCGTAGCTGAACCCGACCTGACTCATGCTGAGCTCTCCTCGCACCTGATCAGGCGCGACGGCCCTCTCTCCGTTGAGCAACTTCGACGTCGTGTCGAGCAAATCAAGTACCCGGCGCGTGGACGCCATCGCCCGCTGATAGAGGTCAAAGGTCTGACCGAGGCGCGTCAGCGGCCAGAGCAGTCGCTGGGTAAGGAAGGTCATCGTCGCGTAAAGCCCAGCCGCCAAGCCACCACTCAGGACCATATCGCCTCCCTTCACCAAGATGGCGACAAAGCCGAACATGATCGCCATACGAATCAGCGGCGTGAACGCCGCGCTGGGGCGAATGGCCTCTCTGTTGCTGTCTCGATACGCCTCGCTCAACCCGCCGAGGCGCTCACCCTCGGCGTCTTCCGCGGTGAAGCTCTTGATGGTGGCGATCCCCGAGAGGCTGTTGGCGAGCTGACCGTTCAAGAGGCCGACGCGTTCACGCACATCGGCGTAGCGGGGCATCAAGATGCGCTGAAAACGGAAGGAGCCCCAGACCACCACCGGGATCGGGAGCACCGCCAACCAGGCGAGCTCCGGCACGAGCACAAAGAAAGATGTCCCCACCGCCAGCGCGGTGAAGCTGACCTGCAAGATGTCGTTGGCGCCCACGTCGAGGAAGCGCTCGAGCTGATTGATGTCGTCGTTGAGCACCGACATCAGCCCGCCTGTACTCCGGTCCTCGAAGTATGCGAGCTCCAACCCTTGAAGGTGCCTGTAGCCGTCCATACGGAGCTGATGCTGAAGGTCTTGGGCGAGCCCGCGCCAGAGGACGTGATAGAAGTACTCAAAGAGGGACTCCAAGGACCAGATGAGCACCGTGAGGAGCGCGATGATCCAGAGCTGCGCTGAGAAGTCCGGCGCGCCCAGCTGAGCTAGGAACGAGTCCTCGCGTGCGACCACGACGTCGAGCGCGACCCCGATAAGGAATGGGGGGGCGAGGTCAAATGCCTTGTTGATGACGGAGCAGCTCGTCGCGAGCCAGATGCGCCTCCGAAACGGGGCTGCGTAGTGCAAGAGTCGGCGAAGCGGAGCGTCTTGGGGAGGGCCGGACATGAGCCCACGCTACCCCAGCCTCTGCGTTTGACAAAGCGCTCATCGGTGGCAGCCCGTGCTCAAATTCAAGCGTCGATGAGCGCAGCGTCAAGGCTCCCAGACTGGCCCCCTCGGCCGCCCCGAGCCCACCGCGAGCCGCTGGCAACCCTCGTTGAAGGCGTAATTCCTGCTTGGTCAACGATGGTCGCGTCTATGATGGCGCCATGACCCCTGCCGACTTCAGGGAATTCAGATGTGTGATTGGCGCGACCTAGGACGAGGACATCGCGAAAGGCGAACCCATGAGGCTCGGTGGCACACCGTGGTCGGCGGATAGATGTCCAAGGACACGATAGAGGCCTGGCTCGCGGCCCTTCGTTGGGTCATGACGCGCCCCGGGATGGTCGACGGGCTGCCCGGAGGCCCCGCCCCCTTGATGCACAAGGACGACCCACGGCTCGCGGCGCTGCTGGACCACAGCCGGGGTGCGTGGCCCGCCTTGTCCGAGACCCTCGCGACCCACAAGCTGGGGCTCGCCTTTGAGGCCTTGGTCGTCTGGGGCATGACGCATGGCTTGAGCTGGACCGTCCTCGGGCGTGACGTGCAGGTCTTTGAGGGCAAGCGCACCATCGGCGCCCTAGACCTCGTCGTGCGTGATGACAACGGCGAGGTCACCCACTGGGAGTTCGCCTACAAACTCTACCTCCAATGCGACTCCGGCACCGGCTGGGACAGCTGGCTGGGCCCGGCAGGTCGGGACCGATTGGGCCTCAAGCTCCGTCATATGCTCGAGCATCAGCTGCCGCTGTCGTCGCGACCAGAGGCCAACGCCACACTTGAGCGTCTGAACATCGCCCACATCGACCGACACCGCGTCATGATGCAGGGCACCCTCTTTAGCCCCTGGTCCTCGCCCCCCGTGTCCCCCGATGGTGGCCCCATGCCGGCCGAGGGGCGCTGGCTGAGGCAGTCCGACGTCTCGCGCTTGGTCGCCGAGCACCCCGAGTGGCGCTGGATACCCAGGACAAAGCCTCTGTGGTTTGGACCAGCGCCCCATGGAGCAGAGGCCGTCACGGGGCAGGACCTGCTGGCGCTTGGCCCCTTGGAGGAGTCGCTGCTCTTCAGCCGCCTGGACGGGGCCTCAGACCAGCTCTTCTTCATCGTACCCGAGTGCTGGGGTACCTCGAGGCAGCCCTGAGCCTAGCGCCGCACCAAGACCTCATCGAGCGGCTTCCGTTCAAGGTCAGGCACCTGGCAATCATCGGTCGGAAAGCCTACCGGGATGAGCAGGTAGGCCCGCTCGCTGGCGGGTCGCCCCAGCACCTCAGCGAGGAACTTCATCGGGCTTGGCGTGTGGGTGAGCGTCGCGAGGCCAGCGTGATGTAAGCCTGCCAAGAGGAAGCCTACAGCGATGCCCACCGACTCGTTGACGTAGTAGTGGCGGTCCTCGCGGCCCTCACCGTGACGCTGCGCGAACACCGCGATGAGCGCCGGCGCCTCCTCCAGGAAGGGTTTTTGCCAGTCGGTCTCGAAGGCCTCGAGGTCCTTGAGCCAACGCTCCCCAGCGCGCCCTCCGTAGAACGCCCGCTCTTCTTCTTCAGCGGCTTCACGGATCTTGGCCTTCAGCGCGGGCTCGGTCACCAGGACGAAGGTCCAGGGCTGTTTGTGAGCGCCGCTGGGCGCGGAGGCTGCCGCGTGAATGATGTCTTCGACGGCACGGATCGGGATCGGCTCCGAGGAGAAGTGGCGGACACTGCGCCGCGTCTGAAGGCGCCGCTTCCACGTGGCCGCCGCCTCGCGAATGTCTGCTGCCGGGTGTCGTTTAAAGTTCAACGGGATCACAGTCACCTCCACACCCACCCAGCATAGAGAGCCTTGAGGCGAGTGTCAGGTCAGGCGAGCGTACGGAAGCCGCTCTTGCTCTCGACAGCTGGCGACGCGGGGCCAAGCTCGGCGCCCAGTCAGCCGAACCTCATCGGGCTGCCGCGACACGCCCCGTCTGGAGATCAGGGCTGCCGCCCCCCCCTGCCATGCTCAAGTCGAATCGCACCGCGTACTCCGCAGTGGTACAGTCGCGCGGCGCCCTGCTGATGGTCACGGCGTTGTCGCCCGGGCGCTCGATACTTGGGCTGGAGTGTTTGTTTTTCCGGAGGGCTCACGTCCACATGTCCGATGCGACACAGTTCGATAGTCTTCCGCTCAAGCCCGCCTTGTTGGCGAACCTGAGAGAGCTCGGGTATCACCAGATGACCCTCGTCCAAGGCGAATCCCTCCCCGTTGTGTTGGCGGGTCGAGATGCCTTGGTCCGGGCGAAGACGGGGAGCGGCAAGACGGCTGCCTTCGGCCTTGCCCTCTTAAACCGGCTGGAGCCGACCTCGTTCCGGGTTCAATCGCTGGTACTCTGCCCGACTCGGGAGCTCGCCGACCAGGTCGCCAAGGAGCTCCGACGGCTCGCGAGGACCGTGCAGAACACCAAAGTGCTGTCCCTGTGTGGTGGGGTCCCATTTGGACCTCAAGTGGGCTCTCTCCAGCACAACGCTCACATCATTGTCGGCACCCCGGGGCGCATCCTTAAGCACCTCAGGAAGCGAACCCTGCGGCTGGAGAACGTCAGCGCCGTGGTGCTCGATGAAGCCGACCGCATGCTCGACATGGGGTTCACCGAGGACATCGAGACGATCCTGAGTCATGTGCCCACCCTCCGACAGACCTTGCTCTTCTCGGCGACCTACCCAAAGGGCATCAAGGAGATGAGCGCTCGGGTTCAACAGGACCCTGTGAGTGTCGATGTCACCGAGGACGAAGCGCCGGCAAAGATCCGTCAGTCCTGGTGCGCCGTGACGCGCGATAACCGCTATCAGGTCCTCTTAGGAGCGCTCTACCAATGGGGGGGGCGGCTCAACATCGTGTTCTGTAATACGAAGAACGACTGCGCGCAGGTCGCTGAGTCGCTCCAGCACGAGAGCGTGGCCGCCATCGCCATGCACGGGGATTTAGAGCAACCGGAGCGCGTGCGAGCCCTGGTCCGTTTTTCGAATCAGAGCGCCACGGTGTTGGTCGCGACTGATGTCGCCGCTCGGGGCCTCGACGTGCGTGATGTCGACGCGGTCTTTAATTACGAGCTCTCCGAGCAACCCGAGGTCTATGTCCATCGGATCGGTCGCACGGGTCGAGCGGGCAAAGAGGGTATCGCCATCAGCCTGGTCACCGCGCGAGAAGAGGGCCGGCTGCGAGCGGTCCAAGGGCTGCGACCCGACGGTGAGATCGTCGAGGTCGAGGCGCCGACACAGCAGGGACACCAGAGCGCCCTGATGCCGTTGATGACCACGATCGAGCTCAACGGTGGCCGTAAGAGCCGCCTCCGACCTGGAGACCTCTTGGGTGCGATCACCGCCAATGGGCACATCCCAGGGGGCGCTGTCGGCAAGATCGACATCGTCGATACTCACAGCTTCATCGCAGTAGAGAACGCCCATGCACGCGCTGTGGTGAACCTCCTGAACCGGGCCCCAATCAAGGGGAAGGCATTCCGAGCCCGAACGCTGGGGAGCCCTCGCTCCAATCGCTAAGTCGGGGAGCCTCTTCGCTTCGGAGAACCCGCCCCGAAGAGAACCTGAGCTGCGCGTCTGAGCCGAAAGGAGCAGGTCTCGCGAACGCCCCCGGACAAGTCAGCCGAAGCAACGAGCCGAGGTGAAGGTCGGCGCACGTCGAACCTTTGACGACGCCTACCAGCAGACCTGGCCCCCACAGTGACCTTGCCCTGAACGGCAGACTGAGTCATCCACGTGGATCTCAAGGTGCAAGACTTCGTCGAATCCTGCCGCACTCTCTGCAGCACAGTGTTAACGTCGGCACGCAGTCGCCGCGCCGTGGACGCTCGGTCTGACCGAAGAGAGGCACCTCCGAGCGCAGGAGCCCCAGCCGCGAACGGCTGACCGTAAGCTTATACGAGTACAATCGACCACCTCGATGGCCCGCAAGGCCCATCAGCGGGGCCCCTGGGTCAAAGCGACTCAGAGAGCAGTGACTAAAACCTGTGCGCGAGATGCCACGGGCGACCTCCTTCTGGCGACGACAAAGGACCCCTCATGGCAACGACACCAAGCAAAGATCACAAGCGCAGAGAGCGTGAACAGAAGAAGGCGTACAAACGCCAGGCTCGCGAAGAGGCAAAGAGCGAAAAACTAGCCGCGAAGAAAGCTGCAGCGGCTGAAGCTGCCAAGGTCGCCGCCGCTGAAGCAGAGGCGAAACGCGAGGCTGAGTACGAGGCAGCCTTTGCCGCCGAGCTCCAGGCCGAAATAGACGCGGAGAAAGCAGGCGCGAGTTGACCCTCAATGAGCGAGGTAAAGAGTGAGCAGTAGGCCGTAATTGACCGACGTTATCGCGTGCGGTCAGCTTTGCTAAACCGGCTGTTCTTGCGCTCCTAAGCTCTTCAGAAAGACAGCCTCATGCTGAACATCCGCCCTTGGAGGGCCTCGACGTAGCCCCCCTTCGCCATTCATCGCACTGGCAAGTCAGCACCCGAACCGCGCCCTAAGCACCGTGTCTGAGACCATGGCAGACGGTCAGCCTCGCACTACCCAAGCCCAGGTCGCAGAGGCCGCGCAGACCGGAAACGTCCGCACCTGTATCCAGCGTCTCCCGCAGGGCTATGACAGGACAGCGCCTGTGGGTGGACAGCGTGGGTCACGCGAGGAGGTGACCGGCGTCATGCATCTTCGTCCTCGTCTTCTTCTTTGAAGCCCGCCCGGATTGCGGCACGATCCCGCTCGGTCTGCGCGATGTAGGGGACACCCTCCATCGTGAGGATCACCCGCAGCTTCTGCGCCTCCACCTCGTAGAACAGCCGCAGCTCCTCGAGCCGAGCCTGCACCGCAGCAGCGTCACTGCGCGCATCCGGCTTCTCGACCAGGCTGAGGATCACCTGCTCGAGGAAGGCC
Source organism: Myxococcota bacterium (assembly GCA_049602155.1). Taxonomy (GTDB): domain Bacteria; phylum Myxococcota_A; class UBA9042; order PHBI01; family JBMYRH01; genus JBMYRH01. The sequence continues at coordinate 38,613 of JBMYRH010000028.1, read as the reverse complement.
TCGGACTCCCCCGCGAAGAAGGCGCGAAGCGGCTCATTCAGCGCCTGGGGTATCTGCCGAAAGCGCCGCCAGGCGGTGTACGGCAACCGCTCAGACGACGTCTCCTTGTGCCCTAGCCTGCTAAAGACATCCTCCAAGGCGTCAAAACACGCCCGGGTGTAGAGGCGGCTCCGATATGACCCAAAGCGCTCAAACCCCTCGCCTTCCATGTGCTCGGGCTCGGTCGAGTAGGCCAAATGAAGGTGAGACTCCGTGCGCTTCATCCCGAGTGACGGGTACATAAAGCTGAAGGCCCCCGCCACGTTGAACCGCGGCCTGAGCGCCTGAATCAGCTGGTTCTCCAGGAGCAGCGCCTCCATTTCGTTGGCCGTCAGCTCAAACTCCAACCGGGCGCTCGCCTTCACAATTCGGTTCATCTTCCGGTGCGCTTTGACGCGCTTGGCGGTGCGGTACTGCCCGAGCCGGCTTCGCAGATCCTTCGCTTTCCCGACGTACAGCACGGTGTCGTTCTTGGCGTAAAACCGGTACACGCCGGGCAGCTTGGGCACGGCCGCCAAGAACTGCGCGCCGAACTTCTTGTCGAATGTACCTACAGCCATGACCCTTGCGCGGCCCCTTCACGTGTCCATCGTCTCTACGGTTGACCGAGCGAGGTCGTGCACAGCCAATGATCTGCAAGTGGCTCACATCGTCAACGACCTGCTATCTACCGCGACCCAGACCGTTCATACTCGAAGCGCCCCAAACGCTCCAGTGACCAAGCTAGGGCCACCGCCAGAGACCTGAACGCAGACCTCCCTGTGACGACTCACGCGGTGCGCCGCATAGATGACTCCCCCGTGAGGCCCCCTCGCACGCTTCGTCTCGCGCTGTGTGTGCGTCATCCAATGTGAGCCCGACGACTGTTTGGGCCGCCCATGCGGGGCAAACCGCGGCGATTCGAGCCGCAGCACTCGCTCGCACAATTGACTACCCGACGGAGGGAAGCTGCCCACTGGGATCGGAGGGGATCTGCGACGAAGGCCCGCGATGAGATACGATGCGATGCGTCAAAAAACGAGAGTGAAAGATGACCGATTCGATGGATGCCTACGAACGAGATGCCCTGGCCGAGATCGAGGCATGGAAGGCGCGAGAGCCCGACGTGATCTCTCGGGCCGCGGGCAGAATCACCAAGCCCCTCGAAGCGGCGGTCGAGGCCGTGATCCCAGAGGCTGCCCTTGAGGCGGCATTGCATGGGGCGAACTGGACCGCTGGGAAGCTCGAGGGTTGGGGCCGAGACAAGATCATGACCGATGGACAGGTCAACAGCATCGAGGGGCTTCGAGGTAAATCACTCCCCCTCTCTGATGAGCTCGCCAACACCGTCCACAACTACGCAATCAGCGCCGCGACCCTCGAGGGGGGGATCACAGGGGTGACCGGCTTGGCGGGGCTCGCCGCCGATATCCCGGCGGTGGTGGTCCTCTCGCTCATGACCATTCGCCACGTCGGGCTGTGCTATGGCTTTGACACCGTCACGGAGGAAGACCAGAGGTTCGCCCTCGGCGTGCTCTCGGCGGCGAGCTCGAACTCGATGGCGCAGAAGCGGTCCTCTCTCCTCTTCTTGCGCTCGATGGAGGTCATCCTCGCGAAGGAGACGTGGAAGAGCATCTCGCGGAAGGCCGCCGAGGAGGGGCTCAAGCAGTACGTGATCCTCGCGGGGGTCAAGCAACTGGCGAAGCAGCTCGGCGTGAACCTGACGAAGCGAAAAGCGCTACAGGTCGTGCCCGTGATAGGCGCTGGGATCGGGGCCGCGGTCAACGCCAGCTACATTCGCGACGTCGGCTATGCGGCGCGCCGCATGTACCAGGAGCGATGGCTCATCCACACCCACGGAGAAGCAGGCGCTGTCACGGTGACGATGGACCCTGTACCGGCGAATGCCGCAGCGGAGCCGGTTGAGAGCTAAGCGCCGCGAAGTGCGGGCACAGCTCTGCCTCGAATGCTATCCTGGGAGGCTCCTCAGGATGGCGTCGATCGCCCGCCTGAGCGTCCACGCCGCGTCCGTATCACTCTGGCTCGTGGCGCGAGTGAGCGCCGCGCGGCTCACCTGATGCGCCCAAGCCCTCGGACCGAGCAGGCCCTGACCGACAAGCTGCTGAAGGACCTCACCGTAGATCGCAGCGCAGCCCTTTGGGTCCCCTGCGTTGAAGACCGGCACCCCACGCTCGATGGCCTTGATCAGCGTAGCCCGGACCTTGGGCGACGTGCGTGTGTCTTTGGTATGACGGGCGGGGGTGATGGACTTCAGCGTGACCTGAAACGCACCTTCGCGCTTGTCCGCCATCAGCAACCCCCAATCGCCCACGCTCCGGAGCCCGTCGGGCAGGGAGGGGCCCGCCACCTCGCGCCCGAAGCGCTTGAGGACGAAGGCCGAGAAGGGGATAAACACGCGGGTGTCCCCCCGCACCTCGGTGGGGAGCATCGCCCGATATCCCCCGGCGCGCATCACGCGGTCTCCGCGCTGCGCGCTCACCTGGATCTCCCGCCCTGCCCCTTCGAGGACCACCTCGACCCCGTCGTAGCTCGACCAGTCAGACCAAGGAGACCGAGAACGAATGGAGACGAAGCCTCCATTATTCTCGAGGCTCAGGTTCCCGCTCCAGATGAGCTGACCGGCGTCGTTCCACGACACCGTCGCGCTTGAGCGGCCTCCCATCACCGTGTCGTTCACGGTCACCCAAGGCATGTTGCGCAGGTCGGTGGTGCCGGCGGCCGCGGCGTGGTCATCGTCGGTGTTCAAGAGCCCCAAGCTCCCTAGGGTCAGGATGAGGATCATCAGCAAGCGCCGCGCACCCCATCGCACTCTGCTCTGTCGTCTGTCGCCCGTCATGGTGTCAGGGTATGCCTCGCTGCCGGGCTGATACAATGCCAGGGCGCACCCGGCTGGCCCAAAGACAGGCGGTCTTGAGGTTGTGCGGTCACGCAGCCGGTCAACACACCACGAGGGCTGCACCATTCCGCCCTACCTCAGGAGGTGGCACCACCTGGTTCACCGCCCTCTACTCGCAGATGCTGGCACCGGGCTTGGCGGTCACGAGGCCACCGAGTTGACTGGTCAAGGTGCTGAGCTCGGCGAGATCAGAGGAGCTGTACTCCCCTCCCCCATAGGTGGCCAGGAGCTGGTTGGACCCCACGGTCCCAGAGGCGTCGATGACGTGGACAGTGATAGGCAGCGGTGCACCCTCTGCGCTCGCCAAGTGATTCGACCACTCGGGAGCGAAGAGGTCCACAGTCACGTCTTGGCAGCTCCCTTCACAGGGTGCCTCCTTGCCGCACTCAAACTCAGCGCAATCGTCATCTGTGGTGCAGGGGGACTCGTAGGCGTTGCACTGCATCTGAGGGAGCCCCCCTTCTCCTTCAAAGCGGCACCCGCCGTCGACGCAATCGGCACCGCTCAGGCAATCCTCATCACTGACGCAAGCCAGGCCGTAGTGAAGGCGCTTGGCCTGGACCAAGGGGTTGAAGAATTCCTCGGTGCTCTCGTACACCGTCTCGAAGCCGTCGGTGAAGAGGATGATCGACGTCTCACGACAGCTAAAGAAGGGGTCTCGGCATGCCCCACTGACGCACGCATAGTGGGGTGAGTTGCAATCGGCATCCACCCCGCAGGGCTTGCCCTCGTTGAGGACAAGGTGCCTCAAGTACTCGCCGGCGTAGAACAACGACTTACCCAAGGGCGTGGGGCCTGTCCCTCGAAGCTCTGGGTTGGTGTGACTCCAACACTGTCCACCGTCACACAGCTCGAACTCACAATCCCAAAACGCGCTGCACCCCTGACCTGTGGGCGCCAGCGTCTCCTCGAAGTCCAACCAACGCGCCATGTCCTCAAGGTTCGACTCCGACGTCTCCGAGAAGCCGGTACACAACGTTTGATGCAGCTGACTGGTGAACCAATCCAGCTCGGTCTCAGGGGCGTGGTTGTCGCCCGACATGAAGAAGAGGTGCGCGTAATAGCCCCGCGTGCAGTTCGGCAGTTCAAGGCCGGTCTGGGGGAAGCGCATCAGCGCCAACCGAACCTCCTGGGCCGCGTCAGACTGGAGAAACTCGGAGATCGAGACCTTCACCCGCGCGATCCGTGTCATGGGGTCATTCGGATCGTCGCACACCGGGAAGTCCCAGACCGGGCAGCTCGCGTCCATGCAGTCCGGTGGGTACATGTCCGGCGTGTCCGCCAGTAGGCTCATCGAGGTCGAGGTGTCGACCAAAAGCAGCACGTTCGGCTCGATAGGCTGACAGGTGCCGTCCACACATCCAGTCCCGCCAGGGCATGGGAGCGGCACATGCGCGAGCCCCGATGAGTTGCACGTCATCCGCGTCGGTCCGTCACAGAACGGCGGATCGGACGGCTGACACATGAGGGGGACGCATTGATCGCCTTGGCAAACCAAGTCATCAGGGCACGGGACGAGGTCGAAGCGGCTGCCGTCATCGGCGCAAACACGCCTGGTCTCTAGATCATGGCAGCTCACCTCTCCTTCGGTGCAGACATCAGAGGCGCAGCTCCCATCGTCACACCACATCCCTGGATCACAGTCGCACACATCGGCGCTTTCACTCGCCACTGTGTCTTGCGGACCGAGCACTTCGGCGTCTTCACCCTCAACCTCTCCAGCGCCGTCGAGGCTGACGACATCCGGGGTCAGTGCGACAGGCCCTATCGAAGGTGTCCCCGCACCATCGGGCGACGCCACATCCCCCGCAGAGCCGATGCCTTCGTCCGCTGCAGCCACGTCTACTTCTGGTGTCGACGCTGAACAGGCGGCCATGAAGAGCGTCAACACGAGCGTCCCCACGGGCAAGGGCCTCGCGCGTCGTCTCCGGGCTGACGCAAGGTGGCTCACGCGGCTCCATAGACTCAGGCTGTCCTCTGCGTGCTTCATGCCACGGAGAGTAAACCATCTCTTTGCCGGCGCGTAGCGGCGTCTCCGTGGAGGAGGTCGCTCCCCGCAGCGTGAGGAGTTCCTCACTCCACAAAGGAGGTCTCCGCTGGGTGAACACACGCTACTCCCTACCCCCTGTGCAGCTGCCCCCTCGGAGTGCGCAGGGAGCCCAAGCTGCCCCCACCCGTCCGGCCCCATCCCGGGCCCTATTTCACACAAAAAAACAGCACCGGAGAGACCCCCAAAAAGACCACCGGGTGGCTAAAACCGTCTTCGCTCGCGCCGCGTGGTTGGCGGTGGTAGAGTCCGGCCGCGTTTGAGGCTGGGTCCTCACGTACCTGTCCGTATTGCTCAGCGTCCGACCGGGGAATTCCATCTCTGTGAGGAGCGGCTGAGGGCACACATCCAATGACGAGCAAAGTGGCCCCCGTGGCCTCTCTCTGTGTCCTGGCTTTTCGCTGCCTCGGGCACTGCGCAATGCGCAATGAGTGACTCTCCAAGGCGAATGACACGACGGCGGCGGCAGCGAAATGCACCAAGGAATAGAAACTATGAGAAGAGTCTCATTCGGACTTTTGATTCTCTCGCTCTCACTCCTGCTCACCTCGACGGCATGGGCTGGCGGCGGCGGCGGCAGTAAGGGCCCAAAATTTGAGTGGAAGACGTCGAAGATCATCGGAGTCGCCGATGAGTTCGTGAACTCGATCTCGAACAAGAAGTACGACGAGGCCTACAAGTCCGGCGGTGATGTGCTCCGCGAGCACCGAACCCTTGAGGTGTTCACGGCCGACATCCAGAAGTGGGGCTTTGACCAGCCCGGCTCGGTGGAATGGACCGCGGGCAATAACGCACTGCCAGCCAACAACGGCTTCAAGCTCATGGGCACCTTCACCCCCAAAGAGGGGGAGCCCTTCGCCGTCTACATGCACCTTGAGGGTGATGCCCATGTGAGCGCTGCAGAGCGAAACCGTACATGGGACGACAAGACCGCATGGACGGTGATGGACTACCGCTCTGCGGAGTCCATGATGGCGCGCTTGACCGGCGAGGGCGCCACCGGCCTGGACTGGTTCCTAGCCATCTGCGCACTCACCCTCCTCATCGCGCTCATCGGCTTGTCCTGGGGCTACATCAAGGGGCTCCGCGGGCACCCGCGAGAGCTCTGGCTGATGTTCTTCACGAAGCTGACCGAGTACAGCGCTTACGGCGCGGCCTCATCCATCTTTGTGCTCTTCCTACAAAACGATGTGCTCTGGAATGGCGCCCCTCTGGGCGACAGTCCAGGCTACCTCTACTACATGATCTGGGGCCTGGTCGCGACGATCATCACGATGATGGTTGGCGCAGTATGCGACACAATCGGCGTGAAGAAGTGCCTGCTGATCGGCGCTGTGATGCTCCTGATTTCGCGCTTCGCGATGCCGCTGAGCCAGGACATCTGGATCGTGACCTTCTTCGGCTTCCTGCCTTTGGCCTTCGGCTTCGCCATCACTGGCCCGGTGTTGAAGGTGGGCATCAAGTGGTTCACGACGCTGAAGACAGCCACGCTAGGCTTTGGACTCTTCTACACGTTGATGAACATCGGCTTCACCGTCGGTGCTGAGATCGCTGAGTACTTCCGTAAGTTCCACGCTGACGGTATCGAGATTTGGGGCGTCGAGCTCACCACCTATCAGGCGATCATCGGCATCGGCTTCCTGATCAACATCCCTGACTTCATCGCCATCCTCATCATGCGCGAGGGCGCTGAGATGACCGAGAACGGGATGGTCATCAAGACGCCCGAGACCGAAGGCGAAGACGTCATCAAAGAGGGCCTCATCGCGTCGATCGTGACGCGCCGCGCACAGATGACGCGCGAGCTGATTAAGAGCCTCGTGGCGACGGCCATCGTGGGTGTCTTCGCTTACGTCCTGGTCGAGGGCCAAGTCCACGATTGGAAGATCTTCAACGACAAGATCAAGGTCGGCTTCTACATCTGGGCCTTTGTCATCACGATCGGGATCTTCGCGGCCGGTGGCATCATCTACGCCCTCTTCTCCCATCTCGGTGCAGCCAAGCCAGGCGCAGGCTTTGACCGGGTCATGAAGTCAGTCCGGGACTCCACAGAGGGGACGATTCGGGAGCTGAAGGAGAACTTCACCGACAAGCCCTTCTGGATCTACATGGCGATGCTGGGGATCCTGACCTTTGTCCGGCTCACCTTCTACGTCTTCCACGTGATGTTCCCGACCTACGCACTTCGCGTCTTCGGCGCGGACTTCCCGGTCGTCAGCCTCTTCGGAACCCTAAACCCCGCGATGATCGTGTTCCTCGTGCCGCTGGTGTCCATCCTCACCATCAAGGTGCGCTCCTACACGATGCTCATGGTCGGCACCACGCTCTCGGCGCTCTCCGTGTTCATCTGCTTCATGCCTGAGGCGTGGGCCTTGGGGCTCGGCGACACCTGGTTTGGTACCTGGATCTTCGACTACTGGGTCGAGTCACCGGTCGGTGGCCAAGATCCATTTGTGATCTCCCTCGTCGTCTTCATCATGGTCTTCACGGTGGGCGAGGCCATTTGGTCACCTCGCCTCATGCAGTTCAGCGCTGAGATCGCCCCCCGCGGCAAGGAAGGCGCCTACATCGCGCTGGCCGTCTTGCCCTACTTCCTGGGCAAAGTGGGCGCGACAGTGATGGCCGACATCCTGACTGGTCAGTACTTCGCGGAGGGGATGGTAGAGTTCCCCGACCACGAGATGTCGTGGCTGTGGATCGCCATCATGTGCCTCATCTCACCGCTGGGGATGATCGTCTTCAAGGGGACATTCAACCAGAGCGAGAAGATGGCCGAAGCAGAGGCTGCGGCCACCAAAGAGGCTGAGGCCGCTGCGGCTGCTGGTACAAACAGCTAGAGCAAGCGCGGTGGCGAGGCTGAGGCTCCAGTCGACGATGAACGACTGGAGGCCCAGCTCCGCCGCCACCTATGCCAGGGTCGTCATCTGAGGGCCCCCTTGGCGCCCCTCATCCACGGGGTGACTCACCCGGACAGCCGGAGTGAGTGCCTCGGTGTGCCGTGCTAGAGTCGGGGTGCGATCCACCCACACACACTGCGATTGCGTCTCGGCGCATTGCGCGTGAACTGCTGCAAGTGAGCCCTGAGAGACACCCATGCGGCCCACACACCTCCTCATATGCGCCACGATGACCTGCCTGCTCACCTGGGGATGTGGCGGTGAGCCCGAGGTGACCGACTCGAACACCGATATGGCCACCGACAGCGAGCCCGGCGGCTCGATGGAGAGTGACGCAAACGAGGCTGAGGTCGTCGGTGCGGACTCAGTCACAGAGGACACGAGCCCGGCAGATCCAGAGGCAGAAGACACGGCCGTCGACGAGCCCGATGGCGAAAGCCCGGCTCCTGCGGATGTAGAGGTTGAGGACGCCGCCGCAGACGACACGGCTGGCAGCGCCCCCGCGCCCTCTGACGCTGAGGCCTCGGACACCGCCGCAGACGACACATCGGGAGATGACGCGTCATCCGTCGACGCCCAGGAGCAAGACGCCGGCCCCTCAGAGGACGCGGCGATGGGCGATCCTGTGAGCTTCGCCACGGTCTTCAACGAGGTCTTGGAGCCCATGGGGTGCACGGCGGGCTACTGCCACGCTGGCCACGCAGGTGGGATGCTGATGGACAGCCTTGAGTCGGCATATGACAACTTGGTCAACGTGGAGACGTCGACTGACACCAACTGTGACGTGACGATGCGCGTGGTTCCCGGCGATCCTGACGCCAGCATGCTCTGGGTCCGTGTCCGCCCCCAAGAGGACGACTGCCTGACTGCGGACCAGAAGATGCCGCCATTCAGTGAGACCGGGCTCACAGACGCGCAGCTTGACCTGATCCACGACTGGATCGCGACCGGCGCGAACCTCTGAGCCTGGTCCGCCTGCGCCGCTGCGGGGTGTGGCTGTGCCTCAGCGCCCTGCTCTTCCAGGGGTGCATCCCCGGGGCCGATGACGACCCGCTCTGTCCCCCGCTGAGTGACACCTCGACACCATCGCTCGAGGCGTGGTTCGCGCAAGGCTGCTATGAAGCCTGGGACGCTGAATCCGGAGTCCTACCGGCCACGATGTCCGATGGCCAGGCGCAGATCTTCATTAACCCCACGCTTCGGGACTCTCTCGACGTCCACGCCACCACGCACCCAGCCGGTGCAGCCGCCGTGCGGGTGATGTACGAGGCGGACGCGCAGACGGTCTGGGGCTACGCGCTGTCGCTCAAGACGACCCAGGGCGCCAGTGAGGGGTGGTTTTGGTTTGAGCGCTTCGTGAACGCAGAGACCCCAAAGACCGCGTCCTTCGATGCGACCGGCTGCACAGGGTGTCACGAGTCAGGCACGGACTTCGTACAATCGGGTTGGCCGCTGCGTTAACTCGGATGTGCACCGAAACGCCGATATCAATCCACGCCGCCCGGTCACAGTGACCGCTCGCCCTGCAGAGAGGGCGAGCAGCCACAGCGCTCCGTTCAACCCCTAGCGGAGGTCGAAACGATCGAGCGTCATCACCTTGTCCCACACGGCGACGAAGTCGTTGACGAACTTCTCCTTTGCGTCCTCGGCTGCGTACACCTCGGCGATGGCGCGCAGCTGAGAGTTGGAGCCGAAGACCAAGTCGACAGCGGTCCCTGTCCACTTGACGGCGTCGCTGCCGCGGACGCGGCCCTCGTACACCCCATCACCTGCTGCGGCCCGCTTCCAGACCACGCCGTTGTCGAGGAGGTTCACGAAGAAGTGGTTGTTCAATGCCCCCGGCGTCTCCGTGAAGACACCGTGACTCGTGCCACCATGGTTGGCCCCGATGACGCGTAGCCCGCCGACAAGGACGGCCATCTCTGCCGCGCTGAGCGAGAGCATGTCAGCGCGCTCCACGAGGCGCTCGGCCGTGTTGGCATCGCCTGCGGCGGCTCCGACATAGTTACGGAACCCATCGGTCTCGGGCTCAAGGTGGCCGAACGAGGTGAGGTCCGTCATCTCCTGAGTCGCGTCGGTGCGACCTGAAGCGAAGGGCACGGTGACCGTGATCCCCGCCTGCTTCGCCGCCCGCTCGATAGCCGCACCGCCGCCGAGGACGATGACGTCCGCCATGGAGACCTTCTTGCCCTTCTTCGCCTTTTTGTTGAAGGCCGTCTGCACCGCCTCAAGGCCGCTCAAGACCTTGGCGAGCTCCGCCGGCTCATTGGCTGCCCAGTCTTTCTGGGGTGCGAGCCTCACTCGAGCGCCGTTGGCGCCACCGCGCAGGTCTGTACCACGGAAGCTCGAGGCCGCCGACCAGGCCGCTTTCACGAGCTGAGCGTTGGTGAGCCCCGACTTCAAGATCATCGCCTTCAGGGCTTTGATGTCTGCCGCATTGATGGCCTTGTAGCTCGCCTCAGGCACTGGGTCTTGCCAGAGCTGAGGCTCTGGGACCTCTGCACCAAGGAGGCGCACATGAGGCCCCATGTCACGGTGCGTCAACTTGAACCAGGCGCGCGCGAAGGCGTCCTCGAAGCTCTTCGGGTTCTCATAGAAGCGCTTCGAGATGACCCGGTATGCGGGATCTTTAATGAGCGACAGGTCGGTCGTGAGCATCATCACCTTGTGCTCTTTACCCTTGATGTGCGCATCGGGGACCATTCGCTCAGTCTCGCCTTTCGGTGACCACTGCTTGGCGCCACCAGGGCCCGTCACGAGCTCCCATTCGTGCTCAAAGAGGTTCGAGAAGTAGTCGTGCGACCACTGTGTCGGCGTGTAAGTCCACGCCCCCTCCAGGCCACTGGTGATGGTGTCTGCGCCCTTTCCGGAGCGGTAGGAGTTCTTCCACCCCATGCCTTGCTCCTCGAGCGGCGCACCTTCGGGCTCGACTCCCACGTGCTTGGCTGCCATCGCCGCGCCGTGCGCTTTGCCGAGGGTGTGCCCACCGGCGATGAGCGCGACGGTCTCTTCGTCATTCATGGCCATCCGCGCGAAGGTCCGTCGGATATGATGCGCAGCGGCGAGTGGGTCTGAGTTCCCGCCAGGGCCTTGTGGGTTTACGTAGATCAACCCCATTTGACTCGCAGCGACACGCTTATCTAACGCAGTGCCGTCTTCACTGTGTCGTTGGTCTGCGAGCCACTCTGTCTCAGGGCCCCAATTGATGTCCGTCGGCTCGTAAACATCCGCACGGCCGCCGCCAAACCCGAGGGTCTTGAAGCCCATCGACTCGAGAGCGACGTTCCCCGTCAGGATCATCAGGTCAGCCCAGGAGACGCTTCGGCCATACTTCTGCTTAACCGGCCAAAGGAGGCGACGTGCCTTGTCCAGGTTCGCGTTATCGGGCCAGCTGTTAAGCGGCGCAAAGCGGATGGTCCCAGAAGCTGCACCGCCGCGGCCATCGGTGACCCGATAGGTGCCTGCGCTGTGCCACGCCAAGCGAATCATCAGGCCTCCATAGTGCCCCCAATCTGCGGGCCACCACGCTTTGGAGTCCTTCAAGCTCGCCTCGATGTCTTGTTTAAGGGCTTTGAGGTCGACCTTCGAGAACGCCTCTCCGTAGTCAAAGCTCGCGTCCATCGGATCGCCCTTGAGCGCGTTGGACCGAAGGACACGCAGATCGAGGCGGTTCGGCCACCAGTCATCAATTGTGTAGTGCTCGCCATCTGCTCGCTTCTCAGGCGCAGGGGCCGCCTCAGGCTTGGGGCAGTCTATCTTCACGACCGCCGGCGCCGTCGCGCAGCCTTGTGCGAGGAGCAAGGCGCTGACCATGAGCGCGATACCCGTCATGGGGAGGGCTGTGCGGGGCGGATGAGGATGAGCAAAAGGAACTCGACGACGCATGACTCTTCTCCTTGTCTTCTCGCTGTGAACTGGCGCTGCCAAAGCGCCCAAAGTTGACTCATAGACGCAACGTCGAGGCTTGGAACCCGTAGGAGCCTAGGCGGCCAGCGGTGAGCACAATACGCGCTCTAGAGGGCTGTCACACTCTGCGAACGTCACGTGAACTCACATCTGACGTGCTCGTTTGAACCGTCCGGAGACTATCGTCGCTCAATCAGCCCTCGCAAGGACGATATCGCACTGTCACCAGAGACATTGAGTCTTTATGAGGCGGTCTCAGTGCATACACCCCATGCACCCGTCTTGGCCCCGCACCTCTGCGTCGGTCGTCACACCGTCATGGCTGAAGAAGTGCTCCGGCGCGGCCACCTTGTCAGGGTAAAGTTGCGCCATCGTGCTGGCGTCGTAGAGGCGACCATTGGCGATGACGAAGCGGACCTTCTCGGAGTCTCGAATGTCTGCCAGCGGGTCGCCAGCGATGAGGGCAACATCAGCGAGCTTGCCTGGCTTGAGCGATCCCAAGTCCTTATCGAGCCCAAGATAAAAAGCGCCATGCATCGTCCCACTTCGGAGCGCCTCATGGGGCGTGAAGCCCCCCTGCGCCAAGGCCCACATCTCCCAGTGTGCTCCCAGCCCCTCGCGTTGACCGTGCCCACCGACTTGCACGCGACCACCTGCGTCAATCAGGCGCTTGGCGAAGCGCGCCACGTCGATGTGGTTCCACTCGTGATGTGGGGCTGTCGCCGGCCTGCGTCCACGGGCGTCCAGGACCCGCGCAGGGACAAAGCGACGAAGCCTTGGGTGGGCGTAGACCTCGCTGTCTTGGTACCAATAATGCTCGGCGCCTAGGCCGCCATAGGCCACGTTCAAGGTCGGGGTATAGCCGACCTCGGACTTGGCCCACAGCTGGAGGACATCCTCATAGGCGTTGGCGATCGGGATGGCGTGCTCAATGCCCGTATGACCGTCCACAATCATGGACATGTTGTGCTGGAAGAGCGCCCCCCCCTCGGGCACGACCATCATGCCAAGCTCACGCGCAGCCTGGAGCACTTGCTGACGCTGATTACGGCGTGGTTGGTTGTAGCTCTTCACTGAGAACGCCCCCATCGCCTGCATCCTGCTCAAGTGTTGACGGGCGTCTTCAAGGCTGTTGACTCGCGAGCGGAAGGCCCCCTCAGCGCCGTAGAGGATTGTCCCGGTCGAGAAGGTCCGCGGTCCAGTCATCAGGCCCGCCTGGATCAGCTCGCGTGCGGCGAAGATGCTCTGAGAGTGGTTCGATGGGTCATGAATCGTCGTCACGCCGAAGGCCAAGGTCGCGTCATGCTGCCAGTTACGCTCAGGCGTGATTCCGAACTCAGCTTGAGACCCGTGGTCATGCACGTCGATGAGCCCGGGGATCGCGGTCATCCCCTTGACATCGATGACCTTGAAGCCCTTGGGCACTGTGGTCGTGTCGCGAGGACCGAGCGCCTGGATACGGTTGCCTGCGATGACGAGCGTCCCATCTTCGATGATCTCATCGCCCTCCATCGTCACGAGCCGGGCGCCGACAAGCGCCAGACCTCCTGAAGGTCTGTCATGCGCAAAAGAGAAGCCCAGGGTGTGCGCTTGGAGCGCTGAGTCCGCGCTCTCACCCTCCCCAGCCTTGGTAAAGTCATCCCCTAAGGTCCGCGTAAAGAGCTCTGGTCCGAGGTTCCAATGGAGGCGCTTGCTGTCACCGGACCAGGCCATGTTGTAGCCCGAGTCCTTGGAGACGCGCACCCTCGGGAGGCCCTTCTCTTTCGGGCCAAGCCGCCATGTCCGCCCGGCGCTCACGAAGGGGCTCACCCAGACGTGGTACCCCTCTTGCCAAGCGATCCAGCGCTCGTCAGGAGACACACGGAAGCTCATCGCCTCCGCGCTCACGACATGGTGACGCAGCTCGTGACCATCAAGCCGGGCGCTTCGGAGCTCTCGCTCCTGCTTGGCGACCTTGTCGAGGAAGAAGACGCGGTCACTTTGGGCGCCGAAGTGCGCATCCGAGCCTGTGTGACTGATGCGTGTCTCAGCCCCTTTCTTGGAGACTGGGAGCGCGAAGAGGCCCTTCTTCTCGGCCCAACGCGGGCTCGTGAGCCACCCGCCGCCAACCCGTTGGAAAACGACATATCGGCCATCAGGTGAGAGTACAGGTGAGATGTAGTGCCCGGGCTCTCGACTAATCACCTTCCCTTTCCCACCGCGCGTCGAGACCATCCGGACGCTCCCGAGCGCCTGGTCATCCCAGGTCGTGTAGACCACGTGACGACCGTCCGCAGAGAACGCCGGGTACAGCTCCCAGTGGTCGTTCTGCCGGGTGAGGCGTCGCGCCTTGCCGAGGGGGAGGTCCTGGATATAGAGGTGCCCTAGAGCGTGATAGACGGCCTGCTTCCCGTTCGGCGAGACACGCACCCAGCGCAGCATCCGCGCCTGAACCCGGTCGGGGGCGACCTCGACCTGATGCCGCAGCGGTGTGAGCATCCGTCGCGTCGTCTTGACGTGGAAGGGGATATCTTCGCGGACGCCATCGCTCAAGCGCACGCGGTGAAGTGTCCCCTTGGACCAGAGGACCAGAGACGCAGAGTCAGGGGTCCAGGCGAAGGTCGGGTAGACACCGTGGATCGCCCAGGTCTCCTGAAGGTCACGCTCGATGGGGTGAAGCAGCAGCCGCTCTGCACCGCTGCTCAAGTCTTTGATGACGAGGCCAGTGCGCCCCTCGTATCGTCGGACAAAGGCCAACCACTTCCCATCAGGCGATGGGGTCGGCCGGGCTGCACCTCCGGGTCCCCCAGCGATGCGAATCACCCTGCCTGTCTCCCGGTTCAAACGCTCAATGGCGTAGATGCCCTCCGCCGAATTCTTGCCGTAGCGGAAGGTCTCCCCGGGTGAGACATCTCGGCTGTAGTAGAGGTAGCGCCCGTCGGGCGAGAAGACCGGCTCTCCCTCGTCTTTCTGCTTGGTCTTCTTCTTGGTCATCTGCACGCCCTTGCCACCGGTGCGGTGGTAGAGCCACATCTCGCCCGACCCGAGGCTCCTGCGAGAGGTGAAGTGCTTACGGGCGACAATGTATAGGCTGTCAGGTGACCAAGCAGGGCTGTTGAGTAGGCGATAGTCTTCTTTGGTGATTTGGACGGGATCACCACCCTCAGCCGGCATCACCCAGATGTTGTCGGCACCGCCCTTATCACTGGTGAACGCAAGCCATCGACCGTCCGGGCTGTAGCGGGGCTGCATGTCCCAGGCCAAGCTCGTTGTGAGCGCCTTGGCCTCTCCACCTTCGATGGGGAGCACATACAGATCGCCTAAGAGGTCAAAGACGAGCTGTGTGCCGTCAGGGCTGACGTCGAGGCTCATCCAAGTCCCCTGCCTGACGTCGATCTCTTGCATGCGACTTGAGACCTCGGGCTGGGCGACATCCCAGGACGCCGCCTTGGCCTCGCTGCCACGGACCTGCTCATCCTTGGCGGCCTCAGCTCCCTTAACCGGTGTCGTGGCCGAGGCGGTCGAGCTTAAGCCGAAGGTGATGACGAGGATGAAGAGCGTGAGCGGTCGGTACACGGGCTGTCCTCCTGAGTCAGGACCGCTGGAGGGTGCCACAGTGCGCGAAGGGCGGCCACGTTGAGTCTCACCCCACAGACGGGAACTCGTGAACCCTGATTCACACCGACCGTGCAGACCGCTGTACAGCCGGAGTCACAGCGCGCCTCCGATGGCACCCCGCTGATGGGTACGATCACCACGCATGGCAAGGGTTTGATGCGACGGCAGCGCGCTTGGCATGTCGCTTGCTGTCTCCCCCCATGCGGGGAGCCTAACCCAACGATGCCCCCGCTGTTCGACCCGATCATCCAGGGGCTCGCCATTATGATTCGCGCACACTACACACGACTGACGCTCTGCACGCTGCTCCTCGTCGCGACATCAAGCTCGGCTCAAGAGGTCGAGGTATCACCGCCTACAGAGCCGGCCGCACCTGCAGAGGTCTCCCCTCCGCACCCGGGCGAGCTGCGTCGCGATGTGCCCTTGCCCGCTGCTAAGGCGCAGCCAACGCCGAGCCCATCCGCGACGCCGCCTCAGGCCCCAAAGGACCGAATGGTCCGAGTGACTCATCGGGACGGTCGAATCAGCGAAGGCAAGCTCCTTGAGATGAGCCCCTACGCGGTCCTGATGCGAGTTGGCGCCGGGCGCTTATTGAGCGTCCCGGTGTCAGAGGTCATCAGCGTGGAGACCTGGCCACAGGGCGACGCCCCTCCCCCCATCCATCAGATCCGTCACCCGCGGCCCCCAACGAGTTACCACGTCAACAGCGCACCCCGCGCACCCCGCGCAAATCGACATGGCCATGACATCGAGGACCGCCACGATCGCAAAACTTGGCGGCCAGACCCGAACCGCACGAGGTACCTCTTCGCCCCATCCGCGTACACCCTCGATGTCGGCGAAGGCTACTTCTCACAAAAGCAGCTCGGCCTCTCCGAGGTCGCCTTCGCAGTCCACGATGATGTCACGCTCTTGGTGGGTGGCGTCATCCCGACCTGGTTCATGGAGGAGGGCTTCAACCTCGTGATGGGGATGAAGGCTGGGTTACAGATCGCAGACAACCTCCACTGGGCGGCGGGCGTCTACGGCGTGCTCGTCCCCCCCACACTCATCGCAGACGCGGACGTCTTTGGCGGTGGAGGGATCGCCTTCACGACGCTGACGTGGGGCAGTGAACACTTTCACGGCTCATTCTCGGTCGGGATGCCCTTCGTCTATCAGGACAACGACCTCTTTTATGACCCTGTTTTGGTGCTCGCGGGCAACTTTCGCGTCTCACCCGGCTTAGCGCTCGTCACTGAGCATTGGGTCATCCCGAGCCTGCTCGCCCAGGACTTCGACTCGCTGGCCGGGCTGGTGAACACCGCAGCGCTGCGCTTCGTGGGGACCTTCGCCGGCAAGGAGTGGGGCGTGGACTTGGGGCTCGTGCGCGTCCACGGCCTAGACATCCCGGTCCTGCCCTGGCTGGACGTCACCTACAACTGGGGGACCTAATGTCGGATGCCACACGACATTCACAAGACAGTGAGCGACCGCCCAGCAAGGGCCCTAATCGTCGTCAGACACACCTGCTCGCCGTCGGATTAGCGGCGCTAATCACCCTCCAAGGGTGTGCCTATATGAGCGTCAAGCCATTGGACAAAATGCGCCCGGACAAGCCATGCACAACCCACAGCAATGCCGCTGGAACCGACCTCGCGCTCGGTATTGGCGCTGGACTCGTGGGTGGCCTCGCAGCGGCCCTATTCTCTGAGTCTGGAGACGCTACGCTGATCGCCCTCCCCTTGGTCACCGGAGGGGCGATTGGCGCAGCGGCGATCACGTCAGGGGTGTATGGGCTTACGAAGACCGCTGAATGCAGGGAACACTACCGCTCGATTGGTAAGCGCATCCCAGAAAGCTCTGGCGGCGCTCTGGGGTGCTTCGGCGTCCACGGTCCAGGGGTCGCAGGGCTGGTCGTCGGCGGATTGCTCTGCGCAGGGGCTGCGGCGGTGGCCCTCTCCGAGGATTCGGCCATGACGGCAGATGGGAGTGGTATGGGCGTCCAGCGT
Organism: Myxococcota bacterium; assembly: GCA_049602155.1. Classification (GTDB taxonomy): domain Bacteria; phylum Myxococcota_A; class UBA9042; order PHBI01; family JBMYRH01; genus JBMYRH01. Next base: position 21,240 of record JBMYRH010000028.1, on the reverse strand, counting down.
TCATGCCGCAGCGGAGGTAAGCCCATGGCGCGCTGCCACGACGGTACGCTATGGTGTGCGGACTCGATACGAGGTGCCTGTCGCTCCCACGGTGGCGTCCACAAGTGGCTCGATTGACGCTCTCTTCAGCCCTGACTGTGCCGGCCCCCTCCACCGCACCCTCAAAGTGGAGTACCCTGAAGGTGAACGCTGTGCATCGAACGGAGAGGAGAGCTCACCCTATGCTGCCGAGCGCCACACCTCCCCCGTCAGACCGATCGACCTTGCTGGCCGTCGACTTGGGCCTCCGCGCCGGCGTCGCGCTCTACGACAGCCGTGGGAGACTCCTGAGCTATCGCTCGACCAATTTTGGCTCGATGAACCGCCTGAAGCGCGGGATCTCGGGGGTCATCAAGCCCCTAGACACACTCGCCTGGGTCGTCGTTGAAGGCGACCGGCGCATGGGCGAGATGTGGGAGGGGGCGGCGCTGCATCGCGGCGCGGGTTTTGACTGGGTCAGCCCCGAGCAGTGGCGCTCTACACTCCTGATCCCGAGGAAGCGCCGCAGCGGCGTGAAGGCCAAAGCCGAAGCCGAGGTCTTAGCGCGCAAGGTGATCCGTTGGTCGGAGCTCAAGGGACCGACCTCCCTGCGGCATGACGCGGCCGAGGCGATCCTCATCGGGCTCTGGGCCGTCTTGACCCTAGGCTGGCTGGACACAAACCCGCTCTGAGCGTGGCCCAGTTCACCGCCGCCTAGTACATCGCGTCGTTCAAGTCGAGGTAGATGCAACCCTGAAATGCGAGGGTCATGGCGAGCCACATGATGATGGTGAGGTGCTTCTTCATTGTGAGGGTCTCCAGGTCGTGAATGTTGCCGACCCTTTAAGCAACACCCATGCCAAAACCTAACACCCGTTTGTTTTCGTGCAGATCGGTGCAGACGAGATCGCCCAGGCCGTGCTGCTGGTGACTCTAAGCCCCACCAGACCGCGCGAGCTCACACGGTCACACGCCCAGGGTGAAGGTCCGCTGCGTGTCCTCGAAAGGGCAGGTGACGCCCCTGACCGGTATGGCACTCACGAAGAGCGCTGGCTCACAGGCAGCCTTTCCGGCACTCTCCCGGGGTATGAAACATCTCCTGCTGATCGGCATATTCCTCACCTCAGGCTGCGGCTCAACTGGCGCCCTCACACCCGAGGCTGCGGTGCCCACGGCGCACACTGCCGGGGCGGTCGGGGCACCTGCGCGCCTCAATGCGCCCTTTCGTAAGGCGACCTTGGACATCGACGCATGGAGCCAGCGCTTCGAGGGTGAAAGCCGCGAGGTCTACCGAGCCCGAGAGGCCATTGTCGAGGTGCTTGGGCTTGAGCCCGGCCAGGTCGTCGCAGATGTCGGCGCCGGCACGGGGCTCTTCGTCGCCTACCTGTCGCAGGCCGTCGGCTCGGAGGGGCGGGTCATCGCGGTGGACATCTCCCCCGCCTTCGTCGCGCACATCCAAGCGCGGGCGGACGCGGCGGGTTTGACCAACGTCACCTCTCAGCTGGGGGAGCGCGCAGACGTGAGGTTACCGGCAGGGGGTGTCGATCTCATCTTCACCTGCGACACCTACCATCACTTCGAGGACACGGCGCAGATACTCGCGACCATGCGCCAAGCCCTCAAGCCCGACGGACGCTTCGTGGTGGTCGACTACCACCGCATCCCTGGTAAAACGCGCCCCTTCCTGATGGAGCACGTCCGGGCAAACCAAGCGGTCTTCGCGGCCGAGATCGAGGCCGCTGGTTTCACCCGGCTGCCGGATCCCCCAGCGCCCTTCCTCGACGAGAACTACCTTATGGTCTTTCAACGCTGAGACACGTCGTCGATGGAAAGTGCGCGGAGCACTCCTTCGCCTGTTGATGTTGTCGCCGCGAGACACACGCTGATAGGCTGCCCCCAACACGGAGCGAGAACGATCGTGGTCCTGGGCCTAAAAAACGCACAGCTCATTCGAAGCGGAACAGCATGTAATAACGCGTGCCGATTCTGCTGTCAGGGAGACCTGTCCGTCCTGGATGGCGAGCGCTCCTCAGAGGACGTACTCGCAGACCTCGCGGACGTCGATAAGCGCGTCGTGGTGTTCGCTGGCGGAGAGGTGACCCTGCGCCCTGAGCTCCCCGAGTGGGTCGAAGCGGCCAAGAACGCTGGGGCTCAGACCATCGTCGTCCAGACCAATGGCCGCATGCTCTCGTACAAAAAGTATGCACGGCAGCTCGTGAAGGCCGGCGTCGATGTCTTCGCAGTCGGGGTGCACGGACACATCGCCCCCCTGCACGAGTGGCTTACCCGCATCGAGGGCAGCTTTGAGCAGGCGCTCATCGGCATGAGGAATGCCCAATCTCTGGGCGCCAAGGTCTACGTGACCACCACGATCACGCGCTCGAACTTCCGACACCTGCCGGACATGGCGAAGCTGCTCCCCGCCTGGGGGGCCGTCGGGATCCACATGAGCTGGTCCCACCGCTGCACGAGCTGCCCATGCTGCGACCGCTGGTCACCCGAAGAGCTGTCCGCCCTGATCCCCCCCGTGGAGATGGTCGCACCGTACCTCGAGCAGGCCACGGGTATCGCCCGCGCCCTGAAGCGCCGCGCGAGCGCCACGCTCCCAGACGAGCAACCTATCGAGGCGAGCTGAGCGGGACGCCGTGTGGGCTGGTCATCCTAATCCTGGGCCCCCTGCCCTTTGCAGCAGAGCGCGGTCGAGGCGCCTTCGTGCTGTCAAAGCGGATCGGTGCAGTTTAGGCACAGCCAGACTGTTCTGAAGGGCGAGCGTCGATCGGGATCCGCCCTAAGTTCAGGGACAGGGCCCGCCGCCAGGCGACCGACACGATGCGTCGAGAGCTTGAAGGCTTTAAACTCTAGGACGATGACTTCATGATGAGGTGTCAGTTCACCCAGTGAGGCAGACGATGCATTGGAGTCGATGGGTCCTCGCGACCCTCATGGTTGGCAGCCTGGCCGGGTGCCCTGTTGAAGAGAAGGTCATCTCCTCCGAGAGGAACCCAACCTCCCTCGACGATGACAACGAGCGCACACGCCCCGACGAGCCCCCGCCGCAGCGAGAAGACCGCGAGCCCGGCGAGCCCGCTGAGCCTCGTGAGGCTGATACGCAGGTGCGCCCTCCCGCGACCCGTGACGGCAACGCCACCTCAGAGCCGACAGAGGACGCGACCTCCGAGCCCCCGATTGACCCGGGCCCCACCGAACCAGCCGATCCATGCGGCGGACATCAGCTCGCCTCAGCGACCTGGGTGAACGTGACGGCGCCCGTGACATGGAACACGCACGCTGACCGTGTCCCCTTTAATACGCACATGACCTATCAAGGGGATCCCGCCACGACCATCGCGCTGCAGTGGGCGACCACCGAGGCTGACCTGGACGCTTATGTGCCCAGGGTCTGGCTGGCTCCGATGGACCAAGTGACCGGCGAGGGAGAAGACGCTGAGATGGCCTGGTCAGAGGCCGGCGTCTGGGAGGGCACCGGGGAGCGTTACCGTGAGAGCCTCCTGGGCCAAGAGCTCGGTGAGATCGACTGGGTGACCTGGACGGTCTTGCTCGACTGCCTGAGCCCCAACACGACCTATGCATATCGCGTCGGGAGCTGGGAGAGCGTTGACCTCGAGACCGGGGAGTTCATCGCCCCAGATCTCTCCCCTATGGGGACCTTCACCACCGGCCCGGTGGCCGGTGACGACAGCCCATTCGAGCTGGTCATGGCGGGCGACAGCCGCGGCGGCACAGATAAGATCCGTGAGCATATGCCGGGGTTCTTATCGCTGCCGGCCGACATGTGGTTCTTCAACGGGGACATGTCCAACGGAGGGACTCAACCTGAGTGGTCCGACTGGATGGACGCGATGGGGCCCCTGCTCGCCGCCAAGCCTTTGATGCCTGTCCAGGGCAACCACGAGGTCTTCGCGAACGTCTATTACGCGCAGTTCGCACTGCCGATCATGTCCGGCCTCGAGCCCGAGATGGTGGAGCATGCGTGGGGCTTTACCTATGGCAATGCCCACTTCATTGGCCTCGACTCGAACACTGAGGACACAGTCGTCGCCCAGACCGCGTGGCTTGAAGCGCACCTGGCGAGCATCCAGGACGATCCGAACATCGACTGGATCTTCGCGATGATGCACCACCCGGCCTACTCCGCGTGCACCAACCATGGCTCTACCCAGAGGGTCCGTACCCACTGGGTCCCCATCTTCGAGGCCTATGGGGTCGACCTCGTCTTCTCTGGTCACGACCACAACTACGAACGGAGCCACCCCGTGCATAACGGTGAAGTCGTCGCGCCCGACGAGGGCGTCGTCTACGTCGTCGCGGGGGCCTTTGGCGCGCCGCCCTACACAAACGGCTCTGACTGGTGGACGGCCCACTCGGTTCATGGCGATGTCGGCAACTACGTGCACGTCGCGATCGAAGGTAAGCGCTTGGAGATAACGGCATACTCCATGGACGGGACGCAGACCCTCGACAGCCTCGTCATTGAGAAATGACCCGACTCAGTATCGATGAGGGCCGGAGAGACGCCGGACCTGTCGTCGGCATTGAAGACGTTGTCGGGATGCGTCGAATGAGGGCAGACTGAGCCCCGTGTCCACGAGTCACGAGGAGACATGACACAGCACCTCATCGTAGCCCTGTACCACTTCGTCTCGCTACCGGACTTTCGAGAGCTGAGAGGGCCGCTCGACACGCTCTGCCGCGAACGTGGGATCCAAGGGTCGCTCTTGCTCGCTCATGAGGGCATCAACGGGACCATCGCGGGCACTGAGGACAACATGAGGTTCGTGCTCGCAGAACTGCGTCGCGACCCGCGCCTCGCCGGACTGAAACACAAGGAGAGCTGGGCGGACTCCCCGCCCTTCTTGCGGCTCAAAGTGCGCTTGAAGAAGGAGATCGTCACCCTCGGCGTCGAAGGCGTCGACCCCACCCAGCGCGTCGGCACCTACGTCAAGCCGACCGAATGGAACGCGCTCATCAGCCAGCCCGACGTCCTGCTCATCGACACACGCAACACCTACGAGACCAAGATGGGCACCTTTCAAGGCGCCACCGACCCCAAGACCGAGTCCTTTCAAGAGTTCCCGCAGTGGCTTAAGGACCGAAAAGACCTGACCCCGAAGACCCGAGTCGCGATGTTCTGCACGGGAGGGATCCGCTGTGAGAAGGCCTCGTCCTACATGCTCCAAGAGGGGTTTGAGGAGGTCTATCACCTCGAAGGGGGCATCCTGAAGTACCTTGAGGAGGTCCCTCAGGACGAGAGCATGTGGGAGGGTGATTGCTACGTCTTTGACCGGCGCGTCACCGTCAACCACGACCTCGAGCCGGGGCGCTACGACGCATGCCGCGCCTGTGGGTTGCCTCTGGACGACGACGACAAGGCGAGCCCGCTCTTCGTCAGGGGGGTCGCCTGCCCGTACTGCCATGGTCACACCTCAGACGAACGCAAAGCGCGCTTCGCTGAGCGACAGCGACAGATCGACCTGGCCGAGGCGCGCGGCAAAGGGCACCTGGGGCTGCGCCAACCGCAACACCTCCCCAAGGACACCGAGTGACCCCTCCCCTCCTCTACTCGTTTCGCAGGTGCCCCTATGCGATGCGGGCGCGCCTCGCGCTGTGGCGCACCGAGGTGACCTGTGAGCTGCGCGAGGTCGTGCTGCGGGACAAGCCCCCATCCCTCATCGACTACTCGCCCAAGGCGACGGTGCCGGTGCTCGTCCTCGCTGACGAGACCGTCATCGACGAGAGCCTCGACGTCATGCTCTGGGCGCTAGAGCGCTCGGATCCTGGCCACTGGCTCACCCCCAGCGCCGGCACACTGGAGGAGATGCTCGCCCTCATCACCGTGAACGACGACGAGTTCAAGGGGCACCTCGACCGCTACAAATACCCCAACCGCTACGAAGACGTAGACCCGCTCTTCCACCGCGCGGAGGCGGAGCGCTTCCTCGCCGACTTGAACGCGCGGCTCACAGCCAATGATTGGCTCTTTGGGGCGCACCCTGCCCTCTCAGATTGGGCGATCGGCCCCTTCATTCGGCAGTTCGCCAACACCAACCGAGCGTGGTTCGACAAGGCGCCCTATGAGGCACTCAAGGGCTGGTTAACGCGGTTCCTCGACAGCCCGCTCTTCCAATCCGTGATGCAGAAGTACCCTCAGTGGCATGAGGGCGACTCGCCGACCTACGTGCCCTAGCCGCTCACGCGCGCTGCGCTTACAACACTCCGGCTGCCTGAAGCGCTTGAGCGATATGCTCGGCGATGACCCGGCTCCCCTCGGGCGAGGGGTGAATATCATCGGCGTAATAGGCGGGCTGGGTGCGCTGCACAACGGCACCAGCGTCCACATAGACGACGTCACTGTGGGCCTCGGCCAACGCGCGGTATCGGGCCAACAGCGTCACTAGGCGATCGCAGCTCGCCGTCTCTCCTTCTGGGTCGAGCGGCAGAAAGTATCCGTAGAGCAGGACCTTGTGCCCCATCTCGACAAGGTCATCAATGACGTCGACCATGAGGCCTGCGTCTCCCCCCTCGTTGATGAGCGCGTCAGTCTCCAGCTCACATCCACTGTCCAGGATGTCATTTGCGCCTCCTGACAGCAGGACCCAATCCCACTCCCCCTCCTCATACTGGGGCGGTATGCAGTTGTCCTCCTGACCGAAGCCCACGTCACCGCACCCAAGGGTGGCGCCGCCCACAGCGGCCTGAACGACGAGGGCACCAGCCTCCTGGTCGTCGAGGACCTCACGGAGCTGGTCGACAGTCGATGCGTCGCCATTAAAGTCCAAAGCTGAGTCGCCCATTGCGAGGATGCGAAGGTCTCCGACCGCGCCATCACCGGGCGTCGAGTCATCGCCACAACCAACGAAGAACAGGGCGAAAGCAGAGAGTAAGAGGCGTGACTTCAGGGGGAACATAGCGCTCCTAAGGTATCGACGACGTCAGCTCAGAGGCAAAGAGCACGATGACGTCCACAGACGTTGTGTACATCTCGTGCTCCGAGTATGCCGCCCTCAAGGCTCGGACTAAAGACGTCTCGCTGGATTTTGCATCGATTTCGGTGTCTCTTATCGCCTCATGGGCTGGAGGGCTGAGCGATGAACGGAACATCTTGGGCGATCTTAATGTGCTTCATCGCCCTCATCGCCTTCAAGGTCTTCACAGGTCGGCGCTCTCCAGAGCAGCTCAACGCCATGCAGGAGGCGGTCGCGAACGGCGCGCTGCTCCTCGACGTCAGGAGCCCTGGGGAGTTCTCAGGGCAGCACCTGAAGGGCGCCGTCAACATCCCCGTGGGCGAACTCCAGAGTCGGCTCGCAGAGATCGGCGACAAGGGCCGCACCGTGGTCGTCTACTGCGCCTCTGGCATGCGGAGCAAAGCGGCTATGGGGACGCTCCAGGCCGCTGGGTTCGAGGACGTCCATGACCTCGGCTCTTGGCGCAATTGGCCCTGAGGCCGAACCGCACAGCCAGAAGTTGGCTTCGAGACGCTAAGCCGATCAGGCCTTGCGGAGTTTCAGCCCTGCCTCGGTCATCATCTCTGTCGACATGTTGAAGTCAGCTTCCCAGCGCTCGGGCACTTCACAGGCCGTCGGGTAGACGACCTCAACGACTCCCGCTTGAATCAAGGAGCGTGCACATCGGGTGCAGGGGGGCCAGGTCACGTAGGCCGTGCAGCCCTTGAGTGAGAGGCCGATGCGCGCCGCGTGCATGATCGCATTCTCTTCCGCGTGACAGATGAGGGGGTACTTCAGCTCGCGGTTCGATAGCCGCTCGGAGTCATCCGAGATGCCCCTCGGGAACCCGTTGAAGCCCGTGCTGCGGATCTCTCGATCTTCACCGACGACGATACAGCCCACCTTGGTCGATGGGTCCTTGGACCACCCGGCGATGTGCTTAGCCAACTCAAGAAATCGGGCATCCCACTTCGCGCTCATGGCCTCTCTCCTCGGTTCATTCCAGTGCGACGATGCACCGCCTCGCCCGCTCGATGACATCGTCACGACGAACTCCGGCTCTAATATTCGACCACTGCACGACATTTACAAGCCCCGCGGCGCAGAGAACTCGGGTGTACTTTCAAGCGCGCTTCGTAGACCCTAAATCCATGCGTCGAGGACAAGAGGGCAGCTCATGAGCAATACAACGACACAAAGCTCCACAATAGAGCCCGAAAAAGAAGGCATCGCTAGGCGACTCGCCTTCCCGGCGGCGCTCTTCCTGATCTTTCTCGGGTTGGCGTTTTTCAGCGATGAGATGCTCGCTCAGTTCGGTGAAGAGGCCGTCTCTCAAGGTCGACTCGTCGCCGCGTATGCGGTCAAGACAGGCATCTGGCTGACCTCGGCCTTCTTCGTCAACCGACTCCTCTCTGTCTTCTTTTGGGAGCTCGGCGTCGAGCGGACGATCGGCGCCCCCGTGCCACGCTTGGTCAAAGACATCCTGGCGCTCCTCATCTTCCTCGTCGCGCTCTCCGGCATCATCAGCTTCGTCTTTGGTCAACCTGTCACCGGGCTCTGGGCCACCTCGGGGGCCGTCGGTATCATCGTGGGCTTTGCGCTGCGCTCGATGATCCTCGACATCTTCTCTGGCCTCGCCTTCAACATCGACCGCTCCTATCGCATCGGTGACTGGGTGCAGATCCACGGCCGGCAAATCAACCTGCACATCATCGGCTGTATTCAAGAGATCAACTGGCGAACGACGCGCCTCAAGACGACCGATAACAACATGGTCGTCGTGCCGAACAGCGTGATGGGTCAGAGCATCATCACGAACTTCATGACCCCCGAGCCCGAGAGCCGCTTCGAGCTCTTCTTCACCCTCGACTTCTCGGTGCCCACCGACCGCGCGCTTCGCGTGCTCGAAGCAGCCGTGCGCTCCGTGATGGGGACAAAGGGGCCGCTCGAGACGCCCCCCGCAAAGGTGCGCGTCAACGGCGTGAGCTCTATCGGGGTCGAGTACTGCATCCGCTACTGGACGCTGCCCGCGCAGGTCTCCCCCAGGAAGGCCCGTCACGTCGTCATCAGCAGTGTCCTTGGCCACCTCAAGAGCGCCGGGCTCATGTTGGCCTACCCCAAGGGCGACCTGTTCACCGCCGACATGCCCCCGCGGCAGCTCGACGCCAACTCCGAGTCCGACCTCCGCGCCCTCGTCGGCCGCATCGAGCTCTTCAGTCACCTGGCTGACGATGAGCTCGCGCTCCTCACTGCGACCATCACCAGGCGCGTCTACGACGAAGGGGACCACCTGATCGAGTGCGGCGCGCTAGGCGACTCGATGTTCATCCTCGTCGAGGGGCTGGTCTACGTGTACGCGGACATCGCCGGTAACGGTGAGGAGCTCAAGGTGGCTCAGATCGTCCCAGGGCAGTTCTTCGGAGAGATGTCCCTGCTGACTGGCGAGGCCCGGTCGGCCACCATCACCGCCGCCTCTGGCGCCGTGGCCTACGAGATCGGCAAGGACGCCATGGCCAACCTGCTCCAGCGACGACCCGAGCTCGCCGAGGAGATGAGCGGCATCATCGCCGAGCGCAAGATGCGAAACGAGCAGGCGCTCAGCGCCGCCACGCACGAGGAAAAGGAGGAGCATAAGACCAGCGTGGCCGGCCAGATCCTGGGCGCCATGCGCGACTTCTTCCGTGGGGTCTTGCACCCCTAGCCGCTCACAACTGTCACCCATGACGACGGGCTGACGATGATGCAGAGGCAGCCCTCAACGCGACACCGTGCGCACCTCAGGACTGCCACATCATCAAGGACAGCGACGCCTCCATCGTCGCCGAGAGCGACAGCACAACGAACGCGACTGACCTCAGCGGTGACATGTCATGCAGCCGCAATAGGGCCCACTGGTCGGCCCCAGAGGCAGAGGGCTACCCCGCCACTCCGTCGACGAGGGTCCGCAAGGTCGGCAGTGAATGACGATGCCCCTTCGAGAGGGTTCGGTATCTCCGAACCGCTCGCCACTCTTGCAGATGCACACGCAGTCGCCCACTCTGAGGTGAGTGGGCGAGGGATGTGAACCTGCAGGACCACCAAGGACTGATGATGACCAGGCAAAACATGACGCGGTGTTGCGCAATCGTAGTGGCGCTCTCTTTGAGCCTCGTAGGGGCGTGCAGCGGCACGGACACTGCAGCCGGCATCGACGGCTCCGACCCATCGGGCCTGAACCAAGGCGATGAGCCCCGCGCTCCCGTGGGAGGCGACAGCCCAACGCAGCCGAGCGAGGACGTGACCGAGGCGCCCCCAACCGCCGATGCTGCCGGCAGCACGGAGGACGTCGCCGCGCCCGAAGACATCACTCCACCCGAGGATAGCGCGACCCCAGGAGAGCTGGAGGACACCACTGAGCCTAGTGATGACGTCACGACTGAAGACGTCCTCACCCCCGAGCCCGAAGACACCATCGAGCCGGTGGTGTGCCCCGAGGGCTACGCAGCGGACGCCGCTGGTGAATGCCAAGATATCGATGAGTGCACAGACGACGCCCCCTGTGACCCCCTCACCCTCTGCACCAACACCCCAGGGGGGTTCGAGTGCAGCGCCTGCCCTGCCGGTTATAGCGGTGACGGCGCCTCCGGATGCCAGGACATCGACGAGTGCACAGGCCCCCCGCCTTGTGACCCGCTGACGGCCTGCAGCAACACCCCGGGCGGCTTCGAGTGCAGCGCTTGCCCTGCCGGTTATAGCGGTGACGGTGCCTCCGGATGCCAGGACATCGACGAGTGCACAGATAACGCCCCCTGCGACCCCCTCACGGTCTGTACCAATACGCCGGGCGCCTACGAGTGCGGCGCCTGCCCAGAGGGCTACGATGGGGATGGCGCGACCGGATGCGAGCTCACCCCGGCTCCAGACCAGGACGGTGACGGAGTCCCAGACGACGCAGACGTCTGCCCAGAGGTCTCCGACCCAGAGCAAATCGACACCGACGGCGACGGCACTGGCGACGCGTGTGCGGGCTGCGGCGCCATGGACACCCCCGCGGCGGTCGTGACCGCCAAGGGCATCACCATCTCCGACGTCAGCATTGACGGCGGCCCGGCCTCAGGCGCAGTCATCGCGACCGGCGCGACCTTCAACGTGAACTTCGCTTACTCGGTCACCGGGGTCTCCTGCAGCGGATGCCCAGGGTGCCTGACCCAGTACTTCGTCAGCGTCATCGGTGAGGGCGGGGGCACCACACTTGGCGACGCCTCGTGCCTCTACAGCGGTGGCTCGGGTTGCAGTGGCGCTGTCGCTGGGACAGCGAGCGAGACGCTGGTCGCGCCGACGACCCCTGGGACCTACACCGTCCGCTTTGGCTACACGTGGCACTACAGCTGTGGCCAAGGCATGCCGGGGTACATGAACCAGAGCCCCGGTGAAGAGAGCATCCTGGCCACCTTCTGCGTCCTCCCCGAGGCAGAGATCCCCGAACCGGAGCCGGAGTGTGGCAACGGCATCGTCGAAGCCGGCGAGAGCTGCGACGACGGAGAGGACAGCCTGACCTGCACCTCGAACTGCGAGACCAAAGGGTGTGAGCCGACGACCGATGGTGAGGTCATCACCCTGACCACCTTCGAGGACAAGGTCATCAACTGGGCGACCGCCCAAGAGGGCACCTTCCCGCTGCTGGACGCTGACGCCGAGGTCGCCAAGGTGACCCTCGACATCACAATGGCCTGCCCCCCGGGCGGATGCGACCCCTGGGACCGCCTCGGCTATCTGAACGTCCTCCATCCCACCGGCGAGCTCGCCGCAGACGGGTCCCCGATCGTCGAGAGCTTTGAGCTCGCGCGCTTCATCACGCCCTATGACATCGGCCCGGGCTTCGGCGGCCCCGGCTCGTGCACCTGGACCTTTGACGTGACCCCCTACGCGGCGATGCTGCGGGGAGAGACCACCTTGAGCCTCTTCATCTCGACCTGGATCGGCGGCGACCAGGGCTGGTCGGTCACCGCGCGCCTCAACTATACCCTGGGCCAAGAGGCACTCAAGCCCATCTCGGTCCAGAACCTGTGGACGCATAACAACCTCATCTACGGCGACCCGAACCACCCTACGGCGGACAACTTGCCGGACCGTGAGGTCATCGTCCCCGAAGGCGCGGTCGCGGCTGTAGTGCGCATGACCACCACGGGGCACGGTCAAGGCAACACCGACAACGCCGCCGAGTTCGCCGTCAAGACCCACACCTTGACCGTCGACGGCGTCGACCACCCGTGGACGCTCTGGCGCGATGATTGCGCGTCGAACACCTGCGGCCCTCAAGGGGGCAACTGGACCCCAAACCGCGCGGGCTGGTGCCCAGGAGATGGCGCCTGGCCCCACGACCTCATCGTCTCTACCCCCCTTGTGCCGGGGAGCACCCTGACGGTCGGCTATGGCATCGAGGACTACGAGAACTGTTGTCGCCCGGATAACCCCGAGTGCAACCCGAACGACGGCTCCTGCTGCATCTCGTTCGCAGGAGAATGCGGCTGGAACTACACCGGACACACCCAGCCACACTTCGTGGTGCGAGGGCAGGTCATCTTCTACGGAGATCCGTGCAACTAAGAGGCGGGCAAGGCCTCTGGCTTCCATGCATCGGCGGCCATCGGCTAGGCTCGCACCATGACGATCATTAAACGGCTCGACCGACGACACTTCCTGGGCACCACGACGTCCGCCTTCGTCCTCGCGCGCTTCGGGCCCGGCTGCGCGCCAAATGACGGCGCACCCTCCCCTCGCGCACCCAGCGCAACAGACGCTGTCATGGCGACAGGTACAGCCGTGCCCCCCTCGACCGACGCCACACAGCGGGGCACCGAAGATGCAGTAACCGCGATGGAAAGCGCGAAAGACACCGGGCCCACTCCTGGCCCAGACGACGCCGTGGCGGAGGCTAAGGACGTGCCCCCGTTGGCCCCCATCGTACCCGAGCCCATCCCACCGCTGACCAGCAATGAGGACTTCTACGTCGTATCCTACAGCGGCCCACCCGAGGAGGGCTGGGACGTCGACTGGCGTCTGACCCTTGGCGGCTTTGAAGCACCAGTGATGCTTGAGCTCGCCGAGCTTCAAGCGTTCGGCTCAGAGACCGTGGAGCACACGCTCGAGTGCATCGGTAACAGCCCCCCGGGGAACGCGATAAGCAACGCCGAGTGGACAGGCTTACGGCTGCGCGACTTGCTCGAGGCCCTTGAGCTCACCGTGCCCGAGGGCACCCTCTGGATCACCTTCGCGTGCGGAGATGGCTACGAGACCTTCCTCCCTTTCGACGACGACGCCCTGGACCTCATCCTGGTGTGGGAGATGAACGGCGAGCCGCTCCCGGCAGGGCATGGGGCGCCGCTGCGCGCGCTCGTCCCGGGGCGCTATGGGATGAAGAACCCGAAGTGGATAGCGGCCTTGGCCTTTAGTAACGCCGAGGAGCCTGCAGGGTTCTGGGAGTCCTACGGCTGGTCAGCTGAGGCACGCTATCGTGTCCACTCATGGGTCCACGAACCAGACGCGGGTGACACGCTGTCGGCTCAGGGCGTGACGCTCTTGGGCTCCGCTCACGCAGGGGATGTCCCCATCGCTCGCGTGGAGCTCTCCACGGACGGTGGTGAGAGCTGGCGTGACGCGGAGTTGACATACACCGGCCCGCCTAACGCATGGTCACTCTGGCGCTTCGAGTGGACCCCAGAGGCCTCAGGCCCGTACACCATCGTCGCCCGCGCGACAGACCTCAACGGTCGCGTCCAAGGCAGCGACGACGACGCCGCTCCGCTCTCTGGCTGGGCCGGTCAGCACACCCTGAACATCACGGTCAGCTGAGCAGCGCACTCCGCTTAAGGGTCGATCGGGAAGGCGTAGTAGGCAAACCCACCGATCCCGAGCGCGTTCACGAGCCACGGGATGTCCCCCGACACATCTACAAAGGACACACTCGTCGCTGAACTCGGGCTCTGGGTCGTCACGACAACCGTCGTCCCCACCACGCTGACCTCGCTGATAACGGCGCCGTCCGAGAGGCTGAAGTAGGCCTCGGCCCCGGGCTGCAATGTCATCGTCGCCCCCGTCTGGCCATACTCGATGACGAGCTCCGTCGGAGAAGACCAGCTGGCGCTCTCAGGGTTGGGCGCCTCAATAGGCTCTGTGTAGACTGCCCCGTAGAGGTCACGGTTGGCGAGACGCGCCATGCGATCCCCCCACTCAGTGTAAGTCGCGCTGTAGAAGTGGCACCCATCATGACCCGCCACTCCCGTGGTGCTCATGTTGCCCATGACCTTGTCGAGGAGGTCGGGGAGCTCCCGGTGGACGTTGCGGTTCCACGTCGGGTTGCCGCACCCCGCGCGCACCTGAAACGGGTAGATGCCTTCGACGTTGGGGTAATCCGAGAGCCAGTCGTCATACATCGACGTCCAGAGGGACAGATAGGTTGCATACGCCTGGTCACCGTTGCTCTCCCCCTGATGCCAGAAGATCGCGCGGACCGCGTCCGCGACCCCAGCCTGTTGAACCCTCCAGAGTAAGCGGCCGTAGATGGTGTCGAGGTTTGTCGGGTCCCCATCATCGCGCTGATGAGCCTCCACGGTCGTCCCGCCGACGGCGCCATTGATGACGAGCAGCGGCATCTGCTGCGCGTCCTTGAGGACGTTCGCCATGCGCAGCCCCCACTGACCGATCGTCGCGTGACCATGACACCCCTGCGCCATCGCGATGTCGAAGGCCGTATCACCCGACGCACTGCTGTTCGTCACGGCGCTGCCATAGCTGCGCACAAAGGTGTTTGCCTCAAGGTCTGCCGTCTGCTCTCCATGGTAATCGCAGGCCACGGCGTTGGACTGCCCATCGATGAGGATCACGTCACCGCAGACGACGTCTTTCGCCGTTGAGACTGGGCGCCACCAGCCGGTCCCATCGTCCCAAAAGACAGCGACCTCGTAGAGGTGAAGCCCGGCCTCAATGGTCACAGTCTCGGTGAAGAGGGCATCAGTCGCACTCAACTCAAGGTAGGGTTCGCCGTCACGCGTCACCACCACGCCGACCTCACTGGCGACCCCGAGGAGTTCGCCTCCGAGCTCAAAGGTGCAGGTATCTGTCGCCTGGTCACGGGGATAGAAGTGCAAGGGCTGAGGTGCGGCGGTCAACGCCACGTCGCCGAAGGGGCAGCCTTCGTCGATCGCCCCGTCGCAGTTGTCGTCGAAGCCGTTGCAGACCTCGTTCGCACCTGAATTCGCGGCCTCGTTGGCGTCATCACAGTCCCCAAAATTATCAACGTACCCCTCCGGTGATCCGCAGGTGTAGAGCGGGCTCCCACCCTTGTCTCCATCATCAGGTCGAACCCACAGAGCGACGCGGCTTACCTGAGGGGTGTAGGAGGGGATCCCCGGTGGGTCGTTCCATGGGACTTGAGAGCCGATGGAGTAGAACCAGTACATGTTGTTCACCGAACCATCGATGAAGGTGGCCTCGTTCGTGGAGAGCTCGAGTCCACCCCAGAATTGACTGGTGTAGTCGATGTCGATGCCCTCATACCCTGTGACCGGCCCCATCGTAGGGTTCGAAGTCTGGCGCCAAATGTTCCGCCCATCGACGCCCGTGTTTGGCCAATCGATGCGAAACTCAAAGCTCCCATCGCTCGACCTGAAGGCCTCAAGCTCGCTCAGGATCGAGTAGCGACCGCTCATCGGCGCTTCAACGTTGAGGGACGCGGCCTCGTCATCGCTCGCGAAGTATCCCCACGAGATGTCGTGGTAGAAGACGCGTGTCCAGCCACCACCATCTGTCGTCATGTCGCAGAGCACCTCGAAGCTCGTCGCGTCGACACCGCCGGGCGCAATCTCGTACAGACCATCGGCCACCTCCCCCTCCGCGAAGAGGCTCGCGCAGCTGCTCCCCGACCCGGCGCCAAAGCCATCGCCATCCTTGTCCGGGAACCAATAGCCGTAATCAAAGCCCTCGTCGATGACGCCATCGCAGTTCTGGTCCACGCCATCGCAGACCTCGCTGACCCCCGGGTTGATCAGCGCATCCTCTGGTGCGCAGTCCCCGCCTTCCAGGGCATAGCTCGCTGGTTGACTGCAAGCCGTGACAGGCACGAGGGGCGCCATGATGACCGCATCATCCGGGCGGACCCACAGCGCGACACGAGCAGCAGAAGGCCCGTACGAAGGGATCCCCGGTGGTGCGCCCCACTGGGCCGTCGTCCCTACCGCGTAGTACCAATTGACGATGCCCACTGACCCATCGATGAACGTGCTGTTGTTGTAGGCGTTGTACTCTAGTCCCCCCCAGCTGTGGTCGATGAAGTGGACATCTATCGGCTCATAGCCCGCGACCGCCTCGGTGGTGGGGTTCGAGGTCTGCCGCCAAATGTTCCGACCGCTGACCGTGGTCTCGGGCCAGTCGAGCCGAAACTCGAAGGTGCCATCGGACGAGCGAAAGTCCTCCAAGCGGGACAGGATCGAGTGCCGGAGCGCTAAGGGGTCGTCAATGCTCCGCTCCAAGCTGTCCGCGTCGCCCTCCCAATAACCTCCCGCGACGTCGTGATAGAAGACGCGCGTCCAGCCGCCGCCGTCAGTCGTCATGTCGCAATAGACCTCGAGGGGCGGGTTGAATCCCTCGCCATCTGCGTCGATCGTGTAGACCCCGTCGGTGGTCTCGCCGCTCTCACGCCATGCCTGGCAGCTGGACTGCATCGTCGCTGGATACTCGCCGTAGTACCCATCGCCGTCTAAGTCGGGCAGGTAGGTCTGAAAGGCGAGCCCGTTGTCCACGACGCCGTCGCCGTCGTTGTCGATCCCGTCGCAGGTCTCTGTGTCGGCGTTGTCCCCCAGACCGTCACCGTCCGTGTCCATCGACTCGTCTGGGTCAAGCGGGAAGGCGTCGTCAGCGTCCGCGACGCCGTCATCATCGTCATCGTCGTCACAGACGTCACCGTCACCGTCACCGTCTGTGTCTGTCTGGTCGGTGTTGGCGCTCACTGGGCAGTTGTCGTCCTCGTCCGCGACGCCATCTCCGTCGTCGTCAGGGGCGACAACCTGGGAGCCCGTGTCCTCGTCTGCTGCGTCGGGCGTGGTCTCCGCGTCGGGCGTGACCTCAACATCAGGCGCAGCCTCAACATCGGGCGCG
>JBMYRH010000028.1:0-4031 GCA_049602155.1 Myxococcota bacterium | reverse complement strand
GGGCGCAGCCTCAACATCGGGCGCGGCCTCAACGTCGGGCGAGATCTCCGTATCAGGCGTGGCCTCGGCGTCCGGTGTGCTCGCGGAGGCGTCAGAGGTGCTCTGGGCGTCCGGCCCCGTGACCGTGCTGACGTCTTCGGCCCCGTCACCCGATGCGCTGCTGTCCCCGCACGAGGCGACCATGGTCAACGAGATGAGCAACGAACCAATCAGGACAGTGCGCATGGCGACCTCAAGGCAATGCTCGGAGCCTAAAAGGAGACCGAGCGAGGACCCGTAGAGTAGATGTGCGATGCGAGCGTGTCGAGGGTGCGCGTCGAGACCACGTGACCCGACAGGCTCACGTCAGGGGGCACAGTCCAAGGGCTTGCGCACCACACACGCGCACTACTCTGACGAAGAGCAGGCCTCCCCGGAGCTCCTGCGGCTCTGCGGCTCCTCGGAACACGCTGGTGCGACGAGGAGCGTCGCACAGATCACCGCCCCCAGCATCCACCACGGTGTCGATGAGATGAGCACAGTGAGCCGGCTCTCAACATCACGCTGGGAGATGCTGAGGCCTGGCCCCTGGACACTACTCGCAGCTCCCGCCGCCGAGTCCACCGAAGAGGTCGTGCTGGGCCTCTTCTTCTTCTTCGGTGAGCTCGGCTTCGATCTCTGTGATGCACTGACCCGCCTCGATGACGACATCGTCGTCCATCGCGTCGCTCCAGAGGGTCAGCTGCCCAGAGGTCACCTGAACCTTCACATCATCCTCGTCGTCACGCATGAGCGTCATGCTCGGGGTGCCCTCACCCTGCATCATGACGCCCATCGTATCGGCCATCATGAAGTCGGGCAGATCTTGGAAGCTGTCTTTCACGTGGTCCATCGAGAGGACGACCTTGGCGTCCATCATCGAGGCCATCTCCAGGCGGGTGCTCTTGACGTCCTCACCGATCATTTTGATGTCGAAGATCCAGCCATCGTCAGGGTTCAGCTCTACCTGTGCGACCGCTTGGCCGTCTTTGTCCACGCTGAGCATCGCCTCGCCAAGAGAGACGTCCTGGAGGTGGAAGGTGTCCGTCGCGCTGTCGATCATGATCGCACCCGCGACCCCAGGGATCGTGAGGTTCGCCATCCCGCTGACCTCGGGCTTCTCGGGACCGTCTGTCCACTCCTCCCAACAGTCTTCCTCTCCAGTCTCGGCGTTGGTCTCGCAGACCCACTCACTGGAGCCCTCGTCGTCCCAGGTCATGCCGACGATCATCTCCCACGCCATGCCGAACTGGACCTCGCCGAGCGCGAGCTGACCGTTCACCGTGCCCGCCGCGCCGTCTAGCACGAGCCAACCAGGGCTCAGATTCTGCGCCAGGTTGAGCGCCAAAGAGTCTTGCCCCTCGGAGTCCGCCATCTCGAGCGCCTCCTCGATGGTGACGCGGAGCGCATAGTGCTTCTCGGCCTCGTTCATCACCTCGACGCCGACGGTGCCTGTCATGGTGTCTGGGAACTCGAAGTCCTCGGCGTCGATGAAGGTCTGCAAGAGCGCCTTGATGCCAGCGAGGTGGACAAAGCCAGCGAGCATGTCGTCATGGAGCTGAAGAGCGAAGACCTGGGTGGCGTCGGTCCCTGCGACCATCGTCAGGTGAAGTCGCTCCTCACCATCGGTGGTCACCATGAGCGACAACGGTGAAGCGGCCAACTGCTCCGCGCACTCAGCCTCATTCTCTAGCGCCTCATCCGCCTGACGGGCCTGCTCCGCCTCATCCATCCAGTCTTCGAGCTCGGCCTCCTCCACACAGAAGACCTCTGCCGTCAGCGGGTAGGTCAGCATCAACCCATCGTCACTCGGAGTGGCGGTTGACTCGTGGACAACGTAATCAAAGGTCCACTCTAGGAAGTCGGCGCGGAACCCCGAGAGATCGATCTCGATGACGGGCTCGTCACCGTCGTCGCCCTCACCGTCGTCGCCCTCATCGTCACCGTCATCGCTACCGATGAGGACCTCGAAGAGGTTCGTGAGCGCGTCCGAGGTCTCAAGGAAGCTGATAGCCTCGTCGATCCCGTCGATGTGCGCGGTCATGTGCGCCTCGATGGCGGCGCGCACCATCGCGTGGTCAATCGGCATCGTGTCTCCCATCGGCTCACCGATGGGCTCCTCCTCCTCTTCAGGGCCGGCGTCCTCGATCGGCTCAACGCTCTCCGCGTCGTCATCGGGGGTCACCGCTGCATCATCCACGACAGTCGTCGTGTTGGAGGTGCTGTCGTCATCGCTGGAGGACGTCGCGTCGCTCTGGGGCGAGTCGCCCTGAGGCTCCGTATCTGTGCTGCCACAGGCGCCAACGCTCGCAGCCAACGCAATGACCAACGCGTAAAAGAGGCCCTTCGACACGGACGATTCAAGCAAATCACGCATGCTAACTCCAAGAGGTCTCGCGCACTGGCGACCTCAGGTCACAAAGTGGTCCATCACCGCACACACGGCGGTTCTTCGGTGATTTCGTTGGCGGAGTGTGCCTCCCATCCAGGCTCGTTTCAACCGCACCTCACGTGCTCCCCGGGGCGTCGACCGCACGAGCGTCTTGGCGAACGCTGTGCGGCGACGGGGAGACTCAGGGCGCGTTACACCCAGAGCACAAGAGCGCCTCGACCACAGGTGAACCGTCGAGGGTCGTGACCCCTTGGAGGTCCAGGATCGAGACGTCGAGCGTGCAGTCTGAGGGCAAGACGAAGGTCACATCATCATCGCTGCCGAGGTCACCCGAGTTCACCAGGACGTCCGCGTGGGAGGTCAGGTTGCCCTTGCGACGCACCTCGAGGTTCTCGAATTGATAGAGCGTCCCGTAACGATCTCCAGCCGAGGCGACCTGCGTCATGTCCCCCTCAGCGACCGTCAGGTAATCGTCCCCGTGATCGACGAGGGAGAACACTGTGTTGTCAGCGAGCGTCGACGCGCCCTCATCTCGATTCGGCGTCAACCAAGAGCCGTTCCAGACGTCCTGCTCCCAGGTCGCGCCCGGCTCTGTGAGCGTCTGCGACGTCAACTGACCCGCGCCGATGACGCCAGGGACGACCGCAGGGAGCTCGGTCGTCGTCGTCGTCTGTACGCAGCGCGCGCCGTTATCGATGAGCAGCGAGCCATGGGTCGCTCCTAGAGCGCGCAGGTAGACGGTCCCCGCCGCGCCGTCGTAGCAGCCGCCGCCATCGCCCCCTTGAGCGCGTACGCCGAAGGTGTCCTCAGGGATGTTGGCGATCGCGAACGCGCCCGCCAAGAGCGTGTAGTCCAGCACAGCGATGCGGCCGCCACCGCCGCCACCGTAGCTGCTCGAGTTGTAGTCCCCGCCATCGGCGCTGATCGCCCCGTCACCTGTGAGGATAGCGGCGCGAATCGACACGCTGCCGCCCGCCCCTGCCCCGGCGGAACCGGCGCCCTTCGCGGTGATCGTCCCGTGCACAGTCAAGGTGTCAGCGATCTCGAGGCGGATGACACCGCCGCCCGCCCCTGCGGCGCCGCCGGCCCCCGCCTCGTTCGGGTCCGCCAACGTGCCATAGGCCGGGTTAACCGTGATCTCTTGGTTGGTGTTGCTGCCCCGTGCGCCGTGCCCGCCATGGCTGCCACCCATCGTGTTGCCGAGCTCTCTGGTCTGCCAGCCGAGCCAGGTCTTGGCAGGATAGCCCTTGCCAACCGTGGAGATAGAGGCGCCAGCGTCGACCAGCATGCTCGTCGCCTCGATAGCGACCCTGTAGTCGGCCCCCTCTTCCATGGGGAGGCTCTCGATCAAAGTCCCAGAGCCCACGTTGACGTGACCTCCGACCACGAGGGGCTCAGTGCCTTGAATGAGGCGCACCGCATCGCTCATATCCAAGTCGCCGCCGATCTCAGCCGCGCCGCTCGTCTGAGTGAGCTCCGCGTCCCCTGAGAGGCTCGCGGTACCACTCACTGTCAGGCCCTCTGGTCCAAACACAGCCTCAGCCCCCCCGGTCACCACCAAGTCACCGTTCAGGAGGAGACCTCCATCACCGAGCATGAGCTCACCGTGGTCGATAGTCAG
>JBMYRH010000027.1:0-75019 GCA_049602155.1 Myxococcota bacterium | reverse complement strand
CAGACGTGCTCTAGACGCGCAACACCCCTATTTACAAGGGTTAGGGGGAGCCTCGGCGCCCAAAACACTGCGGACACCTCTGCGGTCGCACCGACTTTCGTAACGCCAGGCTCGGCCCAAGAGCAATAGTGCGAACCTGCAGGCTCTCCCACACGGAGCACTCGACGCTTCTGAACGCAGCGACGCAGTACGGCCCTCAAGGAGCCCATCACGAATGAAGACCGACCACAGTCCAGAGCGCACAACGAAGAGGTCTAGGCCTCAGCTCGCGCCGCACACGACGCATCACGTGCGCTCAGAGCGATTAATCGTTCCAGCGCAGCTGAAACTCCAGCTCGTTCTCTCCGTCTTCGACCTCATGCTCGATGGAGCACTCTGCGGCTGCCGGCACTGTGAAGCGCTTGTTCACGACTTGAATTCGAAAGGAATCCCCCGCCTCTATCGCGTCGGCTGCGCGCCTTAACGTGGCCACAAATTCTTTGCGGCGTGTCTCCCGCTCTACGTCTCGATCGCTCATGGCTACTCCTCATCAGCTGGTCAATATGGACGGCCGGATAGTACCAGAGGAATTTACGTTTGAAACCTCCCCACAGATCGCCCCGTTCGGGCCTGCGTTCGAGGTCGTGACGACCCAAGCAGGGCGGCCTACTGAACCTGCCAAGTGGACTCGAAGGGACCGAAGGGGATCCCTACCCGCCCGGCGCTCGGGACGTCGAAGAAGACCTCACCCGAGACCATCACGGGGATCCCGATCCCCAGATCGCCTCCGAGCACCGCGTCGTCCATGAAGCGGTCAGCAGCGCCACCGATGACATCCAGGGTCGCGTCTATCCCCAGGGTGAAGGCGAGCCCGAGGTTGACGTCTCCGCCTGCGGGCACGCTCGACTTCTGAAGGTCATCACCGATCTCACCCGTGGCGATGCCGCTGATGAGCGAAGGGACTGTGGCAGCCGCCTCGCCCCAGGAATCGATGCCCCCTGACGTATCGCAAGCGCCGGGCTTGGGGGAGCCATCGCAGTCGGGGTTGTCTGCACCGCAGAGCGTGACACAGACGCTGCCGAGCGCCGCCGCGTCGTCGTCAAACAAGGTCAACTCGACCCGCACATCTGTCGCCGGGACCGGCACGTCAACGGGGTTGGACATCGTCAACCCTAGCCCGAAGGTGAAGCCCAGGTCACTCTTCGAAGGCGCCCCTCCGAGAGCCGCCTCGCATCCGATCTGCCCGGCCAGCCCGAAATAATCCGCACAGTAATTCGCCGCCAGGGCTTTGGGCTCTGGGGCATCGAGCAAGCTGAGGTGCGTCACGCTGACCTCGGGTGCATCCGCTGGCAAGGGGCAGCTCGCAGCGCCCAAGTCGAGTTGGCCGCAGAGGGCATCGCAGCCCGGCAGCGTCAGCGCGGAGACGAGGACCAAGAGAGCGGGGAATCGAACGTCGCTAGCCAACATCGTGCGCTCCGGGGCGTGCGTGAGATGTGTGGGTCTGACGTCCACCTCATGCCGGTATTCAAAACAACTACCAGCGACATCTTGTTGGTGCGCAGTGCGATGTTTATGAGAGGCCTCTCAGCGCACCTCTGAGGCACTGACCGGTCTGGGGCTCTCGAAGACAAGCCTGCCTACTCAGGGCGCCAGTGGCACCTTGTTCGCCCAGCGGTAGGCCAGCGCTTGCGCCTCGTCCTGCACCTCTCCGCCCCCGAGCACCTTGCCGTCAGCGACCACGATCCAAACGGTGCCCAAATGGCCCCCATCGGCCAAGGAGCGCACCACGCAAGTAATCACCCAGGCGTCCCCAGACATCGTCGGGTTTCGGGCGCTCTTCAGGTCAGGTTCAAGCACCCAGCGCTCCGCGCTGCCTTGGCGGAACACCCCCACACCGGGGATCCCGCTGCCACCCACCAAGTTGGCCTCGTAGCCCTCGGTATGCCACTGCGATTTGAACAGCGCCTCATCGCTGCTCACGACCCCCTCCTTCATCGCATCGAAGCGAGCGGACAGCAGGGCAAAGTCAGCTTTGAGGCAGGGGTTCCCGTGGGGGATCTCGCTGCTAGCTCTCGAATGAAACGTGATGAAGAGCGCGGCGTCCTCAACTCTGAGGCTCACAGTGGCAAAGTCCTCCGAGCGCGCCTTGTGTGAGAGCTGCTCGTAATCTCCGCGCTCTGATTTGTGGTGCTCGAACCCCTCGGGCGTGTTGGCCTTGAAGCGTGCGCGCTCAAACGCGAAGCCCCCCTCTTGAGCGCCCTCCTCGCCTCGAAACACGTGAGTCGCTTGATAATCCGTGGTGTCGATAAAGGAGTCCACTGCTCCAGGGAGTGCGATGGTGCTCGTCGGCATCCCCGTCACCTCACTGCGGTTCTTGCAGTCGAACTCATGCCAAAAATGCCGCTCCGCGGCCGCCATATTCTGAGCAAAGACCGCGTCGAATTCCGAGGCGCGCTCACCCGAGCCTTTGGCCCCCTCCCCTGTCACATTCGCAGACGAGGCCGCGCAGGCGCCAAGGGCGAGCATGCAAGCTCCCGCGACGACGGTCGAAAACCGCGGAGAGGAAGGGCAGGAAATCCGGACCATGTTCAATCTCCTTGAGAGCGTCGTTGGCGCGCCCCTCATCACAAACATCCTAAACCGCCTTCGGTCTCTAGCAAGCCCTTGCGTCCAGCGCTGCTCGCCCTGCTGCGTGAAGCACCCCGGAAACTTCGCCCTCGGCCCATGACACTCCCCTGCTCCACCGCTCACCCGGTGACATGGAGCTCGGAGCGCCCTCCGCCAAGGGGGCGCACCTCGACACGCGCATCAATGCGCTCGGTGAGCCCCACGACGTGACTGATGATCCCGACCTGACGGCCATCCGCCTGAAGCTGCGAGAGGGCCGCCATCGCGACACTCAAGGTGTCTGGGTCAAGCGTCCCGAAGCCCTCGTCGAGCAGCAGTGTCTCGACGGGCATGGTGACGTTCGCTCCACGGAAATCAGAGAGCCCAAGGGCGAGCGCGAGCGAGACAAGGAAGCGCTCGCCACCCGACAGCGACTGAGGCGACACCGTCTCCCCAGCTTGCCAGAGGTCCTCGAGATCAAAGTCGAGGGTGGGCAAGCCGTCCTGCTTACGCGGGACCAGCCGATAGCGCTCATTGAGGCGTCGGAGGTGCACATTCGCCTTCTCGAGCAGCTGCCCCAAATTGAGCGCCTGCGCGAACTGCTGAAATCGTCCCCCATCGTTTTGCCCGATGATGTCATGCAGCGTACGCCAAACTCGAGCCGCCTTCTCCGCCTCCTCGAGCTCGCGTCGAGACTCCTGGTGCCGGGCGACTTGAAGCTCATGCGCCTTGAGCTGCCCAGTGGTCTCTTCATGCTGCTTAGCGGCCTCCTTTGTCTCAGCATCTGCGCGGGCCACCGCCGCCTCTAAGGGCTCACGAGCAGCGCCTGAGCTGAGCCCTTCGGGGCACTTTGTGTCGTGCACGGCGAGCGCCTCTTGCCGCTCCTTGAGCATCGCGTCATTACGGATACGGCGCTCTTCCAGCCCCTTGCGCGTGGAGAGCGCACCCTGGAGGGTCTCCTCATCCAAGCGCTGAGACACAAGCGCCTCGACATCCTCCAACTCAAGGGTCACCAAGAGGCCCTCGAGCGCCTGCTGAGCCACCCCACGAGTCGTATCCTTCTTTGCGCGCTGCTCGGTCATAGAGGCCTCAAGGGTCGCGTTCTTTTGGACGGCCTCCGTCGCCAAGCGGTGGGCGTTCGCCGCGAGCTTCTCCGCCCCACGGGTGTGCTCTAACCAGCGATGCTGAGCCTGTAACCACTGCGCCGGTGTCGCCTCATCAGGAGGCAGCAGTCCCTCGGGGCGACCGTCCTCGGATGCGACGATGCTCTGCCATAAGATCTCAAGCGAAGCGCCCTCCGCCTCAGCCTGAGCACGCGCGGCCCTCTCAACCTCACCCTGCTGCATCAGGGTGTCTGCCAGCGCCTCCTCTTGTTGTCGGTATTCAGCGACCAGCGCCTCTTTGCCTTTGACCGTCGCCTCCCCCTCCCGGAGAGCCGACTCGGCAGCGCGCACTGCGCCAAATGCGGCCTCAAGGGTTTCAAGCACGGATGCCCGCACCTTGGCGTCCTTCGACGCGCTCACGAGCGCGGCATCCAGCTCACTATCAGAGCACAGCCCTGCCTCACCAAGGGCCTTCTGGGCGGCCTGAACCAGAAGCTCCCGACGCTTCTCCGCTTCCTCCAGCTCTCCGGCGAGCTGCTCGAGGCGCCCGGCGAGGCGCTGCCTCTCCCCTTGAACCTCGGTCAGCACCTCCGTGGCCGCCTGAGCGGCCGAGCGCGCTTTGTCTCTGTCCGCCTCTGCGCTAGCGACGGTCTCAGCGATCACCGCGTCCGCCTTGGCCCGCTCAGCGTCGCCGGTCCAAGGGTGCGACTCAGCGCCACAGAGGGGGCACTCCTCTCCCTCGATGAGGGCATCTCGGTGGACCGCGAGCTCCGCGATACGCGCCACGTTTAGCAGCCCCGTCTCAGACACCTTGAGCAACTCTCCACAGCGGGAAACCTCAAGGGTGGCCGCTTTGACTCGGCCGTCGAGGGCCTTCGTCGAGGCCACCCCCTCATTTTGGCGCGCACGTTGTGCAGTGAGCGCTTTCTCAGCCTCCGTGACCTGTCGGGCAGGCGCGACCGCCGCCTCCACGCGCCGGAGATGCTCTCGCGCCGCGAGGAGCTCTGCCTGCAAAGCCTGACGCGCACGCTCATAGCCGGGCTCAGTGACATCCGGGATCAAGGCGACCAAGGCTGCTTGGGCAGCGTCCAGCGCCGCTCTCTGCGCCACCACCGCGCTGCGAGACACCTCGCATGCCTTCACGCCCTCTTCGCGCTTCTTCACGGCCGCGACCGAGGCCTTCCGCGTCTCGGCGGCAGCCTGAGTCGCAGACTTCACCGCGCCATCGGCCTGAGTCACGCGCTCCACTTGGGGCCGAAGGCGTTCAAGGTCGTCGGCGGCGGTCTCTGTGTCTCGAGTGGCGCGCTTCGCAGCCTTTGCCGCAGTGGCCTCGCTCTCTTTGAGGCCGGGGGCCGCGACCGTGAGCGCCTTGAGCCCCTCGTCCAAGCCGCTCACCTCGGCGCGGAGCGCTTGGAGCGTGTCTAGGGCCTTGAAGGCCTGCACCGCGGCACAGCGCTCGTGAGCCTTTAGCCGAGAGAGGAGCGGCCGGGCGGTCTCCTGTGCAGCCGAGACGGCGGCCCCTTCACTCCGAGCCCCATCAAGGCGCTCACGCAACTGAAGCGCTGTGTCCAACCAAGTGAGCTGCGCAGTGGCTCCCGCCAAGGTGCCCTGAGCTTCCTTCAACGCCGCCGTGCGAAGCTCGTGCTCCGCCTTGAGCGCCTCGAGCGCCTCAGGCTGAAGCCCACCGGGGGCAGCTGCAAGGGTGCGTAGCCGCTTGAGTCGGCTGTTATGTCTACCAGCGATCATCGCGGCGTTGTTGCCAATCTGCTGATAGATGGCCGTCTGTGTGAGTCGCTCCAGGATCTGCGCACGCTCGCCGGGCTCGGCCTTTAGGAAAGCATCGAAGCGCCCCTGTGCGAGCAGCATCGACCGGTTAAAGTCATCGACGGTGAAGCCTTCGAGGACAGCCTCAAAGACGGGCGCCACGAACTTATGGCGGTCGTCAGAGACAAGTGTCGTCCAGCTCCCGTCGTCCTCTTGCTTCTCAAGGCTCCGCTCTGGCGTCTGGAAATTGCCATCTGGCTTGCTTCGCGCGCGCCGGCAAGTCCAGACAGCGCGGTAGCGGGCCCGCCCACCGGACTCCAACTTCGAGAACTCTATCTCAGCCCGACATGCACCAGTCCCGCGACTCATGATGCGTGCCGGTCCACGGTCATCTCGCCCGCGCTTGTTATCGAGTCGCGGCGTCTTGCCGAAGAGGGCGAGGCTGACCGCGTCCATGAGGGTCGACTTCCCGGTCCCCATCGGTCCGTGGATCAGGAAGAGGCTCGCCCCCGCGAGGGCACGCTCAAGGTCGACGCTGTGCGTGCCGTAGAGGCTGTTGAGGTTCGTCACCTCGATCCGGTTGAGCTTCATGAAGCCCCTCCACCATCGGCGAGCGGAGGCAGCGGGATATCATCCACCATCTCCTTGATGGTCTGAGGATCTGCGCTCGCCACGCGACGGAACGCGTCAAAGATCTGCGCCCGGGGCTCTCCCTCTAGCTGCGTGGCGTCGCACATCAGCCCAAAGACATCCTCGGGCGCCAACCTGTCCAGGGGCGGCAGCGGGGCTGTCGAAGTGCCGCGCTCGACCGCGGTCACCCGCTGGCGCACCTCTACCAGCACCGGTCCGGAGACCGGCGCCCCTGCGTCGTCGGTCCTGACAGCCGCCTCAGAGAGGCGCCGCTGCAGCCCAGGTTGCGCCATCTGGCTCTCCGCGACCACGTGCACCAAGGGCGCCATCGGGGTCGACCACGTCATTGACGCGAGCGCCGCGACGACCACATCGGGTGAGCCCTCTAGCTTGAGGAGGTCGCGCTGACGCGGCACCTCGATGGCCTCGACGGTCGGATCGCCCTCTCCTTCGAGGTCCACAAGGAGAACGCGACGCCTCGCGCCCATCTCCGTGAGCGAATAAGGGACGGGGGTCCCGCAGTACCAAGCCTGTGAGCGGTCGATCTGATAGCAACGATGAATGTGGCCAAGGGCCATGTAGCGGATGCGCGGATCGATGATGTCCGTCGGGAGCCCCTCGATCTGACCGACCCGATGGATCTCCTGAGGGTAATCCTCACGGGTCGCGCCGAACCCAAGCGTCAGGTGGCCCGTCGCCACGATCGGCACGCCCGGGTGCTCTGCCTCAGCCGCGTCTGCGAGGTCAGAGTAGAGCTCACCGAAGACACGCTGAAACTCCTCGCGGGTCTGCGATTTGTCGAGGTCCGTGGTCCTGATACCAAGCCGATACTCGTGTGCGTACGGCACCGCGAGGCAGATTGCTCCAGGGCCGTCACCGCCCCGCGTACGCAACGGTGCAACCATGCGCTCAGCGCGCACATCGGCGGGCGGCACGCCCCCCACGACGTGGACATTGACCGCCTTGAGCAATGCGGAGGGCGCATCCAATCGAGAGGCCGAGTCGTGGTTGCCTCCGATGACGACGACGTCCCGGACGCCGCTGTCGCCGAGCGAGGCCAGGAAACCGTAGTACAGTTCTTGCACCTCGGAGGAGGGGTGCATCGTGTCGAAGATGTCGCCAGCGACGATCAGCGCGTCGACCTCTCGAGACGCCAAAGTGTCGTGCAGCCAGCGCAGAAACTCACGCTGCTCTTCGACCCGCGATGCCGGCCCTGTGGAGACCCCCAAGTGCCAATCTGATGTGTGTAGAATTCGCAGAAGTGCCCCTGCGGGGAATGAGGATGCATGCCAGCGTGACCAGGGCAAACTAGGTCCGCCACGGACACCTGACAGGCGATGAGCGACTGTACCACTGAGGAGCGCGTGGTGGTATACGACACCCGGCCCTCACACCTCTGACTACACCTGTAGCTCTCTCCACGTGCCGAGCGCGATACCGTCCAGCGTCCAGCGACCTACAGAGCGACGCACGAGGCGCAGGGTCGGGAAGCCCACAGCGGCCGTCATCCTGCGGACCTGCCGGTTCTTGCCTTCGCAGATCTTCAACTCGATCCAAGCGGTCGGGATAGCCCGCCGCTCGCGGATAGGCGGGACGCGCTCCCAGATGTCTGGCTCTTGGATAAGGCGCGCTTTCGCCGGGCGTGTCAGCCCGTCTTTGAGGCGGACACCAGCCCGAAGCGCCGCCAGCGCCTCTTCATCGGGGATGCGCTCAACCTGCGCCCAGTACGTCTTCTCGGTCTTATGCTTGGGCGAGGCGATCTTGTGCTGAAGTGCACCGTCATCGGTGAGCACCAGGAGGCCCTCTGAGTCCTTATCCAAGCGCCCAGCTGCGTACACGCCCGGTCGCTCGATATAGTCGGCCAAGGTCTTGAAGCCGTCTTTGCTCGTGAACTGACTCAGGACGCCGTAGGGCTTGTTAAAGAGGACCACGCTCGGCATCAACTTCCTCCGTCCGCTCGAACCGATGTGGCAGCCCTCGCCACCGGGCGGAAGAGGTTCTTCCCCTCAAAGGCCTTCGTGCCGTTAACATAGCTAAAGTACTTCCTGCACTCGCAAGAGAGGTACTCAATGTCGATGGGCTGAAAGGGCCGCCTAGCTTCGGGCCAATGGACCGCCTGGAGCGCTATCATCGCGTCACAGGTCTCGGTATGACCGCTCAGGCCGAGGTGCGCCTGGAGCCGGTCCAAGAAGGCCACAGCCCCAATCCCAGTCGGCACAGGGCTCGAAGGGTGGATGATCTCGGGTCGAAACCACGCCAAGTCCATGACGGCCATGAAGATCGGGAAGTCGTTGTCCATACCGAAGCCTGCGTTGACCCGCTGGGTCGCGCGCGTCACGTTCCCCTCCGCACCGCAGATGGCCTCCACGAGGAACGGGGTCACCTCCCCAAGCATGCGCGTCGCCGTCTCGAACCGGGAGCAGCTCTCGCCCGCCCAGGTGATAGGCTCCACTGGGTACGCAGTCTCGTTACACCACGGAGGTTCGTCGAGTGACCGCAAGGCCTCGACCAGCTCGTCTGGGTGCGCGAGCAGCTCGGCCGAGAGGGCGTCTAAGGTCTGCTGACGATTACACCACCGCGCGAAGAAGACAGCGTGCACCAGCCGGGGCAGGTCCTCCGTAAGCGGTGATGCAAAGCGACGGATCGCGCGGCTGCCTCGGTCATCCTCTCTAAATACGTTCAGGAACCGACCGCGCTGAAAGATGGGGTCGTCCGACCAAGGCGCCGGTGCGCCGCTCTCTCTCCGAACCCGAACGCGCTCCCGTGCGCGGCAAAAGTCGAAGAATGCGGTGACCGGATCGTCGAGCTCCAGACCATCTAGCGCAGTCGCATAGGGGTTGTGAGGCGTGGACAACGTGGCCCTCCCATCTGAGGTGCACCCCATCCTAGGTGCTCTCGCGAAGTGGGGAAACAGTCACAGGCCAATTCAACGCTCATCCCTCATCGGGCGCCTGTCCCGTGCAGTGCTTAGGTGCTGCGGCTCACCAGAGGTTGACTCTCCCGTCGAGAAACTCGCCGAGCGGCAACAGGCACCTGTTCACCGTGAGCGATTTGGGTGGCAAAGAGAAGCCAGCCCCCCATCGAGACGCGCGCCACGAACCTCCGAAAGCGCAACGATATTCCAGTGATCAATGCGCGGCTCGGTCAACAACGGATTAAAGTGAGCGGACAAGGTAATGTGACCTCGTCATCGCTCATTTACGGAGCGACTCATGGCATCGAGCCCCTAGCCGGTGACCCACGCTGTCAATGAGTCCTCACGGCCTACGAGGAGAATACCGATGACCCCGAAAACTCCCCTTAAAAGCATGCAATCAAAAGCTGTCTCAGCAGGATGGTTCACGACGGGATGTCTCGCAGTGATGCTGATGTGTGTCGGCACCGCAGCAGCACAAACCGGCGTCAGCGCCAACGCACCTGGAGTCGACTTTTATGTGGGCCTGACCGAGTCCTGCTGTGGTGAAGACCCGCACCCGGTTCACGGCATCGCGACCGATGACGGCGGCTACCTCTCGGTGGGCAAGACGGTGAGCTCCGGCGACGGCTGGGGCGGCTTTGCGGTCAAGATCGGCCCGCCAGACCCGATGGGCATCGGCGTGCTCCTCGAGCCTGATGAGAGCGCCTCGGTGCACTGGACCATCCAACTCGGTGGAGGCAGCGGCAAGTCCGCGCTCCTCAACGCCGCGTCCGCCGGTGATGCGGTGTTCCTCGCTGGCCTGCGTTCGGACGCCACGGGTCAGCCCGCGATGTACCTCGCTAAACACGACACTGAAGACGGCAGCCTCATCTGGGAGAAGCGCTTCGTAAGCCCCGGTGGTCACAGCGCCATCGAGGCCATCCAGGTGACGTCCGATGGCGGGCTCATCGCGGTCGGCGTCAGCGATGCTCCTGAGGGGGGGCTCGAGGGGTTCAAATCCTTTGGCAACCCCTTTGGCGGTAAAGCCCATGCCTTTTACCTCTCGCCCACACAGGTCGCGTCGGACAGCGCCCCGGATTCGCCGACTTGGGCGCGCGACTACAGCGGCTATGAGACCGCTAAGGCAGTGCGCGTCCTGCCAGGCCAGTCCAACGGCTTCATCATCCTAGTGGGTCAAGAGGAAGCCCCCCCCGGTCTGATGCGAGTCGATGACTCGGGCGATCCGATCTGGCAGCAAAGCTACCCTGGCCGCTTCGAGGCGACCGACGTCGCTCTGCATCGGGTTGATGGGGTCCACCAAGGCTACACCTTCACGGGCCACGGAGGTGACAAAGGCACCATCGACGGCCAACTGACCCGAGTCGACTTGAACGGAGATGTGGCCTGGACACAAACCTTCGGGGATCCCGCCGGCGGCGTCGGCCCCTTTGACGGCCTGGGCCCCGGTGACCCACAGCTGATCTTTGATGAGTGCTGGGGAATCCAAGGGCTCCCGGACGGCGGTGCCATCGTGGGCTGCGGGACAGGCATTGAGGGCTGCGATGTCGTGACTGATAGCGCACTCGAGGACCTATGCAAGGAGGACCCTCGCCGCACGTGGCGCGGTTACGTCGTCCGCTTTGATGAGGTCGGACAGAGCGTCTGGCATCGCGTGGATTCATTCGTCGAGGAGGGCGCCGACGATGGCGTCCCTGATGCAGCCTCTGAGTACATCGCGCTCTTACCCGATGGCGGGTTCCTGTCCATTGTTGACCAGGGCTTTGGCCTTGGCCTCATGAAGCTCAGCCCAGAGAACCCAAGCGGCACCAGCCTCCCAGAGGAGGAGCCACGAGATCCTTCAGAGGAGGTTGAGCCGGAGGATGAGAGCGAGACCGAACGCGATGATGACGAAGGTCGAGAGGGCGACGACGACCAAGAGGTTGAAGGCGATGACGACCAAGAGGTTGAAGGCGATGACGACCAAGAGGTTGAAGGCGACGACGACCAAGAGGTTGAAGGCGACGACGACCCAGAGGCCGCGGTCGATGCGGATGGCGATGGATGCAACGCCACTGGGCCACGAGAGCTGCCCGCCCTCGTCCTCATGGGCCTCGCGCTTTGCGCCCTCATGGTCCGCCGCAAGCTGATGTCATGGGCGTCATAGCGATGGCTAAGTAGACAACGCCTTCGGGCCGCGCCGAGGTGCCTGGCTCTCCGTGTTCGGGGGGCCGGGCGCTTACCGCTTGGTTACGGACACAGCGAGCCTCGCCCGGCGTGCTCAAATAGGGCTGCGGGTGTCACTGCTAAAGGTCCACTGGACTCTCGCCAACCCAATGACTGCCGTGCCCGTGCTCAGCCCGTCAGGTGTAAGAGCGCGATCTCAGGCGGAGCTCCGACGCGCATGGGAGGGCCCCAATAGCCCGTCCCCCCGCTGACATAGATCTGGGTCGCAGCGTTGTGTGAGTGGAGTCCCTGAATGTAGGGCTGCACGAGGCGCGTCAACCCTCCAAAGGGCCACAGTTGCCCTGCATGGGTGTGACCGGCCAACTGCAGGTCCACATCGAACCCATCGGTGAGCCCGATCGCGCGCGGCTGATGGGACAATAGCAGGGTCGCCGCCTCGGGATCGGCGCCCGTCATCGCGGTCGCTAAGTCCGGCGCGAAGTGCGGGGCAAAGCGTGCACCCTGGAGGTCGTGAATCCCGACCACCTCAATCGTCCCCCCATCGTCACCGACCCGCTGCCGCGAATTCGCCAGCACCGTCACCCCCGCGCGCTCCAGGTGGGTCATCCAAGCCTGTGCCCCCGAGTAAAACTCGTGGTTGCCGGTCGAGAAGAACGTCCCGTAGCGCGATTTCAGGCGCGAGAGGCGACCCACCTCATCTCCGATGAGCGCCACGGAGCCGTCGACTAAGTCCCCTGTGATGGCCACGAGGTCGGGGCGTAGGCTGTTTGTGCGCTCAACGATCCGGTCGATAAAAGCTCCCCCGAGGGTGGGGCCGATGTGAATATCTGAGAGCAGCACCACCCGAAGGCCCTCGAGTGAGGGGGCCAGCCGCGGGATCTTGACCTCGGTCTCGGGCACGTAGAACTCACCGCGTGCACTATAAAAGCCGTGCACGCCGACCCCCAAGGTCGTGGCGGCGCTCAAGCCAGCAGCGAGCTTCTGCCCAAACACGCGGCGGGATACGCCTTCACTTGCCACTGCGGGAGCCTGAGGAGCAGCCGGGGCCTCCCCACCCACGCGCGCCCAAAGCCGCCGAGACCAACGCCCCACGTCGGCCGCGAAGGTAAAGAGGAGCAGATAAAAGAGCACCCCAAGCCAACTCCAAGTGAGGAGGGGCAAGGGCCATACAACCTCCCGCTCCACATGCCGACTGAGTGACATCATCGTGACCATCGCAGCCGCTAGAATTAGCGCGCAGGCGGTCAGGGTTCGCCGCACTGTGGTCGACCATTGGGGGTCACGGACCAGGCGACGCCACACGTAGATATGGAGTGAGGCTGCGACCGCGAAGGCGGCGAGGCCGAACAGGACACGAGCGGCGTTCATCGATGCGTCCCCCTCGCCATGGGGTTCGATGGGCGCAACGCTAGGCAGCGACGAAGAGGGCACAGGTTCGGTAACGGCGTAATCATCGTGAGCACAAACTTCCCATAGGGGGCTAACGTGAGTCACTCAAAATGCCTTCCCGTCATGCGAAGTGGGCCGAACGGCGCGGCGGAAGCGTCATCCCCCTCTTGAGGGTTGCTGAGCCGGCAACGCGACCCTCATCTGCGCTCTACAAACAGCACGACGACGGAGGTGAGGCTGAGTTTAGGGGGCCTGGCACGCCGTGGGCCAACCATCGTCGCCCCACATCAAGCGCCTGATGTTGAGGACCGGGCGATAGTCGAGTGTCGCGTCGTAAGCGTGGTGTACGAGGTAATCGTAGCCGCCTTCAGAGTAGACATCCGCGTGCCCAGTGCCGATCAAATCACCCTCACGCTCAATGAGGACCGTCCCCCCTTCTTCCAGAAGCGAGGTGCCCTCTTTGTCGACATAGGGGCCAGCGAGCGCTTGCGACCTTCCGACGAGGATCTTGTACGTCGTGTCCGCCCCTTGGCAACATCGATCATGCGAGAGGAAGAGGTAGTACCAACCCTCCCGGTGGATGATGTAGGCCCCCTCGATGATCGGGTCATCCTGCAACAGGTCGCGCGCAGCGAGCTGCACAAAGTCCCTCGGGTGCTGGGTGGGCTTGAACGTCTCCGGATCGATGTCGACCAACATCAACCCACCAAGCGTGGAACCAAAGACCAACCAGGGCTTGTCGTCGACGTCGATGAAGAGGTGAGGATCGATGGCGTTGAAGAGCGTCTCATCGACCCCGCAGAGCAGCCCCGTGTCCTCAGACAGCGGCGTAGAGCGCAGGACCAAGCCATGGTCGACCCACAAGTATGCCTCGTCGTCAGGATCGAGGGTCGTGTTGGTCGCGACGCCGATGCCCGCATTGCACGTCCCCCCGATGTGGCTCTGGTAATACATCACCCACTTGCCATCAAACCAGGCGATATCGGGCGCTCCGATGTGGTCGGGGTCTGGGAGCTCCTCGACGACCCAGTCCGGCAGGGCATCAAAGACCTGGCCTGCCTCGGTCCAAGTCCGCAGGTCAGGCGAGCTGTAGAACGAGGCCAGCGGGCTTGAGGAGTAGATGTAGTAGGTGTCGCCCTGCTTAGCGATTGCGGGATCGTGGATGTCCATCACGTCGCTCGCTCGGTCGACGAGGTTCCCCGTACAGGGGGGCGCAACCGGCGCGGCCGCGGTCAGCATATCGCCTTGCCCCGCCCCATCAGGTGCCTGGAACTCGGTGGGGGCTTGCTCACTGCAGCCCATCAGCCCTCCAAGCAAGCCGACGCCGATAAGCACACACACACCTGAGACTCCGTGAGCCCCCAGTAACCCCTTCACAGCTCACCTCTTTTGCCGCCATTGCCGATAGACGCAGAGCGCGGAGGGTAGCATCCATCCGCGTGCGCTCCCAGCGATACCCCCCCTCTACCCAGGCCCCTCCCCTTCACGCCCCAATCGTGGCCCTAACCCTGGTCTGCCAAGCGCTCCCCCTCGCGCTAGAGGCTCTGCACATGAGCTGCCCCGCGTCGTTCACACAGCGATGGGCCCGAAATCGCGAGACACGCTCAGCGGCATCAGTGTGTCGAGAACCGAGCCTTCTCAGGAACGCCCATGCGACTGGCGTCCACGTCGCCCCTCGACCAGCTCAAGGATCCGCTTCAGCGATACCGGCTTGGACTCGTAGTCATCAGCCCCTGCGTCGAGACACCGTTGTCTGTCTTCATGCATCGCGAAGGACGTCAGCGAGACAATGAAGAGGTCCCTGGTGTGCTCCACAGCGCGGAGGCGCCGTATCGCCTCCAAGCCGTCCATCTCCGGCATCTGCACGTCCATGAAGATGACGTCAGGTCGCGCTTGAGCCTGCTCGATCGCCTCCAGCCCGTTGGAGGCCGTCGTGACCCGATGCCCTTTGACGAGGAGGAAGTCACGCAGGTGGATGATGTTCGTCTCGGTGTCGTCCACCAAGAGCACATCAAGCCCCTCGTTGGCCGACGAGCCGGCGGCGACAGTCCCTGCCTTCACCGCTCCCGTCGCGTCGCCTCCTAGCGTCGATGCTGACTCCTGCCGGTCGTCCTCCACGCGATGAGGCAACAACACCGTGAAGGTGCTCCCCTTACCCAGCGCGCTTTCAGCCTTGAGTTGGCCCCCCAAGAGCTTGGCGAAATTCGCAGTCAGGCTTAACCCGAGGCCGCTCCCCTCATGGCCTCGTTGGAGGACTGAGTCGACTTGCGTGAACGCCTCAAACATCCGAGGGAGCGCCTCTGGTGCGATCCCTATCCCCGTGTCTCTGACCTCAATCGCGACCCACTCTCCTCGCACCTGAAGCGTCACCGAGACACGCCCTCCACTCGGCGTAAACTTGAGCGCGTTGCCCACGAGGTTGAGGATCATCTGCCTGACCCTCCGTTGATCGGTCACGATCCGCAAGGGCTCCGCGCAACGCTCCACCTCGAGGTCCACGCCCGCTTGCTTGGCCTTGTCTCCCAAGAATTGGACCGCATCATCCGCGGCCGTGAAGATGCACACCGGCTCTAGCACTGGCTCAAACGCGCCCTTCTCGATCTTAGCCAGGTCGAGCAGGTCATTAATCAGCGCCAACTGATGCTGAGCAGCTCTGTCCATGGTGTGAAGGGCGCTGAGCTGCTCCGAGGTGAGCGCACCATAGACGCCTTCCTGGATGGCCTCAGAGGTCCCTAAGATGCCGTTGAGCGGGGTCCGCAGCTCATGGCTCACCTGCGCCAAAAAGCGGCTCTTCGCCTTGTCCGCATTCTCGACCTTGATGAGCAGGCCCTCGACCTCTTTACAGGACTGCTTGAGCTCTTGCTCTCTAGTCATTAGGTCCTGGTTGGTGCTCAACAGCTGCGCCTCTGCCCTGACCCGATGCCGAATGGCCCGTATCCTCAGTGACTCAAAGGCGGCGGTCGAGCCAAAGATAGCTCCGAGGAGCCCAACGGCGCTCGCAGCCACCACAAAGAGATGCTCCCCAGGCTCCAAGCTGCTCGTGAGCTCGATGACCCCCGTGAACTGAAGCAGATAAACGCTCAGCACTGATAGCGCTGCGACGGCGCCCCACACGATCCCGTGAGCGATCCCGCCCACCAACACACTGACGATCGGCATGGCTGCGAACCACATGATGTTCGGCGCGTCGATGCCGCCCCAAATCAGACACAGGAAGAGATGGCACTGGTAATAATTAGCAGCCAGGAGGTGCGCGAGCAGGC
The DNA here is from genome assembly GCA_049602155.1 of Myxococcota bacterium. Taxonomy (GTDB): domain Bacteria; phylum Myxococcota_A; class UBA9042; order PHBI01; family JBMYRH01; genus JBMYRH01. The sequence continues at coordinate 59,204 of JBMYRH010000027.1, read as the reverse complement.
TCGGACGAACTGCCCTCTTCGCGAGCCACGGAATGGCCATGAAGAGGAGCCATGACCAGACGATGACGACCGCTTCCTTGGGGTGCTGCATGAAGAAGAAGAGCAGGATGAAGGGGAACCCAGAGTTGCCCACCAAGAGCGCCGTAGAGATGATCGCCTGCGTTCGAAACGCCTCAGGGGACGAGGGCTCAAGCCCCGGCGGCATGAATCCCGACACGAACGACTGAAAGCGGCGAACAAACGTCAAGAGCGCAGCACTCCGTCATGAGACCCTGGCAAGAGTCACCATTTAGCCTGTCGTCCATGCAGATGGAAACCTCCAGCGCGGTGCAGCTAGTAAAAACAAACGCTGCCGGTGACAATCGAGCCCCCCGAACCCACAGCTAAACGTGTATCCGGCCACTCCTCAGCCACGAGGCAACTCACATGTCCGTCCACTCTTTCCTCGCGCTTTTGGCCACGTTCGCCGGTTCCCTCTGCCTTATTGGTTGCGGTGACCAGAGCGATCACCACGATCCAAGTCACTCCAAAGTCGCTGCTGAGCAGCGCGCAGAATTGTCCGAGCTTCGCACTCAAGTCACCACCCTCCAGGGGGAGCTAAAGGCTATCAGCACTCGCTTCGATAGCATGGAAACGGTGACACGCTGTGTCGAGCAGCGGGTGAAAGCAATGCAAGCATGGAGCAAGCATCGACCGAAATGGGATGGATACTGCAAAGAAGTGCGCGGGAGGTGCCGCGGGACGGGCCTGAGGCCCCGTTCCATCACCCCCTATCGCGCCCGGCTGAGGACGATCTTCAACCTGATCAACGCCGCGAACTTCAAAGCCGCAGCGAGCGCGCTCGACAAGCTCAAATTCCCGGTACCCACTGTGGACAGTTGGTACGAGCGCCAGAAGATCTCTAAGGCGGCCTGGCTCGAAATGAGGGTCACAGCAGAGCAACTGACGCGCACCTACTTGACTGAATGCGGAGGTGTCGAGACGGCCATGCAGCCCGGGGCCACTGCAGCGGCCGAGGTCCACAGCACGGCAAAAGAAGTGGGCACGACGCCAAAGGTGGACGCTGAAGAGGTTAAGCCACCCTCCTCTCGCGGTCCGTGACTGACCCTGTCCGCCAAGCCCCCCGCCTCACGGGGTGCCCCTTTAGACAAGATAGTAGCGAACGGATGACGCCCTCAGTCCCGCGAAAAGTGCGCCGCCTCTTCGCTTGTCATCAGCCTCGCCTCGGCGAGGCGGTCTCCGAGCACCAGCATCGTGTTGCGCTGCGCGAGGACCTCGTCCAAGAGGGCTCTCTTGATCATGTAGAAGTAGAGCTCAGGCGACCCGCAGTAACTGTCATCGAAATTATGACCGATGTAGACAACCACGTCGGCGGCGTCGAGCCAGTCGAGGAGCCCCGGCAGGGGGTAGGTCTGTGGCCAGCTAAGGAAGGCCACGTCGATGTGATCCGGGACCGGGAGTTGGTGGAAGTGACCATGCAGTCGAGACACCTCGGGGCTGCGAGGCTTCTGCATTGGGACCTTATCCACCGCGATGACAGCCTCTGCACCGAGGCGAGCGAGGAGGTGGCTGTGGGCGAGATCACCTGCCCCGAGGTCGTAGACGGTCTGGCCTTCCACGAATAGGGCCAAGACCTCCTCCATCTCATCGGTGATCTCTCCGTAGCTCAACGCCTGACCTCGCTGTTGGCCGGTGACTCGGAGCACTGTGCCACAGCGATCCGCTCCCATGACACAACCAAGCCCCCAAAGGCGGAAGGAGGGTCCCCCGGGGAAAACAAACTGCACCGCTCGGGCACCAACCGCCTCGAGCTATGGTTGCCAAACGCGATCCAGCGACCTGGGACGCGAACCGGCCGCTCCGCGCGCCTCCCTCCCCTTCGATTGCGAGTTCAGTGTCCGCTCAGTAGCGGCAGAAGCCTCGCCCAGATGCGCGGCCCCTTTGCCCCCTCCGCTGCGAAGGTCTTGGGGGGAGCTATGAGCGCCATCTCACGGGTGACATCCATGATACGTACGCAGGCCTTGAGCGACTCACGCGTCCCGAGATCGTGCGCGATCGAGGCCGCGAGCAAGGCATCTCGCTCTTCCTCCAGCTCCCTCACGCGCTCTGTGGCGTCCGGCTGTCCCCCCTCTAGCTGTCGCTTGGCGGCGTCGAGTTCAACCGCCAGCCGTGAGCGTGGACGTGCCCTCAGGAGACGTGCGTGGACATCGACCTGTCTGATGGCCTCGAGCGCATCATCGAGCGCCATCAGGATCTCGTGCCGCGCCCAAGGCTCCATGCCGTCAGCCCTTGGCGTCAAGACCGGCAGTGCACGAGAGATCACCGCAGCAGCCAAGCGCCTCGCCCGCGGGTGCTGCAGAGCCGCGAGCCTCGACTGTACCCTCGCAGCGTCGCAATCCAGCGCTGCGGGTCGCCCGCTACCACGCTGCCGTAAACGCAACAACGGACGCCGAATATAGGGTTGGAGCAACACGGCCCCAAGGACGGAGACCAAGAGCGTCCCCACCCCTGTAAACCACCCCACCCAGTCGTTGGACATGCCGCTAACCACGACACCGGCGCACAGCGTTGTGAAGAGGACGTAGTGCCCGCCGAGCGCCGCACAAACCTCAACTCGCGACGCGTCAGAGCCACGCAGTCGTGCCCCGACAATGGCCCGAGCGCGGACGACCTCTCCCACCACGCCGAGGTCGGAAGCTTCAGCGACAAGTTGGTCCGCACTGCGAGCAGACACGCCCACCGCCAAGGGCACAGGTAAATGCCGGAGCCGCGCGCGCAGAGCCGGTCGTGACCGTCTCAACTCGTCCGGGTAGCGCGCATCCAGCCAAGAGACGACTGCGTCGATATCCGGGACGCTGGTGAGCTGGACGGCGTTCGGACCTGGTTCAAGTCCCCAGCTCGCAGGAGCCCCGCAGCCTGGGCAAAACGGCAAGGTGATGATCCGGGAAGTGGCGCAGCGCTCACAGGGCACACTGTTCCGCAGTATCCCTGTGCTCTCGACATGTCCCCGGACGAGCGCTGCTTTCATCTCAGTCGCCGTCGCGTAGCGCTCCTCGGGCCCAAAAGCGATGGCCCGTGCGACCACGTCATCAAACGCAGAGGGGACGCCGGGGACCACTGTGGAGACCCTAGGGGGAGTATGTCTATGCACAGCCATCGCCAGCTCGGCGACGGACTCAAAGAAGTGCGGTGGTCGACCGCACACCATCTCGTAGAGGCAGACACCGAGGCTGTAGAGATCGGTCCGTTCATCCGTGAGCGCCCCGGAGAAGACCTCAGGGGCCATATAGCGCGGTGTCCCAATCGCCGCCCCGGTGCGTGTGAGGTTCACTGCACTGCTGAACCAGGCGACCCCGAAGTCCAAGATCACTGCACCACGCTCGGGGTGAAGCATGATGTTCGCAGGCTTCAAGTCACGGTGGAGGACCCCGGCGGAGTGGCATGTATGTAGCGCATCCGCGAGGTCTGATGCGATCGCGATGGCCTCGTCATAGTGGAGCCGCCCCGAGACAAGGCGGTCAGCGAGTGTCTCGCCCTCGACGAACTCCATGACCAACAGCTCGAGTTCGCCATGGGCTTCGAGCGCATGGCAGCGCGCGATGTGTGGATGTGCTAAGCGCGACAGCACCTGATATTCGCGCTCGAAGCGGGCGCGCCCGACCGGATCCGCGCCCCGGAGAGGGTCCAGCACCTTGAGGGCCACACGACGCCCCAGTAGCTCGTCGTGAGCCAAGTAGACGGCGGCGCTCGTCCCCTCGCCTAGCATCTCCTGGACGCGGTAACGCTCCACCAACATCGTCCCGGGCGAGAGCCCGGTGAAGGTCGCTTCACTCATGCGTGTGCCTCCCACCATTCCGTCGCAGCTGCAGCCTCAAGCTCTCCTTCCAGGGCCAAGAACTGAAAGCGCGCGGCCTGTTCCTCATCGGTCTCCAGGATGCACCGCGCATAGAGCGACGCATCACCGGCTTCGACGCGCTGAGAGGGGCTGTTTGAGAGGCTCTTCAATGCCCCAGTGAGCCGAATCGTCGCGCCCTCTCCCAGCACATGAGCGAGCGACGACGCGCGGCAGACTGCGGCGCTCGTGAAGCCATCTGTGGCGCTTACTGCGGTGACGCGCGCATCATATCCACGGTGGGATGGCGCTCTCCGCGTCGCCGGAGGGGCTCGCTCCAAACGGAACCGCCCCGCCGCTTCGTCGACCTCTCGCTCGATATCTCGCAGGTCACCGTCCAGTCTGCGGCGGCGACGGCGCCCTAGCGCAGTGAACCCCAGGCCAACGGAGAGCGCCCCTAGAAACCCGAGCGGCTGGGTCCACCAAGACCGCCAACCTTCGACCTCCTCATGTCGTCCAGGGTCAGGTCGCGTCCCTCGCAGCATCGTCATCGCGCCGGCGTCCTCTGCTGTCACGCTCATTTGGGCCTCAACACGACGCGCTGCCACGACATAGGAGTCCACAGCAAACCCGGTACTGATCTCCATCAACACAAGGAGTGCCGCCGCACATACCAGCCCCTTCGAGGCCCAAGCCCGCCTGAAGAACCCTTGCCGTCCGGGCCCTTTCGCAGAAGGCTGCACCGAGGCCCCCAGAGGTCCTCCTCTCTGGGTCGGAGAGAGCAGCTGAGGCACCGAGCTCCCCCTCCAGAGCGACCGCCCCCACACCCCATAAGCGATCACCCCAAGCAGACTGCCCCAAAGGGTGGCCTCGGTCACGCCCGACGTCGGCCGCAGGAAGAGGCATGAGAGCCCGACCACCACAGTCGTCACCATGGCGCTCGGGACAAACCACCGAAGGCGCATCGTCCAGGTGCGGTCGAGCCCCAAGAAGCTCCCTGTCGCTCTGCGCCCGGTGCGCAACAGTGACGTCAGCGCCGCCCCGAGCACGCCGATGAGGACCAGGAGCACCGTGCTTGTGCTCGCCCCCAGCCCCCAAAACATAAGGGACCAAAGCAGCGCGCCGGCGATCAACCAATTCACCATGGAGCGGCGAGACAACCGAACATGAGCCGTGACGCCCAGCTCGGCCAAGCGCTCAACCTCGCGCTGAGCAGCGGTGGCTCCGATGCCGCGGATGTAGTGTTGCTCTGAGACGGAGAGCGCGGCGCAGCGAGAGGCGAGCACCTCAACCTCGTCCGAGCGCTCGGGGAACCGTCCGCACAGCCAATGAATGAAGAGCGCTGGTCGAGACATGCTCGTGATGACGACATCTGAGCCTCCTGGCTTGAACCCGAAGGGGTGCGTGCTTTGACAGCGCGGGCAACAGGACGCACCGGGTGGTAACGGCTGGTCACAGTGCAGGCACGGCGGGTGCTGTGATCGGTGGTCGCCGAACGCCCGCTCGATGTCGGGGTGATCGAGAGACCACACCGCCAGGCTCGCCGTACTGAAGCGAGCGGCGGGATCCGCGGACAGGCAGCGGTCGATGAAGCGCACCAAGCGCTCAGGGGTGTCGGGAGCACGCTCAGCGACTGAAGGTATCGGAGAGTGAACGCGCTTCCACGCCAACTCAGCGAGGCTATCTGCGGTCTGAGGAGGTTCACCCACAAGCGCTTCATAGAGCGTCGCGCCCAAGCCGAAGATGTCCACACGCGGGTCGTACACGGAGCCAGCGAAGAGCTCAGGGGCCATGTATTCAGGGGTGCCCACGGTCGTGCCGGTGGCAGTCAGTTGCGACGACGCGTCCAGGCATGCTGACCCAAAGTCTAGCAAGGTCACACGACCGCCTGAACCCACTCGAATGTTGTGAGGCTTGATGTCTCGATGAACGATGCCGGCACTGTGGGTGCTCGCTAGGATACTCAGGAGTTGCCGAGCAAGCGCCTCGACCTCCTTGGCATCGATCGGACCACATCGCGCCATACGCGCTTCGAGGTCTTCACCTTCCACGAGGTCCATGACGAGGGTCGGATCCCCGCCCCATCGGATGACATCATGAACCTTCACGATGCCTGGGTGGCTCAGTTTCTGGAGGAGCTCCAGTTCGCGCTTGAGGCGCGCGAGAGCCTCACTCGAGCGCACCAAGTGTCGCGTCAGACGCTTGAGCGCAAAGCGGCGCCCATCAACCACACGCTCCGCACAATAGACGCGACTTGTCGCCCCAGCCCCGATGAGCTGAACATGGTCAAACCCGCACAGCTCCGGTTCGCCTAACGGCTCCGTCAACATGGCACCCTCCCCGAAGCTCAGTGCGCTGTTTGTATCGTGGCGCGACCCCGCCACTCAGCCCTGCCTCGCCCTCTTGCAAGGCACGACCGTCTGCGCCTATTCCAAAGAAGTCTTCCTCTCATAGCCCCCCCGTCGGCAACAGCAAGCCATGCGAAAACAAGCGCTTAGAGCTGGTTCGCCTTCGAGTAGGCGAACAAAGCCTGCGTGCCCTTCACGGGTCCTCCTCGTTTTCCACCAAGCCTCGCGTGACGCGTTGAACCATGCGCTGTCCGCCCGACCACCTGCGCTAGCGCGGTCACGGGTCCGCGAAGACGCTACCCCACCAACAAGTGCGTGCTCCCGTGTCGGAGAGCCAAGCCGCCAGCTTGGAGGGACCGACAAGACCTTAACCTACGCTCAGCGTGTCGGCGAAGCCCCTCGTTGACCTACTGCGAGTTCAATGAACTCAAAGGCGCTGGTCACGCGAGCCGAGTCGGCCTTAGAGCTGGGGCACGCCAAGCTGCTTGAGATAACGGAGCGCGCGCGGCTTATAGCCGGGGGCAAGGTGAGCCGCACGTCGATAGAGCTGGACAGCCTCGGGGAACTTGCCCTGCACGTGAAGGACACGCGCTAAATTGAAGTGTGCAACCGGATGCCTACCGTCGACAGCGATGGCCTTCCTATAGTGGTGCTCGGCCTGCCCAAGCTCTCGCAGCTTGCCGTACCCGAGCCCAGTCTGAACAAGGACGTCAGCATTTTCAGGCTCGAATTGATGCGCTTGATCCAGCTGCGCAATGCCCGCGCTGACCCGCCCTGCGGCGAACAACGAGCTCGCTAAGTGAAGGCGGGCGGGGATGTACTCTGGCCGAATCGCGACAGCCGCTTGAGCGTGCTGCATGGACCGCGAAAGCTCCCCCTGAGCGTGGAGCGCCAAAGACAAATTGTGGTTTTGAATATGCTGTTCATTGACGACGATCTGAAGCGCCAACTCCAGCTGCTCAATCATGTCCTCCGGGTCGTCTTCCCCCGCGCTCAAGTAGTCCAAGGCGCCGTTATAGCCTGTGTGTATCGGTGGCAGCTGACCGGTCCTCTCAAACGACTGAGCCAACCCGGCTGCGAAGATGAACAAGAAGCTCGCTGCGCTGAGCCAACCGAGGGCTGTCCTGATTTGACGCGGTAATTTCATGCGGGTGCACCCGCATCGACGATTCGCCGGTTGGAGCTCCCCTTGCCGAGCTTCCAAATGAAGGCATCGACGATGAAGTGGTGGATGTTGATGCTCGCACCGCAAAGCAAGAAGCTCTCAACCACGCCGAACCCAAGGAGCACAAAGGCTTGCGGGGCCACATGGAAGAGCCCGTAGCCCAGGGCGAAGCATGCCCCATAGAAGGTCACCGCGTGCCAAAGCGCGCCGTGCGTATTGTCAGGGCGGGCGCGCTGATCCCTGACGTGAAACACGATCACGACCGAGAGGTACTGAATGCCGTGGAACACGGTCGCGAGCAGGAAGGCGTTGATCGGCGCGAGGACAAACCACCACACCGCGTTGGAGAGCACGATGAGGAGGCTGATCAGCGGCATCGCCCCCGTGCTCGAGCGCGCCAAGCGCCACATCAGCAAAAGCGGCAGCACGAACACGGCGACCGTCAACGTGGGTTCGATGACAGTCAGAGCGAACTGCCACCAGGGCTGCGCCATCAAATCGAAGGGCAGCAACCAGGGGAGCCCAGTCCGTCCACCGCCGGTCTGGACGAGGAACGAGAAGGCAAAAGGCACCATCGCGACGATATATAACAGGCGCTTATCTTCAGCGTTGAGTAGGCAGCCCGAGCGATAGCAATACATCACAGCGAGCCCGTAACTCTGGGCGGCGTAGTGATAGGGGGACCACGTCAGGTAGAGCGCTTGAAGGGGCGGGCCAACGTCGCCGGGGACCAGCATGCCAAACGTCAGGACTGCCAGGACGACGAGGGGGAATGCCATCGTTAAGAACGGCCAGGTCTCTGCGTGCCCCTCCATCGTGTACATCCGCAGCGTCGACGAGGCGAAGTGCGCGCTGTTGGAGAACAATATGAAGTAGGCCACGGTCGCGTAGCCACCGACCGTCATCCCATCGAGCGTAAACAGGCTCATGACGTAGCCGCTCGAGTCCAAAATCACGAAGAGGCTGACCATCAGGCTGAGTCCACCACCGATGAGCAGATAGTCAAAGGCCGGACTGACGAGTGTCCGAGTCGCGAGGATGTGCTCTTTTACAGCGGTGACGATGTCATTTCCCTAGGGTTCTCGCTGAGACGCGCACCTCAAACGCCACCGCGAGACACTGAGAAGTGACGTCGCTGGAGCACTGAAACGAATCTAGGAGCACGGATATGGAAGCAGCGGGGCAATATGTCGAGGTCGAGTGACAGTCCTCATCTTCGACAAATCAGGCCACCGCAACTGAGCGCGAGGCGAGCCAAAAGGCTTTCCTAGGGGCTCTCACTGGACGGATCATCCCACGCACACGCGCTGGGTGCAAATCGTCGCGGCCCGTGCACGCCGGACACAAAAGGAGACGCGATGAGCGCCAAGGCTCCCCTTGTCGCGAAGGGGCACAGACCGTCCCCAGCGTTCCAACGCGCAGATGACCGTAGTACCTTGTCCCCATGACAGAGACTCAACGGCTGGACATCGCCATCAATGGCGGTCTTTTTTTCGACGGTCGCGGAGGAGACCCGATCCCTCGCAGCCTCGGGATACGAGGCGGCAAGGTCGTTGAGGTAAGCGAGGCCCCCATCGACACGAGTCGGGCCCACGAGATCTTCGACGCCACGGACCGATGGGTCATGCCCGGGTTCATTGACCTGCACACCCACTATGACGCTGAGGTAGAGGTCGCGCCCTCGCTCTTCGAGTCGGTGCGACACGGCGTCACAACGGTCTTCATGGGGAGCTGCTCGCTCGGTGCCTCCCTGGGAAGGCCCGAAGACATCGCCGACATCTTCTGTCGGGTGGAGGGCGTCCCGAGGGAGATCATGCTCCCCATCCTCAAAGAGAAGAAGACCTGGGAGACCCTGGGCGACTACTTCGAGCACCTTGAGTCCTTACCGCTGGGCCCCAACGTCGCCTCCTTCGTCGGGCACTCGAACCTCCGGATGCATGTCATGGGCTTTGAGCGCTCGGTGCAGCCGAAGGAGCGCCCCACTAAAGCTGAACTTGAGCGCATCGACACCCTGCTGCGAGAGGGGCTCGACCTCGGCTACTTAGGCCTGTCCATTCAAACCCTGCCCTGGGACAAGCTCGATGGTGACCGCTTCCCCGCGCGGCCCCTCCCCTCCTACTTCGCGCCTTGGTCCGAGTACCGGAGGTTGACCAAGATATTGCGACACCGAGATCGCGTCTTCCAAGGGGTCCCCAACATCGTGACCAAGGTCAACGTGCTGCTCTTCTTATTAGAGAGCGCAGGCCTCTTTCGCAAACCTCTCCGCACGACCGTCATCTCGCTGATGGACATCATCGCGGACCGGAAGATTGTGCGCTTTGTTCCCTTACTGAGTCGGCTATTTAACCGCCTCTTCGGCGCTGATTTTCGTTTTCAAGCGCTCCCGAACCTCTTCGATGTCTGGTCCGACGGCATGCAGCTCGTGATCTTCGAGGAGTTCGGTGCAGGCACTGAGGCCATCAACCACGCTGACCTCGATGAGCGCGCCAAGCTGCTCGCCGACCCAGCCTATCGCGAGCGCTTCAAACGGCAGTGGACCAACTTCCTCTCCCCGCGGGTCTACCATCGCGACTTCCGTCACAGCGAGGTGCTGGCCTGTCCAGACGCCACGATGGTCGGCCGGTCATTCTCGGAGATAGCCCAGACTCGCGACTGCCACGTCGTAGACGCCTTCCTCGACTTGGCTCAAGAGCATGGTGAGCAGCTGAGGTGGTACTCGGTCATGGCAAACGACCGCTTGAAGCCCCTGGAGTTCATCTCAAGCCACCCCGATATCCTCGTCGGGTTCTCCGACGCCGGGGCACACCTGCGCAACATGGCGCACTACAACTACCCGCTCAGGTTGCTGAAGCTCGTCCGTGACGCGGAGCTACGCGGTGAGCCGTTCATGTCCATGGGGCGCGCCGTCCATCGAGTCACTGGAGAGATCGCGAATTGGTTCCGCATCGACGCAGGTGAGCTAGGCGTCGGACGCCGCGCCGACGTGGTCATCGTCAACCCAGAGCACCTCGACGCACACCTCGATGAGGCACATGAGGCCCCGATGGAGGGCTTTAACGGACTCCAGCGACTGGTCCGACGAAACGACGCGACCGTCGACGCTGTCTTGGTCCGAGGGCGCGTCGCCGCAAGGGCGGGCGTCGCGGCAGAGGGGTTCGGCCACCGCCCAGGCTTTGGGACCGTGTTACGCGCTGGGGCTTAGCCTCCACGCCTCAGCTTAGAGCCCTTGAGAGGACCTCAAGCGAGGCCCCTGCGCCTCACGATGCCTCAACGCAGTGTCGAGTTCGTCAGGCTCGTGCCCACGGCGGCTCCATTCACTGCGCCTCACGCTCCGTCGTGAACTCCTCCTGTGACTTGGGAAGCCCCGCTACATGAGCAACAAAAGCGCGGCCGCGCACGCGCCGGAGGCATATCCCCCCTCAATCGTGGCGATGATGTTCGAGTAGGACGTGCTGTTGCCCTTGTAGACCTTGTTCCCATCGATGGTGGCGACGATATTTGAGTACGATGTGCTGTTACCCTTGTAGACCTTCCCTCCATCAAGGGTGGCGATGATGTTCGAGTAGGACGTGCTGTTGCCCTTGTAGACCTTCCCTCCCGAAAACGTCGCCACGATGTTTGAATACGAGGTGCTGTTCCCGCGATACAGCTTCCCCTTGTCAAACGTGGCGACGATGTTTGAGTACGACGTGCTGTTCCCGCGATAAACCTTTGAGGCTGTCCCCGCGACCGCAGTCGATGTGAAGCACATCAAGGCGATGACCACAGCCAGTTGAACAGGGGCATTGTAGACTGGTTTCAACATGGGGCTCCTCCACGCTTGGAACTGGAACCCCGCCTGGAATTCCTCAAGTGATCTCTAACATATAGAGTGCGCCTTCGATACTGTACCCACGCTGCTTTGCCCCTCCCTGCGGTGGAAGTGAAGTGGATGACTCCCAAGTGAAGCTCGGCTTCTCGGTGAGGTGTCGTCTTCGGCGCAGCAGAGCCCCACCCGATGAACGCTCCCGAGCGTGCACCTCGCCTGACGACACAGCAGCGCCCGGTCAATGACTAGCCTGTCACCCGCTCATCGCTCAGGTGCCCCCACCTGCGCATTGTCTGTTGTCCGATCAGCTCAATCGGAAGTTGAGCTTCTGAGGCAAAGGCACGCACCCAAGGGAACAGCTCCTCGGCGGTAGGACCGACCTCGGGCGGTCTGGGTAAGCGGTGCACCGCGGCCCTTGAGGACAGGACTGCGTGGTAGGTGGTCTCGTTGCTGCTCCCGTCGGTGCGGCTATGCGTGACGACGATGTGAGCATCAGGGCTGTCAAAACAGAAGAGCGTCGGCGCCCGTTCATCCCCTCTCCCGAGCCCACTGACGACCTTGCGCGCCACGAGATCGACACCGGTCTCACCGGGGTTCCGGCCCAACCACCCCAGGTAGAAGAATATCACCGGGACAATCGACATCAAGAGGGCGAAAGGGAGCCCCTCATCGGGAAAGACGCCCCCCCAGATGCCGAGCAACGCGAAGCCGGCGAACCCCATCAGGAGGCGCCTCGGAATCTGTGAAGGCTCTCCAAACATCACCTTGTCACGTCGCACCCCCTCGGCCTCTGGTGCGGCGAGGCGCTGAATATCAGGGTGATCAAGGGCGTCCTCAAACGGGCACTTGAGGGTCTCCGCGAGCACAGACGCTACCTCCCGTAGAAAGTGCCTGTGATGCGTGTGCTCTCTAAAGAGTTCCCAAGGCGTGTGATCCGAGACTAGCGACACCGTGAACGTCATGACCCCGGTGAGCCCCACCTCCCCCTTGGCGACCACCCGTAACCCATCTGTCGGGATGGGCACCACGCTGCTCCTCCAACCCCAAGGACGCTTTCGATGCTCCCTCAGGACGAGCGGTTCAAAGTGGACGACGTTGCGCTTCCGGTAACGCAGCAGCGTCAACCAAGCGGACAGCATCACCGCCCCCGAGATCAACCAGGACAACTTAAGCGGCAACATCAACTGCAGGAGCCCTGTCAGGAAGAACGAGAGCACCGAGCCTACGAAGAGCGTGAACGCGCCCCCCACGAGCCCAAAGCCGCTCTTGGGCTCGGCACCGAGCCACACGCCGGGCTTATGTCGAATGCGCCAGGACGTCGTCTCTCCCTCGCACGGCGTCATATCGCCCTCCCCTCTTGGACACTCGCGTCACCCGAGCACCACGCGCCCCAAACGAGGCGCGCTGCTGCCTAAGTGGTAGGACATCATATTACCACCGCGGCCTGCATCGTGCGATTCGGTCCGCTCCTGCCAGCTCCCCGTCACCTGAGCGACAGGCGCCCAAAACGATACGTCACGACCGTCGGGGTCGAGGCGGCTCCAACAGAGAGGCGCCATCGCCCTCACCGACACTCCCCACACAGCCTTTGCCGACCTCTTCAGGCTGCCCAATTCACAGGCACAGCTCATGCGGCCTTACAGTTGTCGCCCTGTGCCCCATTCAGTACCCTCGGCAGACTGGCGCATAACTCAGAGGTTCGTCCATGGGCTCGACGCTCTCACTTCACTCCAACAGCTCTGCGATTTGGCTGCTTTGGGCGTCTCTCAGCGCTTGCCTCCTCTTGGGCTGTCAACAAGACGACGGCGACACCGTTCAAGGGAGCCTCGACACGCTTGGACCAGAGGGAGCAGCTGACACAGGTCAGGGGGACATAACGAGCGAGCCACCACTCCCGGGGGTCCCCCTTCCGGACTTGACGACCTTCGACAGCTACCTCGAAGAAGTGCACGTCGCGCTGGCGAATGACCAATGGCAGCCCTACGTCATGCTCCGGGCGGAGATCGCCGCGGGGCTCCACCTCGATGCATGTGCAACCCAAGTACAGAGCGGTCAGGCTGACCTGCCTACGCGAGTTGCTGCCGCCGCCCTGGAGCGACCACTCCGTGACGGGCACCTGACCGAGGTCGTCGCCCAGTCTGTCACCCAAGTCATGAGGCAGATCTTGGGCGACGATGAAACTCCCTCCCTGAAGCCGACCGCTATCCGCGCCCTAGGCCGCCTTCCACGTGGTACTCAGCAAGCTGCGCTGCTGGAGGCCCTGAACGACGAGGCGGACGCGACGCGTCGCCTGATGCTCATCTTTGCGCTCGGTGACAACTCCGATCAAGGAGGGCTCGTTAGCCTCAAGGCACTCATGAACGAAGTGAGCGACTGCCAGGAGAAGCGCGTCACGGCGCTCGCCTATGCGCGAGCGAGCAGCATCGTCAGTGACCCTGAGCGCTGGGAGTGGCTGGAGCAGACCGCTGCCCCCGTCCTCGTCTCCTGTGCCAAGGAGGTCTCTGGGGACGAGGAATCGGCGCGGAGCTACCTGAGCACTCTCGTCAAGTGTTTCGACCGAGCCCCATCCTCGACCCTGGTCGACGTGGTCCTCACCCAGGGAGCGAGCGCAGAGCTCGCTCGGGAGGCCTTCCTGCTCCTCCAGAGGGCCCCGGATCCCTCCCTCGGCTTCGCGCTCAATGAAGCCAAGGACGCACTCCAAGCTGCGGGCTTGTGGGAGCAGGCTGCCGCGCTCATCGCGATGCTGAGTGGGGGGGAGTAAGGTGACACTGCCCCAAACATTCCCGACCGCTCAGCGTGGCCTACGCGCAGTTCTCCAGCTAGCGGGACATGCGCTCGTGGCTGTGCTGATGGTGTCAGCGGCGAAGGCCGGCGTGGTGTCTGCGAACTCAACCGTAGCAACCGCAGTCTGGCAGCAGACTGTTCAACACGCATCAGCGCCCCACACGGGCCTGAATTGCAGTGGGACGATTCAAGATGGATACGCGCCCGCCCCTCCGCCTGCGGTTTGCTATGAACCAGAGCCCCCCCAAGACGTCTGCCTCGTGAGCGTAGACGGGGTCATGATGGAGATCGAGACCGCCAACGCGTTTGCCGCGATGAGAGACGCTGCGCTCAACAGCATGGGGGCAAACTGGTTTGTACCCTCGTTCGTGCCCGGAAGTGGGTTTAGGAGCCATGCGTCGCAACAGAAGCTCCGGTGGTGCTGGGAGTGCAAGAGTGGCGGGACACCGTGCTCGGAGTGCACCTACGTCACTGGGAGTGTCTCGATTCCATGCGGCACGTCGTGCAACAAGGCAGCCTGCCCAGGGTTCAGTAAGCACCAAGCAGGGCTCGCAGTGGACATCCAAGGGCTCAGCGCCCTCTGCCCCCAATTCGCCAATTCCCCGACGGCCATCGCTCAGGGGGTCGCCGATTGCCTTGAGGTCAGCACGACCTTCAAGTGGCTCATGGAGAACGCTGAAGACTACGGCTTCGCGCGCACTGTGTCGGTCGAGTCTTGGCATTGGCAGTATGTCGGTGGGGGCCCCTCCGGCCCCTGCACCGCGTCCGCTTGCGGCGCTGATGAAGGCGGTGTACCCACGGCACCAGTGACACCGTTGCAGGCCCCGGTCCCCGATGTCGTCTTCACGCAGGATGGCCCGATGGACACCGACTCACAGTACCTCGCAGGGGTCGTGCGCAACGAGATGGGCTGGGTCCCAGTCAACTGGTTCTCGCAGGGCAGTCAGGCCCGACGGCACGAAGCTCTGAGAGCTCAAGCCATCGCAGCGCGGACCTTCCTGATGAAGCGCTTGCTCGCCCAAGGGCTAGACACCGAGCTCCCCAACTCCACGTACTTCCAAACGTACAGCACAGCTCCCCAGCCGTCAGATGTGGCGGCCGCTGAGAGCACCTCAAACCTCGTGCTCTCCTGGGGAGATGACCTCACGAGCGGACAGTATGCCTCCGGTGCATGGCCTCTCGACCAGGTCGGGATGCCCTTGCCTCCCTCGACCTATGGGATCGACCAACACGGGGCCGCCCCAGAGCTCACCTGGGAGGAGGCTCGGGAGCTGCATAGTGCGGGGCAACTCACGGACAAGGGCGATGGGTTCTCGTGGACGTGGGTCTACATCACCCTCAACGCGGGCAAGAGCGGAGGCCAGATCACCCAGGCCCCCAAGCCCTTCGCCAACCCTGTCGCTTCAAACCGTGGAGCTTTAGGCCAGTATCGTGCCCTGTGGCTCGCCCATCAGCAGGGGCTGGGGACCGATGAATTGTTGCACCACTTCTACGGAGAGGACATCGGGATCGCCAAGGGGATCTTGAGCGGCGAGGGCACACCAGCGCCCCCCACACAGAGCCCCCCCTCGCAGAGTACCGAGCCCCTGTCTCCCAACAACGACGCGGTGGTCCCCGACGGTGCGGTCGCCCTGTCATGGCAACCTGTTCAGGGCGCCACCAACTACCAGATCGGTATCTGGTACGTCGGGAGCGACGGAGAGCTGGCCTGGTATACGACCCTCACCTTAGGAGACGTCCAGACCTACAGCTTCACCCCTGAACCTGGCGCGGGCGCGTTCCGCTTTAAAGTGAGGGGCCTGAGCGACTCCGGCTCTGGCGCCTGGTCGTCTTGGGCGACCTTCCAGTTCGATTGGTGGTGCCAAGACGGCGGACCTCCAGGGAGCTGTGATTGCGAACCTGACTGCAGCGGACGTGAGTGTGGACCAAACGGGTGCGGCGGAATCTGTGGGGACTGCTCTTTGATCTACACCCCGCAGTTCGGATGCGTCGACGGCGGCTGTGAATGCCAACCCCTCTGCTCAGGTAAAGAGTGCGGCGCAGATGGATGCGGAGGCAGCTGCGGGGACTGCTCGTTGCTCTACACACCACAGTTCGGATGCTTCGACGGCGTCTGTGACTGCCAACCGCTTTGCTCAGGCAAGGAGTGCGGACCAGATGGCTGCGGAGGCAGCTGCGGGGACTGCTCGTTGCTCTACAACCCACAGTTCGGATGCGCCGGCGGCGTCTGTGACTGCCAACCGCTTTGCTCAGGCAAGGAGTGCGGACCAGATGGATGCGCTGGCAGCTGTGGGACCTGCGCGGGTAATGAGGTCTGCCAAGGCACCCAGTGTGTCTGTGTACCTCAGTGCTCGGGCAAGGAGTGTGGACCAGACGGGTGCGGAGGGAGCTGCGGAGACTGCTCGTTGCTCTACAACCCCCAGTTCGGATGCTTTGGCGGCGTCTGTGACTGCCAGCCGCTTTGCTCAGGCAAGGAGTGCGGCGCAGATGGCTGCGGTGGCAGTTGCGGGACTTGCGCAAACGCGGGTACCTGTCAGTTTGGGTCCTGCTCCTGCAGCAAGGTCTGCCTGGATGGGGACACGCTGCTCAACTCGGACTGCACAACCACCCAATGCGGCGTCGGTCAATCCTGCCAAGTCGTGGGGCCGCCCGGCGGTGGCGGCACCTCCACCTGCCAATAAGCTGGCCCTAGAGCGAACTCTCAGGTGACTGGGCCAAGAATTGCGCGCCTTTAACAAGCTGTGCGACAGCGGCATGCACGCCATGGTTGGGGTCAAGAGAACGGACGAGCTGCCTCGGTTCTCCTTCTTCTGCACCGTCCACACGCGTTAGGTTACCGCACCGAAGAGGATGGCTGGCTCATGACAAATCGGATTCACATGCTTCGAGCTAGCGCAGTGCTGCTGACGATCCACCTCATGGGCTGTGCCGCCGCGGACGCAGAAGCCGAGCAAGCGGAAACCGCCACAGGGGAGGTCCGTGCAGCGACGGACGCTGAGGTAGACGCCGTGGTGAACTCAGGGGCTGATGACGCAGTCGTCGATGGCCCCGATGCCACCTCTGATGACCTTGGCGCCCTCGATGACGGCGGGCCAACAGCCGATCCCGATCCCACCGCCGTCTACTACGCCCCTGAGCATGTCTTGGACGTCGCCATCACGATGGACGACGAAGACTGGGACCTCTTGAGGCGTCAGACACGCACCATGTACGACATCCTCGGGGGCGACTGCCTCGCAGCTCCGGTCGAGAGCGCCTTCACCTGGTTCTCCGCCACGGTCACCGTCGACGGCGAGACCATCAGCAACGCTGGCATTCGAAAGAAGGGCTTCTTGGGCTCGCTGAGCGCGACCAAGCCCTCACTGAAAGTACGCTTCGACAAGCACGTCGACGGGCAACTCCTCGGTGGCGTTCTGAAGCGCATGACGCTCAACAACGTCCGCCAGGACGCGTCCAAGCTGAACACCTGCATGAGCTACGCGGCGTTCGCAGCCGCTGGAGTGCCGACCCCGCGGTGCAACTTTGCGCGCGTCAGCATCAACGGGGTCGACTTCGGGCTCTACGTACACGTCGAGAGCCTCAAGAAGGCCTTTCTGACCCGGTCATTCACCTCCCCGGAAGGTAACCTCTACGAAGGAGCCATAAGCGACTTTCGAGCCGAGTGGCAGGGTACGTTCCAAAAGAAGACGAACGAAAAAGAAGACGACTGGTCTGACATCGAAGCTGCCGTGGCGGCGATAGAGGACGACAGCCCCGCAGGGCTTGAGGCGCTTGGGGAGGTGTTCGACCTCGACGCTTACCTGACCTTTTGGGCCATCGAGGTGCTCGTCGGCCACTGGGACGGCTACGCCGGCAACCTGAACAATTTTTGGTTTTATCGGGAGCCGGGCGAACGCTTCGTGATGATCCCGTGGGGCCCAGACTCAAGCTTTAAGCCCGTGGACAACCCCTTCGAGGACATCGACTACCCCGCCTCTGTGATGGCGAATGGGGCCCTGGCCAATCGCCTCTACGCAGACCCGGAGTGGCGCCAAGCCTTCTCCGATCGGCTCGTCAGCCTGCTGGACACAGTCTGGGACGAAGAGGCGATGCTCGCAGAGGTGGATCGCATGGCGGCCATTGTGCAGGCGCATGCGCTGGCCGAGGTCACCGACGTGGCCGCACAAGACACGGAGCGGGTGCGCGCCCACATCACGAACCAGCGAGAGGCCGTGATGGCGACGCTGGGAGTGGACTGGCCCTGGCCCTTGCGCCCCAGCGAGATCTGCTGGGGCACGACCGGGACGGTGCACGCGACCTTCTCGACGACTTGGGGGACCAATGAGTCAGAAAGCCCGCCCAGCGAAGGTCAGGCCGAGTTCCTCGACTATGTCGAACACGGCGAGCCCGTCGCCTTGGAGTCGTCTGGGGCCATCGCGGGGATCGAGAACAAAGGGCAGAACGTGGGCCAAGCGATGGTCGGGCTCATCAGTACGATGTCCAACGGGATGCTCGACGCTATCGTGGTCTACACAGCGCCGGACAACGTCGTCCCGGGAGCGAGCCTCTCCGTCGATGGCGGGGGCACCCAGGGGCTGCATGTCCGCGCTGAGTGGCCGTATCTCTCGTTCGAGATCGTGGGCTGGCTTGTCGATGGGACCCTGACGCTCGACGAAGCCGATACGCAACCTGGGGGCGTGATCAGCGGCAGCATCCAGGGCTCTTTTACCGGCCCCCAAGGACAGCAGTAGAGCGACGTAAGCGCGAGGAAGCCCTGGCCCAAGGCCTAAACACCATGAGCCCCGCCCCCCCTGTCTGCAGGCGCCCTATGCAGGACCTCCTGCTAGACATCTGCCAGCGCTCGTGGTGGCTCGCGTACTCGGCATTGTCTCGAGCTCTGGAGCGAACGATTGGCCAGGGAAGGCCGCCATCCCCCCTCGAATAAGCCGCTGTGACCTCACGGGCTTGCGCGACGTATCGGATTTGGCGAGGTGCCGTGGGAGACATTGGGGTTCACGGAGCTTCTCAAGTCGATGTGCGTGGGATCCCTGCCGTGCGCACAGAGGCTGGAGGTTCGATGTGCAGCAGCCAAGCGGTTCGGTGACAACTTGGTCGACCTCCGGCCCCGGCGGCGCCCCTGGAGATGGCCGAGCTCTCAATAGCCTGCAGATCGATGTCCGGGCGACAGCCTCCTGGAGCCTGCGGCGCCCCCTTGTGACCGCAGCTTCAACGCAGCAAATGCGCCTCGGTGCAGGCTATAGGCTGAGCTCGGCCCCAAGCCGCATCAAGACCTGTAAACCGGGCTCGTCCGAGTAGTACCGAAGCAAGCTGGTGTAGTCTCGATAGCTCGTGTTCAGAAGGTTCTGCGCCTCCACGCTGAGCGAGAAGCGCTGCTCGCCCCACTCGAACTTTGTGCCCACAGATGCGCCGAGCAGGACATATCCGTCGGGGACCGGCGCGAAGTCGACCTCGGGTGACACGTTGTACTGAGGTGCGACCATCGTCGCGCTTATCGACATGTAGGTGTCACGCACAAAGAGCGCATCCGGAGGCCGATAAGTGACCTCGGTGCGAAGTCGGTCTGAGGGGATGAAGAGCAGAAACTCACCGCTGTCCACGTTGGTGGCCCTGACGAGCGAACCTTGCACGCTGAGGTCAAAGCGACCGAGACGAAGAGACGCGCTTGTATCCACGCCATAAAAAACAGCGTCCACGGGCTCATACGCAAAGCGCGGGTAGCGCCCGCTAATGAGGACATCCGTCCGCACGGTGCCATCATCCCTGAGCTCAGGCGCGAGGTAGATGTAGTCGTCAATGAAGCTGCCGTAGACGGAGAGCTCAGCCGAGAGCCAAGGGAACGCAGCCTCAAAGGTCCCGCTCAAGCTCCAGCTGGTCTCAGTGCCTAGGCTACCGAGGCCCCGAGCCATCACCGGGAAGGCCGGCGAGGCTCCGCTGATGTACTGCTCATCAATGGTCGGGAAGCGCGTCGCAGTAGAGAGATCCAACTTAGCCGTCAGGCCTTCATTCAATCGCATGAGGCCACCAAGCGACAACGTGCCCGCGTTAAACGCAGAGGGGCATCGCGTGAACTCATCACCGACGACGCAGGCCTCGGGTGAAATGCGCTCCTCGCGCACGAGGCTCTCGTATGTCTTGACCGGGATATGCGCTTCACGCGTCATGTGATCAAAGCGTGCCCCTGCTTCGAGCTCGAAGCGGCCTATGATGAGGCGCTCAAGTGCAAAGACGCCGACGCCAAACGCTCGGTAATCGGACAGAAGAGGCACGCCCCGATAAACGTTCTCCTGCAGGATGCCGCTGACCCCACCCAAGCCCTCAAGGCGTAAGCCTTCACCGAGGGAGGTAGGCGCATGACGAAACAAGATATCGGCCGTATGGGAGCGGAGCGTAAAGATGAACTGGGCGTTCGAGGTCTGAGTGCGCACAATGTCGAACTCCTCGCGGTCGTTCAGCTGAAACGCGTAGGTCCCCTCGAGCTCACCAATGTCCTCGAATTCGACACGAGCCCGAGCGAGTACGACGTCGTGGGTCACCATTTGAAAGGGGCGCTCGATCTCGTAATCAGCCAGATACAGCTCGCTGTTGAGCGGTGTGTCTCGGAGCAACTGCGCCTCGAAGTCTGCGGTCGTCTCGTTGCGCACACACAGGCAAATGCCGTTGCGCCGAGCGTGTCGCCGATAAGACACCTTGGCGTCCCAACAATCGCCCCGGTACGACACCATCGCTCCGACGTTCCACTCCTCAATGCCCGTGTTATCGAGGGGATAAAGCGGGGTCATCAGGCCGGCACCTCGACTGTAGTTCCCATCCACGCGCCATGAGAGGCCGGAGAGCTCCGCGTGATTGCCATCGACGCGCGCGGCGACGGTCCCGCGCTTTCCGTTCAACGCCCCCACAAGCTCACTGTGTATCCGGAAGCCGGGCTCCTCCAACAAGAGCGGTGGCTCGATAAGCAAGACGCCTGCGATCGCGTCTGGTCCATACCGCACACCAGCGGCCCCCTTGACGACGCGCATGGCGCCCGCTGCAAAAGGGTCAATCTCAGGGCTGTGATCCAAGCCCCAATCTTGGCCCTCGTGACGCACACCGTCGTAGAGCTTTAAGACCCGGGCACCATACTGCCCACGGACGACCGGTTTGGCCGCCATCCCATTGCGGAGGACAGTCACTCCGGGCAGCGCAGCGAGCGCGTCCGCCAGACTTTTGCCTCGGGTCCGTAGCAGCGCATCGCCCTCCAAGGAGACGACAGACCGCGTATCTGAGGCCTTTACTCGCGGCGCGTGGACGACGAGCTCGTCGCCTAAGGTGACGCGCATGGGGAAGAGCAACACCTCAACCTGCCGCTCCTTATCCACCTTCAGCGTGAGCTCCCGCAGGGCATAATCAGAGCGGACGGCTCGGAGCCGGACCTTCCCGGGGCACAGCCCCTCCAGTCGAAAGTGACCAGCGCTGTCAGAGCGCACGGCGTTGTCCCCCTCTCCGCTCTGAATGCGCGTGCGGCTCAGCGGCTCTCCGCTCTGCGCGTCCAGCACCTGACCGTGGATGACGCTCTCACACGGGGTCGCCCCGAGCAGGGCCCCCGTCACAAGGAGCACGAAGCCAGAGGTCATCACTATCTCGACTCAGCGCGGTCACGCCCCATCGCTTGGAGCAGAGATGACGCAGCGTCTTTGTAGGTCGTGGAGAGCAAACTCCGCGCTCGGTCCGTCGCACCAGCGTTGTCGCCCACAGCATAGTGTGCGTAAGCCACACGGTAACGGGAGGCGGGGTCACCGAGCGTCGGCCTCATGGCAACAACCCGTGCATACTGCTCGTCCTCAAAGAGGATCGCGACCCGTTGCACGCCTTGAGCCTCACTGATGGGCGTCATCGCGTTCATGCGCAAGGCGTCACGAAAGCGTCCCGCCATACGATATTGATCGGCTGCCTCGAACGCATATCGCCCCCCCATCAGGGTCGCCTCTTCGAAGAGGCGCGCCGCACTATACCATCGCCGGTGTCGCGCATAGACGTGGCCCAAGTGGGCTCGAAGCTCTGCGTCACCTGGATAGTGGGCCACCAAGTGCTCAAGTAACGGGACCGCATCACGGTCTTCGTAGAGCAGATGAAAGAGCGCCAACGCGGTGTCGCGGTCGGGGCCTCGGGCGAGCAGCACCTTGGCGATGCGGCGCACCTCCAGAGCGAGCCCTTGGCGATGAGAGAGGACGGCCAGCTCCAGCCAAGGCCGAACTTCATCCGTGTGGACGTCACACGCCGAGACGAGCACTGAGTACGCTTCCCCATGACGGCCTAAACCATCGAGCGCCCGAGCCTCCAAGAGAGGCTGCGCGATCGTCGTATCCCTTAGCGAGGCGGCAGCTCGCGCATGCCGCAGCCCTTCATCAAATCGACTCAGGCTCACGTAGGCATGAGCCGCATGGAGGTGGAGCTCCGGGACGTCCGGCGTCAACACTAAGGCGCGCTCAAAGGCGGCCGCGGCGTCGGCTACCTCACCGCGTCCCTGGGCGATTAAGCCCTCAAATCGAGGTCGAGCCTCTGGCGAGAGCGACTCGAGTTGCACCTCGGCCTCATCCCATCGCTCACGGTCTATAAGCGATTGAACGTCACTTGCTCCTAGGAGCGCGACGACGATAAGGGAGGTTATCATTTGAGCCTAAACACGATCTTCTTTTCGAGGGTGGCCGAGGCCGGGACTCCGTCCACTTGGGCCGGATGAAACGCAAAACGACGGGCGGCCTCGCGGGCGCTCCGCTCAAACACCCCGATAGGCTCTGAGTCAACGACAACCACGTCGTTCACCCGTCCTTGGGCGTCCACACTCAACCGCACGATGACATAGCCTTCGACCCCATCACGCTGAGCCGTCACCGGGTACACCGGCTCAGGAGTTCGCCGCGCTCGGGCCGGACGATCGGGCTCGGACGCCACCTCGGGCACATCGACCGAGCCCAGCCCGATGCCACCCAAGCCAGGCAACACTCCGGTAAGATCGCTCCTGGCTGGCATGTCGCCCAAAGTCGGCAGCGCCGAAGCTCGGATATGCGCCGCAGAGGCCTGCGGCGTGGACACCTGACTCCGCACGGAGGTCGGTACGCGCCGAAGCCTCGCTTGCGCCCTCGGCGTCTCCGCGACCATCAGCATGAGGGGCTTCTGAGCCTCAGTGACCTCGCTCTCCTCAGGTGTGCTCGCAGAGTTGAGCGCACCGAGCGCCGCGAGCTGCACGAGGGTCACCCCTACCCCGAAGAGCAAGGCCACGAAGAGACGCATGGGGCTCATTCTTTCTCTACCGCGAGCGCGACTTGACGCGCCCCAGCTTGGCGACATGTGTCCATGACATCGACCAATGTCTCAGCATCAACGCCACGGTCCGCGACCACCAAGACCGCCTTCTCAACGTAATGGGCTATTCGATCCTCGACCTCTGCGGCGAGGCGCCAGGAGCTCGTCGCGCGACCGTCAACAGCGAGCTCTCCCCCACGGCCGACAGCGACGCGCACGAGGTTGGCAGGTTGCTCGGTCGCGCTACCTGCGCTGGGACGATCGACATCGATCCCCAGGTCACGGGCGAACGTCGTCGTCACGACAAAGAAGATCAGCAAGATGAAGACGATATCGATGAGCGGAGCCACGTTGGGCTCTTCATTTGGCGGTGGACTGCTTGTGACCGAGCCGAGCTTCATGATGCTGCCCCCTGAAGTCGGAGCATCACCTCATGGACGTCACGCTCCCGCCGCAGCTGCTGTCGCGTCAGCCAAAACGCCGCGATGAGACCTGGTGCGGTAATCACGAGCCCCAGCTGAGTCGTCACCAACGCCGTCGAGATGCCACTCGCCACGGTGCTGTCTCCGGCCTGCCCCAGCGACCCTTGCATGGAGCCAAACATCTCGACCATTCCGTTCACTGTGCCGAGCAACCCCAAGAGCGGCGCGACCGCGACCAAGACACGAATAAAGCTGCGCATCGCCCCAAGCCGCTGAAGTGTACGCTGAGCAAGCCGCTCGACCCCCGACGATTCCCTAGGAAGCTGCTGAACCTCTCTCAAGAAGCGGGCGACCGCGCCGGACCCTCGTACGGGCTCGTCGAGGCTAAGCGACGGTGGCCGGCGCAAGGCCAAGGCACGCAAGAGGACCGAAGACCAGAGCAGCACGCTCACCCCGCAGAGCGCATAGCTTACCCAGCCGCCCTCAGCCAACACCCACTGAAGATCACTCATCGATCACTCTTCACGGCGATGATGTTGCCTGGGACGAACTCGTGCTCGAGCCCAGCGACGCGCACCTTCAAGGCGCTCAAAGCGAAGCGCTCGATGCGGCGAAGGATGACGTCCCCCGTGCGGTAAAGGGTCGTCTGCATGAGCAAAGCAGGGATCGCCACCATCAGCCCAAACTGCGTGGTCAACAGGGCCGCCGAGATCCCGCCCGAGAGCAAACGTGGATCGCCTGTGCCGTGTTCGGTGATTACAGCAAAAGTCCCTATCATCCCGGTCACGGTCCCCAACAGCCCGAGCAGAGGCGCGACAGCCGCGACCACCGCGAGGAGGGACACCCCCCGCCTCACGACCGCCTGACTTTGAAGCAGCGCCTCGACAGCTTGACTCTCAAGTTGATCGGCGTCGCCCCGCCCACGTTGAACCGCAGCTACGGCGCGCAGCAGCGTGTCTCCCTCTGTGACGGGCGATCGCGGCCCGCGGCGCTCCGCAGCGATGAGCCGTAAGGAGTAGAACACGAAGGCCGCGAGGCGCTCGAGGAACAGCAACATGGCCAGCAGCGCCAGCGCAGCGATGGCCCACATCACCACGCCCCCTTTGTCCATCCAAGCCCGCCACCCAATGTCCACCTCACGCAAGGGGCGGATGTCGTCTGGGTCAAAGAGGACGACGCCGACGCTGCGCGACTCGCCGTGAGAGACAGGCTCCGGGGCGAATTGCGGGGTAATACGAAGAGACCCATCGGGCGCAAGGTCCAGCGGCTTAAACCCGTCGTCAATAGCGATCGCGCCGACCTCGGCGATATGGACGACCGTCCCAAGGGTGGCGACCCCATCCGCCCCAAAATACTCCTGCTGGGACTGAACTCGTAGCTGGCCATGCTCCTCGATGTGCTCAAGGGCGGCGGCGACCATCGCGTCTAACGGGGGGTGTTCATGTCCGGGCCCGGCATGCTCGTCTGCCGCATCCGTGCCCGTTGGAACGCTCACGCCATGGGTCTCGAGCCAGGTCTCGATCTGCACTTGTCGCCGCTCAATGCTCCTCTCTTGGTTATCAATCGAGTGCATCCGCTCGGCGTGTGGGAGCTGCGTCTCTTGGTTGCCGTTCTCTGCACGCAGGCGCGTCAACTTACTAGAGAGCGCCTCAATCTCGGAGACGAGGCTAGCTCGGGCGCGCTTCGCTCGCGATTGTGCCTTGCGAAGTGAGGTGCGCATCGCGTCCTCTTCGGCCTTGAGACGGGTGAGCTCCGCCTTGTAGGCCTCGTCGAGGGTCTGTGAAGCCGCCTTGGGGGCCGCACCAAGCGCGAAGAACACGCAGAGCGCGCACGTCACAAAGGTGCAGACCTGAAATGCATAGCGGCTTGACGCTTTCAACGGAGGCCTCGCTCTACAGCAGGTGGCAATTCCGTCGAGATGAGTAAGCGCTTGGGCCCGAGCACCTGATTATTCTTAAGGTCATCAAACACTTGGAGGACCGTAGCGCGAGCCTCTGCAGACTCGATACGCTCAAAGCTCCAAGCCGCCTTAGCCCGGCGTACCCAGCCCACATCTCCATCCGGTAGACGGAAATACATCAGCGTCATGCCGACGCGCGCGACGTCTACGAGAAGCCGCTTCCCCTCGAGATTAATGGCCTGCTGAGAGAGCCCGATTTCACGAGCCAGCGCCTCCTCCTCCTCGACAAAGCGCCAAAGTCGCGTAAGCGCCTGTGCCGGATCGGGGTGCGTCACCGCGAGGTCTGCCTCGATCTGCTCCAGCCGCCTCATGCGCTCTTTGCGCTTGAAGGGTAGCGTCGCTAAGACATAGTCCTTGGCGGACGCGATGGCGTGCTCAATGGGCTTCAGCAGGGTCAGAATGCGGCCCTCTTGATCATCCATCTGCTTGCCACGCTCGGTGCGCAAACGCGCCAGCGTGTCCCGGCGTATCTGCTCAAGACGAACGTGTCTCTGCAACTCTGCGCGCTCCGCGCGTAGGGCTGAAAGTTCATCACGCGTCACGCGACGCTGATTTTCGAGCCGATCCGCCAGCGAATCGACCTCGGCTCGCGCAGCGCTCACCTCCTCGGGCAAGGTGGTTGCGCCCGCGGCCGAGGCCGAGGCCGATCCGACGAGTAAGAATAGACTCGCGAGTTTAGCTAAAATTAACTTCATTCATGGCCAGGCCCAGCACAGTCGTCATGCTATTGCACGGTGACGTTGAACTGTACGCTGATATCGGTCGAACCGGGAAGCGCGGTGATTCCGTCACTCAAGACAGTGTCCGCCAGGGTACCAGTCTTGACGACTGCGCCATTGACGGGGGGCATGTGACGTAACGTTAACGTCAGGACACCGCTCCCGGAAGCCACAGCCTCGATGGTGTTCTCGAGTCCGACAGGCCAACCGTTGGCGTCCTCGTCGTCATAAGCCTGGGTGATGATGGCGCTATCCGACGCGCTCGCAGGGCCAGAGACGTTCGGCCCCGTAAAGAAGAACTGATGCTCATCCAGCTCGTCTCGGAGCTCGCTCGTCACGTCCTCAGCGGGCTCCTCCAGCTCGTTTAGGAGCGTGATGCTTACCGAGTAAACCGCTCCCTCACCGAGGATGACAGGATCGATCACCGGGCTCGCATCGTTCTCGACATCGGCCCAGCTGACGACAAAGGCATCTCCACCATCGGCGGGTGTGAACGTCAAATTGACCGTCGTCACGACTTCGTTGGGGTCGTGTCCGTGGTCTTCGCCGTCTTCGTGGTCTTCACCGTCTTCGTGGTCTTCACCGTCTTCGTGGTCTTCGCCGTCTTCGTGGCCTTCGCCCTCTTCGTGGCCTTCGCCGTCTGCATGATCATCGTGAGCAATTTCACCGACATCATCGCCGCAAGCAACGGCAAGACTCGCCACCAAGATAAGAGATAGAAAGAGAGATGCGCGTTTCATAATGCTGCCTTCAGAGGGGCCCGATAGGGGCCGGGACAGGATGGAGAATCGTTCGTGGAGGTGTCATAGCGCCCCCCGCCCCTTATTGCAACCAAATTGCATATGACTTCGAGTTGCCAAATCACCCTCTTTGCATCGG
Source organism: Myxococcota bacterium (assembly GCA_049602155.1). Taxonomy (GTDB): domain Bacteria; phylum Myxococcota_A; class UBA9042; order PHBI01; family JBMYRH01; genus JBMYRH01. The sequence continues at coordinate 32,008 of JBMYRH010000027.1, read as the reverse complement.
TGACGCGCTGGCCTATGCTTCGCGTGTGAAGACGACACTCGGTAAAGAGAGCCTCGGCAAGGAACGACTAGTCGCGGAGATACGGGGAGCAGGACTGCGCGCGACAGCATCGCGAGTCACGGTGCTCGACGTGCTTCATCGCTCGAATCGGCCTATCAGCCATGCAGAGGTCGTCGAAGAACTGAAGGCCTTCACTTGGGACCAAAGCACGCTCTACAGAAACCTCATCGATCTCTCTGAGGCTGGCTTATTGCGTCGCTCTGAGGTCGGAGATCGCACCTGGCGCTTCGAGATTAGCTGCGAACACGGCCACTCGGACCATATCGCCCACTTCCTGTGTCGAGAGTGCGGAGACATCGCCTGTCTCCCGGAGCTCACCGTTGTACCAAAGGCTGGCAACACACTGCCATTGGCGCTGACCCGCGGCGAAATTGAGGTCCAAGTGCTTGGCAGCTGCGACGGCTGTATCAGCGACGCCCGATAGGAAAGCTGAGCACCTAAACTGAGTAAGCCAAGCGCGTGAGCCGCAGCGCCTCATCCGAGTAACGGGTAGCGCGAAGGTGATATGCATCCCGAGCTGACCCAAGGGGAGGTTGTGACATGCGCATGCCCAGCCTCTCTGCGCCCGAACGCGATGCCCCCTTTCCATACGGGTCGATGACATACGCCCCTCTCACGAGCGCGGGCCTACCTCGACGGACACAGCAGCGCCGTTCGACGCGTCAGCTCCGCTAGGGGCTCCAACCGTCGCACCAGCCGCAGACGACGCTCTCGATGCTGCCGTCCTGGCACCCCGCACAGAGGGGATCATCTCGACATCCGTCCCCCTCACACACCACATCGGGGGGAACGACCTCCTCCGTACTGAGGACCTTGAGCCAGTCCGAGAAGCGCACGCCGTTGACCTCGCGACTGTAGGTGATGTCATGAGGCGTCACGCAGTGAATCGGGCCTGGGGCAAGGTAATAGCGAAAGTTAGGTGCCCTAGCGCGGATGTATTCGAGAGACGATAAGGCCGCTGCATGCCAATCCTCCATCGCTCCGCCCATGAACATGTAATGGAAACTCTGCAGCACATCGTAGGCGGTCGTGTATTGGGCGACGCGGAGGTTGGGGTGACTGTTTGAGGCGGCGATCGTCACGTCCTTCACAGTGACGTCCTCGAGCGCTTTGCCGGCCAGCCCGTCGAGGTGCAGGGGCATGCTCGAGAAGGCGTTCCAGATCATAAAGGCGTCTGCAAAGAACGACTCCGTGATGACGCCTACCCCCGAGTCGGCCAGCGCGGCGACGGTCGCCTCCGGATAGAAGTCCGCCAACGCCATCGCTTGGTTCAAGGAGCCATACGCGCCCGCCTCGCAGCCAGAGGCTACCAGCCGCGTCACGTCGGGGTAGTGACCCGTCACCCAGGCTGTCACTGCTTTAGCGTTATCGAACCCCCGGTGATGAACCTTCAGGGTGTCCGTGTAATCCACGGTCGCGTTGCCCCAGTAAAAATCACCCGTGCAGTATGGGACCCGGATCATGGTCCAGCCTTTGTAGGGATTGTCCGGGTTGTCGAGCGCATAGATCCCTTCCAGCTCTCCCGCCTCATGCATGGCTTGGAGCTCCTCCAGGGTCCCGGCCGAGTCGGTAAACACCGACTGCCCCTGAATCTCTCTCCCCACCTCACAGCTAAAGCTATCCCAGCATGCACCACCACCTAAGAAGTCCATGACAATCCGGTTGGGGTCACCGCCGTATACGTAGAAGCGGAAGGGAGTCCCGCGTGCGCAGATCGTATCCCCGCCTGGCTCTACAGCGCTCCACTCCCCGACAGGCGGAGGCCAACTGCCTGTTGAGGCGCCCTGTTCGTCAGCCTCGATGTCGCCGCCACCGACCGCGTCTCCCTCTGCGTCACTATCACAGACGCAGGTGTCAAAACCGGTGCCCTGAGGGTTGCAGACCTGTGCCCCTGATGCGCCATTGGTGCACACGCAGGCATCCGATGCTCCCGGGTTGCATACCGCGGCCGACGGCCCTGCACCGCACGCAGCCAGGGCGACCACGACAAATAGCCCCAACGATACCGTGGCCGCTTTTACGCCCCTCATCGCCCCTCCCTCCGTGAGCAGCGGTGTCGGGCATAAGCCACCTACTCAGGGACCTCAGTCCACTTGACGACGGTGTACTGGCCCGGCCCACCCGGCCCATCAAACTCGACAGATTCGTACTGCGAGCCGACGGGCTTGTAGAGGTAGATCGCCCAGTTGGCGTTAGGGAAGAACTCGAACTTCGTCCCGAGTTCATTGACTGCCTTCATCTCGAAGCCGCCCTTGGTGAGCGACGTGAAGCTAGAGCTAAGGATGGTCCACTGACTACCTGGATAGTGACACCACGCGCTGCTGAGGTTCACCCCACCGTCTGCTGCGACACAGTGCTGCGGGTACTTCTGAACATATTCGAAGTTCAACTCAACGATCGCCCCGCCTTGCACAAGGAAGGAGCCGGACTGCTCGACCCCCCAATAGTTGGTGAAGCTGAACTCCCAGGTCGTGCAACCTGGGCACTCACTGATGTCTATCTCGCAATTGTCTCCGCCCCAGTCCGGCTGGCAGGTGCAAACATAATCAGCCTCATACTCGATACAGCCGGCGTCATTGAGGCATGGGCTGGGATCGCACGGCGTGGGGGGCACGTCGTCGACGAGCAGGAGGTTGTCGTAGTCTGAGCGGGTCTGCGCGAGGACATGAGTCGCCATCACCTCGCCAGTGACATAATCCATCACGTAGAGCTTACCGTTGCCGTTAAAAGACGCACCACCGAGGACCGTGATCGTGCGGGCCGCGGTGTCGATGGCGGTGTAGCCAATGCCCGTGCCGCTCCATAGGTCGCCGATAACCCCGATGTCGGTCACGCTGCCGCCCTTCATATCCCAGCTGTAGAGGTGTGTCTTCGAGGCACCAGCATCCCACTCTGCGAAGAGGACCGTGTTCACATCAGGCATGGCCCACCCGGTAAGCGAGGTTTGAGTACCCGGCTTTGTCGGGCTCGTGGGGGTCGCGATCCGATCGACCATGGCCCCAGTCGTGACGTTGAACGTGTAGACGTACTCAACACCGCCGCTTTGTCCCTGGAGGAAGTAGAGGTTGCCCCAGAGATCGGACTTGGAGCCGTCGGTGAAACTGGCGATGTCCGTCGCTGCGAGCTCCTGGGAGACCCCATCAAAGGGCGTCACCCCCTCCCCTGCTGCGGGGACCGCTCGCTTGAACAACTTATGGGTCGTGCCCTCCTTGTAGACCCAGACGATCGAGCCCCCTGAGGTCACCTCCAAGCCGTGAACGTTACCGAACCACGAGCCCTCGCTGACGTCACCCGTCGTCGCGTCGTAGGAGAGGAAGAGCTGCGCCAGGTTGTTATTCACTACGGCTGGGCCCACCATCCGGAAGGTCCGACCGTCGGCTGCGTAGCTGTGTCCTCCGTAGGTCCCGACATCACTGTCGCTCAGCAAAGCACCGACGCTCTCTGCGCCAGTGCTTCGATCCAAGTTCACAACGCTCCGCGTGTTGTTTCCGTTCTTCCGCAGCGCGACCAACTTCTTGGGCTCCACCGCCGGCGCCGACTCGGCGCAGTAGGTGCTGTCGTCTGCGTCTAGGCACGCTGGGTCCAAGAACGGCAAGATGTCACAAGACATCCCCGCGCACGCACCAGCGTCCACACCGCCCCCACCACATCGGTCGAGCTCGCGGACATGGCCGAGCTCCAAGTCCGCGACCAAGACGGTCCCATCGTCACGGACCTCCACACCGCCGGGGATGGAGAAGTAGGATCCGTCCGCGTTCCCCGTGCCGCTGCCTTGACCGGTTCCGGTGAGCGGCATCACGTAGCCCTCAGGATCGATTGAGAGGATCCCAGGCACCGTCCGGTCTGCGATGTAGACGAGGCCATCAGGGGCCACAGACAATCCAGAGACAAAGCCCAGCGCGGCGTCTGTCCCGCGGCCAAGGCCGTAACCGTAACGTCCCCCTACCCAGGTGGAGACCTCACCCCCAGGGGTGATCCTGCGGATGCGGTTGTTCCCTTGATCAGCAACGACGAGATCACCATTGGGGAGCTCCGCGACCGCCACAGGTCGCTTGAATCGTGCGACATCCGCCGCGCCATCGGCCATACCGGGGACACCCCCAGCGATAGTCGACACTTGGACATCGCCAAAGCTCGCGTTGTGAGTGATGGCTCGGATGGCATGGTTCGTGGCATCTGCGACATACAGCGTGCCATCCGCACCGACGCTCACATCGTACACGTGACCGAAGCGCGCCGTGTCGCCCGCTCCGTCCTTCAAGCCGCGGACCCCATCCCCGGCCAGGGTCAACAGGTTGCCTGCCTGCATCACTCGAATCGTGTGACCAAGGGTGTCGGCGATGTAGAGGCGAGCATCGGTCCCTGCGAGCCCATATGCGCCCATCAGCTGCGCCTCCTCAGTCGGACCATCTGCCCGCCCTCGCTCGCCAGCCAAGACAGCGCGAAAGACCCCGGTCCCGTCTTGCTCGTAGAGGTGCCCTTTTTCACCATCCAGGGCGTACAGCACCCCACCGGGACCTTCGGCGATGTCCGTCATGGACAGCGGGTCACCAAACACAGACCCCGGTGAATTGACGCAGTTCGACGACGCTGCATGCACCACAGGGCTCAGAAACAGAGTGAGCGTGAATGCCAAGACCAAACGAATAGCCAAAACCATCGGTACCTCAGGTGGTGTCAATCTCGGCGTATCCGAGGGGACAGGGGGGATCTTACTACGCTCAGCAACCCAATGACCAGCCACGCCATGAACGCTTCGGTCTCCGCTCAAGGCTCCTCAAAACCTCCAGCCCGTGCACTCAACCGTTGTTCCCCTGGCCGTAACACCGGGGACATGCGTCCCCGCACTCGGGGTTTGGTTGACGTGGATGGTCACCGCCTTTTGCCCCCTGAAGCGCCCTCGCGTGTCTCACTTACGAACGGGCGCGCTCCTCGTCTCGCGGACTCTGAGCACAGCCCCCACCACCCGAGGCCATTCGTATGTATGACGACTCAAGCTCGCGCCGACTCCCATGACGCTCAGCGAATCGCACACCCGCCAGCGCGCGCGCCCTCCTGGGCACGGTCCTCATGTCATTCACAGTCTGTAGCTCAAGCGTCCTCCCCCTGAATGAGGGCCTCGAACCCGGCCATCACCGCGAGTTCAAGAGCACCTCAGGCGCCCCCTCCCGTCAGGACCAGCAGCCCCTAGACCTCGACGCGATGAAGGCCACGTCGCCTCGCCGTGAGCGTCAACCTCATGGGCCGTCGTAGGTCTCGGCCCAGAGTAAAAGCGCATCTTGAATCGCGTAGACCGGATTGGGGTCGTTGGCGTCGCCGTTGGTCAAAGTCACGAAGCCCATCTTGTCCGACTCGCGAAAGAACACCTCGGTCCAAACGCCGTTCTCAGCGCCGCTGTGCCCCCACCAGTCGTCACCTCCCCAAGACAGCTGGTACCACATCCAGCCCTGCCCCTTTGAGGGCGCCGCAACCTGCACGCTGAGCGCCGCGTCGACGCTCTCTTGGCTCAGGACGCGTTCACCATCGAGCTCACCGCCGCGGAGGTGGGCGACCAAAAAGCGCGCGAGGTCATGTGCGCTCGCCCTCAAGCCGCCGTTGGGGTAATCGGCGAAGGTGTAATGCCCCGTGGGGACATACTCACCGCCCTGCCATTTGTAAGGCATGGCCAGCGCGTCGAGATCAGGGAACGCCGAGAGGCGCCAAGCGCTCTGCGTCAGTCCAAGCGGCCCCAAGAGCGTCTCTTGAGAGCGCTCCACGAAGTCTTGCCCGGTCACCTGCTCGACGATATAGGCCGCGAGGGCCACCGCCATATTCGAGTAGAGGAACCCTTCACCAGGGCCGTCCGAGGTAAAGTTAGCCCCGGCGTCGTACCAAAACCCGTCGGTTTGAAAGTAGCCCTCTATGGCCTCTTTGAGGCTCAGCTCAGGGTCGCTTCCGTACCCGTAGAAGTCGCCCATCGCTGACCAATTATCTTTGAGACCCGAGGTGTGGGTCAGCAGCTGGCTCATCGTGATCGGGGCATCGGACATGGGGTGCGTCAGCTCCCACCCCAAGAGCCCACTCACGTCTGCCTCGAGGTCAAGCTCCCCGCTCTCGACGAGCTGTAACACCACAGTCGAGGTGAACAGCTTGGAGATTGAGGCGAGCAAAAAGGGCGTGTGCTCCGTCGCCGGGACGTCGTTCTCCAAATTCGCGCCCCCAAAGCCACCGCACCAGAAGATGGCGTCATCTTTGACGATGCAGGCGGAGAGCCCGGGGACCTTCGCGGCGACCATCTTCTCGGCGACTGTCTCGCTGAGTGTCGCGGGGAGCTCGGGGTAGCTGCTTATCGGGGCGCCGACATCTGTGGCCTCGCCCTCGGCGTCGCCTTCGACATCAGCCCCTTCGACATCAGCGCCTTCGACATCAGCCCCTTCGACATCGGCATCACCGCCGCTGTCTGCCTCGTCGCTGCTGTCACTTCCACTGCCGCTGTCGTCGCTCGACCCGGGGCCAATATCTGCTTCCACGGCCTCCGTATCGGGGAGAGTGAGTTCGACATCGGACACTGCCTCGGAGGCAATGTCCGTCGATGCGTGCGTCGTGTCCTCCACGCTGAGCGCCTGCTCTGAACCGCATCCAACAAGCAGCGCAGAGAGCACTAAAAACCCACCCAACTGCCCCACTACTCGCCATGCACCGTTCATCACTCCCCCTTCATGCATCGGCGCCACGCCGACGCGCTGCCCTAAACACTGCGCCCTAAACACTGCGCCCTGATAGACGAGGACTCTAACCTATTGACGGGCGCACGCCTCATCGATCCGCCCGATCCCGCTCTGCACCTCCGAAGTCGGCCAGTCGGCGCACGTGATGTCTGCGGCTCGGCCCAGTGATTCTCAGCCAGTGCATGACCGAAGGGGGGCTCCCTGAATTCGGGGGCGCCGCAAAAGGGCTAAGCGCGACTTCCCTCTCACCGATGAGATGTGCACAAAACTGCCACTTGGCAAGCCATGCAAGGTTGCAGCTAATCTCGAGCGATGGTACGTCCGCTGCATGTTTTTGAAACACGCCTGACTGTATTCATGCTGTGTCGGCGGGACCGACACTTCCACCTTGTCGTAGGCCTTGCACTTCCGTGAGGCCTCACACGCCCTACGGAGTCTCCATGCCAATTCTCGACAACGTGCTGCAGGCCATCGGCCGTACACCGGTCATCCGCTTAAACGCACTCGCCCCCGAACACGTCGAGATGTTCGTCAAAGTTGAGGCGTTCAACCCGATGGGCTCCGTGAAGGACCGGCTCGCGCTTGGCGTGATTGAAGCCGCCGAAGCCGCCGGAGACCTAAAGCCCGGTCAGACAGTGATCGAGGCGACCAGCGGTAACACCGGGATCGGGCTCGCGATGGTGTGCGCCCAAAAGGGCTACCCACTTGTCATCGTGATGGCAGAGAACTTCAGCCTTGAGCGCCGTAAACTCATGCGTTTTTTGGGCGCCAAGGTGATCTTGACCCCAGCCGCAGAGAAGGGCACCGGCATGCTTGAGAAGGCGAAAGAGCTCGCCGCTGAGCACGGCTGGTTTTTGACCGATCAGTTCAAGAATGAGGCGAACGCCAACATTCACTCAGAGACGACAGCTCAAGAGATCCTGGAGGACTTCCCACCAGAGCGCCTCACCCACTGGGTGACAGGCTTCGGGACTGGCGGGACGTTGAAAGGCGTCGCGCGCGTGCTGAAGGCCGAGCGCCCGACTGCCCGAGTGGTGGTCTGTGAGCCCGACAACGTGCCGATCTTGAGCTCTGGGATCCCGCAGGAGCGTGCCGAGGACGGCGGCCCCGCTGCGAGCCACCCCATGTTTCGCCCTCACCTGGTTCAAGGCTGGAGCCCGGACTGGATCCCCAAGCTGACGGAAGAGGCCGTCCAGCAAGCGCTGATCGACGACATCGTCGCGGTCGGCGGCGCGGAGTCCATGCAATGCTCCCGAGACTTGGCTGAAAAGGAGGGGATCTTTACCGGCGTCTCGGGCGGAGCCACGTTGGCCGGGGCGCTCAAGGTCGCCGCGACCGCCCCAGCGGGGAGTCGCATCCTAGTGATGCTGCCGGATACCGGCGAGCGTTACCTCACGACGACGCTCTTTGAGTCGGTCCCCGTGGACATGACCGCCGACGAGCAAGCCCTCTCGCGGTCCACGCCGAACTACCGCTTCGACGTGAGGCGCGCGCCCGCACCAGATGCCAGCCCCGCAGAGGCGGCGCCAGAGCTCCAAGAAGCGGCGGTCTCCTACGTGCACGATGTGACCCACGTGGCTGAAAAGCCCGTCGTGATGTTCGCGCTCGAGTGGTGCGAGTTCTGCTGGTCGGCCAGGAAGTTCTTTAAGAAGCTCGGGATCGACTACGTGTCGGTCGACTTGGACTCAGTCGCCTATCAAGAGGGGAACCGCGGCGGCGAGATTCGAAAGGTCTTGGCCGCACAGACGGGGGCTAAGACCATCCCTCAAATCTATGTGGGCGGCACCCACGTCGGTGGATGCACAGACCTCTTTGACAGCTTCAAAGACGGAAGCCTCTATGGCCTCCTCGAGGAAGCGAAGGTCACCATCAACGATGCCCCCGGCTTCGATCCCTACACCCTGCTCCCCGGCTGGCTCCACGCCCGCTAAGGGATCCGGTAATCTGAAATCTGAACCTCGTGCCCGTAGTCAGCGTAGTCGCCGCGAGCGCGCCCCTCTCGAAACTCTCGCCACGGTATCGCGCGGTACAGCGGCGCTTCGCCTTGGGTGACGCTCGCGACGGGTGCGTAGGAGGCCTCGAAGGAGGGGTTCAGAAAGAAGGGAGCGCTGTAGCGCAGCCTGTCTTGGCTCGCCAAGACGCGATGAACCGGCGCCACGTAACGATCGTTGGACCAGACTTGAACCACGTCCCCGATGTTGACGAGGATCGCCCCTCGAGAAGCAGAGATGTCATGCCACTCGCCCCCACGCTCAACTTGGAGGCCTGGTTGGCCATCCTGAAGTAAGATCGTCACGGCCCCTGCATCGGAGTGGTGGCTGATCCCAAGGTGCCCCTGTTGCTCACCCGTGGCTGTGCTCGCCGGAGCCGGGTTGTCGCACAGAGGATAGTAGTTCAGCCGAAGGTAGCTTGAGTGCTCCTCGAAGCCACTTAGGAGGACATCGGGCGTCTCCCCAAGCGCTTGAGCGATGCTCCCGACCAACGCCAACGCCGTCGCTTCACTGGCGCTGTAAAAGCGCTCAGTGGCGCTCCTGAACGACGCCTCTGCCGTTGGCCATTGCGGCACACAATGGCCACGCTCGGGCCCCACGTCATAGAGCTCTTTCCAGTCTTGGACGTTCTTCGTCAGCTCCCTGTCGTAGAACCCCCAATGGTTTAACTCGGTGCGCTCGCACGCTTGTTTCCGCTCCTTGGGGAGCGAAAAGAAGTGCGCCATCGCCTCGAGCATCTCAAGACAAAGAGCCTCGGAGATCGGGTGATTGACGAGCTCAAAGAAGCCCCACTTTTGGCACGCTTCATCAAGCTCATTCAAACGCCTGCCCTGAGTGACTGCCTCGAAGTCCACTTGGTGCAATCGCATCGCGCTCTCCCACGTCCCTGCTAGCCGAAGGCCAAGATACGAGGCTTCGCCGGCAGCAGCTGGGCCAAGAGACCAGGCAGCAAGATCCACGTCCCGGCGATCACCGTCAGCACAATCCCGAAGAAGGCTGAGAACCACTTCGGCACCTTCGGTGCGAACTTCAGCAGGCCGTTCACCACCGCGATCAGCAAGAAGAGTGGCCCGTAATAGACGGTGAAGAAGAACTCGAACAGGGCTGACGAGCCCTTCTTGGCGCGCCCCGTGAGCCGAGCGAAGAAGCCGTTCAACGTGTTCCCGCCGATGCTGCCCCAAAGCAGGAACCAACACAGAGCGCGGACCGAGCGCGCAAACCCTTCACTGGTCGCTTGGGCCAGGGTGTTAAAGTTGGCCTCCTCGCTCTCACCACGCCCATCGTTCTCCGCAAAGGTGCGCGCGTAAACAATCGCGGGATCATCCACGATCTTGGTGCACTCTGAGAGGCTCTTGGCCTGCATGAGGCTCTCTGGGTCATCGACTCCGGCCATCCGCGCCAACTCCCCATGCAACCCCTCGCAGTAAGGGCAACTGTTGACGGAGTTGACGGTGACCATGACCGCCTCATTCAGCTCCGGGTCCACCGAGTTCGGACCCACGTAAGCACCCGCGATCCTCAAGAGGTTACGCAACACCATGCGGTGGTCGGCGAAGAACCCTTGGGCGGTCCACATCTTGTTTGAGTACTGTTCCATTTCAACATCCTAAGTGGGGCGCTCGCGGCGCCGCACAGAGGGTGCGGGTTCGCTACGCCTGTAACATGCTCGCATCGGGGACCCCGACGCCGAACACAACCGTTCAAACCAGTGGAAAATACATCATGCGGCGAGGCTAGCACCGGCTCACCAGCATCACAACGGCAATCGGAACCTTCGTGCGCATCCGCCCGCTGACTGGCGCGACAGCTGCGTGACACAACAGACGCATGCAGCGGGACTCAAGCCGAGGTGTCTGTCGTCGCCGATACGCCGGAGGTAGCCAGCCTCTCCGGCCCCCTCCGGCGCTGAGAGAGCCACCCCCGGACCGTCAACACGAGCGCCTCATTCGGTGGCGAAGAATCACTCGCAGACCTTCCCACCGTCGGGTGCGAGGCCCAAAGGCGCCAACATCGGTGCAGAGCGTTCGCCCTACCCTGCTCTGGTCGACGCCTGCCGTGGCGTGCATCCCCCAGCGGCCCGAACCGTTCGAACAGCACGACACCTGCGCGAGCGCCGAAGTCAGACGCCCTGTGTCAGGCGGCCACACCAGAGCCCAAAAAACCGGGAAACCCTTTACAAACCCTGCAAAGGGGTCGTCTCAGGGCAGGCTGGCCCAGAAAAGCTTAGACAAAGTTTATTCTAAAAACGGGAATGAAGCGGCCCTCATCGGCGATACCTCTCCATGCTTCGTTGCATCACGTTCACACAACACACCAATCGAGGTTAGTTTTGAAGACTCACATCACCCGCTCCATCGGTATCCTGGCCCTCAGTCTTGGGCTCATCTCCCTCGTGCTCATGGCGCCGGCTTCCGCCCAGTGCAGCTCCACCAAGACCGCAAAGGCCGCGACGGCGGACAAGAACATCGTAGAGACGGCCGAAGCCGTCGGCACCTTTAACACCCTGATTACGGCGGCCAAGGCGGCCGGGATGGTGGGGGCTCTGACCCAGGACGGTCCCCTCACCGTGTTCGCGCCCACGGACGCAGCGTTCGCGAAGTTGCCAAAGGGGACCGTGGCAAGCTTGCTCAAAGATCCCGCGAAGCTGAAGGCGATCCTCGCCTTCCACGTCGTGGCCGGTCAGGTAAACGCCAAGACGGCGTCGAAGGCGGGCGAGGCCAAGAGCTTGCTCGGGCCAAAGCTCACATTCAGCCGCTCCGGTACAGGGCTCAAGGTCCAGAACGCGGACATCGTAAGCGCGGACGTGAAGGCCTCGAACGGCATGATCCACGTCATCGACACCGTGCTGTTGCCGCCCGCGAGCTAGTCGAGGGCGTCCCGCTCGATGGCTTTGCGGACAGGTGCACTTGAGGTGTCCCTCCACTTCATCTCCACCACATGCGTCTAGTCTGCGGCTCAACGAGCGCTGCTCTCACGCCGGGCCCCTCCATAGGTCCGGCGTTTTTTGTCACCTCCAGAACGACCACGGCTTCTCGCGGGCGACAGCGGACGCTGTTGCCCACCAGAGCCACCTGAGCTTTGCCGACCGCGAACCGAGCTCGCGTGTGCCGTGGGCGTGTTCTTTCCCCCAAGCCTGTGCGACTCTCCCGTTCACCAAACTCTGTGTGGGGGGAGCGCTCAATGAACAAATACACCAAGGTTTTGCTCCTCGCGAGCGCTGCCATTTACGCCTGCGGGGACAGCGCGTCCCCCTCGCCCGGCGCTGACGGCGCGGCGCCCTCTGACACCGAGGTGCTCTCCGAGCCGATGGACCAAACGGACGCCAGCATCGATGACGCGGGCCCTGAGGTCATCTCGACCCCGGGCGCCCAAGGCGACGTCGCGAGTGAAGACACAGACAGCGCGGACGTCGATGACCCCGCCCCACTGTTGGCCTTGAACTGGCCCATCTTCGAGGCCCCCGCAGACCCACTGGCCGCGAGCGACGTCGAGAGCTGCGCAGTGTTTCGCGAAGAGGCCTGCAGTGCAGGGGGCACCACCCGGCGCTGCGATGTCTACGACGTCTCGGCGGGGGCGTTCAACGACACACCGGAGGCGATGTTGAGCCGCGCGTACGCCTATGACCGTTGGTACGACCTCTTCGCCTCGCCAGACGGGCAGACCGCAGAGCGTAAGTTCACCGAGGTCATGGCGCCTGGCACCGCCGAGGAAGTCTGGACCGATCCGACCAAGTTCGCCGGGTGGGGTGGCGCCGGCGACTCAGCCATTTGGACAGGGACAGCGCTCAACGCCTACATCCTCCGCTACCTGCACACTGGCACCGAGGCCGATTACCAGCGCATGGAGGAGAAGACTCGCGTGATGCTGCGCTTCTTCGAGGTCACGCGGATCCCCGGCTACCTCGCGCGCTATCACTACCTCCTCGTCGAGCCGGGCACCCCAGCCAACCCCGAGCACATCTACCGCCACAGCACCGAGGAGGACCCGGACCATCGCGACATCGAGGATCCCGAGTCACTCGGCTTTTTACCCGACCACTACTTCGAGCCAGGGCAAGGGGTGCCGCGTTGGTCTGGCGACCCGTCCATCGATCAATACAACGGCCCAATGGTGGCGTTCCCCATGGTCTACGGCCTGCTGCGGGACGATGAACTCAAAGAGCGCATCGCCTACCACATGGTCTGCTACTTGAACGCCCTGCGCCGTATCGAGCTCATCAACCTGCAGCAGAACACAGAGGCTCAGGACGCCTTTTTGGCGCTCTTCGGCGGCGGTGAGAACTTGTCCCTCGACGAGGGGGATATGGGCTTCGAGGACCTGGACCGCGTGGTCATGTACGTCCACCCCCAGATCAACACAGCCAACGAGGCCTCGTACGACCGGGAATGCGGGGACCCCATCGACGACGTGCCCTGGCGAGTCATCGACGCCACCGATGACACCTTCATCTTCGACCTGCTCGAGCTGGTTCAGGACATCGACCGTGAGGAGAACCGGCCGAACCAAATCAACCACTTCTACATCCCTAGCGTCCGAGGAGGCGACGCGGTTCATATGATGCACCTGAACGCCATGGCCTACGCGTTTACGGGCGACGATCACTACATGACCTTCCTCGAGGACGAGCTCGTCGGCAACATCAAGACAGATCGCGTCGCCGAGGTGATGAGCGCATTTGTCAGCCCACGCTACTGCCGAAAATTCTACGGCACCAACATCACCGCAGGTCCGCTCTGGGCCTTCAACAACATGCTGGCAGCGTCCCCGATGGATACGCTCATGCAGGAGGTCTTCCGCGATGAGATGTACGCCAAAGAGACCGCCAACGATGGTAACGTCAACGTGTTCCTCATGTTCGCGGGGGCGGTCTCCGAGGCGCTCGGCGGCGAAGAGCGACAGACGGCGCTGACCTACGCCCTCGAAGAGCTGGCGCGCTTCGGCGGTAATGGTGGCGTCCTAGAGGACCCGCGCAGGACCTACACCCGGAGCTTTGACGAGATTGTCGCCCAGATGCCAGCACACATCACGCCGCAGTGCCCCACCGAAGGAGAGCGTGCGCTCTGTGAGATACCGCTCACGGTCTTCGGTGCCGTCGTCGACGAGCCCAGCATCAGCTTTGAGTGCACCGGCGCGAGCTCCGAGTGCGTCATGGCCGACGGGCTGTGTACCCGCGCCATGGCTTCAGGGCCGCTCCCAGGGCCGATTCGCTACTGGGGAGATTACGCCTGGCAACGCAACCCCTTTAAGATCGGCCAAAACGGGCCGGGCACCACTCAGTCTCCCGGCACCGACTACGCCGAGCAATATTGGATGGCCCGCTTCTACGGGTATATCGACGCACCAACCGAGGTCCTCGCGTGGCGAGACACCGGTGTGGCGTGCGAGTGAGCAGGAGAGGCATCGCACCAGGGATGCGGACCACGCAACCGAGGCGGTGACTCCGAGGCGGGACCCCGTGTTGTCGAGCGAGGTTGGCCGGGCGAGGTTGGCCGGGCGACGCGGACGACCTGAAGAGACCGACGATGCCCAGTGTCTACTGGTGCCCACTCATGATGGGGTACGGGCCTCTCGCAGGAGAGCTAGGCGGCGGTGTGGTTAAACGCTGCTCTCATCAACTACCATGCTGAAGTACCGAGCTTAAAGAGGAGGTCCCTCGTGATACTGACACGACACACTAAGGTGGCGATGGCGCTGATATGCACCCTGCTGGTTACAGGGTGCTCTGATGACGTATTGGAGTGCCTCCCGGGCGATGAAAAGGTGTGCCTTTGCGCCAATGGCAGGCTCGGGCAGCAAAGCTGCAATAGCGGTGGCGATTGGTCTGAGTCATGCGTGTGTGGGGACGATGCGCCGTTGCTTGTCCAGAGGGAGTACGTCGTCATCCCGTCAGGGACCTTCATGATGGGCTCTCCGGAAGATGAGCCGTGCCGTTTCGATGATGAAACTCAGCATGAGGTGACGCTCACCCATTCCTTTGAGCTCAAGCCGACAGAGGTAACGCTCGGCGAATGGGAAGCGCTGATGGGCACCAATCCGTCGCAGAAGAACCCTGACTGTGCGCGTTGCCCCGCGGAGTATCTCAACTGGTACGAAGCTCTGGCGTATTGCAATGCGCGCAGCGAAATCTTGGGACTCGAAGCGTGCTATGCGCTGAAGGGGTGCAACGACAAGAGCCCGGGCCACGGTATGGAGTGCTCGACCGTCACGGTCACGGCGCCTGACGGCGACGTCTATGCGTGCGAAGGCTATCGTTTGCCCACAGAAGCCGAATGGGAGTACGCCGCTCGCGCCGGGACCACGGAGGGCACCTACAACCGCGATATCGACGGAGAAGACTGCTTTGGCGCCTCGTCTGCGCTTGAGCCCATCGCCTGGTACCAGGAAAACAGCGACGGGAAGAGCCACCCAGTGGCAGAGAAGGCCCCAAACCCGTGGGGGCTATACGATATGCTCGGCAATGTCTGGGAGTGGACCTGGGATTGGAGAGGCATGTACGCCAGCGACCCGATGGTCGACCCCACAGGCCCGTCTGATGGCACGATCCGGCTATACCGTGGGGCCAGTTGGTATTTCTCGGCGCGTTACTGTCGGGCAGCAGTCCGAGGTGGAGACACCCCTGACCACCGTAACGATGTCGTTGGCTTCCGCCCTGCCAGAACTCTCTTCGAATAACGCGAAGTCGGCGTCACAAGTGAGTGACCGAGCGAGGTCGCGGTCAACAGTCCTCCGCTGGGACACCGCAGCGTCGCCCTGTCGGGCGGTGACTCGGCCTCAGGCAACTGGCTTCAAGGCGTTGAGCGTTGGGAGCTCTTCCTGCCAGGGTGGCGCCTGTCTAAGTTCGCTCTCAAGACAGCGTCATGGGAGCCCAGGAAGAGGAACGCACGAACTGCATGCCCTCGAATGACCCTCAGCGTCTGCCCATGCCACATGCTGTGATCCCAGGAGGCTCCTCTGGGCCAAACCAGCCCCGCCGCTACAAGATCGCCTCCCAGTGGTTCATTTTGCATGATTGTCTTTCGCGATTGAAGTCGGTGATTCACACGAGGTGAATGATATCGGGCAGTCCTAAGCGTCGCTGTTCTTCCGAGCAGCAGCCCGTCTGCATGAAGCTCAGAGGCGGACCACTGCACGTCGCTTCGCCCTTGTGTTCGCAGGTGCAAAGGTCGAGTGTTAGCGTCTGTGCCCACTTGGGCACGGAGGTTCCAAGTCTTGAGCTCAGAATCGTGCAGCATTGCGGACTCTCACGGTCGGCAGGCGATGCGCGTCCGGCTTGAAGCGCCGAGGAGGACTGTCATGACAGGGACATACATCGCCACAGACGGCACATCGCTCGCCTTTCGCATCCTCGGTGAGGGCGACAAGGACGTGCTGCTCATCCACGGTTGGATGACAAGCAGCGTTGTCTACGAGGGTATGGCGACACGGATGGTCGAGGCTGGCTATCGGGTCATCTTACCGGACCTTCGCGGCGTCGGTGCCTCCTCTGAGAGTCAAACGGACTACAGCCTGGCGACCTACACGTCGGATATGGTGTGTCTGCTGACGCACCTTGGTGTCGAGCGCTGCGCAATCGTAGGTCACAGCATGGGCGGCCAAATCGCCCAACTGCTCTCACTTGAGGCCCCTGAGAAAGTAGAGGCACAGGTCTTGCTTTGCCCAGTGCCCGCATCGGGGTTGCCCCTGCCAGACGACGCGCTCGGGCTCTTTCAAAGTGCGCCAGGTAACGCCGAGGCGCTCGCGACGATCCTCTCGATCGCGACCGTCAACCTGTCAGACGATGACAAAGCTGTGCTTGTCGATACGGCCGTGCCCATCTCGAGTGCGTGCCTGCTCGGCGGCCTCGCGGCCTGGACCGCAGGGGGCTTTTCAGACCGACTCTCAGCGACCCAAGCGAGGACCTTGGTGGTCGCGAGTGAGGACCCGTTTTTGCCGCGCGATTTCCTTCAACAAGCCGTCGCCGACCTCATCCCGAACGCACGCTTAACAGATGTTGCTGGAGCCGGGCACTACGTGCAGGTAGAACAGTGTGCAGAGGCCACCCAGCAAGTCCTCTCTTTCCTGTCGTTGGGTGGCTAAGGACTCAAGGTGCGGGCTGATGATGTAGCGCTGCTGCGTGCTCTGATGGATCACTCCAGAGAAGCGATGGAGGAAGAGGCGTCCAAATGGACCCATGACGCTTCAGCTGACCTCTCCGGACCTGAACCGACCGCTCAGACTCGCAAACTCATCCGCGGCGTCTTCGACAGCTACCTCTCTGCGCTCTTGGATGACAACCCCGAGCCGCTCACCACGTTTATCGGTGTCGTCATCGAGATCCGCGGGAAGATGCTGTTCCACGTCTCGACGCCACAGCGCGGTTTTTTCTCTTTCCGACGGGCCACCCACTCTCAACTTCTCCGTGAACAGGTCCCGCAGGAGCAGCTCTTCAGGATCTTGGTCGAGATCGACGACGTCTACGTGCAGTCGATGTATAGGCTCGCCGATGGGTTCTCGGCCAAGCTGAACAGCACCTTTGAGAGCCTCTATGAAGAGGCGCGCCACGCGAGCGCCGCCAAGCAAAACTTCCTGGCGACCATGAGCCATGAGCTCAGGACGCCGCTGAACGCTATTTTGGGTACGGGTGAGGCGCTCCAAGAGGCCGTCTACGGCCCCTTGACCCAAATGCAAAGAGAGGCGCTGAGCAACATAGAGGTCTCTGGACACCACCTTTTAGCGCTCGTGAACGACTTACTTGACCTCTCTAAAATCGAGGCCGGTGCCCTGGACCCGGTGATCGCTCAGATGTCGCTCGCGGACCTCTGCAGCGAGTGTGTCCAGGTGATGCGGACCAGCGCTCGACGTGGGGGGATCAGGCTTGGGCTCTCGATGGACGGCGAGGCCGACGAGATCTCCAGCGACGTGCGCTATATCCGGCAGATGGTGCTGAACCTCTTGAGTAACGCCGTGAAGTTCACCCCCGAGGGTGGGAGAGTCAGCGTGTCGCTCGAAAACCGGGGGGCCGAGGTCGCGATATCGGTCACCGATACAGGCGTCGGTATCGCGCCAGAGGATCAGCCCAAGCTCTTCGGCGCGTTCTCACGAATCGACAGCGGCCTGTCCACAAAGCCCGCGGGGACCGGGCTGGGCTTGCACCTCACCAGGAGGCTCGTAACCGTCTTGGGCGGGCGCATCGAGTATGAGAGCGAGCCAGGAAAGGGGAGCTGCTTTACGCTGCTCTTACCCACTGTGATGCCATCAGCCGACCCTCAAGCTCATGAGACGTCGATCACAGCACCCGGAGCGGTTGACGCACACAGCATCGACGCTGCCCTAGGCTCAGGCGCGCATGGTGACGAAGCGACGACTCCAGCCACATCTGGTCTCGACGTGCTCCTCGTTGACGATACACCGGGTAACATATCGCACGTCTACGACTTCCTCGTGAAGAAGGGCCACAACGTCAAGGTGGGGACGAACGGCCTCGAAGGGATCGAGATGGCTCAGCTGCTACCTGACATCATCTTCATGGATGTTCAGATGCCAGTCATGGACGGCCTAGAGGCCACGAGGCGGTTGCGCGCCGACCCACACACCCGTGACTTGTTTATTGTCGCGTTGACCTCGTATGCGATGGGGGAGGACAAGGAGCGCTGCCTGGCGGCCGGTGCGGACCTCCACGAGAGCAAACCCGTGCGTCTGAAGAGGCTCCTAGAGCTGGTCGAGAGTCAGAGTCATCGAAAGCGTTGAACCGCCCCTGTAGCGTCACTCTTGAGGCTTCGACTCAAGCCAAGAGAGCGCGGCAGGGGGGAGCCCCCTCCCGCGACCTTCCTTCGCCTTTGCCGAGCGTGTCTCAACGATAGCCCGTCACATCGGCTCATCGTGACGGACAAGCCCTCCCGCCAATGCCCGGACCACGTACGCTCAGTTGAAGCCGTAGTTGTATGTGCCGTTCACCCCCTGCCGATCGACGATGGCCCAGTAGAGGTGGTCACTCAGCTCGTCGATAGTCAGGAAGAAGACCCAGTTGTCGACGACACTCTCGCCGTGCTCGGCCGTCTGGCCGATAGGTACCAGCGAGATGGACGCTGTCGGGCGATTGAGGTGCTCGATGAGCGCAGCCAGGGTCGCCTCGGCGAAGGTCTGGCCTTCAGGGTTATCGGGCTCCCAGGTAGCCTCGGCGACGAAGCTCGCGATGCCCAAGGGGCTCTCTAGGTCGTCGTCATCCGTGAGGAAGCTGGTCATGGCGGCCGCCAACGCGGTCATGAAGTCCGTGGGGCCAGGATAGCTGGCGCCCTGCAGCTCAATCTCGGTCACGTCGACCGAGTTCGTGAGCTGCTCAAGCCCAAGCTCATCGACCAGCAGGGCTTGGATCTGCTCGGCCAGGCTGAGGGTTGGTGGCTCGCAATCGCCTCCGTCAAAGGCCAGCTCGGCACAGTTCAAGCTGTCATCGCATGCACCGTTACCGAGGAGTGCCGACGTATTCACGCACTCATCAGCACAGCTCACTGACCAGGCGGCGTCCTGAATATACGTGGGGTCATCGGGCTCAGCACAGGGGTCGCAGTCTTCGAGGCAGGGGGGCACTCCGAGCGACTGGGAACCGCTCTGCCACTCGGCCCATCCCGAGCATAGGCCATCTCCACAGACCCCCACGCACAGTGCGTCAGGCGTATCATCGACGTCCTCGTAACCACACGTCTGACCGTCAGGGCACAGCTCGATACCGTCACAGCTCATGAGCGCACCACTCGGAGCGCAGGTCCCGTGCTCATTGTCGAAGCCAGTACATTCGCCCTCGTCGATCCAACAGGCCCAGGGGTCTTTACCCTCGAGGACACACTGCGTAATACACATGCCCTTGGCAGGGTTCGTCTCGTGGGGTTCACCTTTGCAATAGGTCTTGCAGTCCTGCCTGTCGTGCTGAAGGCCCAGACAGTTCATTGCCTGTTCACAGACGCCATCACCCCAGGTATCGAGGGGGAGGCATGCCTCGCCGTCGCATGCACGGATCGTGGCGCCCGGTGGGAAGTCGCATGCAGCCTGCGCTGCTGGGGTCTCGCTCGAGACCTCTAGGGTCTGCACGAAGCAGCTATGGAGCCAGCCGGCGTCCACTTGGCCAGGGCAGCAGTCACCGCCATCTCCCTCGTGACACGAGAGCTCAACCTCGCAGGTGCCGTCCCCTAGGAGCGAGGCGTCCACGCACTCCGCGAGGGTCGGCGTGACGCCCTCACCTTCGTCGTACACGAGCGCGAGGTCACAACGGGCGATTTGACCCTCGGGGCACCCGCACTGACCCACATCGTCACAGACCGAGCCTTGCTCACATTCGCCGCAGCTGCCGCCGCAGCCATCGTCACCACAGGCGTTGGCACCACAGTCAGGGATGCACGCAGTGTCCGGCTCTGAGGCGATATCAGGCTCTACGGCGACGTCAGGCTCTGCGGCGACGTCAGGCTCTGCGGCGACGTCAGGCTCTGTGGCGACGTCAGGTTCTGACGTCATGTCGGCCTCTACCGCGGTGTCCTGCGCAGTCGTTTGACCGTCCGCGCTGCTGACCGTGTCGGGTCCTGGGATGGTGTCGGCCGGGGTCACCTCTTCGCCCCCACAGCCACAGAGGATCATGGCCTGCATTACGACAAAGAGACACGCTCGGTTCATCCCTCACCTCCAAGACGTCGGAGTATACCGACGACTCAGAAAAACGAACACCTCCCCGAAGAACAAGTCGGGACAGAGAGCCGCGCAGTCGCACATTTAAACGCAGGCCAGCTCCACCCATGGGGCCACCAGCGCTTAGATCG
Source organism: Myxococcota bacterium (assembly GCA_049602155.1). Taxonomy (GTDB): domain Bacteria; phylum Myxococcota_A; class UBA9042; order PHBI01; family JBMYRH01; genus JBMYRH01. The sequence goes on along the minus strand of JBMYRH010000027.1, from coordinate 11,470 downwards.
GAACATCCACGTTCGGAGCGCTGCCCTGGCCTTGGTGTCAGAGCTCGGTCTCGATAACTGCCTTCAGCGCCTCAACGTCGTAGGCGTTGCTGAAATAGATCACCGTGCCGTCGGTACCTATGACCCAATCCTGAGGATAAACCGTGTTGAGGAAGGCGGTGCTCTGACTGTACTGGCCGTGCACCGCTCCTCCGGGGTCCAAGAGCACCGGGAAGGTCAGCCCCATCTGCTCTTTGAAGGCGGACACCGTCTCAGCATCGTCGTAGGCAGCAATCGCCCAGACAACGAGCCCCTCCTCCCGATATGTTTCCCAAATAGACACCTCAACGTCCGAGACCTCGGCCGGGCACACCGGTCACCAGGTGGCGAAGTAGACGAGCAGCACAGGCTGACCCAGGTGGTCCGAGAGGCTGTGGAGCGTCCCAGAGGTGTCGTAGAGCGAGAAGGCCGGAGCCTGATCACCCAACGCCAGGCTCGCCCCTGACGTCGTTGAGGTGATGGGGATCTTCAAGACGGGGTGCCCTGGAGAGTTTGTCACCAGGCAGAGCTCTGCCTCCACCTCAGCGCCGTCCCCCTGGAACGAGAGTTGAATCGTCGCCTCCTCACCTGAAGCAAGGTAGCGAGCGTCATACGAGGGGGTGAAGCGCAGGTCATCCACGGCCATGCCCTCTAAAATGAGCTCAGCGCCTCCACGGTTGATTAACTGCAGCTGAACCTGACTCTCGCCTTGCGCCACGGAGAGGGCTGCGACGGAGGTCTCTGCCACAGGGGTCACCGTCGAAGCGTCCACCGTGTAACGCTCCATCCAGCCCCACGCGCCGACCATCGCATCACTCCCCTCGGCGAAGACATGCATGGCCCACTCTTCCGTCGCGAGATAATCAAGGACGAAGGGGGCGCTCGGCTCAGTCACGTCCATGGCCACCACGGACTTCTGGTTGGTCACCCAGAGCACAGAGGAGTCGATCGAGACGCTGACCGCCATCCCTCCGATCTCCTTGATGGAGACCGACATGGGTTTGTCAGCGACACTCAAGGAGAAGACTTGGACGCCGTTCGACCCGTTCGCGATGTAAGCGTACCCCTCATGGAGGTCGATGTCCTGGGCACTCCCTGCGGTCGCGACAGACGCACCCAACGTCGGCGCCTCCGGTTGCTCTAAGTTGACGACGACCAGCCCATACGTGTTGTCAGCCACGTAAGCGCGATCCCCAGCGATGGCCAGCTTCCAAGGGTTCCCGAGGCCCTCGACTCGACTGACCTCCACCGGAGCGCTTGGGTCGGTAATATCGAGCGTCACCAGCTCACCGGAGTGCAGAAGAAGGTAGAGGTGGCTCTCGCCCACGGCCATACCAGAGGCATTGTCGTAAGAGAGGAGCGTCTCGACCCTCGGTTCGGAGGGCGCTGTGGCGTCCATAATGACCAAACCAAGGTCCCGGTGGGTCACTGCCACGAAGCCATCGCCCAGCGCCGCGAGGCGAGTCAGCTCACTCACCCCAGTGACCGAGATCATCCCGAGGAGATCGGGGGCTTCACCCGTGTCCTCAAAGACCATGCCCCCCCCTAAACCCACAGCGTAATAGCGCCCATTGGTAGGGTCTCGATCGACGTCGATGATGTGGGTGGTGACGATCCCCATCGGGTCCTTCTGGACGTCAATTCTCCCTAGCATCACCAGGGGCGAGACCGGTGTGGGAGGTGGCTCTGGGCAGGTGGATGAGAGCGCTTCGACCTCCAGGCCCCAATCAATGTCGGCGTCCCCATCTGACGATGCGGAATCCGCCATGACCGCGTCGGTCACCGCGACCGCGTCGGTCATCACGGCCACATCGATCGATGGTGAGTCCACACCGACCTCAGCGTCCCACATGACGTTGTCAGCCTCTGTGGGCTGCGTGTGGCAACCCACTGCCACCACGCCAAGGGCGCCGATGAGGGCCATTTTTATTGAGGGTTTCGATTCAAAAGAGGAGATACAACGTTCAAAGCTCTCCGTCTAAAGCGTCATGCGGACTGTCAACTTCGTCGCGCCACCCGAGCCGCGATGGAAGCACTCCATGCTTTCGCTGCCAATACCAGACAGCCACGCAGCACCACATCCTCCGGATGAGACGAAGCTCCAGGCCAGTCACCTCACCAAGCAGCATGAGGCAATCGGGCTGCCCTCGACACCCCACAAGTCATGTGATCGTTTCAACGCTCAAAGCGGGGAGATGGGCGCTCCGCGCCGCCTCGTCAAGACCGCTCCGCGAAGCCTTGCCGGCCCTCATCGGGGCGTAATTCACGCGCATGCACCGGCCGATGGGAGGGTGGGCCAAGCTCCAGACTCACCTGCGCTTTTGACCCTTGTCGATTTCGTCCGTATTAGAGAGGTCTCAGTCATGGACCAGGGGAGAGTGACCGTGCGGAACCTTGCGACAACCTTCCTCATCACGGCCTTCGTCGTTGGGTGTGGACCAACTGAGCCCTCACCTCCTGCGAGCGCGACCTCGGACTCGACCACGCCCATCGACTCGAGTTCAGCACCAGACACCGTCACAGTGATGGACACCGTCGCGGAGACTGACTCGGGCGCAAGCACCGAGGCAGACACAAGCGCTGGAGCGGACACGAGCGACGAGGCAGACACGAGCACCGAGGCGGACGCAGGCACCGAGGCGGACACGAGCACCGAGACGGACACGAGCACCGAGGCGGACACAAGCACCGAAGCGGACACGAGCGACGAGGCGGACACAAGCACCGAAGCGGACACGAGCGACGAGGCAGACACGAGCACCGAAGCGGACACGAGCACCGAAGCGGACACGAGCGACGAGGCATTCTGGTGCACGCCTTCGGAGGCGCCCAAGCCTGACGTCACCCCCCCGAGCCTCACTGACTATTGTGCGTCGTCCCCCTGCGCAAACGGGGCGACCTGTGAGAACCATCTCCGCTCGTACACCTGCCATTGCGAGCCAGGCAGTTACGGCGTGGATTGTGCGCTCTCCGGCGGAGATCCCACGGTCCAATGGTCAATCGTCCGGTACGGACTCGGTGGCGCCACCTACATGCCAAGCCTGCGTATGGATGCGCTCGGCTACCTGCACATCGCATGGGCTGGGCAAGCGATCGAAGGCACCCCCAGTGGGGCCTACGCGACCAACCAAGGTGCTGCGCTGGCGAACTGGCGCCGCACCTTCGAGGGGCCGTTGGTCTACCCTATCGTCGCCACCGACCGTTTGGCCTACGCCCACGCCGCGGGGCGCACCGCTTCCGATTGGTATGGCCACGTCTCCAACAACCCCGTTGGCGGGTTTAACGGCAACCTTGATGCGCACTCTCACGAGCAGCGCATCGAGGTCGGCACCAACTACAAAGTGCGCTACTTCCTCGAGTCTGACAGCGGTCAGCAAGCCATCCCGGGCTCCAACGTCTACCTCAAGCTCCTCAACCAACCAGTGCTCCCCGAGGAGCTGCTCGCTGAAGGCGTCTGCCAAAACGGGGAAGATGAGGGCAGCGCCTGCTTGGAGAGCTCGGAGTGCACAGGCGGGATCTGCTCACAGAGCGCTGGCTACTGCCCATCTGACGGCTCGGCCTGTGGTCACGCGGCCTCTACCTGTGGTGGGGAGACCTGCCTGTATAACGACAAGTTCGACGCCTTCTGGACCGCGATGACCCAGGGTGACGACCTGCACTTCGTGATCGGCCTCTACACCTTGGGCGAGACCAAGCAGCACATCTTCCACACCCAGAAGAACAAGGGTGAATCGCAGTGGTCCTACCCCACCAAGATCGAGTCGATTGCCTCAGGCGCCACCGCACCGAGCATGGCGCTGGACGCAGAGGAGAATCTCCATGTGGCCTTTGATGGTCACGACGCCTTGATCTACTACACCCACAATGTAGCGGGCACTTGGTCAGAGCCGGTCGCCATCGAGGCCTCGACGGACGTTAATGAGCACCTCCCGAGCTTGGCGGTCGCTGAGAACGGCTCGGCGCACGTCGTTTGGGTGAAAGAAGATGTGCCGGGCGGTGGGGAGCAGGGCTTGCTCTTAGAGTACGTCCACAACAGCGGAGGGGCATGGTCCGCGCCGATCCCGGTCGCTCGCATCCCTGGGAATATCGGGACGCAATGGGGGCACAACGTGGAGCGCGTGGGGCTGTCGCCACACACCAACACGGCCTACGTCATCTTCGGGGCTGAATCTGACGGCCCCCTCCCAGGAGAGGACATGTTCTTGGCCTACACACAATCGGTGGATTTGGCAGCCGACGTCGCTGCGGATACGACAGTGACCCCTACCCCCGACTTCGATGCACCTGAGGCATTGGCGCTCTGTTGGGAGCAGGTCGATGTGGCGGCCTTCGACATCACCGATGCTGGCGCAGACGGTCTCGACACCATCATCGAGCGCCTCTACTTCTTCGCCGGTCCTCAGCAGCCGATTGGCCACTTCACGGACGGCGGCGCGGGGCTCGCGTCGATGGTGAGCGCCGTGCACCTTCAGGTAGAGGATGGCGCTTTGATCGAGGGGACAGTGGTCGACAACCGGATCATGTTCGGCACGCTCGAGGAGGAGTTGACCCGCGTCGACGATGGCGCCTCGGTGACCCTGACCCTGAAGGTCTCGACGGTTCAGTCTTGGCCCGATGCCCCCGCGCTCCATCTGGCGTTCTCGCCTGCGCAGGATATCGTCACCAGCGGTGACGGCTCACGGATCCAGCGGGACGGACAGACCTTGGACATAGGCCCGCTTCTCTGAGCCTGGTGCGCACGGGGACGGAGCGACGTTCAACCTGGTTGGAGCAATGGCGCGGCCTCTCAGACCGCACAAGCCGCACGAACTCGCATTGCCTAGCGAGACTGTAGTTGGAGAGCGCTTACAGGGCTGAGTGTGCTCAGCGGCGCCCCGTCAAGACCGCTCCCCAGAGCAGCAGCGCCATCAGCGCAAAGGCCCCCGCGAGGCTCCAGGTATCTGCAGCCCACCCGACGGCGATGGATGTCCCCGCGTAGAGCCAGCTCCTCCCCTGACTCTCAACGGACAGGGTGGTTGCGCGGTAATGAGGGGCCATCTCGTCGTCGATAGCTGTCACGAAGATAGGCCGCCGGGCATTCTGGAGCGCCGCCAACCCTGCCATCAACACGAGCCCCAGCCAGGCCTGCTCGGCGTAAAAGCCCACACACGCGATGGTGACGACGACCGCCGCCGCGAGGTGGAGGTTCAGCAGCGCCTTTGGGGCCCCACCGAACATTGTAAGTATGCGAGTAGAGATAAGCGACGCGCTCCCGGCGAGGGCCCCGCTCAGGGCCATATAGCCTCCGACCACCAAGGCACCCAACCCGCCGAGGACCTCGAGTCCAAGCGCCGTGCTGCCCTCAGCGAGCGCGGGCTGTAGATAGGCGATGGCGAGCTTGATCTGGCTCTCGAAGAGCAACGAGGGCACGATGAGCGCCCAGACGCCTCCCCTGCTGAGGGCCTCTCTTAACGGGGGCGCCCCTTCCCTACCCTCCCCTTTGCGGGCGCGCTCAAGCTCACCTTCGGCTGTCGCCGGATATCGCGACAGGAGCAAGACGCCCATCAGGGTCGGGACGATGGCAGCCCAGAAGAGCGCCGACACCTGACCAGTGGACCAGACCAAGAGCCCCGCGACGAGCGCCGCCACCCCCGCCGAGGTCTTGGAGAAGAAGCGCATCTTCCCCAGCACCTCGACGCGGCGATGACTCAAGCCCTGGCTCGAGAGCCAATCCAAGACGATGGCCTTATGGGTCCCGGTCCTCAGGGACTCGCCGACGCCGTAGATGGTTTGCCCCACAAAGACCAGCGCCGTCGCCGCGCTCGACTCGGCGCTGAGCCCAAAGATCGCGAAGGCCACCGAGGCGAGCGCGAAGCTCGTCATCAGCGCACGGCGGCGACCCAAGCGGTCTGCAATGACGGCCAGCGGGACCTCACAGAGGCCCATCAGGAGCTTCTCGTAGGCGAGGACCACCCCGATCAGCGTGTAAGACAGCTCCAAGTCCAACAAGAGGAAGAGGACGAAGAAGGCCTCGAAGAAGCGCAGGTTCCTCAGGATGGCGTACAGGTAAAACGGGCGAATCACTGTGTGTCCTCGGTGAACCCCTCGGAAAAACAACCCTTGAGGCAGGAACCCTGGCGCCCAGACAGCGACGCGATAAGCACCTACCAAGCGTAACGTGACTCTACCACTGCACAGGGTGTGGCGCGATGCGTTCGAGGCCCGTGCAGGGTGGTCGCGAGAGGTAGGCACGCACCCGAACTCTGTCCCTGCTAAGGCGGCGTGGAGCCCCTTCGTGCCGCTCTGCGCGAGCTGAATGGTATGGCCCGAGGTCAGGCTCTTCGGGGAGCCGGGCTCGTTGCAAGCCTCTGCGAGGTGAGTGAGACGTCGACGCACAAGCTTTGGTTTGTCGCAGAGGGCGACGTAGCGTGTAATGGGCGCCGCTGACGTCAAAGAGGAGCGTGGTCATCAACCAGCAGCATGTCGACGTGCTCATCGTGGGAGCAGGCCTGAGCGGTATCGGGGCGGCCTATCACCTGCAGACGGAGTGCCCGGACCGCAGCTACCTCATCCTCGAGGGCCGTGAGCAGCTCGGCGGGACGTGGGACCTCTTCCGTTACCCAGGCATCCGCTCGGACAGCGACATGCACACCATGGGCTATGGCTTTAAACCCTGGACTGAGCGCCGCGCCATCTCAGACGGGGCGTCTATCCTGAGCTACCTTCAGGAGACGGCGGGCGAGCATGGCATCACGGACAAGATCCGCTTTAACCGTCGCGTCCTGCGCGCGTCGTGGTCGACCGCAGAGGGGATGTGGACCCTCGAGGTCGCCCACGGAGACGCGCGCGAGCGCTGGACATGCCAGTTCTTGATGATGTGCGCGGGCTACTACTCCTACAAGGGCGGACATACGCCGGAGTTCGCGGGGCGTGAGCGCTTCGATGGCCCCGTCATCCACCCGCAGGCCTGGCCCGAGGACCTCGACTACACAGGGCAGCGGGTCGTCATCGTCGGCTCAGGCGCCACAGCGGTGACGCTCCTCCCCGCCATGGCGCCTGACGCAGGGCATGTGACGATGGTGCAGCGCTCTCCGAGCTACATCCTCAACTGGCCAGCGAAGGACCACCTGGCCAACCTCTTGCGCGCCGTGTTGCCCGAGATGCTGGCCTACCGATTAGCGCGCGCGAAGAACATCAAGATGCAGCAGTGGGCCTACAAACAGACGCGCATTCGACCGCACCTGGTCCGCCGCTGGCTCCTTCGCCGCGCAAGGAAGGCGCTCGGACCTGACTTCGACCTAGAGACACACCTCACCCCCGCATACGACCCATGGGATGAGCGACTGTGTCTCTCTCCGGATGGCGACTTCTACGCTGCCATACGCGCGGGTAATGCCTCGATCGTGACCGGCGAGGTGAGTCACTTCACGGCGCAAGGGGTCGGGCTCACAGATGGGCGAGAGGTCCCCGCGGATGTGGTCGTGACCGCGACCGGGCTTAAGCTGGTGGTCCTTGGTGAGATCGACTTCGAGGTCGATGGGAAGGCGATCGACTTCAGTCAGACCTTTACCTACAAGGGCGTCTGCTTCTCCGGGATCCCTAACCTCGCCACGGTCTTCGGGTACGTCAACGCCTCGTGGACGCTCAGGGCAGACCTCATCGCAGCGTACGTGTGCAGGTTGCTCAACCACATGCGAGAGCGTGGTGCGAGTCGCTGCACGCCGACGCTGGGCCCGGCAGAGCGCGAGATGGTGGCCAAGCCGTTCATCGAGGGCTTCAGCCCTGGCTACCTCAAGCGCGCCTTCTCGATGCTACCCAGGCAAGGCGAGGCCTACCCGTGGCGCAACCCGCAAGACCTGGCCTCGGACCGCCAGCAGCTGGCGGTCGCCCCCGTCGATGATGGGGTCATGCGCTTTGAGTAGTCGACGCTGACGCTGTGACCGGCTCTCTCGGCCGGGGGGTAAATGCGCCCTTCGCCGCCCGGCAACCTGCGCGGCCTGCTGTGCCCAGTGAGGGGACTCTGTCGTGAGGTCTTTCCAACCGGTGCCGCAACGGGTAGATAGGCGGGTATGAACAGTCACACACGTCCCCGACTCTTTCTCTGCGCGCTCACCGCGGCCAGCTTGCTGGCGGCCTGCGCGACTACATCACCCAAGCTCACCTCGCCGACCTACCCGGATGCGCGGCGAGGAGACGTCGTCGAGACCCTGCACGGGGTCGAGGTCGCGGATCCGTACCGCTGGATGGAGGAGAGCTCCGACGAGCCTGAGCTCAGGGCATGGATCGAAGCCGAGAACGCGGTCACAGAGGCGCACCTCTCCCAGTCGCCCTATCGGGAGCGCATCCGTCAGCGCCTCACGGCCCTATGGGACTACCCCCGCTACACGACGCCCTCCAAGCACGGAGCGCACTACTTCTGGTCCTACAACACAGGGTTGCAAGCCCAGAGCGTCTACATGACAGGCGTCGACCCGGCTGGAGAGGGGCGCGTCCTCCTCGACCCCAACACCTTCTCAGAGGACGGGACAGTCGCCCTCTCAGGGACGTGGCCCAGTCGAGATGGAAAGCTCGTGGCCTACGCCACCAGCGATGGCGGCTCGGATTGGAAGACCTTCCGCGTCGTCGACACCGAGACCGGGCGCGTGCTCCCCGATGAGCTGCGCAGGGTGAAATTCTCCGGAGCGACCTGGGACGCCCAAGGTGAGGGGTTCTGGTACAGCCGATATCCAGCCTCCGGCAAGGAGGGAGACCTCCAGGCGGTGAACTATCATCAGAAGCTCTACTACCACCGGCTCGGGACCGAGCAGACAGAGGACGTCCTCGTCCATGAGCGCCCCGACAAGAAGGAGTGGGCGTTCAGCGCATCCCTCACCGACGACGGCCGCTATCTGCTCATCTACAACTGGGTCGGCACCGAGCGAAAGAACCGCCTGTACTACATCGATCTGACCCGCAAAGAGGCCGGGGTCCAGGACCTGCTCACAGACTTCGACGCTCAGTACTCGGTCATCGGCAGCAAAGGCACCACTTGGTACATCGTCACCGACCACAGCGCCCCGCGCAGCCGGCTCATCGCCATCGACATCGAGCGCCCTGCAAAGGAGCACTGGAGAGAGGTGATCCCGGAGTCCCGCGAGACCCTTCGAGGTGTCTCGATGCTGGCCAATGACCGACTCATCGCCAGCAGCCTCAAAGACGCTCACACAGCCGTCCGCATCTATGATCTCGAGGGCAAAGCGCTGTCCGAGGTGACGCTGCCGGCCCTTGGGACCGCCCGTGGCTTTGGAGGTAAGCAGAGCCACACAGAGACGTTCTACAGCTTCACCTCATTCACCACCCCCGGGACGATCTATCGCTTCGATGTAACCACGGGGGCCAGCTCGGTCTTGCGCCCCGCGGGCACCTCCATGAACGCCTCCGATTATGAGGTCAGCCAGGTCTTTGTCCCCTCCGCCGATGGCACCAAGATCCCCGTCTTTTTGACGCACAAGAAGGGTATCAAACTCGATGGCTCACATCCGACGTATCTCTACGGATACGGCGGCTTCAAGATATCGCTGACCCCCTACTACTCGACCGTAAACAGAGTGTGGTTGGAGATGGGGGGCGTGCTGGCCATCGCGAACCTACGAGGCGGAGGCGAATACGGGGCCGCCTGGCACGACGCCGGCCGACTGGCCAACAAGCAGAACGTCTTCGACGATTTCGCGGCCGCCGGGCGCTGGCTGGTCAGCGAGGGCTACACACAGCCCAGCAAACTCGCCATCGGCGGCGGGAGCAATGGCGGCCTGCTCGTGGCCGCCTCCATCTGCCAAAACCCTCAACTCTTTGGAGCGGCCCTCCCGGCCGTCGGCGTGTTGGACATGCTGAGGTTCCACAAGTTCACCATCGGCTGGGCCTGGACGTCGGACTACGGCTCACCGGACGAACCCGAGATGTTCAAGGTCCTCCGTGCCTACTCGCCGCTCCACAACCTCAAGGAAGGCACCTCCTACCCCGCGACGCTCATCACGACGGGCGATCATGACGACCGCGTCGTACCGGCCCACAGCTTCAAATTCGCGGCCGCACTCCAGCGCGCCCATGCTGGAGATGCGCCGGTGATGATTCGCATCGAGACCAGAGCCGGACACGGCGCAGGCAAGCCCACCAAGATGCGCATCGACGAGGCGACCGACAAGTGGACCTTCGTCATGCAGGCGCTCGAGATGACCCTCCCCGAGGGCTTCTGAGCATTACGAACCCGAGAGGCCAACGACACACGCTTCGCGGAAAGACAACGCTCACCGTGCGGATGCCCATCGCTCCCGAGGGCCACGCTACAACTCGCTGTGAGGCGCAACTCAACGGCACCAGCTTGGGGTGCGATGCGACCCAGCCATGGCACATAAGGCGAACGTCAGGCCCGGTAGTCCGACCTCCATGCGTTGCGAGCGCATCCACTCAAGCGGCGTCGGAGGTGCACCGCTGCGAGTAAGGCGACGACCAAGGCCAGCATCGGCGCGTGGCCGTTCGGTGCGCCAGCACACCCGCCGCCCGAACCGGAGGACGCACCTCCGCCCCCCTCAGAGGCACCCGTGTCCGTGGGCACCGGGCCCAGGACGAGGGCGGTCATCGGCGCGTCACCTGCGACTTCAGCGTCCGATCTAGGCGGTTCGGGCGGCGGGTGCCAGTCGAACAGGGCAGCGGCCCGAGGTTGGCCCGAAGCGGGGGCCGAACAAGAACCGACGACCGTCGGGTTATGAGAAGTGTCGCCTCTTGCCTGGTCACGGGTCTCGATGGAGACAACTCGATGTGGTCGTTTCAGGGACTTACAACGACCCAGGGGCGGGACAACCTGGGGACGGGACAATCCGAGCTGTTACAGGACACGTGTTTCCGCGCCCAACATCCGCCTTGCTTGTCGTCCCTCCCGCGTCCAGCACCATCACAACGGCGTGTCGGTTGACAAAGGGGGGACGTGCTTGTTGCCCTTGGTCTCTATGGCCCATACAAGCGATGTTGAATGCGCCCCGAGCGTTCCTGGATACGAGTCACCCCGTGACCTGCACGGGCGGCACGGCGCGTACTCTCGCCTGTCAGCGGCGCCCCTAAGAGAAATAGACACCTGAAGCGTGCCTACGAAACCGCCCCCGGATCATTAGCGAAGCTGCAGCGTCCCCCAGAGCCCTGGGCTCCCGAGCAGCTTCATGATGGTCATGATGCTCGGCCTCATCACCCTGCGCCGCGGCGTCAAGGAGCGCCATCGCTACCAAAAACCCGACCCAGTCCCCCCAAGAGAAGAACTCTGAGCAGATAGGCCCTTCCGGGCACGACGCGTCGGGGGCAGGTCATTGAAGGCTCCTGCAGCAGCCAACGGAACGCCGGCTTCAGAGAGATGATGACGAGGTCAACGCCGTTCCCGTCGTGCTGTTTTCAAGGTCCAAAATTCGGCCTAAGGATTTAAAGCCGCTTCGCGACCCTGGTTCGGAAG